>NZ_CAKKLV010000013.1 GCF_918698115.1 Peribacillus sp. Bi96
TGTACAGCGGTCTCGTTGATTGATGCCCCATATTCGTTCATATATTTAAGTACCTCTAGTTTAAAGGGCAGAGTGTAATTTGTATAGGATGAAGCAAGTCCTTCCATCCCATGTTTTAGATAGCGAGCGACCCATCTTTTCAGAGGGGATAAACCTACATTTCTTTCTTGTGCAATGGATTTATAGGATTTTTTCCCTTCTAAGTACTCTAAAACTGCATGTAATTTTTCGTCTATCGTATATTTAGTCAAAAAAACTGCACCTCCAATTGTTAGATGTTGTCTAACAATTGGGGTGCAGTTCAAAATTCGGTCCTTTCATTTTATTGGATGATTAAAGATTATCTATTTTTTGGTGTATGTTATCGTGATGATCTCTTTTATCGTTAACCATTTCTCCATTTTCATTTTCTTCGTTACTCATTTTGTATCCTTGAGGCGATTTCAGCATTCTTTTGATTGTTTGTTCGATTGTATAGTCGATTCCTTTGCTGCCGGATTTCAATGTAGAGAAATTCTCGACATCTTGGGCAAGGGTTTGATAGTCATCACTGACATAGACATGATAGTAGCGAGGCACGATGGACATGGCAGTACGTTTAACTTGGTCTGCGGTTTCCGTCCGATCCTTGGTATTGGTATCATATACGACAAGCACTTCCTCATCAGTAACGAGGGTAGCGGCATCATTGACATTTGGAATCTGTACACTAAGTTTTGAAATCACATCAGACAGTTGTTCACGATCTATGGAAGCTGTTTTGTTGGAAATGTTACGGCCATCATGAGTCGTCTTATTTGTGCGTGTAAAGCCGAAATCATCACTTTTGTTGTCATGATTACGATAATCCTCGTCATAATATTGAGTTGGATTATTTACGTTTGTCGGGTTACCAGCATGGTTTTTTGCACCGAGCCCCAGATCTTTTTTATCGGAACATCCGGTTAGTGCAATCATCGAGCTTAAACCTATCGTTATTATTGTTTTTTTCATCAATTACACCCCCGTAACTTTAGGATGAACATATTTCTCTATATTTCGCTTAGTAATTGATGGGGAATCAGTTATAATTTAAATAAGGAATGTATTTATGAGAGGTGAAAAAAATGATTAACATCAATAACTTGACCTATGAAATCATCGAGGATGAAAGGGAAGGCTATAACGAAGAAGCGTTTAAAGCGAGATACAGTGAGATTTTAACGAAGTATGATTATATTGTAGGCGATTGGGGTTATGGCCAATTAAGACTTCGTGGATTTTTTGATGATACGAATCAGAAAGCGACGTTCGATACTAAAATAAGCACGCTTAGTGAATATTTATATGAATACTGTAATTTTGGCTGTCCATATTTCGTAGTGAAGAAAATAAAGAAATAAAGAAGGCCAGAACTGACTCTGGCCTTCCAAGTTAAGAGCTTCCATATCCTTTATAAGGAGGCTGTTCATCTTTTTCTGAATCATCATGTGTCGGATGAGCACCAGGATATTTTCGAGGTAAGTTTTCGTGCAGCGATTTATTTTCATAATTAAAGGCACTTTGATATCGTTGCCCTTCCTGCCATGGTGTATTTTTATTCTGCACTGGTTCATCTTTTGCAATGGGTGATCCAACAGGTCCTTCGGGAAATTCTTCAGGAATCAAAAAATCCCGCTGCTTTTCGACATTGGAGAAATCGTGATATTCCTCTTCTTTGTCCAAGGTAATCCCCCCTCATGTAATCGTACATTCAGTAGGTTTTCCCGTTTAAGAAAAAAACTTCAGGTTTCAGACGATTTCCATTAAAAAGTGACTTAGTTCTTCGGCTTCCGCTTCTGTCAACTGAAAGGCATGCTCAAGATAGCCTTCCTCTTCTAAATCATCTGGTCCAATAATCGCGAATCGGTTACTTTGCATATTTAATACAAGTTTTTTTCCATAAAAGCGATCGGTTGTTGTAATGGCCAAATCGAATCTTGATTCCGCACCCATGAAACTTATGAACCGGGTTTTTGAATCAACGACGTCGTTGTATAAATAAAAACGATCTTCCATAGTATCCCTCTCTTCTTATCTTTTCATTTGTAATTCCATCATAACAAAGTGACTACAATAGGGGAACAGCCATTTTTGGCGCTCCTTGGCTGAATTGGTACTTCTTCAAGCTAATGCATCATACCGCTTGTATATTCATCAATCAAAGAATATTTGTTAAGAATACAAATGGTGCCGTAATTGTGGTTTTTAACTGGAAGAAAAATGGCCGATGGATGCGTTACTATTGCTTTTTGTAAAGGTACTGGTTCAAAGGCTCTAGTCGAAGGAATTGAGCGTAAGGGAGAAGCTATGGTATCATCAAAGAATAAGGTTGGAATGGCACATAAGTTTAATAGGGCTGACCATTCAACTATAGAAATGATTCCTATATCACCTTAGATCAGAAAGGATCTGGAAAAAATGTATTTTGTAGACCGCCAAAAGATTGAACAAATATTAGGTTTTCTTGAAAAGCAGCTTGGACTTTTTGAAGGGCATGATAATTGGGATGGAGACGTTTCCGAACTTATTGCTGAAAGGCTTATACATACTTCGATCGATTCCGTGTTGGATGTAGGGAATGCGGTAATTGATGGTTTTATTATGCGTGATCCAGGCAGTTATGAAGATATTATCGATATTCTGCATGATGAAAAGGTCATTTCAGAAGATAAAGCGATACAATTTAAAAATGTGCTGCCGTTAAGGAAAATGCTGGTTCAGGATTTCATTGAAGTGGATCACAAAGAACTGCATACCGTATTCAAGGAGAATATCGAGGCATTCAAACAGTTTCCAAATTTGGTGAGAAATTATTTAATAAATGAATTGGGACCTGTGTCTGCTTTTAAAAACTAGTAGCGTTAGGAAGGCGAAATCGAATGAAGTCGTATAAAGGGTATTTAATTGACTTAGATGGCACCATGTACCGCGGGACGGAACAAATTGCGGAAGCGGCAGGGTTTATAAATGAACTAAGAAAAAGGGATATCCCTTATTTATTCGTAACAAACAACTCTTCCCGGACTCCGGCACAGGTAGCGGATAAATTGAGAAGCATCGGCATTTCAACGGAAGATGATCAGGTTTTTACGACAAGCATGGCCACTGCGAACTACATAGCTGAGCAAAAGAAAGATGCATCCGTCTATGTAGTGGGGGAAGAAGGCATTATCGAGGCGCTAAAGGAAAAAGGAATGAAGCTGGTGGATGATCATCCAGACTTTCTGGTGATGGGCATCGACCGCGGTGTCAATTATGAAAAGTTATCAAAAGCCAGTCTTGCAGTTAGAAATGGCGCCACCTTCATTTCGACCAATGGGGATATTGCCATTCCTACTGAACAAGGACTTTTGCCGGGGAATGGTGCTTTGACATCCGTTGTTTCCGTTTCGACTCAGGTACAGCCGATTTTCATAGGAAAACCTGAATCCGTCATAGTGGAGCAAGCTCTAAGAGTATTAGGGGTGCCTAAAGAAGAGACCATCATGGTTGGCGATAACTACGATACGGATATCATGGCTGGCATTAATGCGGGTATTGATACATTGCTTGTACATACTGGCGTTACGACAAAAGAACGCTTAAAGCAATATAAGGAGCAGCCAACATATGTGGTGGACACGCTCGACCTATGGCACTTCGAATGAAAAAAACCAGGTCTGCTAAGGCAGCCCTGGTTTTTTTATGTCGAAAAACTTCAAATTCCATTCACTGGAGGTTTATCATTGTAAACCATTAAAGGAACATATGACATTCCTATTCTGCATTTTTGGTTCTGTGGGCAAGCCTGCTTGAAGCGGCAGCTGCAATTGCCCCAACGATATCGTCTAAAAAGGTGTTGACCTTACCTGTACTTTTATCGTTTAAATATTTTAAGATACCCGGCTTTTGTTTATCGATGAAACCATAATTGGTAAAGCCGATGGATCCGTAAACATTAACGATGGATAAAGCTAATATTTCATCGACCCCATAAAGGCCTTCATCTATTTCAATGATGCTTTGCAAAGGTTCCTCAAGCAGTTTTTTCTCAGCTAGTATATCCAATTGAATGCCGGTCAGGATGGCATTTTGGACTTCGCGTTTGGAAAGGACCCGTTCGACATTGTGAAGGCAATCGGCGATTTGGAGATTTTCATGATAACTTGATTGTAAATACATGACAAGCTCAGCGATATCCTCCAGCTTCACTCCTCGTTCACTTAGCCATCTTCGAGCCGTTTGTTCTGACATTGATTGTTCAATATTAGCCATGTCATCACCCATTTCTCTATATTTTTAGGGATAGTTCAAATGCCTGTATTTTGATTTCTTTAAAGTGAAAAATCATGTAAGATGTTCCGATTTTCTAAGAAGGTTTCGATAATCATTCAGAAAACGGGTTATTCCACATATATATAAGTATATGATGTCCAATATTTCTATTATATCCATTTAAAGAAGGGGGCCATTCCATGATAGAAGAAATCATTTTTAATAATTACGGTATACAAGTTGAGCGCGAAGAAGCCAACAGCAGGTTTCCAAGCTTCCTGTCAGGAAATATGGTTTACAGCATCGTTCCCATTGAGAATATGGAGCAGGAGGAATTAGTCGAACGCCATAAAATGTCTCAATATCTGATTTCACAAGGAGATCGTCACGTTTCGGCCTTTGTTCTTGCCAATCATGGCAGTTACGTTTCTGAGGCGGATGAACAATTATTCATCCTGCTTGCCAATCAGGCTTTGGAAGGTCCGAAAAATTTCAATCCAGGAAGACGTCTGGCCAGATTCCATCAGCGTGGAAGAGGTATCAATGAAACGATTCAAACATGTTCAAGAATTGGTAAATGGAAGGAACTTTGGGAACAAAGGATCGATCAACTAGAAGGGATTTGGAGGGATAAGCTGAATGCTCATCCTGATAACCAGTTTGAAAAATTATTTATAGAAACCTTTCCCTATTATATGGTATTAGGTGAAAATGCGATTCAATATTTAGTCGACACGGAAATTGATGATACCCCGCAAATTGTCGATAGTGGAACCGTATGTTATGAACGCTTTTTACATGATACTTGGAAAAGCAATAAATGGATGAAAAATCCGTTTGATTGGGTTTTTGACCACGGAACCAGGGATGTCGCAGAGTGGGTGAGGGAACACTATTTTGAAAATGTGCATACCCATCAGCGGGGAATTGGACATTTTTTTCACCAATATCAGACCATTGAACCGTTCTCAAGTTTTTCAGCCCGGCTGTTATATTCCAGAATGCTATTTCCCATCCATTACTTTGAAACAGTGGAGGAGTATTTTTCAAAAACAACGGAGTCAAGGTCGAATGAACTGGAGGATAAGATATCTTCAATCACGAAGTCATCCCAACAATATGAGTCATTCCTCAAAAACTTTTATGAATTGGCGGAAGTCCCCGCCAAGAAATATAATTTGCCACAAATCGATTGGATTTAGATGAAAACTGGAAAGAAATATGATTCATCTTTACTTACTATGTTATGATAATAACAAGATTTTTTTGAATAGTTAGATATTAACTGGGTTACTTCAAGTTCGGGAAGGATTAGTCCATGAAAAGGATGATGATGGCCGCCCTTTTATTCCTGTTAGTCATCCAAGCGACAATGCCTGCTAAGGCAGAAATGAAAACAAGTTGTGAAGCAACTCAATTCAAAATTGTCATTAAGACTACTACGGATCTGAAAGAAAAGGCGTCGGCTGCAAGTAAAACAGTAAAAACTTATAAGAAAAATACTGAGCTATCAGTCAGTGGGAGAACTGGAGACTGGTATAAGGTCTGTCACTCTAAAAAGACTGCATATATCAGTATGGCGGATGCAAAAGAGGTTTTCAGCTCCAGTGAAAAAGCCCTGCAAAAGAAATTCGATACGAGAAAAGGCGTCAACCAAATTGTATCGGTGACAGGGAAGTCGATGAGTGACACGAAGGTCACGATCCAAACATATGAGAAGAAAAAAGGCGAATGGCGACGAGCATTAAAGAAGATGGAAGGCGTCATTGGGAAGAACGGCTTTACGAAGAGTAAAAAAGAGGGCGATGGAAAATCCCCGGTTGGTATTTATTCATTCGGTACGGCTTTTGGAAGCAAAACGAAGCCGGCAGGCGTGAAAATGGGTTATAAGAAAACGACAAAATATGACTACTGGATTGATGATCAAACATCCAACGATTATAACAAGTGGAAAACCTACAAAGGAAATCCCGAAGGTAAATGGAAGTCTTTCGAAAGGATGAATCATGAACTCTATAAGTATGGGGCGGTCATTAATTATAATACGAACCCCATCATAAAAGGAAAAGGCAGTGCAATCTTTTTTCATATTTGGAGAGGTGAAACAAAACCTACGGCAGGATGTACAGCCACTGCTGAAAAGAACGTCCTCAGTTTACTGAAATGGATGGATCCCGAGCAAAAGCCACATATAATAATGGGGACAAATGATTCATTAAAGTCGGTTAACTAATAATCATTAAAATGGTTTTCCCATAAAAAAATAAGTGTTATCCGCTCTTACTCTTTCAAGGGATGGACAAAAAATGTTCGTGTATTCATCTTTTCTAACTATTGATAATTATATGAATTAAACTTATAATGTCTACTATACAAATACAAGTGTTTTCTTCAGGAAAACAGTTTTTTAGGGGGAACCAAATATGAAAGCCATCTCGATCGGTTTATTGGGGTTAGGTACAGTCGGATCAGGAGTCGTACAAATCATTGAAAGGCATCAGGACAAGCTTATGCATCAAGTAGGCTGTTCCATTTCCATTAAGAAGATACTTGTCAAAGACATGAAGAAAGAGCGGCTTGTCGAGATTGATAAAGGAATATTAACTGACAATCCCGAAGATATCATTTCGAATCCCGAGATTGATGTTGTGATTGAAGTTATGGGTGGAATTGAAGAAACACGCCATTATCTAATAGAGGCAATAAAAAATAAAAAGCATATCGTCACGGCCAATAAAGACTTGATGGCTTTATATGGTCCGGACCTGCTTGAATTAGCAACTGAGAATAAATGTGACCTTTTCTATGAAGCAAGTGTTGCCGGGGGTATCCCGATTTTACGTGGTCTTGTTGATGGATTATCTTCTGACCGAATCACGAAAATGATGGGAATCGTCAATGGAACGACGAACTTCATATTAACGAAAATGAGCAAAGAAGGCAGAACGTATGATGACGTATTGAGGGAAGCTCAGGAGCTTGGATTCGCTGAAGCGGATCCAACAGCCGATGTAGGAGGATTGGATGCAGCCCGTAAAATGGCGATACTATCCACACTTGGTTTCTCAATGAACATTGGCTTGAATGATGTGGAGGTACAAGGGATTACTGATATATCCGAAGAGGATTTGAGATATAGTAAAAAGCTTGGCTATACAATGAAACTGATTGGAGTCGCTTCGAGGGCGGGAGACAGGGTCGAAGTAAGTGTCCAACCTGCACTTCTTCCGGAAGCACACCCGTTAGCATCAGTAAATAATGAGTATAATGCGGTATACGTTTATGGGGAAGCTGTAGGGGAAACGATGTTTTACGGACCGGGAGCAGGCAGTCTTCCGACAGCGACGGCCGCCGTTTCGGATATGGTGACCGTCATCAAGAATATGAGGCTTGGCGTAAATGGCCGAAGTGCCGTTTCACCGCAATTCCCGAAACAATTAAAAGACGCGACTGAAATTTCCGCTAAGTTCTTCATTCGATTACATGTTCAGGACGAAGTGGGTGTTTTGGCGAGAATCACCAATTTATTTGCAGAGCATGGGGTAGGATTCGATAAAATCCTTCAATTGCCGTTGGATGAAAAGGAATCTTCCGAAATCGTATTAGTTACACATACTTCCACTTTGGCTGCATTTGAGCAAATAAAACAGAAATTACATGATTACAATATGGTAAGAGAAGTGAAGAGTACATACCGAGTTGAAGGAGAGGAAATCAAATGAGTTGGCAAGGACTTATAAGCACGTATAAAGAATTTTTACCAGTCAATGAAAAGACACCTGCACTATCCCTATTGGAGGGGAATACACCTTTAATTAGACTGAATCGATTATCCGAAGAGTGGGGAATCGACTTACATGTAAAATATGAAGGGGCGAATCCGACAGGATCGTTTAAAGATCGCGGAATGGTCATGGCCGTCGCCAAAGCGATCGAAGAGGGCAGCGACACGATCATCTGTGCTTCTACCGGGAATACATCAGCTGCTGCAGCCGCTTATGCTGCTCGTGCAAACCTGCGCTGCATCGTAGTCATTCCAGAAGGTAAAATCGCCATGGGCAAGCTTGCTCAAGCCGTTATGTACGGAGCAGAAATCATCTCGATCGAGGGGAACTTCGACCAAGCTTTAAAAATCGTCCGTTCTCTTAGCGAGAGTTCACCAATAACACTTGTGAATTCGGTCAACCCGTATCGGATCGAAGGGCAGAAGACGGCGGCGTTTGAAATTTGTGACGCTCTTGGCTCTGCGCCGGATATATTGGCGCTTCCAGTTGGGAATGCAGGGAATATAACAGCATACTGGAAAGGGTTTAAAGAATATAATGAATCGAAACAAACGGGCCTTCCTGAAATGAGAGGGTTCGAAGCGGAAGGCGCAGCTGCGATTGTCCGCGATACCATTATTGAAAATCCTGAAACGATTGCAACAGCAATACGGATTGGTAATCCTGCCAGCTGGAACTTCGCTGTGGAAGCAGCAAATGAGTCAAAAGGTAAAATCGATGAGGTGACAGACGAAGAAATTCTGGAAGCCTATCATTTCCTTGCTAAAAAAGAAGGAGTGTTTGCAGAGCCAGCATCATGTGCTTCCATTGCAGGCATCTATAAACAATTAAAAAGCGGTGAAATCAAAAAAGGAAGTAAGATCGTTGCGGTTCTGACAGGGAATGGATTGAAAGATCCAAATGTAGCAGTCGATACAAGCACGATCCAACCGACACTGCTGCCAATGGATGAAGAGGTCATTTTAGAACATCTGCAAGGTGTGAAACAGGCATGAGTGGGGATTCCGAGATGTTCTTGATCCGTGTGCCAGCGAGTACGGCCAACTTAGGACCAGGATTCGATTCCATCGGTCTGGCGCTAGGGCTTTACTTGGAAATACACGGATCTTCATCAGATCATTGGGAAGTCATCCCACTTTCAGAGGAAATGTCCGTTTTTCCAAGGGATGATCGTAATTATATCGTCCAAATTGCCAAGAAAACGGCGGCTTCTTATGGAAAGGAACTATCTCCATGCCGACTTTTCGTCTCTAGTGAAATTCCACTGGCACGCGGTCTTGGCAGCAGTGCGTCTGCCATTGTAGCAGGTATTGAATTAGCCAACATCGTAGGTGAACTCCATTTATCCGATGAGGAAAAGAATAGGCATGCTTCACTCTTTGAAGGGCACCCTGACAATGCAGGGGCATCTGTTTATGGCGGATTGGTTGTGGGCCTTCATACAGAGCAAAGAACCGATGTTGTTTCGTTTCCAATCGAAGGAGTTAAGGTGATTGCCATCATTCCCAATTTTGAATTGCTTACGGAGGATTCAAGAAATGTTCTCCCACATTCACTTCCCTATAAAGATGCGATAAGCGGAAGTGCAGCCGCCAATGTTTTGCTTGCCGGAGTCTTATCGAAAGATTGGAAGCTAGTTGGTGAAATGATGCAAAGTGATCGTTTCCATCAGCCCTATAGAGCAGAGCTAGTCCCCCATTTAGCAATTATTGAAGAGGTTGTCCAAAAAGAAGGTGGATTTGGTACAGCTCTAAGCGGAGCGGGTCCCACTATTTTATGCCTGGCATCCGTTGAAAAATCTGAAAGGGTGCTCACTGGATTGAAGGAGGAATTTCCGGAGTTTCTTGTGAAAGAGCTGGAAATCGATAATGATGGCAGCCATACGGCAATCCTATCAGAGCAAGAAAAAAAGAAATTGAAATTTTTGAAATTGTGAGCCATACTTAACTTAATGACTGTTATAAAAAAAGCTGACCCGCGTCAAGCCGTATCAATTTTGATAGGGCAAAAGCCGAGTCAGCTTTATTTCTATAACAAGTTCTGGTCTGTATGAAAATGGTTGAACGTATATGGAAGAAGGATTCTTCTATACGTTGCTTGTTATTATTAAAGGGTATTAGAAAACTTGTTCAACTTCCACTACACCAGGCACTTCTTCAAGAAGGGCGCGCTCAATCCCAGCTTTTAGTGTAATGGTCGAACTTGGACAGCTTCCGCAAGCTCCTAGTAATCGTAATTTTACAATTCCATCTTCTACGTCAACTAGTTCACAGTCACCGCCATCACGAAGAAGAAACGGACGAAGCTTATCTAGAACTTCTTGAACTTGTACTTCCATTGTTTGGTTAGACATTGCAATCGACTCCTTTCATAATCATATTATAATGCGAAGATAGTAAAAAATCCAACTGTAACTTTGCGGAAATATAATCTATATTATTCAGATAAGCTGGAAACCGGTGAATGTTTCTTAAAAGTATTCAAAATGAATCAAATAAACTAAAATAATGGAGGGATAGCATGGTTAAGAAAGAAATTGAAATAGAAGTATATGGAGCGGAACAAATTTGCTCAAGCTGTGTGAATCTCCCCTCATCGAAAGATACGTGTGAGTGGCTAGAAGCCGCTTTAACAAGAAAGTTTCCAGAGCAGAAATTCAAGATTTCCTATATAGATATGTATAATCCTCCAGAAAAGATGAACCAAAAGAGCTTTGCCGCGAAGATGATCGAAGAGGACTTATTTTATCCACTGGTCCGCATTGAAGATGAGATCATTGCAGAAGGAAATGTACGTCTCAAAAAAGTGGTGGAAACGATGGAAAAATACGGATATAGGATGCAGAATTGATATATAATGGAAGAAATAAAAAACTGACCCATACAGGAGCGCATGGGTCAGTTTTTGAAATGTGGCATATGAAAGTTGTAGATCAACCGTTATGGTATTTATACATCCAGAGAATGCCTGATTTCATGAGGCGTGCCACTCTTCCAGTGATAGGACGATTTGCAACAAGACCAAAACCTTGTTTCTTCCCAAGGGAGCCTAATGTCCCTTTTAATTTCATGGTAGGGAAGCTTTCTGGAAGTGGTTCATTTGCCCATTTTTTCACAAGGACCTGGACGATTTGCTCAGCTTGAGATTCAGCTAATTGCGCACTAGGTGCATGCGGTAAGCTCGCACAGTCGCCGACTACAAAGATGCTATCGTTTGATGGAAGGAAATGCTGAGGCGTCAGGACAGCTCTTCCTTGGCGGTCCTTCTCAATATCCATATCGCGGATAATTTTACTTGGCTGAATTCCAGCTGTCCATACAATAACGTCACTTTGAACGGCTTCGTCGCCATTATAAAGAAGGTTTGGCTCTACTTTGGTTATATTTGAATGATGAATGATATCAATCGTATGTTTATCAAACCAAGATTCGACAAAGGTGCTTAATCTTTCTGGGAATGCTGATAGAATATGCGGTCCGCGGTCAAATAACTTAACGTTTAAGTCTGAGCGGCTTTCGATCAATTCACTTGCCAGTTCAACACCGCTAAGTCCGCCACCAACGATCGAAACGGTTGCACCTGCACCTAAATTATTCAATGCAGAATATGTGCTACGTGATTTATCGATTGTTTGGATACTATAAGTATGTGTGTCTGCGCCAGGAATATCGTGGTATTTATCTTCACAGCCAAGGCCAATGACTAAATCATCATAAACGACAGGATCTTGATTTTCTATAATGACTTGTTTATTTTCCATATCGATGGAAAGTACTTCTCCGTATACGTTCTTCAAGCGAGGATGTTCAGGAAATGCAACACGGATGTGTTGATCTGGAATGGTGCCTGCTGCTAAAGCATAATATTCCGTTTTTAAACAGTGATAAGGATTACGGTCGATAAGTGTGATGCTCACATTTTCAGGAAGCTGATTAGGCAGCAATCTTTGCAACATGCGCATACCACCATACCCACCACCAAGTATGACTAAATTCTTCATATGATTTTCCCCTTTATTTGATCTATTGAAAATTTGATAATTGTTTCACTTGTGAAAACAAGTACCCCTATAGGATTCCCCCAAATGAAGCCCTTTATAGTTTAATTAAATATATATACCCAATTAGTAGTAAGAATAAAAACATTAGATAATTTTCTTTTTTTACATACCCCGACAAAAGTATAACGAATATAAAAGGAAATCACAACCGGTATCTTGAAATCAGCTTATTTTTTATGCGTAAATATTGACTGGAGTTGGGAAAAGTAATAAGATGGATTGTTAGTAATGGTGAGGTGAAGCAATGTACCCGATTATTGAATTTTGTGTAAGTAATTTGGCCAGTGGCGCTCAAGAAGCTTTTGAACGATTAGAACGCGACCCTAATTTAGATATTATTGAATATGGTTGTTTGGGATATTGCGGAAAATGTTCCAGTAACTTATATGCACTTGTTAACGGTGAAGTGGTTTCAGGAGAGACAACGGATGAATTGGTGGAAAATATATATAAGTTCATTGATGAATATCAAATGTTTTAATCATCAAGGACAAATCAAAAGGCTGTTCCTTCCGGGGCTGCCTTTTCATTTTCTATTCTACTTGAAATGTCGCAGGCGATATTAGAAGTCTAGCTTCAGATACTTGGGTACCATTGTAGTCTCCAGTTAAATAGGATGCAACTGTTCCTTGAGAGTAAATCTCAAAAATCATTCTTCTTGTACAGTGTTTGATTGAACCTATAAAGCCAAGCGAAAATCGATTTCGACCAGGTTGATGTGTTTTTCTTTTTTCAAGCAGGAAAATTGAGCGGGGGAAATTCTTTGGTATATACTATAAGGAGAAATAGTCTATCTCACATATCAGAAGAAGGAGGGATTTATTGTGAGTGAAGTTGTTCAAGTAACGGAAGCTGCTGCTTTTCAGATAAAAGAAATGATGAAACAAAATGGTGAAGAGGGTTCCTTTTTAAGAGTGGCCGTTAAAGGCGGAGGCTGCAGTGGATTATCCTACGGAATGGGTTTTGAAAAAGAACCCGGAGAGAAAGATAGCCAGCTGGAACAGTTTGAAATTAAGATCCTTGTGGATAGCGGGGATGCTGATATATTGAATGGCACAGTAATTGATTATAAACAAACGATGATGGGTGGAGGCTTTACGATCGAAAACCCAAATGCTATCGCTTCATGCGGTTGCGGGTCTTCCTTCAAAACGGCAAAAAACGCTGGTACGCCGGAAAACTGCTAAGAAACTCAAATCTTTTAGAAAAGGGGGCCTAGATATGGGTGCCCCTAAGACTGTAGGTAAAAGGATAAAACAAAGTTGAACGGGTGTGCGAGACTCCCGCGGAAAGCGAGTGTCCTTCGTTTCGAATTTTACCAACCTCAAAAAACTGTCGACAAACCTCGGTTTTTATCTAGTTTGTCGACAGTCTTTAAGGCACCAGATAAAGGTGCCTCTTTTTCATGCTTATTTTCTACTTTTAAATATTGTTCAGAGCCTCCTTGATGGGAAGGGTGCCGCTAAAAATTTCGAATGTTTTGTTGAATGTAGTTTCCTCTGTTACTGATTGGGCAAGAACGGTGGCTACATCGGCTCTTGGAATAGACTTATTCGTATGATCCACTTTCTCATCCGCAAAGATTTTTCCGACAGATTGTTCATTTGTCAAAGCAACCGGCCGGACAATCGTGTATGTCAGCCCGCTTGCTTTTAAATGTTCATCTGCATCACGCTTTGATTCAAGATAATGGCGCATCCCTTCTTGGGCTTGCTCCGGATGATCAGAACCGACGGAGCTTAACATGACAAATCGGTCGATTCCCTTTTTCTTGGCCGCATCAACAAGTTTAATCGCACCATTCTTATCCACAGCTGTCGTTTTATCAGGTCCCGTATTTGGTCCGGAACCAGCTGCAAAAATGATGGCTTCCATGTTATCCACTGCTTTATCCACATTTCCCTCTAAATCTGCAAGGATGGGATGCCCGCCGAGTCCTTTTATCGTTTGGGCCTGTTCTTTTTTCCGGATCATTCCGTATACGTTCATTTGTGGATTTTTCGATAATTCCTTAATAATCTGCTTTCCGGTCGTTCCATGGGCTCCTGCGATTAAAATATTCATATATGTGCATTCTCCTTTCTGATCTTTTCCTATTCTTTACCCTATGAATAACAAGATTAAGCATGTGGATAACTAATGAAAAAACTTATCCACAATCATGGAATTGGGGATAACTAAAAAACCGGCTTAATGTAAGCCGGTTCCAGTTTGTAGTCAAAAGCGGTTCCATCTAAGTTAATTGGAACGGTTGTGCGAGACGCCTGCGGAATTTTACAAACCTTCAAAAAAAAAAGTAGACAAACTCCGTTATTATCGAGTTTGTCTACAGTCTGAAACCCGGCTATGAAAGCCGGATTTCGGTTTAGAACATCGAGGAACTATGCATTGGCTGAACTTTTGCTTTTGGGTCTATATATTGCTTGGCGTGATTGACAGCAGTGGGTGCCTCACCAAAACCACTTGCAATTAATTTGACTTTACCGTCATATGTTGCGATATCACCTGCTGCATATATCCCTGGGATATTCGTTTCCATTCTGGAATTCACCAAGATACTGTTCTTCTGAATATCAAGTCCCCATTCTTTAATGGGACCAAGAGAAGAAACGAAGCCGTAGTTGACGATGACTGCATCCACTTCCATCGTTTCTGTATCTTCACCATTTGTATCCTTGATGACAACTGTATGAATCCGTCCTGCAGTACCAATCAACTCTGAAGGTATGTAAGGAGTCTTTATTTCAACTTTTGAATTTTTAAGGGTTTCTACACTATGTTCGTGGGCACGGAACTTATCTCTTCTGTGAATGATGCTCACTTTCTCAGCGATGGGCTCCAACATTAGTGCCCAGTCCACTGCAGAGTCACCGCCTCCGAAGACCACCACTTTTTTGCCTGCAAAATGATTAAGGTCGTCGATGAAATAGTGAAGATTGCTGCTTTCATATTTCCTTGCATCATCAATTTCGATGCGACGGGGCTGGAAAGCACCATTTCCAGCCGTAATGATGATGGTTTTGGAATAATGGATTTCTTTATCTGTCGTTAACTTGAAAACTCCGTCGGCTTGCTTTTCCACTTCTTGAACGGCTTGCTCCAAGACGACGGTCTGTTCAAACTTTGCCATTTGTTCTTTTAAATTATTCACTAGCTCCTGAGCACGCACCTTAGGAAAACCTGCTATATCATAGATGAATTTCTCAGGATAAAGAGCTGACAATTGTCCGCCTAATTGAGGTAAGCTCTCGATGATTTTTACGGATGCTTGTCTCATGCCACCATAAAATGCAGTAAATAGCCCAACTGGGCCTCCGCCAATGATGGTGATATCATAAACTTTTTCATTAACTTCCAACGTTATCCCTCCGATATACTAGGTTTGCTGAAATTTATTCTCTTATTTTAACATAGTTGAATCTTTAAAAAAGGAGAAAGATTAGAAAAGTTAGAAAGTTTTGACTATAATAACGCGTTATATGATGAATATCCTTTGCCCTTCCTTCAATATGCAGGTGAGGATACTCTTTACTAAGGTTGGGGGATATAGTGTGGATATACTTCTTTTCTGGTAAAAAAGTAGCGTTTTTGGGTTTGATTTTTATACGAAAAAGTTCAGATTGTTACTTGTCAAAGGTATGGAAAAAGACTAATATTTACTTATATATCAATTGGTAAAATTTTATGAATTTTTCATGAAAATTATGAAGTGTTACGTGAAATACGTCACAAATGTATAAGAGTGCTTTTTATAATGGAAATTAATAAAATAAATATTAGTTATGGAAAGCATCACAAGAAAATATCGTAAAGGTGGACGAATTCTTTTGAAAAAGCCAACTATCGTTGTTTTAGGAGCAGGCTATGGTGGTTTGATGACCGTTACTCGCTTGCAGAAGGCATTAGGTCAAAATGAGGCTGAAATCGTGTTAGTTAATAAAAATGATTACCACTATGAAACAACATGGCTGCATGAAGCTTCTGCTGGCACGCTTCATCATGATCGTGTGCGCTATCCAATTAAAAGTGTCATTAACGGCAACAAAGTTAAGTTCATCCAAGATTCTGTTTTGGAAGTCAAGACAGAAGACAAAAAAGTCATCCTTGAAAACGACGAAATTTCTTATGATTACCTAGTGATTGGACTTGGGCCTGAATCAGAAACTTTTGGGATCCAAGGACTAAAAGAATATGCTTTTTCCATCTCTAACGTGAACACAGCACGTAAAATACGTGACCATATACAATTGCAATTTGCTACTTACAGCTCCGAGGCAGAGAAAAATGAAGACCGCTTGACAATCGTTGTTGGTGGAGCTGGTTTTACTGGTATTGAATTCCTTGGTGAATTGGCAAACCGTGTCCCTAAACTTTGTAAAGAATACGACATCGACTTCCAAAAGGTTCGGATGTACTGTGTTGAGGCAGCACCAGCGGTCCTTCCTGGTTTCGATCCGGAATTGGTGGATTATGCCGTTTCTTACCTTGAGAAAAAAGGTGTGGAATTTAAAATAGGTACACCGATCAAGGGAGCAACCCCTGAAGGCATCATCGTGGGAAAAGGCGAAGATGAAGTGGAAGAAATCAAAGCCGGAACCGTTGTATGGGCCGCTGGAGTGCGTGGTAACTCCGTGATTGAAGCTTCAGGATTTGAAGCTATGCGCGGGCGGATTAAAGTGAACCTTGATATGCGTGCACCAGGGCATGATGATATTTTCATCGTAGGTGATTGTGCGTTGATCATCAACGAAGAAATTAATCGGCCATATCCACCGACTGCACAAATAGCCATGCAGCAAGGTGAAGTCATTGCCAAAAACCTAACTAAGTTGGTTCGTAACGAAAGTGACCTTGATACGTTCACATTCGAAAACAAAGGAACGGTATGCTCGCTTGGCGATGACAATGCGATTGGGGTTGTATTCGGCAAGAAAGTGACAGGTAAGACTGCATCATTCTTGAAGAAGATGGTCGACAACAGAGCATTGTTACTGATTGGCGGAGCTTCTCTCGTTGCTAAAAAGGGTAAATTCAACGTCCTTTAAGTTTTTTCGATATATAATAGGAAAAAGCCATTTGGGGATTGTCCCTGAATGGCTTTTTCATTGGCATGTATCGAAGAATGTACCAGGAGTCCGGAGTATGTACCGTTCGCAGGTGGAATATAATGGGATAAGGGGGATGGAGCACTATAAAGTAAATCATCCTGAACTTGAACGTTTTAGTCATCATAGGTTTTGTGATTTGGAGTTTACACTACATAAAAAGAATCATAATGGAGGAAGTGGAGTTTGGTGGAACGATGCAAAAATGTTTGGCTGGCAGTGTCTGGCCTTGTGATATCGGATAAAGGTGAGTGGTTGGTCGTTAACAAAAGGTATGGCGGATTGAAAGGGCAGTGGTCGCTCCCGGCTGGCTTTGTCAAAAATGACGAAACCGTTGATGATGCTGTCGTAAGGGAAGTGTTGGAGGAGACGGGTATTCATACGAAAGTCGAAGGTATGGTGGGAGTGCGAAGCGGAGTCATCAAAGGGGATATAAGTGATAATATGTTAATATTTTTACTAAAACCGCTCAGTTTTGAAGTCACCGCTCAATTGGATGAATTATATGAAGCTA
The DNA here is from genome assembly GCF_918698115.1 of Peribacillus sp. Bi96. Classification (GTDB taxonomy): domain Bacteria; phylum Bacillota; class Bacilli; order Bacillales; family DSM-1321; genus Peribacillus. The sequence continues at coordinate 17,740 of NZ_CAKKLV010000013.1, forward strand.
AATTTTTTGACCCTGATTTACTGGTCCAAGAAGGCAAGCACTCTGTATTATTGGAGCAGCTTTTAGCTTTTAAAAAGGAAAGAATGCAAACAATGCTCGACGGTGTGAACCCGGGAGATCAATTTGGGTATACATCGTATAAATTATTCATGTGATTTGGTTAATTATCTATTCTTCGGAATTATTTGGTATTAAGTCGTTGACGTGGCAATTATTTTTTCAGTAAACTAAAGGTGTGCTTTTAAGGAGGGTCTAGATTAACATGCCATTGCCTGTTTTAATTATCTCAATACTCTTATTTTTCATATTGTTTTTCGGAATTGGCTTTTTGTTGAATATGCTCTTTCGTTCTTCGTGGATCATGGTCTTCTTATTTCCAATCGTCTTCATTGTCATTGTCAATGAAACAAAGCTAATAGAATATTTCAGAAATCCAGGAATATCTTTTTCACACCTTGGGACGAACCTTACATCATTGCATTCGGCAGATATCATTATTTTATCAAGCGGGCTGCTTGGCGCGATTTTAGCTGGTGTGGTTATTAGGGTTTTAAGAAATAAAGGATATCAAATGTTTTAAAAAAGGGAAGGGCCGTCAATGAAAGACGGTTCTTTTTTGTGTGAAAAAAGATTGTTTTTATGCTTTATGAATACTTTCACTCAGGAAAGGGAACAAATATCCTTGTGAGAGGAGTGGAAACAAATACATATGAAGATTTTGAAGGCATTATTATTAAGGGTCGCTATTATCATATTATTCATCTTGGCCATCGATTCAACCTTATATCATGTTTTTGGGGCTACGTACGAGGACCATCCTTTTGAAGAGGCCATGCGCCAAAATCGAATGCTCGGTCTCGAATACAAAGCCATACATAGGGGCGACCAAGTGGCAACACTGGTTGCATCGGCATCCATGAGCAATGGTCCAAAGACAATAGACGAAGCACTCGAGCTCTTGAAATACCCTAAACATGAAGTATTGGCTACAGGCTATACAGCAGGCTATGAATCAACCGGAAAGTACCCGGAAAGTCCATCTTATGGAATTACTTATTCAGGAGTGAAGGTGAAACGGGATCTGTTTTCCACCATTGCTGCCGATCTTGCTGTATTTCCCCTAGGAACAATCCTTTGGATTCCTGGCTATGGATATGGGGTAGTAGCGGATAAGGGGGGAGCGATAAAAGGAAACCACCTGGATCTATACTACGAAACGGTACAAGATGTGTATAAGAACTGGGGGAAGAAAACCCTTGAAGTGTATGTTGTGCAAAAAGGAAACGGCGAGTTATCTGAAGAACAGCTAAACAAGTTGAATGAAACCAAGATCAGGCAGGTATTCAAGCCAAAAATTGCCGAAAAGGCGTTGAACAATAATGTACCTTCCTTTGCTTTTTAATGAAGTGCTGGGCAAACCATTGAAAACAGATTGGAGAAAGCAAAAGAGGCTGCCCTTAGTTGAGGCAGCCTTTTTGATGTAGTTTAATTTCCAATACACTCTTTACTCAATGCCGTTGTATGCTTCGGGGTGCAGGGTTTTTGCCAATTTTGCCAATCCATCCAGTAAACGTGGGGATGGACGGCAGAATAAGGGTTCTTCCATAATATGAATGTTATTATCCCTCACAGCCTTTAAATCGTTCCACCCCTTCCGTTTCTTGACCAGCTCCGGGTTTACTTTTCGTAAAGGAACACCGACCCATGCTAAGCAAATATGGTCGGGATCCTTTTTCAGGACCTCTTCCGAAGTGACTTGAATGCTTGCCATGTCTACTTCTTCGAAAACATTATACCCTCCTGCAAGAAGGCTGATTTCCGATAACCAGTTAACCCCCCCAGGGCTAAATAAGGGATTTGGCCACCATTCCCAATATAGGGACGGCTTTATTTCGATTTTTTCGGCGACATTTTTATATTGAAGGATGATATCACGGAATTTGGCAGCCTGTTCCTCTGCTTTCTCCTTAAGATCCATGGCCTCGCCCAATGTTAGCAAATCCTTCGCGATATCTTCTAGTGATTGCGGATTGAATGTGATATGTGGGAGGTTCCTTTCTTTTAATCCTTCAATGTTTTTTTCCATACCAGGTACACTAAGTGAAGCAAGGACCAAATCAGGTTTTAATGATTCTACATGATCGATATCAATCGATAAATCCGGCCCCACTTTAGGGAGATGCTGGATGGTATCAGGCCAATCCGAGAAGTCATCGATAGCGATCAGCTGATCTTCAATGCCTAGATATGTGCAGAGTTCAGTATTGCTGGGGCAAATAGAGATTATTTTCAAATGAACCACCTACCCTTGAAAGATGAAAAAGTGAAGTGCAAGTGCAATGAATACTCCGGTCAAGGCTCCGAAAAATACCTCGATTGGCTTATGGCCCAACAGTTCCTTTAATTGTTGTTGTTTCTGTTTATCTGCTTTCTTCTGCCAGTTTTTTGCTTGCTCGACAAATGTATTGAAGTCCGTAACTAGTCGGTTCAAGACGGCTGCCTGTTCTCCTGCCTGCCGTCTTACTCCTGTTGCATCGAACATCGTGATGATGGCGAAGATCGCGGCAACGGCGAAAACAGGAGAGTCCATTCCAGTTTCAATCCCTACGGCTACCGTGAGTGCTGACACGGCAGCCGAGTGGGAGCTGGGCATACCGCCCGTCGAGTTAAGAAGTGACCAGTTTACTTTGCGGAAAGCTATGAAGTGGATGGGTACTTTAATGAATTGAGCAAAGAAAATGGCAATCAATGCTGCGATTAAAGGGAAGTTGAGAAATAATTCCAAGAGTATCAGCCTTCTTTCTAGAAATAAGTAACGATGAAATCTATATTTGGGTAAATAAGAAATCCTGCTTAGTACAAGGGGCTATGAGGCCCTTATTAATTAGTTCCATCCAATCCGGTCGATTCCCTGCTGGATATAAGGATAAATATGATCTTTCTTATACTATTACTCTAAAGTGACCCATTTTAAACAATATCCTTGGTTAATATTAATGAAATGCCTAATTCGAAAATTTTGGAAGATTTCGTTATAATGAAAGTAATCGAATGGAGGAGGTAGCAGAATGTTCACAGTAAAAGATTCCATGAATTTAGATATGATCGCCGAATGCCTGATTCTAGGTGTATTCGACAGACCGATAAAATTCACAGGCTTAGGGAAAGAAGCCGATGAGAAATTAGGCGGTCAGCTAACCGAGTTAGTGAAAGCTGGAGAAATCTCTTCCAAGAAAAAATCAGTAGTCAAAGTACATACATTAGGTAAATTAGGAGTAAAGAGATTGATATTTGTAGGGTTAGGCAAGGAAAAAGAACTTTCCTTTGAAACGCTGCGTGAAGCTTTGGGGAAAGCGCGTAAAACGATTGCAGAATCCAAGCTTACGACGCTTTCGATTGCTTTGGATACATTCACGACTGAAAATCTGGATGCATTGGACGCTGCGCATGCTTGTTCTGAGGCATTTGAACTTGCTTCCTATAAATTTGCCGGATACAAGCAGAAATCGAACCAGGTCGAAAAGACCATCGAATCGATTACGGTTTACAGTGAATCGGATAAAGAAGAGATCGGGGCCGCACTTCATGTAGGGCGAATATTCGGAAGAGCGACGAACTCAGCGAGAACATTGGTTAACACACCAGGGAATTTGTTGACTTCCACGGATCTTGCCGATTATTCATCTGCTTTGGGAGAGCGTTTTGGATTTGAAGTGGAGATCCTAGAAAAGGCAGATATGCTCAAGTTGGGAATGGGCGCCCTCCTTGCTGTCAATCAAGGTTCCGTCGAGCCACCGAAAATGATCGTCCTGAAGTATCAAGGTAAAGAGGAATGGGAAGATGTTATTGGTTTGGTTGGTAAGGGCATTACATTCGATACGGGCGGGTACTCATTGAAAACAAAGGCTGGAATCGTCGGAATGAAGACGGACATGGGTGGTGCGGCAGCTGTTTTGGGTGCAATGGAAATTATCGGCGAATTGGGGCCGGATCAAAATGTCGTGGCTGTCATTCCATCCACAGATAATATGATTAGCGGCGAGTCTTTCAAGCCGGATGATGTAATCACTGCCATGAGCGGAAAAACGATTGAGGTATTGAATACGGATGCCGAAGGACGGCTGGTTCTGGCAGATGCGATGACGTACGCTAAACATCACGGTGCAAAATACCTGGTTGACGTTGCGACTTTAACGGGTGGTGTTATAACGGCGCTGGGTATGGATATGACGGGTGCAATGACGAATGACGTGGAATTCTATGAACAAGTCCTCAAAGCCTCAGAGGAGGCCGGGGAACCCATGTGGAGGCTGCCTATTACAGAAAAGGACAAAGAGCGTGTACGCAATAGTAAAATAGCGGATTTGAATAATTCACCTGGCGGGGCAGGGCATGCCATCATGGGTGGCGCTTTCATCGGTGAATTTGCTGAAGACACTCCATGGGTCCACCTGGATATTGCCGGGACATCCACGACTTCGAGCAACTCCGAATTGTGCACGGCAGGGGCGACCGGCGTCATGGCACGAACGCTTGCATTATTGGTTGAAACCTTTGAATCTAAATCAAAATGAACCCAAAAGATCCGAAGCCGAAAATGGGCTTCGGATTTTTTTATCAAAAGGTGTTGAATCGTTAGGTATCCCTCCATTTCAAGCTGACGATGATATGACAATTTACATCCCCTGTTTTAGGGTGGAAATCAAACCGGATCCCATCAGGGTTATACATGATATCAGGTTCGTTATTAATGCCTATTTTTCGTATCATTTCTGCCACGACACTCTTTTCTGATGATTGGGCAGCAGTCATCAACCGGTTCGAGAACGGTTTGGATGTGGCTATGGTGTCCATTACTTTTTTTACATCCAGAAATAAAGATTGCGAGGTTTTTGCCGATTTAACTAACAAATCTGGATTGGGTGCCGAGTAGGAACGCATCAATCCTGCAGTTTCGTGATTCATATTCGCTGCACCGCCGGGAGATTGAAATAGGCCATGATCATATAAAAAATAAGGGAAATCCTCCAAAAGGTTTCCTTCCTTTCGTTTAGTCTGTCTATAGACACGATTTCTTTATACGATAAAATATGTATAACGATCGGCAGATATGATAGCCGTTAGTGAATAACCCTTCTTCTGAAAAAATCTTCTTGGAAATTAATAAGAAAGACACACTATTATTTGTAAACTGCTTCATTGACAGGTATAGTGTATAGTAATATACTTACTTACCTAAAGTAAGGAGTAGGCACACTATAAATTATAAAATAGGTGATGTTATCATGAAAATAAACCAACAAACAAAAGACCTTTTAATAGATAAAATGAATATCCTCAAAACCCCGGGAAAAGCTGATATATGCCTAGTGGGGCCAGTAAACTTGCCTGTTGAACAAGGAGATTTCTCTGCGGTTTTCCAATGGTACACATGGCTTGAGCTCGATGGCGTGGATAATGATAAGGAAGCTGTGCTTGATTCCCTTTCTGAAGCCAACCTTGCTTTTGGCCAGCAATCTTCTGTATTGGTGTATGGAGATTTTGAAAAGTCGGAGGATGCACTTGTCCGGATGCATAGCATCTGTCATACGGGTGATATCTTTGGCAGTAAACGCTGTGATTGCGGCTACCAGCTCCACCAATCGATGAAAATGATAGCCGAGCATGGTTGCGGAGCCATTTTTTACCTTGCGGACCATGAAGGAAGAGGGATCGGCCTATTCTCCAAGTCTCTTGCCTATTTGCTTCAGCAGGAAGGCTATGACACAGTCGAGGCGAATCAAGCTTTAGGTTTTGAAGACGATACACGATCTTACGAGGGGGCCATTCGAGTGTTGAGGGGACTGCGTGAGGATCCGGTGACTTTAATTACGAATAACCCTAAAAAGTTGGATGCCCTCATGAAGCATGGACTTGCGGCAAAGGACCATATCCCGCTTTGGGGCGGTTTAACGGAAGATAATAGTTTCTATCTGGATACAAAGGTTAAGAAGTCTGGACATATTCCAAAAGAGAAGCCAACTTTGATTGTATAAGGAGAGCTAACCGTATGAATGATGATCAATATTACATGAAGTTGGCACTGGATTTAGCTGCCAGTGCTAAAGGAAAAACCAATCCAAATCCAGTGGTCGGGGCCGTCATAGTTAAAGACGGTGTGATAGCAGGGACAGGGATTCATCGTAAAGCAGGTGAACCGCATGCAGAGGTCCATGCGTTCAAAATGGCGGGTGAGTATGCAGAAGGTGCAACGCTTTACGTGACACTTGAGCCGTGTTCCCATTATGGAAAGACACCCCCATGTGCAAATTTAGTGAAGGAATCAGGTGTCCGTCGGGTTGTGGTGGCAACGCAAGATCCTAATCCGGAAGTTGCCGGGAGAGGGATATCGATCCTGAAGGATGCAGGCATAGAAGTGGAAGTTGGCGTTATGGAAAAGGAAGCGCAAAGACTGAATGAGCGTTTTATTCACAATATGACGACGAATCGTCCTTTTGTCATATCGAAGTTTGCGATGACATTGGATGGGAAACTTGCAACTCATACAGGCCATTCTAAATGGATAACAGGAGAAGAATCCCGTCATTCCGTTCATTTACTGCGTGATGAGGCGGATGCCATTCTTGTCGGAATTGGAACTGTCTTGGCAGATGATCCATCACTGACGACCAGACTCCCGGAAGGTGGAGGGAAAAATCCGATCCGAATCATTTTAGACAGTGAACTGCGTGTTCCATTGGACGCCAATGTTGTCCAAGTATCAGATACGAAAACGATGATCGTAACGAAGGATGATGCACCTGCGGATAAAATGGAGGCTTTACGTGAAAAAGGGATCGAATTCATTTTCGTCCCCAAAAATGAGACGGGCCTTAATCTTAGGACTTTGATGGAAGAGCTGTATAAAAAGGGGATTACGGATGTCTTGCTAGAAGGTGGAAGCGAAGTGAATGCCTCTTTCCTTAGGGAGGGGCTCATCGATAAATACTTGATTTATATAGCTCCTAAACTATTGGGCGGGAGAAACTCACTAACACCGTATACTGGAATGAATGTGGATACGATGGATGAAGCAATGGATGTTTCCTTCTCTGGAGTGGAAACGTTTGGTGAGGACATACGCATCACAGCTTATCCTAAATTAAAATAGACAACAGGTGAAGAGGCATGTTGGTTAAATCAGATGTTTGCATAGTCGGATCGGGACCTGGAGGAGCGCTGTTAGCTTACCTACTGGCCAAGCAGGACATTTCAGTCGTATTGCTTGAGAGGCATTCTGAAGTTTCAAGGGAGTTCAGGGGTGAGTTCTTGAACGATGAAGGAGAGAGCCTTCTTAAAAAGCACGGTTTGTTCGAGAGCGTGAAAAAGCTTGGCATGCTTAAGATGGAACAAATTGAATATTGGCATGACGGCCAAATATTTAAAAGGATTTTCCCTGAATGGCCTGTAGATCATGTTGGGATACATGTCCCTCAAAATCATCTGCTTACAGCTATATTGAATGAAGCCGAAAAGCTGGATTCTTTTCAATTGATGATGAATACGAGGGTCACGGGCTTGATTCAGAATGAAGCAGGCCGTTTTACGGGTGTCAAGGCTCGAAATGGCGGGAATGATCTGGAAGTGCAAAGTTCATTGATAATCGGGGCGGACGGCAGATTTTCCATCGTTCGAAAAAAAGCGGGGATACCAGTCGAGATTAAAAATCATGGCTATGATTTACTGTGGGCAAAAATTCCCGCTCCAAAGGGGTGGAAGCCTTCAATCAAGATGGCATTGGTCAATGACTCACAGGTTGCACTCTTCACTCAGGCTGGAGGTTTCATCCAAATTGGATGGAATATAGAACATGGTTCATTTCCCCAATTGCGAAAACAGCACTTTGATCCATTCATAGAAAATTTACTTTTGGCCTTTCCTGAATTAAAAAAGGTTGTGTGTGAAAATATCAGGTCTTGGAATGACTTCATTTTATTGGATGTTTACAGCAGTTATTGTGAAACGTGGACAAAGGATGGCGTTGCTTTATTAGGTGATGCAGCCCATACGATGACACCTACAGGTGCGTTCGGACTCAATTGTGCCATGAAGGATGCCGATATATTAGCCGAGCTTATCCAAGGATGCATCCTGCAGGAGGATACTGACTTCTTTGGACTTAAAATGGCTGAGCCGGAAAGAAAAGCCGAAATTGAAAGATTACAGGCCATTCAGGTGGACAAGGAAATTTCCTTCGCATCACAGTTTGCCGCCGCTTATGTTTGAATAGGAGTGAAGGATATGAAATTCGGTTTTGATATTGACGATACCCTTATTAATTTGAGGGAATTCGCGTTCCATCTTTATAATGAAAAGCTTAATAAGAACATAGACTTAGCGGAATTCAGAGCCTTAAAGACGTTAGAAATCCATGAAGCTTTCGGGCTTGATAAAGAGGCTGGGGGCAAGATGTGGAACAGCCTTGCCGATGAAGTGTATTATTCATCCTGTCCAGCTTTCGAGGGCGCAGTGGAAACGCTGCAGGAGCTTGAACGCGATGGCCATGAAATCTATTACATCACCGCTAGAAAAGCGGAGCATGGTGACCGTACGAAAAAATGGCTGATTGAAAACGGCTTTCCAGTTAAGGATGACCATTTTTACTGCGGCATGAAGGATCATGAAAAAATTGAAACGATTCGCAAATTGAAATTGGATTATTATTTTGATGATAAACCGGCAGTCCTGGAAACCTTATTGGATATTCCCACGAAAGTGTATGCAATGGATAACTCCTATAACAGGGAATTGGATATTCCAAGGCTGACAAGCTGGTTTGAATTAAAAGAAATACTCTCCAAATAATCGAATTCACATTAATTGACGGATGACTTGATAGACTTGGGTCATCCTTTTTATGTATACTATTATGAATAGTGATTCATTTCTTCAATGTAAATGGTAGGGGAAAATATGAAAGTTGGGGGTATTGGGATGGAGAGAAATATTGAAAAGTCATTGATAGGCACGCTTGGGATTGAAATGAAAGAAGTAGGAGAAGGGAAAGTCATTGCGACGATGCCGGTGGATGAACGGACAAGGCAGCCGTATGGTTTATTGCATGGGGGAGCTTCCGTTGCCCTTGCGGAATCCGTTGCAAGTTATGGGGGGATGCTGCTTGTGGATAGCGCTAAACAAGCTGTAGTCGGTCTTGAAATCAATGCCAATCATGTAAGGGGCGTACGTTCTGGTTATGTTACCGCTGAAGGTAACGTAATCCATCGCGGGAAGACAACGATGGTATGGGACGTGAAAATCCGTGATGAAGAGGATCATCTTATCTGCATTTCACGCTGTACATTAGCCGTTATTGACTTGCCAAAGTGAATGAAGGTATTGTGAGCGTTGTATGATCATAACTGTCGATCCAAGCGATTCCCATAGAGATCCATCACTCCTGAAAACTGTCGTCAAGGAAAGGCACAATCATTTTGGCGTATATGCCTCGGTCATACAAACAGGTGAAATCAGAGTGGGTGACCAGGTGTTTTTAAAGGATTGAGACAGAAAAGAGCTGCTCCTGTAATCAGGGCAGCTCTTTTGCGATGGCAGGGATCACTGGTTTTTCTTTAAATCATCCTGGACACTCCGATCCCACATTTTAACGCCTGAATGATAAGCCGAGCGATTGATTAAATGTCCGGCAACAGGACTGGTCATGAAGATAAAGATGATTGCGAGCACGACCCGGAAATCGAAATGGCTATGTTTATAATAAAAATATAACAAGGTGCCGATCAGGATGAACATGATTCCAAGTGTCGAGCTTTTTGAAACAGCGTGATTTCTTGTATAGACATCAGGCAAGCGGATGATGCCGAAAGCCGAGACTAAAAAGAGAAAGACCCCCATTAAAAGGAATAGGGCCGATAGGAATTCAACGATTGCGGTCATCTTCGATAATCTCCCCTTTCTCGAGGAATTTGGCGAAAGCGACCGTTCCGATGAAAGATAGGATTCCGAGCAGAAGAATGGCTTCCAGATAGGCGCTTGTATCCATGACAATGGAGGCAAGTGCAACGATTGCGATAAGATTGATTCCCATCGCATCGAGTGCGATGACTCGATCCGGTACGGAAGGCCCTTTGATTAAACGGTATAAGAATCCTATCATGGAAAGGGAAACTCCGAGCAACGCGATTTTTAATATAAGATCGAACATTATTTGCTCACCTCCATAATCGCCTTTTCAAAGGTATTTTTAATGCTGTCCACGGCTTCATCTTTGTCGGCGATGTCCATCGCATGTATATAAAGAATCCGATTGTCTTCAGAAACTTCAACGACAAGTGTTCCAGGTGTCAGTGTAATTAAATTCGACAGTATCGTAATTTCCCAATCCTTTGTAAGAACGGTTTCGAATGCGAATATGCCAGGCCTCATATCCAGCTTAGGCTTTAGCACGACTTTAAGGACGCTAACGTTAGAGAATATGAGTTCCCTTGCGAATATGAGCAGTAATAGAACCACGGCGTTCACCCTGTTCAAATAAAAACGATCATTAAAAAAATGACGGAAGACGAACATGATGCCCAAACCCAAAACATATCCGATGATAAAAGTGCTCCCGTTAAACTCATTTTTTAAAAACATCCAGATGACCGCAAGGAACACATTCAGTAAAATTTGGAATGACATCAGGCACTACTCCTTTAAAACCGCTTTGATATAAATATCGGGATTCATTAATGTATCTACAGCTTGTGTAATAAATGGGTAAATCGATTCTGTTCCTACTCCGAATAAAACGGAAATGATGACAAGGAGAACGGCAGGAACCAGCATTTTATTTACCGTTTTATTAGGTAAGACATAATCAATCTTTGAAGTTCCCCAAAAGCCGTTCATGAATATTTTCATGACGGAATATAGGACCATCAAGCTTGAAAGTAAGACAACGGCCATTCCAAAGTAGGCCCCTGATTCTGCAGCTCCCTGTAGAATCAGGAGCTTTCCGGCAAAACCGCTGAATGGTGGGATTCCCGCCAATGATATCGCAGCTATGAAGAAGGTCCATGCCAGGACAGGGTATTGTTTGATCAAGCCGCCCATATCCCGCAAATCATCCGTCCCGCTGATTTTAATCATGATGCCAACCAGCAGAAATAGTGCACCCTTGATTAGCATGTCATGAATGATATATAGAATGGAGCCTGATAAGGCCTGTTCATTCATGACGGAGATGCCGAATATGATAACACCGACCGCGATGATTATATTGTAAATGATGATTTTCTTTACATCCCAATAGGCAATCGCACCAATGACACCGATGATGATGGTCAAGATCGCAAGAACTGCCAGAAAAGTATGGGTGAAATCTTGGTCATGATAAAACAAGAGTGTATAGGTCCTGAAAATGGAGTATATCCCGACCTTTGTCAGCAATGCACCGAATAGCGCCATCACCGGGATAGGTGGAGCATAATAGGACCCAGGCAGCCATTGGAAAAGAGGGAAAATGGCTCCCTTCAAACCGAATACGATCAAGAAACCAATGGCGATCACCGAGATGATTCCAGGCTGGTTGACTTCAGCTATCCTCTGGCTGATGTGCGCCATGTTCAATGTGCCCAGAACTGAATAAAGGTAGGCGACCATGATGACGAAAAAGGAAGAGGAAAGAACATTGACGATAATATACTTCAATGATTCCCTCAGTTGGATTTTCGTCCCTCCAAGTACAAGCAACACATAAGAAGCCATCAGCATGACTTCAAAGAAAACGAATAGATTGAATAGATCTCCCGTAAGGAAGGCACCATTTACACCAATCAACAAAAATTGAAATACAGGATAATAATAATGTCTTTCACGTTCTTCACCTATGGAGTAAAACGAGTAAATCAATATGGCGAATCCAATGATATTCGTGGTCAGTACAAGCAGCGAAGAAAGCATATCTGCGACGATCACGATCCCGAATGGCGCATCCCAGCTGCCGACACCTAAAGTCAAGATCCCTTGTTTATGGACCGTTAACACTAGATAAAGGGAAATTGCTATTCCGATTAGAGATGAAAAAAGGGAAATCCCTCTTTGCAGCTTGATTTTTTTTGCAAAGAATATGAGAAAGATGCCTGTGAAAAGCGGCCATAAAACAGGCATGAAGGTTAGATTACTCATTTGCTTTCGTACCTCTCATTTCTTCCATGTCATCCGTACCGAGCTCCTGGTAGGTCCGATATGCAAGCACCAGCAGAAATGATGTGACTCCGAAACTGATGACGATTGCCGTCAAGATAAGCGCTTGCGGAAGCGGATCGACATAGGATGCAGCTTTATTACTTAGCAATGGAACGGAACCGCCTTTCAAACCGCCCATCGTCAAAATCAACAGGTGGGCGCCGTGACTGAGCAACCCCGTACCGATAATGATTCTTAAAATGCTTTTTGATAGCATTAAATAGGTTGCACACATAAATAGTATTCCAATGACAATGGCCATTAAAAGTTCCATTATTCACTCTCCCCTATCGTTTGAATAATGGTCATCGTTACACCAACAACCACAAGATAAACACCCAAATCAAAAAGTACCGCAGTATGAAGCGAGATATGCCCAAGAAGAGGCAAATCGATATAATGGTATACATGGGTCATAAGCGGCACCCCGAACAATAACCCACCTGCAACGGTCAGGGTTGATATGAACAAGCCTGAACCGATCATTAACTTATAGTCAATCGGCAAGATGCCGGTGACGGTTTTAATGTCGAAAGCGAGCAACAGCAGGACTATGGCGGCTGAAGTCATTAAGCCACCGACAAACCCGCCGCCCGGCGAATAATGCCCCCCTAAAAAGATGGCAACCGCAAACAGCAAGATCACAAAGGCGGCGACCTTCGTAACCGTTTGGAGAATCAGGTCATTTTGCTTCATGGTTTGTCTTTCCCCCCTGTCGCCCGCAATTTGATCATCGCGAATATTCCAAGAGCAGCGATGGAAAGGACACTGATTTCAAACATGGTATCAAGTCCGCGGAAGTCAACGAGAATGACATTTACGACGTTTTTCCCGCCTGCTTCCTTATAAGCATTTTCAAGATAGTAATTTGATATGGAATCAAATAGTTTATTGCTATGTGCCGAAAGGGCAATCAATGTCACGATGACTCCCACACCAATGGATATCAGGGCGTTATTCAGCCTGAAGGTCATTCGCTCTTCCCTTCTGCTTGCCATTAACGGAAGGTGGAAGAAACAGAGCAAAAACAGCGATACCGAAATCGTTTCGATGACTAGTTGAGTCAATGCTAAATCCGGTGCCCGAAGCAAAACGAAAAATAAGGAAATCGTATAACCGACGGCCCCTAAGATGATAATGGAAGTTAAACGGGATTTTGCAAACAGAATGGCAATCGAGCCAATCACGATGATCGCCGCCAATACGATCTCATAAAAACCAATCGGGGCAAAATTTCCTGTATCGAATTTAAAGGCATCCTTCCAATAGAGCGTAAAGCCCAAAGAAAGAATGAAGAATAGGAAGATTGAAAGCAGATACGTCCGAATCGAACCTGTCATTAATACTTTCATGACGGAGGAAGCTGAGTGTTCGAGCCCTCTTACTCCGTTATCATACAAAGCATTCAGGGATATACGTTCAGGAATCCACTGAGTGATCTTCTGCCACTTCTGAAGCGTTTTGTATAAAAGGATTCCAAATGCTATGATGCCGACGGTCATCCATACTTCAGGTTGGAATCCATGCCAGAAGGCGATATGGACTTGGAAATCCGGACCCACTAAGCTTGGCTGTATGCCAGCTACCGCAGGTTTAATGATTCGTGAAGATAGCAAGTTTGGAAAAATACCGAAAACGATGACCAACGAAGCAAGGATGATTGGGGAGATCAGCATCCCGATCGGTGCCTCGTGGGGCTTCTTTTCCAATAGTTGCAACTGAAGTTTGCCTGTAAAGGGTTTGAGCACGACAATCATGCTATAAATAAAAGTGAATACACTGGCAACCCATGCTAGAACAGGGAACAGTACGCCCCATGTTTCCATATTGAAGATATCCAGTTCCAATACATTCACCATGCTGGCCAAGAACATTTCCTTACTTAAAAAACCATTGAAGGGTGGAAGGCCTGCCATTGAAAAGGCACCGATTAAGGCGACGGTGAAAGTAATTGGCATTAATTGCATCAATCCGCCAAGCCTGCGGATATCCCGGGTACCGGTTTCATGATCAATGATGCCTGCAACCATGAAAAGGCTGCCTTTGAAGGTAGCGTGATTAATTAAGTGGAATACAGCTGCAACCGTGGCAGCCAAGTATATATTTTCGCCCAATGATTCATGGTGGAGAGCTGCCGCACCAAGACCCAATAGCGACATGATCAACCCTAGCTGACTGATGGTGGAAAAAGCGAGAATCCCCTTTAAATCGGTCTGCTTGATCGCAGAGAACGAGCCCCAGAACAGTGTAATCAATCCAGCAATCGAAACGAGCCAGAACCATAAACCGGATTCTGCAAAAACAGGGCTTAATCTGGCAACCAAATAAATTCCGGCCTTGACCATCGTTGCCGAATGAAGGTAAGCACTGACCGGTGTCGGAGCTTCCATCGCATCTGGCAGCCAAATGTGAAACGGGAACTGTGCTGATTTAGTGAACGCACCAAGCAGCACGAGCAAAAGTGCAGGGGTGAAGAGCGGGTGGTCCATAAGTTCCCCGCTTTGTAATATCAATTCACGTATGCTGAATGTGTTCCCCATAATAGAAAGGAGAATGATGCCTCCAAGCAGGCTTAGGCCGCCGAGCACTGTGATCAGCAGGGATTTCTGCGCCCCATAACGTGAACGCTCCCTTTCATTCCAATATCCTATCAATAAGAAAGATGATAAACTCGTGAATTCCCAAAACGAATATAGGACAATTAGATTATCGGATAGGACGACGCCAAGCATCGCTCCCATGAAAAGTAAAAGAAAGACGTAAAATTGGTTCAGCCTTTCTTTCTCTTTCGATAAATAGAAAACCGAATATAGAACGACGAGTGAACCGATTCCTGTAATGAGCAAGGCGAATAAAAGCCCAAGTCCATCTACATAGAAATCAACATGAATTCCGAGAGAGGGAATCCATGCAGCTCTTTCCGTAATGACTTCCCCTTGTTTGGTCAAGGGAATGAACCTTGAAAAATAGGTGAATAGTACAATCGGTAAAATCATTACAAACCATCCTGTGTGTATTTGTCGGAATAATTTGTATAATATTGGTATAATAAATGCTAAGAGAAACGGTGATAAAACCGCCCAATGAAGCAAAGACATAAAGTCCCCCCTTTTTAAACGAAGTCATTCGTCTTATTATGCTTTTTTTCACGCAATCCTAGACGTTAGGAAATCGCCGTTGAATATGGATTTTTTTTAATCAATCCTTGTCTCGCTTAAAAGTATAACGCAATTTTTGCGGGTTTGCATGGCTTTAAGAACAGTGAAGCTCCACTGAAATGAAGTTTTATATATAGGTAGAAAAGGAGAGGGAATCGACCTAAAAAAAATTTTTAAAAAAAGTTTTTTTAGGGAGAACTAGTTTACTATCCATTGTGAAATGAAGGGTTATCTTGCATAATATAGGATAAAAGATGCATGGATGGAGAAAACATGAAAAACACATATTTACTTAGCTACTTTCCGATCATTTCAATCCTATTATTCAGTCTTTCCTTTGCCATTTATGGGGAAATGCAAATGCTCAAGTTATTTGGGAATTTGGGAATCTATCAAGGCATGCTGGAGTTTTTTTCTGAAACAGGCATAAAGCTGGCACTGCTTATCGTATTGCTCTTATTATTCTTTATGGTTTTTGCCGCATTGAAGTTGATCTCCGATACTGTATTGGAGCTATCTTTATTATTCTTTTCCAAGGATTCAGAAGGCAAGGCTTTGAACAGTGTAAGAAGGGGATCGGTCATATATGTCATTGGCGGCGCTTGTTCATTGTTCAGTGTTCAATTCATCATCGGGCTTGGATCTATCTTTATCGCAACGAATGTCGTCGCTTTAATTTATTTTGTCAATAAGTTAAGCCCGAGCCTGAATTTGTCTAGGTTAGTAGGATTGATTTTCTTTCCAATCTTCGTTTGGACTGCCCTGATTTCAATAGTCGCTTATGCAGGATTGAAGCTGTATAACAGTGTTATTGCAAGTCTGCCCATATAGCCATAAAAAAGAAGGTGCCCTCATTGGCACCTTCTTTTATTCCTCGGCAGTCTGGCTGATATCTTTCCATATCAATACATGAGGTGTGTGTGAATAAATGGATTGCAGATTGGAGGGCTTGTCTCTTCCGATCCAAACGCCGGTTGTGTAGTTTTGTGTCAGGCCGACAAACCACATGTCTTTCACATCATTGGTCGTCCCGGTTTTACCACCGATATAGTCTGTAGGAAAGTAGGCTTTGCGGGCCGTCCCGGTTAGGGTTACTTCATAGAAAAGTTGCCGCATCTTGTCTACGGTGCTTTTGCTCCATATCTCCTTGGATTTGTCCTTCCAGCTATAAAGGACTTTACCTTCTTGATCGGTGATGTTAATGATCGCGCGCGCTGGCTGATAGTTTCCATCATTGAAGGAAGTATAGGCATTCGTCAGTTCAAGCGGACTCATGCCATACTCGAAACCGCCTATAGCCGAACTGATATGGTGGTCATTTTTGGTCACCTTTTTAAAATCGAATGCATCCAGATACTTAAAGCTCTTTTCCATGCCAGTCTTTTCAAAAAGCCTTATGGCAGGTGTGTTATAGGATTGTGCGAAGGCACTCCTTAATGTGACCATCCCGTAGCTATCACCGCTATAATTTTTTGGACAATAACTATTGCTGCAATAGCTTGCTCCGCTAACGAGCTGATTGATGTCAGCATCCGTCTCTTCAATATAGGGAGCATAATCAAGAAGTGGCTTTATGGCTGACCCTGGTTGCCTAAAGCTTTGGTATGCCCGATTGAAAGAATTTTTTTTATAATCTTTTCCCCCAATCAAAGAGACAAGCTCGTGCGTATGATGCTGTATAACCACTATAGCTCCTTCGATATCATTGACACCGATTTTTGATTGTACAGCAGTCTTGGACTGCGTTTGCAGCTTAGTATCGAGTGCGGTATGGATGGTTACACCGGAATTTAAAAGCTTTTCGACCCGTTTATCCAGCTCGGCTTCCGCCTTCTTACGTGTAGCTTCATCAGAACTTTGCAAAGATCTTGTGAGACCTTCAGTGGATGCCACCAGGTTTTTCAATTCCTGATGAACATATGTCACATAATCAGGATATAAGTCTACCGAGGTGGACAAGTCTAATTTAATCGTACTTTTGATAAGCTTTTCATACTCGATCTGTTCTAAATAACCTTCAGCTACCATTTGTTTAAGTAACCTCTCTTGTCGCTTTTTCGTTTCATCGAAATGTTTAAGAGGATCATAGTGTTCAGGATTATTAGGGATTGCTGCCAGGAAGGCAAGTTCCGCCTTGGTTAACTCCCCGGTCGGTTTACTGAAATAAAACTGGGAAGCGGCTTCAATTCCATAAGCTCCATTACTGAAATATATGGCATTCAAATATAGCTCCATGACTTCTGGTTTTGATTTCTTTCGCTCTAATTGATAGGCATAAATGAGTTCACTAAGTTTTCGGTTATACGTCCTATCATGGGTAAGAAATACATTCCTGGCCAGTTGCTGGGTAATGGTGCTGCCACCTTGTTCTATGTTATTATTTTGTGAATTGATAAGAAGTGCCCTGCTTAAGCCGGATATGTCAAAGCCTGCATGATCATAAAATTTTTGATCCTCTGTAACAATGAACAGGTTTTCAAGGAATAGAGGGATGTCTTCAAGTTTTAGGTAAGTCCGTTTTTCACCATTGGAAATTTCACTGATCACTTTTCCATTTGCAGCTGTCATGTAACTTGTCTGAGCCAGCTCGATCGAATCAATAGGAATCCGCTCGTCTAGTACATGATAGGGAGATTGGGCTAAGGACCACTCTTGATAGGAAAGAAAAATGAAAAGGGTCAATATAGGAACTAAGAGGAAAATCGAGATATAACCAAGATACGTGCGCATAGTTCAACTTCCTAACTAATATATTTTTAGTATGTTCTTGGAAAAAGTACAGGGATTAAAAATGGTACTTTTGGTTCATTAATCCATCATAATCCAATTAAGGTAGACAATAAAGAGTTTTGGTGAATTTAGGAATGCAGGTGCCGTATCATGGCGTTGTACGATCCGGTGAAAAACTTTCTAAATCTTCTGTTATAATATGGTCATGAGAAAGTAAAAACCAATATTTGTTTATATGTTGATGTCAAGAATAAGAAGGGGGTCATAAAAATGGAGGAACAACAGCAATATGTATTCATTGATTTTGAATTTACGATGCCGGAAGGAAAAGCGAATCCAGTAGGGTTTTATCCTGAAATCATTGAAGTAGGTTTGGTCTCTGTCATAAATGAGACAATTCAGGAACAGTACTCTTCTTTTGTTAACCCATTGAAATTTCCAGTCCTAACGGGAAGATGCAAGAAATTCTTGAATATTACCCAAGATCAGGTGGACCATGGGATTTCATTTGAGGAGCTGGTTTCATTATTGAAGAAAATAGATGAGCAACACCCATCGACAATTGTGACTTGGGGAAATATGGACATGAAGGTACTCCGTCAGAACTGTCAGAAATCAGGAATGGAATTTCCTTTTACAGGAAAACAAACAGATCTTTGCCTCGAGTACAAACGTTTTTTTGGAGATCAAAATCAAACCGGACTTTGGAAGGCTGTACAGGCCTATGGCAAAGAGGGGACAGGCAAGCATCACAGGGCGCTGGATGATGCAATTACGACATATAATATCTTCAAGCTAGTAGAGAAAGATAAGAGTTATATGCAAAACCATGAACCGACAACAATTGGCGATCGCATTGATTTATCAAAGGTATTGAATCATTTAGCGTTATAAAAGCCAAATCTTATACTACCGATTTGGCTTTTATCATTCTTTATTTGAAATAATCCGCCGCTAGATCTTCAAGCAGCTGTAAGCTTTTATCATTCCACTCTGTGTGTGCTTCGCTTAAGGACCGTTTCATTTTCTCAACCGCTTCTCTTAAGGATTCCTTATACTCAGGAATTTCCTCTTCAAAGACCCTGACCATATTCTTAGGCACATTGGTTTGCTCCCGGAATGCAAGAGCACGCCGTTGATGGAACATGGACACTTCCGTTTGCTTCGGGTTATGAAGATCTCCTTGCATGGGATGCTTCAAAACGGCCAACACTTTAACAAGATATGCTGCAGGTCTGATATCGGTGACTTCCCCGATGTATTTTCCTGTTTTATATATGGCGGTAACCTTATCGCCGATTTTAAAATCCTGTTCAGACATTTCCCTACCACCTTTCTTATAACTTCCTTCATGATACATAAGAACAACGATTTTTCACAGCGTATTTGTTCAATTTCGCAAAGATGCTTTTTTTATAAAAATCGTGTAAAGTGTACAAATGAAGATGGAAAATGGAGTTATCATCCATTTTATTTAAAAAAGAAAGAGGTTATCTACAATGACAAACTTTCCACAATTAACAAGCGAAGTATCGGAAAATGAAAAAGCGGTCATCATGCAAACGACCCTGGGCGATATTAAAATCAAACTATTCCCTACGCTGGCTCCGAAGACAGTGGAGAATTTCTTGACTCATGCTGAAAACGGTTACTATGAAGGGATTATCTTCCATCGCGTCATCAAGGATTTCATGCTTCAAGGCGGAGATCCAACAGGGACTGGAATGGGTGGAGAAAGTATCTGGGGAGCTCCATTTGAGGACGAGTTCTCCATGCAATTATTCAATTTGCGGGGAGCGCTTTCCATGGCAAATGCAGGACCGGGAACAAACGGCAGCCAATTCTTCGTCGTGCAAGCACAGCACGTGGACAGCAGGATGGGTGAGCAAATGAAGCAGGCCGGTTATCCAGAAGAAATCATCAATGCTTATATGGAACAAGGCGGCACACCATGGCTTGACCATAAGCACTCTGTGTTTGGACAAGTCGTAGAAGGCATGGACGTTGTTGATACGATTGCTAACGTAGAGACAGTTGGGGGAGACAAACCAGCTGTTGATGTAGTGATCAAAGGGATTACCATTTTATAAACCTTAAAAAGCGAGAGGCTTAATGCCTCTCGCTTTTTAAGGTTTTAGTGGAATGGCCCCACTAGTGGATTGTTCTGGTAATTGATATAATGGGATAAAGCAGTTTATTCCCTATCAGGAAGGAAGGATCCGATGGACTTTATCAATCATACTTTACTAGGTTTGTTTCTTTACTTTCCAGAAGACAAGACTGAATATATCTCGGCTGGTATAACTTGTTTCATCTTTTTAGTTGCAGCCGTTTTTACGATGAGGGCAATTATAAGATATTCAAAGAAAGAAGAAATGAAAACAAAGCAATTAGAAGATGAAGTCACTAAAAGGAATCAGCGTATAAAGGAAGATACTCTTTCTTGATCCCGGAAGATTCGAGCGTATTATTCCAAGAATATTGATTATCCATGAATGGTATGAATGGTATTATGTTTTTTAGAAGGTTGTAAAGGACCGGAATAATGAATAAAATGTTCCCTTATTAGCATACGCATTTTATACTATAAGCATAGAGATAGAATTTTGGGGGCGTAAATTGTTATGCAAATCGTAGCTAAAAGAATGATTGCGGCAGATACGGTTAAAAATTTTTTCATAGAGCACTGGGAGACGACCCAAGTCGTTTTTTCAAGAGGCTTGTTTCATTATGCGGAACTTGAGGGTTTTGGAGTGATGGGCGAGAATGAAAAAATCACGGGGCTGGGAACATACAAATTATCCGACCATGTATGTCAGATCATTTCTTTGAATAGTGAGCATGAGAATCAGGGTGTGGGCTCATCGTTGCTTTATGTGATGGAAAATATCGCAAAAGAAAAAAATTGCCATACTATTAAAGCGATTACAACGAATGATAATTTACAGGCTTTGAAGTTTTTTCAAAAGCGTGGTTATGTCATTTCGGAAATCATTAAAAATGCAGTGGAAGAATCAAGGAAGGTCAAGCCCGAGATTCCATTTTACAGTTTTGATGGAATTCCGATCCGAGATGAGATAATACTAGAGAAATACTTATAATAGGGTGTACTTCACCTGAATTTTGATAGGGGGAATGGGAATGTTTAAGAAGATTGCGGCTGATGCCCTTGGTCTTAGTGATATTGGAAGTGTGATTAGACCTGCGGATTATGATAAGGTGGATGCTGATGACTATATCATGCACGAAGATGAGGAAAAAATTTATTTCCTGATTAAGTCAAAAACCGATGAGTACTGTTTCACGAATCAGGCGTTCATACATTTGGATGGAACAAGCGCCATAAGCAAAAAGCGGACACTTACGAGATATAGCTATAGCCAGAATAATATTTCCAACGTGACTCTTGAAACGGCTGGCACTGTGGATCTGGATGCGGAAATTAAATTTTCGATCGGTGCAAAGACTTTCTCCATTGATGTCCATAAAAAATTCATTGAAGAATTAAAGGACTTGTTCAAATCACTCGTGAAAATATCGGAAATTTGTCACGAGAATGAGTATGCCCTTCAATTTGCCCAGCAAAGTGTAAACCTAGCTTCTTCCACTTTGAACCAAGTTCGGACTGAGGGAAGCCAAATGGCCGCGAGTTTCAAGGAAATTAATTCAGCTGCTTTTGAATGGTTGATGGACAGCCGGAAGAAATACCATGTGAAAGATTTCGGCTATGTTTTTGAAAAGTATATCAATAATTAAAAAGAAGGCGAACACAGAGTGATGTGTCCGCCTTTTTTTTTTATTGTTCAAATCACTCAATCCAGGGCTATGTTCATTTGGCATATCCGGCATTTCAGGGATGATATCCGTCTGGAGTTTCGATGACAGCAAGTTGTTATCCGATTTATACCTTTATGGTAGGACATGAAGAGAGAAGTACTAGAGGGAAGAACGCTGCTAAAAGGCCTTCAACAGCAATTACAGTAAAGAACCAGGCACAATTTTGCCTGGTTCTTTGCTTTTTTTATGGAAAAGCCAATTTCAAACGGTTTAGCCCTTCCATCAGGATGCTGCGTGAACAACCGAGATTCATTCGCACGAAACCTTCTCCGCCAGGTCCGTATTTTGAACCAGGCTCCAACGCGAGCTTTCCTTGATGGATCAGTCGCTCCTTTATTTCCTTGTCAGTCAATCCAAGATCACGGCAGTCAATCCATAACAGGAAAGAAGCTTCCGGATGCATGACATGCAGTGAAGGAATTTCAGCAGCTATGAATTCCTCTGCCACTTTTATATTCTCCTCAATGTAGTCAATCATGTCTTCGAGCCAATTCCTGCCCTCTCGATAGGCGGCTTCCATCGCTGTTAAGGCAAAGATATTAAGACCATTGAAGGCCAGTTTCGTTTGGACCTTTTGCAATTGCTCCTGCAATTTTTCATTACTGGCGATTAGGAATGAAGCCTGAAGGCCGGCAATATTGAATGTTTTACTTGGGGCCATTAACGTAACGGTTATATCCGCTAATTTTTCTGAAAGTGAGGCGATCGGATAATGCCTCGATGTTGTATGAAATAGGTCAGCATGTATCTCATCACTGACGATGACTACATCATTTTTTTCACATAGCTCTCCGATTCGCAATAGTTCGTCCTTTGTCCAAACGCGTCCTCCAGGGTTATGCGGACTGCAAAAAAGGAATAGTTTCACTCCGCTTTTCAGCTTGTCCTCAAAATCTTTGAAGTCAATCTCAAAGCTGTCCTTTTGTATGGTAAGGGGACTATTGACCACTTCCCGATCATTATTTTTGATCATATCAAAAAATGGTCTATAGACGGGAGATTGTAACAATATTTTATCGCCCGGTTTCGTGAATGCTTGAATCGTTGTACCAATTGCGGAAACGATGCCAGAGCTAAATGAGATCCACTCTTTATCGATTTGCCAGGAGTGCCGGTCTTTAAGCCAGCTTTGAATTTCGGTGAAAACCGTTTCGGATGGGACGGTATAGCCGAAAATCGGATGGCTCAAGCGTTCCATTAACGCCTTTTGAATGCCTTCAGGAGATGCAAAATCCATATCTGCTACCCACATTGGGAGAACATCTTCGCGCCCATACAATGATTTGAGCGAGGTTTTATCCCATTTTTCAGACCCTGAATTTTCCCTGTTAATATGTTCTTCAAAAATTGACTTGTTCAAAATATACACCCCGAATAAAAATTTATCGTCTTCGCGAAAAGCCTGTTGTTATGATACTATGATATCATGTTCTTTGAAAATATTGAGCAGGTGATGATGATATGGATACACAGCAAATGAATATAGCGTTGGTTGCCGTTTTGCAAGAGTGGGACCCATTCAAGATAGGATGGGATCTATATGAGCCGGAAATTGCGGATACAGTCGTAGCGATCCGGGATATCGATAACCCAAAGGAACTGGCAAGAAAAATAAAATCCATTTACGAATTCGCGTTCGATGAATCCGTTCAAATGGACAAGTGCCTGGAAGTTGCTCAGAAGTTGCTCATCATAAAAAATGATGCCAGCTGTTCGATTTAATATAAAGGTGAAAAGGGTGTACCCAGAAATCAGGGGCACCTTTTTTATGTTGTTTTTTTATGCTCTCTACTCGTGAGATTGCGCAGTTTACTCGTGAGATTGCGCAGTTTACTCGTGAGTTGTGCAGTTAACTCGTGAGATTGTGCAGTTTACTCGTGAGATTGTGCAGTTTACTCGTGAGTTAGTGCAGTTTACTCGTGAGATTGCGCAGTTTACTCGTGAGATTGCGCAGTTTACTCGTGAGTTGTGCAGTTTACTCGTGAGATTGCGCAGTTTACTCGTGAGTTGTGCAGTTTACTCGTAGGTTTTACTTAGCCACTCCAAGAAATCCCTTAATTAATCGATACACTTCTTCCGGCTTCTCTTCAGGTAGAAGGTGCCCCGAATCCTCAAGGACAACAAGTTCGGAATTAGGCAGGTCATCATGCAGTCTTTGGCCAATATTCACCGGCACCACTCTATCGTGCCTTCCCCAAATCAGCAGACAGGGTGTATGGATGTCAGCGAGCTCTTCCTTCAACAAATCGATTTCCTTATCTCGAAGCATCCTCCCTAAGGCACGGAATATATCATGTTTCTTTATGAATGGCCCTAGATAGCCCTGCCGCATCTCATCGTCTATCATGGCCGGGTCATGGACGACATTTTTTAAATTTTTTTCGATACCTGACTTTTGTAAATAACGTTTTATCCCGAATGAAAAGAATGGCAGGTAGCTGACCATCTTCATTTTTTCCGAATAGCTAGGCTGATAGCCTGAACCGGCAAGGAGAATGGCATGTTCGACCAGATCGGGATGTGATTTGATGAGTTGCAGGGAAATCTGCCCGCCCATGGAATGGCCGATTATACTGAATGCCCGAATATCTTTCTCCTTTAAAAACTGAACAACGGAATTGGCCATGTTGCGGAATGAATATGTATATCGATAATCTTTTCCGCTTTGCCCGAATGGAGGGAGATCTAGTGAAATCACATTGAATTCCTTGGTTAAATAGGGCACTAATTTACGGAAGCTGAAGCTGGATGACAAAAAACCATGAAGTAGCACAAGGGTGGGGAAGGAATCATCTATTTGGTCATGTTCAAAATAGATTTCGATATTATTTACCCGTTCGACACCTTTAATTTTCTGACTTTCCATATACCTTCTCCTCCGTTGTTGGTAATCTCCTGAATATTCCAAAAAAGGTCCTATAATACTGTTGCATAACAGTAATTGTATGAATCGTCATTAAAAAAGACAATTACTATAACAGGTCACCGACCAATTTTGATATAATAGTGTAAGTTTATCCTGACAGAATAAGTCTTATTAATTTATATTGTCATATAGGATTCTAAAAAAGTCTAATAAGGTTATTCGTGAGACATCTGCCAGCGCCATAAAGTCACATCTAAATTAGTGAATTCCAAAAGGGGGGTTTTCCAATGCACTTGAATGAAGAGGAATTGGAAGTCTTGAGAATTATTGAAAATAACAGCCGGATTGATCTGAAGGATTTGGCTAAAATGACCGATTTATCAGAAGCGGACATAGAAATAACATTGAAGAAATTAGAAGATATGCGTGTTATTGTCCGTTATTTAACAGTCATTAACTGGACAAAAGTGGATGAATACCATGGTGTCACAGCGATGATTGATGTTAAAGTCACTCCAAAACGCGGGGTCGGTTTCGATGAGGTCGCAAAAAGGATTTACAAATTCAAAGAAGTTCAATCCGTTTATTTAATGTCTGGTGTCTATGATCTTTCAGTCATTGTCGAGGGACGTTCGATGAACGAAGTGGCAAGCTTTGTTTCAGAAAAACTTTCGACACTTGATTCCGTCATTTCCACGACGACTCATTTCATCATGAAAAAATACAAGCACGATGGCACGATTTTTGATCAAACTGAAGAAGATAAGCGGATTGTGGTGTCACCATGATTAAAACGAGTTATGTATCAAGGACGATTGCAGAGCTTAAACCATCAGGCATACGCCGTTTTTTCGATATGGCAGCGAATTTGGAAGGGGTCGTCTCGCTTGGTGTGGGTGAACCTGATTTCGTTACATCTTGGGCAATAAGGGAAGCGGCGATCAACTCCTTGGAGGAAGGGTATACCTCTTATACAGCCAATGCCGGATTATATGAATTAAGGTCGGAAATCAGCGGTTACATGGAGAAGCAATTCCATGTTTCTTATAGTCCAGAGGACCAAATCATCGTCACGGTCGGCGCAAGCCAGGCGCTTGATATAGCCCTGAGGAGCATCTTGAATCCAGGTGAAGAAGTCATTGTCGTCGAACCTTGCTTTGTGGCCTATGCACCGCTTGTGACCATGGCAGGGGGAATCCCGGTCACTGTCCAAACTTCCAAGGATGATGACTTTAAGTTGACTCCAGGGCAACTCGAAGCAGCTATTACGCCTAAAACGAAGGCTGTTTTAATCTGTTCGCCGAATAACCCGACTGGCACCCAGCTTGGGCAGGAAGAATTAGTGATGCTTGCGGATATTATTAAAAAGCATGATTTACTTGTCATTTCCGATGAAATCTATGCGGAACTTGCTTATGATGAGACATTCACCTCTTTTGCTGCCATTGAGGGCATGCATGAGAGAACAATTGTCATCAATGGATTTTCGAAAAGTTTTGCGATGACAGGATGGCGACTTGGGTTCGTTTGTGCACCTAAGGAAATTTCCGAAGCGATGCTCAAGCTTCATCAATATGCGATGATGTGTGCGCCTACCGTTGCCCAACATGCTGCATTGGAAGCATTGAAGCACGGAATGCAAGACGTTGAAGAAATGCGAAGGAGTTACCGCAGAAGAAGGAATTATATCGTGAAATCATTTAATGAGATGGGTCTGGAATGCCATAATCCTGGCGGAGCCTTTTATGCTTTTCCTTCGATCGAGAAAACGGGGATGACTTCGTTGGAATTTGCTGAAAAACTCTTGAAGGAAGAACTTGTGGCCGTTGTTCCGGGTGATGTGTTCGGGGAAAGCGGTGAAGGTCATATCCGCTGTTCCTATGCATCCTCCATGGAGCAGCTCCAAGAAGCGCTTAAAAGAATGGAACGTTTCATGAAGAAGCATTGTAAATAGGCAAAAAAATTGGGATCCGGCCGTTACTAGCAGCCGGATCCCTTTCCATAGGGGGAATTAGAAAAAGAGTTAATCTAATGGATTAACATAGAAAGTGTTAATCATAGTATATCCAGGACTCTGAAAAATAATACACATACTGCCACCATTTTTTGAATTAGGCTTGTGTTTTATATAAAGTATGCATAACATTCAGAATTTGTTCTTCGCTAAAATCTTTAGCTGCTCTTAAAACGAGTTCAGCCTTTTTGGTTCCGATTTCTTCAATTAGCTTTTTTATGTCTTCGTCCAAACCAGAAGCATTCCCGGTTGGAGAATCCTTCAAGAATTCCGAAGCTGGAATATCAAGGACGGTTGAAAGCCGCAAAATGGTTTGTGTATCAGTGACCGATTCACCTGATTCATACTTTTCAATCTTCTTTGTGCCGATTCGTAATTTTAAAGCAAGTTCCTGTTGAGTGAGATTATGATTTTCTCGGTATTGCCTGATAATCTTTGCGATATTGGACATTGTCATGCACTCCTTTTTTCAGGAAATATATTTTTTATGTAATTATTTTACCATATTATAACACAAGAAGAGTGGATGAATATGTAAGTTTTGTGAAAAACATGCCGCATAGTGAAGTAACGAAACGTCTTAAGGTGTTAACTAAGATCAAATGACTTAAGGAATACGAGTATGATAATCAATGTGCAGAATGCAGCGAATAAAAAGGCCAATAAGAATATTTAGCTTGTATATTACTTTCTTTAAAGCCTTTTTATGATCATGAGAAATGGTGTCGAATTTCTCTAATTTCAATCGTTAGAAAAAAGAGTGGATATCCTAAGGGAAATGAAGGTTATTTGCAAATTTTTAGGATAAGTTATATATAACGATCTTATATTAATTATTATTTCCAAAAAACAAACATTTTTAATGAGTAAAATCCTAAAAAGTATGGTATACTTAACTTTGATTATTTACCAATTATGTGATATAATTTTTTATTGCGTGAAAAGACGAAAAAATATATATAAAATAGGAGTGTTACCATGTCTGAAAAATTCGAAATTGGTGCGGTAGTTACTGGTAAAGTAACTGGTATTCAACCATACGGTGCTTTTGTTGCTTTAGATGATTCAACTCAAGGTTTAGTTCATATTTCTGAAATTACTCACGGATTCGTTAAAGATATCAACGAACATTTAAAAGTGGGCGATGAAGTAAAAGTTAAAGTTCTTTCCATCGATTCAGCTGCTGGAAAAATCGGCTTATCGATTCGTGCTACAGAAGAAGCTCCTGAGCGTACTGAAGCTCCGAAAAAAGCTCCGAAAAAACGCCAAGCATCTGTTAAAGCAACATCTCACATCGAATCTACTGAAGGTTTCAACACATTGAAAGACAAACTTCAAGAGTGGATTGAACAATCTCAACGCGAAGACTTAATCAAAAAATAATTTTGTAAACCGGCAAATTTGATTTGTCGGTTTTTTTTTGTCCATTTTAGTTCATGGCTGTCTTGTAATAATGAGACAGAGTTACCTCTACCTATCGCGTATTGGCAGGCGGGGCATAGGAATATAATAAAGCCGGTCATGTAACCCATGGTCCGGCTTTATTATATAGGTCATAAACAATGTCCCATGAACTTAAGATTTTTAACGAGTCGGTCTGGTTTCAGGCTCTCTAGAAATTTCAGGACTAGGTTTGAAGAGAAGTCCAAGATTAACAAGACCGGCAATTCCAACCAATCCATAAATGATCCGTGCCAAAGTAGCATCTTGTCCACCGAAAATAGAGGCGACTAAGTCAAATTGGAAAAATCCAATTAATCCCCAATTTATTGCTCCGATTATTGTAAGTACAAGTGCAGTTCTTTGTATTCCACTCATTGTACATCCTCCTTTTAAAATAGGTTAGTTCATTACTTATCATGCTTTTTCATCATGTAAATATACATCCTTACAAAAGTACCGGACGGATATTTTGTATTTACCTGGAACATTGGTCATAATGAAGAAAAGTAAAAACATTCATGGACAAAGTGGACGCAATATAGTCGCGAAAGTGGTCTATGTGAGATAAAAAGGAGAGATATCCATTGGAGAATTTCACTTATAAAAATCCTACTAAAGTAATTTTCGGGAAAGGTCAGCTTGAAAGCTTAAAATCGGAAATACCCTCTTACGGTAATAAAGTTTTGCTTGTATACGGTGGAGGAAGCATTAAGAAAAATGGCTTATATGAAAAAGTTATCAATGCCTTGAAAGAGATTGATGCAGAGGTATACGAACTTTCCGGAGTTGAACCGAATCCACGCATCTCAACGGTCCGAAAAGGTGTGGATATTTGTAAAGAACATCGTATCGATTTTGTACTTGCTGTTGGCGGTGGAAGCGTTATAGACGCTACAAAGGCCATTGTTGCAGGTGCTAAATATGAGGGGGACCCATGGGATCTCGTCATTAAAAAGGCACCAGTCGAAGAAGCCCTTCCATTTGGAACGGTACTGACGTTAGCTGCAACGGGCTCTGAAGCAAATTCAGGCTCTGTCATAACAAACTGGGAAACGAAAGAGAAATATGGATGGGGAAGTCCATTGGTATTTCCTCAATTCTCGATTTTGGATCCTGAAAATACTTTTTCGGTTCCAAAAGATCAAACGGTATACGGAATGGTTGATATGATGTCACATGTGTTCGAAACGTACTTCCATCCGGAAACGCATGCACCTCTTCAGGACCGTTTTTGTGAATCGCTGTTATTGACCGTTATTGAAGCGGCTCCTAAATTATTGGAAGAACTTGAGGATTATGAGCATCGTGCCACTATCTTATACGCGGGAAATCTAGCCTTGAATGGTTCACTTGGGGTTGGTTACAGTGGTGATTGGGCAACTCATAACATTGAGCACGCCGTTTCAGCGGTTTATGATATCCCTCACGCCGGCGGATTGGCGATCTTATTCCCGAATTGGATGAAACATGTGCTCCATGAAAATGTCACACGTTTTAAACAAGTTGCAGTCCGCGTGTTCCATGTCGATCCTGAAGGTAAAACGGATGAGGAAGCGGCATTAGAGGGCATTGAACGACTTCGGGCATTTTGGAGCAGCTTAGGGGCTCCGACCAATCTCTCGGATTATGGCATCGATGACTCACAGTTGGAAGTCATGGCTGATAAAGCGATGAGCAGAGGGGAATTTGGACGATTCAAAATCCTGAACCGCGAAGATGTCCTAGCCATTTTAAGGGCTTCATTATAATTCAGTGAAATGTTGCAGATCTCCCGCCTTGGCAGGTGGGAGAGTACTTTGAAAGGCATAATCCGTTTTTTTACTTTATGTTTTCTTGATTATGAGAATTACATCAGATAAAGTGAAAGGGAAAGTTAAAATTCGAGGAGGAATTGGAATGTCCCATATACGTTTCGATTATTCAAAAGCCCTGCCGTTTTTCGGGGAGCATGAAATAACTTATTTACAGGATGCTGTAAAAGTGGCACACCATTCTCTGCATGAACAGACAGGGGCAGGCAATGAATATCTTGGCTGGATTGATTTACCCGCCAATTATGATAAAGAAGAGTTCTCGCGAATCAAAAAAGCGGCAGCAAAAATAAAAGAAGATTCTGATGTGTTATTGGTTATCGGAATCGGTGGATCATACTTGGGAGCACGTGCGGCAGTTGAGATGCTTCAACATAGTTTTTATAACATTTTGCCTTCGGACAAAAGGAATACACCGCAGATTCTTTTTGTAGGTAACAATATAAGCTCTACATATATGCAAGACGTAATGGACCTATTGGAAAATAGGGATTTCTCAA
This sequence comes from Peribacillus sp. Bi96, assembly GCF_918698115.1. Classification (GTDB taxonomy): domain Bacteria; phylum Bacillota; class Bacilli; order Bacillales; family DSM-1321; genus Peribacillus. The sequence goes on from NZ_CAKKLV010000013.1 coordinate 48,324, forward strand.
TCAATGTTATTTCTAAATCGGGTACAACCACTGAACCTGCACTAGCCTTCAGGATTTTCCGGAAACTGCTGGAACAAAAATATGGAGTGGAAGAAGCTAAAAGCCGTATTTATGCGACCACTGATAAAGAAAAGGGCGCATTAAAAACGGTGGCAACGGAGGAAGGCTTCCAAACTTTCGTAATCCCTGATGATGTTGGCGGACGTTATTCGGTTTTAACAGCCGTTGGGTTGCTTCCGATTGCGGTCAGCGGGGCGGATATTGATCAAATCATGGAGGGAGCTGAGCGTGCCAGGGTGGACTTCAGTTCTTCCGAGCTTGCTGATAATCAGGCCTACCAATATGCTGCGGTTCGTAATGTCCTATACAATAAAGGGAAAACCATTGAAATGCTGATAAACTATGAGCCTGGACTTCAATACTTCTCTGAGTGGTGGAAACAATTATTCGGAGAAAGTGAAGGAAAGGATCAAAAAGGGATTTTCCCTTCATCAGCTAACTTTTCAACTGATCTGCATTCATTAGGGCAGTATGTTCAGGAAGGTCGGCGTGACCTTTTTGAAACAGTCATCAAAGTGGAAAAGGCGCGTCATGAATTATTAATTGAAGAAGCGGATAATGACTTGGATGGTCTGAATTATCTTTCAGGGGAAACCGTGCAATTCGTCAATAATAAAGCATTCGAGGGTACGCTTTTAGCCCATACGGACGGTGGCGTTCCAAACCTGATCGTAACGGTTCCACAGCTTGATGCATATACTTTTGGCTATCTTGTGTATTTCTTCGAAAAAGCTTGTGCAATGAGCGGTTACCTATTAGGTGTCAATCCGTTTGATCAGCCTGGAGTGGAAGCGTATAAAGTGAACATGTTTGCGCTTTTAGGCAAGCCGGGTTATGAAGAGAAAAAAGCGGAGCTAGAGCAGCGCTTATAATAAAAAAGGTATCAAGCAGATGTAATATACATCCAGCTTGGTACCTTTTTTTTGAACTTGCAAATTCTGCTCAAAAATGGTTCGGCAGTAGCATCAAGAGGTTAGGGAGACTGAGAGCGCGGCTCCAGTCCGATATAATTGGGTGAAACAGCTAAAGAAAAGCTGCAGGCGAACCAGCGGTTGCAACAGGAAATGCGCTAAATCGAGATGAGAGATCCAGCCATTGCAATTGGAGAAGTCGGGTGAAGCAACCAAGGTGAAAAGAGCTTGGAAATTATTGAGGAGGCTCGATCCCCTTTATGCTAAGTATAGGGTCAATCCAGGTTTTTTTAATGACCTTTTGGTTATGCTAATAGAAAATTAGCGAAAGAGGTTTTTTACAATGATTAAAGTTTCTTCTGAGTTGGAAGGGAAAACATTCGGGCTGTTCGATCTGGAAACGAAGTTAAAACCGGAAGGCTATGTGATCGGCGGAGGCTGGGATTATGATCACGGGTCTTTTGATTATAAAATGGATGACAGTGATGGATACCAGTTCTTACGTGTTCCTTTCAAGGCTGTTGATGGTTCACTCGATAAGGATGGGGTAATGGTGGAACTTTTACAACCGTTTTTGTTATCTCATAAATACGAGGATGGTGTTGACGATGAAGGGAATATCGGTAACCTCTCTGCTTCCTTCAATCAGTTTGCTGAACCGGAAGACCCGGATGCTGAATTTCCTGAAAACTATATCTCTTATGGAAAATCGCTTGTCCGTGATTTGGAAAAGCTTTTATTACATTAATCTTCAATGATTAGTAGGGTATCATTAAGATGTATGATTACATCAAGAGGGGGCTTGATGACTGTCCTGCCTCCTGAAATGATACCGACCAATATCATGTTCTTGTCAATTAGCTTTACGCTCAACTGTTTGAAGGTTAATTCTGCCCATTCCATCTGAAGGGGCAGCTCTTTGACGTTCAATCCATGCCTTTCATTTTGCCCATCGGCATCCCAAAGAATCCCTTTAGATAAGCGATCCTGCATATAGTTACTTGCGAATTTATTCGTTTCGACGATCCCGTCCGCTCCAGCCCGTAAAGCGTTTCCCTTTTGTTCATACGTCAAAATCTCCACAAGACAATAAACGCTCGGATTCATGCCTTTGACAGCCAGTAACGTTAATATCGAGAACATATCCGTTTGCAGCTCGTCTTGCTTGAGGTCCGCTGTGATAAGGACACGTATGGCTTGTTTGATATTAGCTTTTTGCAAAACGGGATCCAAAGTAGCTTTTCCTTGAACGAAGTGGATATTCGTTCTTGGAAGCGGGTGCTTTTGCAGCGTATCATCTATAAGAACAATGGATTGATGATGTTTAAGGTCATGGATGTTTTGGATGATTCTCTTGGAGCGTTCATTCCAGCCCACTATGATAATATGACCGCCGCCACTGAATTCTTTTTTTCCCGTTAAAAATTGCTGTTCGGTGGAAATGGACATTTTAGCAATATACGCAAAATAAGAGGTGACCAGACCCGCACCTGACAATATGAGGATGATCCCAATGACTTTACCAAGATTGGTCACTGGCGTGTAATCTCCGTAACCTACCGTTGACATCGTCACGATTGCCCACCAGATGCCATCAAGTAAGGTGGGAAATCTCTTTGGCTCCACAAGGTGAATCACAATCCCGAATGAGAGCAAAAATAACGCGATGATGGAAAGCAATCTAATGATACGCGGAATTCTAGGAAAGGCGCTATTGAATGGACTGATTCGAATCATGTTTTCACACCCCTTAAGCTGTTCCTTTTAGTATGGTCAAAAAAAGCTTTGCTCATAAGGTGAAGGCGGAAAACTTTAAGTTATGAATTCCGGCAAATTAACTGGAAAACTGCAACTAGAATACGGGAAAATGACAAAAGCCCTCCGGAAAACGCCGGAAGGCTTTTGTGGTTGAGTCACGTATCCTGAACCTGGACTTCATGCTCGTTGATGGATTATATGCCCGTTTACGCTTTGGCATTCCAAGAAATTGAGGATAGGCTCATTCTGGCCTCAAACCCTTCTGCGTACGTTAAAGTTATCGCTGATGAGCAGCCAGTTTTGCGGGAAGGATAGGCCGAGTTTCCAATAACTCATCCCTCTCAAATTCAGTTCTTTAAGTAAATCGAATTTTGCCTGAATCGATCTGGCATCTTCAAACCATACCTCATGCTGCTTATCTTCAATATCTGTATATCTGAAATGTGGGGCCTGGGCGGTTTCATCATACTCGATGGCTACATTATTGGCCGCCGCAATTTGGATGGCCTGCTGAGGGCTTACAGCCTTGGCTGTGGATCCCTGAACAAAAGGCAGGGTCCAATTATAGCCGTAAAGGTTTTGACCCATCAGGATTTTGTTGGCGGGAATATCGGTGATGGCATATTCGAGTACATCGCGAACAGGTCCAATTGGAGACACTGCCATTGCCGGTCCGCCGCTAAATCCCCATTCGTAAGTCATGATGATAACAAAGTCGACGATTTCACCATGTGCCTTATAGTCATGTGCCTCATACCAGCGTCCTTTTTGTTCCGCACTTGTTTTCGGGGCAAGTGCCGTTGAAATGAACCATCCTTCTTTCTTGAATCGCTCCTTGGCTTTTCGGAGAAATTGATTATAGGCTTCTTTATCTGCCGGCCGCAAAAACTCAAAGTCAAAGTGGATATCCCTGAAACCGTATTTCTTGGCGGTTGCAACGATGTTGTTCAGGAATTTATTTTGAACGGAAGTATTCGTTAAGATGATTCGTCCGAGCTCATCGCTGAATTGGTCATTTTCCTGATTCGTGATCACCATCATTAAGACATTTTTGTTTTCCCTGGCGATGGCAGGGAAATCATCGAGCAAGGGCTCTTTTAAGGAGCCGTCACGAAGCACCTGGAAGCTGAATGGAGCTAAGTAGGTTAAATAGGGCGCAGCCTCTCTTGTGGCCGTCACAAGGGCAGGTGCAACGGTCGTACCCCTCGGCTCGACATAGCCGTTGAATTCGGCGGTCCTTTTCTTACGTGCCGGAACATAGAGACGATATCCCACGGATAAGGACTGATTTTCGGAAATTCCGTTTATTTTTGCCAATTCTTGAAAAGGGACATTAACCTTTTGGGAAATGGAATAAAGACTATCACCCGGTTGAACGAAATAATAGCTTCCGACAATTGGAATGACAAGGGCCTGCCCCGAAACAAGATTATTTGGGTTAGGAATCTTATTTGTTTCCACGAGCCGATCGACGGTTACGCTGTACGTCTGGGCGATGCCAAATAACGTCTGGCCTGGCCTAACCACATGTATTTGCAATTATTTTCCCTCCTACTGAAAGTTTCCTAACAGTTTATGAGCATAAAAAGAAATTCATGATAAAGAGCTTTGGATTGAAGGAATAGAAAAGAAAAAATAATTCAATAAATTGGCAATAATAATTTAAGCCTAAAATGCTAATTAATATTAGTAGGAGGTGAAAACAAATGGCAAACAACAATAACAGCAATCAACTAGTAGTAGCTGGTGCAGAGCAAGCTCTACAACAAATGAAGAATGAAATCGCTAGTGAATTTGGTGTAAACCTAGGTGCTGACACTACTTCTCGCGCTAACGGATCTGTTGGTGGGGAAATCACAAAACGTTTAGTACAAATGGCTGAGCAACAATTAGGCGGATATGCTCGTTAATTAACTGAATAAAAATGGATTAGAAAGAGAAGGAGCATCGCTCCTTCTCTTTCGCATTGTTCAGCTAGTTGCCTTCCAAGCCTTTAAAATTTTGATTGCCTTTTCAGGGAAGTCTGTCATGATAACGTCCACATCCATCTTAGCGAGCTTGATGATGTCCGTTTCATCATTGGCGACCCAAGGCCGGATTTTGTATCCAAGTTTTTTTGCCGCTTCAGCTATGGCTTCAGTGAGGCTATTTTTATCAGGATGAAATCCGGATTCCATTTTTTTACTTAATATTTCTTCGAAGTTATCAGGAAGCCCCTCGAACAATAAAGCGCGTTCAAGTTCTGGAGCAAGCACCTTCGCTTTTTCAATCGAATCATGGTTGAAGGAGGAAAGGACCACCCGGCTTTCCATTCGATATTGACGAATTGCATCTATAATCTTCTGTTCGATTCCTTCGTAAGCGAGTTTATCCGTTTTTATTTCGATATTCATCAAAAGTGCATTACCCCTGGCCCAGTCGAAAACATCCGTTAAAAAAGGGATCGGCTCTCCAAGGAATTTCTTGGAGAATTTACCCCCGGCATCCGCTGTTTTCAGCATTTGTGCCGAATGATCTTTTACGTACCCTGTAAGTGAGGTCGTTCGATCAAGTGTTTCATCATGAATTATGACCAACTCCCCATCAGAACTAAGATGGACATCGAACTCGATTCCCTCTGCACCGATTTCTGCAGCCTTTTGAAAGGCGGCCATGGTATTTTCAGGGTGAGTTCCTTTGGACCCTCTATGGGCGAAAATTTTTATGCTTTGCAAATTCATCACTTCCCCTTTAAACTTTATCTAGAACCTATCATACATATACCCTTAAAATGTTTTAGCTATGTTTAATAGACAATGATTTAAACAACGAGTACAATACTAATGGTATTTCCATAAATAGGTGTTCGAATTATGAGGTGAAAATAATGAATATGTGGGAAATTTTTGTTGCGGTTGTCCTTGGGCTTGTTGAAGGATTAACTGAATTTGCTCCAGTATCGTCCACTGGGCATATGATTATCGTCGATGATTTATGGCTGAAGTCGAGCGAGCTTTACGGGAGTGAAGTGGCCAATGCGTTCAAGGTGGTCATCCAGCTTGGTTCGATACTGGCTGTAGTCGTGCTCTTCTGGGGGCGGTTTATGGACTTGCTTGGATTAAGAAGATTGAAGGACACATCTGCTGTGAAGGGCAAAAAGCTAAACCTATTGCAGATCATCGTCGGTTTGTTACCGGCTGCCGTTTTAGGTTTATTGTTCGAAGATTACATCGATGAAAATTTATTTACGATGAAGACGGTTATCGTCGGATTGTTCCTGGGCGCGTTATTGATGATTGCTGCGGATAAATTCCGTCCAAGGTTGACTGCTGAAACGGTTGACCAAATCACATATAAACAAGCCCTTGGAGTTGGGTTAATTCAATGTTTATCATTATGGCCTGGATTTTCCCGTTCAGGTTCAACGATTTCCGGCGGTGTGCTTTTAGGGATGAGCTATCGGGCTGCTTCCGATTTCACGTTCATCATGGCAGTGCCGATCATGGCAGGCGCCAGTCTGTTGAAAATCGTGAAATATTGGGAATTCTTCACACCTGATGTTTTGCCATTTTTTATCGCTGGTTTCATCAGTGCATTTATCTTTGCTTTATTCTGCATTCGCTTTTTCTTGAAATTAATCAATAAAGTTAAATTGACTCCATTTGCCATCTATCGGATTGTCTTGGCAGTTGTGCTTCTATTCATTATTTGGTAATACGAACCGAAGCATGAAAGAGGAGTGAAACCACCCTGTTTATATGGGGTGGTTTTTTTATGCCCGAAAAATATGCAGAGAATTACCGAAATGATATAACGAATGATTTTTATGTTTAGAGATTTTTAATTCGTTATTTTTGATAAAAAAATAGAATAATCTTTTGTATTGAAAAAAATATTCGGTTTTAAGTGCAGTTCCAGGCATAATTAGTAAAAAAAATATAAATGTAATATAGTCCCCTGAGCACAGTAATACCAATGGGTCTTGTTATTTACAAGAAGATTCTGACTATTACATAAACTATTCTTGGATAATTTTCATGATATAATTTTAGTATAAAATAAGTACATGTGTACACCTGGGGAGGACGTCATGGGAAATGACCAATTGAAGAAAACGGTTGGCTTTTGGGTTGGAACATCTATTGTAGTTGGTACAGTTATTGGTTCTGGTATTTTCATGAGACCTGGTGACGTGCTTGAGTTAAGCGGTAATTCAACCATGGGCTTGTTGGCTTGGTTGATAGGTGGTCTAATTACCCTGGCAAGCGGATTGACGATTGCGGAAGTGAGTACACGGATTCCTAAAACGGGAGGCTTATATGTTTATATGGAAGAAGTGTATGGAAAAGCATGGGGATTCCTATGCGGCTGGGTTCAAACATTGGTATATGGACCTGCAGTCATGGGTGCACTCAGTTTATACTTCGGGTTATTAGTCGCAGGAATATTTAATATCGCTTCAGACTACACTTTGGCAATAGGAATTCTTACGATTGTATTTATAGCAGGGATGAACCTGCTGGGGACAAAATACGGCGGTATGATACAAACCATATCGACCGTTGCTAAATTGATCCCCATCATTTTCATAGCAGTGTTCGGTATCGCACAAGGTGATATGCCTGTATTCAATATCAACAGTGAAGGTTCAATGAAAATCAGTATGGCCGGTGCGATTTTGGCTACGCTCTGGGCGTATGATGGCTGGATGAATGTCGGCTTCATGGCAGGAGAAATGAAAAACCCGCAGAAAACGTTGCCGAGAGCAATCATAACGGGCTTAGTCGTGGTCATGGTCGCTTACTTAGCTGTAAACCTTGCCATGCTTCATGTATTGGGAGCAGAGGGAGTCATAGCTCATGGTACGAATGCAGCGAATGTTGCGGCAACGCTTCTATTTGGTGAATTGGGCGGGAAATTGATATCAATCGGAATAGCGATTTCAATCTTCGGTTGCTTGAACGGAAAGCTTCTGACCTTTCCGCGCATAACATTGGCTATGGCGACTGATAAAATGATGCCTGGCCATAAACAAATCGGGAAAATATCGCCCAAGTTTAAAACGCCAATAAATGCGACGATATTACAAGTGATCATTGCAATCATCATGATGGTTGCAACAGACCCTGACAAACTTACCAATATGGCCGTCTTCTCTGTCTTCTGTTTTTATGGATTAGCCTTCTTTGCGGTCTTTATCTTACGGAAGAAAGATCCGGATGCGAAAACGTATAAAGTACCATTCTACCCATTGATTCCCATCGTGGCGATTGCTGGTGCAATATATATTGTTTTAAGCACATTAATCCAAACACCTTTAAATGCCCTGTACTCGGTGATCATCCTCATTATAGGTATGCCTGTATATTGGCTTCTTAAAAAAAGTGAGCGGAATGATAAACGGTCATATTAATGAAAAACCCTTCACTCCGTGCAGTGAAGGTTTTTTTTATAAATTGCTGGAACGAAACTCCCCTTTGGACAAAAGTGGTGAAATAGACAACTTAGTCAGTTCGTATTAACATAGGGGAAAAGTTTAAAAGTGAAGGGTCTGAATTAACGTGAATTATATTGAGCCAGCTGGTAAATCATTCAGGAAGACAATCTTGGCTTTATTTCTTGGCAGCTTTGTAACGTTTGCCGATCTATATAGCACGCAACCGGTCATTCCGGTATTCGCCAAGCAATTCGGCGTTTCTCCGGCAATGGCAAGTCTGACATTATCTTTTGCAACAGGAACGCTTGCCATTTGTTTATTGCTTGTTTCCTTTTTCTCTGAAAATATCGATAGGAAAAAAATAATGGGGACAGCGCTCACGTTGTCTGCTTTGTTATCCATATGTGTCAGCTTCATCCATGATGACTTATACATCCTGATTGCAATACGAGCGATTCAAGGAGCTGTGCTTGCTGGATTCCCGGCAATAGCCATGGCCTACATCAATGAAGAATTTCATCCGAAAAGTCTGGGCTATGTGATGGGAATTTACGTGAGTGGTTCGAGCATTGGAGGATTGGCTGGCAGGCTGATTGTAGGGGTCCTGACTGATCACTTCTCATGGAACATAGCGATTGGCAGCCTTGGAGCTTTAAGTTTGGCCATCAGTCTGGCTTTTTGGTGGATGCTTCCTCCTTCGCATCATGCTGTCCGCGTAGGAGTCTCAGTATCGAGAATAAAAACATCTCTGATTAATAACTTAAGGAATAGCAGACTAGTACTCTTATTCGGTATGGCTTTCCTATTAATGGGCTCGTTTGTTACGGTTTATAACTTTGTGGGTATACCATTAATGGGACCGCCATATCATTTATCACAGACATTGATCGGCTTCATTTTCATTATTTATCTTGTTGGAACATTTAGTTCTACATGGATGGGGAAGCTTGCGGATCAATATAGTCGGAGGCACGTTCTTCTTTCCGGAATCGCAATCATGCTAGTGGGTGCCCTTTTAACGTTATTGGATCCGCTTATGCTGAAAATAATCGGGCTTGCCCTGTTTACATTTGGCTTTTTTGGAGCTCATTCAATTGCGAGCAGCTGGGTTGGGAGTTTAGCCGAAAAAAGTGAAAAGGCACAGGCATCTTCTTTATATCTACTATTTTACTATGCTGGGTCTAGTGTCATTGGGGCATCAGGCGGTTTATTTCTGATGAGGTTCGGCTGGGGAGGGGTCATTTCGGCTGTATCCATTCTAATCGTTCTGGCGGCTATTTGTGCAATGATGGTTGAAAAAGTGAAAATCGCTAAATAAAATGATCTTTTCTATCATGATTTTCTGGAATCCTGAATATAATCTAGTGAAAATGGATATTGAATAATAGATTGATAAGAGAAGAGGTTAATAGATAGAGTGAAACGAAAAGCAGTAATTCTCGTTGGGTTAATAGCCGTTTTAATTATATTATTCGTTGTATACTTAACAAGTCCGGGCAGGTTGGAAAAAGTGGAGATTGTTGAAAAATACTATCCTCATTTCTCCGATGGCAAGGCGGTCGGTTTTAAGACGAACAAAGTCATTGATGTGACGGAAACCGAAGAGGGTTCCAATTGCGCAATGAAGTTCAGCAATGGGAAAACGTTGGAAATAGATTGTGACCGTTATTTAACATACAAAATTGATGAAACAGTCTATATAACTACCGAGGGAAACCATGTGAAGGAAATTCGGAGAAAAAGATAGTGTCAAACAGTAAATAATGGCGGAAGAGCTGAGTTTGTTTAAAAAACGAATTCAGCTCTTTTATTTTATCCATTCAAAAACCCAGGCCATGTTGGACTGGGCTTTTTCATTTTTTATCTTTGCTTTTACCTTTATCCTTTTTATTACGCCGTAGTACATCTAATATCCTGCGGCTGTTATTTTTACTGTTTATCAGTTCGACTAAATCGCTCATGTTTTCTGATTCAAAGTCTTGTTGATCTTTTTTCATGGTAATCCCTCCAAGTCATATATCGTTTACCCTTTTTAAGAAAAGGGTAAACGTCTATTATCATATTGGTAATAGAAGGATTTTATATCCTTAATCATTAATATTTTGATAAAATGTGATAAAAGCCCTGTATGGGAGGTTTACATGGAAGAATTAAGAATGATCGGTGAAAAAATTGAAAAATTCAAATATATTTTAGTGGAACATATCGAGTTGTTTGAAGAAGAGGACCCACTCCTTGATTTTGAAACAAGTAAAGAGGTAAGGTCACAGCTCATTCAAATTCATGCAGATGCTTTGATTCATGGTAAGGAACAAGCGATGGAAAGTATGAAAGTAACGGGCATGACAATTGGAAAGCGCATCGTGGATATGGGCGTTCCTTTAGATAAGAATATCGGGGAAGCTCAGCTGGTGCGTAACCTTTTCTGGAGTTTCATTGAAGAAGAGGTAAGCAACCGTTATTACTCGATTGAAATTTTGCTAAAGGCAAGTTCGATAATTGATGCAATCCTTGACCAATACATTCATTGTGTGAGTATTAGTTATGTGAATCATTATAAACAAATGGCAAAAGCGGCAAAGGATTCTTTGAAGAAGATAAAAGAAAACCAAGAAGTCATGGAAGAATTGGCAACTCCGATCGTTCAGACTTTTTTAAAGGATGTCCTGCTTATACCGTTGATCGGGCGCATTGATGATTGGAGAATGGAGTCGATGCAATCGACGGTGCTGCAAAAATGTGCAGATTTTCATGCGGAGGTATTGATCATGGATTTCTCCGGCATTACCTTTACGAAGGAAAGTAATGTACTTTCCCTGCTCGATCAATTGGTGGGGGCACTGTCGTTGATGGGAACGGAAACGATGTTCGTCGGTTTCACTCCTGATGTGGTGAAACAAATTGTAAAATTAGATTTTGCTAACCAGGTAGAAGCTTTTCTATCCTTCGCGCAGGCTATGGAATACCTCTTTAAACAACGAGGACTGGCAATTCAACCAATATGATGGAGGTATCCTTTTTCAGGATATCTTTTTTTGTATGACGAAGTATTATGGAGTTTGAGTTTTATCCTTTTATCATCCTTATGATATTTCTTCATGGTATAGTGAAATGGCGGAAAGAGCATGTTGCACATACCCCGCCCTTGTGACGAATGGAAAAAACGTGAATGGTGAGACACATACAGAAACAACTCTCAAACAGATGAGTCATATAAGGCTTAAAGGAAGGTGGATGAAGAGTGTTTTTTAAGAAGAAACATGATGATTTGGAACCGGATGAAAAATGGTATTGTATAGGAATCATGACAGATAACGGATTGGAAGACGAAGAATATGATGCACTGTCAAAGCGCATCCTCGACTCGGTCCAAAATGTGACGGTCATATCGGATTTGGTCAGGGTGGAATGGGATCAAGAAAAATTACGAAACTTGAACGGCCATTTTTTGTACCCCGCATTTTCTGACCCTTGTTTTATCATCAACGAATTCATACCAGAGGATATAAAAAGGGAAAGAAAACTTCTGGAGAAAAACCATAAATGGAAGAGGCTCTTTGGTTTACTTTCCATGGTTGAATACATGGAAGCCGAGACGAAGGCGGCCCATGACTTTGATAAGGCCCTTTTTTATTCCGATGATGTAGATAAAGTGATTGAATACATAATTAAAAATAGCTGACCTTCCCCTAACATCGATACGTAGTATCGGTGTTTTTGTATCGATTAACGTTTATAGGGAATCGTGATAATAATTTAATCCTCCCTTCAGGAAAATCAAAAAATCGCTATGATACTTGGGGAAAAGAGAGAAAGTTGGGAAGTTGGTAGGAAAGCTGGGATGAAATGCGGAATACCTTAAGTAGAAAGAAAGAGAGAGAGAGAGTTTTATAGGGAAAGGGAGATGAATTGATGGAAGTTGCCGTGCCCCAGCAAAAACCAAAACGGAAGTGGAGAAAACGTGCACTATGGAGTTTTGGAATCCTGATTTTACTTTTGCTGTCTGTCTTGATTGCAGCAAATGTATTTCTATCAAGATCCTTGCCGGAAACAAAGGGGGAAATATCGCTTCCAGGTCTTTTGGAAGCGGTTACAGTTGTGAGGGATTCCAGTGGTGTCCCTCATATTAACGCTGCAAATGAACATGATTTATATTTAGCACAAGGGTACATCCAAGCACAAGACCGTTTATTTCAAATGGATTTAAGCAGGCGTCAGGCGTCAGGAAGATTGAGTGAAGTGATTGGTGAGAAAACCGTCAAGAATGATAAATATTTCCGCACACTTGGGTTGAGGTGGGCAGCTGAGGCCTCCTATGCAGAATATACAAGTGACGGGAAAGAAGCCTTGGATGTATTTGCAGAAGGGGTCAATCTTTATATCGATGAATTGAAGGAGAATGGAAAATGGCCGGTCGAGTTCACTTTACTTGGATACGAACCAGAGCCATGGACACCCGTCGATTCGCTCACCATCGGTAAATATATGGCTTTTGATTTAGGCGGGAACTGGGAAGATCAGGCGTTTAGACAGTATTTGCTGCAAACTTTCCCAAAGGAAAAAGCGTATGATTTATTCCCGAATTATCCAAAGAACGCTCCTTATATTATAAGTAAGGAAGAGCTGGATATTGAAAAAAGTTTCGCTGGGGCCGTTATTCCTTATGAATTCAATGGCAGCAATAACTGGGTTGTATCGGGTAAGAAAACGGATTCCGGTCAGCCGCTTTTGGCAGACGATCCTCATCTAGGGTTAGCTACACCGTCCGTTTGGTATCAAATGCATTTGGAGGCCCCGTCAGTCAATGTGAGCGGTGTTATCTTTGCCGGGGTTCCAGGAATCATTCTTGGTCATAACGAAAAGATCACTTGGGGTGTGACCAATACAGGTCCGGATGTCCAGGATCTGTTTATTGAAAAGAGAAACCCGGAAAATGAGATGGAATTTGCCTTCAAAGATAAATGGAAAAAAGCAAAAATCTTGGACGAACCGATCAAGGTGAAGGATGGGAAGACACTTGACTATAAAGTGACGGTTACCCGCCATGGACCGGTTGTCTCCGAGTTTGCCGGCAAAAGCGGAAAAGATACTGTGCTTGCATTAAGGTGGACGGCACTTGATCCATCTGCCGAGCTTGAAGCCGTATTGAATATGAATAAAGCGGCAAACTGGAAAGATTTCGAAAAGGCACTACTGAAATTTGAAACGCCGGCACAGAATTTCGTCTTTGCCTCGGTCGATGGGACCATTGCCTATAAGGCGAACGGCAAGATCCCAATCCGGAAAAAAGGAGATAGTATGCTGCCTGTACCTGGATGGACAGATGAATATGAATGGAAGGGCTATATTCCATTTGATGAACTTCCAAAAACGATCAATCCAAAAGAAGGGTTCATTTCGACAGCCAATAATAAAGTCATCTCAGATGATTACCCGTACCACATCAGCAATAACTGGGCACAGCCTTACCGTCAGATGAGGATACAGGAGTTTTTAAAGGCCAATAAAAAGCTTACGGCAGAGGATATGCAAAGTCTGCAGATGGATCAGGTGAATCTGCAAGCTAAGGAGTTTGTCCCTCAATTCCTGGAGGTATTGAAAGGCTCATCGGGTAAACAGGAAGACCAGGCTCTAAGGATTCTGAAGAAATGGAATCAGATTGACTCTGTTGATGAAGCGGCACCGATGATATTTAATGTCTGGATGAAAAAAATAGGGGAAGTCCTGCTTACAGAAGAAATACCTGAGGAGACCCTCAACCTCTTTAATGGAAGACGTTCTGCAGTCGATGAACTGCTGAGACGGGCACTGGACGGAAAGCCAGGTCCTTGGATTGAAGAGGCAGGCGGACTAGAACAGGTACTCGCAAAGTCGTTGCAGGAGACGTTAGGGGAACTGGAAGAATCACAAGGTGACGATATAGCTGATTGGGAATGGGGAGACTATCATCAGGTAAGGTTTAACCACCCGCTATCGAGTGTCACCCCGTTAAATCTATTGTTTAACAGCGGCGGTGGATTGCCGGTCGGCGGCAGCAGTGTCACCGTACAGGCAGCGGCATTTTTAGATGACGGAACCGTTAATCATGGGGGCTCCTGGAGATTTGTCATCGACCTATCCGACATGAGTCAGGCCTATCACCTCGTTGGCCCGGGCCAATCGGGTAACGTTAAAAGCGAATGGTACCACGATCAGCTTGATGATTGGGCAGAAGGTACTTATCACAAAACCGTATTAGCCGATCCAAAAGGGGATAAGCTGACATTGAATCCATCATACTGATAAACGAATATTTTTCATAAAAAAAGTACCAAGTCCAGCATGTTCTGGACTTGGTACTTTTTTTATTATTTTTGCTTAGTCAAGAATTCAGTAAGGAACTCTTCGAAATTAGGAGCCTCGATTGCAGCAATTTTTTCATATGACTCGATGATTTTGAGCTTAATTTCTTGTTCCAGGTCATTCCGGTCTTGATAGTTTGTGTTTAATAACGATTTTTTTATTTTAGGATTCAAAGAATCAATTAGATTCAACAATTCCTCTTTTGAGAGTTTTTTATCCACAATGGCTTTTCTCCTTTCTAGCATATACCTCATCCATATAGTGTTTTCGAAGTTTTTTGAGAGCTTGTTTACGGATACTTGAGATATTCTGTGGCGACTCATGGAAATATGCAGCAATTTCCTTGTTGGATAGGCCGTATGAAAAGATCATGGTCAACACCAGGTTTTGTTTGGTGGTTAAGTTCTTCAGGGCTTTTATCATTTCTTCATCACTTATGTGTGAGGAGAGTTCATTCGTTTCCCCCATATTTTCAAGTTGAAGGTCCAAAGTTCCGATTCGATCAATCACTCCGCCAGTATCCCTCGGCGCTGCATCCAGTACCATTCGATAGCGTTCCCGCTGCTTCCGTGCCCTTTTATCAAAATCAACGGAGAAAAAGTAAATTAGGGAGCACATGTATTTGTAAACCTTTGCCCGGTAATAGAAAATTTTGAAAGTCTCGTTGAGATGATAAATGTTGTGAGAAGAAGGGGAATCAAGAGTCTCTCTGAGAATCTTCATATGCTCTGGGTTCTGTAAAAATACTTGAATGATCGGTTGTTCAAAGAAAGATGAGTACTGTTGCTGTAAAAATTCCAATGAATGAGAAAAGAAATGAGCGGTTAATTGGTTCATTGCTATCCCTCCTTTAATTAATAAAGTGATGGACAAGTGGAATAAATCAATTATATACGAACATTTGTTCTTTTATCTATAAATCAATAGTGCTAGATTGATTTTTCTAAACAAGTTTCACTTTAGATATCAGATACAAGAAAAGGGGTGAAGAGGATGATGATTGAGGATGCTACTGTGTGGGTGTCATTAGTTAGCGAATTTGGCTATCCATTCGTCGTTTCTATGTTTTTGCTCTTCCGCTTCGGTAAACAATTAAAAGAACTGACAACGGACGTTGAGAACTTAAAAAAGTCCGCTCATAAAACGAAACGATAACCTCAGGACGTTATGTGCTAGGTAGTAAAAACCGAGTTTCGGATTCTATTCAAAAAAGGGTCCGGAATTCGGGTATAAAAAAATCGGTACAATGGTAATTTTAACCTATTGCATTCCTCCTTTTTAGTCAAATGAAAAAATGAGTAATCCATTATTTGGAATATACCATAAAATAGGTAAAAAATAATCGTCAATTGGAATCATTTTACTACTATAATTCATCCGTCAATGGAATTAGATAGGAAATCCTCCTCCTGTACGTTTTTAGTTTTATGGATTAAAGTGAAAATACTTTTAAAAAAACAACATTCTTAAATAAATTATGGAAAGTTGGCAGTATCCTAATAAAGGGTGCTGCTTTTCTCATTATTTGGTAATAAACTGATAGTATGGAAAAGGGGTGGGAATTTTGAATGAAAAACAGCTGGAGGATATTCGAATTCTACAACAAGAATGTGAACGGGGAGATTTTACATTAAAGCTGAACTGGGAGACACTTCGCAGTCGAAATGGTGTGAATAAGAATGATTATCTTCACTATGAGGGATTGAAACTTGTTGGTTTTCTTGGACTGTACGAATTTGGAAGCAAAGTGGAGATGTGCGGAATGGTACATCCTGATTTTAGGAGGCAAGGCATTTTTACTAAACTGATGGACGACGCTATGAGGAATGCCATGCAGCGGGATTACAAGTTGATCATTTTGAATTCACCTGCTCATTCTCATTCAGGGAAAGGATTTTTGAAGCAGCTGCCATGTGAGTTTGCTTTTTCTGAGTTTCAAATGAAATGGTCTCAAACGGAGCTGGATGATTATGAGGATGCAGTCGTTCGCCCTTCACGGAGTGGTGATGAAGAAACTGAAATTCAGCTTGATATTCAGTGTTTCCAATTCACGGAAAAAGAGGCGAGGGATTATTATCAGCGTATTCTTTATGAGGCTACCCTGAAAACCATGATCATTGAAAAAGATGGCCGAGCGGTAGGGAAAATCCGTGTTGATCACTCTGGTCGGGAAGCGTGGATTTATGGATTTTCCATTTTTCCTAAATACCAGGGAAGTGGACTTGGCACAAAGGTACTGAAAAAGATCGTAGCCGAACAATGTCAACCTGGATATGATATTTTTCTTGAAGTCGAGGCAACGAATGCTCATGCTTTAAGACTCTATGAATCTTGCGGATTCAAAACCATTCAACGGCAGGATTATTACTCATACAAGCTGCAGTGCTGACGACGGGGAGAATTAGGGGGGATGGGATGTTGACCTTATTCACTTATAACTGGCAGGTGCGAAGTGAATGGTTCGAATGGTGCCGGTCCGTATCGAGTGAAGACCTTAAACGGAAACGTACGGGCGGGGTGGGCGATGTTTTAAGGACGCTCGCTCACATTATCGATGTTGAATACAGCTGGATCCGGGCTATACAAGGGAAACCGGATCTCGGAATTGATTTAGACGCTTATGATACGATCGAGAAAGTAGAAGAGCTATCTGAGCGCTATCATTTTGAAGTCATGGAATATTTGAACTCGCATTCCTTTGAAGATGAGAATGGAATGATTCAGCCATCTTGGATGGAGGGGACATACGAAAAAGGCAGGATCCTGCACCACCTGATAGCCCACGAAATTCATCATATAGGCCAGCTGTCCATCTGGTCGAGGGAGATGGGGATCAAACCGGTTTCAGCCAGTTTAATAGATCGGGATTTATAGGTTTTATGCTTTTAAAACTGGTAATGCAACTTGCTATACCGGTTTTTTATTTTGAAAGGGCAGTTTTTTCAAAGAAAGGGGACAAGCAGGGGGTGAAATTTAGCCGATCAATAAAATTAATTTGACTTAGTGTTGACATGCTATAGAATGAAAACATTGAAAAATCAAAATATTTATAGGGGGTATGATTTAGATGTTTGAACAACGGAGGAAAAAACTTACTATTACGGTAAATCGTGACGCGTTTTCGACAAAATTATGGTATATTATTCTAGCATTTTACAAAAAAAAGAAGGGTTGTGAAGTATGTCTAAGATGCATATTAAAAAAATGCTTGCCCCGCTTCTTGCTGTAAGTTTGATAACCGCACCATTTACCACACCGGGGGAGACCTCCGCAAAAGAGACTAACAAGAAACCGGTCACGACTAAACCATTTATTATTTCAGCCCCTACTGTCAATTACACAAACGGCACAAAAGCAACTGTAACGGTCACGCCGAAAAAGGGGAACAAGGGAAATGAAACTGTTGTGTTCCAGCTAATGAATGGGACAAAGGTCATTTCACAGTCAGCTGTCGAGACGGATATTAAATCAGCCCAAAAATTCTCTGCATACTTCAACTCGTACAAATCGGGTTATTGGGTCAAAATATCGGTGGTCTCCAAGTATAACGGCAATACGAGTAGCTTCGGCAACAGCCTGGCAACCCCCGTTTCAGATGCTCCGTTTGAATTAAGGATCATGGAAACGACGGATATACACACTAATCTAGTAAGCTATGATTATTATAAAGATGCCGTATCGGACTCCGTCGGCTTTTCACGGACGGCAACATTAATCAAACAAGCACGAAATGAAGTGAAAAATAGTGTTTTAGTAGATAATGGCGACCTTATTCAAGGAACGCCGTTAGGTACTTACAAAGCGAATATAGCACCACTGAAAAAAGGGGAGGTCCACCCTGTCTATAAAGCGATGAACTTGCTTGATTATGATGTGGCCACATTCGGCAATCACGAATTCAATTATGGTTTATCTTATTTAGACGAAGCCATCAACGATGCGAACTTCCCTTATATCAATGCCAATGTTTATAAAAAAGATAAAGACAACAATCCAAAGAATGATAAAAATAAATATACGCCTTATAAAATCGTTACTAAGAAGGTAAAAGACATCAATGGAAATGAAAAGTCAGTAAAAATAGGCTACATCGGATTCGCTCCTCCACAAATCATGGATTGGGATAAAGCAAATCTTGAAGGTAAAGTCATTACAAAAGAAATCATCACGACTGCAAATAAATATGTACCTGAAATGAAGAAAAAGGGCGCAGATGTCATTGTGGCTCTGACACATTCCGGGTTTAATGGCGACACCAAAAATACTGAGGATGTCATCTATTCATTAAGTAAAGTATCCGGAATCGATGCCATCACGTTCTCCCATACACATAAAGTCTTTCCGGCACAAGATGAAGCGTCTTTAGACAGTCTATTTAAAGATAGTCAAGGCAATGTCCTTAAAGGGGTAGATAATAAAAAGGGCACCATAAATGGTGTACCAGCCGTTCAAGCAGGGTATGGCGGCAGTAATCTAGGGATCATCGATCTTGATATCCAGAATATCAAGGGGAAATGGAAAGTCGTACATTCCGATTCATCAACACGGGCAATCAACGACAAAGTAACAGGGATAAAAGCGGCTGAAGATGCAGCTGTCGTCAAAGCCGTTAAAAAGGATCACGAAGGAACGATCAAGTATGTTAATACACCAATTGGAACGACTACAGCACCCATTCATAGTTACTTCGCCCTTGTACAAGATGATCCTTCTATACAAGTCGTGACGAGCGCACAGAAATGGTATGTAGAGAAATACATCCAAAGCAACCGTCCTGAATACAAAGACTTGCCTATTCTATCTGTAGGAGCGCCTTTCAAAGCGGGTCGCAATGGAGTTGAAGAGTTCACCGAAATCAAAAAAGGCGGTTTGACCATTCGCAGTGCCGGCGATTTATATTTATACGATAATACCTTGAAGGCAATCAAGATCAAAGGATCCGTTGTAAAAGAATGGCTTGAGATGTCTGCAGGGAAATATAATAAAATTGATCCTGCCAAGACTGAGGAACAAGAATTGCTTAATGGAAAGTTTGCCGTCTATAATTTTGATGTCATTGACGGCGTTACGTATCAAATCGATGTCACTAAGGCTCCGCGCTATGATGAAAAAGGGATCAAAGTGTCTGACTCAAGCAGGATTGCCGATTTAAAATACAATGGCAAACCAATTGATCCGAATCAGGACTTCATCGTCGTGACGAATAATTACCGTGCCTCGGGCGGAGGAAACTTCCCGGGAGTCAAGGGCAGTGAATACGTAGTGGACTCTGCGGATGAAAATCGCCAGATCCTGATGGATTACATTACACAAGAAAAGGAGATCAATCCAACCGCTGATAATAACTGGTCGATTGCCCCGATTTCTGGCAAGGTGAATGTTACTTTTACATCATCACCAAAGGGAGCGGAATATTTAAATGAAGACAGCCCGATTACTTTTACAGGTAAACAAGATGATAAAGGCTTTGGTATTTATAAATTCAATCTTGGCAAAGAAAACGTTAAAGTGCAATTGCTTGGAATCAATGATCTCCACGGCCAGCTTGATACTACTTCTGATTTTGGCGGTGTCAAACAGGGGAGGGCCGATTATTTAGCTGCACATTTAAAGCAGCGCAAAGCAGAAAACCCTGATCATACACTGTTACTATCAGCGGGGGATGCTGTCGGGGCAAGTGCTCCCGTTTCCTCTTTGATCCAGGACAAACCGACGCTTCAGTTTTTGAATAATATGAAATTCGATGTCGGAACTGTCGGGAACCATGAGTTCGATAAAGGGGTAGAAACCCTGATGGCTCAAATCAATGGCGGTAAGTCGCCTACCTCGGATGTAGTATTCGATAAATTGAATTTCCCGTATGTGGTGGCCAATGTCGTATATAAAGACACGAAAAAACCTATTTTGGACCCTTACGTCATAAAAAAGGTAGGCGGGGTTGATATTGGATTCATAGGTGTAGTCACGAACGCCACACCTCAAAAGGTTAGTCCGGATGGCATTAAGAATGTGGAATTCATAGAACAGGCACCCGCCGTAAATAAGGCGGTTGATGAGTTAAAGGAAAAAGGCGTCAAATCCATTGTGATCATCTCGCATGACCCAGGCACTGAAAAAGACGGAGTCATCACGGGTGAAGTGGCGGATCTTGCTAAAACCGTGGATGATGAAGTCGATGTGATCTTAGCCGGGGATAATCACGCAAAGGTCAACAACTATGTGGATAATAAATTGATTGTACAAGCTTACTCTTATGGAACGGCATTTGAAGATGTGGACCTGGAGATCGATCCTATCACAAAGGATATTGTCAAAAAGTCAGCTGAAATCGTCACGGTTTCACAAGATGGCATCACACCGGACGCCGGGACGACGAAATTCATTAACGACTATTTAGATATGTTCCCAGAGTTGAAAGCACCACTTGGGACAACGGACGAGATAATAGGAAGAGCAAATGCCTACACGCAGGAAACAGGACTTGGAAATTTAATTGCAGATTCCATGAAGGCAGATTTGAATACAGACTTTGCCTTCATGAATCCAGGCGGAATTCGCGCAGATATTCCAAAGGGAGACGTTACTTTTTCTGATTTAGCTAAAATCCAGCCTTTCGGGAATGTATTGGTTAAGCTTGAACTTACTGGAGCCGAGGTGAAAACGTTGCTTCAACAGCAATGGATCGTTGAAGGAGCACCGAAGACCTTGCAAATTTCAGGGCTGAGTTATACAGCCGACTTCAGTAAACCGGTCACGGAAAGAGTCACTTTATTGAAGAAAGCGGACGGAACACCTATCAAGGATACCGAAACATACACAGTGACCGTCAATGACTTCATGGCAAGCGGCGGAGATAACTATACCGTCCTGAAAGGAAAAGAGCGTGTGTTTGGCCATGCTGATCTAGAAGCTTTCGTTAACTATGTGAAAGAAACCTTTAAAGGCGGAAAGATCACGGCGGAAACTGAAGGCAGAATTACGAATATCAATAATTAATTGAAGTTTACTCGTGAGTTTAGCGGATTTACTCGTGAAACTTGTGCTTTACTCGTGAGTTTAGCGGATTTACTCGTGAAACTTGAGCTTTACTCGTGGGTTTAGCGGATTTACTCCTGAAAATTGAGCATTTACTTGTGAGTTTAGCGGATTTACTCGTGAAACTTGAGCTTTACTCGTGAGTTTAGCGGATTTACTCGTGAAACTTGAGCATTTACTCGTGGGTTTAGCGGATTTACTCGTGAAACTTGAGCATTTACTTGTGAGTTTTCAACATTTACTCGTGAAACACCAAAAGAGAACGCTCCTTAATACAAGGGGCGTTCCTTTTTTATTTCTGATAATAAAATAGTGAAGTGTAACTTTCTTCCAAATTATTCGTCGGTACTATTAAGAAAAGGGGGAATACAGATGAACCGTAAAACAATGATGCTTATCTTCAGTTTGTTCTTTTTGCTTGCGGCATGCAGCAGTAATGAAAAAAATGATTCAGCATCAGAATCAAGTGATGAAAAGGCGAGCAGTAAAATGGACGCTTCCTTTTCTGGAAAAATGGAGCCGGAAAAAGTTGTGGAAGAAGAGAAGATGACGAATGAAAGAAAGGTCATCCATCAAGCGCAGCTTGAATTGAAGGTGAAAAGCCTTGAAAAGGCACAAATGAAGATTGAGAACAAGGTGGAGGAATATGGCGGATATGTCGTTGAGTCCAATGTATACAGGGAAGATGAAGAAAAGGTGGAAGGATCGATCACTGTACGGGTTCCTGAAGCCCATTTTCAGGATTTTCTTTCCGATAGCGAGGGCCAGGCTTCGAAGGTGGTCGGAAGAAATGTGACAGGCCAGGATGTAACCGAGCAATTTGTGGATTTAAAAGCAAGACTGAAGTCAAAGAGGGCTGTAGAGGAAAGGTTACTTGCATTCATGCAAGATGCTAAGAAAACGGAAGATTTGCTGAAAATATCATCCGATCTTGCAGCAGTTCAAGAAGAAATAGAGCAGCTGACTGGACAAATGAAGTATCTTGAAAACCAGACCTCGTATTCAACGGTTACAATTACATTATCTCAGGACCGAATTGTTGTACCAGGTATTGAGAATAAGGAATTGAATACATGGGAGAGAACGAAGAAACAACTCGCAACGAGTGCGAATCTAATACTTAAAGCGGGTTCAGGAATCATTGTTTTTATAATAGGAAACTTGCCTATCCTTGTTATTCTAGGCGGGGCGGTTGCGGTGGTCCTTTGGGCCATGAAAAGAAGGGAAAAAAGGTAAAGGCTAAAAAAAGAGAGTGCCCAATATCGCTTGGGCACTCGGTCATTTATCTATTTCGTTTATGCAAACCGGTCACATAATACAGGACTACCAACAGGATGATCCAAATCGGACCAACGATTAGAGCGATTCTTGTATCTGCTGAAAAGCCGAGTACAACCATAACGAACACTAAAAAGGCGAGCGTGAAATAAGAAGTGAATGGGAAAAGCGGCATCTTGTAAGCTAAGCCTTGTTTTTCTCCCGGACTCATTTTTCGCCTAGAGATAATCTGTGTAACAAGTATGGTTCCCCATGTCCAGAGTGCACCGAATGTTGCGACACTTGTAACGTAACTGAAAACTTTATCTGCTTCCATATAGTTAAGGTAAACACCGAAAAGTAGCACGACTGCCGAAACGATAATAGCAACGCCAGGTACGCCTGACTTTGTTGTACGTTCGAAACTTTTTGGTGATTCACCTTGCTGCGCTAGGTTGAATAACATTCTCCCTGTACTGAAGATCCCGCTGTTACAAGATGAAAGGGCTGCTGTCAGTACGACAAACTGAATGATTCCTGCTGCGCCTGGTATACCGATTTTATCAAACATCATAACGAATGGGCTGTTTTCACCATTCATTTGATCCCATGGAGTGATCGATAAAATGACTGTCAGAGCTAAAACGTAAAAAAGTAAAATCCGATAAAAAACGGTATCGATTGCTCTTTTTAAAGATTTTTCAGGATTTTTGACTTCACCTGCGGTTACTCCGAGCATTTCAATACCCAAATAGGCGAACATGACCATTTGGAAAGAAAGGATGACACCGGAAATCCCATTAGGGAAAAATCCGCCATGTTCAACAAGGTTACCGAATCCGACCGCGATTCCGCCATTCCCCAGTCCAAAAATAATCATTCCGAAGCCAAGGACAATCATAAGGATGATCGTAACGATTTTAACTAGGGCAAACCAAAACTCCAATTCACCGTATGCTTTTACAGCAAGAAAGTTAATCGTTGTCATGATGGCAAGTGCGGCTAACGCCCAAGCCCATTGCGGAGTATCAGGGAACCAAAATTGCATATAGATTCCGACTGCCGTAATTTCAGCCATACAGGTGGCAATCCAAACGAACCAGTAATTCCATCCGGTTATATATCCGGCAAGAGGACCGACAAATTCGCTTGCATAGCGACTGAAAGAGCCTGCGACTGGATTTTTTATCGCCATTTCCCCTAGTGCACGCATGATTAGATAGATCATAAGCCCGCCAATGGCGTAGGAAATAATGATGGCTGGGCCGGCTAATTTAATCGCAGATGCCGAGCCGAGAAATAAACCGACTCCAATGGCTGCGCCAAGAGACATTAATGCGATGTGTCTTTCTTCCAAACCTCTATGTAGTTGAGATTCTTTGGAGTTTTGCATAATTTTCCCCTTTTCTATGTTGGAGTTTGATTTTCTCTATCTAGCATTTTATCACTAGTAGAGGAGAATACATATTATTTATTGATTTTTCACATAATATTACAACTAAATAATATATTTTAATAGGAAGAATGTAAAGCAAAAAATGAAAACGCTTACCACGCAAGGGATACTCTTCGTTATTAGCGTATAACATCTTATAATTACGAAACAGAATGGTATTTAAATAAAATTAAATTATGTGATTTTTCCGAAAATTTAGACTTTATAAGAGGAAAGAGCTGCCCTGAAAAACAGGACAGCTCTTTCCTCTTACTTACAGATGGCTGAGGGCCCATTCCAGATGATCAATGAAAGGGTTGCGATTATGCTTATATTTATTATAAATGATTTCATTTCGAGTACGTTCAAAAGTATCTACTGGGTCCTGTTCGTTCCATACCAGCAGGCCCGCCAACTTTCCATGATAAGGATTGGTGCAGCTGTTCACTTGATTATTTAGTTCTAAATCAATTTCACCACTTTCACCGTAACGAACGGCCATATAAAACAGCATTCGGATAATTTCACTGTTCATTCAATTCAAGAACCTACGCTAACTCCCTCTACGTTCGAACTGAAAATTTTCATTTTTATCATGATCAAAATGAAAGCTAGCAATGCAAACACAATTCCGCTCCAGATGAGTTGATGTATTCCCAAGTGAGAAATAAACCAACCACCAATAGACGCCCCTAAAGTAATTCCAAGATTTGAAAATGAGACAAACAAGCTGTTGCCGAATTCAGGTGCTTCGTTCGCTTCAGTTGTCAACCATGTTTGACTGACAATTAGACCACCAGAATGCACTATTCCCCAAATGAAAACCATTAGAATCATCGGAATTAAATAGGAGCCCAAATAATAAGCGAATAAATAAATTACTATATATAGAAGGGGGAACATTATAACGGTCTTAGTTATGCTTTTTTGCAAAAATCCACCAAACAAAAAATTCCCAAAAATCATGATTAGACCAAACGCCATCAACATTACACTAATCAAAGACCCATTCATATGTGTTAATTGTCCAAGATATTCGGCAAAGTAGCTGTATACAGAGAACATTGCTGCAAAGATAAACATAACGGCTGCGATGTTTAACCATAATCCCGGTTTACGTAATATACCAAGCTGCTTTCCATAAGACATTTTTTCCTTATTAGGCATGGAAGGAAGCCACAATAATATTCCTACAAAAGCAATCGCATTTACAACAGCTCCAAATAGGAAAGCAGTTTCTAACGAAAACTTTTCCGCGAAATAAGAAGTTAAAGGTACACCAAATGCAAATCCGAAAGTAATTCCGGCAAAAACCTTTGTAACTGCTTGCTTACTTTTTTCCGGAGGAACAAGTTTGGCTGCAGTCACAAGGGCTATCGAAAAAAAGACAGGATGAAAAATAGCGGGTAGTATACGGAAAGCTAGCATGATATCAAATTTCGTTGTATATGCATAAATAATATTTGAAATCGTGAACATAAATACTGAGGTTAGTAGAATTACTTTACGATTAATTCCAGAAGCGAGTAAGGTCAAGAATGGACCTGAAATGGCAACAATTAAAGCAAATATACTTACAAGTAATCCTGCTTGTGAAGTTGTTATATTAAATTTTTGAGTTATTTGGGGTAGGACTCCCACAATACCCATTTCAGTTGTAATAATGCCGAATACGCCTAAAGCCAACATAATAATAAGCAAAGGGTTAACTTTTTTCATTAATATAAATCTCCATTCCTATTGTTTATTTCTTAATTTATATACAGATTAAAATCATTTATAAAATTAAATATCTGTATATCTAGATATGTAAAAACAAAAAAAGAATGACCTCCTTACGTTTATTTTATAGTTCTTTTTGAATGTACTCGGAAAATTCATGTATTGTTTTTTCATTCCGACGATAATAAGTCCACTTTCCGATTCGCTCAGATTCCAATAGACCAGCTTTTTGCATGGTTAACAAATAACTAGAGATGACAGATTGTGCAAGCCCCGATTTAACCTGAATATCTCCCACACATACACCAACTTGAATATTTAGACCTTGTTGAAAATAAGGCTTTTCATTAAAGAACTTCTCTGGATTTTTTAGCCATAGCAAAATTTGACGACGTGTATCGTTTGACAAAGCTTTATAGATTAATGTAGGTTCCATATAAATTATTATATCTATTTTTATAGATTTGTAAATGTAAAATTTACCGTTTTCACTAATACGTAATTTGAAGATGCGGAAAAAGTAATACGAAAAGAAGTGAATCTATGTAGTGAATAAGCTTTTATCGAGGGTCGACTTTAGTAGTCCTTTCGATATTCCTGTATGGTCATCGATGATTTCGTGCAGGGTGTTCTTTAGCGAAGACCCTGATTTTCCGCTGGCAGAGTCATAGTAGGAGCCAACCATCGGTTCTGGAGAATCACCCACTGAATCCATGACTGATGCATCTTTTAAGCCGGAATGGGAGAAGTATGCGGACGGTGTTCCAGTTATGGTGACTTTTTTTTCTTTTAGTGAAGGATTAGAATTTTAACCAGAAATTCAGAGCGAAGGGAGGGGGGAATCTGAGCATAAAGGACAGCATAAATCTTGGTTTATGTTTTGGAACATGTCATTCCTCCATAAATCGATTCATTCCATTTCCATAGAAATCGGTATGTACGGTTATACTTATGGATAAAAGGCCCTTTTTCCTTGTTAATTGTCAAAAATGAGCGAATACAGCTATTACATAATAGGGGAATTTAGGGGAATAGCCCGGGAAATATCGAAAGGTGGTATGGAAAATGAGGGTGGATAAAAAAAACCGCCAGCATCCTACTGACGGTTTTTTTTACTCTTTTTTATTAGTAGACTTTGAATGAAACTCAATAACAGTGATCCGATTAGGGCTCCCCAAAAAGAATGTATGACAAACCCGCTGACTACATAAGAAGTGATTTGGAACGTGAAGGCATTGATAATGAACGAAAACAATCCGAACGTCAAGATAGTTATCGGCAATGTAATTAGTTGCAGAATGGGTCTAACTAACAAGTTCATGATTGATAATATAAAAATCGCCAGCAGGGCTGTACCGTAAGATTGAATCGTGATGGAGTCGAGAAGCCAGTCAATGACGAGTAATACCAACCCGTTGATAAGAAAACGCAATATAATATTCATGAAAAACTCCTCCTGAAGTCACTTATACTACAAGTCATTATACTAAAATTTCATGAATTCCAGTTGTATGTTTGCAGAATTGTCACAAAAAAGGAAAGGACCCCCTTTTAGGAGGCCATTTTCAATTTAGTTATTGGCAATGATCTTTTCGAATTCACTTAATTCCAATGTGTTTTTTAGCTTTGGATTGCTGTTTAAGGAAAGCAGTGCACTTTCGATGAGAAAGATTCGTGTATCACTGTTTTGTAAAAATTCTTCTTGGATAAAGTGAATTAACTTTAAGTTTTTTACACGTTCTCTTTCATCATCCTGACAAAGCTTCAAGATCATCTTTTTTAGGTCGTTTGCAGAGTGGAGGAGTGCAGTATTAAAATCCTGCTGTGTATAGCACTCCGGCAGCCATTGCTTGATAAGATCTGGTTCCAAAAGCTGTACATTTGATTGGCTTACATCTTCGAAAATGGTTTTAATCCTATCAACACAATAACGGATAATTTCAGTTGGGTTGAAATCAGGCTCTTTAGCCAAGGCATTAAAATGAATCGTTTGATGCATCATGCCGGAATAAAGAATGGCACAGTCCAAAATATAGGGTTTTTTCTCTTCACCGAATATATCGAGAAACCGTTTTGAAAGCCAATGTATATGCTGGAATTTTGCATGTGTAATGAAATTTTTAAGTTCGGTATCATTAGAAATCATGACTTCTTCATATAAGGAAAAGAGTTTATTGCTTTTGTTGGAGTGCATTTGTAATTCGGATTGTTTGATGAATATTTCAATATCTGCCAGGTTTTGCCCAATTAGCAGTTCATTCCGTTCCTTTTCGAATTTTACTTGCGTAGAAAGGAATACTGCCTTAAGCAATTCGCTTTTAGAAGAAAAATAGTTATAAAATGTTCCTTTTGAAATGCCGCTATAATCT
Organism: Peribacillus sp. Bi96; assembly: GCF_918698115.1. Taxonomy (GTDB): domain Bacteria; phylum Bacillota; class Bacilli; order Bacillales; family DSM-1321; genus Peribacillus. The sequence goes on from NZ_CAKKLV010000013.1 coordinate 76,629, forward strand.
AAAATATCTTGAATGGATGTTGCTTGATAACCCTTTTCAATAAATAATTGGTGTGCATATTTAACTACCAGTTGTTTCCGCTCATTCATATATATCACCCTTACTCTTATTGGCCGGTCATTTTAACGTAATAGTATCTTATTTTCTATACGAACACAAACCAGTAAGTTCACAATTTCTCTAGCAAAATAGGGGTGATGGCATCTAAGTTACTCTTTGTTTTGGTCAATTTTTCAGGATGTCATGAAATACCCAAATGAACCGGAATGGATCAATGATTCATAAACTGGGTTTTTATTCATTATGAAAATAAAGTCTAATGAGTGAACAACGTCACAGGCGAACGATACAGATTGTTATAAAATTAATAGGAGGAAGGAAGCATTCATGGGTATACTTCCTCATTCTCGATTACTATCCCGTTAGTTGAAGAACTGATAAAATCATTTCCCATGAAGGAGTAAGCGGTATATGTGTCGTATACCATAATTAGGAACTTGAATATTAAAATAAGCTGTGTCATAAGGGGTTATGTTATTAAGCATTACCATATACTAGCTATTGTTGAGTGACACTATATGTATGTGAAAATAATGAACTCATTATTATATTAAAATTATTATAAATAAGTATTGATTTTTTTCTGATAAGCTTTATCATTGTATACATAAATAATAATGAAAAGGTGGTTCAATAATGACAAATAAGAAAAACCTTACAACAAGCTGGGGTGCTCCAGTTGGAGATAATCAAAACTCAATCACTGCCGGCCAACGCGGTCCCGTCCTCATTCAAGATGTACACTTATTGGAAAAACTGGCCCACTTCAACCGTGAACGTGTGCCTGAACGTGTAGTTCATGCGAAAGGCGCCGGTGCATTCGGTACTTTCGAAGTAACGAACGACCTTTCTAAGTATACGAAGGCTAAACTTTTCAATGGTGTTGGCAAGAAAACAGATCTTTTTATCCGTTTTTCTACAGTAGCGGGTGAATTGGGTTCTGCTGACACAGTACGTGATCCACGTGGATTTGCCGTTAAGTTCTACACGGAAGAAGGAAACTACGATATCGTCGGTAATAATACGCCTGTATTCTTTATTCGTGATGCAATAAAATTCCCCGACTTCATTCATACACAAAAGAGAGATCCGCGAACACATTTGAAAAACCCGACAGCAGTTTGGGATTTCTGGTCACATTCACCAGAATCTTTGCACCAAGTAACAATTTTGATGTCTGACCGGGGTATTCCGGCTACACTTCGTCATACACATGGCTTCGGAAGCCACACATTTAAATGGGTAAATGATGAAGGGAAGGGCGTATGGGTGAAATACCACTTCAAAACTGAACAAGGCATCAAAAACCTTGATGTGAATCTAGCAGCAAAACTAGCAGGTGAAAACCCTGATTACCATACGGAAGATCTATTCAATGCCATAGAAAAAGGGGACTTCCCTGCATGGAAATTATTTGTTCAGATCATGCCTTTGGAGGATGCGGATACGTACCGTTTTGATCCATTTGATGTAACGAAAGTATGGTCTCAAAAAGACTATCCGCTAATCGAACTTGGCCGCATGGAATTGAACAGGAATCCTGAAAACTATTTTGCTGAAGTAGAGCAAGCGACATTCTCACCGGGAACATTCGTACCAGGAATTGAAGCTTCTCCAGACAAGATGCTTCAAGGTCGTCTATTTGCATACGGTGATGCACACCGTTACCGTGTTGGTTCGAATCACAACCAGCTTCCGGTTAACCGTCCGAAAGTGGAAGCGAATAATTACCAGCGTGATGGCTTCATGCGTGCAGATGACAATGGCAAGGGTTCTGTTTATTATGAGCCGAATAGTTTTGGCGGTCCTGCAGAATCTGCGGAAAATAAAGTCACTCCTTTCGAGCTCACTGGGCAAGTGGCACAGGTTGGCCATAATAGTGATGATCACTACACGCAAGCAGGTGATTTATACCGTCTATTGAGTGCAGAAGAGAAAACTCGCCTTGTGGATACGATTGTGGGCGCAATGAAACCTGTGGAATTAGAAGAAATCAAGCTTCGTCAAATCGGTCATTTTTACAAAGCCGATCCAGAATACGGAACACGCATTGCTGAAGGTTTGGGCTTGGCTGTACCGCAAGAAGCGTAAAATATCGAACTATCAATCTATTAATAAGCAAACAGGCATCCATTCATGAATGGATGCCTGTTTTGTTTTATGCCGTGATGTTCTGTCCATTCAGACCAATCGGTGTTTAAAGTATAGGTCATCTTTTTAAACACCGATTGTGGAAGATATTTTGAAATTGTCTTTGAACTGCGTTAAAAGTTATCTGACATATGCTTGAAGAATCTGCGTTGGCTGAAAGAAGGGGATGGATAGGAAATTTTAAAGATATCAGGAATGATACATTCTGGATGGTGATCCCAATTTGGTTCGGCTTGAGGAGTGAGCAACATTAATCGTGAAGTCCCTTCCAATGAAGAAAGGTCTTTGTGCTTTAGCAATAATTAAATAGTATCAGCATACATTTTATTAAGAGGAGGTGCAGTATGGACGTTTTTGTGCGCCAGAATGATTCCTTATGGTATTATAGCCAATTATTCAAGGTGAATTACCAACTTATCATTGATTCCAATAGTGGGAGTGATCCACTTGCCCTCAAGATAGGCCAGCAAATTAAAATTCCTGGATTTACGACGACCGGCTATAAGATTAAGCAAGGGGATTCTTTATGGGCAATTGCAAAATCACGTAATCTTTCTTTGGATGCCTTATTCTTGGTTAATCCTAATCTCAATCCCAGTGCCTTGCAAGTTGGTCAGACGATTTCTGTGCCATTAAGAATTACGTGGAGGCTCATTCAAGGAAACCAAAAATATGACTATGAGACGATGGTGACTGATGTAAGACGCTTGAAAAGTATCTATCCTTTTATTAAAACATCCCCGATTGGAGAAACAGTGCTAGGAAGGGATATCCCAGAAGTGCTGATTGGGAACGGTGACAAGCGAGTACACTATAACGGTTCATTTCATGCGAATGAGTGGATTACTACCCCTGTGATTATGACCTTTTTAAACGATTACTTGCTGTCAATCACGAATCAAACTGCCATACGAGGTCTATCTCTTTTTCCTTTATACCAACAGGCGATGCTTTCGATCGTCCCAATGGTGAATCCCGACGGAGTGGAGTTGGTTCAAAAAGGCCCGCCTGCCGATGAGTCTTTGAAAAGACAGCTCGTGGAATGGAATAATGGCAGCGAAGACTTCTCTGGCTGGAAAGCCAATATTAACGGGGTGGATCTGAATGATCAATTTCCCGCCAAATGGGAGCTGGAACAAGAACGCAATAATGTAACGGAGCCTGGTCCGGCAAATTATTCTGGGGAAGGACCACTTACGCAGCCTGAAGCCATTGGAATGGCAGAGCTGACTAGAAAACGTGATTTTGACAAGGTCCTTGCTTTCCATACTCAAGGGGAGGTCATTTATTGGGGGTTTGAAGGTTTGGAACCGCCAGAGTCCGAAACGATAGTCAATGAGTTTGCGAGGGTCAGTGGATATGAACCTGTCAAATCCGCCAATAGTTACGCAGGGTATAAGGATTGGTACATTCAGGATTGGCGCAGACCTGGATTTACTGTGGAGCTGGGCAAAGGAACCAACCCACTCCCTTTATCACAGTTCGATGAGATTTATCAGAAGACGCTTGGGATTTTCTTAGCAGGTATGTATATGTGAAATTTGACCAAATGAAAAAGCTCAACTCCGTGTACATGGGGGAAGAGCTTTTTAGTCTTATAAACTATTACACTAGAAACGATGAGGGCTGCTGCAAAAAATAAGTAAAGTTATGCTTTACTTATCGATTGCATGGTATCTCGCCTTTAAGCCTGAAAAGTAACGGTCCTTATCCAAGATTGGTCCTTATATTGCAGCCCTATCAACCAAAAGGTCTTCTAATAGTTTTACGGTAAAGAAGTTTGACTCCTTTAGCGCTAGTATTGGCCCCACCTACGCCAGATACTTTGACGGCCACGCATGCCATCCAACCTAATTTCATTATAATAGAAAGCGCTTACATTTACAAAATTAATCGTAATGCAAATTTCGACATTCTCATCTGTGTCCCCTTATCAGTAGGGGGAATGGTCATTTTACTGATAAGGGGTCCCTTATAGAATCCGGTTAATGCGCAATGAATTCCTGCAACTTCTGAGTTAAGCCACCACTGCCAAATTTAATGAGCGTTGTCTTTCCGCTTTCTGGTTCGGGTTTAGAAGCGAATTCCAAAAAGGCTAAAAGGTTAATCCGGCGGTAAAGGATATGGACAATGCCATACTCATAGAACCAATGATCGATCGTATTGTAAACCCCTCTATTCAGTCCATATTGCTGCTGGCACCAATGGAAAAATATTCGGTCAGGCAGATTAAGGTGCTCCATATATTCTAGGCGTCCATTTTGCCTCTCCTTCATAGGGGAAATGGACCTCAGCGCTTCCTTTTGCATAGTATATTCCTCCCTCCTTGATAAAAACGAAAAGACTCCCTATTCATGTTGAATAGAGAGCCTCCAGTGAACTAGTCAGCTTATATATTTTCCTGATATGAAAAAAGTATAAAGTGTATTATTCGTATTTGTCAAGTTGGTTTTTAAAATACTGAAATAAATATGTTTATTTAATATTTATTGGGTAATTTAATTGTAAATACGAATGAAATTTAATGTTTATTCAATTATAGTTCGTATATAATAGTTTTTAAGGATATGGAGGAGGAGAGGCTGAATGTATAAATCCAAAAAGATTTTATTATTGGGCTCGGGTGAATTGGGGAAAGAGGTCATACTTGAAGCACAGCGTCTTGGTGTAGAGACAGTTGCCGTAGACCGCTATGAACAAGCCCCTGCCATGCAAGTTGCTCATCGAAGCTATGTCATCGATATGCTGGATGCAGTACAACTAAGGGGAATTATAGAAAAAGAACAACCTGATTTGATTGTACCGGAAATCGAAGCCATTGCTACATCTGAATTAGTTAAATTGGAAGAGGAAGGTTTTCATGTCATTCCGACGGCAAGAGCGGCTAAATTAACAATGGATCGTGAAGGAATCAGGAGGTTGGCTTCTGAAACGCTGGAGATTCCAACTGCTGCCTACAAATTCGCTGATACATATGAAGAATTTGTCCAAGCTGCCAAAGAAGTTGGGTTTCCCAATGTCGTAAAACCGCTGATGAGTTCTTCAGGGAAAGGGCAAAGTGTTTGCCGAACGGAAGAAGATCTGGAAGAATGCTGGGGAATCGCCATGGAAGGCGGCCGTGTTCAAAATGGACGAGTGATCATTGAAGAATATATCCATTTTGATTCAGAAATCACCTTGCTTACAGTTCGTGCCGTAAACGGAACGATGTTTTGTGCTCCCATCGGTCACATTCAACAGGGCGGGGATTATATTGAATCCTGGCAGCCGCATAATATGACGAAAGCACAAATAATAGAAGCGAAAAGGATTGCCCATGCCATTACAGATGAACTTGGAGGGTATGGATTATTTGGGGTCGAGCTTTTCCTTTCAGGGGATAAAGTCTATTTCAGTGAAGTATCCCCACGTCCGCATGATACGGGGCTAGTAACATTAGTGACTCAGAACTTGTCGGAGTTTGCCTTGCATGTTCGAGCGATTCTAGGATTTCCTATCCCTGAAATCAAGTTGATCACACCAGGGGCGAGCCGTCCATTGAAAGCACCAGTTGAGTTATCCGAATATTCTATAGTCGGTGTTGAAAAAGCTTTGGCTTTACCGAATACACAAGTGCGTCTCTTCGGAAAACCAGTCACCAAGGTAGGGAGAAGGGTCGCTGTCGCCCTATCATATGCTGATTCAATCGAAGTAGCGAGAGTGAATGCAGCCCGTGCTTTGGAATGTTTAGGCGTAGAGAAATAACAGCGAAAAGCGCTCTGTGATTGGAGCGCTTTTTTTATAGCTAAAATGTCCTTCACCGCGGTTAATCCAATAACCAAACCTTCTTCGACTTACGTTTTGTCCAGTTACGGTAAGGATCAGAATAACACTAATCGCCTAGCTCTTTAAGGGACTCCCACCTTTTTAAGCCTTTTCATCTGGAAAATTCATCAGATGTAGCGGAACCGGCATCGCCGCCTTCATACTTCCTTCATTCATCACCATAGGAAATCGTTTCGTGCGTTCCTTATTGGCCGTATCATTAATAAAATCCACTAGAACATCCTTCATGCTAGAGTTGATGGATGATAGTTCCACTCCTCTCATCCAGTAAAATGGCCCCCATTAGTGATGGTTTCCATCTTTCCCCTGGAACTATATGGCATCCTTAACCGTTTAAGGAATGGACAAAAGCATATAAGGTATACAATCACGTGTCAAGTTGCCTTTACCTTGTCTTAACAATAATCCACTGCATTTTTACAATGCCTTGATATAGTGTTCATCTTCTTCACTTATAGTTTAATTAAATATTCAAACATTAAAGGGAGGTCATTTATATGAATTATGCATGGAGTAAAAAGGTTTTGCCGATTACCCTCGTTTCGGCCTTAGCATTTGGAAGTTTAACATGGTCCGCTGAGGATCGTGTTTCGGCAAAGGAAAAGCCTAAAAATGATCCGGAAATCAGGAACGTCATTTTCATGATAGGTGACGGTATGGGGGTGTCATATACCTCCGCTTACCGTTATTTAAAAGATAACCCAGGTACTATGGTGGCAGAAAGGACGGAGTTTGATAAATACTTGGTTGGCCAGCAGATGACCTACCCTGAAGACTCTGCACAAAATATAACGGATTCAGCTTCAGCAGCAACAGCAATGTCTTCCGGCGTGAAGACTTATAATGCTGCGATTGCAGTGGATAATGATAAATCTGAAGTCAAAACCGTATTGGAAGCAGCAAAGGGTAAAGGAAAAGCGACTGGATTGGTTGCCACTTCTGAAATTACTCATGCAACACCGGCATCTTTTGGTGCTCATGATGAAAATCGAAAAAACATGAATTCAATTGCAGACGATTATTATAATGAATTAATCAAGGGTGAACATAAAATCGACGTCCTGTTGGGCGGCGGGAAATCCAATTTTGTCAGGCCGGACATCAATTTGGCGAAAGCCTTCAAAAAAGACGGTTACAGTTATGTGACTGATAAAAAGCAAATGCTCAAGGACAAAAATGAACAGGTCCTAGGTTTATTCGCTTCAGAAGGACTCCCGAAAATGATTGACCGCCCAAATGAAACGCCTTCTTTGGAAGACATGACAAGCTCGGCGATCAAGCGATTGAATAAAAATAAAGATGGATTCTTCTTGATGGTCGAAGGAAGCCAGGTCGATTGGGCAGGACATGATAATGATATCGTAGGTGCAATGAGTGAAATGGAAGACTTTGAAAAAGCATATAAAGCGGCAATAGAATTCGCGAAGAAAGACAAACATACATTGGTGGTGGCTACTGCCGATCACTCTACAGGAGGATTCTCGATCGGAGCTAAAGGAATATATAACTGGTACGGTGAACCGATCAAGGCAGCCAAACGCACCCCAGACTTCATGGCGGATGCCATCGTAAAAGGGGCGGATGTTGAAAAGACATTAAAGCAATATATCAATCAAAATAAAGTGAAGCTGACTAACGAAGAAATCAAAACAGTAACAGAAGCTGCCAAAACAAAAAATGTGACGAACGTCGATAATGCCATAGAAGCCATATTCGATAATCGGACTAATACTGCGTGGACTACAGGAGGACACACGGGTGAAGATGTACCGGTCTACGCGTACGGACCATATAAAGAACGTTTTGCCGGGCAGGTCGATAACACGGATCATGCCAAAATCATCTTCGATCTATTAAAGAAGTAATAACACTTCAGGGAGGGATTCAATGAACAGACTGATGATAGGTGCCCTGTTATTAACGGCATTTGGTGCTCTTAATACCCAACCAGCTTACGAAGAAGAAACGACAGCTAAAGAAAAAACAGAGGAAATTGAACGACCATTGATAAAAAAGGATGTCTATGTTCCGAATCCACAGCTTCCTGATGATATTAAACTGAACCAAATCGGCCAAAGCGCCTCCGATGAAAAAGGCGATTTAACATTGAAATCCTATAAAAAAGTGAATGAAATGTTGAATGTTGGTCCAATCGAGATTAAGGTCAAAGAAATGAAAGTGATGCATGTTACCCCTGATTACAGCATGATTGATTTCTTTCATGGCTATACGCATGATGAAGATTTCGATATCGTAAAAGTGAACGTAGATATCAAGAACAATTCGGATAAAAAAATCAAGTTTTCCCCAGTTGCTTTCCTTGAAACAGACGGCGGAGAACATCTGACATGGGAAGATGACATCTACTTAGAAGAACTTACTGGTGAAATAGAAGGAAATGGTTCAAAAAGTGGAAACATTGGTTTCATTCTAAGTGAGGGAAACATAAAGGGCATATCCCTCATGACAAGTGATGCGGTGGATGAAGAAGAGGAAGTTCTTGCAAAAGGCAAGTCAGTTGAATTCTCTTTTTAAAGGATATAGTGTATGAATGCCTTCGGAAAATCAAATACTATAACAAGTGATAGGGTTTCTTATCACTGAACGGAATATCCAAATCCTAATGATGAGGTGACACAGAATGAGCTATAAAGATCAATTAGATCCACATTCTCAAAAGTTTCACCATAATTGGACAAGACCTAAGCGTTCAAATTCTCAAGTTAATGGCCATACGCAAGAATCGCAAACAAACATTATACTAAGAAGCAATGCAAAGGCTCACAAGTGGTAACGGATATTTCTGATAAAGAAGGAGGCTCTTCGCGAGTCTTCTTCTTTATATTTAATGGCTAAACAAACATAGGAATTGGAATGGAACCCTAATTAAGGCATGCATGGCTTTTCGTTCATAATTATGATACCATTTACCTTTAAGAATAAAGCAACTTTGGGCTTTGTGCCTGACGAAATTTATTCATCACCGGAGTTTAGATAATCCGATTGAGAGTTTCACCTTATACAAATAGAGGACGTGAATTGTAATGATAAATATTGAAATCCCTGCAGCGGATATAAGCATTAAACAAAGAAAACAAGTGATAGAAGGAGACGAAGCTGTCATTCCGGAAATCTACGGGTTTATCGATTTTCATTTGATTCCCCGCGATAAAGGCGGCATCATCTTGTTTTACAATGAAAAAGATGAGCTGATTTTTGTAGGGAAAGCTCGTAAATTAAGACCAAGGGTCAAGAAGCATTTCGAGGATAATGTTTCTCCGATTAAAGAGCATCGTAATGAAGTCAAGAAAATTGACATTCTTATAGTCGAAGATGCTATGGAACGTGAAATCTATGAAACGTACATGATCAATACACTTCATGCTAAATACAACGTCGACAAAGTGTTTTATAAATAATAAAAAAAGCTGGCTGCTCATGCAATCAGCTTTTTTTGTGTTACATCCAATGCTCAAAAAATGTCCGTATATTTACAGTTACTTGATGTGAGGTTAACATTGTTGGTTTATATTTGAAGTATTCCACCATTACGCTTTCAGGAGGTTACTATTGAAGAAAATACTTTGTAAAAAGGTGTTGGTTATCTCGGTAGGGACAGTGATTGCCTTTGGGAATTTAACATGGTCCGTGTCACAAGCTTCTAAACAGGCGAAACAGCGAGAGATTAAATCTTTTGAACAAGAAACGGTAAAATCTTCAAGGTGGGATATGGGAGAATGAGCAAATAGTCCAATGAAATAGGCTGCTCGATGATGCAGCTTAGTGTTATATGAGGGTACAATACATGAATAAAAGCACTGGAGGTTCTTTACACATGCTGTTATGTGTGAATGGGCTTCCATTTATTTTTGTTATTAATTATGAACAATGTTGTACCTATATGATTAATAACTCCAATGGGCTAAAACTTTAAAAAGGAGTAATGAAATCCTATAAATATTTTGAATAAAACTTGCAAATAGTAATGATTACGTTTTATTATTAAAGAGTGCTTTTTTTGTGATAGGTAATTACGAAACTCAAATCGTAATGTTTACGATTTGAGTTTAGCAAGTAAAGGAGTGGTAAGGAATGTTGAAAAAGAAAATTCCCGTAACCGTATTGAGCGGGTACCTTGGTTCCGGTAAGACGACGCTACTGAATCATATTCTTGAAAATCGGAATGATCTGAAGGTTGCCGTCATCGTTAATGATATGAGTGAAATCAATATCGATGCTTCTCTGATCAAACAGGGAGGGTTTACCCGGACGGATGAAAAACTTGTGGAAATGCAGAATGGCTGCATTTGTTGTACGCTTCGTGAGGATTTAATGATTGAAGTTGAAAAGCTGTCCGCACAAGGTGATATTGACTATATTGTGATTGAATCGACCGGTATCAGTGAACCCGTCCCAGTCGCTCAAACCTTCACGTATGTTGATGAAAACGTGGGAATTGATTTATCAAAATTTTGTCAACTCGATACGATGGTTACCGTTGTTGATGCGAAGAATTTTTGGCAAGATTATGCTTCAGGAGAAACGCTTATTGATCGAATGCAGGCAACGGATGAGGCCGATCAGAGGGAAGTGGTTGATCTATTAATTGACCAAATAGAGTTCGCTAATGTGATTCTTTTAAATAAAATTGATTTAATGGAAGCGAAAGACGTCGCGGAATTGAAAGCGGTACTCCATAAAGTGAATCCGGATGCAAGGATCATTGTAACGAGTCATTCACAGGTTCCGCTAAAAGAAGTCATGAACACCCATCTTTTTGATTTTGAAAAGGCAAGCCAGGGGGCTGGCTGGATAAAGGAATTGAATGCGGAGCATATTCCAGAAACCGAAGAATATGGAATAGCTTCCTTCGTTTACAGAAGGAGAAAGCCATTTCATCCATTGCGGCTGATGACGTGGTTAGAAAGGTGGCCCGTGGAAGTGGTGCGGGCAAAGGGCTTCCTTTGGTTGGCATCGAGAAATGATACAGCAGGCCTGCTATCACAAGCTGGACCGTCATTAATGATCCAGGCAGCAGGTAAATGGATTGCAGCACATCCTAAAGATGAACAACAGCAGATTTTTCATGATGAGCCTGAATTATTGAAAAGCTGGGATGATCTTTATGGAGACCGGATGACGGAGCTGGTGATGATTGGCATTCAAATGAATCAACAGGAAATCGAAAAGGAATTAGATCAATGCTTATTGACGGAAATGGAGCTGCAGCAGGATTGGTCTCTGTATGAAGATCCATTACCTGCTTTTACGGAAATCGTTCATTAAAAAACTTTTGGAGGTAACAAAGATGAGAGTAAATATTACTTTAGCATGCACAGAAACAGGGGACCGAAATTATATCACAACGAAAAACAAGCGGAATAACCCAGATCGAATCGAATTGAAAAAGTACTGCCCGCGTTTAAAGAAACACACGCTTCACCGTGAAACGAAGTAATTTTGAGTTTTAAATCGGAATGATTATGTTTTATTGAAGAGAATGGATGTAAAAGGGGGGAAGTGGAAGCTAGACAGGCAGCCGAACGAATTGTGAACAATTTATAGAATTTATAAAATCAATATGTTAAAAAGGAGAGATTCAAATGGCCAAAAAATCTAAAGTAGTAAAAGCGCAAAAACAGTTGGCGATAGTTGAAAAGTACGCAGAACTTAGAAAGGAATTGAAGGAGAAAGGGGATTATGCCGCATTGGCCAAACTCCCGCGTGATTCCTCGCCGACAAGGGTCCACAATCGTTGTGGAGTTACAGGAAGGCCCCGTGGATATATGCGCAAATTCAACATGTCACGTATCGTTTTTCGGGAGCTTGCCCATAAAGGGCAACTGCCTGGTGTCAAAAAGGCAAGCTGGTAATAGCCGGATAAAGAAATATGGTGGAATGTTGAGAATAAGGCATAATTCAGGGTCCGAGATCGTGACAATCCGTCCCAGCGCGGGAACGATCCGTACTAAGCGGCATAAACAATCTGAGAATAGGGATTCTGCATGAGTGAACGGCAAAAAAGCAGAAGTCATATAGACTCTGCTTTTTTAGCATGCTATTTACCTTTGGAAAAATTCAATCCACTCTTTTTCTGGTCCATATATGTAGAAATAGCGATACCCATTAGGAAGGGTGACGATTTCCTCATCGATCAGCTCGATGTTATCCAAGCTTTTGATCCGGGCATATTCTTCTTCGATATCATCAACAGTAATGGCAAAATGATGGATTGTTGCTTCGGATGGCAATGTGTCGCTGTATCCTTGAATCAATTCAATTTCTGTTTCTTCTGACTTTTCGTAACCTAGGAAAGCCAGTTGGATTACACCGTTGGTATGAGGCACCCGCGCTTTCACTTTTAAATCCAACACTTCCTGATAAAAGGCGATGGATTTTTCAAGATCTTTTACAACAACTCCAATATGATCTACTCTTTTCGTAGCCAAGAAAACTTCCTCCTTTATTATGTCCGGTGCAATTTGCCAATATTAATATATATCATAACATTCGGTATAAAATTATATATTTGTAGCCGTTATTTAAAAAAATTCACAAACTGAAAATACTTTTTCCCCATAATATTATCTATACCTTCAAGAAGTACCGCATCATCCTATAATAGAGAAAAGGACATTCCTATAAACAATAGGTTTCTTCATATACCCGTGGCTTACCCTTTAATTAACCGTATAATGGTTGAAATAAGTCATATTGGTCACTCATACTAACGTCTCACACCGGTCTTATACCATATATGGTGTGTATGTTACTTTGAACTTTTTCAGGATTATTTTTCATCTTGATTGATTCTTTTCACGAACAAAAAGAATTTATCTTTTTCAAGGTTAAGATTTGTTTCTATATGGAATAGTCGATATACTATGGAAACAACTCCATTATTAATGGATATGAGAGGAGAGGTAGTATGGGAAAAATTCGTGAAGGTGAGGTTTTCACCCTTGCTGATGACAATGATGAAGGCCATGAAGTTGAGGTTTTAGGCTCATTGGATGTAGAAGGAACGGAATATGTAGCAGTAGGTTTGCTTGAAGATATTGAAGAGGATACAGAGGAAGATATCGATATTTTCTTTTTCAGGGTCGAAGGCGAAGGTGAACTGCTAGATATCGAATCGGACGAAGAGTTCGAAAAGGTATCATTGGCGTTTGAAGCAGCATTTGAAGCGAAAGAATGACAAGGTAAAAGACGGCACAATGTGTGCCGTCTTTTTTATATGTATAAAGAAAGTATTGGCCCCGCCTTCGCCAAATACCATGATAGCCACGCGTGCTATCCAGCCTTTCTTAAGTATAGGGTTGTAATATTGAAGGGACGTGTACCCCATATGAAGATTTTGTTAATAAACGGAGTATTTTTCCACATCCAAGGCATAGGATAAAAAAAGTGGAGGTGATGGGATGGCCGTTGTAAAGCACACTGATGCCGATATTGCCTTATTGGCAAGATTGCTTAGAGCGGAAGGCGAGGGTGAAGGTGATCAAGGCATGTTGATGATCGGTAATGTAGGGGTCAATCGGATTAGGTCAAATTGTTCCGATTTCAAAGGGTTGAGGACGATTCCAGACATGATTTATCAGGAGCATGCCTTTGAAGCTGTTCAGAAGGGGTATTTTTATCAGCGAGCAAGGGATAGGGAAAAAAGGCTTGCACGCCGGAGCGTAAGTGGTGAAAGGTTATGGCCCTCTAAATTTAGCCTATGGTACTTCAGGCCACCGGGAGATTGTCCGGAAACCTGGTATAATCAGCCCCTGGTTGGGCGTTTTAAGCTCCATTGCTTTTATGAACCAACTGGTACAGAATGTCCGGATATTTATAATACGTTTTAAGGAAGAGGCTGAACCTTATGGAGGTTTGGCCTCTTTGTGCATCAGTCTTTAACTAGGAAAAATCATATGATAAAACTGGCAAATGATTTACTGATACTGTAAAATTGAGACTGTAAATTTCCGGATAGAAAGGAATAAAAATATTGATGAGTAAAAGGCTTATTGATTATGGACAAGGGCAAATGGGAGAACAGTCGGAGGATAATGCTGAGAAACTTAAGTCTTTCATGGAGCATAACCCGGACGCCATTTCCATCGTTGATCTGGAAGGAAGGACCCTTCAAGTAAATGCAGCTTTCGAAGAGTTTTTCGGTTGGGCGAATGATGAGCTCATTGGCATGCCGTTTCCAATTATTCCTGAATTCTTGAAGGAGTCAGTCAATGAATTGCATGACCAGATTAAGTCAGGGGAACAAAAAAAAGGATTTGAAACGGTCAGGCAAAGAAAAGATGGCCGGTTAATCCATGTGAGCATTTCCTTGTTCAATATCCAGGACAATGAAAATGAGCCGTGCGCTCTGGTCTTCGTTTATCGGGATATTACAAAGCAAAAACTTGCTGAGGCTGCTTTGAAGGAAAGTGAACAAAGGTATCGCAGTTTAGTGGAAGTGTCGCCTGAAGCGATTTTCGTACATCGCAATGGGATTATTGAGTATATGAATCCCATGGGGGCAAAAATGCTGGGGATGGATAGTGTGGAAGACATTATCGGTAAATCGGTTTTTCAATTCGTTCATCCTGATTCCAGGGAAAGTGTAAAAAAAAGAATCGAGATAATGAGGGATGAACATAAAGCGGTTGATTTATTGGAGCAAAAATTCATTCGGCTTGACGGACAAGTATTTTGTGGGGAAACATTAGGTCTTCCGATTAATTATAATGGATATCCCGCCATACAGGTATTCTGCAGGGATATTACAGAGCGTAAGAAGACAGAAGAGCTGCTCTGTAAATCCAACATGTTATCTGCGGTAGGGCAGATGGCTGCGGGCATGGCACATGAAATTAGAAACCCATTAACCACGGTTAAAGGATTTTTACAATTATTAAGGGAAAACCCTTACCAAAAGGACTATCTTGAAATCACGGTCAGTGAAGTTGAGAAAATAGAGGTCCTTGCCAATGAATTTTTGAGCTTAGCAGAGCCTGAAGCGAAGGTTTGGGAATCAATTCAACTTAACGATATCTTGGATAGCGTGATTACGTTAGAAGAGTTTCAAGCGATATTGAATGATGTTGAAATCATCAACGAATATAAGGCGTGTAATGCATCTGTTATGGGCGACCCAAATCAGTTAAAGCAAGTATTCACGAATGTTGTAAATAATGCGATAGAATCCATGCCAAACGGCGGCAAGCTTTATATACAGGTTAACGATGAGGGAGAATCTGCAATAATCCGATTCATTGATCAGGGCTGCGGAATCTCAAATGAGCGCATGAAGCATTTAGGGCAGCCTTTTTATAGCACTACTGAAAAAGGAACAGGTTTGGGACTCATGGTCAGTACTAAAATCATCCATGAGCACAATGGGGAAATTCACTTCAGTAGCGAAGTGGGAAAAGGGACCATCGTCGATATCATTCTCCCAATCACTGGAATCCAAAATGAAAAGTGACGAGAAGCCATGCTCTCGTCACTTTTTGATTTATAGTTTAACGATCGTTCTGCCTCTTGCTTCCCCTTTTAAAAGGGTCGGAAGGACTTCAGGCAATTCTTCAAGTGTAATTTCCTGTTGAATGAGCTGTTCTAAATGATCGAGTTTAAAGTCTGTGGCTAGGCGATGCCAAACTTTCAATCTTGTATCCATCGGGCAATTGACCGAATCGATTCCAAGTAAATTCACACCTCTTAGTATGAATGGAAAGACGGTGGCAGGAAGGTTTGTACCGGCTGTTAATCCACTGACCGCTACAGATCCGCCATACTTGATTTGGCTAAGGACCGAGGCTAACGGTTCACCGCCGACGGGATCCACCGCACCGCTCCACTTCTGTTTGCCCAGTGCCCGCAGCTTGCCATTGTAAACATCTTCACGAGATAAAATGGTCGTCGCGCCGATTTCCTTCAGGTATCCATGTTCCGAGGCTTTTCCTGTACTCGCTTCCACGGAATAACCAAGTTTGGAAAGGATCGAGACAGCAAAACTGCCAACCCCGCCAGTTGCACCAGTGACGAGAACGCTCCCTTGTTCAGGAGTAAGGTTATTTTCTTCCAGACGAAGAACCGATAAGGCTGCAGTGAAACCAGCCGTTCCGATGATCATCGCTTCTTTCATTGTCAGGCCATCAGGAAGTGGAACGATCCAATCTGCAGGAACACGGGCAAATCGACTATAACCCCCGGATTGGGAAACGCCAATTCCGTATGAGGTCGCAATGACTTCGTCCCCTTTTTTAAATCGGGAATCCTCAGATGATACGACGACACCAGCCATATCAATTCCTGGAACGATCGGATAGCTGCTGACAATGTTTCCTTTCGGAATGCTGGCAAGGCTATCTTTATAGTTTACACCAGAGTAATGAACACGGATGAGCACTTCGCCTTGCGGAAGGTCGTCAATTGATAATTGCTGAATGTTAACGGTAAATTGATCCTCTTGCTTGTTAACGACTAATGCATCAAAATGCTGTTTCATGGTTCGTTCCCCCTTTTATAATAAATCTACCTAATTATAAAAGAAAAAACATTGAAATCATAATGATACAATTCGAAATAAGTAGCGCTGGCTTTTCTTTCTACTTCTAAAAGTGTTACTATTAGATTTGATTCAGTTCATATTAAAGGAGATGTTTTACATGGCTAAAAAAGGATACATACTTATGGAAAATGGAGAAAAGATTGAATTTGACCTTTTCCCGAACGAAGCACCGAACACAGTGGCAAACTTCGAAAACCTAGCAAACACAGGATTTTATAATGGTGTAGTCTTTCACCGTGTCATCCCTGGTTTCGTAAGCCAAGGCGGAGATCCAACAGGTACAGGTGCAGGCGGAAGCGGAAAGCAAATTAAATGTGAAACAGAAGGAAACCCTCACAAACATGAGGCAGGCAGTCTATCGATGGCACATGCTGGAAAAGATACTGGCTCAAGCCAATTCTTTATTGTACACGCGCCACAACCGCATCTTAATGGTGTTCACACAGTATTCGGTAAAGTGACATCTGGACTTGAAACAGCCAAAGCTATGAAAAATGGCGACAAAATGGAAAAAGTCGAAATTTTTGACGCTGAATAATGGAAGTTAAAAGAGGGGGCATTGTGCTCCCTCTTTCTTTTCGCTATATTATTTAATCCCATTCTAATAGAAGGAGAGGGCTATAGAGAGTCATTTTGACGTAATGCTTTCAGTGAAAGTATATTTCACTTCTGTCATGGATTCCGAAATATCCCACAATCTCTGTGAAATCTCTTCATTATATAAGGTATTGATTATATCGTCTCTTTTAGGAAAGCCTTTTCTGCTTTTCTTTCCATCTGGCCCGATATACTCCCCGCCTACTAATGTAGGTTCCGTTGCGGCATAAAGGGTAGGAAGTGCACCCATATTTGCCGGTTGGGTGATGGTTTTCGAAAGAAAATGGACGAATTTATTTAGTGGTTTGCCAGATCCGCGTGACATGAGATTAGTATGGGACAGGCCCGGATGACAGGCAACGCTAATCGGGTTTGCATCATGCTGGTTGAATTTGTTTTGTAATTCACGGGCGAAAAGAAGATTGGCCAGCTTGCTTTGTCCATAGTATTTCATTGGTTTATAACCGAGTTCACCATTTAGATTTTCGAAATCAATGAACCCATTGATGGCAGCCAAACTGCTCAATGTGACCACCCGTGATTTTGGCGTGGAAAGAATACGCGGAAGAAGGAGCCCTGTCAAAGCAAAATGACCGAGATGATTGCTTCCGAATTGCAGCTCGAAACCATCTTTCGTCTTACTGTAAGGGGGGATCATCACGCCTGCATTATTAATAAGCACAGAGAGTGAGTCATAGTTTTCATTATAGGAATCAGCAAAATGCCGAATGCTGCTTAAATCACTTAAATCCAGCTGCATTACCCGTACATTTGCCTTAGGATAAACCGAGATGATTCTATCGACAGCCTTTTCACCTTTTGAAGCATTCCGGACAGCAAGAATGATTTCTGCCCCCTTACCGGCCAGAGCAAAAGCCGTTTCAAAGCCAAGTCCACTATTTGCACCAGTTATCACGATGGTTTGCCCCGATACTTCTGCCATGTCTTCGCCATTCCACTTTTCAGTCATCGAATCACACCTTTCCACACATTCTATACCTATCATATACCCAAATAATTCCTATATGTCACATTTTGTGGTCGGGTTTTTTGTCTGACTTGCTTTACCGAAGGTGTCTAATTCATTTTTCCAATATGTAATCAACTATATTTTTCAAGATCAAGATGACGGTTACGATGATAAATAAAACTCTTACATATGCCACTCCTTTCTTAATGGCGAATTTAGAACCTGCCAATGCTCCCGCTATCATGGATATCCCCATCGGTACTCCATATGAATAGTTGACGGTATCAAGAAATATGAACATGAGCAGCGCTGCCAGATTACTTCCGAAGTTTAAAAATTTTGCGTTTCCAGCAGAGTGCAAAAAATCAAAGCCAATCATTAAAAAGGCGAACAAAATGAAAGATCCCGTTCCAGCCCCTAAAAAACCATCATAAAAGCCAGTCGCAAATATAGCGAATGCAAATAGTGCTGCCTTTGGCAACGTGAGCTTATTGTAGGTCGATTCATGTCCCCAGTCTTTCTTTATAAAGGTATAAATGGCTATAGCTATTAAAAGAACTAAGATTAGAGGCTTTAATAATTCGGGTGAGACAAAATTGACCACCCATGCACCTAATAAGGACCCTGTGAAAATTAGTGGGAAAAGTTTTGAAACCAATCGGTAATCAACCTTTCCTGAGCGTATGAAGGCAATGGTACTTGTTAAAGACCCCATGGAACTTGCTAACTTATTGGTTGCAATTGCAGCTGTAGGGGAAAGTCCTGAGAATAATAAAGCGGGTATGGAGATCAGGCCGCCACCACCGACCACAGAATCAATGAATGCTGCCAGAAAGCCGAAAAATACTAGCAGCAAGAGTGTGGAAATTTGTATATCTTCCATCTAATAAGCCTCCAAATCAATGGCATTAAGGTCGAATCGCTTGCTTTTGATGCGGTCTTAACCCAAAGTGTTCATTTTAGTCACTATTAGAATAGTAACTAAAATGAATCCTGATGTAAATAAGAATATTATGATTTAATAAGAGATTTGGTATGATAAGCATATAACTTACTACAAGCACGAGGAGGTACCATGCAAGATATCATACAAAAATTACAGTCACTTGGATTTAGTCAATATGAAGCAAAGGCTTATGTTTCTTTAGTTCGCCAAGGTCCAACCAGTGCCTATCAGGTAAGCAAGGAATCAGGTATTCCCAGAGCCCGTATCTATGAAATATTAAATGGACTTCAAGAAGAGGGAGTCGTATTAAAAGAGGAAATCAATGACTCGATACAATATTCACCTTTACCAGTCGATGTATTTTTGGAATCCGTCCAATCGAAATGGAACAGTTCCTATCAATCCATAAGTCATACACTAAAACAATTCGAGAAAATCGGGCCTATGTCCGATAATCGTGTAATGACGCTTAAGGGTGAAGGGCATATCCTATCTTTTTGTCGTACTTTACTTCAAAAAGCCGAGAAAAGAGTGGTGGTTTCTTTATGGGACAAAATGTATGGGAAACTAGAACAAGAGCTTACAGAGATAGCTGCAAACTGTACACTCAAGGGGATTGTCTTTCAAGTTGAAAACCCTTTATCAGGGCTAGATATACATCGTAAAACCAGCTATGTGGACAATATTGGAGAGAATAAATGGTTCATTCTATCCATTGATGGCAAGGAGACGATTTATGGACCTGCTTCGGAAACGAGAGAAACGGCGTTTTACACAGACGATCCCATTCATATCAATTTTCTCGAAAATTACATTTGGCATGATATCCTTGTTAACCGCTTAGTCAAAAAGGATGAAGAGGGTGCCGAGAAATGGATTTCTAGAGAAAGAGATCAATTTTTCTCACTCTAGCAGAAAGATCACGTACCAAAATAAAAAAGGCTGAAATCTCTCTATGAAGGGGGATTTTAGCCTTTTTTCTAATTTTGTGTGAAACTCCAGCAGATTCATTCGGATAAAAGGTTTTTTGGAAATCTTATCGCCGTGGGTAAGCTGGAAAGATCTCGATAAGATCTGTAAGACACAATGGTATGGTCATGTGCTTGAACATCCAACTGTAGAATTTGTGAGCTTTTCATTTCTAAATAGTACGTAACGTCTTCTTTTTGTAAATGATAAAAAGAAAAGGGTATACCTAAAAGGTTTTTCCTGACTAGTTTTGTTTCAGGCTGATTGATGATTTGCTCACTCAATTCCACAATCGTAACAGATGTCGATCCTGTAATGGCTGTTATTTTTTCTTTTGCATAATCGACTGCATGACTGAAGGTATTGGCAAGATTTTTCAAGATTCCGTCCATAAAGGGCATCTCCTTTGCATTAGGGTATGTATGTAGTATGGTACGCGTCTAATGCTTTATGCAAAAAAATACTCAAGGATGATATAGAATGGGCTGTTTATGAACATGATGAAGAGAGTGCTCAATGGGATGATGCAGACAGAAGTTCTGGGATAAATCAAATGTGCCATTAAGGAAGGACGGACAATATGAGTCATGAAGTGTCAAAAGAAGAGGTAGTATCCATGGAGAATAGACAAGCTTTTCAAGTGCCAGGCCGCCTATTGAGAGGCAAAGCATGAAGAAAAAAAGGATCTATATTGGTCTGCTTTTCATCGCCATTCTCTCATTTATTACAGTGATGTTCCTTCAGTTCAGGGCGAATTCAGAAGCGGGAACCGATAGAGGAAAAGACGTGGAAGCCATTACGGATAAAAAAATTGAAAAAATGATCCAAAACATGACGCTTGAAGAAAAAATCGGACAGCTTATGGTGGTCGGCTTCAAGGGAACTGAAAAGAGCAATGAAATAACGGAGCTTATCGAACAAAAACATATGGGGGGCGTCATTTATTTTGACCGAAATATGAAATCACCTAAACAAGTGGCTAAGTTATCCAATTCGCTTCAGCAAACCGCCAATCAAAGTTCGCATTCGCTTCCGCTCATGGTGGCAGTCGATCAGGAAGGCGGGGACATAATCCGGATGAGGGAACGGGTATCGCCTCTCCCAGCACAAAAGGACATGGGGGAACAGGCATCTGTGGAAGACATATATAATGTGGCAAAATTGAATGGGACAGAACTGAGTTCCATGGGGATAAACATAAATTTCGCTCCAGTTCTTGATCTATCGGATACAGACAAGCGTTCATTGGGAAAAGATCCGGAGAAGGTCTATCAATACGGAAAGAAAGCCATACAAGGCCTGAATGATGCTTCTGTAACTGGTGCTTTGAAGCATTTTCCAGGAAACGGACGCAGCGAAATCGACCCGCATGTCGAAACATCTTCAGTGGAAGCAAACCAGCTCGATCTGGAAAATTCGGATATTTATCCTTTCAAGAAAATCATAAGTGAAATGGAGAACCCAAATTTTTTCGTGATGGTGACTCATATTAAATATCCTGCCTATGATAAAGAAAAGCCAGCAAGCCTTTCCAAGGTCATCATAGAAGACCTGCTTCGGGGGAAACTTAAATATGAAGGGCTTGTGATCACGGACGATTTGGAAATGGGAGCTGTGAACAAGTATTTCTCTTATGAAGATATGGGGAAGGAAGCAATTCTTGCAGGAGCTGATTTATTACTTGTCTGTCATGAATATACCCATGAACTTGAGGTATATAACGGATTACTTGAAGCTGTAAAGGCTGGGGAAGTGCCAATGGAGCGAATTAACGAATCAGTGAAGAGAGTCCTGACGTATAAAGTCTATAATTTGAAGCAAGCGAAGGTAGATCCTGATTTAGCCCAAAAAGTGGTGAAAAGTCCTGAAAGCCTAAAGTATCTTGAAAGTTTGAATTTGGATAAATAAAGGTGATATCCCAATCAGCAAGGGGATTTGTTTAAATCTACTGATCAAGGGAATACTATACTATAACGAACTTGAAGGAGGAAACTCACATGCCATCAAACAAAGTGCTTGGAACCGTCTTGATAGGAGCTGCAGCATATTTAATGCGCAATAAGAAAACTCGTGAAAAAACCATGAGTCAGATTAAATCCTTAGCCACTCCAGAAACCATTGATAAGGTTAAGAGCCAACTCCAATCCATAACCAAATCAAAATCAAGTAATCCATCCACCCATTAAGAGAAATATCCCCATTAAGTGTCTGCTCAAGTTGGGCAAGCCTTAATGGGGATTTTTTTTCATTGAACCTTGATTAAATGGAGAAGACCATTCGTAAAGAAACCATAAGCACGTAAAAACTGTGGTATTAGCCATCATCAAAAGACCTCCTGAAAATAGTGAAGTTCATCTTGTTGTGGAGGAACTCGGTGAAAGGAAAAACGAAAAAGCACTCGTTGCTTTTGAAGTACCTATAACAGGTCTTCAAAAGCACAAGTGCTTTCATGAACGATCAATGATCATTCGGATTCTTCTTCACCGTCATCTTCTTTATTGAACCAAAGAGGATCCTCATTATCGACTTCACCATTATAATTAATCAGGATTTCTTCTCCTGCTTTTATGTCGGTGTAAGCAAAAAAATCAAACGTGTGATTTTTAAAGTTTATATCATACGTAGCGTTGGGAGTATAAGAGTGATTAAACAGCATGCCATAACCTAAAAGCATGGCAGTATGGTTAATTCCATACTCAAACGCATAATCAGCCAGCAATGTTTTCTCAATGAAGACATGTTCCTCATTTGGATAAGCAATGACAGGGGCTTCATGCAGAAGTTCACCTTTTTTAATGTCCTGTGTTGCGAATACACCTCTATTGAACTCACCATCACTAAGTGTGGAAGTTTTAACTTCAATCATGTTCGTCACCTACTTGTTCTATTCAATATAGTCCAGATTATCTAAGCTTGACAGTTAATAAGAAGAAAAGCAACTATTTTAGAGAATTAATCATTTTCTCCCTACTTTGCAAACTTTCATTCATCATAAACTCCAAGGATCGAATAATGATCCGAACGTCCAGAATATCCAGTCGGAAGGACGAATTAATCCTCTCATCGGCCAAATTATTCTTCAATAGGACGAAATATTTTCCCCCAGCGCATATATACATACGAAAAAACACCCCCCGCTAAAAGTTAGTTAGGGAGGTGTTAGTCATATTGGGTCTGAATCTCTTAGTTCACACCGACTGCTGTAAAGGCATTTTTGATAGTTGTGACTTCTGCACTGCTTGAACCATATAAATCAGAGGCAGCTTGTACCACTGCTGCTCTGGCTTGTGAAAAAGTTGACGAGGAAGTTAAATAAATCGTGTTTGCCCTGTAGAAGATGCTCCCTAGTTTATCAATGCCGATTCCAGATACAGTCACGCCGTGATGGGTGCCGCCTGCAGAGATCAAATAAGCTGCCTTATTAATAATTCCGCTATTCGTATGGACTCCTCCATTGTCACTTGATCCCGTATAACGGTTCGAATAATGATCAGGGTCACCATTCAATGTTGGATTCGCCATTGAACGGAGTGCATCACCGGAAATATTAGGTGTGTAAATATCTTCTCCAATCAGATAATCAGCGTTGGCACTCTGATTCTTAAATTCTACGACTGTTCCAAAAATATCAGAAATCGCCTCATTTAAAGCACCGGATTCATATTGATAGGTAAGATTGGATTCTGAGGAAGTCACAGCATGCGTCAGTTCATGTGCAACGACATCCAGGCCGCCGGACAATGGGATGAACGTCGTGCCGTCTCCATCACCGTAAACCATTTGGGTGCCATCCCAGAAAGCGTTATTGTATCTCGAGCCATAATGAACGGTTGATTTCAGGATGGTTCCATTTCCATCATAGGAGTTCCGTCCAAATGTGGATTTGTAATAATCATAGGTTTTACCCGCATAAGAATGGGCGTCCACCGCAGCTTTATCGGTAGAAGTAGTGAAAGCATTGGTCGTGTTGGACATGAGTGTACCAGGTAATTTTGAACGGTTATTGGCATTATAAGTGTAGATTCCTTTGCCGCGTGTATTGTCTTGTAAATAGTAACGACCGCTGGATAAGGTAGTGTTCAAAGACACGGTGTTGTTTAAGACGCCGGTGCCCGTTCCGACGGAATTAGTCCCCGTCACTTCATCTAGTGTATTATATTTATTCAGGATTTTACCCGTTTTGACTGAAATGAAATATTCATGATTTCCTGGTTCCGGACTTAAGAATTTCAAATTGACTTTATATACATAATCGGCCTGGCCTTCATTTGCGTATACATATAGGTCAGATTCAGGTGATTGTTCATAGGCAGGAGTGAACCCCAGATCCGCTTCCGCTATTTTAATAGCTTCGGATTTACTGATGCCTTTTTTAGCCTTTTTCCCTAATTTCGTATTTAGATTGGCTTCAACCGTACCGGACACGACCGTCAATACACCTTTAGCATCAATCAATACTGCTTGTGTGGAGTTCCATACAGGTACGCCTTTATAGGTTTGTTGCAATCTAAGTACTGTATTGCCTAGTTCATCCTTGCTTTCTTTCTGGATCGTGAAGGAGTTTTTCGCCTTTTGCTTTTCTAGCTTGTAAGACTTTTTGTTTTCATCAAAAAAGGTAAGAATGATATCTTCTGCCGATTGCTTTGATGGGTCCGTAAGTTTCCCAGACTTGTATTCTAGCGAATCCTTGTGCTTATTGTACTTTTCAACACTTAACACATTTTTTGCCGCTAAAGCTTCTTGATGGGGAATAGCAGAAAATAATAGACCGATGGATAGTGCAGTTCCTAAAAATACCTTACCCTTCATAACACTCAACTCCTTCATAAGAATACCTCATTTTTACATCGTTTCATAATTATTATCAAATGGAGAAAACTCGTAAAAAATATGACATTTAAAGGAATAAAATGGAGAAAAATGGTTTTTGATAGAAATGTTCTTTGAATTTATTCTTTTAGTAATATTTGGAATGTATTTAAATTGAACCAAATGAATAAAAGTGCAAAAAAACATGGCGTAAAGTGCAAAGAATCGTGGCATAAAGTGCAAAATATTTCGTCAAATAAATGGTTAATTTGTTGAATAGTGCGGTTTTTAAATTTGGCATGAAAATTGCATATATTCAGAATAGGAATATTCGAATTGTAAATTAGCTCTATTTGAAACTCGATGAAATAGGAAATTTATTAAATGGATTTCCCCATAAATGTAAGCGCTTATGTAGAAAGGGATGAAAATTAATGATACCAAAACAAGAAAACGACATCTTTCAGCATCCTCCAAAGCAAGAAGAACAAGAATTAAAGCGCGGGTTAAAATCTCGACATTTAACGATGATTTCCATTGGAGGGGCTATTGGCACCGGGCTGTTTCTTAGCAGCGGGGCAGCTATCCATACAGCTGGGCCAGGCGGTGCATTGCTTGCATATGCTTTAGTTGGCGCAATGGTGTACTTCGTGATGACGAGCTTAGGGGAACTGGCCGCCTTTATGCCGACTAGCGGTTCATTCAGTACATATGGAACGAAATTCGTCGATCCGGCATTTGGGTTTGCCTTGGGATGGACATACTGGTTCAATTGGTCGATGACCATAGCGGCAGAGTTGGCCGCTTCAACAATGATCATGAAGTTTTGGTTTCCGAATAGTCCATCATTGTTATGGAGTGCATCATTCCTGGTGCTCATATTCCTATTAAACTATTTATCCGTTAAAGGATATGGTGAAGGAGAATACTGGTTTTCCTTCATTAAAGTAACAGCCATCGTTATTTTTATAATCGTTGGAATACTAATGATTGTCGGCATCATGGGTGGCGAAGCAGTAGGTTTTAAAAACTTCACCGTCGATGACGCGCCTTTCCCGGGTGGGTTCATGGGTGTCTTCATCGTGTTCATAGCTGCGGGCTTTTCTTTTCAAGGTACCGAAATTGTCGGTGTGGCAGCGGGTGAAAGTGAGGATCCTGCACGTAATATACCAAAGGCCATTAAAAGTGTCTTCTGGAGAATCTTGCTCTTTTACGTATTGGCAATCTTTGTTATAGGGCTGCTTATCCCTTATACGAACTCAAGTTTACAAGGGGATAACGTCATGGTAAGCCCATTCACGCTCATTTTTGAAAAGGCTGGAGTGGCCTTTGCCGCTTCGCTTATGAATGCAGTCATTTTAACAGCGGTATTATCGGCAGGTAACTCTAGTCTATATGCATCTACGCGTATGTTATATTCAATGGCAAAAAATGGTCAAGCACCACGTATTTTTGCAAGACTTAATAAACGCGGAGTACCGGTTGCAGGAATGGTTTTGACATGTTCCATCGGTATGCTAGCCTTTTTAGCTTCCATATTCGGTGATGGTAAAGTGTATATCTGGTTAATGAATGCCATTGGGATTACTGGATTTATCTTTTGGCTGGGCATTTCCATCAGCCATTATCGTTTCCGGAAGGCATACATCGCTCAAGGTCATTCATTGGAGAAGCTGCCATATAAAGCATTATGGTTCCCGATAGGACCGATCTTTGCCATTTTAATTGGTCTGATCGTCATCCTGTCCCAAAACATCCAAGCCTTTTTCTCAGACCAGATTGATTGGGGCAGTGTTATAGCTGCATACCTGGGAATCCCGCTTTTCCTTGGTCTATGGTTGGGCTATAAACTGATAAGAAAGACTAAGCTCGTTAAACTAGATGAAGTCGAGTTTGACTTTGACAAAAAATACGAATGAACAAGCTATAAGTAAAATCAGCCGGACAATGAGTTATAAATTGTCCGGCTTTTATTTGTTTATCTTTAGGCTCATAAACAGATTCCAGGAGGATGATTCCTGGCCTTTTATTTTTAATGAATGGGAATTTATACAAATTTAATAGGAGATGTTATATGATAATCGTAATCTCTATGTAGCTAAATGGCATGCACAGAACAACGGGGAAAGCGTTAACTGCATTTGTATCCGATTGAATATTTCCAATGGAAAGGAAAGGTGCGCAGCTGATGACCTTATTGACTAATTTAAAAGTATTGGACTTTTCAATGTTATTGCCAGGCCCATTTGCCACTTTGATGCTAGCAGATTTAGGAGCGGACGTTTTGAAGGTAGAGAGGCCGGGAGCAAGTGATTCATGGGGTGTGAACCAATATCTTAACAGGTCGAAGAAGTCGATCACACTTGATTTAAAACAATCAGAGTCCATCGAATCCGTAAAAAGTCTAGTGAAGGACTACGATATCGTCATAGAACAATTCCGTCCAGGCGTCATGGAACGCCTAGGACTGGGGTATGGGGCATTAAAACGGATTAATCCGAGATTGATTTACTGTTCCATCACGGGATTCGGCCAGACCGGTCCCTATAAGGACCGACCGGGCCATGATATCAATTATCTATCGATTGCAGGTTTATCAGGCTATTCCGGAACGAAAAGGGGCGGCCCGGCAAAAAACGGAACCCAGATAGCCGATCTTGCTGGAGGTTCACTGCATGCCGTTATCGGCATATTGTCTGCTGTCATTTACAGGGAGCGAACAGGGGAAGGCCAAGCCATCGACATCAGCATGACCGACTGCAGTTTTGCATTGAATGCCATATCATCACCTCTGAATTTACAAGGGGGCCTGGAGCTTGAGCCAGAGAAATTGATGTTAAACGGGGGATCTTTTTATGACTTTTACGAAACGAAAGATGGACGTTATTTTTCCGTTGGAAGCCTCGAGCCCCCATTTCGAAAAGCGTTATGCGAAGCCATCGGGGCACCGGAATTGTATGAACTGAGCATGGGCAGCGATGAAGAAAGCGGAATCCGATTCAAAACGTTCGTCCAACAAGCTTTCTTAGAAAAGGATTTCCATGAATGGCAGGAAATATTTTCTGACTTCGAGGCATGCGCAGAACCAGTGCTGACCTTTACCGAAGCGACCAACCATCCCCAATTGAAGGATAGGGGAATGATCGTCGAAGTACCTGACGGAAAAGGAAATGTCCAGAAGCAAATCGCCTGCCCGATCAAAACATCAGTTTTTACCCCTGAATATAAACATGCGGGACTGAAGCCAGGACAAAGCAACGCAGAAATACTTCGGCCCCTTAATACAAAATAAGATCAAATAAGGCTATCGCATTTCCAATATTGGAGAGAGATAGCCTTGTTTTTGTATGAATTGGCCCCTCGTAATAACGACGTAAATAACTATGCTGCGACAACATTTAGTAGGCCGGAATAAGTGGAAAAAAGGACGAATTAAAGTGAGGAATGTCAAATTAAGTGGGAGGAGGGACGAATTAAGCTTGAAAATGGCTAAATGGTTTTTAAATCCATGATGAAAGTCAGCCATTCGTTGTTGTGAAAAATTACTAGTTATAACTAGTTTAGACAGGGTATGAGAGTATCATCCTTGTAAAAAGGTTCATAAGAAAATTTCTTTGATAAGGATGGTGGATTAAAAATGTTTGGTCTCACTGATATCATTAAATTTCTTTTTTCCTTTTTTTTGATTATGCCAATCGTTACGCTGATACATTTGAGCGGGCATATCTTCTTTGTGACGATTTTTGGAGGATCTGAAAAGAAAATCTTGATTGGTTGTGGAAATAAACTTTTTGCCTTTTGGAACATAGAGGTGAGAAAATATTATTTCTGGAATGGTACTTGCGAATTTAAGGGATTGATACATGATAATCGATTGACGAATATGCTTATTTATTTAGGGGGCTCTATCTTTAATTTAGTCAGTATGTTGATCATATATAGCTTAGTGTATCAGAATATCTTGGAAAGCTCGGTAATCTGGTATCAATTCATATATTTTTCCTTCTATGTACTGTTTTTCTCCTTATTTCCGATGTATTTTTCAGACGGATCGCCTAGTGATGGGAAGGCCGCACAATTGGTCTTGAGGAACAAGCTGGAAGATAGGGTGACGGATGATATATTTGTAAAGAAAGTGGATGATGAAGATAGCTGCAAGTAAAAAAAGGCGTGCAAGATGCTCGTTCTTTTTTTTGTGTGAACTCAACATAGTAAGTAACTATTTTACATACTGATTCATTAATCTGCAGGGTCTGCCAATGATAATAAACGAAAATGTATATGAAAAAAGGCATATGTACTGTATACAGATGCCCGATATATTATTGGTTAAAATGGATATTCACGATATGTTGTTTGAAGGGAAATCGATTTTGTCACCGTAAATTCTTCAACAATCCTTGGGCTTAGCAAATCTGCCTATACCGATCAGAGAAACGTTTTATTGTACTGTTTTAAAAAAAAGCTAGGCTTCCTTATTGAAAGGTGCCTAGCTTTTATTAAAGGTGAGTCATCATTCCCAAACTTCTTTTGCTACATCAACGATGAATTTCAACTTATCCCATTGTTGTTCTTCCGTAAGCTTGTTGCCATGATGGGTGGAAGCGAATCCGCATTGCGGACTTAAGCATAGTTGTTCGAGGGGAACGAATTGTGAGGCTTCTTTAATGCGTACCTTAACAGCTTCCTTGTCTTCAATTTCCCCATTTTTTGAAGTGACCACTCCCAGAACGATCCTGGCCCCTCCGTTTGGAATGTATTCCAATGGTTTAAAATCCCCTGAGCGGTTATCGTCATATTCCAAGAAGAATCCATCTACTTTTTCTTTGGCCAATAATGTTGGGGCTATGCGTGCATAACTGCCTTCAAATGCCCACGTTGACTGGTAGTTTCCACGACATAAGTGTGTCGTGACGACCAAATCCTCTGGTTTTCCTTCCAATGCACCATTAATAACACGCAGTGCTAAATCGATTAATTGTTCTCTTGAATATTTTCCATCTTTGAACTGAAAATCTGGAGCTGAAAGTCTGGCAATATATACATCGTCCAATTGAAGATAACGTACACCTGCTTCATAAAAGGCTTTCAAAGCAGCTTGATACGCTTTAATGACATCATTAGCATAGTCCTCGATATCAGGATAGATGTCTTCATTATGAACACCGACAGCAAACAATTGATTGGGACTGGGAATGGTTTGTTTGGCAACGGCACGTCCGTCCACTATTTTGTTCAATTCAATAAAGTCATGGATGAAGGGATGCTCAGGATTGAATGAAACCTTTCCTGTATTGCGAATGTTATATCTCTCAGTTTCAACCCCATCGAATGTAAGACCTTTTTCAGTAACATAGCCCTCGATGCCATTTAAATGTTCAAGGAAGTCAAAGTGCCACCATGTTCGTCTGAACTCCCCATCCGTAACGGCCTCTAATCCAACTTCAATTTGTTTATCGACAATCAATTTGATTTCTTCCGTTTCAACTTCACGAAGTCGCTCCACCGAAATGGTACCTTCCTTCAATTGCTTTCTAGCTATATGTAAACGATCTGGTCTTAATAAACTTCCGACATGGTCCGCTCTAAATGGTGCTTTCGTTAATGTGATTGACATGTTGCATTCCTTCTTCCCTTTTATAAAATAAAACACCTCTTCTTAAAAATAAGAAGAGGTGTTGGCAACAAAGCTATTTACTCTTCTTATCTTCAAGTTTTTACACTTCTGGAATTAGCACAGTACATGAAAAGTCTGTTGCTGAGGTATCAAAGGGCCAGTCCCTCCACCTCTCTGGATAAGAGTTGTCTATTAAATTAACTATGACTATACAGGGAGTATTGGTAAAGGTCAAGGGTGGAGGCGGAAAATTTAGAATATAGCGATTACTCATAGTAGCCTTGCATGATGATTAACCTCATTGGTGAACCTGGCATATGCTATAACCCACACATGCGAGAGGGGATATTGAAAGTCGGAGGGGGAAGTCAGGATGAATACATTCGATCACTTTAATGTTTTCGGGAATGGTATACCGATAACGGTAAGTGCATCCATGCTAGAGAGAATTATAAACATGAAATCTAATGAGCAGAATATTAAAGTCGAGATCACGCCAAAGCATATAGTGCTTTGGGGAACGACGGAAGTGAAAAAAATGATGTTTAAGAAAAATGTATCTTTCCGGATAACAATAAAACCGGTTCACGTTGATAAAAGAACGATTTCATTTGAATTAGTGGAAATGAAACCTATTGATAGAAATTTCATTAATCATAAGATATTTAACAGACCGCCATTTTTTGAATTTGAAAATAGAATGATCAAAATGAATGTGGATGCTTGGAACATCGTGAGAAAAATCCCCGTGGGCACCATTAAATCGTATGAGCTTGTCGAAGGTGCAATGAAAATGAAAATCTCTTTATGATGAATCATCTTAAGGGGGATTTTCCATACATTCTTACCCTTACTGTATTTGGGGTCCAGGTATGTTAGTGTAAGGATATGGTGACAATTGATTCTTCATTAATAAAAAATGTGTTTGATAAATCAAGCACTTTAAAATATACTAAAAAACTTAAAGTTTAGAGTTTTTCCGGGACATAAGGGGGAAAATGCATGGAGCAGAAGATATTGCCTGCCTCGGCAAGCATGAAGGATTTTGAAAGATTTCTAGATAGTTCCTATGAAATTGGTGTGTTTCTTGACTTGCATATTTCCCAATTGAAAAATGTGAGTATAATGGCCAAGCAGCATAATAAGAAAATGATTTATCATGTTGATTTAATCCATGGCATAAGAAGTGATGAATACGCGACAGAATTCATTTGTCAGGAGTATCACCCATATGGGCTGATTTCGACAAAATCAAGCGTTATTTTGAAAGCGAAGCAAAAGGGAGTCATTGCCATCCAGCGGATCTTTTTAATAGACTCACATGCGCTGGAGAAAAGTTATAAGCTGGTACAGAAAACGAAGCCGGATTATATCGAAGTATTGCCGGGGGCAATGCCATGGATGATAAAAGAAGTGAAAGAACGATTACAAACTCCCGTTTTTGCAGGTGGTCTCATACGGACTTCGGATGAAGTCCTGAATGCCCTTGAAGCGGGAGCGTCCGCAATCACCACGTCCAAAACTGAATTATGGGATATCGTCTAATAGGGTCAAAAGTCAAAAAAATTACAGAAAAAAGAATGAATATTTCAGAAAATATTTGACAGCGTTTTCATAAACTAGTATATTTTGAATTACAAGTTAATACATGTGACGGAGATTAGGAGATTCACACCAGACATACTCATTTATTGAGGATAGTTCTGTTGTGAATCTCCTTTTATTTGTTGGTAAGGCATCATTCTATAAGAGGAGGGTCATGTATGACTCCATTTTGGGGAGAAGTAGTAGGCACGATGATTTTAATTTTATTTGGTGCAGGTATCGGGGCGGGGTCTTCCTTAAAGGGATCTTATGCCAAAGATGCTGGCTGGATTGTCATCACGATTGCATGGGGATTGGCTGTTACAATGGGTGTCTTTGCAGTGGGTTCCATAAGCGGAGCACATTTAAACCCGGCTGTTACAGTAGCATTGGCTATCAATGGGGATTTTCCTTGGGCTGATGTGCCAGGGTATATCGTGGCACAAATGATAGGGGCGATTATAGGCGCGACTCTAGTATTTTTGCATTATTTGCCTCACTGGAAAGCTACGGAGGATCCAGGTACAAAGCTTGGTGTGTTTTCAACCTCACCAGCTATCCCTCATACTTTTTCAAATCTTTTAAGTGAAATGATTGGTACATTCATCCTTGTTCTTGGCTTATTATTTATTGGAGCCGGCAAGTTTACAGAAGGTCTGAATCCATTTGCTGTCGGTTTATTGATTGTTGTTATCGGAATGTCTCTTGGAGGAACAACAGGCTACGCCATAAACCCTGCCCGTGACCTTGGACCTCGTATTGCTCACTTCCTTCTGCCTATACCGGGTAAGGGAAAATCGAATTGGGGCTATGCATGGATTCCTGTTGTTGGTCCGATTGTCGGTGGAGCACTTGGAGCTGTCTTCTATAAAGCGATGTTTTTAGGTGAAGTGACGACAATATTTTGGACTGTTTTAGGAGTAAGCCTGATAATATTGGTATTAGCATATGCTTTTGGAAAAAAGCAGTCACGTGAGTTAGAAATTAGCAACATTGCTAGTTAAAATAAAAGGGGGGAAACACATTATGGAAAAATATATCTTATCTTTAGATCAAGGAACAACAAGTTCGCGGGCAATTCTATTTAACGAAAAGGGGGAAATTGTACATTCTTCCCAGAAGGAATTCACTCAGTTTTTCCCTAAACCAGGCTGGGTCGAGCATAATGCAAATGAGATTTGGGGATCGATTCTAGCGGTCATTGCCGGTGTACTGTCTGAATCCGGTGTCAAGCCAGAGCAAATTGCCGGTATCGGGATTACTAATCAGCGTGAAACGGCAGTCGTGTGGGATAAGGAAACAGGAGCACCTGTTTATAATGCCATTGTATGGCAGTCCAGACAAACAAGCGAAATCTGTGACGATTTGAAGGAAAAGGGATTAAATGATCTGTTCCGGGATAAAACGGGTTTGCTTATAGATGCTTATTTTTCCGGTACAAAAGTGAAATGGATTCTCGATAATGTGGAAGGGGTACGACAAAGAGCGGATGAAGGCAAGCTGTTATTCGGGACCATCGATACTTGGTTGATTTGGAAGCTTTCAGGAGGCAAGGCCCATGTAACGGATTATTCAAATGCATCAAGGACATTGATGTACAATATCCATGAACTGAAATGGGATGAGGAACTGCTGGAGATATTGACTGTACCAAAATCGATGCTGCCGGAAGTTAGGCCATCCTCTGAAGTGTACGCACGTACGATCGAATATCATTTCTTCGGTCAATCGATTCCGATTGCCGGAGCGGCTGGTGATCAGCAGGCAGCATTATTTGGCCAAGCCTGCTTTAATGAAGGAATGGCTAAAAATACGTATGGAACAGGCTGCTTCATGCTCATGAATACAGGAACAAAGGCTGTAAGTTCCGAACACGGACTATTGACGACCCTTGCTTGGGGATTGAATGGGAAGGTTGAATATGCACTGGAAGGCAGTATTTTCGTAGCTGGCTCGGCTATCCAATGGCTGAGAGATGGCCTGCGGATGCTTCATGATGCCAAGGACAGCGAAGCCTATGCAAAACGAGTGGAAAGTACGGATGGAGTATATGTAGTGCCGGCTTTTGTGGGGCTAGGGACCCCATATTGGGACAGTGAAGTACGGGGAGCGGTTTTTGGTTTGACGCGCGGTACTTCCAAAGAACATTTCATTCGTGCAACACTAGAATCACTAGCGTACCAAACGAAGGATGTCCTTGATGCAATGGAGGCGGATTCAGGGATTGAGCTACAGACATTGAGAGTCGATGGCGGGGCAGTCAAGAATGATTTCTTAATGCAATTCCAAAGCGATTTATTGCGAGTGCCTGTCGAAAGACCGACCATAAACGAAACCACGGCACTAGGGGCCGCGTATTTAGCTGGACTTGCTGTTGGATATTGGAAGGATCAAGAAGAAATCTCCCGGCAATGGGCGGTAGACAAAACCTTTAACAAATCCATGGAAGAGCATGATAGTGAAAAATTATATGAAGGCTGGAAAAAAGCTGTTCAAGCGGCCATGGCTTTTAAATAAAAAAAGTAAATTCTTTCTAAAATGAACTAAAGTATGGTATACTTAAATCAAGTTAATAACTCGGCCGGAGAACAGGAGAGACCATGAATGCGTTATCGTGAATACGATAATGTGCATTTATGGTCTCTTTTTTTGTTTTTAAAGGCGGATTAGGGATATTAACATCTATATGAATGAAAAACTATTAGAACAAATGAACCTATTGAATATAAAGAAGAAACTCAGAGTAAACGTGCAGAATTCACGAGTGACCAGCACGAATTAACCAGGAAAACAAGCTGCTCGACCAAAAGAAGGCAGTACTTAAAGGAGGAGATAGGCATGAGGTTTTCAAATAAATATCGGGAAGAAACAATCGAACTTTTGAAAAAAGAAAAATATGATGTGGTAGTGATTGGCGGGGGAATTACCGGTGCAGGGATCGCCCTGGATGCAACGACCCGGGGGATGAAAGTAGCATTGGTGGAAATGCAGGACTTTGCGGCAGGTACTTCAAGCCGCTCGACAAAACTGGTCCATGGCGGATTGCGTTATTTGAAGCAATTTGAAATAAAAATGGTTGCTGAGGTTGGGAAAGAGCGGGAAATCGTTTATGAAAATGGACCGCATGTGACCACGCCGGAATGGATGCTGCTGCCGATGCACAAAGGAGGAACTTTTGGGAAATTCAGTACCTCCATTGGACTCCGTGTATACGATTTCCTTGCAGGAGTAAAAAGAGCTGAACGCAGGAAAATGCTTTCTGTTGATGAAACGCTAAAACGGGAGCCTCTCGTAAAGAAAGAGGGACTGAAGGGCGGCGGCTACTATGTCGAATATCGGACAGATGATGCACGTTTAACGATTGAAGTCATGAAGGCAGCTGTTGATAAAGGTGCAACACCGATAAATTATACAAAAGTAGATAAATTGTTATATGAAAATGGAAAGGTGACCGGCGTTCAAGTTGCCGATTTACTATCAGGGGACGCGTATGAAATACACGCAGACAAAGTTATTAATGCAGCAGGTCCATGGGTGGATTCCATCCGTGAAAAAGACCAATCGAAAAAGGGGAAAACGCTGAAGTTATCAAAGGGTGTTCATGTGGTCATCGACCAATCGAAATTCCCGTTGAAGCAGGCGATTTACTTTGATACACCTGATGGACGGATGATCTTTGCCATCCCGAGAGCCGGCAAGGCTTATGTAGGGACTACGGACACTTTTTATGAAGGCGATCCCGCTGTTCCGACTGTTACTTCGGAAGACCGTGCCTATTTATTAAAGGCGATTGCTTATATGTTTCCAAAAGTGAAAATTACGGATGGGGATATCGAATCAAGCTGGGCAGGAATCAGGCCGTTGATCATGGAAGAAGGAAAGGATCCTTCCGAAATATCAAGAAAAGATGAAATATGGGAATCCGATTCGGGCCTTATCACGATTGCGGGAGGTAAATTGACCGGGTATCGCAAAATGGCAAAAACGACGGTTGACCTTGTCGCAGGCAAGCTTTCCGAGCAGTCCAATAAGACTTATCCAGCCAGCAATACAAAAGGAATGCCGATTTCAGGAGGAGATGTCGGGGGATCAAGAAACTTCTCCGATTATATCAAGAAACATATTCAAATGGGGGCCGCCTCAGGCCTCGCTGCTAAGGATTCGGAGGGAATTTTGGCCATGTACGGGTCTAATGCACCTGTGTTATTCAATATCGCAAAAAGCGAAAGAGATGGGGGAACAAGTAGTGGCCTCCCGCAGAAATTGTTCGTACAGCTGAAATACGCACTAGATCATGAAATGGCCGCGACACCAGTGGATTTCTTCTTCCGCAGGACCGGGACCCTGTTATTCGATATCGATCTAGTCCAAACGCATAAACAATCGGTGATTGATTATATGGCCGGATATTTCGGATGGACGGAATCGACGAAGATGGAAAGATCCAATCAGCTAGAACATGAAGTACTTGGTGCTATTAGCGTATCTTGACCTTATATGCAAAAAACATGACGCCGGCGGAATCGCTGGCGTTTTTTTGAACCCGGAATGTGATTATCGGGGCATTTGCAAGTGGAAAAACTATTGTTTAATCCTTTAAGATACCAGGGCCACTAAAAGCGATAGCCGTCGCCACTCCTGCAATGTGAAAATGACGAAGGGTGGTACATTATTTCAACTCTCTTTCATGCCACGTGTATTTCCGGTGAACTGTTATTTTGTAGAAGAAGAGAATAGCCTTACACTAATAGATGCAGCATTACCCTACAGCACAAAAAGTATAATGGATGCAGCGCGGGCTGTCGGAAAACCGATTACAAGATTAATCGTTACTCACGCTCATGATGATCATGTTGGTGCACTAGACGGGCTTAAAGCGTTAATCCCTGATTTACAAGTGAGTATTTCTGTTAGGGATGCATTATTA
This sequence comes from Peribacillus sp. Bi96, assembly GCF_918698115.1. GTDB lineage: Bacteria > Bacillota > Bacilli > Bacillales > DSM-1321 > Peribacillus. The sequence continues at coordinate 113,639 of NZ_CAKKLV010000013.1, forward strand.
CTGGCTGGCAATTCTACTCCCCTACAAAATGAAGCAAACTCTCCAATCCGCGGAGTTGTCCCTAAAAAGATTAAAACTCAACCAGACTTATTACTCAAAGAAGGCGACCATATTGGTTCATTGGAAGTTATTTCTTCACCTGGACATACCCCTGGTTCGATCTCTCTTCTTGACACCCGGAATCATAGTTTAATTGTTGGGGATGCCTTGCAAACGAGAGGTGGAACTGCGGTATCAGGAATGATTAAACCTTTATTTCCGTTTCCAGCCTTTGGGACTTGGAACAAACTCATCGCACTTGAAAGTGCAAAGAAACTAAGAAGTTATAAACCGAGATTACTTGCTGTAGGTCATGGGAAGATGCTAGAACACCCTGGGGATTCTATAGATAGAGCGATAGTTGAAGCAGAATTAAAACTTCAACCAGGAAAATAGGAGGTCAAAATGAGATGTCTCAACGTAAAAGGTTAGATTTGTCCATCGTTTTACAGAAGGCTACAGAACTAGTTGATGAAAACGGCCTTGATCACCTTTCGTTAGGCAAGTTGGCTGAAGAATTACAAATACGCCCCCCTCGTTATATAACCATTTAGACGGCCTAAATGGATTAAAACAGAAACTAGCAGTAAATGGAGTGAAAAAACTTTATGATTCCATGCTTCAAGCGGCAGTGGGACGCTCCGGTGATGATGCAATCCTAGCACTGAGTGAGGCATATGTTGAATTTGCTAGAATCCATCCAGGACTTTATGATGCCACCATCCGTTTTCCAAATGGTGAAGACAAGGAATTACAGCAAGCACAGCAATCTGTTGTAGAGCTTGTTGTCCAATTACTACAAGCCTATGATTTGCAGGAAGAAATGGCGATTCACTTGGTGAGAGGATTAAGGAGCATTTTACATGGATTTACTTCTATTGAAAAAATGGGTGGGTTTGGGATGGCTATTGATATCGATAGGAGTTTTTCTTTACTGTTAAATACTTATATTGAGGGAATCCATTCAATAGTTATAAATCAACTTAAATATGAGCTGATGGGAGGTTAAAATGGGCTTTCTGGCTGTCTTGGTATAACGGTCCTTTGTGGGCTGTTTGGTTTTGGTTCCCCTCAGGTGATTAGTTTTTCCCTTGAAAACGTTAAATTCGCTTGTATCAATTTGGCTAATTTTATTCTGTATACATGTAAATAAAACGGTCTAATGTACTTGATTTGGTAAAAGTGTTTATGAAGTACAACATATAAGGAGTGAGGAACACAGGGGGGATGTCTCCGTATCCCTCACTCCTTATTGTATTGAATGATTCATGGGCGGGCTCCGAAAATATGGCCTCAAAAGCAGAATGCCCTAAGATCTTTGCTTTATTAGCTGTAAATCGATGTATAGCTGGATTCTTGAATGTAAGTCATCAAAATCGATCGATGTGAGATCGGCTATTTGATTCAATCTATATTTCAATGTGTTGGTATGAACGTATAGCTGTTCAGCTGTCGGTTTGATCCGGCAATTGTTCAACAGATATATTTCCAATGTTTGAAGGAGTTTGGTTTGGCTTTCCTGGTCCTTCTTTTGAAGAATCTCTAATTCCACATTGATATAATTCGTTTTAGTATGATGGTTGGAGATCATTTCGAGGTAACGGAAAATCCCAAGCTTACTATATTGGAAAGGAAGCTGTTCAGGTTTACCGATGAACTTGGCTGCGTTGATCACTTCCAGGGCTTCGAGATAGGATTTTCTTAATTGAAGAATCGAAGAGTACTCATTTCCGATTCCCGGGAATACCTTTTTGTCATTGAATTGGGAAAGAACGGTGTTCGTTAAATCATTGGCGCTATCGGTAAGCAGGTCTTTCCCTTTTCCGTTGCTGCCAATCAGGACGATGATCTTCAATTGGTTTGTGAATGCATGGGTAAAATGATTCAATGCATTGGCGAATAGACTGACTGTATCCGCTAATTCATCGAAATGTTCCGCATCGGATTGAGCGATGGTAAAGACATTGACAAGGAAAGTTTCCGGAATGAGAAGACTCATATTGGCGGCTTCCCATTTTATTTGGTTTTCCGTTTGATAGACTTCGTCAATGACCTTTTGATAAAACTCATTTTTTTCTTCATCTTTTTTCATGTTTATCTGTTTTTTCTGATAAAGGAGCTTGCCGATATGATGGGAAACTTCATGTAAAAATTCCAAATCGGAATCAGTCATCATTTCCGTTTCTTGGACCCAAATGAATCCGAAGACCTGTCCTTTGTGAACGGCGCTCACAACGACTCTTTGATTTAATCCGATCTCCTCGATTTGTTTCACCCTAAATGGATGCTCCACGGTTTTAAGCTGTTCGACAATGCCCTCATCCATGAATTTTTCCAGAATTGGAATAGGCCAATGCTTTGTGAAGATGGTTTGCCGATTGGCTTGGTCGAAGTGTTCGATATAATATGAACTATATGCCAGCAATAAAAATTGGTCATTTTCGATGACGACTGGTTTTTTTAAATAAGTGCTGACCATATCCGTTATATCGTTGATGTTTGTGAGAGTCAGAATTTTTTCTAATGACATATATGGCCCCCTGTAATTTTTTGAAGTGTATGACAAGTTAGTTTAATAATACTTTTAAACTAATGATGTGTATAGGGGCAAGAACAAAGAAGGAACGGTATATGAAAAAATACCGTTCCTTTTAGAGGGGTTATTATTGTTTTAATGTTCTTTTGAATTCATCAAATTGCTCTTCTACTTCTTTAGATGGCTTAGCTGTAAGAAGACTGACCACGATGATGGCAATCAAGCTTGCGGCAAAACCTGGGATCATTTCATAAAGCGTATCGGATAGGCCTGCCATCGACCAGAAAATTACAGTCCCGGCACCAAAGACCATCCCAGCTAGAGCACCCCATTTTGTCATGCGCTTCCAGCAGAGGCTGAGTAAGACTAGCGGACCGAATGAAGAACCGAACCCAGCCCATGCATAACCGACAAGTCCAAGAATCGTGTCGTTTTTCTCCCAAGAGAGAAATAGCGCGATGATGGATATGATCAGTACGGAAAGCCTTCCTAAGAAGACAAGCTCTTTATCTGAAGCGGAACGACGGAAGAAGGTTTTGTATATATCCTCCGTTAAAGAGCTGGCAGTGACCAAAAGTTGCGAAGAAATCGTACTCATGACGGCTGCCAGGATAGCTGAAATCAAGAAGCCGGTAATGAGTGGGTGGAACAGTATTTCACCTAAAACGATGAATATCGTCTCGGGATCGTCCAACTTGATGTTGTTCTGAGAAAAATAAGTGATTCCAATGAACCCAGTCAGCATGGCACCAATAGTGGAAAAGATCATCCAGCTCATGCCGATGGTACGTGCTTTCTTTATTTCCTTAACGGAACTGATCGCCATAAAGCGGACAATGATATGGGGCTGACCGAAGTAACCTAATCCCCATGCAAATAATGAGATGATCCCCAATAGACTAGTTCCGGTAAAAATATTTAAAAGCGCAGGATCAATGGAACGCGGTGTATCTATGACAGGGCCAAAGCCGCCAATATGGAAAAGGGTAACGATCGGTACAAGGACCAGGGCGACGACCATGATGATTCCTTGTACAAAGTCTGTCCAGCTTACCGCCAGGAATCCGCCGAATAAAGTATAAGCGACCACCACGCCTGTTAAGATCCAGAGGCCAGTATGGTAATCAAGGCCAAATGTACTATGGAATAAGACGCCGCCGGATACCATACCGGAAGAAACGTAAAACGTAAAGAATATCAGGATGACCAAAGCCGAGATGAGCCTTAAGATCCGTGAGCCTTCGCCAAAACGATTTTCCAGGAAAGCAGGGATCGTAATGGAATTATTGGCAACTTCCGTATAAGTTCTTAATCTAGGTGCCACGTATAACCAGTTTGCATAAGCACCAAGCGTCAGGCCGATGACGATCCATATGGAGCTGAGTCCTGTTGCGAACATGGCACCTGGCATACCCATCAGAAGCCAACCGCTCATATCGGCGGCACCGGCGCTTAAGGCAGTGACAGCAGGGCCAAGACCCCGGTCTCCCAGCATGTAGTCATTTAGATTGGAGGTTCTTTTGTAGGCGAAATATCCGATTAACAGCATACCAGCCATATAAATGCTAATGGAAATTATTAAAGAAAAATCGATCATAGGAAGACTCCCTTCAAGATGAAATAGATATTTTTTCGTTTAAAAAGAGGAAGCAACCTATTTGTCACTTCCTCCATTGTACATCGTTTGGTATTGTATCATATAGTTGAAGATACATCACCAATACGAGGGCATTTCCTTTTCAATAGCTTTTTGAAACATTTATCAGAACGTTTCGGATGTTGTTTTGGCTTGCATATGAAGCTGCAAGTAGTCCGGTCCGCCTGCCTTGGAATCAGTTCCTGACATGTTGAACCCGCCGAATGGCTGATAACCTACGATTGCACCAGTACAGCCACGGTTGAAATACAAGTTCCCCACATGGAATTCTTCGCGTGCTTTTTCCATGTTAAGGCGATTTGTCGTAATGACAGCCCCAGTCAAACCATATTCAGTGTTATTGGCAATCTCAAGTGCTTCGTTAAAGTCCTTCGCTTTTGTGAAGGCAACGACTGGTCCGAAGATTTCTTCTTGCATCAAGCGTGCCTGCGGATCGACATCAGCAACGATTGTCGGTTGAACGAAGTAGCCTTTAGAGCTATCTCCTTCTCCTCCAGTCAGAATGCGTCCTTCTTGGTTCCCGATTTCAATATAGCTCATGATTTTGTCAAAAGCCGCTTGATCGATAACTGGTCCCATGAAATGATTTTCTACAGGATTACCAACTGTAAGTTGTTTTGTTAATTCAACAGCGCGATCTAATACTTGATCGTATACATCTTCTACGATGACAGCACGGGAACAAGCAGAACATTTTTGTCCAGAGAAGCCAAATGCAGATTTCACGATCGATTGAGCCGCCAATTCAAGATCTGCCTCTTTGTCGACGACCATCGTATCTTTTCCGCCCATTTCAGCGATGACACGCTTCAGCCAAATTTGGCCTTCGTTCACTTCTGAAGCACGTTTGTAAATGCGCAGACCTACATCACGTGAACCTGTGAAGGAAATGAAACGTGTTTTTGGATGATCGACCAGGTAGTCGCCCACTTCGGCTCCGCTTCCTGGAACGAAATTCAACACACCTGCTGGAAGGCCGGCTTCAAGCATCACTTCAACGAATTTAGCAGCAACGATAGGAGTAGTCGAAGCTGGTTTCAACAGGATTGTATTACCAGTAACGATAGCGGCAACAGCTGTACCTGCCATGATCGCAAATGGGAAGTTCCAAGGAGAAATGATGATGCCTACCCCTAATGGAATGTAATCATAGCGGTTAAATTCTCCCGGACGGCTTTGGACAGGCACACCATCTTTAAGAGTCAGCATTTGACGGGCATAAAATTCAAGGAAATCGATTGCTTCCGCTGTATCTGCATCAGCCTCATTCCAAGGTTTTCCCGCTTCTTTTGTCAATAAAGCAGAGAATTCATGCTTTCGTCTGCGAATGATGGCAGCAGCTTTGAACAAAACGTCAGCACGGATTTCCGGCTTCACTTTTTTCCAGCTTTCAAAAGCGGTAACAGCTTCCTGCATGGCTTTTTCAGCAAGGTCCCTATTCGCTTTCGATACTCGGCCGATGACCTCTTGCTTATCTGCAGGGTTATATGAAACGATTTTCTCATCAGTCGTCACTTTCTCTGCCCCGATATAAAGAGGGTAGTCTTGTCCTAAATAGCCCTCAACAGTTTGAAGTGCTTCCTGATATGCTTTTTTGTTTTCCTCGTTTGTAAAATCGACAAATGGTTCGTGTTTATATGAAATCATTGATCATCACACCTTTTAATAGATTTTTTGTAGCAATTAATAATGTTGAATGTATATTTAGCTTCTGACCATCCCTTTGAAGGCAAAGGCAATATTGGATGGCCTTTCTGCAAGCCTTCTCATGAAGTATCCATACCAATCCAGACCATATGGTACATAGACGCGCATTTTGTAACCTTGCTTGACCAATTCGTATTGAGTTTTGTTTCTCATGCCATAAAGCATTTGGAATTCGAATTGTGTATTCGGGATGTCAAACTTCTTAGCCAGCTCTTTTGTATATTCGATGATTTTGTCATCATGTGAGGCAATGGCCGTATAATTACCGTTAAGAAGACTTTGCTTAATCAACTTTTTGTAGTTTTCGTCTACATCATCCTTTTCGGGAAAAGCCACCTCGGCAGATTCCTTGTAGGCACCCTTTACGAGACGCAGGAATGGCTTATATTGGGAAAGGTCCCCTAAATCTTTCTCTGTGCGGAATAAATATGCTTGTAAAACAGTACTTATGCAGCTGTATTTTTCTTTGAACTGTCTAAAGATATCGATTGTTGCCTGACAACGAACTTCATCTTCCATGTCGATCGTGACCATGACTTTATGTTTTTCGGCTGTATCAAGAATTTTCGTCATATTCTCAATCACGAGTTTATGATCGATATCAAGTCCCAAAGAAGTCATCTTCAGAGAAACCTGTGAATCAAGTTTTTCCCTGCTGATCATTTCGATGGTTTCGATGCATTCTGCCGTCCGTTCCTGAGTCACTTCCTTAGAATCAACGAATTCCCCAAGATGGTCGACTGTAACCGACAAGCCGCTATTATTAAGTTGTTTAATGAATTTAACGGAACTTTGGAAATCAGTTCCCCCAATGATCTTTCCAGCAGCAAAATTTCCTCCGCTTTTTTTAGCAATATTATTAAGCAGATTATTTTTAGATAAAAATAAGAAAAAGTCCCTTGTAATGGCTTCCATATAAAGCGCACCCCCTAAGAAGATGTATTTCATAAATTAAGCTTACGATTTTTCGACAATGTTCACAATGTTCTCAAAAAACAATAATTCTGTCTTTTATTTGTCGCTTTTGGACAAAATGAAAGGGGTTTCATTGACTCGCATTTTATGGCAAGAAGGGAAGGTTTATATTTTACGTATAGAGAAACGCTAGAAGAAAGCCTTTAGCAGGAAGAGATGATCGAAAAGAAATCACTATGTGCGTATAAAGGTGGAAACTCGACCATAATCATCCAATGCGTTATAATGAACCTTATTTAACAAGAACGGGTGCAATGGTTCGTAGAAAAAAATGATTGATGAAGCTGTTCGGAGTGTAAATGGGTGAAAACCGTAAATAAATCGGATCGGCAAGCCGGGGAGGATAAGAAATGGGTGCTGTATTTGAAGAACTTAGAGAAACATCAGGTTTGATAATAGCGTTAATAATGGTTTTGGTAATAATGGGGCTGATCGGTTATGCCCTTACGAATGTACATGAATCCGTTGTGTTACCTGTGGTTCGATTCATTAAGAAAATGTTTAGTCGAAAATAGATGAAGTCGATACATAAGCACTTGTCCCAAATCCATAACAAGCCCCTGTTTAAAGAAATCCCTGCAGGGTTTGTCTAAAAGGGACAAAAGAACCGTAAAATGTTTTTTACCTGTCAAAGAAAATCATAAAACCCCCGCTTCTAATGGAAGTGGGGGATTTTAAATTTGCAAGTGTATCGATGTTGTTGAATCACATATGTTTGGAATGAAAACCTCCTTTAATTATAAAACTTTTTTACCTATGCCTATAATAATCTCATGCACGGAAGCTCCATAGTCATAAGTGAACTTTGAAAAGTTGTAGGCATTTAGAATGAAGGTTTTATCAATAATCCAGCCTTGGGCAAGTCTATTTATCCTTGGAGAGGTCAAATACGAAACAAGGTCATGGGGAACGAATTATCGTGGTTCGCTGGCGATTCATACTAGTCATAAAGTGGATAAGGCTTTCAGTAGCAAGGCCAATCCTGTTGTTGCTTAGTAAGCATGGATACTCAAAGGACAACCTCCCAACTGGTATGATCATTGGCGTATGTAAGTTTGAAAATTGTTTAAAGGTAGGGGATTCGCTTGGGAAGTTCAGGACATGCAGCTACTGGATGGCTTTATTCCATTGAAAGGAAAGCTTGGATTTTGGGTGCATGTATTATATTGGACGAAGTTAAGAAGTGATTTTGGAGAAGAACGCTTGCCACTACCTTTCAAATTCGTCCATTATACGCTATCAAACTGGTGCGCTGCATAGGGGTGAGTCGTTACGCTTAAAGGAATTTAAAAATCATGCGGACGTTGAACGTTTATAATCCGGCCATTAAAGAAACGTCCTCCGTTTTCCTAATACCAACACATGCTCTCTCCTTAAATATTAAAATAATCGTCTGACTTTGCGTCAGCATCTATGCTCCGAATCGCCTTCATGATTTTCTTTAATACTCCGGCTGATGGCACATACTTAGGATCGCTGCAAACTCTGCTTATCGTATTACGTGAGATTCCAGACGCACTTACAAATTCCTCTTGTGAATATCCATGCTTATCGATGAATTTCCCGACCTTACTTCGCGCTTTCCCTTTCCCGAATCTAAACATTTTGATAACCTCCTAGATTTAATTTACTAGCAGTCTCGTCCAACTTGCACAAAAATATACGCATAGTTTCGCAAATATTTGGTATCTAGGCCAACTATGTGTAACAGGATATGAACATGAAAGCGAAAAGGTTGAAAATCAGGGTCGTTAAATATGTGTGAGGTTGAGAAGTTTGCTACTTAAACTAGCGGGCAGAATAAACGATTAACTATATAGGATAAGAGATTCCGCCTTTCGCATGAGACCCGAACTTTTCATGTTGGGCCACAAATCTACTCAACGAGCATGGGGCGGATTCTTTTGGTCGGAACTAACTCTATTTGAACGGTTCCTGCGGTCTTTCTACAAAGATGTCAGGATGTATGATGAGGCTCTAAAAACTGATTTAATCGAAACTAACAATAATATATTATTGTAATAATTGTATTTATTTCCATATCCATTATAATAATAAGTGGGATATTGTAAGCGGAAACACTGAATGAATTGGTTAAATCTCGTAAAAAGTAGGAGGGAATCATGGGAAGATTAGTTCATTTCGAAATTCATGTAGATGATATGGAACGGGCAAAGAAGTTTTATGGAGAGGTATTCGGATGGTCATTTCAAGATTGGAGTGATTATGCGGGAATGCCTTACTTTGGAGCAGTAACTGGCGATGACAATGAACCTGGGGTCAATGGAGCTTTGATGCAGCGTCAAAGTGCTCCGCCGGAAACAAACCAAGCTTTAAATGGATTTGCTTGTACAATGGGAGTGGAGAATTACGATTTAACGGAAGCTAAAATAATTGAGATTGGCGGTAAGGTCGCCAAGCCCAAATATGCCCTGCCTGGAATGGCGTGGCAAGGATACTATATTGATACCGAAGGCAATATATTCGGAATTCATCAACCTGATGTGAATGCAAAATAGATTTGATGATAGGTGAATGAAACATGAAATTACACGACACGGCAGGCATGCTTGAAAATGTACGCAATATCTGTCTTGCGCTGCCCGAAGCTGTCGAACTTATTGATGGTTTCGGTCACAATACTTTTAAAATCAAGGGAAAATCCTTCGTGATTTCAGGTGAAAGTGAGAATGGATTCAGCTTGTCGTTCAAGTCAGATCGGGAAACCCAAGAATTATTGCTACAGAAAGAGAATTTTTTCAAAACACCGTATATAGGACATCACGGCTGGGTCTCCATTCAAAATCCGGATAGGGAAGACTGGGGTGAATTGACCATTCTAATTCAAGAAGCCTATTTACGTGCGGCGCCGAAGCGTTTGGTTAAGAAATACGAAGAGTTTCATAAAAAGTGAAGAAAGGCGGATGATCTGCCTTCTTCACTTTTTTACTTTCTTTTATCTGCTTTACAGATACTGATAGATAAAAATAACGACTTAATCTATACACACATAGCTTAAAGAAAAAAGCTCCTAATGTATTGGAGCGGCCAAGAAAGTTCAGGGTAATAGGCACTCCTGAATTTGCAACATTAATAGGTTGTCTCCGTCAGAAAAGAAAGTCTAAAATATATGTAAGGATGTTTCTACAAAAGATTGATGGTTATCTGCATAAGCAGCTATCTATAAAAATTGAGAAAATCAATCATGGTTCGATTGACGGAAAGGTGTATGGTTGAAGTGAATGTTGAATCTTTTTTTTCTGAAAACATTAAAGTGGCACTTAAGAATGATCCACCTGGTGCATGGATGCCAGATTTGCCAGATAACTGTATACGCTTGAGTTCAGGCTATCCGGATCCAGCTCTCGTTCCTGCTGAGGAGATTAAAGTAGCAGTAGCCAAACTTCTTGATGAAGAGCAGGATTTGCCTCTCCATTATCTCGGAAGTCCAAGGATTGCAAGACTAAAGCAGCAAATTCAGAAAAGATTGGCTGAGCGTGGAATTTCCGTTTTGGAAGAACAGCTTTTGGTTACATCAGGTGCTTGCCAGGGGATAGATCTTATTGCCCGTATTCTCCTTGATAATACTACTGTTGTAGCTGTAGAATCTCCCACCTATATGGAGGCTTTAGAGATTTTTCAAAACTATACGAATCAGATTATTAGTATACCTATAGATGAAAAGGGACTTCAAACATACCAATTAAAAGAAATGCTGGATGAAAGAAAACGTAAAGGTCTAACCCTGCCGCGCTTTCTATATACCATCCCAACCTTTCAAAATCCAACTGGGACGACCATGACTACTGAGCGGCGGAAGCATTTATTGGAACTTTCCATCGAGTTTGATTTCCTCATTCTAGAGGATGATGCGTACGGAGAATTATCCTTCGACAAAAATCCGCTGCCAATAAAATCATTTGATAAACGTGGTAGAGTCCTCCATGTTGGTTCATTATCCAAGGTAGTGGCGCCAGGAATGCGGATTGGATGGATAGCAGGCGAAAGTGAATTCATTAAGGCTTTAGAGTGGTTTAAAAAAGATTTAGATCATCCATTTTCTCAAAGTACAATGGCAGTATACTTAGAAAACACAAATTTAGAGAAACGACTCGACCTTCTAAAAGATGTGTATCGTGCCAAATGTACTGCGTTAATCCGCTCGATGGAACAATTTCTTCCAGAACCCGTTTCCTGGTATGTACCAGATGGTGGTTACTTTGTATGGGTGAGAATTCCAGGTTTTGATACGTCGCAATTATTATCAAAGGCTCTGGCTGAGGGGGTTTCGTATGTTCCAGGGAAATACTTTTTCTTGGATCAAAAGGATGGAACCGAGTTTCTCCGGCTCTCGTTCAGTTATGCCAATGAGAAGGAAATAATCGAGGGAATTCGAAGACTAGGACAGCTTATCGCACCTAATTTTGAAAATGAATGTTGAACTAATTTTAATGAGCCTACTTCCTTAACCGGGGTAGGTTTTTTGTTAATTAAAGGATTCGTCATCTCATTTACGATGATTTTATCTGTTCTCAAATTAGATGAAATCATTAAATAATAACAGGTGCTTTCCTTCAAAAAGGGAGTTTGCTGCGGCTGGCTTATGGAACTAACGGGGCAGTTTAGTTCATTACAGTTTATAATACGAGTAGACTTTGATTCAGGTTGAGGAGATAAAATAATGCGTTCTTTTTTGAGAAAAGAATTTTGGGATGACAGAAATAAACCTATTCTGTTTATACAATGGGTATTGATAATCTTTGCAATAATATTATATTTCCAAACTTATGACAGTATAGATTATATTCACTCTGGAATTTTAAGATTAATTGCAGGCATAATCACCCTTCTAACAGGAATTGAAAACTACATTGTAAAAAAAGAGATTATATATTTTGGTTCATCCTAACGATAATGTTTTGTGGAATGGGGATAGACATATTAATGTACTAACGGGGCAGGATAGTTCCATAAGGAATACTGTTAAGTGACATTAAAGTTGTTTAAAAACGTCAGTCATGTTATTCCATTAAAGATCCAGATTGTGGAAGATCACTAAACAAGTAAACTGGATATTTATGTTAAAATAATAGAGGAGATTGTGAAGAAAGTACTTAAGCTAACGTCGCAGTTTAGTGTAACAACAATACAATTTTTTTGCGGCGATGAAAATTGTTAACAACGTCTAAATATTTTTAAAGTGTTACATCCAAGGTGGATGAACAGAGAGATTTAAAATATGCCAAAATAGTGATCAAATATTTTGATCACTACTTTTGGTTCCAAATTCCTATGTCTTCTATTCAATTTAAAATTAAATACCAGAGCAATGATCATGGGTTTCCTAAATTATGAATTATATGTTTCTCTGTTTAGATTCACAATATCTTTATGTGAAAATCCAGCTGAAAACTTCTCCATTGCCTTATCCCGTAGGAATGGGGCTTTTTCTTTATTTGCCTTTTTCAATGCTTCCGTTAGTTCCTCTTTTGTTAGTTCTGTGCAGTATGCAGGAGTTCCTGGCTGTTGTCTCCACGAATCACTTAAAGAACCACTATCTACTGCGTCGAAGCCTAGCTCGTTTACTACGTCCATGATTATTTGTTTTTGTGATAGGTCATTACCAGAAATCGCCATGGCAATGCGACCACTAGTACCTTCGGGGGTTCCTTTATTTTCTAAAGTATAAGCTAATTGATTGTTGAAAGCTTTAATGAAAGGTCTACCTAATTGATTTGAAACCCAAACACTTTCAACCATCCCGTTCTCAATTTCTTCAATTTTATTGTCTCTAAAAGGATAATAATTTGAAGTGTCTACAGCGATTACTTCCTCTCCAGCTTTATCTACAATGTTGCGAATGCTTGGCATTACATGAAAAGGGATAGATATTATTAGAACATCAATATTAGTTATTACATCTTCTACACTCACAGGTGTTCCAGCAATCTCTTTTCCTTCTAAACGTTCAATTCCTCGAGCATCTGCGATTTTGACATCATGTCCATTCTTAACTAATTTTTTAGAAATAATTGTCCCTATTGGTCCTGCACCTATAATTCCAAATCTCATTATTGTTCCTCCTAAATATAATTTTATCCGATTATGATTCAATATCAGCTATGGAATTTTCCAATTGCCTCAACGCGAAATTGTCTACATTCCTTTTTTTACAAGCATTAAGGTAATTTAGAGGTAATTGTGTGTTTTGGTTATAAATAATATAATAAACTCATTACTCTTACTTTTGAAGTAGGCAATAAAAAATGATATAGTACACTTTTTTGTACTTTACAGAAGAAAAGGGATGTAAGTATGGCTAGAATATGCAAGGATGGATTTGAAAAAGAGTTTATTAAGGAGCAAAGAGACGTTTATGGTATTGCGTATACCCAAAATATGCTTTCAGGACGCTGGAAGTATCTTATTCTTTGGTTTTTAAAAACAAAAGAACGTCGTTATAGCGAAATTAAAGCTTTTTTATGGGACATTTCACAAGGTTCTCTTACAAAACAGTTGAGAGAATTAGAAACAGATGGATTAATTAAACGAGAGGTTTTTCCTGAGGTACCTCCACGTGTTGAATATTCATTAACAACTAAAGGGCGTGAATTTATCCCAATACTTGATATGATGGAGAATTTCGGCAAAAAATTCGGGGAGAAACCTGAGTAAAATAATAAAATGATATTTTTTATTAATTGGGCCGATATTGTGAAGTGTTGTACTTAAATTAACGGGGGCGTTTCTGAAACAACGGAAACGCACTTTTCTTCTTTAAGTAACCAGCTAATAGAAGCTCAATCTTATTCCATTATAGGGCGCGATTCTTTAATAAGAATCGCTTTTCTTATAGAACTCCCATGAAAATTAAAAAAGCTCAAAATCCAGAAAAAACCACAACAAAATAGACCCAGTAAAAACGCTTTTTAAAAAAAGGCTGAGCCTTATGAGTGATCTGATTGAGTTTGGTAAATCGTTAAACAAAAACCTCCAATCATAGCAAATTAAGTAGAGGCTAGCACGACGACCAAAAAAGGATTAATCTCCCATGAGTGCTACCCAAAAAGGGCGCGACAGTCGGTGGTACACCGTGGTCGTCGGAGTCAGACTAACGGATGGGCTCAAAGGCACCATAGTTCAACGACCTTCTTCGCCAGCCATTAAAACATTATCGACATAGAGACCAATTTTCATTCTCTGTGGTGAAGCGCTGATTTTTGCGCTTCATGGATGGCTAACGGGGCAGGTTAGTGGAATAAAAAGTGAATTAATCCATTATTATCTGTATTATGTTAACTGCATAAATCAGTTGTACAGAGATAATAAAGTTGTTTAATTTGCAATTATTTTGCGGTAATGAAATTAAATATTAAATAAAGGAAATATCTTCTTGACAGTCGAATATTAGCCTAGAACCATAATTAACTATTCCGATGAGGAGGATTCTTTTGCGTCCACGACCATTATCTATTGAAAACCCAGAGTATGATAGGTATGTTAGTCTTGTGCCAGATGGAGATATTGAAGAAATACTTAGTAAGCAACGAACTAAGACCATTACCCTCTTGAGCAGCATATCAGAGGAGTCAGCAAGGAAGGCGTACGCACCAGGGAAATGGACTTTAAAAGAAGTGATTGGGCATATGGCCGACGTGGAACGTGTGATGTCGTATCGAATGCTTGCCATTGCACGAAATGAAAGTGCACCACTCCCAGCAATGGATCAGGATCAATACGTTTCTGCGGCAAACTTCAACAAATTATCCTGGGAGCAGCTACTAGCTAGTTTAGACACGGTACGCTCCAACACGTTAAGTCTTATTTCAACCATTGATGATGCAGCGTGGGATCGTAATGGAACTGTAATGAACAGCCCAGTTTCGATAGGTACCTTTGCATATGGCATTGTCGGGCACGAGTTACACCATATAAAAGTGATTAGTGATAAATACTTATAAGTCTTTTTCTATTAATGAAAAAACCTAATTTCTCATTTAATGCTGAGAAATTAGGTTTTTTAATATTGAAACTTCCTTAACGTTGTAAATCCGCATTTTCCTGACGCTACTGTACAGAGATAATAAAGTTGTTTAATTTACAATAAAGTCATTAAAAAATAATAATGTTGTTTAAAAATCCTTATGTCACTAACGGGGCAGTTTAGTTTAGTAAGGAACGATTCAAATTCAATAAATAATAGGGAGTATAATATTAAACACCGGTTGTTAAACGATTTTGAACCACCTTTAGAGCTAACGTGTACAAGATCTTGTGAACTGATATTAGTCAGTTCTTTTTTATTGGACAAAAAGTGCAGTTGCATTTTCACAAGCTTTCATTCGGGAAAATCAGAATTTAGTAAATTATTATTTACTAAATTCAAAAAAAAATTTGTTTATTAATCAATTTGATATATAATACATTGCTATATTAGGAGGTAATCAATGACTATTTCTCAAGTTAGTAAAGAATATATCGAGTTAATCCCTAATTTGTTTAAGAGTTTTCAGCGATTGAATCAAAAATCCAGCAACTTAACTCATTTACAGAACCAAATCTTAGAATTCGTATTTATGAATCATAATCCTGTGACTATCAAACAAATAAGTGAAGGGCTAAATGTACCCAAACAGCAAATGACAGACTTGCTTAAGCGCTTATTTGATTGGGGTTACATTACTAAGAGTCAAAATAAGAATGATAAGAGGTCGTTTGTGATTGAGTTAACAGAGAAAGGAAAAACTTCACAACAAGAAAAATGGACGAAAATTTATCAGAGTTTCGTCAATGACCTGTCCAAGCTAGATAGTGAAGAGCAACAGGATCTTCAATACGCTTTGCATAAAGTGAATTACCTGCTTAAAAAAATGGAGGATTGATATATATGACTGAACGTGAGTGTGCCTTCAATGAAAAGTCCAGGGGTAATTTTCGGCTCAATCATTCCTTCTATTAATTAATTCGGCGAAATCGCTTTTGAAGAATTCGCAATTAAAATTTGAAGCTTTTGGAGGAAAGATATTATGTCATTAAATTTACAATCCGTTCAAGGCACAATGCTAATACCTCTTTGGGGACGCGCCACTGCCAGTGAGAGGAATCCAGAAATTTTGTACGACAAGGAAGCGATAGAGGTCATTGCAAGCTGTGATTTTAATTTTACCGAAATATCCAATACATTTGGAGAGTATGGAGGCATAAGCTATATAGTCCGAGCAAAAAAAGTTGACGATACCATCCGAGCTTTTATAGAAAAACATCCTCGGGCCACTATTGTAAACATCGGCGCGGGACTTGATACTACATTTTCAAGAGTGGATAATGGCACACTTAACTGGTACAACCTTGATTTACCAGAAGCGATTGCTTTCCGCAAAACTCTAATCGCAGACTCTCCGAGGAATATCAGCATTGCAAAATCATTTTTTGATGTTTCGTGGTTTGATGATGTGATTTTTAATGAGGAAGACGGCATACTTTTTGTATCTGCCGGTGTTTTCTACTATTTTCAGGCAAGTGAACTCAAAGGCGTATTTCAGAAAATGGGGCTTCTCTTTCCAGGCGGGGAGTTGTACTTCGATGCGGAATCAAAGTTTGCATTAAAGATTTCAAATCGCACGGTGGAAAAAACAGGGAACAAGGGGGCGGAAATGTATTTCTATGTCAACAATCCAAAAGCATTGGAAGGTTGGTCGTCCAAAATCAAGGTTATATCCTGCGAATCGTACTTCAAAGGTATACCAGCAAGCAAGAAGTGGGAAAGTGGAACACGTGTAATGGTGAGGGCTGTAGATTTATTAAAGATGATGAAGTTTGTTCATTTGCGTTTCGAGAGAAAGTAATGTCGAATCCAGCCTTATTCTAATACGTCTAAAGCTTCAGCTACTTCTCAATAAAGTAACCCCTTTTAGAAAATATCGAAAATACTACAACCTTTTATTACTTTCACTATACCAGATCATTTTTCACTTAAACTATAGGTGCGTTAGTTAATTAATCGGTATGGAAAATGATCAAACCTTTCTAGTACATATTGAACTCTGCGATTTACTTGTAATTTGGGAAAATGAATCTTATATCTTACATGTAAAAGCTGTTTAGATCGTGATACAAGAGTTCTCAGTGAACAAATTATCGCTTCAATGACAGCATTTCATAATGGAGATAGTTTATATAAATAAAAAAACTCTTAGAACCGTTATGGCTCTAAGAGTTTATAGTATGGAGCATAGCGGGATCGAACCGCTGACCTCTACGCTGCCAGCGTAGCGCTCTCCCAGCTGAGCTAATGCCCCGAATTGAGGTACAATAATTATTTTAGCGAATTTTCGGGAAAAGTCAATATTAAATATGAAATTTTTGCAAAAATGATAAAAAAACCGTTCGATTGTGGTCAAACGGTTCAGAATAGACTCGATGAATATCAAATTTGCCTACAGGCTTTTTGGTTATACGAAAATTATAAAATAACTGAATTTAATCATTTTAATCCATCTCTGGTTTTATTTTTTCATCTGTTCAAAAATATCAAAGGTTTTTACGTGTTCTATTCTTCTAATTCAAACAATTTTGTGCCACTTATTTATCAGCGTTCCTGAATCCTTGTTCTTGCGTTTATTCCTCAAAAATCTTTTTTTTCCATACATACCAGACATTATTGACGCCTTGCCCATTTATATCACCTGCCTGCTTATCTTTCGCATAGTAATAAAGAGGATGTCCTTTATACGTAGTTTGCTGTTTCCCGTCATCTCTTATGATTGTCTTAAAGTCTTTGTTGTCGAATCCTTTATTCGAGATGATGTTATCTTCATGGAATGGCGGCCAAATTTCAAGACATGGGCCTTTGCAATTACTGACACTAGAATCATCTTTTGTGAAGTAATAAAGTGTCATTCCGTCTTGATCTGCTACATACTTCCCGACTTCGTCTGATTCCAGTATTTTAAGCTTATATTTTTTTTGCTTATCCTGAATTATATCCGTGATCGAGTAGTTATTAATATCAACACGCGCAATAGAGAGATCCCGATTTAATACATAAGCCTGATCTCCGTCATGGCTAAAGACAATAGCTTGTCTTGGTTCTTTGAACCCCCCAATTGTTTTAACTACGCGGTGATCAGCAACATTGATCACGTCAATCGTATTGTCAGCTTTGTTGCTTGCAAAAAGGAGTTTGTCATCAGGTGATAGAGCAGCGCCATATGGTTCACGTCCCACTTTTATTTCACTCTTTATATTACCGTCTAGCGTATCAACTACGGAAATGCTGTTGCGTCCGCTGTTGGCGGCATACAATGATTCTCCATCAGTGGTAATCGAGATTCCGCGAATACTGGAGAACCCTGATATTTCACGAATGATTTTTTTAGTGGCGGCATTAACGATGGACACTTTATCTCCTTGAAAGTTCGTGACAAAGATATATTTTCCGTCCGAAGAGACTTTAATGCCTTGCCTTGGTTGGGCGAAACCGGTAATGACGTCAATCGGTTTTCGTTTTTCCAGATCCACGACCGTGACAGAATTGTGTGCTTGATTGTTCACATATAATGTCTTTTCATCCGGGCTGACGGCAGTCCCGAATGCGCCTGGTCCAACGACAACTTCATCTTTCAAGGTGAAATTTTTTACGCTGTAAAAACGAAGCGTACCGAGCGTACTGTCTGAGACGACAAACTCTGAGCCGCCATCAATAAACACGATGTTTCTCGGTGAAACAAAGCCGTCGATCTTTTTGAGCAACTTGCCTTTGGTAAGATCATAGACTAGGATGGATCGTTCACGGCTATCCGAGACAATCGCTAGTTGCTCATCCGGACTTACGGCAAGGGAATTGTTGGTGATGTGGGTGTCAAAGCCTGTCCCTAACACTAGGCTTTTACCTTTAGTAGAAGAAGCACCAATTACATTTGGTAGAAAAAACACAAATAGTAAGGGGATAATCCATATACTTTTCACCTTCATTTTTTTAAACATTACTCACCTCGGGAAATTATTTTCTTGATATACTATACGATCTTTTAAGCCAAGTAGATGAACAGGAAAATCAATTCCCTGTCAAAATCCAGCTTGTGTTCTAACCTCCTTCCTTTGAAATGTATAATCAAATCATAGTTCTGCTCCCTTCACTATATATAAACGTATAGACAAAGATATCGGTTTGGTTATTCTGAAAATTTAAAGTGAATAATGGGTTAGTCCAGAGCGAAGTCACGTATCACTAGACTTTCTCGCTGTCCGATGGATGATAGTAAATATATGGTATTAGGTGATGGAGTCAGATGTTAGAGACCTGAGGATTATGTAAGGTGCGATTGGTTTATGCAGACATGGTTTACTGCCGTTTCCATTAAGTTGAAGAAGGTTCTTAATTTTGCCGGTAGAGGATCAAATCTTTTCATATGGAGGGAATTTCAAAAGGGTTCGGAATGTTTTAATTCCGAACCCTTTTGATTTTAGTCTAACTGTTCTTTCCATTTATGCATTTTCGATCTCTACCCGTGCAATTTCCTTAAGATTGGAGACAGTGTAGTACACTTCCGATGTTCTGACTTTATGATCGACCAGCACTTTAAGTGTCAAAAGGTGGTGGTCTTCTGCCACATCTTTGATTCTAAGGTTTTTGATGAATATTTTTTCGTCTTTGATTTTTTTCAGTACGACGGCAATGTCATCTTTATCTTGTACTACCAGCTGCAGAAAAATTTCTTTTTGCCTTAATTTCATTGGCCCGAGCCAGGTGACGATTGCAGGAACCAATTCTACACTTATGATTAATAGTATGACGCCGGCTATCGCTTCAAGAAAGAATCCGGCTCCAACGGCAATCCCGATACCTGCCGCTCCCCAGATGATGGCTGCGGTCGTTAATCCGGATATGCTGTTATTGTCACGGCGGAGAATGACACCCGCGCCGATAAAACCGACTCCAGAAACTATCTGGGCGGCTAGACGCAAGGGATCCATTGTGATATTTACGTGTTCACTGCCTGGGAACTTATAAGCGGATTCCATGGAAACGATCGTTAGTAAACAGCTGACGATGGAAATGACCAGGCTTGTTTTTAATCCGACAGGTTTTCGTTTCATTTCGCGCTCCAGCCCGATAATTAATCCGAGTAGAGCTGAAATCCCCAGTTTTATTAGGATTTGCAGTTCCGATTGAGGATTGAATGTCCATTCCATTTTGTTTCACCACTTCCGAAGTAATATAGAAGAATAAGATCTCTGTTGCCATATACCCGTTTTTCAAAAAAGCTTACCCTAATAACTTTAACATAGTAGAATAGATTTCATTGAGGCGTTATTCTAATTGAAAGGGGTAACTTGAATGCAAATTCCAAAAATGAATCCCTATGCTGCATTGGCGATTGGGGTGGCTTCCGTTTCATTTTCTGCCATTCTGGTTAAGTTAGCTACTGCTCCATCGGGTGTAATAGCCTTTTACCGTTTATTATTTACCGTTCTTCTTATGTTGCCTGTTTTTTTAATGAAATACCGCCATGAACTTAGATTCATTGAGAAAAAGGATTGGTTGTTTTCGATTGCATCAGGAGTGTTCTTGGCCTTTCATTTTATTTTATGGTTTGAATCGCTCAATTACACGTCGGTGGCGAGTTCCACTGTGCTTGTCACCCTCCAGCCTTTATTCGCTTTTGTGGGAGCTTACTTATTTTTTAAAGAAAGATTTTCGATGAAAGCAATATTGAGCGGCATCATTGCAATAGCCGGCAGCCTTGTCATTAGCTGGGGAGATTTGAGAATCAGTGGTATGGCGCTTTGGGGAGACATTCTTTCGCTTATCGCATGTGCGCTTGTAACTGGTTATTTACTGTTTGGACAAAATGTACGAAAGCGCATCTCATCAACAACATACACATTTGTTGTGTATGCCATTAGTGCCATCACTTTGTTTTTCTATGTGATCTTCAAGGGAGAGCCTTTGGCGCCATATCCAACTGCCGATTGGGTTTATTTCGTTTTGCTTGCCATCTTTCCGACTCTATTAGGACATTCTTTATTCAATTGGTCATTGAAGTGGTTAAGCACGTCAACAATTTCGATGGGAATCTTACTGGAACCGATTGGAGCGACAATTTTAGCTTATTTCATACTAGATGAACCGATACTGTGGACGCAGGTTCTGGGAGGTACGATCATATTGGCAGGTTTGATGATATTCCTAAAGGATGAAAAGAAAAGTAAGGTGCACAAAGAAGAGCCAGTCACCGTATAAAAGCAGTAAGTCGAACCCGACTTACTGCTTTTATTTAATATGGATAAAACAAATAGGTGATCCGTGTAAAAACTAAAGCGAAAGTAAAGCTGAATAAAAACGTTGTACCATTCACCCTGCCTTTTTCTCTGCTGAACCTAATGGCTTCACAATAAGCGGTGCTGAATAAGTAAAGGGCCATACTGTAGGAAATGAGTAATCCGATTAATGAAAGATTCATTGCTTCACCTCATGGGAAAAAGATATCTTTATATGTCTATTTGTGTTTGTAGCTAAATATGCGTCATTTAATCACGAATGAGCGCAACAGGGGACTGGTTATCTTAAAATATCATGATTAAAAAAGAACGATTATATAGAAGAAAGTAGAAAAAAACACTTTTTAGAAAAAAGTTTTAAAAAACGTATTGCAAACATTATTAGTACATGGTATATTATTTCTTGTCGCTAAGACAGCAACTTAAACAGCTAACAAGCTGTTGAAAACTTTTTAAAAAAAGTTGTTGACGAAACGTGACAGAATGTGTTACATTATAGAGGTCGCTTCTGAGAGAGACGACAACAAATTGCTCTTTGAAAACTGAACAAAACAAAGCGCCAACGTTAAATTTTAAGTGAGCACACACTATTAAAAAAGCAAATGAGCAAGTCAAACATTTCTTCGGAGAGTTTGATCCTGGCTCAGGACGAACGCTGGCGGCGTGCCTAATACATGCAAGTCGAGCGAATCGATGGGAGCTTGCTCCCTGAGATTAGCGGCGGACGGGTGAGTAACACGTGGGCAACCTGCCTATAAGACTGGGATAACTTCGGGAAACCGGAGCTAATACCGGATACGTTCTTTTCTCGCATGAGAGAAG
>NZ_CAKKLV010000014.1 GCF_918698115.1 Peribacillus sp. Bi96
GAATGCCGAAGAATCCTGTTTGGCTTCCCAAAGCAACAACTAGGGCATCATAAGATAAAGTGGATCCATTGGAAAGTTTCACTTCTTTTTTATCAACTGAGAAAGACTCCACTTTTGAAATGGCAAGATCGATATCTTTTCCTTTGAAAAGTTTTTCCAAAGGAATGGAAATGGCTTGCTCAGAAATGGAACCGCCTGCAAGACGATGCAATTCGGTGATGATTTGGTGTGTTGGAAATTGATTCACCACTGTAACCTGCACTTCATCCTTATTGTAATATTCACGTACGGATAACGCAGATAGTAAACCAGCGTATCCTGCACCTAAGATGACGATTTGTTTTGACATAGTTAATCCCCCGTCCTTACTGATTGAATGTTCATGAATTTATTTTTGGTTTTTATGTTCTGAAGAGATTTCAAGGAAAGCTTGGGCGAAACGGAAAAGTTTTTGTGCTTGTGGGTCTTTCATCATTTTTAACAGACCAAATAGACCAATTACATCTTTATTCACTTCAGCACGATCTTTAGCTTCGACGGCAGTAGCCGCAAGCCCTTTCACTGAATCGACTACAGGTGTCGCGATTTCTGAAATCGCGCTGACTGTATCATTTTTCAGTACATCATCAGTCGCTACCGATTGAGCAAAATCATAAGACTTTGTTAAAATATTCACTAACTCAGTCAGCTTTGGTAATTGCTCAACTAAAGTGTTCAAGGATTCCTGTACCTCAGGCTTTAAAAGCTGATCAAGAATATCCAATTGTCCTTGGTTTGCAGAATTATTAAGTGTTTCATGTTCAGGTTTTGAGACTACTTCTACCATATCTAATTCCCCTTTAAACTTCATTTATTTTGGTTTATATGTTTTCCGCCGATACTACTAATCATACGACTCTAATCTCTTAATTTCAAATATATTTTTAGTGATATGAATATAATTTTATAGTTATAAATATGAGTTAGTAGGTGAGCTTTGTGATTTATCTTAATATTTCAAAAAAACATTAAGATTATTCTGCATGTAATATCTTTAATAGAGAGTTACTTTCAGCTTTTACTTCTGGCATATATAGCAAACTGAAGACAAACTCGATGATGATTGATAGTAAAACTTGAACGTTGTGTTGGACTCCAGGCACTCGCTTTCCGCCCGCGGCGCCTCCCTAGGACGCGTATTCCCGCAGGAGTCTCGCACACCCGTTCCAAGCAACTTTGTTTTTGAAGTTTGATAGATCTCTTTTTGACTATAAACAGTTATAATTTCACCTATTTGTTTGTTTTGCTATAATGTCCATAATCTCCTGTATATGCCATGTCTTGCCCTTGTTCCAAGAATATTTCATCTGATTTAGGGTAAATAATATTATCGGAAATGGAGATGATGCCTTTGGTAGAACGCAGAATGTTAAAGGTACGTGGAGAAATGATCGAAGTATCCTCCAGGTATTGTACGAAATATAGTAAATGGAATTGTACTGCTAAACTTCCTAATAGTTCTATAATAGCTTATTGTCGGGATAAGAATAAGCTCCGCGCTGAGACAGTTTCTATGAGTAGGCTATTAATCACTTATGATGACTATAAAATTGTTTGAAAGATTAATAAAAAAAGGCACACAAACCTGAAAATGGTTAGGTGCCTTTTTTATTGATTATTTCTGTAAGTTTAATTATTCACTTTCAAATGCGTTGTACGATTATTAATTCGGATGAAACGCCCTTGTTTATTGTATTCAGGAAGATGTATCAATGTATCGCCAGTATAGAAATAAATATGCATAACAGGTATTTGAAGAAAGCGCATGCGATACAATGGCAATATGTCCATGCCCCCATTATGTCCTCTGCCTACAATTTTTCTGCAATCCACACATTCTTTTAATGAAGAGAAAATGTCTTTTTAGCAGCGCTAATTCCTTAATGAAAAAAGAATGAAACAGATTGTTCAAAAAAAATATCAGAAAATACTGAAATAAATAGTAAAATTATGTTAATATATTTAAAAAAGTGTAATTTTTCTATTCCTAATGAATATTTTATGTTCTAAGGATCTGCATGGAGAAAATGTCGTTTTGAATACCAGAGTTGTAATCAGAAAGTGAAGTTCCAATAGGCTGAGAATAATCAGTAAATCCTTGGCCGGTTTATAAACCGCAATAACAAGTGAATAGGGTTATTATCTAGTGGTGATTTAGTTTAGTAGGTTGCTACAATAAATGAAATGGAGTTGGTAGAATGGTGAATATTACTGGATACGGCAAAGCCACACAAGAAGCATTGAATGATTTTCAGGGATTTGTAGGTTTTGAAATTCCTGCAGATTATAAACAATTTCTCCTTAAGTATAATGGCGGCTCACCTGCAGTGCAAAACAGTAAGTTTTATGTAGATGCATTAGACACCCTCGTTTGCTTAAATGTACTTTATGGATTAGATCTTGAGGAAAAAGAGTTGGATTTACAAAAATGGCATGAAGAATACAATGAACGCTTACATAAGAATTGTATTATCATAGGGAATGATACGTGTGCAGGTAAAATCTTGTTAATAAATAACGAAGAGGAAAAGGGAGTTTACTTCTGGGATCAAGGGTGGTATTCGGATCCTTCAAACCAGGAAGAAAATATTTATAAAGTTGCAGCGAGTTTTAAATCATTCATTGAGGGACTGAAAATCCCGGATGAAATCTAATTTAATGTGAATCTCCTTGATTGGTTCCTGCCATTCAAGGTTTTTTATTTATGTATTTATTAGCAATAAATGGGGTGTTATTGCATGTGCAAAAGGGGACCGCGTCATTTTATAGAGGAGGAAAAGATGTATAAAATCTTATTGGTTGAAGACGATGTAAAAATAGCTGGAATCTTGGTCAATTATTTAAAAAGGTATGGGTATGAGGTTTTTGAAGTTAAGCAAATGGAAAAAGTCTTTGCAGAGTTCCAAGAGATAAGGCCGGATTTGGTTTTATTGGATATCAATCTACCCTATTATGATGGTTTCCATTGGTGCCGACTGATGAGGACGGTTTCAAAGGTTCCCATCATTTTTATTTCTGCAAGGACAGATGAAATGAACCAGGTCATGGCCATTGAATATGGGGGTGATGATTATATAACGAAACCGTTTCATTTGGAAGTCGTACTTGCAAAAATAAAGAGTGCCCTTCGCAGGGTTTATGGCGAATATGCCGAAACATCCTCATTCCATCATCATGTAAAGGAAATGGATGGATTAACACTATATTTGGAGAAAGCGATGATTGAATATCAACACAAACAGGTACTGTTATCCCAAAATGAGTTGAAATTATTGAATTGTTTACTAAAACAGTATGACACCATTGTCTCGCGGGAAGATTTACTTGAAGCGCTATGGAATGATGACTCATTTGTTGATGATAACACTTTGACTGTCAATGTCACTAGAGTACGGAGGAAACTAGAGGATATTGGAATCAAGTCCGCCATAACAACAAGCAGGGGAAAAGGATATCGGCTTAAAATCATGCAAGGTGAAGAAAAGTGAAGTTCAAATCCTACATAAAAGACCGTCTCTATTTTATATTTTATACTGTTCTATTAGGAAGTTTGCTCATCATTACTTATGCGTTCTCCGTTCTGGAAGCGGGGAATCACATATCGATTTCTAATATTATCTATCTATTTACCCTTGCAATGTTTATGATGTTACTATTTTTAGCGATTGATTACATAAGGCATTATCGTTTTCTTAATCAGTTAGGAAGGATGAAGCAAGAAGCAGCCTTGACGTTTGAATATGCCGAAGCCTTTATGAATCCCATGACAAATGAACATAAGTTGTGGATTGAGCTTTTTCAACAAATGAATCGGGCTACAATCGAGCAATTACAAGAACAAATCAAACAGAAGGAACAATATGAGCTGTTGATTCACCAATGGGTTCATCAAATGAAGACACCTGTTTCGGTCATTTCTTTACTGATTCAAGAAGGAAAAAGGACATTTTCTGATGAAGCGATGAAAGATTATCTTAAAGAGATTGAAGATGAAAATGATCGTTTTCGCAGAGGGTTGGAAATTATATTACACGGTGCAAGGCTGCAGCGTTTTTCGGAGGATGTAAAATCGGAGCGGATTGACTTAATTAATTTAGTCAAGCAAGTGATCAACGAGGAAAAGAAACAGTTCATTCAACGTTTCATTTATCCCAAGCTTGAAACAGAGCATGAAAATGTTTATGTGCATTCGGATCGTAAGTGGCTCCACTTTGCGATTAGCCAGGTTGCTTATAATGCACTGAAGTATTCAAGGCAGGGAGCGCATGACAGCATTACGTTTCGCATCGTTGAAAAAGAGTCTGAGATTTATCTTAGTATCATGGATCAGGGCATTGGAATTGTCCCGCATGATATAAAAAGAGTGTTTGATCCATTTTTTACAGGAGAGAACGGACGAACCCAACAAGAGTCAACTGGTATGGGGCTTTATTTAGTGAAGGAGATCGTTAACAAATTTGGACATGAAGTTACCATTCAATCGACTGTATCCGTAGGGACCACAGTGGAATTTCTTTTTAAAACAAATACCTTACATGAAAGGTGACAGAATTGTAAGGCTGTTTTGCCATTATGTAATAAACTTCGATGGGGGCCTCCGGCGTTATTTTTTATACTTACAATAAGAAAGGGAGGTATTCTAGTATGTCGATTTTAAAAGCAGAGCAATTATCCAAAACTTATTTTCAAAAGCAGGGGAATTTATTTCATAAAGCATTAGATAATTTCTCCATGAATGTTCAAAAAGGGGAGTTTGTCGGGGTGATGGGTCCTTCAGGAAGCGGGAAAACCACTTTGCTTAACTTAATGGCCACGATTGATAGGCCGACAACAGGGACAGTGACTCTAAATGATCAAAATCCTAATGAATTAAACAATCATGATCTGTCTTTGTTTCGAAGGAGGGAGATTGGATTTGTTTTTCAAGACTTTAATCTCCT
Source organism: Peribacillus sp. Bi96 (assembly GCF_918698115.1). Classification (GTDB taxonomy): domain Bacteria; phylum Bacillota; class Bacilli; order Bacillales; family DSM-1321; genus Peribacillus. The sequence continues at coordinate 4,980 of NZ_CAKKLV010000014.1, forward strand.
TGATACACTTACCGTTCGCGAAAATATCCTTCTTCCTTTAGCTTTAGACCATTATAAACAGCATGAAATGGAAGATAGGGTAAATCAGTTGGCACACTTACTTGGTATAGAAGGGATTTTAGAAAAACGGACTTTTGAAATTTCCGGAGGTCAGCAGCAGCGAACATCTTGTGCAAGAGCGATGATTCATGAACCATCCATTATTCTGGCTGATGAACCGACAGGTAATTTGGATTCCAAATCCGCCAAGCAGGTAATGGATAGCTTCACGACGCTTCAGGAGAAAAAGGGGGCATCCATCCTCATGGTCACCCATGATCCAACTGCCGCCAGTTTTTGTGACAGGATACTATTCATTAAGGACGGAAAGTTTTTTTCAGAGGTTCACAATGGTGGGGAAAGACAGTCCTTCCATCGTCGAATTTTAGATACGTTGAGCGTTTTGGGGGGAGTCTACCATGAACATTCGACTTCTCGCTAAGCGTAATATCCAAGGAAATACCCAACGTTATCTTGCTTATTTTTTCAGTATGGTCCTTTCTGTTTCAATCTTTTATATATATGCATCCTTTATCTTTCATCCAGATGTGGTCACAACGAATATCCCTGGAGGGCAGCTTGTTCGCAGGGGGCTTATAGCAGCTGAAATTGTCATCATCGTTTTCTCTGTTTTCTTTATCGCTTATTCTAATGCTGCATTCTTACAGCCGCGTAAAAAAGAGTTTGGATTGCTCACAATATTCGGGATGTCCCAAGCCCAACTTAGAAAACTGATTTACTGGGAGCAAACGATGGTATCCCTCCTATCGATCATGATCGGGGTTGGATTGGGGTTATTGTTTTCAAAGTTATTCTTAATGGTAGTTTCTTGGTTATTAGAGGTGGAGACACCATTATCATTTGTATTTGTTCCTAAAGCTTTTGTTTATACGATTGTTGGTTTCATTTTATTGTTTCAGGTACTATCGCTTCTTTCATTGTTTCAAATCGGAAATGCAAAGGTAGTCGATTTGTTAAAAGATAAACAAAAACCAAAAAAGTCACCGATTGTATCAAAGTGGTTAATTGCACTATCAGTAGTATGCTTGGGCATTTCTTATTATTTGGCGGTTACGATGAAAATGAACAATGCATATATTCGGGTATTGCCCATTTTGGTTTTCATCCTGATCGGCACTTATTTTTTATTCAGCCAAAGTATTGTCGCTCTTTGCAGGAGGCTTCATCTGAAGAAGAAGAGCTTATATAATGGAACAAATTTAATTACTCAAACAAACTTAATATTTAATATCAAGGATTATTCCAGGTTATTCTTTTTAACCTCGATCATTACTGCTGTCATTTTGACAGCTGGAGGAACACTTTTCATGTTCACAGCAGATCTCAAGAAGCAAGGGGTGGATAACATCCCGCAATCAATTGGCTGGGTTGAAAATGATGCTTCTGTTTATTCCGTCATTGAACCATCTATGGTGGAGAGATCCTTAAAAGAAGATGGATTCAAGATCCTTTACAAAGTCAATATGACAGGCGTGCCCATTACACATATGATTCCCAATATGAAAACGGGAGAACCTATTGAAGATAGGTCATTATTAATCTCGGAAAGTGATTTTAACAAAGTAGCGGCATTGAGAAAGCTAGATCCAATCAAGTTATCGGGAAAAGAAGCGGTATATATTTTTCCTTATGAAGGAATGGATTATCAATTCATACAAAAGGGGGAAGAAAAGGAACTTCACCATGGCAAACAAATCGTACGAGTAACGATGGCGGATCAGCTAAATCAAACGATAATCGCTCCCATCAAATCAGCTACCACCCTAATGGTGGTTGATGATCGATTATATAATGAAATCACGGCTGATGTGCCACTGAAAGAAATGATAAGAGCCCGCGGGTACGAAGTGAAAGATTGGGAAAAGGCAATAGAAACATCTAGGAAAATCGAAAAAATGTCGAACAATCCTGACCACAATCAATTGCAAACAAGAGCGCCTATTTATCAAAAGATGAAACAGGGAAGCATGTTGATCCTATTTATCGGCTTGTTTGTCAGTTTATTATTCTTTATAGTCCAAGGCAGCATGATGTATCTGCGTGTGTTTACGAACTTAGAAGATAAAAGAATTCAAATACATGCACTTCATCGATTGGGCCTAACAAAAAAAGAAATTCGGCAAATCTTAAGTGCGGAAATACGCATCCTCTTTTTTGCGCCTTTTGTGATAGGGATGATTCATGCAATATTTGCCTACATGGCATTAAGCAATTTATTGGGCTCCAATTTGTTTGGCTATTCGGCTATAGTCATCGCTACGTATTTTCTTCTTCAACTACTATATTATCAAGTAACGAAAAGAATGTATGAGCGGGCTGTCTTTAATACGATGAACTAAAAGCTATGATTAAATGGAATCGGGGGATATTGCTCCGATTCCATTTTCTATTTCAAGGAAATCAGCTCATTTAAACTTGAGGAAAAAACTTAGGCCATTTCATTGACGGTTCCAGGAATAGTGAATTAGTCAATACGTACTATTGTAAGAGGATTCACCCGTTATTTATGTTGGACCGGATGCTATCACAATTAAAATAAATGAATTTTGGCCTGATTAGACAGTTAACACTTAAAAAACTTGTAATATTTTCATATAAAGGGTAAAATTATTTGTTTCAAGAAACACTAATGAAACAAAGGACCCTTTCTTTTTCCATTTTCATTTATATTAAAATAATACATATATGGAAATAAAGTACCGTGTTGGAAATCATTGTTCGATGATATTAGTATACATGATAAATTTAAAGTTATAAGGTAAAAAAATAACTGGGTAATCTGTTAATTACTTGATTAATCGTAGTCTTATATGCCTGTAATTATAAATAATAATTGATTTTTCTCTATTTCTTTGCTCCTTTATATAGTAAACTCACAATAGGTTCGTTAACTTTTAGCTGCTAGAGATGAGGTAAGTTTAATCCTATGAAAAATAAAAAGTTAAGGGCATTTCTTTATTTGACCATTCTTTTATTAATTGTTTTCATTCTCCTAAATATGTTTTCTACTTATTTAAGTATTAAAAATTCTGTTCAAAAATCCGTTGCCAATCAAAACTTGGTAGCTGCTAGGTCCATTGCCGACTCAATGGATATAGAGGCCTATCAACGATTTCTTAATAACCAAGTAAAGAGCCGGGAATATGAGGATATTAAAGCTTACTTAGAGGATGCCCGTGAAAAAATCGGAGCTTTGTATGTTTATACCATTAAGGTAGATAATCCGGTAGTATCAAAGGCCATGATTACTGGCTTTTCTAAAGATCATAAAGGGGATTTTCCTATTGGTGGGGTATGTACTGTACCAGCCAAGCAGGTGAAACAGGCCTATGAAGGCAAAAGCTTTATTACTGGGATTCTAGAGGATCCGGAATATGGGGATTATTTGACTGTCGGAGTGCCAATGAAAGATCAAGGTGGTAAGATTATTGGTTTTTTAGGTATTGATGTTAGTGCTGAGGATATCAATTCCATTAATGAAAAAGTATTGAAAAGCAGTATTGCCATCCTGGTTTATAACGGGGGATTTGTTATTATGCTGCTGGTAACCTTTTTTGTCATTCAAAAATGGTATCAAAAAGAACTGACACGTGAAGTGGGGGATACGGAGGATACATATCAATCGGAATTTCAATCGCTTATTGCTTCGGTCCATTCGTTAAGGCATGACTTTTCCAATCATATTCAGGTGATACACGGCCTTCTTAAATTAGAAGAGAACGCTAAAGCACTCGATTATTTAACCGGGCTCTCAAAAGAAGTGCATTCGATTGCATCGATGAAGTTGGATGTAATCCATCCAGGCCTATCTGTCCTGTTAGAGACTAAAAGGCTCTCCGCGCAGAATTATAACATCGATATTGAGCTTGATATTTCATCTAACTCGTTCAACAGGGTCAAAACAATCGATTTGATAAAATTGTTATCAAATGTCATAGATAATGCCATTGAGGCAACGATTGAATTGCCAGAGCAAGAACGCCGAATGAAAATTGCCTGTATAGCGGATGAGGAAAAGTATACGTTTATGGTCACGAACACCGGTCAAATGATTTCCGCCTTAGACCAGGAGAATATATTCGCTAGCGGATTTTCAACCAAAAAGGCACAAAAGGGCAAGGTTCGCGGGCAAGGCTTGTTTATCGTTAAAGACTTAGTGGACAGGTATGATGGAGAGATTCGAGTACAGTCTAATGAGAAGCAGACTTCCATTACGATGATTATACCTGTAAATGGAAAAATGGGCTGATTCATTTTCAAAGGGAAGCACAATAAAAAGTCCATAAAAAGGGTGCTGAAAACCTAAAAGGAATGATTCCTAATAATATAGAAGGAATCATTCCTTTTTTTTATGACCAGGGTATTGAAGCATCGTGACCACATCTATCTTACAGCAAATTCATTCCTCAAATAATCAATCATCTGTCCAAAAAAGTACGTGTACCTAGTAAAGTCCTGTTTATGAAAATGAAGCCTTATTAATGAAGAGTTAATAGCAATGATCAAAAATTGGATGTTTCAAATTCTATAATCTTCTATGCAAAAACAACCGTTTTGGCAGGTTAAAAATGAATGTAAATAAAGTGACCTTAAGACAACCTTACCTTAATGCCTTTCCTTAAAAAGAAGTGAATAAAAGAATGGCAAATGGACATAATGGGAAGATGTTTAGCTGCTTTCATCGAGATTATGATAAGATGGAAAAAAATCATATAAGGCAGTGAGAGTGTGAAACAACAAAAAGGAAAACTTCTCGTCATCATTGGACCGACTGCTGTTGGCAAGACAAAAATGAGCATCGAGATGGCTAAGTTATTTAATGGTGAAATTATTAGCGGAGATTCGATGCAGGTATATAAAGGAATGGATATTGGGACTGCAAAAATCAAGAATGAAGAAACAGAAGGAATTCCGCACTTTTTACTGGACATTAAGGATCCGGATGAACCATTTAGTGCAGCTGAGTTCCAGGAGCGCGCTAATGCTTGTATCGAGGACATCCAAAGCAGAGGTAAACTCCCTATTATCGTCGGTGGAACAGGATTATACATACAATCAGTCATTTATGATTATCAATTTTCGGAAGCTCCATCAGACCCCGTTTATAGGGCTGGACTGGAAAAACAGGTAAGGGAGTTCGGAATCAATCCTGTTTTTGAGCAATTGCGCAAGGTCGACCCTGAAAGTGCAAATCGGATTCATCCTAATAATGTAAGACGGGTAATCAGGGCACTTGAGATTTTCCATTGTACAGGTAGTACGATGAGTGAGCAGCTGAATGATCAGCCTACAGAATTGAAATACGATACGTGCATCATTGGCTTGACAATGGAACGTGAAAAATTATATCAACGTATCGATCAACGTGTTGATGGGATGGTAGAAGAAGGGCTAATTCAAGAGGTGAAGTCATTTTATGAACAAGGATTGAGGGATTGCCAATCAATCCAGGCTATAGGCTATAAAGAAATCTATGATTATTTTGAAGGAAGAGCTTCATTGGATGAAGCAGTGGAAACTTTAAAGCAAAACTCTCGTCGATACGCCAAAAGACAATTAACTTGGTTTCGGAACAAAATGGATGTGATTTGGTTTAATATGACCGATCTCGAAGGCTTTCCAAAAAAAATACATGAAATATCTGGATTTATTGCAGGAAAGCTTTTCAATGAAGGCGAATACATAAAATTAGAGAGAAAAGAGGAGGACTAATACATGAAACAATCAGTAAATATTCAAGATCAATTTCTTAATCAATTAAGAAAAGACGGTACGTATGTGACGGTATTTTTATTAAATGGTTTCCAGATTAGAGGTCAAGTTAAAGGGTTCGATAATTTTACCGTTTTATTTGAATCAGAGGGCAAACAACAGTTAGTTTATAAACATGCGATTTCTACATTCGCTCCACAACGTAATGTTCAAATTGATTACGAGGTGAAGGAATAATCATATATATGAATGTAAAAACAGGTTTCGCTTATAGCGACCTGTTTTTTTTTGTTTGCTTTGCTCGTTTCTTTTTCAAAGAATCGATAATTTTACGTATCTATATTGAATATATATTAATGGACGGATTATTTTCCGGGAAACCGCAGGAAATGACATCACAGCAAATAAATTGCCGAATCGGAAGAGTACTTGTCGTAAATATTTTTCTGAGGGAAGTATTCTGTCAGAATAAGGCGTCTTTTGAAAGAGAATATGGCAAATTATAAGGGATTTTTGGAATACCAAAAAGTAATTAGGGGAAATTTTCGATGGGTTTAGTTATGGCTAAGCTACCTATGACTATGCCATCATAAATCGAATGAAATTGTGGAGTTAGGGGTCCAAGATGGAGAGGTGAATGCATTGGAACAACCGATCCGTATGAAAAATAACGGGCAAATCAATATTGTGTTTAATGCGGAAAACAGAAAAGCGCTACAAAAGGATCTGCCGATAAAAGAAATTTTGGTGCAAGAAATCCCCCACCAGCATGTAGCATTGAAGGAAATTGAAGATGAACTTAAATCGCTGGTAGGAATGGAAGAAATGAAACGGATGATCAAAGAGATATATGCCTGGATTTACATCAACAAGCAGCGTGAGGCAAAAGGGCTGAAGACCGGCCGTCAAGCACTGCATATGATGTTTAAAGGAAATCCTGGAACAGGGAAAACAACGGTTGCACGTTTAATCGGGAAGTTGTTTCAAAAAATGAATGTACTCTCAAAAGGGCATTTAATTGAAGCGGAGAGGGCAGATCTGGTCGGGGAATATATTGGTCATACTGCCCAAAAAACTAGGGATTTAATTAAAAAAGCCATTGGCGGGATTTTATTTATTGATGAAGCCTATTCTTTGGGAAGAGGCGGAGAAAAGGATTTTGGTAAAGAAGCCATAGATACCCTTGTTAAACATATGGAAGATCGCCAACATGAATTCATTTTAATTCTTGCTGGGTATTCGCGGGAAATGGATTATTTCCTCAGCCTTAATCCTGGCCTTCATTCCAGGTTCCCGCTTGTTGTAGACTTTCCGGATTATACGATTGATCAGTTAATGGAGATAGCTGATCGTATGCTGCAGGAAAGGGAATATTTAATGAATCGGGATGCTGAAAGGAAATTAAAAGATCACTTAATCGTATTACGTTCATTTCGAGGATCGATTTCATTCTCTAACGGCCGTTATATCCGCAATGTACTTGAAAAGTCGATTAGGGTGCAGGCAATGCGGCTTTTACTGGAGGATTCGTTTGAAAAAGCCGATTTACTGACCCTTACCAGCCAAGATTTGATTTTTGAGGATGATGAGAAAGAATGACAAAGGAAAGCCCACCAAAATGGCGGGCTTTTCAAATTTATGTTTTCGGCACCCATTTTTTATTGGGAAGGTGCCAATTATAAGTGTAAGAAAGGACTCGTAATATTGTGATGACGACAAAGAGCATATAAAGCTGCCATGACTGGGATAATACTCCGCTTCCTAAAGCTAAGCCTGCAATGATGGCCCACACTACGTAAATTTCTTTTCTGAAGACCAATGGCTTTCTTCCGGCCAGCACGTCACGGACTATTCCTCCGCCGCATCCGGTTAATGCTGCTGATACGATGATGGCACTTATTGGATGATTAAGTTCTACGGCATACATTGCGCCTTGGATAGCAAAAGCTGAAAGGCCAATGGCATCACTGAAGTTTCCCCATCTATCCCAATGTTTTGATAGGATTGTAGGAAAAACAAAAACGATGGTGATGGATATTATAGCAATGGTGAAATAAAAACTTTGATTCCATAACGTTGAAACGGGGACGCCTATCAGTAGATTCCGAATTGCCCCTCCGCCAAAGGCCGTTATGATTCCTAAAATATAAACTCCTAAAATATCATACTCTTCTTCCATGGCAATGATGGTCCCGCTAATGGCAAATGCTATTGTACCTATGAAACTTAATACTTCCCATGTCATATGAATGTTCCCTCTATGTCTTCTCAAATTTGATGTTAAAGTCAAACTTGATTTTAGCATGATTATGGACTTTTTAAAACGGGTAAAAGCTTAGTTTTCAGGAAAGTTTTATAAGTGCGAATTTTTTGTTATGATTAACTGAAATCTTCGAGAAGGTGGTGCATGATTTGGAAGGACGAATAAAGGAAAAAGCCGTGTTGATAGGGTGTCAAACAACAGAAGCTAATGAACGTTTTGATTATTCACTTGATGAGTTGGCTTCGTTGGCGAAGACGGCGAATGCTGAGGTATTACTAACCATAACCCAGAAAAGGGAAACCATCGATCCGGCTACATATATAGGAAAAGGCAAAGTGGAGGAGCTTCGGAATCTGGAAGAGGAGCTGGAGCCGGATTTATTCATCTTTAATGATGAACTATCCCCGAGCCAGATTCGAAACCTTTCGAAACAATTGGAGGCAAGGATCATTGATCGGACGCAGCTCATATTAGATATATTTGCTCAGCGTGCGCGTTCCAGAGAAGGGAAGCTGCAGGTCGAACTTGCTCAGCTCCAATACCTATTGCCGCGTTTAGTCGGACAGGGAACGGCCATGTCCAGGCTTGGGGGCGGAATCGGAACAAGGGGTCCAGGAGAAACGAAGCTTGAAAGCGACCGTCGTCACATTCGAGGCAAGATTGATGAAATCAAGCAACAATTAAGTAGCATAGTGAAGCACCGAGAACGCTATCGCGATAGAAGGAAACGGAATAAGACCTTCCAAATTGCACTAGTAGGATATACCAATGCAGGTAAATCAACGCTGTTCAACCGTTTGACGGAGGCGGATTCATTCGAAGAGAACCAGTTGTTCGCTACACTGGACCCCATGACACGAAAAGCCATTCTCCCCAGCGGCTTTACCGTGCTGTTGACGGATACGGTTGGCTTTATACAAGATTTGCCGACATCCTTAATCGCCGCGTTCCGCTCGACTCTGGAAGAAGTGAAAGAAGCGGATCTGTTGCTCCATGTGGTCGATTCCTCAAGTGCCGATTACTTTAATCATGAGAAAACGGTGCATGATTTGCTAAATGACTTAGAAGTCCCTTCCATTCCACAGCTAACGTTGTATAATAAGAAGGATAAGGTTCACGCTGATTTTGTAAGGTCTTCCAATCATCCTTCTTTATTGATCAGTGCTTATGAACCATCGGACCTGAATCATATCATGGAAGAAATTGAAAAGTACGTGATTGAAGAAATGGTCCCATATTATGTTTTCCTTCCTTCGAGTGAGGGTAAACTATTATCACAGCTAAAGAATGAAACCATATTGCGCACTCTCTCCTTTAATGAAGAAACGGAAAGATATGAATGCAAAGGTTTTTGTCTAGCTGATCATCCATTAACCGGGCAGCTAGAGAAATTTTCATTATAAAGGGGAATTTTTGATGTATCAGCAGTTAACAAATGGAGAAGTGTTAAAAAACATTGCCCAGGAAGTCGAAGCAATGATTTCTCCATTACATAAGCAAGTGGATGAACGAATTGAAGAAAATCAATTCCGGGTATTACAAAGCTATCAAGCACATAGAGTGAGTGATTCACATTTCATCCCTACGACAGGGTACGGATACGATGATACGGGACGCGATACGCTTGAATTGATATATGCAGATGTTTTTGGTGCGGAAGCTGGATTAGTACGCCCTCAGATTATTTCGGGGACACATGCCATTTCCACCGCCCTTTTCGGCATATTGCGCCCAGGTGATGAATTGTTATACATAACTGGAAAGCCGTATGATACGTTGGAAGAGATTGTCGGTATCCGGGGCTCGGGCATAGGATCTTTACGCGATTTTAATATAAGCTATAAGGCCGTTCCGTTAGCGGAAGCTGGAACCGTTGATTTTAAAGCAGTCAAGCAAGCCATTCAACCAAATACCAAGATGATCGGTATACAGCGGTCAAAAGGGTATGCTACACGTCCTTCTTTCACGATTGATGAAATCAAGGAAATGATTTCCTTTGTAAAAGAAATAAATCCTGAAATTGTCGTCTTTGTCGACAACTGTTATGGAGAGTTTGTTGAAACGCAAGAGCCATGTCATGTCGGGGCGGATTTAATGGCAGGTTCATTGATTAAAAACCCAGGTGGCGGGATCGTGAAAACCGGTGGATACATTGTCGGTAAAAAAGATCTTGTCGAAGCCTGCTCGTATCGATTAACATCACCTGGAATAGGGGCTGAAGCGGGCGCTTCGCTTTATAGTTTACAGGAAATGTACCAAGGATTCTTTCTTGCGCCACACGTCGTAGGCCAAGCTGTTAAAGGAGCCATGTTCACAGCCGCATTTTTAGAGAAAATCGGGATGAATACGTACCCTCGATGGGATGCGAAGCGCACTGATTTAATTCAATCCGTCCAATTTGATGACCGAGATAAAATGGTTGCCTTCTGTCAGGCCATTCAATATGCATCACCAATCAATTCCCATGTAACACCATATCCTGCTTATATGCCGGGTTATGAAGATGATGTAATCATGGCAGCGGGCACTTTTATACAGGGAGCAAGCATTGAGTTGACGGCAGATGGTCCGACAAGGGCTCCATATGTTGCCTACGTTCAAGGCGGGTTGACGTATGCCCATGTTAAAATGGCTGTATTGACGGCAGTGAATGCGCTTATGGATAAAAAACTGATTCAATTGTAATGGAAATTTGGCGGTACCGTAATAGGAATCCAGATCAACTGGATTTCTGCAATGAACAATAGTCGCAATATTTATTGGGTTACAAATCATTCAACTTTTCTGAAAAAAAAGACGTCATAAAATGTAACATCATATTGACAAGTTTAATAACATGATATAAGATTATATCATGATAAACAAAAGGAGGATGCTAAGAATGAGCGGCAACAACATTCGGCGTTCGATGCCTCTTTTTTCCATCGGAATCGTCATGCAGCTAACTGAGTTGTCTGCACGCCAAATTCGGTATTACGAAGAGCATCAACTTATTACTCCTATGAGAACAGATGGAAATCGTCGGGTTTTTTCTTTAAACGATATCGATCGACTACTTGAGATTAAAGACTTAATCGAACAAGGAGTCAATCTGGCCGGCATAAAAAAAATTTTCACTGTAAAGGAACAAAATTTACCTAAGACTCAAGATTTAGAACAAGCGGAAAAAATAAGGCGTGACCTAAGTGACGAGGAGCTTCGTAAGCTTCTGCGCGCTGAGCTTCTACAAGGCGGTAAGCATCGAACATCTCTACGACAAGGGGATATGTCTCGTTTTTTCCAATAAAAAATATGATTTTTAAAGAATATTAGGGGGAATAGAAATTGACAAAGTTCACACGTGAAGACATCACTCGCTTAGCGAAAGAAGAAAATGTTAAGTACATTCGTTTACAGTTCACTGATATTTTAGGGACGATTAAAAACGTTGAGATCCCAGTCAGTCAATTGGAAAAAGCACTTGATAATAAAATGATGTTTGACGGATCTTCCATTGAAGGTTTCGTACGTATCGAAGAGTCTGATATGTATCTATATCCAGATTTAAATACATGGGTCATCTTCCCTTGGACTTCCGAAAAAGGTAAAGTTGCACGTCTAATTTGCGACATTTACAATACGGATGGAACACCTTTTGATGGGGATCCCCGTGCTAACCTAAAACGTGTTCTTGCTGAAGCAAGAGAAATGGGCTTCACAGATTTCAATCTTGGACCTGAACCGGAATTTTTCCTATTCAAACTGGACGCAAACGGAGAGCCTACTCTAGAATTGAATGATAAAGGCGGATACTTTGACCTTGCGCCAACTGACTTGGGAGAAAACTGCCGTCGTGATATCGTTCTTGAGCTTGAAGAAATGGGATTTGAAATTGAAGCATCCCACCATGAAGTAGCTCCAGGACAACATGAAATTGACTTTAAATATGCCGATGCGATCTCAGCATGTGATAACATCCAAACATTTAAATTAGTTGTTAAAACGATTGCTCGTAAACATGGTTTACACGCAACATTCATGCCAAAACCATTGTTCGGTGTTAATGGATCTGGTATGCACTGTAACGTTTCTTTATTCAAAGGAAACGAAAACGCATTTTATGATAAACAAGGCAAATTGGAATTAAGTAAAACAGCTGAGCAATTTATCGCAGGGATCATTAAGCATGCTCCAAGCTTCACAGCGGTAACAAACCCAACTGTTAACTCATACAAACGTCTAGTACCTGGTTACGAAGCTCCTTGTTATGTTGCTTGGTCTGCTAAAAACCGTAGCCCATTAATTCGTATCCCAGCTTCACGTGGAGTGAGTACTCGCGTAGAGGTACGTAGTGTCGATCCAGCAGCAAACCCATACTTGGCACTTGCTGTAATATTGAAAGCCGGTCTTAACGGTATCAAAAACGACCTGACTCCTCCAGCGCCAGTTGACCGCAACATCTATGTTATGAATAAAGAAGAGCGTGAAGAAGTAGGTATCGTTGACCTGCCAGCTACTTTATTTGCTGCTTTGGAAACATTAAAAGCTGATGAAGTAATCAAAGAAGCGCTAGGTGAGCACTTGCTTGAACACTTCATCGAAGCAAAAGAAATCGAATGGGATATGTTCCGTACACAAGTTCACCCATGGGAACGCGAACAATATATGTCTATGTATTAATAGCTTTAAAGCCTTGGTATTACTGAGTTTCTCAGTTGCCAAGGCTTTTTTTATTTTTATAAAATGAAAGGGAACTGGCTGGCTGACCACATTTTGACCACATTTCAACCTATTTCATATTCAACTGGGCATAATCCATGTATTTTGAATATCCGTCCACACTTTTTTCTTCGAGTTTTTTTGACACGTGAGCATATACATCTGCTGTTGTTTGAATGGTTTTATGTCCTACGTTCCTGCACATCTTTTAAAATCCGTGGATGGTTAGGTTTAGTCTTTCTCCTAGCATTATTGTAAAAGTGGGAGAAGTAAACATTACACATTATCAAGCTTGAGCAAATACACTTATAAAGGAATTAAGGCACTCATTCAATTGGGTGCTTTTTCTTTTAGAATGAGGAATAATTCACATTTAACCGTTAAAATGTATAAAATATTACATTGTAATAGGTAATTAGTTGCGGAAACATAAGATGAATGGTATTGTTAAACTTGTGTTTTTATCCAATATAGGGAATTAAGGGTAAATTTTCAATGTTTTACAAAGTGAGTAAAGTTTTAGGTATGTTTGCACTGGTTTTTTTACTATTTTTAGTCTTGCCAACTAATTCAAAAGCAGAATCAAATGATGAAGGTTCAACACCAATTTATTTGTCAGATGAAGAGAAAGATTCATTAAAAAACTTAGGTTTTAGTGAAGAAGAAATTGATAGTATGACTGAAGAAGAGTATGAGGCATTTGCAAATATTGATGGGGAATTAACAGGAGAATCTACTGAATTCTTTCAAGTTACAGAACAACAAGATGGACAAGTAGATATCATTCCTGTTACAGAGGAACAAGCTACCCAAGGACTTTTCCATGATAAAGTTATGAGGGCTACTAAGACAGAAAAGACAAGTTGGATAAGTTTAACTTTAACATCTTCTAAATTGTCAAATGGAAATACATTATTGAAAAATTCATTTAAATGGCTAAAGAGTCCTAATGTGGGATTAAAAGATGTCCTAGCTATAACTCATTCAACATCAGCTGTAAAGGTATCTGGTACGGATAAGTTTGTTTATAAGTATACAGATGGAAGCTATCTCATCAACTCCAAGTGCAGCAGGTTGGGCAAAGAAATTTGATATAAAGGCAATTGGATCAAATGCAGCACCTAAGAACCATAATGGCTACCTATCTTACCAAGTGAAAAAAGGTAATAAAAACGATGTCAGTGCCAACGCTTATGGGTATTATACACATGTTACAGTTGGCCTAACAGGGACGATTACACTTTCAACAGGACAAGTTTCTGTCGGAGGAAACATAAAGAAAAGCAACGCAAATGTTCCTATGATAACATTTAAGTATTAAAGGCTATGTCTATTAATCTATTTGATTATTATAGATATTAGTTATAATTAAGCGGAATCGTGTGGTAAGGAGTGTAACAATGAAACTTTTCTTGAATTTAGTGCTAGGTGTAGTTATAAGTGTGGCAATATTTTTCCTATTATTAACTGCTTTTAGCGAAGATGTTGGACCATTTTTCATTATAACTGTTTTAATTGGTCTTGTTTTAGGACTACAAATTTATATTCTTAGTAAAATCAAAAACATTTAATGAGAAAAAATAACTACCCTAGGGAGTTCTAGAGATAACGAAGAATTTCTAATTGAGTTTTTTCAAAACGTCTATCAAATGATAGGCGTTTTTATATTGTATTATTCCCCATCATTTGAACAAATCTAAACGTTTAGACTTCTAGTTGGTAACGCGATTAGATATTTATTTAGGGAGGTAATTGGCAGAGTATAAGACTGAGACGCAGAAGAAGAAGTTCTATCGTAGCAGTGAATGGGAATTGATAAGACAGAAAGCGTTTAGGAAGAAGAGATTAACCAAACCAATCTACCTAAAATTGGTATAATTAAATTATAAAAGCCCTAGCGATGCTGGAACATCCTAGAGCGTGAAAACCAACTGATTTGGAGCTGATTGTAATTGAATAATAACATAGTTAAAAGTAGAAAAAAAAGTGGGATTTATCAAATTCTCAATTTAAAAAATAATAAGGTTTATATCGGTCAAACTAATAATTTGTTATATAGAAGATCTCAACACTTTAGAAGTTTGAAAGATAATAAGCATTACAATAACTATTTGCAAAGAGCCTTTAATAAATTTGGTGAAAAATTATTTGTTTTTGAAGTATTGGAATATTGCTGTACTGAAGAACTAAATGTACGTGAAAGATACTGGATTGAGGAAAAAAAAAGTGAGTATTCGGATAAAGGCTACAATGCGACATATGCAGTTACATTGTTTAATAAGTATGACAACAACAGAAAGGTCAATATAAGTAAAAGAAAACCAAACCTAGTAAATTTCACTGACGATGTAAAAAGAAAAATATCGGAATCAAATAAGAATAGATTTAAAGAAAATCCTGAGATGTTAATTTATCTGTCTGAAGCTAAAAGTACTATTGCTGTTGATGTAGTTAAAGATATAAAAACTATGCTTTATAATGATGTGAATATTAAGGAAATTGCCGAGTTGACTAATGTTGGAATAGATAAGATAAACCATATATCCAATATAAATTCATTCAGTCACATTCTACCTCAATATAATTATTACATTAAAAATCGTCATACTATTCATCAGTTTAGAAATGCTAAGAAAGTAATGTCAATGTATCGTAATGGTTGCACGTATAGAGAAATTGGAGAAGCCTTAGAATTACATCAAAGGAATGCTATTAGAATAGTAAACAAGAATAAAACTATTCATGATGATAGGTGTAGACTTAATTGTATAAATCGAAGTTTGAGAAAACAGTACTCTATTATTAAAACATTGCAAACGATGGGTAAAAATAGTGTGCAAATATCGAAGCTGTTAAGATTTTCTAGACCCCAAGTGTGTAAAATACTTAATCGTAATGAGCCAAACATAGTTACTTCATTAGAGGGGAACAGAGGAAAAATAAAACCATTCAAAGTATTATCTTATATTATTTAGCATCCTAACTTTAGGGTGTTATTTTTTTGGAGATGATGTCGTGGTATCCGAATACACAACTAGAGAACAACAAAGAGACTTTTACAAAAGCAATGCTTGGCGTGGTAATAACGGACTGAGAGAACAAGCATTAAGAAGGGATGGATATGAATGTGTTATGTGTCGTGAAGAAGGGAAGGTCACTACCAGAGACCATGCAACACTTGAAGTAGACCATATATTTGAAATTGAGATTCATCCAGAAAAAGCTCATGATTTAGATTCATTGCGAACGTTGTGCAGGTATCATCATAATAAAAGACATAACCGTTTTGGATTCGTTAAAAAAGAAAAGAAATGGAACAATGAACGCTGGTAATACCCCCCACCTAAAAATCTTTGCTAAATATTTTTTGTTTGGGACTGGACAGGGGCCTCTGCCGTCCAAAAAAAATCCAAAAAACCACCGTTATAATAGCTGGGTAAAAAAAAGAGGGGGGGTGTTTTTGTGAGTAGAGTTGTAAAAATTTCAGATTTGGAAAACCAATTGATGAACCGTATTGATCAAGACGATCTGATAGAAGTTGATAAGGTAATGCGGTATTTAGCGATTGTTAAACAAATTAGAAAGATTCAAATCACAATCAACAAAGGCGGCGTGATGACAACAACTATTAATGGAAATCAGGAATTCACTAAAGCAAATCCTGCCATAAATGAATTAAATAAGCTCACAAAAACATTAATCACTCTAGAAAAATCTATTAAATTTGAAATGTTTAATGTAAAAGATATAACCAAAGATGATGAGAAGGATAATGACGGACCAGAAGTCAGTGATTTATACTGATACATCAGAAAGAAATCAAAACAGCCTTACTTATTTTGAGTAGGGCTAATTTTTGTTTTCAAATGCAAATCATCCTAAATTATAGTAATAACCTTCTTAACTAACTCCGTAATATCATTATCATCGTTATAAACAACTTGATTTAATCGAAAATCCTTACGAGCTACAAAGTTACTTTTAATCTGTTGGATCCATATGCCACAACTGCAGCTGTCCAGTCTGGGTCTTTCTTGAAGTCATAGGCTGAGACAGAGAAGGTGCCACTTTGCAAGAAATTAGTTTCTTTTGCATGTAAGTATACCTTTAAATTTATGATCATACATTTTACTCTTTTCAGTTTATTTAATTAAATCGAGTACTATTATTCCCTTAATTACCTTCCTGAACACTTTAATTACCTTTTATTTATAGAAATGCCTTAGTAATGAATAAATATATTTTAATGTTTTTTCGAAAATGCTATTAAACAGGCATTTGTGATGTTTTATGATTTCTAGTAATGCTAAGAAGTATGTTTAGAACACAAGTTCACCCATGGGAACGCGAACAATATATGTCTATGTATTAATATCTCAAACCCTTGGCACCTCTGGTGTCGGGGGTTTTTTCTATTTCGGGCATTCATTCATAAAATCTAATGAAGTTATCAACTGCCCGATAAATGCCCGAAAAAAATCAAAAAAATTATTCAAGGACATTTTTCATATGCTCCTCGAATTTATCCATTGTGTCATGTTCAATTTTTTTACTAATATGTGAGTATACATCTGCTGTGATTTGCATACTGCCATGACCTAAACGCTCTTGAATGTATTTCATGCTTGCGCCAGCCTCTAACTGTAATACTGCATGCGTATGTCGAGTAGAGTGAATAGGCAAAGAGGGAAGCTCTGCTTTTTTTAGGATACGAGCAAATGAATTAAAAAGGCTTGATTTTGGCATGTAGTTACCATCATTTCTGCATAATACTAAATTAAGTTCATGATAGTAATCTTCTTGTAATGCCAATTTGTTTTGGTTTTGATACTACTTGTGAAAAAGTAAATCATTTGTAAGGGACTGACTTATTGTGATTACACGTTTTGAATGATAAGTTTTAACATCGCCAAAGATTTTACTTTGATCCTTACTTGCTTCTTGAAAATCAAGAGATTTATTAATATTAATTGTTTTTTCTTTTAGGTCAATGTCTTTCCATTGTAAGGCGGCTGCTTCACCTTTACGTAGACCGGTTTCAATAAGGACTTTATAAAATATCCAGTAAATATATCCATATTCATAGTCTGCTTTTAAAAAGCTAGAAATATTTTCCGAATCGATAAACTTTAGTTCACTGTTTTTATGTTCACCTTTAATCGTAACTCCAGAGCAAGGGTTCATTAAATATAGGGGAGGTTGATTATTTCTTAAATAAAAAACCTATCCTAGATGAATATCAGGTTGAAGAGTTTGAAAACAACATTCATTATGCAATGGAATATCATTTACCGATAAGATTTAGATTACATAACGAGGGAAATCCACAAGAATAGCATGGTTATTGTGTGTACATTCATCCTGTCACGAAAGAGTTAAGCATTCAGATGAGAGATAGTTCCTTTGAGAAAATCCGGTTTGATGAGATTATTGGTGTAACTGTGGAGGATTAAAATAAAAAAGCCCTTACTCACTTTGAGTAGGGGCTATTTTATGCTTTAGGGCTATGAACTAACAGGTCAGTTTAGTTGAAAATGTTATTATCCAAAATATCAACAAGATACTCTTGGTTTTTCCTGCATAAAACCCTTCAATTTGTTAATAATATGCATATCTTAAAATCAAAGGAGTGAAGTCTACTGAAAAGATATTCATTATTTAAAAAGCAAAAGATTCAAAAATCTACAGACTTCTCTGATGTACTCAAACATCTGCAAAAGTCAAAGGATTTTACAAGCTTTACACTCGATTTTGAAAATGAAGTATACTGTGTATCTTTTTTCGATACGTTAATTGATAAAGATATATTGCATAGAGATCTCCTTCCTTTTTTACATACAAATTCTTCAACTCTAGAAGGGCTCGTACACAAGTTGCCAATAGAAGGGCTTGTTTTTACGAAAAATCCTGTTGAACTCCAAAATCAACTGTTGATGGGGTTTATATCTATTACATTTAATATTCAATCTCATCAAGCAGTTTTAGTTAAAGCAGCAAATAACACTTCGAGGCAAGTTACACTGCCAGAGGTAGAGTTCAGTGTTGTCGGTCCGAAAGAAGCACTGGTCGAATCACTCGATACGAATTTATATTTAATCCGAAAACGGCTTCCAATTGCAGAACTTGCTGTTGAAGAAATAATTGTTGGTAAGTTATCTAAAACAAGAGTGGCTGTGATCCATATAGAAGGAATTGCAAATAGAGAGAATGTAGAAACAGTGATTCAGCGCATTACTGATTTAAAGGTTAATCAAATAATTGATAGCTCCTATATTTCACAAATGATTGAAGATAATAAGCATTCTCCGTTTCCCCAATTTATCGATACAGAACGGCCAGATCGATTGGCTGCAGTCCTTGGAGAAGGAAAAGTGGTGATTTTAGTCGACGGGGCTCCGCATGGTTTACTTGGTCCTTCCACTTTCGTAGAATACTTTGCGGCATTCGAAGATTATTTTCTCAACTGGACAATTGCCTCATTCTTTCGCCTTATTCGTTTTTTTGCTGTATTGTTTTCCATCTTAGTGACACCTATATATGTCGCAGTTCTCACCTATCATTATGAGTTAATCCCAAAGGATTTAGTCAGTACACTTGTGATTTCACGTAGCGGAATTCCATTTCCACCGATTTTAGAAGCATTAATCTTGGAATTAGTCATTGAACTTCTTCGTGAGGCTGGAGCTAGACTGCCGACTAAAGTAGGTCAGACAATAGGTATCGTAGGCGGTATTGTAATTGGAACGGCATCTGTTGAAGCAGGGCTAACAAGTAATGTATTATTAATTCTTGTTGCATTGTCGGCTCTTGGTTCTTTTACTACACCTGTTTATCAAATGGGTAATACCATTCGCCTAATTCGATTTCCTCTTCTTCTCATGGCTTATTTTATAGGATTAATAGGTATATCAATCAGTTTTTGTTTTTTGCTTGTACATTTATTGAGGCTTACTTCCTTAGGGAGGCCATTTCTTGAACCAATTTATCCGCCAAGGATTTATGATATGCGAGATGCCCTGATTCGTTTACCATTTTTTCTTCAGGCTAAACGTCCAATTGAAGTTCAGACGGAAGACACTATCCGATTAGAACCCAAGGAAGATTCTAAGGACTAAGTGAAAATGGAGGTTTAATACATGGCCGCTAAGAGTGATCAAATCTCAACATTTCTTGTCTTTTTTTTAATCATTAAAATCCAGATAGGCGTAGGGATTCTGGGATATCAGAGGATAATCATTCAATCTGCTGGCAATGATGCTTGGATAGCTGTCATTATAAGCGGAATAATATATTCATTTGGCATTTGGGGTATGTACAAAGTATTAAATTGTCACGATATGGATCTTATAGGCATACAGAAACGCCTATTTGGTAAGTGGCTTGGCGGTTTACTAAATATCATCTGGATACTTTATTGGCTGATGGTAGGTATTTCTGTTTTAAGATCCTATCTTGAAATAGTTCAATCATGGGTCTTCCCTCAAATAAACACATGGTTAGTGACCTCCATATTTGCTTTATTAATTTATTATGTGGTTTTAGGAGGATTTAGAGTAGTCACCGGTATTTGTTTTTTAGGGATCTGTATACCTTCTTATTTAATTCTAACTTTTTATTTCCCACTAGAGTATACTCATTTTCGCAACCTATTACCAATATGGAATCATTCTTTTCAAGACTTAGCCCTTGCATCTAAGCAAATGTCATATAGCTATTTAGGCGTGTCCACTTTAATGATGTATTATCCATTGATTAAGAATCGAAAAAGTTCACAAAAGTGGGCGCAACTAGGAAATCTCACTACTGTTTTAGTTTATTTGTTCATAACTATTTTGACGATAGGGTTTTACAGTGAAGGCCAAATCAGTAGATATATTTGGGCAACTTTGTCCTTTTGGGGCATTGTAAAAATGCCTTTTGTTGAACGGTTTGAGTACATAGGTATCGCTACATGGGTCTTAGTTTTAGTTCCTAGTGTATGTCTCTATATATGGGTTTCTGCAAGAGGGATTTCACAATACTTTAATATAGAGCAGAAAAAAATTTATGCTCTTTTATTAATATTATTGGTTGTGATAACAAATCTAATTAAAGCTAGGAAAATGATTAATCAAATTACGGATTACGTTGCAAATATAGGATTGATTATGGAAATTCCTTATGTCTTATTTCTAGTTTGTTTATCTACTGTCATTTCAAAAAAGAGGAAGATTAAAAAATGAGAATTTTATTCAAGAAATTGGCCTTAATACTTCTTTCAATTAGTATTCTCTCAAGTTGTATGGGGGTAGATAGCAAAGTGCTCGATGAAATAAATATGGCTACAGCCATAGGATATGATTATGTAGATGAGACTCATTTCAAAGCTATTGCTGTGACACCGATGTATTATCCTGATAAAACCATTAAAAATGTTACCTTTAGTTCGAAATCATCACTTAGTAAAGACGTCCGAGATGAGATGAATCAGCAATCTGAAAGACCTATCTACAGCGGAAAATTAGAGGTGGTATTATATGAAAAAAAGCTTGCAAAGCAAGGGATATTCCATCTAATTGATACATTACTCAGGGACCCTTCAATTGGAACTACTTTGAATCTCGGCATTGTCGAAGGAAGTACGAAGGATGTGTTAAGCCAGCAGTTTGGCAACATAGATAAAGGAATTTATTTATCTAAAACAATTGAACAAAATATAGAATCGGGTATGCTTCCTAAAAATAACCTCCATCTTTTTTTGTATGCGTATTATTCAGAAGGAATGGATCCATTTTTACCTATCATTAAAGCATTGGATGGGAAAGTTATTATTAAAGGGAATGCCATGTTTAATAGTAAAGGGGAATACGTGTATCAGACTAAGAGCCGTGAAAATGTTATTTTCAAAATGTTATTTGAAGATACAACAAATAAGGAGGGTTTCTCTACAAAAATTGATGGGAAAGAATTTGCTTCCGTCAATAATATAATAACAAAAAGGTCTTACAAGATTTCAAAGCCGATGACAGATACTCCAATAACGATCAAACTCGAGATAAAGGCAATGTTACGAGAATATACCGGTAAAGAAATAAATCCTAAAATGATTAAAATTATAGAAGATAAAATGTCAAAATATGTGAAGGGACGCTCGGAAGATTTAGTGCGAAATTTTCAAAAACTACATGTTGACCCTCTAGGGGTTGGCGAACAAGTACGAACAAGGACAAGAAGCTGGGATAAGAAAAAATGGGATGAAATTTATACTTCTATCCCGATAAATGTGGAGGCTAAAGTTGAAATTTTGGAATCTGGTGTGGTGGAGTAAGAAATTAAAGTCATAAAGGATAGAGAAGCCGAACGTCTGATAAGAAGAATCAAAGAAGTTGAAGAGAATGTAACTGAGATACAACTATTGCTCGCTAAAATTACGGGCAACTTTAAACGTGGTAACGAGAAACTTAGTCGAAATAAAAAAATAAATTAAGACATTTGCGGCACAGTTCGAATAAACCATGACATAAAAAAAAGTAACTATTCTCTGACAAATAGTCACTCAGGGAAAAAAAGGAGTTTGCACAAAGGTTTAATATTCAAAATATATGCTGGCATACAAATGAGGTTCCCAAAAAATATTCACGGAAACTTATAACCGTTCGCCATAAAGTTCTTTTTCTTCATTTGGATGAAAAAGAGTGAATCCTTTTGAACAAAATAAAAACCGTCTATCTATCTCGAATCCAGCTTTATTCAAAATTTCTAATGTGCCATGGGGACCTGTTCCAGAGTAACCACAACTACAACCAGAAAGGTGTAGTTCATTTCCTTTTTTGTCTATAAGAATAAGATCACTATCGACCAAAATATTGGCGTTATTAATTTCTTTAAAGATTTTTGCAATTTTAAAACGGTCAAACTGATCTTTAACAGCTTCAAATAACGCAACACTTTTATGAGTAACACCGCGATCTTCACCATAATCTTTAATGACAAATACTTCTCTTTCATACGATTTCTTATATGAGTGGTACTTTTGGTAAGTAGCGCCATTGGTTGTACAAATAATTGGCTTATCACTATTATGTTTTTTATTCGAGGATTTATTAAACATTGCATCCCTCCTAACTAGATTTTATTAAGTTTATTAAGGGAAAAAGGATATTAGTACAAACAATCTGGTAAAATGCTAAAAATTTCATTTTCTCTTAGCATCGTTAAATGGATTTAAAAACAAACAAAACTATTATGGCATAAGAATGATGCTAAATTGAATTGATTTTACAAACCTTGGAAATCAGCTTAAAGAGTTTTTCTAACCTGCTAGGACGTGCCGAAATCAGGTTAACCGTAAGCTATACCATTGAGGAAAAATGGAAGTTAGGAGTAGAGGCATCAAAGAACTATCCGAGCTTAGAAGTATTGTGAACAGCCAAAAGACGGTGACAACTAAACGGTTAAAACCATTGTTCGATGAAATTCAAAGATCATATATTCAAACAGCCAATAAGGTTAAAAGCCAGAAAGAAACCATTAAGAAAATTAATTCAAATTACTGTGTGGCAAATTCAAAGGCGGCTAGGTTATCGGTACCTGTCCAGACCCATGAGGAACTTAAAAAGGCCCATTAAGATTTAAAGTCCAAAAATATAGAAGTGAAAGAGCTTCACCAATTTAAATACAATAGGGCCAAATAAAAGGGAGGTTGGAAAGTATGGGGTATTCCCGAGATGAACAAGAGACTTCATTGTTTTTTGACAACAGTACACGCGAGTGGACTGTTTACTCTACTGTTCCTAAACACATTCGAAAACTCTCTAATTTAACAGAGTTATTCGTCATAGAATCCGAGGATGATAGACCGATAGCTGTTAAGGGAATTTTGACAGAAAAACAAGTCAGCATGAAAAAAGAACGGGTCTATACAGATGAACAAAAGGAAAGAGCAGCTGAAAGGCTTTCTAGGGCTAGAAACGCTATATAAATAAAGGGAAACAAAACTTTAAATTCAATCTGAATATAAAGGGAGCCAATAACATGACAACAGCTAAATTGAACGTAATATATTATTTAAGAAAATCCAAAAGGATGACAAAAAGGAAGTTCTTATGTGTCATGCTCAAGGGGATGAATTACCGCATGCAAATGAGTTATTAAAAATGCCTGGATCGATAACAAAGCTGAATGTGGAAGAAAGTGGTGCTGGGGAAATTGGAGCTGAATTTATATCTATCCAACGCGATAATAAGAAAACTGTCCTGAAGTTTTCTTATTATCGCGATGTGGATGGAAAAGTTAATAAATTATATTCTCATGCTGGGGCTAATGTATCTATTACTCTTCAACCTTCTCAGATGAGCATCGAGGAATTCTATGAAGAGCCACATGAGAGTGTGGAAGATAGGGTAAATCCAGACGGTACGGAAAATATACCAAATGACCAAATCGAAATGGATGAGGATTTAGTAAAACATTAATAATTCTGCACTGGGCTACTGCTTAAAGTGAAAAAAATAGCTAGGATTGCTCCCAGCATTGATGCAACCTTAGCGGATGCTGTTTCAATTAACCTACTCCTCGTCAGGATAATGTTTTAGGTAAACAACTTTTCCTGGAAGTTCGATTCTATGTTTCGCGTCATAACGACAACTTAGAACTTCAAATGAACCTTCATCCACTCTAAATGCCATAACCTGATCAAAATCATTATCTAATATAACGTATTGGTTTGGGTCCGTTTGGTGTTTATATAACGTATAAGTCCGATGAATAAATATGGACCAGTCATAGGAAAGTGAAATTTCTATTGTTTTCATTTTGTGCCCCTTACTTTTATGAAGTATTTTATACATAATAACCAGGATTTCTCCTGGCAATGGTGATTGTATCGGAGTACATATTATACTATGGAGGGGAGAATGAATGAGTAACCAATTATCCTTCTTTCCGGATGTTGATGAAAAGCAAATTCGTTCTATCGTTGTGAAAGAACTTAAATTATTTAGAGCGCTAAAGATTCAACAATTCAACAATTAAACAAACAGGAGCTTAATGAGAAAGGGATAACGATAAATATCTTTCCTAAGCTGTATGATAATGATCGAGAGAAAGAAATGAAAGTCCTTCATATGGAAAGGGCATTAAGAAAATTAAGCAAGGATACCTTAAAAAGCCAAGTCTTTCTTTAAACTTCAAGACCGAAAATGAAACTGTTGTTACAGTGCCTCCTAAGACTGAGATTGCTTCTGGAGTTAGTAAAGAACCATCTAAGAACAAAGGTGGTGCTACTATTGTATCCATTCAAAAAAACTTAAATAGCCGATATAAAGCAGGTCTTGTTACGGATGGATTCAATGGGCCAAAAACCAAATCAGCACTAATCAAAGCACTGCAAAATGAACTTAATAAGCAGTTCAATAAAAAGTTTGTTGTGGATGGTAAATGGGGAGCGAAGACGAAGGCTGCCATTGTCACTGTCGAAAAAGGTGCAAAAGGTAATCTCACTTAGATTCTATAGGCTGCACTTTATACAGAAGGATTTAAACTTGGATCACTTGAATCGATATTCGGAAAAGGTACCGAGTCGGCATTATCTAAATTCCAGAAAGCTAAAAGGATAATTGCCGATAAGAAGGCAGGTAAAGCAACTTTTACTAAATTGTTTGTAGCATAATCAAAAGTCCTTACTCAATGAATAAGGGCTTTTTTATTTAAAACGCTGTTTAAAGTACGTTCACTTAACAAGTGCATAGGATAATCTTATAAACTGTGAAGGGTTGAGAAAAATGTACTATGTTCCTTATATACATCCCTATCAATATCAATATCCTTATTATGTTAATGTACCAATGTATAACTATGTAAGAAATCCTGATTATCGGGGTGTTAATGATGCTAACCAACTGGGTTTTTTACAATCATCAAACGGAAGAAATAATATTGAGTTAAAAGATTATGGACCAAAACCATTTGTAGTAAATATAAATGAGGCTACGAAGCAAAACAATAACTATCGTACCGCTTTATGGACAGGAAAACATTTGCAAGTTACATTGATGAGTCTAAAAGTTGGTGAAGATATTGGCTTAGAAATTCACCCTAACGTTGACCAGTTTTTACGTATTGAACAAGGTCAAGGGTTTGTTCAAATGGGCAATAGAAAGGATAATTTAAACTTTGTAAAAGACGTCTATGATGATTATGCAATAATGATACCTGCTGGCACATGGCATAATGTAACCAATACAGGTAATATTCCTCTAAAACTTTACTCGATATATGCTCCTCCTCATCATCCATTTGGTACTGTTCATGTTACCAAGGCAGATGCATTGGCCGCGGAAGAAGGCAACGGTTGAGTAAAAGCATAAGATAGGATTTTATCAGATTGGCTAACCCTTATTATTTCGTAGGGTGAATAATTTGAAAACGAATGGAGAAAAGATTATTAAGGTACTATCTCCACAGGACCCCTCAATCGTAAAAAGCCCGTCTCGTAGTGGGGCTTTTTTTGTTTTGAGAAGAATAAAATGTAATCAAACGAATACACTTTTTATAATCGTTGAAACAAAATCATCACTGACCCCTTCTCCTTAATCGAGAGGGGGGTTTTTATGTACGATGAATACAAACGAATAATCTGGATACCATAAGTTTACACCTTGTTTTTGACTGTGATACATTGAAAAGCCCTTACTCGTATTGAGTAGGGGCTATTTTTTTTGTTGAAGCTCTGTTAAAGGTGTTGTTGAATTTCTTAATGAACTAAAGGGGCAGTTTAGTTGAACAAGGTATTTCAGTGTCAGTAGTGAATTTAATAAAGAGGTAATGTCAGATTATGATTGGAGGTGAAGTTTATGAAAGTACAATTGAAATGTGTTACGAGAGAAAATTGGGTAGAGGCATTAGCACTAAAAGTTAAGAAACAGCAATGTAAATTTGCACCCCCAGTAGCCGTATCACTTGCCAAAGTTTATATTAAACCAGACGGGGATAACATAGTTTATTTGCCCTTTGCCATTTATGACAAAGAGATGATGGTCGGTTTTATCATGCATGCTTACGATGAAAATACGACGAATATGTATTGGATTAACGGCTTCATAATTGATGAGAGTTATCAGGGTAAAGGATATGGTAGGGCGGCACTGTCTGAGATGGTTCATTGGATAACAAATAGGTTTAGCATTTGTAAAGAAATTCGTCTAACCGTATTTAAAGAGAACGAAATTGCTCGTGAATTATATAAACGTTTTGGCTTTCTTCCCACAGGAGATGTATATGGAGAAGAAGATGTGTGGTTTCTTCCTATAAAATAACTATGTGTCTTATGGAACTAACGGGCGCGTTATTTCCATAGGGAATAATGGATGTAAAGGAGGGTTTTTTCTGATGGGTACAATTCGTGATAGAGGACTGGGTCTATAATGCTGGAATTTCTAGTACTACGAAAACACAAAAGACTTGGAATATGGATAAAATAGTTAAATATACTGGAGTAGGTGTCGTTTACACTTATACTGATGCTTATGTGCAAGTTGCTACTAAAACTGGTACATTTAATACGCATTTTAAGGAGTAGATGACATTGAAAAATATTAGTATAGTAAATGGTGTAATTGATATCATTATTCTTGTTATAGTGGTATTTATTATTGTGAAAATTGTAAAAACAGTTGTAGAAAATTAAAGAAGAAAAAGTAGATTGTAAAGGTGAACTGAAAAGCTCGCCTTTTTCTTTAGTCTTTTTCCGTTTAGATGAGAGAATTTAAGGGATCAACTTAAGAAGTGAAAAGAAATTCACTCATGGAACATACTCTTTTGATGATTTAATCCAAGGGGTTGATGAATATTTTTGTGATTTCCTATTAGATTATTCTGTAATAATTTAGAAGCGGTGTTTCTAAGTCTTAATGTATCTGCGGTTTCCCAAGTTCCTAGATCCATTGATAAAATAAGCATCAGCTTTTTCTTGGTTAAATCACTAAAAACAAAAGGACTATCAATTTTGGTTAGGTTGATTTATGTACTCCCTTTATTCCCTAAGGGAGAGTGTTATCGACACTAACTTACACAGGTCATCCTTATTTGTTTTAATATTCAATGATGGGTTTATTTTGCCCACCAATTCATGATATTGTACTCTTGCTCATGCAGAATCTATTTTTGAAAAAGCTTTTAAACAGGCATTTGTGATGTTTTAGGATAACTGATCATGCTAAGAAGTATGTTCCGCACTCAAGTTCACCCATGGGAACGCGAACAATATATGTCAATGTATTAATACCGAAATTAGCTTGGAAACCCTTGACACCATTGGTGTTGAGGGTTTTTTTTATTTAAGAAAGAAGGAGATATTCCAGTAAATGGATTGGAGCAAGTGGAAGTTGGGTCTGGGATTATTGTGAGGGAGAATGTAACTCCTGCTTTAGAAGATGCTGGTGTTTATTATTATATAAATGCATCGTTTAAATCAGGTAGTTTATTAAAAAATAACTTAATTTCTACCGTTATATGATTGAAAACAACATGAAAAAACTAAAAGATGTTCCTTCACCATATTAAGGAATGCTGATTGAAGAAGGATAAACACTAGAAGCTCCATCAGAAGTATAAAAGCCATTCACAAACAGCGGGCAGCTTTTGTTATGTAAAAACATCCTAGATAAACAGTCAATATTAGTGAAGGTACCCGCAAAATAGGAACAAGCCTTGCGGTAGATTAGAACATCTATTATTAAAAGTTATTTTTCCTAAATTGATATTAGGATATAATAGTAATAAATGAATAAAAGGTGTGATTTTTCTGACGGAAGCACTAAAAAAGCAGCATAGAAAGTTATCTAATTTGATAATTATCCAACGGACCATTCTTATTACAATTGGTGCTTTGCTAATGGCCACGGGATTGGAAATCTTTTTAATTCCCAATCATGTAATTGATGGTGGCATTACAGGTATTTCAATTATGCTTTCTCATATTACTGGTATAAAACTAGGAATCTTTCTTTTTCTATTGAATCTACCATTTGTATATCTGGGATATAAACAGTTTGGGAAAACTTTTGCTATATCTACTATATATGGGATTATAATGCTATCCATTTTTGCGACATATTTCCATCCTATTCCACCCTTCACTGAGGATATCCTTCTTGCTACAATTTTTGGGGGCATATTCTTAGGTGTAGGTGTAGGAATAGTAATTCGTAACGGTGGTGCGCTTGATGGGACAGAAATACTTTCGATTGTAATAAGTAAAAAAGTTCCTTTTTCTGTTGGCGAAATTGTTATGTTCATCAATCTATTTATACTTGGTTCTGCTGGATTCGTATACACATGGGATAGAGCTATGTATTCAATCTTAGCTTATGTAATAGCTGCTAAAGCCATTGACATTGTTATTACTGGAATGGAAGAAACAAAGTCAGTGTGGATAATTAGCGATGAAGCAAGAGAGATAGGTGATGCAATCAATAATCGCTTAGGACGAGGTGTGACATACTTGCATGGTGAAGGTGCCTATTCTGGAGAGGACAAGAAGGTTATTTTCTGTATAATTACCAGACTTGAAGAATCTAAGTTAACTACAATTGTTGAAGAGATCGACGCTTCATCTTTCTTAGCAATTGCAAATATCGCGGAAGTACGTGGTGGACGGTTCAAAAAGAGAGATATTCATTAATGAAAACTTTTTAACAGAGCTAACATTTTGAGGTTGATTTTTGTTATGTCACCACTGGAACAAACTGTGCGGGATTATCGTAAGTATGAAGATAAGGGCTAATAAGCCCTTATACAATATTAATATCCAAAATTCCTAGGAGGACAGCATGGGTTATGCGGCGGCTTTCCACAAATCAGGTTTTGAGTATAGCATTCGTTAACTACGGATTGAGTATGCGGAAAGTAATGCTTAAACGTGTTCACATGTTTATTGACAGTTGTAGTATGTGATGGATGAACGACAGGAATCACTGTGTTCGATACATTCGTATTAACATATTGCTGTGTTGGAGAGACTTGTGCTGGAGCAACTTGAGTAGGCAGAGTTTGAGTTGGGCAATATTGCACTGGAGACACAGCCATTGGACTATAGGCTCCAATTACGTTGGAGTGTTTACCAGTTGATGCACCCATTACTCCGGGTACGTTTCCGTATGCACCCATTACTCCGGGTACGTTTCCGTATGCTCCCATTACGTTGTTGGATGCTCCTATTACATGGGGGTTATTTCCTCCACTATTACGAAAATACATTTATAATACGTCCCTTCATTAAGTTTTCGTTACCCTTGTAGTTTATGAAAAAAGGGTAGGTTTGTACTAATGAAAAAGCCTTTTAAGACAAGAATAGCATAGAACACTTTCTGTTAATTTAAGTAAGCATAACCGTGCAGAGTGAAAATTAAATAGCAATACAATAGTCGTCCCTATGGGCGGCTTTTTATTATGTATAAACAACCTAGACATACAGAGATAGAGAATGCTCAAAGGCACCATAGTTCAACGACCTTCTTCACCAGCCACTAAAACATTATCGACATAGAACTAATTTTCTTTCTCTGTGGTAAAGCGCTGATTTTTGCGCTTCAAAGATGGCTAACTGGCAAGTTGGTTGAAGATGAAGGTTTATTTAGAAGGACGTTGAAGTAGTAATTAACATAATGAAAAAAATATATAGAAGGGAACAAAAACTAATGAAATACGAATGGAGAAAACAAGAAAAGAATTTATATATTCCAAAACAAAAATCTGAACTTGTAACAATTCCAGAACAGAAATTTTTTTGGATAAAGGGAAAAGGAAATCCAATGAGCACGAATGTGCTGAAAAGATAGGTGTTCTTTATTCAGTGGCTTATGCGGTCAGAATGATGCCGAAGCAAGGATACACTCCAAATGGATATCCATTAGAAGGAATTTGGGATTTAACAGAAGAGGGAAAGAAATTAGATACATTGAATAAAGATGAATTATTATATACTATCATGATTAGACAACCAGATTTTGTAACAAAAGAAATAGTAGATAAAGCATTTGAAAATGTTGAAAAAAAGAAACCTCATCCATTTCTAAATGATGTAAAGTTCGGTACATTTCGAGATGGTTTATCTGTCCAAATGCTTCATGTAGGTCCATATGATGAGGAACCTCAAAGTTTTAAATTAATGAATGAATTCATAAAAAATAATAATCTTGAAAGAACTTCATTACAACATAGAGAAATATATCTTTCAGATTTTAGAAAAGTTGAACCTGCAAAATTAAAAACTGTTTTGAGATATAAGGTTAAGCCAATAGAATAGCATAATCTCATTACTACTAACATGCATTCAATATGGGCGTAAACAGTAGAAGTTATAGCAACGCTGCCATGACCTAATCTTTTCTGAACATATTTCATTTTTTAGCGTCATTTGAAATATCTAGCTAATCCAAAGGAGGTAAGGCCTCATTGTTCAAGAAGGTGCTAGGAGAACCGCATTTATGACAATACCCAACATTTGAAGGGAGAATATCAAGGAAATAGACGCATCCAACTTATATAAAGAATTGATTCATGTTTCATCTGTTTCGGGATCTATCGCTGAACAACTACTTGAAGAACAAGACTGATGGCACCTTTAATGCAGCCTGTTATAATTCGCCGTCAAAGGAAGCATGAAGCTGAACAAGCCTATCAAGGGTTTAGTAGAGAGGGGATTTGAGGTGGTTTCCCCTCTTAAACAGGTATATCCTCAAATTGAACCGTTTCATAATCTTAGATTTAAGCAAAGACGGTTCCCTGTAGAGGATATTGCTTCTCCTTGGATTGCCAAGCTGAGAAGAGTGATTGAATAGAACTGAATTAAAAGGTGAGATGCAATGAATGCCCAGTGATAGGGCTTGCAATTTATTCTTTATTAAAAATGAAATTTTAACTTTGTCATAAACGTTTTCTCAATTTTTTTATGCTTAGGATAATCCAAAGAAATGGCAAGTATAAAACAAGAAAGCTCACGCTGTATGGATTGATTAATTTATTTAATATGTCTAAGGCTTCGAAATCAAAAAGAAATATATTGATAAGTAATATGATTATGGACATTGCCCACAAGGGATACTTTTGCTGGACATTGAATAAGCGCTTGACCCCCCTGCTGGCTGCCCACAAAGGAATGACCATGTTGGGTATGATAACGAGGGTCCACCAAGAAATGGTTATGTATTCGAACCGTTGAATAAAGGGAAATTCAATAATACTGGACAACGATAGGGTTGGCCATAGGGTAAGGACCAACATTTTCTGTGAATAAAAAGCTTTTGAAACAACATAAATAAATAAGATCAATAACGTAGTGGCTAAGGCTCCTCCATGAGCATACTTTTGTGTTTTTTCAGCATTTTTGATGAATGGATAAAACATCAAAATCATTTCAAAACCAAGCATTGATAATGAAGTTGTTCTAGTTCCTTTCATTATTTCCAATAATGTATGATCAAAAATTGGGAGAAGATGGGTGAAATTAGCGTATTTTAAACTATATAATAAAGGTACAAATAAAATCCAGTATGAAGCTATTATAGTTACAAAGGTAATACCCGTAACTGATCGGAATCCTCCCGTAATTATATAATAAATCAGGGTCAGGAAAACCAAAGCTAACACCCAAGAGGGTACCTCGTCAAACATCCAAACATGTATGACATTTATATAGCCGATTAGGATCGTCGTGCCAAGGACAAAAAAGTAAAGAATGAATAAGAGACTGAAGAAAATTCCAATCCATTTACCAAATGCATGATGATTAGCGGAAATGATATCACCAGGAACCATACTGAAAATCTTATATATAAGCCAAATTATTATTTGAACAGCTAGTCCGGCTAATATGATGGAAATCCAGCCATCGGTTCCAGTAACCTTAGCTAAATCTCTTTGAAAACTCAACACGCCTAATCCTGTTTGCATGGAATGCACTAAAAAAAACACATAAAATGGTGATACCTTATACTTTTCATTAACACCTGCCTGGTTCATAAAGGTCCCTCATTAGTATTACTCATATATTAATAATCTGGCTTTTACAAGTGAAATCTATTCAAAAAGAATCTGTTTTGTTGTGAAATTTGAGGTGGGTCATACTGAGTCGGCAAGGTTTGTGGTGGACATTGACCAGGTCTCCATGAGTTATTATACATTTCTACACTTCACATTATTATTAATTAGGTCAATTAGAGATTATGAAATGTAATGAAAAGTGCACTAGTTTGAATGCCCCTTTTCCATCCTGGTTAATATGCATAAATGTGCTACCATGACACAAGAAAAGTAACTATCCGAGTGCTAGAATAGTTACTTTCGAAGAGGAAATATATAAAGAGTTGAACAACACATTCAAAGAAAATGCTGGAGGTTTAGGTTCCAATGAAAACCAATTGGTTGCCTACCAAAAGAAAAATAGTTTGCGAAATACCTTAACCTTAATCTTAACATTAGCCTTAACTTCAATTTCTTTTTTACTTTTTCTGCTCATTTTTTCCTCACCTTTCTATATGACATCAAATATTTTATGTATGTTGGACAAGTTATGACACGGCATGATTAAAAGTATTTAATATTTAGCATTCGACAGAAACCATTGTAAAAAGGTTAAGAGTCTTAACTATACGTTCAAAATGCAGAAGTCAAATGGAGGTTCCAACGATATGGGTTATCCCGAGAAGAACAAGGAACTTCATTGGTTTTTGACAATAGTACCGGTAAGTGGAATGTTTACTCTACTGTGCCTAAACACATTCGAAAACTCTCTAATTTAGCAGAGTGATTCGTCATAGAGTCACAGGCCAACGTGATCCTAATACAATTTTTTTTTACCTTCTGATCCCACAGCTGCAACGACTCCTGTCAAAGCCGTCCTGTTATCAAAAAAGCTCTCGATTTGGGGATTAATTTTTTTGATACTGCGAATATCTATTCAATGGGTGAAAGTGAAAAAATTCTAGGTCGTGCACTGAAGGACTATACAAAGCGCGATGATATTGTCCTTGCAACAAAGGTTCATCAAACAATGCGTCCTGGTCGTCCTAACAGCGGCGGTTTATCTCGTAAAGAAATTATGACCGAAATTGATCATAGTTTGGAGCGCTTGGGAACAGATTATGTAGATTATATATTGTTCATCGCTGGGATTATGACACACCAATTGAAGAAACTATGGAAGCTCTACATGATGTAGTTAAATCAGGAAAAGCTCGCTATATTGGTGGTAGTGCTATGTATGCTTGGCAATTCCAAAAAGCGCAACATGTAGCAGAACATAATGGCTGGGCGAAATTTGTCTCCATGCAAAACCACTATAATATGATTTACCGTGAAGAAGAGCGTGAAATGATTCCATTCTGTCGTGATGAAAAAATTGCGATAACACCATACAGTCCACTCGCATCAGGCCGTTTGACTCGTGATTGGTCAGAAACTTCTCTTCGTTCTGAAACAGACATGGTTCAACATTCAAAATATGATAGTATGATGAAAGTTGATCGCGGCATCGTAGAACGATTGGCTGAAGTCGCAAAGAATCATGGGGTCACTCGTGATAAGATTGCGTTAGCTTGGCTTCTTAATAAGGATCAGATTGTTGCACCTATCATAGGTGCCCAAAAAGAAAGCCATCTTGAAAGTGCAGTAGCTGCACTTGATATTCGGTTGACTCCTGATGAGATGAATTATTTAGAAGAGTTATATGTACCCCATTCATTAGTAGGGGCTCTTCCAGATCCAAAATTCAATAAATAAAAAAGTTAAACAAAATGAATCGTAGAACTAAGGAACAATACAATCTTTCCTTTAGGTCAAAAAGTTACCGATAATTTCATTAATGATGCATATCTTTCCATGACCTTTATGGATCCCAAACCTCTAAACGCGCCAATTGGTAACGTAACATTCGCTACAAGTGCACGAAACAATTGGCATGTGCATGAAGTCTTTCAAGTACTGCTGGTTACAGGAAGAAGGAAAAACAGTCTATTCTTTATATACATAAAAATAAAGAAAAACGCACCTGTTTAGTGACAGTGCAGTGATTAATTCGATCTTAAACCCAAATAACCCCGTTCAAGTAATTATGAACGGGGTTAAATATTTCCTTATGATATACTAATTTTTTCAATTTCAACTATAATAAAGTCGCTTAAGATCGGCAGCTGCAAATTGGAACATGAAAATAATGATCAATATTGATGCTACCGTTTATGGAACGATTCCCGTATGAATTTTCCACTGTCCACTTGATTATCCCCTCATTGCTAAAAAGAAGGGATAGGAGAACTTAATCCATTAGTTGAATTTTAATCCTTTTTTTCATGGGACCTTTATTTTGAATTTTCATAATGGAAAAGTCTTTAATTTCAGTTGTGTTGTTGACGTGGGTTCCGCCACATGCTTGCTCATCAATATCATTTATTTGGACGATTCGAATTTCGTTAAGAGAAGTTGGAAGTAAATTAATTACCGTCTTAATAGTACCTTCTTTTTGCTCGGCTTCATCTCTACTTAATATTTTCGTATAAACATTATGTGGCTGTGTCAATATCTTCTTTATTGATTGTTCTAGTTGATCAAATGGTATTTCCTGTATTAATTCAGGAGAAAAAGACAGCTCTAATCTCGCATGATCTTTTTCAATTTGACTACTTGTAGCTAAAGCATTGTAATGTTGATATAAATAACCTGAAATGACATGCAATAATGTGTGGTACTGCATATTCTGAAACCGCCAAGACCAGTCAATCTGCATCTCTACTGTTTGATTAATGTCCTGTAATGGACGTTCAAGTTCATGAATAATTTCTCCATCTATTTTTTTTACTGTTAATATATTATAGGTTTTATCACCTTGTTTAATAATCCCTCGGTCACAAGGCTGTCCACCGCCACCTGGATAAAAAATCGTTTGATTAAACACAACAAATTGTTCTTTTATTGAAACAATATTTGCCGTACATTCTTTTATATAACTATTCTCTGCATATAACTCTATCGTTGCCATTTTTTTCTCCTTTAGTCGCCTTAATATCTTCTACTAGCATTTCAACATGATCTTTTTTCGTAGACCAACTAGTACAAAATCTCATAGCACTGTGTGTAGCATCGATCTTTTCCCAGAAGGAAAATGAATACTTTTTGCCTAATTCCAAAATTACATCATCCGGCAAAATGGGAAACTGCTGATTTGATGTAGAGTCATATCGTAATGAAAATCCATTTTCAACAAATGCATCTCGAATCATGATTGCCATTTCCACGGCATGATTAGAAATTTCATAGTATAATCCATCTTCAAATAAAGTTTCAAACTGAATCCCCAAAAGTCTTCCCTTAGCCAATAATCCTCCCTTTTGCTTGATAATATATCGGAAATCCTTTTTCAGGGCATCATTTATAATGACTACTGCTTCACCAAACAGCGCACCAACTTTAGTTCCGCCAATATAGAATACATCACATAGACTTGCAATATCTTCCAATGTTAAATCGCTATCCATTGAAGCCAAACCATATCCTAATCTAGCGCCATCCATTACCAATGGCAAACGACATTCCCGGCAAACTTTACTTAATGCTTCCAATTCGACTTTACTATAAGTCGTTCCATTTTCTGTAGGGTTAGAAATGTAAACCAAGCCTGGCTGTACCATATGCTCATGAGTGACATCGTTCCAATGAGCATCATATAAATCTTTCACCTGTGCTGCTTGGATTTTCCCATCATCACTTGGTAAAGTAAGTATTTTATGACCCGTTGCTTCAATTGCGCCAGATTCATGTGCTGCTATGTGACCAGTAATTGCTGAAACTGCACCTTGATGCGGGCGCAAAATGGAAGCGATAATAGTTGTATTCGTTTGTGTTCCTCCTACTAAAAAGTGTATATCTGCATTCGGAGCATCACATTCTTTTCTAATGTAAGCCCTCGCTTTTTCACAGTGTTCATCCACTCCATATCCAGGTGTTTGTTCTTCATTGGTTTCTATTAATCGTTCTAGAATTCGCTTATGAGCACCTTCTGTATAATCATTTTCAAATCGTATCATCCTGTAATCCCTCCAAACTATCCAATTTCTTCTGAATGAACATCATAGAAGTATGGATTTCTTTAATTTCTTTTTCTGATAATCCTCGAAATAAATTCATTACTTGTTCATTAGATTTTTCATTAATCTGGTTAAAAATAGTGATTCCTTTTGGAGTTAATCGAATCAGACTAGTTCTGCTATCCAAGGTCGAATTTTCCTTGATAACTAATCCATCTTTACTTAGCTTGGCAATTATTCTACTCATATAGCTACGATCAATTTTCAGTTTATCAACTAGATTATTTGCTATACACTGCTCCAATAAACCGATTTCTAAAAGTACCCTTGCCTCTGTGAAAGAATATCCGGTATCCAAAATATGCTTATCAAATAAACCAAGAATATTGGTATAAAACCTATTGAATTTCCGAATATCTGCAATAGTATTATTATTTATACTCATTGGAAGCTCCTTTTTTTAGTGGACTATATCAACTAAAACTTTAGTTTAATTAGTGGACTTTGTCAACTTTTTTTAGTGAAGAATAAATCGTTATATACTATCCCTCCATTTTCAATTTCTTCGATTTCAGGGGTGAAGTATTTTTAGTTAACATACACAACGGCCTTTTAACTAAGGGACTTGTCCATACCATATTTTTGATAATGCATACAGTAATAATATGTTCATTTTTTATAACTTAAAATAAACGTGGAATGGAGAATCTTGATGGCCAATGGATGTAACCAGAATCCGATAGGGGAGTGTTCGGAAGCTGAAGGAATAAATACAACTGCTAATGGGACAGCCTCACATGCAGAAGGAATGAATACAATTGCCAACGGGTCTGCTTCCCATGCAGAAGGAAGTACTACAACTTCAGGTGGGAACGCTACACACACGGAAGGGTTTAATACCGAAACAACAGCTGATACGGCACATGCAGAGGGATCTACTACGACAGCAAGCGGGATAGCTTCCCACGCGGAGGGATATCTAACTACCGCCAGTGCAAATACTTCCCATGCGGAAGGAAGTGTAACAATTGCGACGGGAAACTCTTCCCATGCGGAGGGGTTCCAGACTGCGGCGTTTGCTGATACGGCACATGCAGAGGGATCTACTACGACAGCAAGCGGGGTTGCTTCCCATGCGGAAGGTTTTGCGACGCATGCAAGTGGAGTCCAATCGCATGCAGAGGGAAATAATACAACAGCAGCTGGAGCTAATTCGCATACAGAAGGATTGAATACACAAACAACGATTAGCGGTGTTAACGCGCACGCAGAAGGAGAAGGGAATACGGCTAGTGGCAGGGCCTCCCATGCGGAAGGAGGTGGAGTAGATCAAATAGGTAATCCAGCACCTACCTTAGCAAGTGGGGATGGTGCTCACGCAGAAGGCATAGGGACAACCGCTAGTGGACCTGCTGCACACGCAGAAGGATTCAATACATCTGCAAGTGGTTCTGTTGCCCATGCCGAAGGAGTTGGTACAATCTCCAATGGAATTGTTGCTTCCCATGCGGAAGGAGTCAATACAACTGCTAGTGGATTTGCTGCTCATGCCGAAGGGTTAGGCACAATTGCCAGTGGAAATTCTTCTCATGCCCAAGGGGAGGGCTCTATCTCCAGTGGGCTACGATCTCACGCGGAAGGACAAAGTACAACCGCCAGTGGGGAAGCTTCTCATGCCGAGGGTAGCAATACAAACGCTACTGCAACGGATTCCCATGCAGAAGGATTTCAGACTACCGCCAGTGGATTTGCGTCACATGCCGAAGGCAATACAACTCTAGCACAAGGTGAAAGTGCTCATGCGGAAGGATCCTCCACTATTGCAAGTGGAATAGTTTCCCATGCAGAAGGAATTAGAACAACTGCAAGCGGGGATGCCACTCATGCGGAAGGTTTTGAAAGCATAGCAAATGGATTTGCGTCCCATGCCGAAGGCCAGTCAAGAGCTTTTGGGTCGACGTCCCATGCGGAAGGCGCTTCGCTAGCTAATGGAGGAGTTTCTCATAGTGAAGGTTTGTTTACAACTGCCAATGGAGACCAATCGCATGCAGAGGGAAATAATACAACAGCAGCCGGAGCTAATTCGCACACAGAAGGATTAAATACGCAAACAACGATCAGCGGTGTTAACGCGCACGCTGAAGGAGAAGGAAATACGGCAAGTGGCAGGGCCTCTCACACAGAAGGCGGTGGTGTGGACCTACTTGGTAATCCTGCTCCCAATTTTGCTAGTGGACAGAGTTCACATGCTGAGGGAATCGGAACAACTGCAAGTGGGTTTGCTGCTCACGCGGAAGGGGGAACCGAAGATATTACGTCCCTATCTGGTCCGCAAGCTATGGGGGATTTCTCTCATGCAGAGGGTATTAGCACCTCGGCCAGTGCAGAAGCAGCTCATGCGGAAGGAAGTTCAACACAGGCCTTAGGTCCAGCATCGCATGCGGAAGGAACGAATACAATTGCGAATGTCCAAAATGCACATGCTGAGGGGAATGGAACTTTCGCTTTTGGTGTGAATTCTCATGCCGAAGGATCGAGCACCAATGCAAGTGGGTTTGCTGCTCATGCAGAAGGTAGCGGATCCACTGCAAGCGGAGATCATTCACATGCGGAGGGAGAAAATACGGTTGCTTCTCAAACAGCGGCCCATGCAGAGGGAGGAGGAAGTACCGCGAGTGGAATTGCTTCCCATGCAGAGGGAACAAATACGAATGCTTTTGGGATATCCTCTCATGCCGAGGGGAACAATACAGATGCTAATGGAGACAGTTCTCATGCGGAAGGCCAAGGGACGCAAGCCAACGGAGCAATTTCTCACGCAGAAGGGAGTCAGACACAAGCACAGGCTCCTTTCTCCCATTCAGAGGGTCTAAATACGATCGCAGCTCAAACTGGTTCTCATATTATGGGGCAAAATGGGACCACACGCTTCCCTTTTTCCTGGCATTTGGCAAACGGTCTTGCTGTTGGGCCAACGTTAAATTCCGCTGTAATCGAAGGGGCGACAGGAAATCTCTACCTCGACGGTGTTGTGTTGTCTCCTGCTGCAGCCGATTATGCTGAAATGTTTGAAACGGTTGATCGAAACCCAATTGATGTTGGCTACTTTGTTACTTTCGATGGTGCAGGTGATAAAATACGTAAAGCGAATGCTGCAGATCAGTATATTCTCGGGGTAGTGAGTGCAACTCCAGCAATGATTGCGGATGCAAGTGATTTGCGCTGGCACAACCTCTTCGAAAAAGATGAATGGGGCAGGATACAATACCATGAGGTGGTTGTACCCGAAATGAAAAATGCTGATGGAACAGTAGTACAACCAGAGTTTACAAAAACAGAACCAATATTAAATCCTGAATGGGACGCTTCAAAAGAATATATCCCACGTTTGCAAAGACCTGAATGGGTTCCTGTTGGTCTTTTGGGAAAACTTCTGGTTCGGGATGACGGTACATGTCAGCCGAATGGATATTGTAAACCTAATAATGAAGGGCTTGCAACAGCAGCAGATCATGGATACAGGGTTATGAAGCGTACGGGACCAAATCAAATATTAGTGATGCTTAACTCTATTCCTTCAATAAAAGAGATTGATATTGTTGAAAAGTTAGAAAATCTAGCAAAATTAAAAGTACAAGGATTTCTAACAGATGAGGAGTTTCAAACGCAAAAACTAAAATTATTATCGTTATAAAAGCCTGCCCTATAAAAAAACAGCCTGTTCACACGAACATGGCTGTTTTTTTAAAGTAAATCAAAGTTAGGTCTAACATTTTTAACTATCACGGTAATATCATTATCATCGTTAGATTCCATTTGACCGATTCGGAAATCCTCACTAGCAACATAGCTACCTTTTATCTCCTGAACCCAACCGTATGCCGTAATGGCTGCTCTCCAACGCACCCATCATGACAAAGTTAAATCCTTTTATTTATATTTTTTAAGTTTTTTTTCATTAGATGGGATACTTGTAGATTATCTTGATTAGAAGTGTTTTCTAGATGCTTGATAATTAATTCTTGACGTTCCACAGGATGATTTTGACTTAATTTAGCTTTCGCTTCAATTTTTGTGATTATTATTTTGAATGCTACAATCCCTTTACTCATCCCCTCGATAAAATTGGAATCTACATCATTTAAAGTGTATAGGCTATCTTGACCTTCATATTTGTTTACCATGTCATTTAATGAAACGAATATTACTTTTGGATCTTCAACAATCTCGATCTTTCCATATACATGGATAGACACATAATTCCAGGTAGGAACTGCCATTGTTGTTTCATACCAACTCGGAGATATATAACAGTGAGGGCCTTGAAAAACCAAAAGAACTTGTTGGTTTTCTATATCCTTCCATTGTTCATTTGGGCGAGCAAAATGACCATATAAAGCGTCTTCATCTTTATTTAATGTGAGTGGAAGATGGGTAGCGTACGGTTCTCCATTGTGCTGAGAAAATAAAGTGGCAAAGCTGTTCTTTTCGATAAAATCATAAATCATTTCTTCATCATTGAGTTGAAAATGTTTAGGAATATGCATCATGTTTCCTCCTATTTACTTGTTTTTTCTTTCATTCATCGCTTATATAAGATATTCTACGATGTAAATTGACATCTAAAAAGGTACAATTATATAAAAATAGACATGTCAAAGGTGATTGTAAATGAAAAATACCATTTTTGCGTTTAAGGATGACTCTCCCAAATACAAACAAATTTACGAGCAGTTTAAATTATTTATAGAGCGAGGTGACATACCAGCAGGTGATCCATTGCCCTCCATTCGCCACCTTGCCGACTCCCTTCAAGTAAGCCGCAATACGACATTAATGGCATATGAGCAGCTTGTAGCTGAAGGCTATATACGTGGAGAAGGTCGAAAAGGGTATTTTGCAAATGCTTTAGAGCCACTTTTATTTCAAGATGCTTTAGTCCCACGTCATAAACAAACAAAGTCGGTGACACCGGTCCTGATTGATTTCCAAGCAGGAGCCGTAGATCAAACCCATTTCCCCTTGAAAATTTGGAGGAGAATAGCAAATCAAGTGTTAACATTACAGGAGAGCTTTCAATATGGGGAACCCTTTGGTGAGGTATGCTTGCGTGAACAAATCGCGACATATTTACTCCAATCTCGTGGGGTGAAAACAGATGCAAATTCGATTATCATCGGCAGTAGTACCCAACAAATGTTGATTCATCTTGGACAAATCCTGAAGGGTGATTTCCCAAGCATTGTCGTAGAGGACCCAGGGTATGATGGAGCTAGGGAAGCTTTTCAATTCCATCAATTTACGCTGGAAACATTACCAGTTTATGAAACAGGTGCTGACCTTTCAAAATTAGAACAAATGAAGTCACGGTTAATCTATGTAACACCCTCCCATCAAAGTCCAATTGGAGTGAGTATGTCCATTCAACAAAGGCAAATGCTTATTCATTGGGCTAACAAGATGCAAGGATATATTATCGAAGACGATTATGATAGTGAATTTCGCTATACGCAACAACCATTTCCAGCACTTTCTTCCATTGATTCAACAAGAGTTATTTACCTAGGGAATTTCTCAAAGTCCTTTCTTCCAGGACTACGTCTAAGTTATATGGTGCTGCCAGAGCTACTTATAAACCGTTATAAAGATCAATTTCTTCATTTCGAGAGTACCACTTCTCTTCTTAGCCAGCTTACAATGGCTAAATTTATGGAAGAAGGAGAATGGAATCGCCATATTAAACGTATGCGTCTTGTATATAAGCGAAAAATGCAGTGCATTGTTTCCGAATTAAAAAAGTACTTCAAACAAAATATATCCATTATTGGGGAGCAGTCTGGTTTGTACTTATTAGTTAAGATACGTTTGAATCGTTCAGAAGAATGGCTAATTGAACGTGCTTCCTTTTTGGGTGTTAAAGTGTATCCTACCTCCATTTACTTCATTAAAAATCATTCTGATGAAACAGTTCTTAAATTTGGTTTTAGTAATCTTACTTGCGATGAAATCCAGTTAGGCGTGAAGCTTTTAAAAGAGGCTTGGTCATAAAAAGCACTCCGTCCGTTAGTTGATTTCAAAGAAAAGTACTTGTTCATCACAAAAACTTTGGAATAACAGCAGATTGAAGTGAAATTTGATGTTGATATAGTGAAGGTCTCGTTTTTAGTTAATCGAACAAAAAGATGCACTGCAAACAGTAATATTTTTAAAGGCTGTTCGCAGTGCTTTTTTTAAGACCATACCCATATTCAAACAATCCCGATTATTACAGTAATAAACAGTATAGAAAGAAATAAGGGCATTAATGCAATAGAATATTTCAATTGCAGGACGGTGAAGTGGCCCTTATAGGTCGGCTGATTACTGGCTTTACCATGTGCAATAAATGCAAAGTAAAAACAGCTACGTTCATTTGGAGGTTAAAAATAGTTATATTTGC
Source organism: Peribacillus sp. Bi96 (assembly GCF_918698115.1). Classification (GTDB taxonomy): domain Bacteria; phylum Bacillota; class Bacilli; order Bacillales; family DSM-1321; genus Peribacillus. Next base: position 48,208 of record NZ_CAKKLV010000014.1, read on the forward strand.
ATCTGAGTGCTTTTTCTTTTGGACATAGAAGGTGATGGAGAATCGATTGAATAATGCCTGGGCAATAGGGGTGTGCAAATGAAATAAGAAAATCGCTCATTTGTTGAACCTACAATTGTAGAAGGAATTAATACAGAAGATGAATTGAAAAGAGATGCTTCTAAAGAAGAGATAGACAAAGGCGATTACACAGATGTAACCACTTTGTCTTTGGATAAAAAAGGTGATTTCAAGAGTTAGGACTTTTGGATTTACTTAACCAGGTCTATAGATTAACGGTAATTTCATAATATTATTCACTTATGTTTAGCCCTCAATCGTGTTAATTTTCTCTTGTGAGTTTTTATTGCTGTTTCTTTACCTTTTAGGCTTTTAGTAATTACTCCATCGCTTTCTACAACAACCAAATTATTGGTTCCGTCTTGATAATTCCTATAGCTAATATACATAATTACCATCCTCTCTTAATACAGCAATGATAAAATGTTCCTTTTCATTCTTCTAAAATAATTATAGGGTATGTTTTTTAAGCCTGTGTTAAAAAACAACAAAGATTGCGAAAACAGCATTGAAAGCTAAAGCTAATTCATCTGTAAAGATTTTTGATTTTATGATAGTGGAGGATTAATAAAAAAAACCCTTCTCAAAAGAGAAGGGCTAATTCGTTATCCGTTTTGATATTTTACTTCATTAATACGTTATCCCTTTAGCTTCTTTCATAAATAAAGAAGGTATAAACCCCTTGTTTGGAGAATATTTTGACAAAAGGGGGTTGTATAATTGCGGAATAATATTGAAATGGATTTATCAAAAGAGGATATTTTAAAAATGATTGTTCAACACCTGGGAGTATTCCCTTTAACTAGTCTAGGGGCTATTAGAGAAGTGATTAGAAGTTCTTTGAAACAGCGTGGGTTTATTAGAGGGGTAACCGAACATTTAAGTGCTGCAACTATACCATATAACCGAAAAATAACTGAAGAAGATATTCGTTTAATAAATGATTGCATATATGACCTTTTATATAGCCGCGTTATCACACCAGGTATTAATGATGATAATCAAGATTTACCTTGGATTCGTGTATCAGATAAAGAAAAACTTAAAAATATATGTATTTAACCAATTATCGATAGACTTGATCAGGCTGTAGGCATTAGGAGTTCTATCTGAAGGTACGAGACTCCTGCGGGAAAAGCGCGTCTAGGGGAGAACCCTTTAGGCGCAAGAAGAGGGCGGACCGCCAGCGGAAAGCGAGTGCCCTACGTTCCAATCAACGTTTACATTGTAAAATCCATAAAAAAACTGTAGGCTAACTCGATTTTCATCGAGTTTGTCTACAGTCTGGGGGAGAGCACATATTAATATGTGCTCTTCTGTCATCACTAATTAATAGTTTAAGTACAGTTCTGCACATTCTCACTAAAATTGAATGGTGAATGACGTTTCATTTGTTCCTCACTAATTGAGGATGCTTTTTTAAAGAAGTTACAATAGATTCCTGTCTAACAAAATTCCCATTTGTTCTGCCACGACTTGAGGTGGATCAGGTATACCTTTCGTGAAATAAGATTCCACTACACCTACGACAGCTGATCCAAAGAATGTAAGAATAACATCTTTACTTAATCCTTGATTTGTTCCTTCTGATATATTTACATCGCTCTTTAATTCTTCAATGACAAATTCCAGGAACTGACTCCGAAAAGCGGAAGCTCCTTTACTCTTTAACATCGTCGAAAAGAATAAATAATTACTTTCAAAGTATTCAAACCAAATAATATTCCCATCTTTAAAATCCATTTCGGACGCGGATTGGCAGAGTTTTCTTAGTTCGTTAATATGTTCTTCAATGAGTTTATCCAGTAGATCAAACTTATCCATGTAGTGATGATAAATGGTTCTTCGGCCAACATTCGCCCTGTCAGATATATCCTGTATCGTAATTTGATCGAAATTTTTTTCAGACATTAGTTCAATAAAAGCTTTTTTTATGGCTTCTTGAGATTTGAGTATTCTTCTATCCACCCTAGACATTGTGAGAGTCACCAAACTTTCATAAAAATAATTACACAATTTTATTAAAATTGAGCAATAAGGCACAAATTGTGATCATTTGATTATTGCAGACATCAAGTTTTCATTTTATATTATACACAGATGTGCGATATCGCATCAATATGTATTTACTATCGGGGCATTATATTTATCCACCTCAGCATAAGAGAATAGTGAATTGAAAAAAGAAAGAAGGGATAAAATGTCAAATCCAAACGACCTTACTCCTGCACAGAAAATGATCGGAGAGTTTGCTCCCAAACTTGTACAATTAAACGATGATGTTTTATTTGCGGATGTATGGGAGCGTAAGGAGCTTTCTCCTCGTGAACGTAGTTTAATAACTGTATCTTCTTTAATAGCTGGTGGAAATACAGAACAACTAGGATTTCATTTCAATAAAGCAAAAGTAAATGGCCTTACTGAAGAAGAACTTATTGAAGTCATTACCCATCTTGCTTTTTATGCTGGTTGGCCAAAAGCGATGTCAGCCATAACGGTGGCTAAAGAATTGTTTTCGGAAGAAAAGTAAAAATAATGTTTAAAAAGTAGTAATAAAGAAAGGATGTTTTGTATGTCTAATATTAAAGATAAAGTTGTCATTATTACGGGTGCTTCTAGTGGTATTGGAGAAGCTGCTGCAAAAGAACTTTCATCTAAAGGTGCGAAGCTAGTATTAGCGGCTCGTCGTGAAGACCGATTGTTGAAATTGCAAGAAGAACTTCAAAAGAATGGCGGACAAGCTATCTATAAAGTGACGGATGTGACTGCCCATGAGCAATTGGAAGAGTTAGCCGAGTACGCTCTTAAAGAGTTTGGTAAAATCGATGTACTAGTTAATAATGCAGGAGTCATGCCACAATCATTTATGTTCAAGAAAAAAATCGAAGAATGGAATATGATGATCGATGTGAATATTAAAGGAGTTCTTTATGGTATTGCTGCCGTTCTACCTACCATGCGGGAACAGAAGTCTGGACACATCATTAATCTTTCTTCCATTGCTGGGCATCATGTCTTTGCTGGTGGATCAGTATATTGTGGTACCAAACATGCAGTGAGAGCAATCACTGAAGGTTTACGTCAAGAAGAAGCAATTAGTGGTACAAATATCCGTACAACAAATATCTCTCCAGGAGCAGTGAGCACGGAATTGACAGAGGGTATCACGGATGTAGAGATAAAACAGGCCTACGATGAATTGTACAAAGGCGCAATTGAACCAGAAAGTATTGCACGTGCGATTGCTTTCGCGATTGAAGAACCTGCAGATGTTGCCATTAATGAAATGATTATTCGACCTACAAAACAACAGGCTTAATAGGTGATCAGTTTTTGGAGAATGAATTGCACACGAGCGAGAACATCGTCCTAAATACAAAAGTTTTGGCCAATATATGTGATGTCATTGGGAAAGTCTTGCTGGAAGAAATTTTGAACACTCTACACCTCATTCAGAGAAGGCAAAAGGTTTAACAAAAGATGAAACTGCTGTAATCATCACTCATCTTTCGTTCTAGAAAGGTTAGCTCAAAGCTTGGTTTGCATTTAACATCGCAATCTATAAAAATTAAAAGAAAGCAGGTTTTATAAATGGCATATGAAGAATTAAGCAATAGCACAATCTTTCCATTGGGAGAAAAAGTTGAAGCAAACTTTATCGGGGATGCATACTTACAAATGGTGTTTACTGATGAAACACCACTCAATACTTCAATCGGGAATGTAACCTTTGCTCCTGGTGCTCGCAATAACTGGCACTCTCATAAAATTGGGCAAGTTTTGCTAGTTACTGGTGGTGAGGGTTGGTATCAAGTAGAAGGAAAACCAGCTAAATTACTCAAAACGGGGGACGTTGTGAATATTCCGCCGAATGTAAAACATTGGCATGGTGCAACAAAAGACAGTTGGTTTGTACACTTAGCAATGACACCGGGAGAAACGGAATGGTTAGAACCTGTCGATGATGAAACGTTTAATAAATTATAAAGGAATGATGCAGCGAGTCAATTGACTTGATGCGTTATTCCTTTATGAAAGTGGAAGTACCTAATCATTCAAATGAAGAACTTGGTTAATTTGAACAGAATGAAATAATCGACACCCACCGCAGCATTTGATATTCTTACATGCGCTTGGCAAATCTGAACTACTTGGTTAAAAGAGAAGACATTGCTTCAATTAAGGAACAAGGAACTAGTTGTTTTTAGAGGATTTTAACGCGTAATGAATAGAGGGGTAAGAAGAGAGAAGCATTCCTTCAAATATATATAAAAGCCCTTCTCTGATTTAGAAGGGCTAATTTTGGTTTAGTCTAAGAGAACTATGATCATTGCATTTTTATAAATGCTTACTCAATTAATTGTAGTTTTCACCGGAAAGATGGGTTTCAAACATATCGATAATTTCAAGAAAACGTTCGGCTTCACGGAAAACGTGATCTGCCAATAGTGGATGGATAATGCTCTTGATTTTGCATTCCTCGATTAAATCCCTGGCGGTTTTCTTAAAGTCCCGAAGCGATACAACAGACACACGATTCTGATCTAAAAATTGATCCAAAAGAGGGGCTGTTTGAGATTGTGGTTTCATGGACTCTAAGTCTACAGCCTGAAAGACTAATTGATCAAAATCATTGCTGAAGTTCCGCGCCATATCTACAAGCTTTCTTTCCGATGGATCGAGGAGATGTCCGATAAATTTTGCGTGGTCTGCCATTATTCTTAAAAAGAAAACATTTTCTTTGATAATAGCATCTGCAAGAGGTTTCAATTTTCCTTCATTTAATTCTTTTAATCGTTTTCTAAAATAATTGGCTTCCCGGCTTGTATGATCGACTAAAAGTGGGAAATTGTTTGCCCCAGGCAATTTACAAGTAAGGATCAATCCTAATACTTTCCTTTTAAATATAAAAATCCCCGTTGCGGCTTGTTGAACTTCCGAATTAAATCTTCTAATCTGTTCTGGGTCAGTTTGATTTGTAAAAGAATGAGATTGCTGTTCTATCCGTTCAAATACATGATAAAACTGATTAGCTTCTTCAATTAGCTGTGTATCCTCACACCTGAAACCCAGTCTTAGAAATAACGAATGCTCCTTCATTATTCTTGACCAAAAACGAATTTCATCCAACGAGCGTGCTACAAACATTCCAGATGTATTTCTCATATTAAATTCCTGTGTATTCTCACTCATAAAAAATCCCCCTTATTTCAAAACCATCTTTAAAATCTTATTAACAAGGGGTCAATAGTATACTGCTATGTTACATATTAAATATAGCCTGTAATTATTAAGGTCATTTATCCAACACTTGAGCCTAACCTACAATCACCGTAATGAAACATTTATCCACCGTAGAAGCACTACATAACCGGATGCAAGATGTAGATGAAGGGAAAAACCAAAAGGGGAAAATTTAATATAGATCATCTAGACCCCCGAAAAGAAGATACCCGTGGTTAAGTTTCCTAAGGATGGATATTACTGAAAAAATATTTAATAAAAGAATTATGTGAATTTTCAAACATGTGGAAATAGAAACAATAATGGTTTAATATTAAAGGAATATTTTTTTTGGAAGAAGGCGGTTTATTCATGCATCAAGAGGGTGAAAAGCTTCAAAGAGGTTTAAGTAATAGACACATCCAATTAATTGCTCTTGGCGGGGCAATTGGAGTTGGCCTTTTCTACGGGTCTAGCGAAACGATTCAGTTGGCGGGGCCGGCAATTCTTCTTTCATATATAGTTGGAGGATTGGTTATTTTTACAATCATGAGGGCTTTGGGGGAAATGGCCGTTGAAGAGCCAGTCTCAGGTTCCTTTAGTTCCTATGCGAACCGTTATCTGGGCTCTTTCGCAGGTTACTTAACCGGATGGACCTATTGGTTTATGTGGGTAGTGGTCGGAATGGCTGAAATTACGGTTGCTGGTGTTTATGTGAACTATTGGTTTCCAGATATCCCTCAGTGGGTTACGGCACTTGTGGTTCTTATTGGCATTACCTTGATTAACCTGATTAACGTAAAAGCGTTTGGGGAGTTTGAATTCTGGTTTGCGATGATTAAAGTTATCGCGATTATCGGGATGATTCTTGCAGGATTAGGAATCATACTCTTTGGTATCGGGAACGAAGGACAGCCAATAGGATTTGAAAATCTATGGGCTCATGGCGGATTTATGCCAAATGGAGTTAAAGGCATATTATTTTCATTAGTTATGGTAATGTTTTCCTTCGGTGGGGTAGAATTGATCGGAATTACAGCAGGGGAAGCTGAAAATCCTAAAAAGTCGATTCCTTCTGCCATTAATAACGTAGTTTGGCGAATTCTGATTTTTTACATTGGTGCGCTAGGCATTATGATGGTCTTATACCCTTGGAATAAAGTTGGCTCAGAAGGAAGCCCATTTGTTCTTATTTTTGATCAAGTTGGTATTCCAGGAGCAGCCCATATTATTAATTTTGTTGTTTTGACAGCAGCATTGTCAGCATTTAACAGCGGACTGTTCAGTACGGGGAGAATGCTTTACAACTTATCTCTGCAAAATAATGGCCCAAGATACTTTAGGAAGCTAAGCAAACATGGTGCTCCGATAAGAGGCATTTTGTTTTCATCTTCTTTCCTATTAGTTGCGGTCTTTTTAAACTATATTGTTCCCGAAAAAGTATTTATCTATATTTCTGCGGTTGCAACGGTTGCGGTCATAACTAGCTGGACAATTATTTTGATTACACAATTAAAGTTCAGACAGTCCAAAACCAATGATGAAGTGAAAAAACTTAAGTTTAAAATGCCGCTACATCCGTTTTCTACTTATATAGCGCTCACTTTCTTAGCACTTGTAATTGTATTAATGGCCTTTATTGAAGGCATGCGGGTGGCCTTAGTTGTTGCACCAATATGGTTTGGTGTTCTTTATGTAGGATTTAGATTAAAAAAGAAAGATTCATCTGGAAAAATCAATTAAAACAAAAGCAAGATAAGATAGGTGACATTAAATGAGGTTATCGCCTCTGCTTGTTGAGAAAGTAGTATTTCTCAACAAGCTTTTTTTAATTCTTCATTCCCCCCTCCAAAAATTGGTGTGCTGTTCATATTCCCGCTTGCAGTGAGTAGCACTGCTCACTTGCAATAAAACTTCTATTTGACTAAATCTTTAGGAATAAAAGGTGGATTTTATCATCTTCCACAATAGGCCGTGGCTGATGAAGGTGGTTCGATTTTCTAACCAACTTGGTGCAATGGTTCTATAAAGAGCTGTGATAGCAGCTTTATTTGTATTTCAAGAAAAATCACGAAATTAAGACAGATTACCCTGCATTTGTTTGTGCGTTGTAATTTCTGGGCAAGAATAAAGACGAAAATAATAAACCAATAGCTTTGAATAAATGAAAGGCATTTTGGTTCAGATCGAGTATCAAAAGCAGGGATAGTAGCCTGGAATGGTAGCTGATAGAGGAAGAAAATATAGATTTTTATACCAAGTGCTTTACACCTGTTTCGGGGGAGTTTGGCATTCGACTAATCAGAGGGGATTTTTAGCTTTAATGATTAAATGGTGCAGAATATTCTTAAATTCACAATGAAGGTAATTGGTTAATTAAATCGTTATTTTTTAACTAGAAAGGGTAATATGAATCAGTAAGAATCTTTAATAGGCTGTTATAAAAGATAAATCATGAGAATCTCAATAGGACTACCGGTAAACAGTGGTTTTAAGAATGACCCATTAGATTGACTCTCTTTTCATGCGGTTCTTAAAATGTTGCGATTCAAGAATGATGAAAAATATGAAGGACCAAGCTGATATCAACAAAAGGAAACCCTTTGGGAAGCCCTTACCAATAATATAAGTAAGTAATAAAATAATCCGTTATCAAAGGTATAGAACAGAAAGAAGGAATAAGAATGGGAGATTTTCTAGTAAATAAAGCAGGTGCTAAAATTTTTAATGACACCAATAAACACGAAATTCTTAAAGTTCCAGTATTACTAAACGAAAAATCAAAAGGGGTCATCCATCAGGTTCTTTGTCTAGGTTATTTGGGAGGACAAAGAGAACCTATCATCACTATTAAAGAATCAAGTGGAGAAGTTGTGGCATATCGTTTACCTCATAATTTATACGGATGGGTTGCCAATCTAATGGGATTGAAATTAGAGGGAGTTGATATGTTTCCTGCAAAAGTTGAATTCGGCATATTAAAAGATAAAGCATCCGCGAAAATTTTATAGAGGCATCGGCAACATTTAGTGGTACTTCTAGCTTGCTTTTTACTGCCAGGCTTAGCCACAAACAAAAGGTAAATGCATAGCACTAAGCTTGTTTAAGATTAGCCACGTTAAGTATGTTGTAATAGGAAAGGGTGATAAGGATGGAAGCCGTTGAAATCTAATGGAATGAATCATTCATTTGGTAGCACGATAAAGAATTATTGAAACAATAGGATAACTATTGGTCATTAGAAGTTGCGGCTAAACTGATAAAAAGAGACAGCAGTACCGGAATAGTTTCAGGATAAGTATAGATCTTAAATTGATTAAACCGTAATTTTGGTGGGGGAGTATTAGTTATGTCCTATAGTAAGAAAAAAACCCTTCGTTTTTTGATTTGGGCAGGCTGAGTGAAAAAAGTGAATAAACAATCATATAAGGTCAATTCTATATACAAGAATGATAAAAAGGAGATTACATCGTGAAGCCATATGAAATAAAAAATATGATTATTGATGACGATTTTGATGGTGAAGAAACGGTTACAGCTGATTTTACTCACAATTATAAAGATTATAGCGTTACTTTAAAAAAAGCAGATCTTGAAATAATAAATACATGGGTTTTTGAGGATGGTTCATCTCTTCCAGCAAATTTATCAGGTACTATCCTTGAATCAATAAGGGAAGATATTAAAAAGAGAATCTAGTCATATGTACTTGATCTTTTTTGAAGTCATTCCGCGGAAAGCAAGTGCCCTACGTTCCAATCAACGGACAAATTGTAAAAGCCATAAAAAAACTGAAGACAAACTCGATTTCTATCGAGTTTGTCTTCAGTCTGAGAGGGACCAAACAATTTTGGTCCCTCTTGGAGATTCTTTTTATTAATTGCTATTTATTATTGAAGGTAAAAGCTAGGATCATTTTATGGCTGGATAAACTGCTTCAAAGTATGGTTGAGTAGCGTATTGGTTATACCATACATCTGCGATAAGGTCAGGGTCGCCTTCTGTACCTGGCTCAATAAGTGTTGCAATTGATAAATGACCAACATAAATTCCCTGCTCTTTTAGAATGTTGTGCAAGTTGGTTGCGTAGTTGCGAATTCCAGACATGACAATTCCTGCGTTACCAAGTTGAGGAATTGGATGCATGGAAGTAATTCCTGTGGTGAAAAGAATCGCACCAGCACTTTTTTGTTGCATACCTGGTAATACGCTTTGGACGGCTTCAATTGCAGGCAATAAGTAATAATTAATTTGTTCTGTCACATTTTCCGCAGTTACGTCTAATGTGGGAATAAATGATTCAGGTCCAGAATATGGACTGAATTCTAGTACATCAATATTATGAAAATCTGTTTTTGCAGCTTCTAACGCTTGCTTTAATTGTTCTAAATTTCGTAAGTCTGCTAAATAATATTTAGCCTCAATATTTAAGCCTTTTAATTCTTTAACCATAGCTGATAACTTTTCTTTGTTACGAGCGATAAGTGCCACGTTAAATTGTTCAGAACCAAATTTCTTAGCGATTGCTAGACCTAAACCAGGGCCAGCACCGATAATCGCAATTGTTTTCATTGATTATTACCACCTTATTCATTAAAATTAAAGCAACATATGTTGCTTTAAAGTCATTGTAAAACAGCAAATATGATGGAACAACCAACAAAAATAACAGTTTGTTGTGATAAGGAGAAATAGTAAATGAAAGTTCAAAATATCCGTAGTACACCTACACGGAAAACGATTGTGAAGGCATTTACGGAACTTTTAAGGGAAAAAGAAATTGAAAAAGTAACAATAAAAAATATTACTGAACAAGCAAATATAAATCGAGCCACCTTCTATGCTCATTTTGAAGATAAATATCAATTATTTGATGAAATGATAAAGGATTCAGCAACTAATATACTTAAAAAACATACAAAAGAAGTGAATATATGGAATGAAAAGGGAATTGAGTGTTTATTCCAAGCCATTTTTGAATACTTACAGCAAGTAAAAAATAGCTGTCCATATAGCTATCAAAATTTATTCCCATTATTAAGAGTGAAAATGCTTAATGCTTTAAAAAAACATTTAGAATCATTGTTTCAAAAAAGTGATGTAAGTGATATACATGAATTTAAAATATTGTTATATTCGAGGATTTTATATGATGCTGCAGAGTTATTGGTAGTGGAGAAAACGAATTTATCTCAAAAGAAAATTATTAAAGAGGTATCTGCGCTATTGTTAAATAAGTATAAAAGTATGTAAATAGCTTCCCTTCAACAAATGGGGCTAGAGTAAAACAAGCCAAACACCAAAGCTCGATTCCTTAACGTATAAAGTGTAACCTTTGTAAAGGACATTAAAAAAAAGCTAGGCAACTTGAAGGAGATGCTGTCTATATTTTGCAGGCGGCATCTTTTTTAGGTTCCACTGTCCTCGATAATGGTTGTAATAGATCATATAACTTTGAATGATTTTGTCGACTTTGTCGTACCAATTCTCAAGTAAACGAGGACTACTTAGAACGGAATACGAAGCGGATACATTGAGTGGCAACCAAGGACTTCCTTTTCCAGAAAACCGTTATGCGAAAGAGCCGATAAATCATTGAATATAATTCATACAAAATCTATGACAATTATTTAGTATATGTGGCAACTAGAGGCCCACTATTTAAGATCGTACATCTTGAATGGTGGGCCTCTTTAGTATCCATTTCTAAATAGTTTATAAAGAAACGATTAGGTTCTGTTTGTTTAATTGATTGATAGGTTTTTAAAATATATTATTCTATCAGTTAAAGTATTGGCACTTCAATTTCTTCTGTAATAGATAAATTTCAACGAAACAAATGTTGATTTTCCATATCACCCTGGCAAGCCCCCCTAATATGATAATCATCTCTACTACAAGGGAGACCCTGCAGGCGCAAAGAGCTCCGAGGGCGGATCGCCAACGGAAAGCGAATGCCTGGAGGCAACGGTCAAATTTTAAAACCTAAAAAAAACTGTAGACAGACTCATTTATTATCGAGTTTGTCTACAATCTGACCCTGTTAACTTAAAACGGGGTTTTTTAATTTGGATAATATAAGATCATGCTCAATCGAGTTAATGTTTCCCCTGAATTGAGATAAGAGTGGGGCTTGTCTGCCTTGAATCGGATAGAATCACCTTTTTGTATTGTGTATTCCTTGTCTTTTACTCGTACAGTTAGTTCCCCTTCAAAAACAGTTAAGAATTCTTCAGTTCCCTCTCTGTGCGGATCCGCGCTTAGAAATCCACCTTCGTCTATCTCGATCGAATAAACTTCAAATCGTTTATCATCTTCGAAGGGAAAATAGGGATAGACCCGATATTTCCCGTTGTCCTCAGATAATGTTTGAATATCACTTCTGTGAACAACTTTTGTATCTGGCTGCGGATTATTTATAAGGGAAGAAAAAGAAATTTTCAAGCCATTTGCAATTTTCCAGATCGTTGTAATAGTGGGGCTCGACTCTCCTCTTTCAATTTGACCAATCATCGTTTTACTTACGCCACTCAACTCTGCAACCCTTTCAAGGCTCAATTTTTTACTTTCTCTAAAGGCTTTTAAGTTTTTTGCAAGGATAAGATTTATTTCCTCCATAAATACACTCCCATATATACAATATAACGATCGTATTGTACAATAAAAAGTAAGTCGTTATACTGTTCTTTATAGGCATTATAACATACATTAAAGAAAGAGGGTTCAACATGCCATTATTCACGTTTTTGCTATATGTTTTTGTCACGAGTTTTACCCCTGGTCCCAATAATATTATGGCAATGCTTTTTGCTAACAAATACGGGTTTAAAAAGACACTTAAATTCTGTTTAGGAGTTGGTGCTGGTTTCTTTGTAATCATGTTATTGTCCAGTTATTTTAATCTTTTGCTTAAAAATTTCATTCCTAAAATTGAATTTTTTATGACAATCCTAGCTGCAATCTATATGCTATATCTGGCTACAAAAATTATAATGAGTAGTAAAAATAAGGATAAAGGTGAAGATGGAGATAAAAATAACCGTTTTCTTTCAGGAATGCTTTTACAATTCGTAAATCCGAAAGGTATTTTATATGGGATAACAGCAGTATCAACCTTTATCATTCCTTATCACACTTCAAATATCAGTTTACTGTGTTTCTCTATATTTCTAGCTTTCGTTGGCTTTCTTAGTACCATGAGTTGGAGTGTATTTGGTTCGCTGTTTCAAAGGTTCCTAAAAAAGTATAGAAGTCAGTTTAATATAATTATGGCTTTGTTATTGGTGTATAGTGCCATTTCGATTCTTGTAGAATAAAATAGGTGTTTTGTTAACCTAGTGCTTTTCTTTAATACTTGGTATGTATCCCTATTGCCCCAACAATCTTTAAATAATACGAGATTGGATACTGTCCAATTACAGGGTTGCTGTGACAGCCCGTATATCGGATATAAGAAAGACAATAAGAACCATTTCCTTATATCTTTGTTGACCAATGATAAGTAAAGGCTACGGAGAGAAGGTAACTAACTTTAGCAGATATTAGTGAAATCTAATTATGGATAAAGGACTTGTTATGAGATACTATCTCTGAATTATTTTTGAGCGTATAAGATCAATAAATAAATATAATAGAAGAAACGCGACGAAAAGAAGCCTTTGGTTCAACTAGAGGCTTCTTTTTGATTGCTTCCATTACGTTAATGAGTCTCGACTTTTATTTTACGCTTTTTCCTTGTATCTCTAGGGAATTATCATTTTGTGGGAAGTGGGGATCTAGCTTGTAGTTTGTAAGCCATAGTAAACATAGAAAAATTAACTCAAATGCATTTGTAACAGCCGAACTTTCTAGTGGGATGGGGATAGCACTTCCAACAATCATGACAAGGACTCCTAAAAGCATCCAAATCCAACGTGTTCTCACATAAATGTTGAGGCTGATTATCAAAAGGGTAAAGGTTACAATAACCACCATAAGAGGGGGACCAGAAGATTCCTCACTAACATATCTTAAAACGCCATACTTGTAGACGGGTACAAATGTCTTATGCATATTGACAATGAATTCATAGATGATAAGTCCCACCGTAAGAAAAAAGAAAAAATAGAATGATATGATTTTTTCTGAAAAAGGAATATGTACCCTCTTTGCCATTCCCCAGCCAAACAAGATCAATGTGGGGGTGATAAAACCATGACTCCAGAAACGAGATGCATTTAACATTTCTAACAAAGGGCCATCACCTATAAATTTTCCAGAGGCAATGATTAAGTTATCCACGATGAGCCCGAAAGTAATTAAGAGGAGAAAGCTTGAAGACGATAAAAAACTACGATCCTGCCGAATGAACATCATTCCCATTATAAAAAGAATAATGTAAATGAATGAATAACAATAATAGAGAATAGTATCCAAATACATCCCCCCAATTATGTTTTTATCATTATAAAATACATCAAAACAAGTCACAAGAAATAACTGTAAATGAGACAGGAAGGAGTATCGATGTCAGGCATCATAGGTGCTTACTAGGTCCAATGGGTCACTTCATATATTGATTTCCCTGGAAACTTACTGGTCTGTATCGCATGTATCACATAGCTTGGACCGAGCACAATTACGACTGCTATCACGCAAATAGGCGTTTTAGAATTTTTGGAGCTGCCACCGCTTGTTTCTGTCTCCATCATTATTATTACGCTCTTTCTAGATGCCTTGATTCTTGTTATGATCATATATAAATAGTCATTCGTGACTAATGTGCTCATTCTAAGAAGAGATGATTATCTGTCAGCAAAAGGGAAGAAATTGACAAAAACATTAAAAAGTATTGGGAAGGAAATGTTAGTTCGTTTTATCCAAACAGAAAAAGAATTTTCGAAAAGGCGAAAAAACAAGACTACTATCCATTTTGTTTAGTCATCGTACACCAAGAGATAAGTTTTAGGAATAGAGGTATAGCATGAAGAAGGCTATTAAATACGGTCTTATTAGTATCATTGCATTAATGGTTATCGCATTCGGCGGCTTTTACATTTGGTCGGAGCAAACATATAAACCATCCGATGAATTGTATTCGTTTGTTGGGAAGGGGAATATAACAAAGGATAATGGGTTTGTCACATTCCAACCAACCAAAAGCAAGAAAGAGGGCATTGTCCTGTATCCAGGTGCTAAGGTAGAGCCGGAAGCATACAGCTATTATGCAAAGGAATTAGCGAAAGATGGATATACAGTAGTTATTCCAGATGTGAGGTTCAACTTCGCTTTGTTTGATAAAAACAAAGCTGCAAAAGCAAAAAATGAATATCCATCTGTGGAGAAGTGGTACGTTGGCGGACACTCGTTAGGAGGAGTAGCTGCGGCCGCATATGCGTATGAGAATCCGAGAGAAGTGGAAGGGATTATCTTCCTCGGTTCTTACCCGAGTGATTCTAATGACTTTTCGAAAACGAAAGTTCCAATGCTATCGTTATATGCAGAATATGATGGACTGTCCAAAGTAGAGAAGATCGAGGAGACAAAGCATTTATTATCTAAAGAGGCAAACATGCATAAGATAGCGGGGGGAAACCACGCCCAATTTGGCCTATACGGAAAGCAAAAAGGAGATAATGAAGCGACTATTTCAGCTAAGGAACAACAAGAAGAAATGATTGTCGTCACAAAAAAGTGGCTTCATGGAAATGGGGAGTAAGTAAGATTCTACATGAGCCTTGAGAGAAAAACATGGGACTAAAGGAATTGGTTGAGGCAGGAAAAGTCAGCTATAAAGGCTGAAAATCGTAAACTCAATCAATAATAGTTTCAGAAACTTGATTATGAACAACTGGGCGACCTTCTTAAGTAAGAAGGCGTCTATTTTGGTTTGTAGTGTTTATCCAAAGCCGGGAGCTTTATTACTGGTAATTGTCTAATAAGAAAAGACACTTTTAATCGGGATTAAATAAACAAGGGTTACAGCTTGAGCTGCAACCCTTGTAAGAATTCGATATAGTTTTTATCTTATTAGCTTAAAGGTTGTCCATCAAATGCTTTAACATCTAATGGCGCAGTGAGGAATTCTTTAGCTTTTCCAACAAACGAGGTGAAGTGCTCACTTGAATTATGGCTTGCTACCGCTTGTTTATCTTGCCAAATTTCAACCATTGTAAATTGATTGTCTTTCTCTGTAGCCTTGTGTAGGTTGTAAGAAACATTTCCGCTTTCCGCTCTTGAAGCTTCAATTAGTGGTTGAATCTCCTCTAGAAATGCATCTTGTTTTGCTGGGTTAATATTGAATACGGCATGAATGATAATCATTAAACGTCATCCTCTCTTTTGCTAAGCATCAAATTAATTATTTAAAGAAAGTAAAAATAACATACTTGTAAATATAGTGAATGGATTTATTAATAAATTACTTCCATTGAGCGACTTTATTAATTGGAAGACGAACAGATTGATGACCATTATCAGCTGCTTTACCGATTGAAATTAGCATGACTGGTACGTAGCGCTCTTTTTCTAATCCAAAAGCTTCTGCAATTTTGTCTTTTTCATAGCCGCCAATAGCATTCGTATCATAGCCATAAGCACGTGCAGCAAGCATAAGTTGCATGGATACAAGACCGCCATCAACTAGAACGACGTCTTTCATCTGTTCATTAGTGATGTTTTCGAAATATCCAGCAAATGAGGCTAATATTCCTTCTTTTACATCTAAAGGCATATACCCTAGCTCTACAGCTTTACCGTAGATTTCTTCAGCGTTATCAAAATTTTTCAAATCACCAAATACAGCAATTACGGCGGAAGACGTTTCGACCTGATTTTGGTTGAAGCGAGCAAGAGGTGCAAGTGTTGCTTTTGCCTCAGGACTTTCAATTACAAGAAAGCGCCATGGTTGCATATTGATTGAAGAAGGAGCTAGTGTTGCTAAGGTAAGTATTTCCTCCATTTCTTCTCTACTGATTTTTACGGATTGATCATAATTTTTTATGGACCGGCGTCCTGTGACAATTTCTTTGAAATCATTTGTTAATTGTACTGTTGCAGTCATAGTTGAAGTCTCCTCTTTTTATCTTATTTATCTTTAGTAGTTTTATTTTTAGTTATGCTTATTTCAAATGGTAATGAAGCGAGCATTAAACTTGGCTTATATTTTTTTGTATGCGTGTCAGCATATCTGTTAACTCTTGACGTTCTTCTTCGTTAAAATCTTTAAGCATCAAAGTGACAAAACGAGCTTTTTCTGCTTGGTAGGAAAAAATTTGTTTGCGGCCATGATCTGAAAGACAGACAAGTGTAAATCGATTATCCTCCGGATCTTTGCGTCTTACAATCATCCCAGTCGCTTCAAGTTGTTTTAAATGCCGTGTAATCGCTGCACCGTCAATGTTGACCTCTTTTTGAAGAGCTGTTTGACTCATTTCATCCGCTTGATAAAGCTGATATAAGATATCATGTCTTGATTGACTGATGCCCATACAACTTTCGAATTTTGAACTTATCTGTTTGTTAAGGCAGTTCATTTTATATAAAATAAGAGATTCATTAGAACATGAATTCGTCAAGTAACACCCTCTTTTCAGTTAGTGAAAAATAGTTGATAGCTCAATAGTTGATGCGTCAATTAATATACTACAGACCAAATAATATAGCAAGCATTTATGTGGTGCAATATTTTTGCCTACAACTGTATCCCATTATAAATACAGTCAAACTCGATTACTAGATCATCCTATGTGCTCATAATACTCTTGCATATTTCCTCCTCCACATTCCCATACTCTCCGTATGAGTAAAAAATTCAGCTGCACTTATTCATATACTTTAATGTTTTTCATTTAGCCTTTTTCTAATTCCTTTTACTTTATTCGTTTTGAAATTCCAGGCACCAATCTTTCAAGTTCACTGATTCGACTTGTTTTTTACAAATGGCACAGGATACTGATTTTTCTGTTACCTGTAATGAAGTTCAAGCCATGTAAATCCCTTTCTTTCCGAATGGTTCTGTTTTTGTGACTATGTTATAAAAAAATAACTACTTACAAATATATAGCTACTGAAATAAAATAAGAATGTGCGTAAACATAATCAAAAAAATAATCATTTGGAGGAATTAATTATGAAAATTGGAGTCATTGGTGCAAATGGTAAAGTTGGAAGCCTTATTTCGAAAGAGGCTATTGATAGAGGATATGAAGTAACAGCAATAGTGAGAAATGCTTCAAAAATCACAGATTCAAATGTTAACGTTCTTGAGAAAGATATTTTTTCTCTTACTGAATCAGACCTTAAATCATTTGACGTTGTTGTAAACACATTTAAAGCACCGGATGGCGAGGAATATCAGTATGTTGAATCTGGAAAAGTCTTGGTTTCAGCTCTTAAAGAAGCTCCAGATACAAAATTAATCGTAGTGGGAGGTGCGGGAAGTCTCTTTGTTGATGAAGAAAAAACAACAAAATTTATGGACACCCCTGATTTCCCGGATTTTGTTTATCCAACTGCGTCCAATGCGGCGAAACAACTTGAGGAATTACAAAGTGCAGATTCGATAACATGGACTTATATCAGCCCTGCTGGTTTCTTTGACCCAGAAGGAAAAAGGACGGGTTCTTATCAAGTAGGAAAGGATCATGTCATCTTAAATAGTAAAGGGCAAAGTTATATTAGCTATGCTGACTATGCCATCGCGGTATTGGATGAAATTGAAAAGCCACAACATGTTAATGAAAGATTTACCATTGTCGGAGAAGCATAATAAATGAAAGAGCTGTGATCTGTATGGATCACAGCTCTTCATTTTATACAGAAAAACGCTAAGCTAGAGGGAGGAGAACCACTTTGCGAAGATTGATTTACGAGTTTTTTAAATCCTATGTCTACAATAGGGTTGTTTACTGTATTTGTTACATTTATCGTTATCTTGACTTTAGCGATTCTTTACCTTTGCGTTTAGAGCAGCAAAATGGAATAGGTATTCATGTGATAACTTGAGAACCTTTGTGTTTGCGTTCAGCTGAATGCAGAAGTTTTCTGAAAAAAGCTAAAGAATATTGAAAAACTGGGCTTTGAATAAACGTATAGATAAAGGTCATGACAAAAACAGGTCCTCCCAAGAAATAACCTGCAATGAGAACTAGGCTTTCTACGATGATCCTAGCCTGACTAACCGATAACCGTGTCCTATCGGAGAGTGAAAGCATAAAACCATCTCTGGGACCGGCTCCAAGCCCAGCTGCTATATATAAACCTCCACCCATTCCAGTAATAACAATTCCAGCTAACAGGATCAAATAGTCCGTCCATGTATGTGAAGCATTGGGAAGAATATCAGACCACAAGAAAAAGTCAATAATGGGACCAATTAACATGGCGTTCAAAACCGTGCCGATATTAATATATCGACGGTCTGCCACAAAAGAAACCGCCATGAGAATCAGACCGCATATTATGCCCCAAGTTCCTATTGTTAAACCATGTTGATCATACAATGCAACATTCAAAACATCCCATGGGTGTAAACCGAGGTATTTTACCTCAACAGCCATCGCGGTTCCCAAACCAAAGAGAATCAGGCCAGAAAATAAAAAAAGGTAGCGGAGTAAAACCATCATTGTATTCACCTCTCATATTGTATATGTAATTTAGTGTTTATCTGGGCTCAAAGCTGCAAGATAAAGGAATTAAAACGCCTGGAAGGGCGATGCTTTGCAAGTGATTCATCATACCTCATGTTTCTTATAGGAATATGATATACGAGCTAGTAATACGTTCTTTTTCCACGATGGCAACTTTTTAGCCTTGTGGGCATCAACGAAAAAATATGAAGGGTTAATAAAGACAAATTGCTGTTTAATAAAGAGGCAGAAGGGACGATCGTCTAGATTTGGGAAAGAACTAGTAGTATCAATATCTTAAGATGCTTTCCATACTTGCAACTTAATTTGTCAAAGAGAAAAACGGCACAATGTTCGTATTATTTGGGTGTTCTGAAAAACAGCTTTTAACCAAAGAGAAATTTTGAATATTATGATATATTATAAAGGAAAGAAATTCATAAATGTTTACTTTTGTATAAATTATATAAAAAAGTTAATTTAGTTTTTTAGGATAACAATTTCTATATAGAGAAAGGAATAATGAAGTATGAAAAGAATAACAACAGAAGATGTGGCAAAAATAGCCGGTGTTTCACAGTCTACAGTATCTAGGGTTTTAAATGATTATCCATATATGAAGAAAAATACGCGTGATAAGGTTCTTGCTGTCATAAATGAGTTGGGATTCACAAGGGATGAAATTGCCAGAAGTCTTGTTGAAAAAAGAACGAAGTCAATAGGTTTAATAATAGGGAGCATTTCAAATCCATTCTTTGCCGAAACTGCGGAAGCCATCATAGAAAGGGCCCAGGAATTAAAATATGATGTAATCATATACAATACTGGACATAAAGATGAAAACTTGGAGCAGGCCATAAATTTATTGATAGGTAAACGCGTGGAGGGAATCATCTTAACAAGTGTTAGTAAAAACTATACTGAAAAAATCAAAAAACTACATGATAGCGGATTTCCAGTATTATTATATAATAGTTTCCTGGATATCAAAGATGTTAACTTTATCGTAATGGATAATAATAAAGGTGCAAGGCTCGCTGTTCAACACTTACTAAAATTAGGCCATAAAAAAATAGCGAAAATATCTGGTCCTTCCAAGTACTTAGCGACTTATGAGCGTACCATAGGTTATAAACAAGAGCTGAGGGAGAACGGATATGAAATTGATGAGGATTTAATATTCAATAGTGAATTTTCCTATGACCGAATTTATTCATTTACAAAAAAATTACTGAAAAAAAATGACAGACCCACTGCAATTCTTGCTGCATCAGATCAAATGGCACTCGCAGTTTTGGATGCAGCATCAAGCCTTAACCTGAAAGTCCCCGAAGATTTGTCTGTTGTTGGGTTTGATAATATTAGGTTGGCTGCTAATGAATTTATTGGGTTAACGACAATATCCCAACAAATGGACCACATGTCGCTAACCGCTTTAGAAAAACTAATTTATCTTATAGAAAATAAAGAAGCCTCATCTTCATCCATTCAAGTTTTCCTTAAGCCTGAACTAATTGTTCGTAAAACAACAGGACCAGCTCCCATACAAGCTTAAGGTAATAAGACCGGTTTTGGATTGGACCTTATACTTTCCTTTACATTCCTAAAAAAGAAATCGGTCATTTTTCTATGATTACAATTAGATTTTTATATTCGAAAAATTAATTTTACTATTTACAAAAGTCAGATAATTGTTTATATTTTTATTTGTAAGCGGGTAGAGGTTCTTGATGTTCGATTTTGAATACGTATTCAAAATCGAATGCTTAAGCCCGGTATTCAAAAAATCTCCTCGAAGAGGTAAAGATGGGTGATGGGTTGGAAGTAAATCAATTATTTAATTTAAGCGGTAAAGTGGCCATCATTACAGGTGCAAGCAAAGGCATTGGTAAAGATTTGGCCAAATTACTTGCACAAGCTGGGGCTAATATTGCCTTGGTCGCACGTAATAAGGCGCAACTGGAAGAAGCTGCACATGAAATTGAACAAACAGGTGTAAATGTATTACCCGTCCATGAAAAGCTCATCCACTACAGCTTTTGGAAGCATCAAGTGATATCGAACACAAAATCAAAGAAATGGACACTTCCACACAATATATCGTTAAAGGCATTCAACAAGTTGCAGGAGCTACAGAAGTACAATTGCACAGAAGTGAAGAATCATCTAGAGTCATAGAGGAAATGACCCTAGGGATACAAAAAATCGCCGAAGCTTCGTCGCAATGTGCCACTTGCTTTGATGCCTCAGCTGTTTCCTTTGTTAAACCAGCAAAATCCTCTATCGAAGCATGGATTTCCTGCGAACCTGCAGCCATTTGCTCAGTAATGGCAGATATTTCTTGAATCTGATCCATGTTGATATGGTGGTTTTACTTATTAAACCAATTTAATAAGTTAAGATAATAAGTGTGGGATGTGGAACATGACAACAATATAAGAAAAAATGATAAAAGGTGGGTTTAGACAATGCGGTTAATCGTCTCTGTTAGATTGATGAAACATGCAAGGAATTAGAGTACATACATATACTTATTAAACAATTTAATTAAGTGGGTGATCTACATGGATGAGCAATTGTATACCCCTAAAAACTTGAGGATACGGATACTTCACGGAATTCGATTAACTCTAATAAAGCTGGGGAGTGCAACTAAGGTTGAACTTAGCCAGAAGTTAGACATCAGTTTTCCCACTGTCAGCAAAATGATTGTCCAAATGGAGAAGAGCGGGGAGGTACTTGTTGTCGGTTTGGATAAATCCAGTGGAGGCAGGCGAGCACATCGTTATGCATATAACCCCGAGCATAAGCTAGGAATGTCTATTTTATTGGAAAAGGAAGAAACAGCCTGTACGATATTTAATTGTTTCGGTGAAGTTAAGGAACAAGGAGTGCATAAAAGTATTATCCATGACGATCTGGACTCCTTAAAGAGATTGATTGGGGATACTCTTGCACAATTTCCGGAAATTTGCGCAATAGCAATCGGTGTACCTGGTTCCGTTGAAAATGGGCGAATTATCTATATTCCTGGTTATGAGAAGTTTCTTAATCTAGACTTACAAAGTTGCCTAGAAGAAACATTCACCATCCCAGTAGTATTGGAGAATGATATGAATGCGGCCATTCTTGGGTATCATAACCGGACTGAAAAATTCCAAGAAAAACAATCAATCGTTTATATTTACTTAGGACATAATGGACCGGGAGCCGGTTTGCTGATTAATGGTGATGTTGTTCGGGGAAGCTCCTTTTTTACAGGTGAGATTTCTTTCGTTCCATTGTATGATGATCTTAATTTTCTTCAGGCAGTGAAACAGGAAAAGGAATCAAAAAAGGGCGAGAGCATTGAGTCTCTCAGTCGATTAATCGCGTCGCTGACAGCAATCATCAACCCTCATGCGGTTATTTTCAGTAAGGCAGAAGTCAGTGTGGAAATGCTTGATCGGCTAAAAAAAGAAAGCGCAAAATACGTACCAATGAAGCATCTCCCTAACTTTGCATTAAGTGAATGGCGGGAAGATTATCTTCATGGGCTGCAGCATCTTGCGCTCGAGCAAATGCTAAGTTTATAGAAAGAAAGTGAGGGGAAATTCTTGGCTACTCTCTTATTAATTATGATCTATTTGGCATTTATTAGCCTTGGAATACCGGATTCTTTATTGGGTGTCGCATGGCCGGTTATGCAGTCGGATTTTGGGCAGCAACTGGAGACTGCCGGTTTTCTTTATATGATCATCGCTGCAGGTACAATCCTCTCGAGCTTAGCTAGCGGGTGGCTTAATGACCGTATGGGGACCGGGAAAGTCACATTAATTAGTGTAATCCTTACGGCTGCAGCCTTGTTAGGCTTTTCCTATGCCCCCTCCCTCTATTGGCTTATCATATGTGCGGTGCCGCTAGGGCTTGGTGCCGGGGCTATCGATGCTGCATTGAATAACTATGTCGCGCTCCATTATAAATCTCATCATATGAGCTGGCTTCATTGTTTTTGGGGTGTGGGAGCAAGTATAGGGCCAATCATGATATCTTACTTTATAGCAAATAAAGGTTCATGGAGAGATGGTTATTTTACCATTGCTTTTCTCCAATTAGGCTTAGCCTGCTTGCTTTTATTGACTCTTCCTTTATGGTCCAAAGTTTCAAGAAAAAAACAAATGGAGGCTGAAGCAGGACGTTCAGAGCCTTTGCCGGATGAGCGAGCTTATGGGGTGAAACCGTTAAAAATTAAAGGTGTCAAATTTGCATTGCTTTCATTCTTCTTTTATTGCGGAGTCGAATCAACACTGGGACTTTGGGGAAGCAGTTATCTTGTTGGTAGCAAGGGTATTTCCGCAGCTGTGGCCGCGCAGTGGGTTTCTTTTTTTTATGGTGGAATTACACTAGGTCGGCTTATTACAGGGTTCATTACCTTTAAGGTCAGCAACGAGAAACTGATTCGATCGGGACAAATTACAGCGATAATTGGTATAGCGCTTTTTATTTTGCCATTACCGGTTTACATGTCACTAGCAGGCTTCATTTTGGCTGGACTAGGCTTAGCCCCTATTTATCCATGCATGATTCATGAAACGCCAATTCGATTTGGAAAAAAGCATTCACAATCCATTATAGGTTATCAAATGGCTGTCGCTTACACGGGCACTACCTTTTTGCCGCCATTGCTCGGGGTATTGGCTTCGCATACGTCAATCGGCATATTCCCGTACTTTGCACTAGCTTACATGATTGCCATGCTTCTTGGTTCCGAAAAAGTGAATCGAATGATGAAAATCCGTCACAAAATTTCAATTGAAAAAGAACTCTAGGTTCTTGATTAAACTCCAGATGGAACATTACTACAGTAGAAACATCATATCTATTTTAATAGGTACAATCACATCAAAGGTTGACGAAATCAGTGGCTCCTGAACTTCCTGGCTTAAACTAAAAACGGGGGTTCATTCTTTGCAGAACAGTAATTGTAGAGGGTGCTTTTGATTGAGAGGTGCACTCCTTCCTAGAAGGAGTAACACTTTGCACGGTTAGTGGCAAAGGGAACGTAATTAGGAATGAAGTGCCACGTAGATAAAAGCCAATTAGGCGCTCCATTTTCTTGTGCCGCACTTCTTGCCTGTATGCTTACAGCATGCAGTTCTTCGGAGTCTAATGCCGGTTCAAATGAAAATAAAGGGAAAATTACAGTAGGCGGAAAGGATTTTACTGAACAGCACATTTTGACACAAATTACTTCTATTTATTTGAAAGAAAAAGGATACAAAGTCGATGAAGCAAGTAGTATGGGCAGCACAGTGGCACGGTCCGCGCTTGAAAATGGTCAGCTCGATGTGTACTGGGAGTATACGGGTACGGCACTGATGGTTTATTTAAAGGAACCTGTTGAAACTGATCCCGATAAGGCATATAAAAAAGTAAAAGAACTCGACAAAAAGAATAAACTTGAATGGTTAAATAAATCTGCATTTAATAACACATATGCTATTTTAATGCGCGAAGATTATGCAAAAGAATTAGGAATCAAATCCGTATCAGATCTAGCTGAATTTGTAAATCAAGATTCTAATCAATTAAAATTTGGATCGAACTCTGAGTTCTATGCGCGAAAAGATGGAATGAAAGGTTTAGAGAAAGAATATAATTTCTCTTTACCAGCTAAAAATGTTGTCAAAATGGATACAGGACTTCTATATAACTCTTTAAAAGAAGGCCAGGTTGATGTAGCTGTAGGTTTTGCGACAGATGGACGCATTAAAGGTTTTTAAACTTGTTGTGTTAGAAGATGATAATCAGTTTTTTCCGGCATATAATGGAGCCCCGGTCATTCGTCAAGAAGTAGTAGAGAAATATCCGGAATTAAGAGATCTTCTTAATGCACTGTCAGATAAATTAGATTCAGATACAATGAAGAATTTAAATTATCGTGTAGATATTAAGCATGAAGATATTAATGAAGTAGCTAAAACATGGCTGGATGAACAGGGATTGCTAGATTGAGATGAAAGCTAATAATTCACTCATCACCTATATTGAATCTGAGTCGATACAGAGTTTGGACAGAGGCACACTAACTTCACTCAAAGAAGCTCTAGCAGACATAATCGCTTGTACCATTGCAGGCCGTAATACGAAAGCAGCAGAGATTGCAAAAGAATTTGCTGCTTCGCAGTGGGGGATGGGAAACAGTTCGCTGTTCCTGTTCCCAGAAAGATTAACGCCTGCCGGGGCAGCCTTTGTCAATGCGACAATGGCAAATGCCCTCGATTTAGATGATGGACATCGCCTCACAAAAGGACATCCGGGGGCAGTTATTTTTCCCGCGGTACTCGCCGTTGCAGAGGATCATAATATAAGCGGAGCAGAATTTTTGACGGCACTTCTTATAGGCTATGAAGTGGGGATCCGTGCAGGTATTGCTGCACACCTGACCCGGCTAGATTATCACTGCACCGGTTCATGGGGAGCCGTTGGAGCTGCCGCTGGTGTTTCGTACATTTTAGGGCTTAAGGGAGGAACAATTGGAGCACGCACTGGGCAATGCAGAATATTTTGGTGCTTATTATCCAATGATGCGCTGCATCGAACATCCTTCCATGTTAAAAGACGGGATTAATTGGGGGTGTATGGCCGGGGTTAGTGCTGCCCATTTGGCAAAAGCAGGCTATACAGGGATTCCATCATTATTTACAACAGAAGAAGCTGTGGGGCTTACAGACGATTTAGGAAAAAAATATCGTGTAAATGAACTATATTATAAGCCGCATGCATGCTGTCGGTGGGCACAACCAACTATTGAAGCAATCAAGGAAATTCAAAGTAGGCATATACTAA
Source organism: Peribacillus sp. Bi96 (assembly GCF_918698115.1). Classification (GTDB taxonomy): domain Bacteria; phylum Bacillota; class Bacilli; order Bacillales; family DSM-1321; genus Peribacillus. Next base: position 73,926 of record NZ_CAKKLV010000014.1, read on the forward strand.
TATCCCAAAATATAAAAAAAATAGTCATTCATACATTTACAGAAGCTGCAGCATTATCGAAAGATTATCCTGAAACTACAGAGGAAGCACAGTATAATTTGTATTTTCCTGTTGCAGCATTTCTTTCTTATGGTGAAGTTGGACCAAAACAAGTATTAGGACAACTGGATGATCCAATAATTCTAGGCATGATGAACAAGATTTCAGTGGTAATTGATCAGCAACTTAACGAAGCTTTTCCTGAAAAAGCATTAAGTAGGGTTCAAATAATCATGCAGGATGGTAACACTTATCAATCTTCTATAATACAAGCAAGGGGAGATTATGATTTTCCGTTAAAGGCTGAAGAAAAAAAAGAAAAGTTTTTCTGGCTGACCACGCCGCTCCTAGGCAAAGAATCTGCGAAGTGGATATTTGAAACCATTCAAAACATTGAATATATGAAAAGTATTCGGGAGTTTATGCCTGCCATGGAGACACATAAAAAAACATTCTAAGAATTGTAGTGGTGCACATCAAGACATTGGTGTGCACCACTATTTTTTAACCATAAGGAGTTGCCGTAGGATGCACCTTTAAGAAAACATTCGGCCACGTTCGATTTTTCCAAAATAGAACTCATTCCCAAAATATAATCCGACCTACACCGGAAAGAATCCGACCTACAATCAAAGAATTCGGCCGAAAGGGTGCTCTCAATGAAAATTCCCCTAAGATATATCATCTAAGGGGAATTGATTATTTTATAGTATTTTCTCTATCATTCAATGTTTTGAAGGAGGGAAGGTGATGTTTCCAAGAATGACATCATTTTTAGCGCCGGTTGCTTTGGGAACGTTACTTGGGTTACGGTGAAAGGTCTCATTTGCAAGCAGGGCAAATGCTACCGCTTCTTTTGCTTCAGAAGAGTATCCCAACTCTTCTTGGGTTAAGACTTGAATAGACGTTCCAAGTAAGGATTGGATCATATCTAATAATGTTTTATTGTAGCTGCCACCGCCGCCAATAATCACTTCTTCTATTTCGGTTTTTGGAAAGATGAAATTGCGATAGTTCTCTACAATAGATTTTGCCGTAAACATCGTGACGGTTGCTAAAATATCATGGCTTGGAAGTGCTTCGAACCTCTTTAATAGTTCGATTACATACTGCTTGCCAAACATTTCTCTACCAGTTGATTTTGGTGGAGGGCTCATAATATAAGAGTGACTGATACAATAAGATAATAGTTCGTCATTAATGTTTCCTTGCTTTGCTAATTTACCACCGTCATCATATTTTAAATGGAACAGTTGGCGGCATACTTCATCAATGATCATATTACCAGGCCCTGTATCAAAAGCATACATGTCATCCAGAGATGCTTGCTTGGGTAGGACGGTTACATTTCCTATGCCCCCTATGTTTTGAAGTAATCTCCCCTTCGTTTCACTTCTATAAAGAATATATTCAGTAAAAGGAACAAGCGGAGCTCCTTGTCCTCCTGCAGCCATGTCCATCGTACGAAAATTTGATATCACCATAGTGTTCGTATCATGAGCGATAACAGCAGCCTCCCCAATTTGCAAGGTTGAGGGTATCCAATTTTGTTCCTGTAAAGGATGGTGGTAAATGGTTTGACCGTGGGATCCTATTAGATCCAATTCTTCAATTGGAAATCTAGCTTTATTACAAACTTCCTTTACCGCTTCGGCAAATAATTTTCCTAACTTAAAATTCAAGCTGCAAATTAACTGCACATTGGATGTTTCTATGGACAAAGACTGCATAATTTCATTTTCAATATCTTTTGGAAAAGGATAGGTAATGAACTCAATCATTTCAATTTCAGTCTCTAGCCCACTATTATTCACTCGAACAAGTGCAGCATCAATTCCATCTAATGATGTTCCAGACATTAATCCAACTATGTACATTGTCAATCCACCTACTTCTAATTGTCTTATCCTTAATAACCAATCATTTTGCAAGAGTCCATTTATACACAAAGATACTTGCCTGTTTTATCCTTCACCATTGTAAGGAAAAAAACGCTTATTATGGTTACTTTTCGGACTCTATCATACTTTAATGATGTTGATGATTATTTTACTTTTATTATCATTTGCTTCGTTTGTTTGCTTTCATTATGGGTGCGGTCCAAGGCTGTCACAACATATGTGTAAGTCTTTCCTTTTTCTACAGTGGGATCATTAAATAATTGACTTTTCATTTCTTTATGAACTGTTGTCAGCAAGTTCTTAGAATCTTCAATGTTTCCTTTTTTCTTCCCTTCAAAACGATAAATAGCATAATAGGATGAATCTGAATGCTTGTGATCGGCAATTTCAAATTGTATGCCATCGCCTGTTGGTTTTGCTCTGCTCAAATTTGGAGCCTTTGGGGCATTATCGTCTATCCAAGGCATTGGCGGAACCAATGCGGGATATTTATAAATATCGTTGCTTAATCGATCTGCTATCCCCAGGGGATTATTACGAAGATCTTTCGCACTGAAATGCATGCTTCCATCAAATTCTTTATAGGTTCGATTTAATTTTAACTGATTTGGCATTTCCTCTGGATTAAACCAGTTTTGGACACCGTTCGACTCTGTATTAATTTTATAGTCTCCTTGTCCAATATAGAGCTGAACGTTTTTACCTTCGACTTCTTTAGTCCACCAATCAAGGAGTTTTGCATAGTCGGCTACTGGCAACCCTATATTCCAGTATAATTGGGGAGCGATATAATCAATGTATCCATTATTGATCCATGTTCTAGTATCCGCATATAAATCATCGTAATTCGTTTGTCCTGCAGCAGTGTCGGAACCTGTGGGATCGGCTGCTTTGTTACGCCAAACTCCAAATGGACTAATACCAAACTTCACATATGGTTTTTCGGCTTTGATTTGTTCATTAATATGCTTTACAAGATTGTTTACATTATTCCTGCGCCAATCTTCTACATTTGGAAATTTACTTGCACCATATTTTTGATAGGATTCTTCATCAGGGAAAGGTACTCCAGCAATCTTGTAAGGGTAAAAATAATCGTCCATATGGACTGCATCGATATCATAATCTTTAACAACTTCCATAATTCCGTCAATCACAAACTGCTGTACTTCAGGAACGCCTGGGTTAAAGTACAATTGTTGTCCATAGGGTATAACCCAATCCGGGTGCTTTCTAGCAGGATGAGATTCTGGAAGTTTATCAAGATCCGTTAGCTCAGCCGTTTTACCTAGAGGCATGGTAATGCGGTAAGGATTAAACCACGCATGGAATTCCATATTGCGTTCGTGTGCTGCTTCAACCATGAATGCAAGAGGGTTGTATCCCGGATCTTTTCCTTGAACGCCTGTTAAATATTGTGACCAAAGACCATATTCAGAAGGATAAAAAGCATCAGCGGTCGGTTTAATCTGCATGACGACAGCATTCATCCCCATCGCTTTTTGTTCATCCAAATATTTTATAAATTCTTCTTTCTGAGTGGAAACAGATAATCCAGGTTTGGACGGCCAGTCAATGTTTAACACACTCGCAATCCAAGTTGCGCGCAGTTCCTGTTTTACGTAAGTCGTTTGTTGTGGGAGTGGTGTTGACTCCGCACTTGCAATCAAATCAGCTGGAAGGAGAAGGGATCCTCCCACCAATGCAGACAGTGCCAATGAACCTAATTTTCTCTTTGCAATTCTTCCATTCATCAATAGAACAACCTCATTTCATTTTGTAATTTTTATATGCGATTATTTGTAAGCGTTAACAAATAATGAATATACGCATGTCGTCACATCAATAGAGAGAGGTCTAGTAAAAACATCGAAATAGCTATTTTAGTGTAAAACGACATTTTTAGTAGAAATATAGCAAATAATTCAAGTAGATTACGTATATTCTAAAATTAATTTTTAAAAAAGTATATACAATATTGAAATTTATTTTTAGTAATGTTATATTCTCTATAGATAAAAGATATTTCAACACCATCACTACTGAATTAAAAAGGATGATATGTATGCTAGAGCATTTAACGACAGAGCGTCGTAATGAAAAGACCATGTGTTTGGATGAAATGAAAACGCTTGAATTTTTAGAGGTGATGAACGAAGAAGACATAAAAGTTGCCCATTGTGTAAAAAAAGAACTTCCGCAAATTTCAAAAGCTGTGGAAATGATCGTTGAAGCAATGAAAAATAACGGCAGATTAATTTACATGGGTGCCGGAACAAGCGGGCGCATCGGTTTATTGGATGCCGTGGAATGTCCCCCAACATTCAATACTGATCCTAGTGAAGTAGTAGGTATAATAGCAGGCGGGGAAAAGGCTTTCATTAAAGCAGTAGAAGGTGCCGAAGACAGTTTTGAATTAGGCCCTGAAGATTTAAAGAAAATCGAATTAACAAACAAAGACGTTTTAGTAGGGATTGCGGCTAGTGGACGCACTCCATATGTCATTGCCGGTTTGGAATATGCCAATCAAGTTGGGGCAGGTACAGTATCCATTAGCTGTAACAAAGGATCAGAGATAGGGAAGATCGCAAAAGTTGCGATTGAAGTTGTAAGTGGGCCTGAGGTTCTGACTGGTTCTACACGTTTAAAAGCTGGAACATCCCAAAAATTAGTATGTAATATGCTTTCCACAGCTTCAATGGTTGGTGTTGGAAAAGTTTATGGGAATTTAATGGTAGATTTACAACTGACAAACGAAAAGTTAGTTGAACGTGCAAAACGCATTATCATGGACGCTACTGACTGTAGTTATGAAGTTGCAGATGAATTTTTAGAAAAGGCACATTCTCAGCCTAAAGTTGCAATTGTCATGATATTAACAAATGTTTCATATGAAGAAGCATTAAATCGTTTGGAAAAGGCACAAGGATTCATTAGAAAAACGATTTAAAGCTTTTAATAAAAAATAATGGAGGAATTAATAATGAAAGTATTATTCGTATGTTCAGGTGGAATGTCAAGTGCAATCGTTGTAAGCGCTTTAAAAAAGGAAGGAGAAAAACAAGGTGTAAATATAGAAGTGTTAGCTGTTGGCTCACAAGAATTTGATGCGGAGGTTCGAAACGGTTGGGATGTTGCAATGGTAGCTCCCCAAGTCAAGCATCGTTTTGATGGCTTTAAGGCATCTGCCGATGAAGCGGGAGTCCCATGTGAAGCAATACCTGCTCAAGCTTACAGTCCTCTTGGTGGTCCTAAGCTATTAAAACTAGTAATCGACCTAGCAAAATAATAACCTAACGAGAACTTCTTATCTATCAAAACGTAAAAGGGGAAAACAACCAATGGACAAGTTTGTAGCTTTTTTAGAAAATAATCTTTCAACACCGATGGCTAAATTGTCTGAGCAAAAACATTTGCGCGCAATTCGGGATGGTGTGGTTTCTGCGTTACCATTCATCATCTTTGGGAGTTTATTCTTAATCATTGCTTTCCCGCCTGTTTCAGCAGACTCTGCAGTAGGTGAATGGGCAGCAAAACACATAGCAGAAATTTTAATACCGTATCGATTAACGATGTTTATTATGACGTTATATATTACTTTTGGTATAGGCTACAGTTTGTCTCAAAGCTATAAACTTGATCCGCTTTCAGGAGGTTTACTATCTTTAGCAGCCTTCTTGTTCACAATAGGTGTAAAAATGATGGATGGTGTAGGGTTTGTATTGCCAATGACAAATCTCGGGGGCCATGGTCTTTTTGTAGGAATGATTGTTTCCATTTTTGCTGTTGAAATTTTACGTCTATGTAAGACCAAAAATATCACGATTAAAATGCCGGATTCCGTTCCAACTTCAGTAGCCCGTTCATTTGAAGCTTTAATACCGGTTACAATCGTACTGCTTGTCATGACCTTAATTACAGTCGTTTTTGCTGTTGATTTACATTCACTTGTAGATAAAGCGGTTGCACCTCTCATTAGTGCAGGCGATACATTGCCAGGTGTATTGATCCCAGTGTTCTTGATTACATTCTTCTGGTCATTTGGTATTCATGGCGTATCAGTAGTGGGTGCAGTTGCTCGTCCCGTTTGGGAAGTGTACTTAGCGAATAACTCGGCAGCAGTTGCAGCTGGAGAGGTAATTCCCCACGTGGCTCCTGAAACATTCTTCCAATGGTTCATTTGGATTGGTGGGTCTGGTGCAACATTGGGGTTAGTCATCGCCATGCTCTTAACGGCAAAATCTACCTATAGTAAAGCAATGGGGAAAGCAACAATTGTTCCAAGCATCTTTAACATCAATGAACCTGTTATTTTTGGGATGCCAATCGTATTAAACCCAATTTTGATCATTCCATTTATAATAACGCCATTAATTGGTGCGACACTTGCCTATATAGCAACGTCCATAGGACTGGTAAACCCCACATATGTAATGGTTCCCTGGACATTACCAGCTCCAATAGGTGCCTACCTTTCAACAGGCGGTGATTGGCGAGCCATTGTTCTAGTCATGGTGAATTTAACAATTTCCGTTATTATTTATCTGCCATTCTTTAAAATGTACGATAAAAAGCTTTTGGCACAAGAAAACATGGTAGAAACAACAGATAATAAAAATATCGCTTTATAAGGAACACGCTAAAAGGGAGTTTGGACTAAGTGCTCCAAGCTCCTTTTACTATAATAGAGAGAGGGAGGATAAACATGAATTCAACATCCAGAATTCACTTTTTTAGTTACAAAAGTGCCTTTCTATTTTTTAGCTTTATTCTTGTTTTTAATTTTATCTTTAACACAGTAATGAATGCCTTTGAGATAGATAAACGATTTTCACTGTACTTAGGAAATACCTTTGCCATAAGCGCAGGTTTGACGATGGTTGTTTGTTTGGTTGAAGGTAAGTTTAAAAACAAGAAACAAGCGTCACTATTATTCTTGTCATTACTAGCAGTAAGCGCAATGGTTTGTTATGCCATTATTTATGTGTAATTGGCTAAAATGTTATTAAAAATATGCTTACTTATGAGGTGTTAGGAAAATGGAAAAGAAGAAAGGGCTAAAAATCGCCACAATTGGTGGTGGCTCTAGTTATACACCAGAATTAATAGAAGGTTTCATTAAACGTTTTGATGAGTTGCCTATTAGTGAACTTTGGTTAGTGGATATCGAAGCAGGAAAAGAAAAACTGGAGATTGTAGGAACCTTAGCAAGGAGAATGGTAGAAAAAGCAGGGATTCCAATGGAAATTCATCTTACATTAGATCGCCGTCAAGCCTTGAAAAATGCGGATTTTGTCACAACGCAAATGAGAGTCGGTTTACTTGATGCACGGGTCAAAGACGAGCGGATCCCGTTGGAATTAGGATTAATTGGTCAAGAAACGAATGGTGCGGGTGGATTGTCTAAGGCATTACGAACAATCCCCATTCTGTTGGAAATTGCAGAAGAAATGCAAGAGCTTTGCCCTGATGCATGGTTAATTAACTTCACAAACCCCGCTGGCATGATAACGGAAGCTCTTCTCCGGTACAGTAAGCATAAAAAAGTCATTGGGGTATGCAACGTCCCATTCAATATGCATATGTCCATTTCTAACATGTTGGGTGTTGAAATGAAGAGAGTACACATAGATTTCGCTGGGTTAAATCATATGGTATTCGGGATACATGTGTTCGTTGATGATCAAGAAGTAACAGATAAAGTGCTTGATATGCTTGGTGACCCGGAAATACAGATGACGATGAAGAATATTGCTCCTCTAGCTTGGAACAGAAGGTTTTTGAAATCATTAGGGGTGGTTCCTTGTCCATACCATCGCTACTATTACAAAACAAAAATGATTTTAGAAGAAGAGCTGGAAGCATTCAAATCAGGGAAAACCAGAGCTGAAATTGTGAAAAGATTAGAAGAAGGTTTGTTCGACCTATACAAAGATGAAAACCTGGACATCAAGCCTCCACAATTAGAGCAGCGTGGTGGAGCTTACTATAGCGATGCAGCATGTAATGTCATTTCTTCTATTTATAATGATAAAAAGGACATTCAAGTGTTAAATGTACAAAATAAAGGATCGCTTACTGAAATTGATTATGATTCAGCAGTCGAAGTAAGCTGTATTGTCACCAAAAATGGTCCAATTCCGATGACAATGGGTAAATTACCCGTCCAAGTGCATGGCTTGATTCAACAAATTAAATCATTCGAAAGAATAGGAGCAGAAGCAGCTGTTACAGGTTCTTATGATAAAGCGTTGTTAGCTTTAACGATTAACCCGCTTATCCCAAGTGATGATCTGGCGGAATTGGTTTTACAAAGACTGTTAAAAGCACATGAAGAATATTTACCAAAGTTCTTCAATAAAAATGCGTGAATGATTTTCAAGCATTAATATGGAATACAGCTTTTTAATGAAAGATTACTTCAAAATCGAACATCAATAGGAGTGTAAATGATATGTCAATGGAAATGAACAATAACGAAATGGAAATTTTTGAAATAATATCACATAGTGGAAATGCGAGAGGATTAGCATTTGAAGCATTGTCAGAAGCGGAAGAATTCAATTTTGAAAAAGCAGATGAACTTATTAAACAGGCTCAGGATGAATTAAACTTGGCCCATAAGACTCAAACCAAGCTTATTCAAGCAGAATTGAATGGAGCTCCCAGTGAAAAGACTTTATTAATGATTCATGCTCAGGATCACTTGATGACGGCAATGAGTGAACAAAAACTAATTGAACATATGATTCGGATTGTAAAAAAGCTAGCCCCACAACAGTAATAAAAACAAAGAGGTGATTAAACAATGGGCAAACTAGGTATTTCCATCTATCCAGAGCATTCCACCGTTGAAAAAGACATGGAATACATTGCATTGGCACACAAATACGGATTCAAAAAGATTTTTACATGCTTGCTTTCAGTCGAAGGTGATAAAGAGAAGATTTTAAAAGAATTTAAAGAAACGATTTTATTTGCCAATCAATTGAATATGGAAGTGATGGTCGATATTTCGCCTCGAGTATTTGGGGCTTTAGGCATTTCTTATAATGACTTATCATTTTTTGCAGAGTTAGGTGCGTATGGAATCAGACTTGATATGGGCTTTACTGGGAATGAAGAGTCGATTATGACACATAATCCATATGGCCTTAAAATTGAGATAAACATGAGCAATGCAACAAAATATTTAGAAAACATCATGGATTACAAACCTAATAAAGAAAACTTGGTCGGATCACATAACTTCTATCCTCATCGCTATGCAGGGTTGAGCTATCCTCATTTTATAAAATGCTGTGAGTCTTTCAAAAAGCATAATATCCGCACGGGGGCATTCGTAAGCTCACAAGCAGCAACATATGGACCTTGGCCTATAACGGAAGGATTATGTACATTAGAAATGCACAGGGAATTGCCCATTACGACACAAGCGAAGCACTTGTTTGCGACAGGATTAATAGATGATGTAATTATTGCAAATGCCTACGCATCTGAACAAGAATTGAAACAGCTTAGCATGCTAAACAGTGGTCTGTTAGCATTTAATGTAAATCTACACGAAACCATTACTGATTTAGAGAAAAAGATCGTCTTGGAAGAATTTCATTTTTACCGTGGAGATGTATCCGATTATCTTATTCGCTCGACTCAATCACGCGTGAAGTATAAAAACGAAGATTTTAAACCAACATTTACGCCAGATATTAGACGTGGTGATATTTTAATTGAAAATGAGCTCTATGGGCAATATAAAGGTGAATTGCAAATTGCATTGAAAGATATGAAGAACTCAGGGAAAACGAATGTAGTTGGCAGATTAGCAGAAGAGGAAGTTTTTCTGCTAGATTATTTGGAGCCATGGGGAAAATTCCAATTCAATATGAATTAGAATCTTCAAAGGGAAAGGGGCAGGAAGATTAACATTCCTCCCTTTTTTCATGAATAGGAGAATGATATGAGTTATATTATCGGTGTTGACGGTGGTGGCACGAAAACCGAAGCAGTTGCTTATGATTTGGGTGGTCATAAAATAAGTGAAGGCAAAGCGGGATATGGAAATTTGCTTATAAATGAAAAACAAGCCATTGCTAACATCATTTCTGCAATAGAACAATGCTTGGCCCCTATTAAAGGAAAGTGTCACTACATTTGCTTAGGATTAGCTGGGTTTGGAGGAGTAGAAAATTCAGAGGGGATAGAAAATGCATTAAGAATGGCATTTAATACCCCATTTACCATTGTAAATGACGGAATTATCGCTCATGCTGCATTACTAAAAGGCAAAGATGGCATTTTGACCATTTCCGGAACAGGTTCTGTAAGTATTGGCATCCATAATGGAACCGAGAAGATGGCTGGTGGCTGGGGACATATACTTGGAGATGAAGGAAGCGGCTATTGGATTGCCATGCAGGCTTTTATAAAAATGACCAAGGAAGAAGATGAAGGATTGAATTATAGCCACTTAACTAAGTCATTCCTTAAAAAACTAGGCTATCACAGTGTAGTAGAACTGAAGAAATTCATTTATTCTTCAACGAAAGCCCAGATTGCAGCTTTTGTTCCTCTGATTGTCCAACATGCAGATACTGGCGATGATTTCTCGCAAAATATTCTTAGAAAAGCAGGTTATCACCTTTCTAAAAATACCCTTGATGTTTGCAGGAAGTTAAAGTTTAGTGAACATGTTACAATTGCAATAAAAGGTAGCATTTTGACTAATATCCCATTAGTGCAAAGCTCTTTTATTCATCATATTCAACTTGAAAAACCGGACGTAAAACTTGTTATAGAAGACGTATCGTCCACTTTAGGTTGCTATTACATAGCATTGAAGCATTTAAGGTAATTAAAGATCAAGGGAGCCAATAATATGCACGTTGAAAATGTCTTATTAAAAATAGAAAGTTTATTAAATCAATTGCCTAAATCTGAAAGAAAAATTGCCCAATATATCTTAGAAAATCCTAAAGATACAATAAGGATGACGATACATGAATTAGCTGCTCAAGCCAACGCCAGCAGTTCGGCTGTAACAAGATTTTGTCGTTCCATAAAAGTTAACAGTTTTTCAGAATTAAAGGTATCTTTATCATCTCTTACTTCGCAACCAGAGAAAAAAGGATTCTATGACATTGAACCTAATGAAACGATTGCTTCAATTAAAAATAAAATAGTTTCTAACTCTGTCCAAGCTATACAAGAAACAGCACATTATCTAGATGAAGCCGTGCTAGACAATATAGTTGAAACCATGAGAAATGCAGATGTCATTTATGTCTATGGATTAGGAGCTTCATGGCTCATTGCTGAAGATATTACACAGAAATGGTTGCGATTAGGAAAGATTGTAAGTGCCAATCAAGACCCGCATGTTACGGCCACGGCGCTTGCTTCATCATCGAAGAATACCGTTTTTTTCTGCATTTCTAATAGTGGCGAAACGGAAGAAGTTCTGCAACTTGTTGATATTGCAAAAGCATATGGGATTAAAACAATTGGATTATCGCGCTTGGGGAACAATGGATTAACTAAAAAAGTCGATATGTCTTTACATCATGTACGTGCACCAGAGGCTAAGTTTCGAAGCGCAGCAACAAGTTCGCTGTTTGCACAATTTCTAACCGTCAGTATTATTTTCTATGCGTATGTATCAAAATACTATAATGAAAATAAAAGTGGAATTGAACGTTCAAGGGAATCTGTATTAAAATTCACAAAAAGAAATCTAGATACTTCTGATAAGTGAGATCTAATCTGCAGGAATTATTTATCGTGAGTTTTTTACTTGAGATGTCCCCAATCTGGATGCCAATCAAATTGACATCACGATGAAAGGAAGATGTACGCTAGATGATCCAAAAGAATATTCCGCTTCCGATTTATTATCAACTTGAAGAGACGATTAAACAATCGATTCAAAATCATGAAATAGTGCCAGGAGAAATGATCCCTTCAGAAAGAGAATACACTGAAAAATATCAAATAAGCAGAATGACGGTGAGACAAGCCATTTCTAATCTTGTGAATGATGGCTATTTATACAGGCAGCGCGGAAAAGGAACATTCGTTTCCCACCAAAAACTCGACCAACCCCTACAAGGATTAACAAGCTTTTCAGAGGATATGCGTTTAAGAGGACTTGAACCAAGTTCACGTGTAATCAGTTTTACAGAGGTCAAAGCTGATCAGGATCTTGCGGCAAAGCTTGAGGTTGAAGCGGGAACAACTATTTTCGAGCTAAAACGTATAAGGCTTGCTGATCGGTTGCCGATGGCATATGAAAAGCTATATATTTCAAAAGAACTTGCCTACGGTCTCACGGAAGAAATAGCTGCAACCTCCATATATAGCTATGTAGAAAAAACGTTTGGCCTAAAAATCCAGCATGGCAGACAGGTGATAGAAGCCTCCATTGCTCAAAAAAGGGAGGCGGAAATGCTCGAGATTGCAGAGGGTTCCCCGGTAATGCTAATTGAACGAAGAAGCACCCTTGATACAAAAAAGCCACTTGAGGTTGTCAGATCCGTTTACCGTGCAGATCGATATAAACTAACAATTAATTTGGACCGATTATCATAATTAGCAAAACGAATTAATAATTGACTAATATTTTTTCTGAAGCTAATAAAAATCGTTGGTAATAAAGAAAGTTACAATAATTTGTAAAGTGATATACATGAATGCTGGAAAACAAAGATTATCAAGGCGATTCCTTAGCAAGGAGAATCGCCTTTTCGTGTGACAGGCATGTTCAGCAATTAGTTGGGGCAATTCGATTATGGATACTAGCTGATGTTGATGCCATTGATCAGCCTCAAGCAATATCGTCATTCGATGTTCAAAACTCCTTAAAATTATGGACTACGATTAGGGAGCAAGCAAGGTGCATCATAAAACCCCTTATACTGCAGTTCTTGAGATATAGTTGATCTAATGGAACTAAAAGCTCCTCGAATCAATTGATTCGAGGAGCTTTTTAAAGCGATAATATCAAACTCAGCAGTAATGGCATTTAATATTTACTAGCTGCTCAAACATTGAGAAAGAGGAATTACAATTTACAAAGATGAATTCCTTGAATAAAAAAGGTGACCGCCCGCGGAAAGCGAGTGCCTGGAGTGGAAGACAAACTCCATTATTATCGAGTTTGTCTACTGTCTGAATAATCATAATGATGATTGTTTTTATATGGTATTATTCTTGTAGAGGAACACATCTCAAGATAAGTATTTAAAAGGAATTTTTCATTAAAGGATGTGTAAGTATTGTCTAGTCAATTGAATAATGACAATATTCAAAATGAATTTAGTGCAGACTGTAAAAAATGTTTTGGTTTGTGCTGTGTAGCTTTGCCTTATGCAAAATCAGCGGATTTTGCTCTTAATAAAGATGGAGGGACTCCTTGCAAAAACTTGCAATCAGATTATCGTTGTGGGATTCATAAAAATCTCAGAGTGAAAGGTTATCGAGGTTGTACTGTATATGAGTGCTTTGGGGCAGGTCAAAAGGTTTCGCAAGTGACATATCAAGGAAATGATTGGCGAAATAACCCAGCATCAGCAAAGGGAATATTCGATGTATTTCCAATTATGCAACAACTTCACGAGATGCTTTGTTACTTAAATGAAGCACTAAACTTAGAAGAAGCTCAACCTATATATAAAGAATTGCAGGATGCATTGACGGAAACTGAACAACTCACTTTTCTAAATCCAAAATCTATCATGGAACTAAATGTACCGGCTCATAGAGCTATTGTTAATGATTTACTTCTACAAACAAGTGAATTAGTACGTGTAAAAGTTAAGAAAAACAAAAGTCAAAGAAAAAAAAGCAAAATAAATAGGGGAAGTGACCTTATCGGTGCTAATTTAAGAGGTGCTGACCTTAAAGGAACCGATTTAAGAGGTGCTTTACTCATAGCCTGTAACCTTAGAGAATCTGACATGAGAGTGACTGACCTAATTGGTGCAGACTTGAGAGATGCTGATTTACGTGGAGCTAACCTCATGGGAAGTATCTTTCTCACTCAAGCACAAGTAAACTCGGCTAAGGGCGATTTGACTACTAAATTGCCACCTTCTTTAAGTATTCCTGAACATTGGTTTACTTAAATTTGTAATAATCTATTTTAATAATTAATTAAATTAGACTGTAGACAAACTCAATTTTCAAAAAGTTTGTCTAGAGCTTGAACCTCGGACTATTAAAAGGAAACCCATCTAGTTTGCTCCTATCATTCTTCCCTCAGTTAGAAGCTTCCAGAATAATGAAACCAGTAAAGTGAATGAAGTTCATATTGTACAATACCTCTGCCTCCCAAATAAGCAGTTTTCCAATTCTTACTATGTTAAAATTACTCCTTTAAGAACTTCATCCCAAATGGCATGATCATCAGGGTTTTGACGTGGAACCTGTACTAAACAAATCCCATTCAAACCCCAGTTCACTTCTTTTACTCCCTGTAAACCATCAAGGGGCTCCATTATCAGGATATTTATTTTCCCCTTTGTTATTTGAGACAAGATAGATTGTAATTCAACGACTTCATCATCATTCGCCTTTCCCCATTCGTATCTTATGAATAAAATAGATTGACTTTGAGTAATATGCGTAAAAAATCTCTCTATCCGTTGCTTCAATTTTTCTTTATAAGAGGGATATTGAACAATCCAATCTTGATTGGGAATCCTAGGGAAATCATGGACGGAATCTATATGATAATAGCTATCATGAATGAAATGTGCTTTGGCCGGTTCAGTACCTCCCTGCTCAAAGACAGTATTTCCTTCATCAACAAAATGTGCCAGTATCTCTTTTTCAACCATATTTCCTAACTCCATATAGCCCTCAAATCTATTTTTTAACAATTTATTTACATCGGAGAGAAAGGGGGATTGAACCCAATCAAATGGAAAGGAATTCTTTCTCAAATTATGACGTTTTGTGTGTAGTGCAGGGCCACACCAAGAACCTAAACTAGCTACAAGGTCATATGATCCCTGTATTTCTCGTAAATTCATATTATTATTACCCCCACCTAATTTTTCTATATTTTACGCGTGCAAGCCTCCATTCGATTGGATAAGAGAGTAATTATTTGATGAATGTTTTCAAGCAAAAATGGTGAAAGTGGGATTTTTTTAGAATTTCACTAACTTTTCTTCCTAACTGGGTAGGTTAGTTGTTGAACATTAATTGAACACGTATGAAAAGAAATGATTATTTGTGCAGAGATAAAATGAAATAAAGAGGACGGATGTTTAATAATAGATAGTCATTTCGAATACAATCTAGGAGGCGAATCATATAAGGAGGGGAACTATGAAAGGTACTACAAATAGAAAATCTATTTATTCATTAACGCTAGGAATTTTGTCCATCATTATTCCTTATATAGGTTTAGTACTTGGAATGATTGGGCTATTGCTCTCATCAAAAAGTATGAAAGAGATAGAAAAGTCCAAACAACAAGGTAGAAAGCTATCTTCTTCAGGA
Source organism: Peribacillus sp. Bi96 (assembly GCF_918698115.1). Classification (GTDB taxonomy): domain Bacteria; phylum Bacillota; class Bacilli; order Bacillales; family DSM-1321; genus Peribacillus. Next base: position 89,372 of record NZ_CAKKLV010000014.1, read on the forward strand.
AAGATTTGTAGTATTGTAGGTATATGTTTGCAGGCTCTTCTGATAGTACTTTTAACGTTGTCAATCAGTGTATATTTTATTACCGATGTTTCACCATAATTTCACAAACGTGTTCTAGAGCCGAAGATCAAGCGAAGGGTTTTGTACTATGAAGAGGTTAGTGGGATAGCTAGTTTAGAATTATTCCTAGTAAATGAAACAGGTTATGGCTCAGCAACTTAAATCAGAAAAAGAAATACCGGTGTAAAGAACAGCCAACAGTAGGGGTGCTGCGGTAATCCTTTTTTTGCAGCTAATAGGGCTGGATACTATTTTTACCTTAAGACTAATTTGAATTGTCATACAAGGCTAGTACTTTTAATAAAATTTAGAAGGAAGATAATGATTAGCAACAGTTAATAAGGAGCGAAAATATGATTCTCTCTAAATTTGTAGATGAACTCCCCATTCCCCCTATTTTAAAACCTCGATGGAAAGATCAGGTTCATACTTATTATGAAGTGAATATGACGGAATTTAAGCAATCACTCCATAGTGAGTTAAATGATACAACTGTATGGGGCTATGAAGGCAGCTATCCTGGACCTACAATTGAGGTAGAGAGCGGAGAGAAAGTGTTTATTAAATGGATCAATAACCTTCCAGAAAAGCATCTTTTTCCGGTAGACTATTCGGTTCATGGTGCCCATTTTGACGTACCGGAAGTTCGAACGGTGGTACACGTACATGGCGCTAGTGTTGAATCGGACAGTGATGGTTACCCGGAGGCTTGGTTTACAAAAGGATTCGAACGAGTAGGACCTTATTTTAAAAAGAAAGTATATCAATATGATAATAACCAAAAATCTGTTACTCAATGGTATCATGACCATACACTTGGGATTACAAGACTCAATGTCTATGCGGGACTGGCAGGTTTTTATCTTATAAGAGATAAAAAGGAACGTGTATTGAATCTGCCCTGCGGTGACTATGAAATTCCTCTTATTATTCAAGACAGGTCCTTTCATAAAAATGGCGCTCTTTTTTATCCAAACCAGCCAGTTAAACCGATCGGGGAATTAGAAACATCGATCGTTCCTGAATTTTTTGGGGACACCATCCTTGTTAATGGAAAAGTATGGCCCTATTTAAAAGTGGAACCACGAAAATACCGATTCAGGTTGTTAAATGGATCTAACAATCGTTTTTATAGGATAAAGCTTGATTCAGGGCAACGCTTTTATCTAATCGGGACGGATAGCGGTTTAATGGAATATCCGATAGGGGTCAAAGAAATCATGCTTGCTCCTGCAGAAAGAGCGGATGTCATCATTGATTTTACTAATCTTGCTGGAAGGAACATTATCGTGACAAATGACGCCCCGGCTCCCTTTCCTGATGGAGATCCCGCTAATGCGGTTGGAGTAGTGATGGAATTCAGAATCACTCTTCCTCTTACAAGTATTGATACCAGTGTTATTCCGGCTAATATGATGCCTCTTCCAAAAATGAATGAACAGTCAGCTTCAAAGATACGATATCTAACATTAAATGATAATATGGATAAGTACGGCCGTGAATTTATGTTATTGGATAATAAACAGTGGGATGCACCCGTAACAGAAAATCCAAAATTAGGATCAACCGAAATATGGTATCTTATAAACTTAACTACAGATACACACCCAATTCACGTTCACTTAATTGATTTCCAGGTGATAGACCGAAGACCTTTCGATGTCGATAAATATAATATGGAAGGGCTCATCCAATACACTGGCCCAGCAATCCCCCCCGAACCAGAAGAACGAGGAGGGAAGGATACAGTAAGAGCCAATCCGAAACAAGTAACGCGGATTATCATGAATTTTGGTCCTTATACAGGCAGATATGTATGGCATTGTCATATCTTGGAGCATGAGGATTATGAAATGATGAGACCGTATTTCGTTATTCCATAAAGATGGGAACTGTTAACTTATATATTCGAAAAAAGAAAACCCCTGAATTTAAATTTTCAGGGGTTTTCTTCTAATGTTTAAGTAAAGCTAGCTAGCTGCTTCAACTTACGGAAATGAGAATTGACATGAAAAGCCCCCTTGCCTGATAAAAGTGTCCTGGAGATTGCCAAATTATTAAAATCTGGAGGGTTATCATGAATGATATGGACAAAGGCACCTGGTAGGGTTCATGGATATATGGTGTGTTCCTGCCTTTTTCTTACAGAACTAAAGAGCAGATTAACTCAATAAAAAAAAAGTGGTAAAATATGAATTGTGAGTGTGCACATGGAAAATATTTGGGCACCTTTTTCATTATAATGTCGTGGGAGGGTATTTTTATGGAAATTAAAATAGATGATTTAACTGGATCTGAAGTGATTGAATTGGTGAGGGAGCACCTTCATGGTATGACGCTTCATTCCCCGCCGGAAAGTATACATGCATTAAATCTAGAGGAATTGCGGAGACCAGAGATTACATTCTGGAGCGTATGGGATGGAGAGGTATTAGTTGGATGCGGGGCACTTAAAGAACTTGATGGTCAACATGGTGAGATCAAATCAATGCGAACGTCTTCAGCACATCAAAAAAAAGGTGTTGCAAAACAACTCCTTCAATACATAGTTGATGAAGCCAAGCGACGTGGATATCGGCGTTTAAGTTTGGAAACGGGATCAATGGATGCTTTCTTACCGGCAAGAAAACTATATGCAAGTTTCGAATTCCAATATTGTAAGCCGTTTTCCGATTACAAGGAGGACACGAACAGCGTATTTATGACAAAGGAACTATGAGTTCTTTTTCTTCAAGAAAAGTCACATATTATTATAGTATGGCTTGAACGTGGAAAGTAATGTTATTTATAATAGCGGGAATGTTTTTTAAATGCAATGTTCATCTGAACTATTACACAATCTTATGTTGTAGAAATAATATGTCAGTGAATTTAGGTAGAAAAAGAGGAGGAGAATAATAATATGACACATTTAAAGGGGATTGATGTTTCGCACTGGCAAGGAAAGATTAATTGGGATAAAGTTGTAAAGGCAGGAGTGCAGTTTGTATTTATTAAAGCAACCGAGGGAACCAGCTATTCTAAGCTATCCTATTTTCAAGAAAATGCTCCTAAAGCTCTGGAAGCCGGATTAAAAGTCGGGGCCTATCACTATGCCAAGTTTGCCACTGTAGAGGAAGCAAAGGCAGAGGCTGCCTATTTTTTAGAGTCTATCAGTTTTGTTGCTTTAAATTTCCCTATTGTTCTTGACCTTGAAGAAAATAAAAAAGAGGCTAAGAAAAAAACACTGACAGATGCTGCAATAGCTTTTTTAGAAGCTATTGAAGAAGCAGGACACATTGCTATGCTTTATACTGGAAAATCATTTCTTGAAAATACTTTAGATGAATCAAGATTATCGAAGTACGCTTTATGGATCGCACGATATAACAGCACGTTGGGACGTCACACAGACATTTGGCAGCATTCAGATTCAGGTCAAGTAAACGGCATCAGCACAAAGGTGGATTTAAATGTAGCTTATCGGGATTTTACAAAAAACGTAAATACCTTTAGGACACCCAATAGCTCCTGTGCATTGAAATCTACATCTGCAAATTATACTGTAAAAAAAGGTGACACACTTAGCTTGATTGCAAAAAAACACAAAACAACCGTAAAATCCCTTGTTAGTCTTAACGGAATTAAAGACCCGGACAAAATTTATATTGGTCAAAAATTATTGGTGAATAAGTAAAAGCCCTTCTCTTAACGAGAGGAGCTTAATTTTAATGGAAGAGTTCCTTAAAATTCTTTAAGTTCATCAATTCCGACTTCAGATCTTTCCTCCAATGGCCCTCTTAGATGTACTGTAGCTGTTTTACCATCTGCATTTAAATTATCAATCCAAACTGAAGATCCATTATATCTTACCTCAATGTCAGATGAAGAAGATAGAATCTGTTTTACACGATTAGCATCCACATAAATCCCTCCCTGATGATTAGTCTAATTATTATTAGGAGAATTATTGAATTTTATTCTTTATAAAAAGTAAGCAAAAAAATTAGATACCAAAGTAAATTTAACTACAGATGTTCATTAACGTTATCCGAGAAGGCAGCTTCTAAATTCACATTCATTATTTTAATTTTAAAAACATTCGGTTAATATGATATAATGGAATGGTTTGTAAATAAATGTATAGAGGTGATTATATATGAAAAAACGTAAGGTTCTGATGCTAATTGGTGCCCTAGTTCTAATTACATGTATGCAACAACCTATTGGAGCTGATGCTACCAAGGATAAGCTAAATATAAAGGAACTAGACGTCGATGAATTTTTTTCAGAACATGAAGGAACCTTCATATTACGTGAAATGAAAAAAGACAAGACTTTTATCTATAATAAAGAACGAGCCGCTCAAAGATTTGCGCCGCAATCGACTTTTAAAGTACCCAATGCACTCATTGGATTACAGGTAGGAGCCGTAGAAGATGAATATGACATTAAATATTGGGATGGAGTGAAACGGGAAATCGAAATTTGGAATCAGGATCATACGCTCGGGTCTGGTTTAAGGAACTCTGTAGTCTGGTACTATCAAGCAATGGCCCGGGATATTGGAGAGGATCGTATGGAGGAGTGGGTTCAAAAAATTTCTTATGGCAACCAAGATATTAGTGGGGGGATTGATCAGTTTTGGTTAAGTAGCTCACTAAAAATTTCTCCTATTGAACAAGCGGATTTTATGGAATCTTTATATAAAGAGAATCTCCCTTTTGATAAGGTTACCATGAAAACCGTTAAACGAATGATGATTCAGACTGAAGGGGACAACTTTACACTTTACGGTAAAACAGGTCAAGGATCAAACTTGGGCTGGTATGTTGGTTTTATTGAAACAAACGATCACGATTATGTTTTTGTAACAAACATTTCCGGTACTTCAGCAGACGCTAAAAGCATCACAATGGCCATTTTAAAGAAATATCACTTAATGGCACAGTGAGGAGAAATCTATACAAAAAATCTTGATTATGTACTTCAACGAACGTGGTTGGTTGCAGGCCTTAATCAAGTTTTTTTTATTAGTCCTAGATGAAAAAATCCCAATGTATCCAAGTGGAACTATGTCTGAATAAGAGAATATATTATAGAGCTAACGGGACTGAAGTGTTGAATAAGGAAGTGGATACAATGGAACAATATTGGAATGAGAAAAGGTTCAAGGGTGACTTATGCCTGTAATGAATGCAAGACGTTCAAGATTATTTTTACTGGCTTAGGAAGAGATATTTTAGGGGGGCAAAATGGAACTATCTTTGTTATTGGAATATGGATGGGTTTTAATCATCTTAATTATTTTAGAAGGTTTATTATCTGCTGATAATGCATTGGTTTTAGCCATTATGTCAAAGCATTTACCACAAGAACAGCAAAAAAAAGCGATCAATATTGGATTGCTATTAGCTTTTGTATTTAGGATCGGTGCAATCTTCATCATTTCGTACCTTTTCCACGTTTGGCAAGTTCAAGCAATTGGGGCTGCATATTTGATTTTCATCTCCATAAAACATTTACTTAAAAAGGACCACGGGGAAGATGGGGAAAAAGGGAAAAGTTATCGTATGACTGTTGCGCAAATTGCATTAGCGGATATTGCGTTTGCTGTTGATTCTATTTTAGCTGCAGTTGCTCTTGTTCTTGCTTTGCCAGATACGCCAATGGGTGATATAGGTGGTATGGACGGAGCTAAATTCATTGTTATTTTAATAGGAGCAATTGCAGGCTTGATTGTCATTCGGTTTGCAGCAGGATACTTCGTTAAGATATTGACGGAACGACCTAGCCTTGAAACGGCAGCCATGTTAATCGTTGGTTGGGTTGGGGTGAAGTTATTAATGCATACACTTGCACATCCATCCCTGCACATTATCCCTCACGATTTTGTTGAAGGGCCGATTTGGAACATAATCTTTTGGTCAGTCATGCTCCTTATTGCTTTAGGTGGATGGTTTTTATCTGGAAAAACAGAAAAAAAACGATTAACAAAATGACTAACTTTATCAGAATAAAATTCCCTATTTTCCTAAGGGTTAATTTTTATAACGTTATGTTTGCTAAATAAGGATTTAAGACGACTTCAAATTTGAAGTGAACCCAAAAATTTTAGACACTCGGCAACCTTGAGGGTATGAACCCGGTAATTTACTGGGCTCATGCCTTTTAATTTCACTTTGATCCGTCGGTGATTATAATAAAAGCTATATTCATATAGTTCTTGTTTGTAATGCTCCATGCTGCCGAACTTCTGTAAAGAAAGCAATTCAATTTTTAGTAAGCCTCCTTTTCGGGACATACTTTGAGTAAGACCATGTGTTTTCAGGGCTTGTTAATAAGATCTTCGTTTCTTTTTTCATGAATGGACGACCTTTTTATTCGTTTCAAGAGCGCCAATTCCGTTCTCCTCCAATTGCTTTAGCCACTTATTAATAGTTTTGAAGGAGAAGCAATGTTAAATACAGCAGCTGAATGGGTACTAAGTACTCCAAAAACGTTCACATCGTTTAGTATTTGTGTACTATGCAATGATGAGGATACTATGGGCACATACATCGTTCAGAACGATCAGAGGCAGCACTGCGAAAAAGTAAGAAAGGGCATAGCTCCGTTTATAAATTCAACCCGATAACCAGGTCTGATCGGCTGGGATATTTTCCTGTTTTTTATGACTCCGAGGACGTGTGGATTGTGCCGTAAACAAGCCCACTAATATTTATGATTTACTATTTAATGGAATCAATTATAAAGGTCTAAATCTTTACAGTATTTCCGCACTAACCGTGATGCTTTTGATTGGCTAATCGATAATTGATGAGCGACCTTCCTTGTATTCCTGAATTTTGTATAAGAGGTAACAATCAGGTTTCTTTCAAGTTCTTCTAAAGCTGTATCTAATGTATAATCTTGGATCATTTGACTTGATTTGTCTTGGATTGTGCTGTTTTGTCTAAGTGGTGTTTCTTGACTTGGGGTTTCTTGAGCATTTTTTTGTTGTAGTATTATCGGTAAATCAGATACTTGAATGATAGCATCACTTGTTACAACTAAGCTTTCTATCAAATTCTCTAATTGACGTATATTTCCGGGCCATGGATTGTCATAAAAAATATCGAGGACTTCCTTCGATATAATCCGATTAACCTGATACTTTTTATTGAATACTGAAAGAAAATAGTAAGATAGCGGGATGATATCTTCGTTTCTTTCCCTTAAAGGCGGTATTTGTAAATTAACCACATTAAGTCGATAATATAAATCTTCCCTAAATCGTTTTTTCTGCACCATCTCAAATAAGTCTCGATTGGTTGCCGAAATAATACGAATGTCCACTTTCTTTAGTTCTCTGCCCCCGATAGGAAGAAATTCAAGGTCTTGAATGACCTGTAAAAGCTTTGCCTGAATATTTAACGGGATTTCTCCTATTTCATCCAAAAATACGGTACCGCCGTTTGCCATTTCAAGTAGACCTTTTTTTCCGCCTTTGTTTGCCCCGGTAAAAGACCCACCCGTGTATCCGAAAAGTTCTGATTCTATTAATTGTTCCGGTATAGTAGCACAGTTAATTGATAAGAAAGGCGAGTTCTTTCGTGGTCCTCTATTATGAATGTATTTAGCTAACACTCCTTTCCCTGTACCAGACTCCCCTTGAATCAAGATGGTCGCATCAACCATTGAAACCTTATCACATACCTCCATTACATTGTTCATCTGTTCGTTGTTCGTAATTACGCTTTCTTGATAAGAATTCTTTTCGCTTAGTTCTTCTGGTTCCTGTTCCTCAGGAATGTATAACCCTTTATAGTTTGGTTCTTGGGCTGTTGTAATAATAAGTTCAATTTCCTGATCATCGTTGAGTAAAGGAATAGCTGTTGTAATCATTTCCTTTCCAATATATGAAACTTGTTTTATTGTAACCGGTTTCTTTTCTTTCAAAACAAAGGGTAAAATACTTGGTTTCCAATATCCTTGGGAGAATATTTCATTATTATGTTTTCCAATTATTTCGCTTAACTGCTTTCCATAATGCCTTTCATAAGCTTTATTTGCGTAGATAATGCAGGCATCTTTATTAAGAACATAGATCTCATTAGGTGAATGATCTAAAATTTTTTTCAATATCTCAGTACTCATTTCAATTTTTTCTTCATTATTCATTAAGTTTTGCATGAGTTAGCTCCCTTCATTTCCTTTTAAGATGTAAATTGAGTCAATAATAACTAAAATGAGTCTATTATGGTTAAATTGAGTCAATTATAAACTGTTTTTATACATTAATGAAGGGGGAATTAGTAAATATCAGTAATAATAGGGAGCTTTCGAATTGGCATTATCCTTGCATAAGAGTTAAGTAAAGCATGCTACAGATATAAGGAAATATGGTGCTAATTGGAAGAGTGGGTTTAAAAGTAATACCTGCATCCTTATTCAGAGCAAGTCTTTAATCTTATGTATAATTAAAGGAGGAACTTCCATTATGTCTACAAAAGAAGATATGAAAAAGTTGGAATACACACTACCTTATAATCAGTATGTGGATCCTGAAGTCATGAAGGAGGAAAGGGAAAATATTTTCTATAAAAACTGGATTATGGTTGGGCATACAAGCCAGGTAGAGAAGGTTGGAGACTTCTTTACATTTGATTTGGTTGGGGAGCCGATTATTGTAACACGGGGCAAGGACGGAGAGTTGCATGCTTTTTATAATATTTGCCCTCACCGTGGTGCGATAGTCGAGCGTACAGAGCAAGGCAATAAAAAAATTCTCCAGTGTATTTATCATGGATGGACATTTCATTTAGATGGTAAGGTGAACAGGACTCCAAATTTCAAAACAAATGATATAGAAAAGCCTAGCTGCATGACTTCTATTCGATTAGAAGTACATCAGACGATGATATTTGTAAATCTAAATCAGGATGCCCCTGCTTTTGAAACAGATTATCAATCCTTTTTAAATAACATAAAAGACTATACTTTTCTTAGTTCCTTAAAAAAGGTCAGGGAAAACCGTCGAATTGTTCGTGCTAACTGGAAATCAATTATTGACAATTATTTGGAATGTGATCATTGTCAAATTGCACATCCTAGCTTTTCGAAGGCCTTCGATTTAACTAAATATAGTATTATTCCTTGTGATAATTTTTCCTATCAGTGTACAACAGCAAGTGATGAAGATGAAGGTCCTGGTGCACGTTTTTACTGGGTATGGCCCAATACCATGATTAGTATTTACCCGGGTACTGGAAATATGACGACGAGCCATATTATCCCGGTTGATGAAAAAAGTTCATTGGCAATTTATCGTTATTATTTTGCTGATGAAAACTTAACTGTAGAAGAGGAAGATTTAATTAAATTTGTAGATGAGGTGCGAGAAGAAGACTTCGAACTAGTTGAGTTATTACAAAGTGGATTACATTCTAGGGCTTGTGGAAGAGGAGTATATTCTCCGACCGAGCACGGTTTGAAACATTTTCATCAATTAGTCACAAAGTCGATGCAAAGCTAGTCTGTAATCGATAAAAGACCTATAGTTGGATAAAATGAAAGCGCTTTATATGTGTTGGTCATTTGTTAGTTGAATGATATAAAAGCTAGAGCTGAAAGTGTAGTTTTCATACTATCAAAAAGCAATGAAAGAGGGGTTCTTATTTTATGAAACAATCAAATGTTGATAAAGCAATCTTTTGGCCGGCTCTAGCTATTCTTGCTGCTTTGTCAATTCCTGTACTATTAAATCCTAAACAAGGGACTGCCATCCTCGGAGATATTCATCATTTAATTGCCGAGAGTTTGAGTTCATTATATTTATGGGCTGTGGTAGCGGCTTTAGTTTTCTTGATTTGGTTGGCATTTAGTAAATATGGAAAGATAAAATTTGGTGCGTCTGATACCAAGCCGGAATTTTCAACATTTAGCTGGTTAGCTATGTTATTTACGGCCGGAATTGGTGCAAGTATCACATACTGGAGCGCGATTGAATGGGCGTATTATTACACAGCTCCTCCTTTTGGGGCTGAACCAAAAACTGGGGCAGCGGCAGATTGGGCGTCTACCTATGGATTATTTCATTGGGGCTTTAGCGCATGGGTACTATATTGCTTACCTGCTTTGCCAATTGCCTATAACTTATATGTGAGGAAAAATCCGAGTGTAAAATTGAGTTCAGCGTGTGAAGGTGTTCTTAAAAAGGGAGCAAATAGCTGGCTAGGAAAAGCGATTGACGTTTTTTTCATGGTTGGTCTAGTTGGAGGAATAGGGGCTGCTCTAGGCTTGGGACTTCCGATGATTTCTGAAGGTATTTCTGAATTATTTAATATACCACGAAGCTTTATGTTAGATATGACGCTTATTGTGGTCTTGACATTAATCTTCTGTGTTAGCACGTATTTTGGTCTAAAAAAAGGTCTGAAAAGGTTAGCTAACATCAATACGTACCTTTTTCTAGCACTTTCTGCATTCGTTCTTTTAGCTGGTCCAACTTTGTTTATAATATCCAGATTTACGGATAGCGTTGGGATATTGTTACAGAATTTCTTTCGTATGAGTTTCTACACCGACTCTGTTGCCAATTCTGGCTTTCCGGAAGCTTGGACAATATTCTATTGGGCTTGGTGGTTTGCTTGTGCTCCTTATATGGGCATATTTGTAGCGAAAATCTCGAAAGGAAGAACGATAAGACAAGTCATTTTTGCTGAATGTATTGGTGGAACAGTAGGGTGTTGGGCGGCGTTTTCTATAATGGGCAATACTGGTCTTTACTTTGAACTTAATAAACTTGTTCCTGTCATTGACATTTTAGAGAAGAAAGGTGGAGAAGCAGCCATTGCTGCCATTTTCCAGGGCCTTCCCGGAGGCAGTATTGCCTTGTTTGCCATTATCATTATCACTCTTATTTTTCTTTCTGCTACACTGGACTCTTCATCATTCACATTAGCAAGCGCAGCATCAAAAAAGTTGTCATTAGATCAAGAGCCAGCTGGATGGCACAAAATATTTTGGGCTTTGGTTATAGAGCTTGTAGCGTTTTCAATGATGTTCGGTGGAGGACTACATGCTCTTCAATCAGTAGTAGTCATTACCTCCGTTCCACTCATCTTAATAATGGCGATGGCATCGATATCGCTCATTAAATGGATAAAAGAGGATCAGGCAGAAAGCAGTAGCATAGAAAAAACGATCAATGAAGAACCTACAAAACTAACATCTTGATGTATTATTCAAACTGGGAGGATATAGGGAAGGTGCGGATGCTTTAAAGGATAAAAAGAAACAGGCACCAGCTAATGCTGGTGCCTGTTTGGCGTTTGCAGATATAAAGGAGCCCATGCCTGCCAGATCTTTGCGATGAAGATGATTGAACAGGCAGTATTATTAATATTGCATCGTTTTCATCGACCTCAAACATCAATAAACCGCCTCCACAGAACAGTGGGTAATCTATGGCCAATGGGCCATAAGGGAATCTGTTTGTGAACGGTTATTGAAATGGAAGAAAATCCAGTAGATATTGGAACAAACGCAGTAGATGGGCAATAACTGTTCCCTAAATTAGACGAATCCCATAAACGACCTGTAAACAAAAAAAAACTTCTAAATTATTCATCGTAAAGCCGATAATAAATGGCGGTTGATTCAGCGGAGCTTATAGACAGGAAGGGTGTTCAATTACCTATCTGTCCATTAAAGAAATGATGTACTGTATGAATAAAAACAAAAATGCCTCCTCATATTAAAAGAGAGGGGATGTGTCACATGATAAAAAGTATATCTACTTTTCAAGCAACAGTGGTGCTGATTCTATCTATTGGACTGATGAACCATGTTATCGTTTTGCCTTCACTGCTTGGTGCATCTGGAAGAGATTCATGGATCAGTACTTTAGTCACCGGGATGCTTTTTCTATTATGGCTTCCCATGGTTTATTGGATCATACATAAAACAAAGCAACAGCATATCATTGGCTGGCTACATACTCACAGTCACCCGCTCGCCGCCTGGTCCATAAAAATCCTTCTTTTCTTATATATTTTATTAAACTTGTATGTCACTTTATTTAGCACATTTTCCTGGGTAAACAGTACTTATATGATTCAAACGCCAGAATATATATTATTTATACCTTTCATCATCCTATGTTTTATTGCTGCCGAGGCTGGAATCAAAACAATAGCCATTGCCGGGGGATTGGTTTTGCCCCTTGTTGTGGCACTTGGATTAATGATAATGACGGCAAATACACAGTTTAAGGATTACTCCATGCTTTTCCCTATTTTTGAAAATGGGATTACACCTGTTTGGGATGGGGTCGTGATACTAGGTGGAGGTTTTACAGAAATATTTTTTCTCGTTTTGATTCAACAGTTTGTAAAGACAGAAATAAAGTTCAGGAGTTTACTTTTTTTAGGTTTATTTCTTTTGTTTATCAGTATGGGACCCATAATAGGCTCCATTACAGAGTTTGGTCCGGTACAGGCTGCTAAAATCAGCAATCCTGCATACGCTCAATGGCGGTTACTTACCATGGGTAAGTATTTGAACCGCCTTGATTTTTTATCAATATACCAATGGCTTTCAGGTGCATTTATCCGTGTATCGTTATCGATATTCCTAATCGGGGAACTGTTTCAAATTAAATCAAAAAAAATAAAAAATATTGTATTGCTTGCTATATCAGTCTCCTTAATCATTGCGCTTTGTATACCAATCGACATGCCAGTATACAGGGATTTTACAGAACGATATTATTTTAAATTGAGTGTGATTAGCATTTTGGTCATAACCTTTTTTATTAACATAGTCATTTTTTTGAAAGAAAGGGTGAAAAAGAATGGAGCCTCTATTGAACAAGGCAAATAAGGGGAGTTCTTCGGAGATCCAACTAAAAACGGAGTATTTCAATGAATTATTCGGAATGAGCTCGGATGTAAAATTCAAAAAGCATACCATTACATCTGAAGGGAAATCAGATCCGCCCCTTATTTGTACTTTGATCTATTCAGAGGTGTTGGTCGATGTCAAAAAATTGTGGGAATCAGTAGCACGGCTTGAAGGTAATGTATTCATACATTCTAAACTGAAGGAAGAAGAGGTTATAGAGGATCCTCAAGACGAATTTAAAGTCAGCAGGGTTTTCCCTTCCTCCACTAAAAAAGAAGATGTGGAGGAAAACGTATTTTCCGGGATGGTCCTGATGCTATTTGAAGAATTGGAATTATTATTTATGTTTTCCCTACCAAGCATCCCAAATCGAAGTCCCGAAGAAACAAGTAGTGAAATTTCCATCCGAGGTCCACGTGATGGATTTATTGAAGATATCTCTGTTAATTTAGGGTTGATCAGAAAAAGATATAAAACCGCATCACTCGAAAATCAAGCATTTACCATTGGGAAAAGAAGCAAGACAAAAATCAATTTATTATATGTGAAGGATGTTGTTAATCCAGAAACCATTGAAAAGGTAAAGAGGAAAATCACTTCAATAAACACAGATGTCTTGTTGGGAACCACTGAACTTGAAGAATTTTTATCAGGCAGTAAGTTCAACCTGATCCCGTTTTTTGATTACACGGGAAGGCCGGATTATGCTGTAGCCAGTGTAAATAATGGGCGCTTTGCCATTTTAGTGGATGGGTCACCAACTGCCTTAATTGGACCAGGTAATATTACATTATTGTTAAAAGCCGCGGAAGATCGTCATACTCCATCTTACTATACAAATTTCGAATATTTCTTTCGCATTATCGGACTAGTGATATCAATATTTCTACCAGGTTTTTATATAGCACTAATATCATTTCAATTAGATCAGCTCCCCTTCCCATTTTTGGCGACGATAACCGTATCTAGATTTGGGTTGCCTATATCACCTCAACAAGAGGCCTTCTTGATTTTGGGTTTATTTGAGTTGTTTCGAGAGGCAGGGATTACACTCCCCAAAGCAATCGGTCAATCACTGGCCGTTGTGGGTGGCTTAATTATAGGGGATGCGGCAATTAGAGGAGGGATTACATCCCCGACGATGTTGGTGGTGGCAGGTACCACTGCGGTAGCCACCTATACATTAATCAATCAATCTTTAGGTGGAATTGTAAGCATGGCCAGGTTTTTTGTATTATTTCTCTCTTCTGTTTTAGGTTTATTCGGTTTCTTTCTCGGTGTTTTCTCCATTGTCCTTTATTTATCAAGGCTGCAGATTTATGGTTTACCCTACTTAGCGCCTATATCACCACTATCCTTGAAAGATCTTCTAGGGGGCGGTGTCTTTGTGAAGCCATATCTCTTTAGAAAGAAACGAGCCGAAATGCTGAAAACTAAGGACAGAACAAAAGGAAATCGCTAATGAAAATGATCCTTAGATTTATACTATTCGTAATGAGCCTTGCTCTTTTAAGTGGCTGCTGGGATGCTAAGGATATTCAAGATATTCAATATATAAGTGCAATGGGAATAGATTATCAAAATGGGCAGTATGTCATTTATGTGCAGGTGACGTCTTTTGCAGGTGTGGCTAAACAAGAAGGCTTGGAACCAAAACCAACACCTGTTTGGGTCGCCGAGGGACGCGGGAAAACAATGAATGAGGCCATGAATGACATTTATAAAAGGTCAAACCAGTATATTTATTGGGCTCATGTTAAATTGATCATTTTCTCTGAAAGCTTACTAAAACAGGGATTAGTCAACGTAAACGATCCCATTTTAAGATTTCAGCAAATTAGGGAAACAACTTGGTTATATGGAACCGATGATTCCTTAGAAAAGATCCTCTTTGTCAATAGTTTATTCGGCTCTTCAGTGCAAACAAGCATTTTCAATCCGGATGATATTTATAAATTAAGATCCTTTGTCGAACCCATCCGGATCCAAAGATTTTATACGCAAAATTATGAAACAGGAATGACAATAAAACTACCGAAGGTTTCGTTGAAAAATGAGGTGTGGAAAGCAAAAGAAAAAACACAGAACACCGTAAAACTATCAGGGGCCTATTTTATTAAAAACAATCAACTAAAGGGGGAGGTAGCAAATAAACATCTCGGGGGGATGAGATGGTTAACAAAATCAACGGTAAGGTCCCCAATTGGAATAAAAATCAATAAAAACAAAAATGTTCAAATATCTCTAATGAGGCCAAAATTCAATATAAAGCCAATCTATGTAAATAATAATGTCGAATTCGATATGTCAATTGAAGTAGAAGGTGCCGTAATGGATATGGAAGAAAACATCTCCTTACCCCACCTTAAAGAAAAAATACAGAGGGCATTAGAGAAAGAAATTAGGGATACTTACAAATATGCTCTTGAAAAAAATATAGACATCTATAATTTAGAAGGAGTTATCTACAGAAAGGATTTAAAAAAATGGAAAGAAGTTTCTAAAAATGATTTCAGCATTAATGAGGAATCCATTCGTAATATTCAAGTGGAAGTTACTATTAAAAAAACAGGCGATTATAAATATGAGTACATGAATTGATATCTTCAGAAGTGGATCGTAGGCTGCCATGACAGAATCTTTCTTCAAAGCCGTTTCCAAAGATTATGATATGGCAGCTACTGTAAATGATATATTCAACAACTAACTATGTAAGGATTTTTGACTTACATAACGATTAAAGGAAACTCGATCTTATTTTAATAGACCTAAGCGAAATCCAAAGACCACGACTTGTGTACGGTTCTTGGCTTTAAACTTTGTCATTAAACTGCTTACATAATCCCTTATAGTATGCTCGCTTAACTGCAATAATTCGGCCATCTTTTTATTGTTATACCCCTCCGCCAGCAAATTTAAAATCATGGATTCCCGTTCCGTCAATTGTAGATCGGTATCAATGGATACCTCATCATCCTTTCTTGATAAATATAACCCTAACCGTTTTCCGACCTGTTCGAGTAAAGTTAGTTCATCTTTTGAATAATCGAATTCCTCTCCTAATTGATCAAAGGTCAGCCAGCCGAAAACTTGCTGGTCATGAACAATCGGCACAAATATGACAGATGAAAGATTAAATAACGTTATATGTTCCTTTTTAATATAATGATTGGGATTCTTTAAGAATACAGGCTTTTTTGAATTGAAAACAAAGGATTGCTTCAAGCTGAGTTGTCCTCTCATGCTTTGAACCTTAGGCAGCTCCAATCCAATGGTGCCGTAAAATTGATTGGACCAAGGAATATAAGCATAGAAAACACATCTTTTATAGTGAAAGAACTCTTCACATTTTTTTAGGATATGAGCAAAATCCTTAATACCTGATGAGTTAATTAGAAGCTCATCTAATTGGTCTAATAGTTGCAGTCTTTTAAGTTCAGCATTTTCTTCGTGGGTTTTTGAAAGTTGCATTGGTTCGACATCCATCCATTTGTTATAGCTATGGATGAGATGAGAGAAAATGGATAATAAGAACATGAGAATGGAAATGGTATGTGCATGTTTCAGGTGGGCCATTAAGGTAACAATGGACTTCTCAAAGATTAATCGGAACATGCTAAAATGGTTCTCATCTAAAATGGGCAACTGTGATTGAAGCCAAGTTTCCAGATACTTATCGTATGTTTCATTTATGTCTTCGATGTTTGGAGCGGATAAAAATAGTAGAAATGATTCCAGCAATGTTTGTATCAACTTACGTTCCTTTTCTAATATAAGGGGCTCTAGATTCAAATAAATATTGATATTTTCTTCAATCTGTTTGTTATGACTTTTTATGAATAAGATGAATTGCTGAAACGATAGCTCTTCATAAGCATGAGAGGGCTGGGTCATAAGAGTCTCTTCTCCTTAAACAAAATACCCCTATATAAGGGGGATACTTACCCTATTATTATACAGCATAATATAGGATAGTATTTCAAATTGCGAGGAGTAAAATAAAGGCATAGACAGACAATGAAGCTTTTTTAGCGGCATTCCATTTAAAGGGATGGACAATTGTTAAAGTCAGCTTTATTTGCTTGTATAGGAATACTTGTCTAGTGACAACCTCTAAGGTTGGCAGTATCAGAAAATAAGTAAAGGGGATCTGGTGAAATCATGAGACTTGAAAACAAAGTGGCAATCATTACTGGCGGGGGTACAGGGATTGGAAAAGAAACAGCTTTACTTTTTGCGAAAGAAGGAGCAAAGATCGTCATTACTGACATAAACCAAGAATCCGGTGATCAAGCTGTGAAAGACATTCAGGCAATGGGAGGAGAGGCCTTATACATCCGTCATGATGTCAGCAAAGAAGAAGATTGGAAAAAGGTTGCGAAGGAAACCATCGGTACTTTCAAGAAAGTGGATGTTTTATTCAACAATGCGGGTATATATATCATTAAACCAGTTGCAGAGATTGAACTGGAGGAATGGAATCGTCTCATGTCGATTAATGTGACAGGCGTATTCCTGGGAATGAAACATATCATGCCACTGATGGCGGAACAAAATAAAGGTTCAGTCATTAACGCATCATCCATTGCAGGCTTGATTGGCGCTCCAGGCCATGTTCTATACGGTGCAAGCAAGGGAGCGGTCAGGGTTATGACAAAAGATGCTGCCATCGAGTATGCTCCAAAAGGAGTACGTGTAAACTCGATTCATCCAGGATACATCGATACTGGAATGGCAGACTATGCATCCGAACAAACGGGTAGTACAAAAGATGAATTGGGTAAAGAATTCCCGTTGGGACATCTGGGCAGCGTCAAAAATGTAGCGAATACGGTACTTTTCATCGCCTCGGACGAATCTTCCTATACGACGGGTGCCGAATTTGTGATAGATGGCGGAGCAACTGCTCGCTAAAATGCCTACCATTCCAGTGGATATAAGAAACTAAACTAAGGAGTGTTTATATATGAGATTAGAAAATAAAGTGGCGATCGTAACAGGGGGAGCAAGTGGGATTGGAGCCAGTACGGCTCAATTATTTGCAGAAGAAGGAGCTAAGGTCGTCATTGCGGATTATGCCGATCATGGACAAGCGGTATCAGAAGAGTTAAATGGAAAAGGATATGATACTCTTTTTGTTAAAACTGACGTGACAAATGAAAATGACGTAAAGAATATGATCGAAGAAACCGTTAACAAATATGGAAAACTGGATATCATGTTCGCAAACGCAGGGATTGCCAGGGACGGAAACATCCATGAGTTAAGCTATGAACAATGGCAAAAAACAATCGATATTAATTTATCCGGTGTCTTCCTTTCCGATAAATATGCGATAGAGCAAATGCAAAAACAAGCCACAGGCGGCGCCATTGTCAATACAGGCTCCATCCATAGCCATGCAGGGAAACCGGGGGTAACAGCCTATTCTGCTGCGAAAGGCGGGGTCAAACTATTAACACAAACATTAGGTTCGACTTATGCGAAAGATGGCATCCGTGTCAATGCTGTTTGTCCTGGATATATTGATACACCACTTATTGCGGAAGCACAAGGTGAGATCAGACAAGGTTTGATCGATTTACATCCAATCGGCCGTTTGGGCAAAGCGGAAGAAGTGGCTAAAGCTGTTCTCTTTCTTGCAAGTGACGATGCATCATTTGTTACTGGTACAAGCCTTATTGTAGACGGCGGTTATACGGCAGTATAAAGCGTTTAGATTCCATGCCATGAATGAATCGCTCGCTTTTTCGATCACAACAACCTCGTTGGATATACTAATATTTGAGTTCTTTTGTGGAAGAGTGGTGTTACGCCACTCCTCTAACGGAAGAGCTTTTTTTATGAGAAAAAATCTCCAGGAATGCTAACGGATTTCCCACGAATAAGATGAAACGATAAGAGCCATTTGTGTCTTGTTAATTAAGTCAGGAATCGTTTCGAGAACTTGTTTGAAATATGATGGATTAACAGTAAATTTATCAGATGTTACAAATCATGTATTCAAGAGGGGGTCATTTGGATATTGTATACAAATAATGGTATAAAATATTTTCCATAAATAAAGATTAAATGACCATAAGGGACATATGTCCTTTCTCTAACTCGACTTCTATACTTTAATTAGTATAAGAAATCGGAGAGAGAAGGGGTAAGGATGAAAGGTATCATATATTCCATAATTGCAGGTATGTTTATTTCGTTGCAAGGAGTGTTTAATTCAAGAATGAGTGAGGAGCTTAGTGCCTGGCACACTACCGCGATTGTACATCTAGTCGGCTTTATATTTTCCATCATACTTTATGCATTTGTCAGGGATGGAAGGGCCGAAGGTTTTCGCGAGGTTCCGGTTCTATATTTGCTTGGAGGAATGCTCGGCGTTGTGATTGTGTTTGGAGAAATGACAGCGATAAATTTGTTAGGCATGTCGTTTGCAATTGCAACGATTTTAATTGCTCAGCTTCTATGTGCCTTCATTATAGATGCAAAGGGTCTTTTCGATATGATTAAGCGAAAGGTCACGATCCAAGAGGTAATCGGAATGGCTATGATGTTAACGGGAGTAGTCCTATTTAAATCGTAAGAAGGTGATGGATTTTGAAAAAAGTGAATAATAGTCCCAGTCTATTCGAATATCTAGATCAATTTAAGCTGAATAAGATTTTTTCAGAGGGATTAAAGGAGAAATTATCTCTTTATCAATTCCAAAATGGAGAAATATTATGTTCCAAGGGTGATGAGATTCATAAAATGTATTTTCTTGTAAAAGGAAAGGTGAAGATTTATACAACTTCACCCGAAGGAAAGGCGTTAATTGTTCGGTTTAAAACGCCCTTGGCCCTTATTGGAGATGTGGAATATATTAAGGGAATGCACGTGCTTCATTCAGTTCAGGCAGTCAGTGAAGGTTATGTAATCAGCGTTCATTATGATGACGTAAGATCGATGGAAAATAACCGAGTTGAGTTTCTGCATTTTTTGTTACAGGTTGTTACACAAAAGTTTTACACGGAATCCCATGCCACAAGCTTGAACAGGCTCTACCCTGTCGAGATACGTCTTGCAAGCTATCTGTTGTCACTTTCATCAGAAAAATGTGGCTCTATCTTTCATGAAGAAATGAGCACATCGAATCTGACTGAAATA
Source organism: Peribacillus sp. Bi96 (assembly GCF_918698115.1). GTDB lineage: Bacteria > Bacillota > Bacilli > Bacillales > DSM-1321 > Peribacillus. The sequence continues at coordinate 109,445 of NZ_CAKKLV010000014.1, forward strand.
GCAGATCTCATAGGAACAAGTTATCGGCACTTAAATCGTGTCATCCATAAATTATGTGAAGAAGGCATCATACAACGAATAAAAGGCTCTCTTTATATTAAAGATTTATCTCGCTTGCGGGAACGGGCAGAAGGTAACATATATGAATGAGCTAGGAGGTTACATGTATGCAGGGAATTCTGTTTGGCGTGATGGCTGGTGTCTTCATCAGTCTGCAAACGGTCTTTAACACTAGAGTAAGTGAGAAGGTAGGATCTTTAGCTACAACGACAATTGTTCTTGGGCTTGGATTCATCTCGTCGCTCTCCATTTTTATGATCATGGAAGATACGAACCTGTTAGCGATTGGGAGCATAAACAAGCTGTATCTATTAAGCGGAGTTCTGGGAGTAATGCTCGTTTATTGCATTATGCAGGCAATCCGGCTCTTAGGACCGGCATATGCCATCTCGATCGTATTAGTTGCGCAACTTACTATGGCTGTTCTAATCGACACTTTTGGTTGGTTCGGATTTGAGAGGGCTCCTTTTACGCTAAATAAATTGATCGGGATCGGAATAATGATAGCGGGAATCATCATGTTTAAGTTGAAAAAGAACATGGGCCCTCAAGCGAATAAGGAGAATGGATTTTCTGAATAAGCCCGGGTACACTTAACCGCATAAAAAGAATATCCCCCTAATCAGACGTAAAGAGTCGATTAGGGGGATGGAAATCCGCATTTTCATGTTTTATGAATTAGTATTCGTTGTTCTGGTAGCATATTGAAAAATAGGATCTTTAAGTTCAAATTCATAGGTTATGCCATTTACAATTCCAACAACTTTTTCACTTTCATATAGTTTAATCAAAAAATCTGCCATTTCCTTTGCCGTATGGTATTTCGGCAAAGTGGCATCATAATGAAATTCTTCAACATCAAAGGAACGTTTGGCAAATTCTGTTTCAGTTGCAGCTGGAGCCAAGACCTTTGCTTGCATTTTAGCACCTTGGCTTTTTAGCTCATGAGCAAGACCTTCTGTAAAGGCGCTGACATAAAATTTAGTCGCACAATAAGTTATGGCATCTGCAACAAGTGTATACCCTCCGCCAGACGAGATATTGATCAGTTGTGTGCCAACTACATTTGAATAGTCCCGAACATATAGAGAAGACAATAATGTTAACGCCTCAGTGTTCAAGCGGAGCATTTTCTCGATTTTCGGCAAACTTTGCTCCCCTACTTTATCGAAATTACCAAAGCCTGCATTGTTGATCCACGTTTCAATCTGGAAGCCTTTAAGGTTTTCATATAGTCCGTAAACATTCTCGGTAACCGATAAATCGGTAGCATGAACGATTATATCAAGTTCTTGGTTCATTTTTTCTATTATTGTTTTTAATTCGTTTAAATGTTGTTCTCTCCTGGCAACGAGAATTAAATTTTTTCCGAGTGATGCAAATGCTAAAGCCGTTTCATACCCTATTCCGGAACTTGCTCCAGTGATAACTGTATATTTCATGTAAATACCTCCAATGATTTGTGTTAGGATGTTATTATAAAGGTTAGAGTTCACTCTAAGTCAACTAGAATTTTAGGGGGGTGTTTTTTATATACACGATTAGTGAAGTAGGACAGAAACTTGGGATAAGTGCACATGCCTTACGTTATTATGAAAAGGAAGAAATCATAATGCCAGAACGTAATTCACACGGAGTTAGGCTTTATAATGATTCACATGTTAAATGGTTGGAATTCGTAAAAAGACTGAGAGAAACTCAAATGCCCATAGAGCAAATTAAAAAATATGCTCAGCTTTTCAAAGAAGGGGACCAAACTTCGAAAGAACGCTTGAACCTATTAGAGAACCACCACCGTTCGATTCAAATTCAAATTGAAACACTTAAATACACCGAAGAAATGCTAGATAAGAAAATCGCCGCATATAGACAACACCTATCAACTATCTGACATGACTATGTAGTAGGAAATGGCGATGCAACTATGAAAGCATTATTTTAGCTAGACGACTAATTCATTTAAAGAGGGATAGGTCTCCATATTCATGGTTGACAAAGATGCCCATTAAGAGAATGAATACCTTGGAAAACCTAGAACTTATATGATTAGGGGTACGTTATTTTCTTAGATATAGGCAATCATTGAGTTCCGATTGAATATCGAATTTGATGGTTGCCTATTCTTTTGGCAATCCGGCGAATTATTCGACCTAATTGGTGATAGTTCGAACTTTAAATCTATAATATAATATATGACTTTGGTAGAATTGTATTTAAAACTAACCTGTCCAGAGGAGGAAGCAAATGAAGGTAAAAAAAATACATCATGTAGCTATAATTTGTTCCGATTATGAAAAATCAAAAAACTTCTATGTAAACATTTTAGGATGTGATATTAAGCAGGAAACATATCGGGCAGAAAGGAAGTCCTATAAATTAGATTTAATGGTGGGAGGGGTATATCAGCTGGAATTGTTTTCATTTCCGGATAGTCCCTTTAGAAAAAGTTATCCAGAAGCAAGAGGGCTTAGACATCTTGCTTTTGAAGTGGATGATATTCATCAAGCTATTGAAGAGTTAGAAAGAGAAAATATTCTAGTCGAACCTATCCGTGTTGATGATATAACAGGAAAAAGGTTTGCATTTTTTTGCGATCCGGATGATTTACCTCTTGAAATATATGAAAGGTAGGAATTACAAGCTTCGCTAGGTTGATGAGAGAGCTTTAAGACATAAGCTTGTTAGGAGAGGTAAAACTTCAAGAATTGAAGTTGATTACATAAATGAATACGATGATTTAAAGAGGTTACTTATGCCAATTAAACTATGAAGATTCCCTATGATATGTCGATACTATTAAATTTATCTCCACTTGTATTCCATATTTCGATTAAAGTTGAAATATCGGTAGATCGGTTATTTAAATATGTCAGGAGGTAAAAAATGAATGTGTACAAATTTACACTGTTGATACTTTTAACGACATTTTTAATGGGTTCTTCTTTTGCAGTAGTTAAAATTGGTCTATCTTATTCATCCCCATTATTATTAGCCGCATTACGCTTCACACTTGCTGGATTGGTAATGGCGATGATCGTAATCTTTTTAAAAAGACCGCATTCATATTTAAAGTGATTTCTAAAAAGTTAGAAATCCACCAAGGCTATAGAATTAGGGTATAAAGCAATTTTTAAAAGAATCTTATTGAATTCGTCAAAAAGAAAGCGTTTTTAATAAAAATCTTTCTTTTTTTGTTTTTAAATTTTTTTAGTGAGTACTAAATTACTGAAAAATCAGCATTAGAGTGAAAAAACACCGAAAAAAATCAAATATCAATAATAAATTAACATAACTTTCTTGTTTTAGGCATGGTTTTTGCAAAATTAAAGTACATAGCAAAATTCTTATAGAAAGGGCAATGGATTTAGCTAAAAGGTATTTCAAAAATATGGCTTGGCAATTCAATATGGGTAAACCAGTATATAAGAAGTTTTGTTTTAAAGAAACTGATGAATGGTTAGTATTAAATTTTTTTATAATTTGTGAAGACACTTAAACAAACGGGTGCATTCGTAGTATATGGTCAACCAGTAAAAATGAAGTGAACCCAAAAAGTTAGACACTTTATTTAATTAGGTAGCTTTGAGGGCATGAACCCGGTAATCTACCGGACTCATGCCTATTAATTTATCTTGATTTGTTGATGATTGTAGTAATGGATATATTCTACGTTTAACAGAGCCTTAAAGAAAGGCAGGTTATGCAAAATCCCAAAAATCTATTACTGCCTAAAGGTCTTCAGCCAGCTTTACTGTTACCTGATGATTTGGAAAAGATGTTAGTACTCAAGCAAAATTCATGCATCTCACTGGCATTACACCGGCATTTAGCGAATCATGCAGGGAAAAGGTACTTTATACAATTACATTAGCGGGTTTTCGTACTCTAATTTCGTGGTCTTTTAATAACATTCGTTGACTAGTGAACCTTTTACCATATTAATGCATATAAAAATATAGGGACACTGGCATTTTTTTATCCTTGACATCTGTTAAATAATCATTAAAGAGCCGTTCGTGTTTTTTAAAAGAGTGGGGTTTAATGTTTGTCTCTAAGTAAAACACTTCATTGGTACTCTGTTGATTATAGTAACTGCTTTTTGTGTAGCTGTGGTAGTTTTTCAAAAATATATAGTCATAATTGTTATTTTATTAATATAGAAGGTTAATAATGAATAACTCTTATCGAGAGGTGGAAAATATGAGGGCTGATGCTGTTTTTGAAGGTGGTGGAGCCAGGGGAATTGCTTTTGTTGGAGCGATTCAAGCTATGGAAGAGGAAAAAGTAGAATGGGAAAGACTGGCTGGAACTTCAGCGGGAGCTGTAATAGCTGCTCTTTTAGCAAGCGGCTATAAAAGTTATGAAATTAGAGAACGATTGAGTGAAATTGATTTTTCAAAGCTTCGAGGGAAAACGACTTTAAATCGAATACCTATGTTCGGTACCTTTTTAGAGCTTATGGTTCATCTTGGAATTTACAAAAACGATTATTTGGAAACGTGGATGGATTCACTTCTTTCGAAAAAAGGTATTAAGACATTTGCGGATCTTCCAGATGGAAAGTTGAAGATTATTGCTTCTGATGTTTCGAATGGCCAAATGCTTATTTTGCCAGATGATTTGGAGCGCTATAGTATGACTCCTGCTGATTTAAAAGTTTCAAGTGCCGTTATGATGAGTGCATCCTTGCCATTTTTCTTCCGTCCAGTTATTTGGAAATCAAAAGACCGTAATAAATCCTACATTTTAGATGGTGGTTTACTTAGTAACTTCCCAATATGGATATTCGATACAACAGAGCAACCTCGTTTTCCAACTTTCGGATTCCGATTTGTTAAAGATGAAGTTAACTTAGATGCGGTTATACCAACGCCAATCCATCTTTTCAAAAATATATTTAAAACGATGCTTCAAGCCCATGATTTACGGCATATGAACGAAGAAACGATTGAACGCACGATTCAAATTCCAACTGGTCACATCAACGCGACTGATTTTGAACTGAATGAAGATGAAATTGACTTTCTATATAAATCAGGCTATACCTCTGCAAAAGAATTTTTGGCAAATTGGGATTTTGAACAATATAAGATCAAACGAATGACCAAGAGGACAGAATAGGTAGAGAAAGGAAAACCGCTATCGCTTAATATCGGATGCAAGAGTGGTACAAGCTGAGCTGTGGTTCTCGTGTGAAAATTATTTAAAAAAGTCACAGGATATTACCTTTAAGAAAATTAAGAAGGAACTTATAGATTTTTATAATTTGAAAGATTGGTATTGTTACTAGAAAAGAAAGTACTGAACCACATAAACAACGGCGTAATTGAGTAGAAGATTAATTAAAAACGAATTATCCTGATTTTGATGTTAAGGTGCGTGGTAAGGAAAGAATTGAGAGTTCTAAAAAGGTGCTGAAAGCGGGAATAATATTGCTTCAAAAGTTAAGCGATGAATTATTAATTAATACCTATCTTAAAGCAAAAAAATTAGAAATTGATCCCAGTTTTATATCGTTATTAACCAAAGAAATAAAAGATTTCGTTCTGATGTAATATAATCATTAAATTTCCTAGAACTATCATAGAAATACACCCAAACCAACAGAGAGTCTTTGCAAATGAAATTGTACCAGTAACATCGTTGAAAAAATTCATAAGGAACAAAAACAACTCAAAGAAGCGTAGAGCAGCTAAAAATGTTTTGAAATAATTAGGAAATGATATTCAGAAGAAGAAGTAGAGACAATTATCCAGTTGAAAAGCCTATTAATTAGGCTTTTTAATGTGTTTTAAAATAATTATGTGAGGGACATGTTCTAAGAAGTTCCCCTCAGCCATCCCGAAAATCTTAAACAGAAGTCGACGCATTTTCTTCAAAACCGGCACGCAGTACGCAGTACGGTCTTCAAAGCCCCGCACTCTGTTCGAATCGCTGCCTATTAAAACGATTTCACTTTCCGATATCGTTTCCCTCGCCAAGTTTTTAATGGAAATCGGACGAATCTTGATTAAATCCCCGGCAATCCCTAACAGCTGTTTTGAGGTCGTCGACAAATATTCATCCTGAATTGAAATAATCGTTACTACTTTATCAGAGCGAATTAGTAAAGGGGGCCCAATAAATGGAAGAGCTGTTAGTGGAATCTAGGAATTTGAAAATATTAGCAAAGGATTGTTCGGCCAGAAAAAATCATATGTCCGGGCTGTTGATGGGGTTTCCCTTTCCATTCAAACAGGAGAAACACTGGGATTAGTTGGGGAAAGCGGATGCGGAAAGTCCACAACAGGGCGAATGATGATGTAGCTATGAAGCTGTACAGCCTCGCCAATCTGCTGTCCGATTTTATAGACCGGGTTCAATGAGGTCATGGGTTCCTGGAGGATCATTGCAATTTCGTTTCCGCGTACCTCTCTCTTATTTCGTTTTCTGACAAGGATAAAAGATCCTTTCTCTCGAATCGAATCATCTACCACTTTTCCCGGTGTATCTGTGAGCAGACTCCTGTTTGGAAGAAAAAGAGATAACTTTAGAGTTATTGCCATTTTATATGAAGGGTAGACTTCAAAAAGCAGCCGTGGATTCTATACCGCAAGAAATGGCCGAGAGTAAATTAAATTATAATTATTAAAATTTAAATTTTTTGAAAAATAAAAATTTTAATCTTGATATTTAATATCCCTATGATAATATTAAATCATCAAATCATCAAATCATATATAAGATATTGAATCATATATATGATTTAAAGGAGAGTAAAAAAATGTCCGTTAAATCTGCAGAAAGAGTTTTAAGAGTGTTTGAATTATTAAGCCAGGTTCAGCATGGTTTAACCATCAAGGAAATTAGTGAATCCTTGTCTTTTCCACAAAGCAGTACTTCTGGCCTCATTAGAACGTTGTTAAATGAAGGGTACCTTTCTCTTGATTCCTATAATAAATATAAGTTAGGACCAAAGCTGATCCAAATTGGTAGCGCTGCTATGGATTCGTTGGATATTTCCTCTCAAGGATTGCCTTATTTAAAAAAATTGATGGAGGATGTTCAAGAAACGGTATTCATGGCGGTGTTATCAGAGAATGAACTGGTATATGTTGCGAAAATTGATAACAACCGTTCTATTCGTACTACTGCACAGCCAGGAAGTCAAAAACCTTTATATTGTACAGGTCTCGGAAAGGCATTTTTGGCCTTTTTACCTCAGCAACAAAGGACTACTATCCTAGATAGTCTTGAATTACGCCCTATCACCGAGCACACCATCACAGACAAAAAGCTGCTTGAACAGCAGCTAACATTGTTTAATGAGCTTGGTTATTCGATAGATGATGAGGAAAATGAAGATGGTTTATTCTGTCTGGCTGCACCGATTTATGGAACCAACCATACCATTCAAGCAGCCATCAGTGTGGCTGGTCCAAAAGAAAGAATGATTAAGCAAAAGGATTTAATCGTAGGAAAATTGATTACCGCCGCAAAAGACGTTGCAACCAGTATTGGAAATGCAGGGAATAGTCAGTTTTAATGAAACGAGGTGTTCATATGGATGTTGTAAGTTTAGGGGAAACGATGATCTTATTTTCCGCTGAAGAAACAGGTCAATTACGATACAATCGGAACTTCACTTCGAGAGTTGCCGGTGCTGAAACAAATACACTTATTGGATTAGCGAAGCTTGGCTATCAAACTGGCTGGATGAGCAGAGTAGGCAAGGATGAGCTTGGAAAACGTATCCTTTCAAGAATACGTGGGGAAGGCGTAGACACTTCGTTTGTAAAAGAAGATGAAAGCGCACCCACGGGTTTGTTTTTAAGAGAAAGAACAACTATCAATAGTTCAAGAGTCTTCTATTACCGAAATCAATCTGCTGCCAGTAAAATGGTCCCTGCAGATTTGGAAGAAAGCTATATAGCCAAAGCAAAGTTCCTATATCTTACTGGAATAACTCCCGCACTTAGTGATTCTTGTAAAAATACCGTTTTACATGCAATAGAGCTTGCCAAGAAAAATGGTCAAAAAATCGTATTTGACCCCAATGTACGAAAGACGCTTCTTGATGATAAAACAGGTAGAGAAACATTATTGGAAATAGTAGCAAAGTCCGATATCATTCTTCCAGGAATCTCAGAAGGTTACTACTTATTCAAGTCAACAGATTGTGAACAGATAGCGAGAGAATGTAAACAATTAGGTGCTGAAATGGTAATCGTGAAGCTAGGAGAAAAGGGGGCCTACTATTCTACTTCTGATACTTTTGGTTATGTTCAGCCTTATCAGGTCGCAACGGTAATTGATCCTATTGGCGCTGGCGATGGATTCGCTGCTGGTGTTTTATCCGGGATATTCATAGGCTGGTGGAAAGCAATTATAGAGTCAATCAATGACGGTGTTCTAATGATTGATCATAATGGGTATGAACGAATGATCAATCTTGAATATACACGTATTACTGGTTTACCACCAGATATCATTGGGAAGCCACTGGGAAAATATCGGCCCGGGGCGCAACCTGAACTTTCCGCAGATTCATTGAGACCATCAAAACTTACTAAACGTTGTAAATCCACATTTACTTATGCTACCCCAATTATGTTTTTACTCTTGGAAAAATCTTTCAATCTACACTATTTTTTTGTATGGTCTTATTAGGAGGTGATTTATGGTGAAAGAAAAATGTTCCCTTTACGATAAATTACCGCTAGATTTATTGGCTGGGTTTTATTTTGAAATAAATAAGAACATTGAAAAGGGAATCTTGTCTGATGCCATGTATCATGAAATTAGATTAATGGAACAATCAGCATTAAGAAGGGGGATCTCACTTGAATACATACATGATAAGGGTCCCCGTATAATTGAAGCTGAGAAACTACTAAGAGGAACAACCAAGCAACACTAAATCGTAGAGTAAGAATTCTAAAAATGTTTTCTAGTAATCCTTGGAAATGTAAGCGCTTTCTGTTATAATAAAAATGGGTTGGATGGCATGTGTGGCTGTCATAGTATCTGGCGTAGGCGGGGCCGATACCCGGAAGAGGGCTTAGAGAAAATATCCTTTTTTAATTGAATAAAATCATACATAAACAATAAAAGTGAAAAACGATAGACCCTTTGGCTCCCAAAGGGTCTATTTTGGTGTAACTTCCTCTAATGGAGATGTGAGTTTTAATTTAATCGATTAGAGAGAATTGCTCCTAGAGCGAAAGCTAGACCTATTTTGTGAAGGATGTTTTTTCAAAGGAAACAGACCGACAGCCAATCTTTCATATTTGCTCTTTAACTGAACTTCACCAGTTGGTTGAAAGAATTTTCAGAATTTATCTATTGTAATTTATCAGAATAGTTAGTATTATTATACCTAACTAAATTAGTTAGGTGGTATGTTGATGACGAAAAATAAAATTAAAGAAGTTGCTTACAAGCAATTAGCTGAGAAAGGATATGAGCGTGCAACTCTTTCAAGCATTGCTAAAGAGGTGGGTATTAAAACGCCGTCCATTTATGCTTTTTATAAAAGTAAAGAAGATCTATTTATGGCTGTATATAAGGATCTGCTGCAAGATAATCACCGTCACATAAAAAGTTCAATTGACAATCTAACAAATGGAACGGTAAAAGAAAAGCTTTATCAAATATTAGAAGCGATATGTCATTATCATTTAAGTCAACCTGAGAAAACGGCAGCCTATATGAAATTTACCTTTTTCCTTCCTCCGACTTTAAACGATGAAGTAAAAGAAACGTTTAGCGAGATGGAAGAGGTTCTTGGTGAGATGCTTGAAAGTATCTTTTCGGAGGGAATTAGGCAGGGGGTGTTAAAAAATCAACCTATTGATGACTTAATTGCCTCCTTTCTATGTTTAATGGACGGAATCTTTTTGGAATTGCTCTATTATCAACACCAGGAAGACAAATTTAAAAGACGGGTAGAGCAAACCTGGAGCATTTATTGGAATGGAATTTATAATGATCATGAAAAAGCAGCTTCCTCTGATGTACAAGGTAAAAAAAAATTGTGACTATAAATAGGGGGCTGCGTCTATGAAAGAGGAAAAAGTTATTTCAGATTTTGCACGAGAGGCCGTACCAAAGGAATTGCGAAGATCATGGTTTTCCATGTTTTCGGTATTGGTCGCTATCGGGGTCGACTTATCTGCGGTTATGTTAGGGGCGGAATTAGCGAATGGGATGCCGTTAAATCAAGCAATTTTATCGGTTTGTGTCGGATCGCTCATTCTTGCCATTTTATGCACGATTTGTGCGATTGTCGGAGCTTCCACCAATCTTTCTACATCAATGATTACAAAGTATGTATTTGGAAAATATGGTGCTCAAGTGTTTTCTATTGTCCTCGGAATATCTTTACTTGGGTGGTTTGGGGTACAGGTGGGCTTTTTTGCTACCAATGCGCACACAGTTTTACAAGACGCCTTTCACGTATCCATCAACGTTAAAGTCCTTTCTTTAATTGGCGGTCTACTGATGATGACGACCGCTATTTTTGGGTACCGGGCCATTGAGAAATTAAGCGTGTGGTCTGTGCCGCTATTATTAGGATTAATGCTGTTCACCTTATTTTTAACGCTGAAAAATTATTCGATACCCGTAAGTATTCCAAAAGCAGGAGGATTTACGTTTGGCAGTGCGATCTCGCTTGTTATCAGTATTTTCATAGTAGGAGCAACGGTGCAGCCGGATATTTCACGTTGGGCAAAAAGTAAAAAGGATGCAATCATTGCTACATTTTTCGGAATTTTTATTGGAAACAGCTTCATGATTATCCTAGCTATTTTAATGTCAAAGGCAATGGGAACTGATGATATGATGAAAATTTTTATCACGCTTGGACTGGCGATTCCAGGAATACTCGTATTAACGCTCGCACAATGGACGACGAATACGTCGAATTTATACTCTTCTTCGCTAGGTTTTTCGATAGTTTTCACGAAAATTCAGAAACAATGGTTAACGATTATTTTAGGAATCATTGCAACAATCCTGGCAGTTCTCGGTATTTATGATCAATTTCTTTCATTTTTAAATATTTTGGCGATTATAATTGCACCGATTGGTGGTATTTATGTAGCTGAATACTTTTTTGTCAAAACAGAGTTCCAACGCTATGACCTACATTTAGAGGCAAAGGCAGTCGTAACTCGTTCGATCATTGCTTGGGTTGCTGGAATGCTGATTACTTATTTGACAACTGCACAGCCGTCAGGATTAGCTTTATTTTCCCTTACAAGCGTCTCCGCCCTTGATGGCGTTTTAATTGGATTTATTGTACAAACGGTGTTAGGAAAACTATTGAAACAAAAGGATTCGTTTCAACAAGTAACGATCGACAAAAAAGAAAATGAGGAGTTTGGACAATGAGATATATAGATGAACAGACAGTTGAAAAAATCGCATTAGGTGCAGCCGTTTTAGGAACAGGCGGCGGTGGAGATCCCTATATTGGGAAATTGATGGCGATAGAAGCCATTAGAAAATATGGACCCGTGAAGTTAATTTCATTAGATGAATTAGAGGATGACCAGTTGGTAGTAACTGTATCTGGTATGGGTGCCCCAACTGTCGCAATTGAAAAAATACCGTCAGAACATGAAATGACAGCACCATTGGAAATGTTAGAAAGAGTGCTGGGGAGAAAAGTCGATGTGGTAATGCCAATTGAAGTAGGGGGGATCAACTCTTTATTTCCAATTATCGCTGCTGCTAAAAAAGGTTTGCCAATGTTAGATGCGGATGCGATGGGGCGTGCGTTTCCCGAAGCACAAATGGTAACCTTCTATTTGGACGGGTTTGACCCATCACCTGTTACAATGGCTGATGAGAAAGGAAACACGGTCGTGTTGTATCCACAAGATGGAGTGTGGACAGAACGATTAGCACGTGCTCTCACGATTGAAATGGGAGGAAGCTCATCCGTTTGTGAATATAGTCTGTTTGGAAAGGATGTCAAGACGTCGGTTATTCCTGATACACTTTCTTTGGTTGAACGAATAGGTGAATATTTGTTAGATAATCAAGTGAAAGAACAAATAGGAATCAATAAAATGTTAAAGGAATTAAATGGATATTTTTTGTTTGAAGGCAAAATTTCAGACATTGAACGGAGGCTTAGTGGAGGCTTTACAAGAGGTAGTGCAAAGTTGGAAGGTAGTCGTAATGACCAAGGGAAAACATTTTCCATCTATTTTCAAAACGAGCATTTAGTAGCGAAAGAAGGCGAACATTTATTATGTTCTACACCAGATTTGATTGCTGTTTTAGATGCTGAAACGGGTTTCCCTATTACAACAGAAAGAATGAAATATGGTACACGTGTTGTAGTCGTTGCATTTCCTTGCCATGATAAATGGAGATCGCCAAAGGGAATTGAAACAGCAGGACCTCGTTATTTTGGGTACGATTTTGACTATCAACCAGTAGAAGTTCTACAGAAGGAGAGAAGATAATGTATCGCTTAGGAGTAGATGTTGGAGGAACTAATACAGATGCAGCTTTATTAGACGAACGTTTACAAGTTATTCATACGGTTAAAGTACCAACTACAAAAGATGTAGAAAGTGGGATCTTTGAAGCCATCGCAAAAGTGGTACAAGAAAGCAGAATAGAGCCTAGTGATATTGGATATGCCATGCTTGGAACAACGCATTGTACGAATGCTATTGTTGAGCGTAAACGTCTAAATAAAGTAGGTGTTATTCGAATTGGGAAGCCTGCTACAACAGCTATCCCTCCGTTTACAGATTGGCCACAAGATTTAAGAGAAGAAATTGAAGGAGCTTCTACTATTGTTTCTGGTGGCTATGAATTCGATGGACGATTGATTTCTGAGATAAATAGAGAAGAAGTGTTGAAATTTTGTAAAGAAATAAAGGGGAGTGTAGAAAGTATTGCTATTTCGGGTGTGTTTGCGCCTGTAAATAAAGAACAAGAAGAAAATGTTGCAATCTGGGTAAAGGAAGAGCTTGGAAATATTCCTATTTCACTTTCTAATGAAATTGGTAGTATCGGTTTACTAGAACGTGAAAATGCCACTATTTTAAATGCAGCCTTAATGACAACGGGTCAAACTGTTATTAATGGATTTTCTAAGGCATTAAGTAATCTCGATATTAAAGCGGAAATATTTTTCAGTCAAAATGATGGGACATTAATGAATGCAGCTTATGCCCTTCGTTATCCGATTCTGACCATGGGGTGCGGGCCAACAAACTCTATTAGAGGTTCAGCCCATTTATCAGGATTAAAGGATGCCATTGTACTTGATGTTGGAGGAACAACAAGTGACCTTGGTGTATTAACAAGAGGATTTCCAAGACAGTCTTCTTTAGCTGTAACAATTGGTGGTGTGAATACTAATTTTAGGATGCCTGATATTTTATCAATTGGGCTGGGCGGTGGAACTCGCATTTTTGGATTAGACGAAAATTTTACCATTGGGCCGGAGAGTGTAGGCTATGAGATTACCAGAAAAGCACTTCTTTTTGGTGGAGATGTATTAACTACTTCAGATGTTGTGACGCGTTTAGGACATGCTTTTGAGGATAAAGTAATGCAGGTTGACCAGTTATCAATAGAGCTTTGTAATAATGTATATAAAAAAATGACAGATATGTTAGAGGATGCAATTGATCAAATGAAAACGAGCTCAAAAGAAGTACCACTTATTTTGTCAGGTGGTGGGAGCATTATTGTTTCGAATTGTTTGAAAGGGGTTTCAGAGGTCGTTAGGCCAAAACATTTTGAGGCCGCAAATGCAATTGGAGCAGCACTTGGTCAAATTAGTGGTGAAGTTGAAAAGGTTTATAGTTTAGAAGGAATTTCTCGTGAAGATGCTATCCATCATGCTAAAAAGTTAGCTACTGAGGAGGCAATAAAGGCGGGAGCAAATAATGCCACTATATCGGTGGTTTCTGTAGAAGATATACCACTTTCGTATTTACCTGGAAATGCATTACTAATTAAAGTAAAAGTAGTCGGCGACTTAGTTGGTTCTGGTGTAGAAATTATTTAAAAAAGTCACAGGATATTACCTTTAAGAAAATTAAGAAGGTGCTTATAGATTTTTATAAGGTTACTAGAAAACAGAGTACTAAACCACATAAACAACGACGTAATTGAGTAGAAGATTACTTAAAAACGAATTATCTTGAGTTTGATGTTAAGGTGCGTGGCAAGGAAAGAATTGAGAGTTCTAAAAAGGTGTTGAAAGGGGGAATAATATTGCTTCAAAAGTTAAGCGATGAATTATTAATTAATACCTATCTTAAAGCAAAAAAATTAGAAATTGACCCCAGTTTTATATCGTTATTAACCAAAGAAATAAATAAAAGATTTCGTTTGATATAATAAAATCATTAAATTTTCTAGAACTATCATAGAAATACACCCAAACCAACAGATAGGCTTTGCAAATGAAATTGTACCAGTAACATCGTTGAAAAAAATTTATAAGGAACAAAAACAACTCAAAGAAAAGTAGAGCAGCTAAAAATATTTTGAAATAATTGGAAAGTGATATTCAAAAGAAGAAGTAGAGACAATTATCCAGTTAAAAAGCCTATTAATTAGGCTTTTTAAAATTAAAGCAGAGGTCTCAGTCATAACTAATGGTTGGCATAAGAAGCTCGATAATATATAAGAGGTAAAATTAATTTTTACCAAAAAAATATTTTTTTACCAGATTGTTTTAAAATGATATAATTTTCTTAAAATTATATTTATTTAAGTGAGGACTGATGGAGAGTATGCTGACATTCGGTACAATTATAAAGCAAAATGCAAGTAAGTACAAAAATAAGCCGGCTGTTATTTTTCAAGATACAATCAAGACATATGAAGAGTTAAACATTCGCGCGAACAAAATTGGAAACGCTTTCTTGGAACGTGGCTTTCAAAAAGGCGATAAAGTAGCTGTCATGTTAAAGAATCATGCTGCTTATGTCGAGATCATGGCCGGGCTGTCCAAAATCGGAGTCATCATTGTACCGATAAACTATCGCCTGGTTGGACCTGAAGTAGAATATATACTAAGAAACTCTGAAAGCCGGGGATTCATTATTTCAAAAGAATATGAAGGGATTGCCCAAGAGTTGCTTCCAAAAAACTCTCAATTAGACACCGTACTGGTTGTGGGTGGTGCGTCCAATGAAAATATAAAAGGGTATGTCGATTTTCTTGCTTCAGGCTGTGATTCGGAACCGAACATAGAGGTTAATGAGAAAGATACTTTCTATCTGGGCTACACTTCCGGTACGACCGGAAAGCCAAAAGGAGTGGTCATTTCCCATCGATCCCGAATACTGACAGGAATGGCCGCAGCTTATGAATACAAGATCGACGAATCAGATATCCACCTTGTTGCCGGGCCCGTTTATCATGCAGCCCCATGGATTTTTCTTGTCATGCAGCTGCTCGTGGGCGGCACCCTTGTCATTCATGAATCATTTAATGCAGAACAAGTGCTTGAAGACATTGAGCGATACAAGATCACAAACACGTTCCTTGCACCAACGATGTTCAATTTCTTGATCAACACGAGGGAAGACACAAAAACAAAGCATGACATCACCTCTATGCGCGTGTTGATTTCAGCAGGCTCGCCGCTACCGACACAAACAAAAATGGATATTCTGGAATTTTTCAAAAATGCCGATTTGAACGAATTTTACGGTTCGACTGAAAGTGCGATTACACTGAACATTAAACCGGGTGACATTCGCCGGAAGGAACGTTCAGTGGGACATCCTTTCCCGCTTGTGGAATGTGTAATTTTGGATGACGAGAAGAACCTGGTTTCGAACGGTGAAGTAGGGGAGTTGTATTTTAAATCACCGTACAACTTAGACGGCTATTATAACAATCCGGATGCTGACGCCGCTTCGTTTTATCATGGTTTTTTTACAGTGGGAGATATGGCGCTGCAGGATGAGGATGGATTTTACTATATTGTAGACCGAAAGAAAGACATGCTGATCAGCGGCGGTGTTAATATTTATCCGCGTGAAATTGAGGAAGTCCTTTATTCACATCCTGGGATTCTCGATGTTGCGGTGATCGGTGTACCGGATGCCGTGTGGGGGGAATCGGTTAAAGCCATTGTTGTACAAAGAGAAGGGGCTAATCTCAAAACAGAAGATATCATTAGTTACTGCGAAGGAAAATTAGCCGGCTATAAGAAACCAAAATCGGTAGACTTTGTCCATGAACTCCCACGCAACCCATCGGGGAAAATATTAAAAACAACATTGCGGGATTCCTTTGCAAATGATAGAAATGGAATCTTTCATATTAATTAATTTTTTCTATTACGGAAACAAGATAAAAAGCAACTGCGTTGATTAAGCAGTTGCTATTTTTTTGCAAAATAGACAAATAGGAATAGGAATATCGATAATAGGTTTTTTATAAAGTTTATTGGTATATTATATCTACTTTACACGTTTAAGTACTATTATTAATTACGTCAAGCTCAAGGTACTTTTAAAGACAAACCCATATTCAGTGTAAAAATAAGAAATAATATATGGGAGAGTACAAGAAGTGGAATTGGTAGAGAAGGGTAAAATACGCCATTGTGGAAATGACGGAACAAAAATTATCTCGACGATAACAAGCACCGAATTAGAAAAAAGCAGCGACATTTTCAATCGCTACTTCTTCAAAAAGTTCCATTCATTATGGGTAGTGAAACAGTGCATTAGCTCTATTTCAAAAACTCCACCAATTCCGTTGTAAATTCCCTGAAGCCTCAATGTTGGACAGGTGGGCTCCTTCTAGTTCGACGTAGCGTGCGCCCTGAATCTGCTCAGCAAGGTATTGTCCGTCAGATGGAGGAGTTGCTAAATCCCCGATGCCAACAATTACTAATGTGGGTACGTTAATTTGTTTGACTGAGTCCCGTTGATCCATATCACGGACTGCTGCACAGGCTTCAACATACCCCTCAGGTGAAGTTGACAAAAGAACCTTTCTCACCTGATCCAGCTCTTCAGACCCTTGCACCATATATGGAGCCCTGAACCAACGAGCCAAAACGCCCTCCGCAATTACTTCCATTCCTCCATTACGAGTAGCTGAGGTAAATGCAACGATATATCAATAGTTTCAGCCATTTTTAATGTTTCATTTTCATTGAGAGATTCAATAAAAGTTCATGCTCATAAAAGAATCATAGTACCCATGACCAACTTTTTGACTGTATGTTGCAAGCGATCAATTATAGGGTTCTCTGCAAAAAGGATTACAACACTTATGTTTCTCTACAAAAATATGGACAAGTACCATAGCTGGATTGATTTTCATGATTGGCAATGGTTTAGGCTCACATGTCAACTGCAGTTCCACTTGATCGGATAGGTTCGCAGACCAACAAAAGTTTAATAAGTCCGATATCATAGAATCGCCATATTAGATTTAGTTAACAAATACAAATAAGTAAACTAACTATAGAGAATGATTTTTGCAACAATACAAATATAGCCGCACCGACCCTTTCGTTCCAAAGCAAGGGATAACAGCCTCAAAGTTTGATTTCACCCATAATTTTCCATGGTTGTATTTTGTGTTAATCACTTTCTAACCTCTTCCTGTGATGGTAAAATGAGTTGTTTTGGATAGAGCATCTAGGGGGAAAAGAGAGAATGGCAGATATATTAGCATTTTTATTTTTTTTTTGGAGCAGGCGCTCTTCTTGTGACGGCGATTGTTTTCTTGGTGGAGAAGAAATTCAAGAAAGCTCTTATGATGTTGGGACTTATGCTTGTATCATTGATCCTATTTATCATAGCCGTCATGTTTACGGATATAGGGACGGAAGCAACTACTGAAGAGGTGGAGCCTGAACCAGTCGAACTGACTGCAACAGTAGAAACTGCCACTTTTAACAAGAAAAAAAATACGGTCTCTGCACAACTTCCAAATCACACACCTGGGCGATCATCATCTTAATTGCGCATAGTTTCATACAATATCCTCCTGAAATTAGTAAGTGAATTAGAACATTAAAACATCCTGATTTTAAGGATGTAGGCTTTTTTTAAATGTATTTGTACATTTTAATTCTAACACAACTACACAATTGTACAATTACACAAATTTATATTTTCTTTATATTATAGATAGTCATTCTCGTTACACCTGTTTTTTCACTTATATTCTTCACTGACTCATTTTCATTGATCAAACGGATTATTTCATTGGAACTACTCGGTCTATTATTTCAATATTCTGAAAAATTTTGTTATAATAGAAAAAAGGTCAAGGAGTTGGTTTCCTATGGAAAAGAATTTGGCTAATACACCACCACAACCTGAAATAAACGTCAAGGATTCTGAATTTGCTGAAATGGTGATAAACAAAGCCCTTCTTAATTTCCGAAAAGAGCAAATCCGAAAAGAGATTGACCAGTCATTACAGGATAAAAACAAAGTAGAATTCTTACGATTAACAGAGGAATTGAAAAACATTTCTTAAAATGTTGTTTATAAAATGAACTTAACATATTTGTAACTTTAAGAAGTACGCCAAAACGCCAATCCCATATCTATAAGGGATTGGCGTTTATTTGATCTTTATCGATTAAGCACGATATTATTAATAAGTTGTTATTTGTTCCAAAAATCGTCCTTTTCTGAACACACCACTGTTCGATTTGAAAAGGACGATTTTTAGCTACCTTTAAGGCAGTTTTTTCTTATGGAACTAAAGGGGCAGGATAGTTGAAGAAGGAAATTCCATTTTTCGCACAAATGAAAAGGTGTTAAATGGTATGATTAAATAAGAAATTGTACAGAACTTAATAGGGGGAAATATTTTTTGAAAATGGTTAGAGTTATCTTAGCAATTGTTGTTATTGTTCTATCAAGTTATAGTCTAATAACTGAAACCGAGTTAATGCCGTATTATATGTTTTTCTTAGGGGCACTTATATTGGTGACAGGATTAGCCGAACTTCAGATAAGGTCCTTTTATGAACGAGTGAATTTGAAAACTTCATCAGCTGCCTTGACATACCCGCCTGCATCAAGGAATGATCGACTAATTTTTTTCGCATTTTCCTTATAAATCGGATTTTGGAAAACTTCACTAACGGCTTGTTTTAGATTTTCAACTGTTAGTTGCTGAATATCTAATATAACTCCTGCTCCAAGTTCTTTTACTCGCTGGGCAACTATAGGTTGATCATTCGTCATTGGGAGCATAACTAAGGGCACTTCGAAATAAAGTGATTCGCTTGTACTATTCATGCCACAATGGCTTATAAAGACATCCGTTTGACGAAGTACGTCCAATTGAGGAACATAATTGCGAATAATAAAGTTGTCTGGTACATTTCCCAGCTGTTCTACTGTTAATTTCCGCCCTATATTAAGTACCACTTTAACATCCAAATCTTTTAAAGCTGCGAAGCATTTTTGATAAAGATCAAATTGTTTGTTTAGGATGGTCCCCATAGAAATGAAAATAACACGCTTTTCTTTTAATGTATTAATTGGAAAATCACCTAGATTCTTACTATCCATAATTGAAGGGCCGACAAAAATATAATTACCCTTGAAATCATAGCTATTTCTTTGAAAATAAGAAGAAGTAAAGACGATATTCAGATCCCCAGAGCCAGAACAGAGCAAGAAATTTTCAGGTAACGGAACTTCATACTTCTTTTCTAAGTGTTTTTTACATTTTTCTATTTCTTCCAATCCCAAAAATGCTCGTAGCATGGCCAAACTTTCTTGTTTCCGTTTCATATCACTCGTCCCTGTAAGTTCCATGTTTGATTTTGGATCTTGTAAAAATGCAAACGTGGTCCAAGTGACAATAGATAATAACTTACTTTGATGTGCAATCCATTTTCCTGTTAACGATTGTGCATCGTATAAAATATAATCATAAGTTTCTTTTGAAATTTCATCTAAAATAGTATCCGTCGTCATTTCCAATGCACTCAGAAATTGTAGCAAATATTTTCGCGGCTGGGAGTTTAGAAGATTACTACTTTCTTGAAGTTTTCTCTGTGCCCCTTGGTCAACGGGGCGAAACTCAGCACCTGTTTTTTTAATTTTCTCCTCAAAGTCATTGGATGAATAATAGACGATATGTTCCCCACGTTTCACTAAATCATTTACTAATCCTAGCGTTGGATTCACATGACCTTCTCCAAAGCTACTAATATAAAGTGCTTTTGCCATTACTTTCCCTCCAGTAAATATAGTTTGGTATGTTTTTTATTAAAAGTGATTAAATATCTGTCTATGACTACCATGATATTCATAACATTCAGAATCATCATAATGAAGTGTTGAACTCATCTTTACGTTTAGGAGCATGGCCAGTAATACTTCTATTTCCATCAAAGTATACCCATTTAATTTATCTAACTTTAAACTTCGCCAACGACGCATTTCGAAAACAGAGCGAAACACCAAAAAACCAAACATTATTTTATTTAGTTTATATTATAACAAACATTTTAAGTTTATATCTATATTTTGTCATTAACTCAATTTTCACACAAAAAAGAAGAGTGATCCTTAACGAAAGAAATGATACTTTTCTCTAAAATTCATAGCAAAAAGAATTTTTTCGTTCTGGGGGGTACAGCAAAACAGTAACTTGATGGGCATGTGGTGCTACCCCATCGCTATCAAGCTAATCTTATGCAAGTTTAATTTCGTGTGAGATTTTTCCTTTTTTCTAAAAATCCAATATAAGTCCTTTAAAGATTTGCATACCAAATAAACCCTATTAAGTTTCAAATTTTTAGATTACGCTACATGATTGTGAGACATAGAAAAATTGTATACGACGCTTAAGATATCAAAGACTGTTTTTTCTCATACCTATGGGATTTTCGTCCGTTTTTCTGTAGGAGGTTGAACAGGCGAATTAGAATCTTTGATAGCTCTTGGGTGTCTTTCTGTATAGCTTGGAAGAGAAGAAAAAAGTAATCTTTAATCTTATATATGGCCTTATATTCACTCAGTTCTCGTTTCTTTTTCATAAGAAGTAATTGCCGCATTTGAAACATGGTAGAAGAACAGAGTTGAATGGCAATCAGTTGCCCATACAAATGGCATTCCAATCGTTCTCGTTTTATCTTTTTACAATGATGAATATGAAAGAATGATTTCCACGCTTTAAATAAAATCTCGATTTGCCAACGTAAAGAATACCAATCATGTACTTGCCCCATGGGGACAATATCTTTAGGGGTATTTGTCATATATACATTGATGCCGCTAAGTCGTTTACTACGAGCTGAATACTTCATTCCTTTCTTTTTTTCTCTTACAGTTTGATCTTGTAATCGTTTTTGTTGTTGTTCTTTTGTTAGTCGATGAACAATCACACGAGTTGGGACTTTATCAGTCATTCCTACATAAGCGTAGGATATTTCACATGTTTGTCCTGGTTGAAGAGAGTTCATTACAACTTCCATATCTAACTGGATATACTCTGTACCTTTCTTGATTCTGCCATCTTGAAAATAGTCAGGGTTAGGATTTTTTTGATAGATACGTGTATTCGATTTGATACGTGAGATAAAATAAGCCTTTTTATCTTGTATATGTTGAAGATTTTTCAAATGAAAATAACCTAAATATCGGATACATAAATCATTCGCTGTTACAGTTGGGACACACAGGGAACCGTAGGTTCGATCATGTTGTTTACCTGGACCTGTATGAATATGAAGGAACTGTTCACTTAATAAATCATACTCAAGCTGAATCTTTACTCCCGCTGTATGGCTGCATCCTCCTGCACCTGGATAAACGAATGAAAAAGGATCTGGAAGTTGAAATGCAGTTGAATCTAAAATACGAATACGCTCGAAAACAGAAGTATATGGAGAAAAAATCGGCATAGATGAGGTCAATTTTTGGTTTAGTATTTCAGCTAATAGGTGTTGTGAAAATTGGACTGCCACTTGATTAAATCGTTGATTCAATCCCTCAGGGCTGATGAGCACTTCAGTTGATGCCTCTAAACAGCTAGATAACTAAGTTAAAGAAGTCGTTGCGACATTTTGACTCATCCATACACATAAAGCGACTAAATCTTTTTCTTGGTTTTCATTTTAAAGTGGATTTTTTTTGTTAGCTTAATGGCGATGGGGCAATCGCATTCACTAAATCATATGTAGGTTTCTGTATTCTCGTGGGGTACAGTTATAAAAACGTTTGAACATTTTTGAGAAATTGCTTGGACTGTCGATCCCACATAAACTTGAAATCTCCGAAATGCTATTAGCAGGATTTTTTAAAAGAAAATCTGCTCCTTGCATTATTCTATATTTCAATAAATATTGAATGGGAGAGAGTTGTATTGTCCTTTGAAAACAGCGCAAACACTCTCTTTCTCCAATATCAGCTACTTTTGCAATATCAACCAAAGTTAAATCTTCTGAAAAGTTATTGTGAATGTAATTAAGCATCTTTCTGATACGGAAATTATCCCGATCAAGTTCCATATCTCCTGTCGCAAATTCCTTCTCAAATTGTTGGTACAGGAAAAAACACAAATTGGATAACTTTTCTCTGACTATAAATTCAAATCCAGAAATATTTTGAGCCAACGCTTCAAAAGCACTAATAAAATTATTTGTCGCTTTTTCATTATCGCCTCCCCTAAATAAATAGCCATCAAATGAAGTACAGGATATAAGTGGTAGCATAAATTTGTTTGCAAATACAGAATCCTTGTTTCCTGTAATAAGCATTGGGTTAAAAACCAAAGACTGCAATTCACAATAGGAAGCAGTCATTGCATAATGGGGAATGTTGGACTTTATAACAATACAATCACCCTTCTTTAGGTGAAATGATTTTGCCGGTATTTGCAGCTTCAATACTCCATCTTTTACATATACAATTTCGATTTCTTCATGCCAATGCCACGGAATAAAATCTTCTGGTTTATCTGTATATCGTTCAGAATATCCAGCGCAGGGGAATTCAAAAGTTCCGTGTGGCTGAAGTTCTTTACCTGCACGGTTCAAATTTAATCCGCATTTTTGTAAACTCATAGTTCGTCTCCTATTGGTCGTTTTTGTTATAGTATACGTCCGTAATTGAGTTGTATCAAGTTATCTGTGGCGGTATACTTTTGATAGGAAATTAAATGAAACAAGGAGGGAAGTAATGTTTCATTTATTGTTAGCAATTATTTATTTGGCATTTATCAGTTTAGGGCTACCGGATTCGATTCTAGGGTCAGCATGGCCTACGATGTACAAAGAACTTAACGTTTCTTTTTCCGAGGCAGGTGTGATTTCTATGATTATCGCCGTTGGGACCATAGTCTCCAGTCTGCTAAGTGATCGTCTTACAAAGAAACTCGGAACAGGAAAAGTTACGGCTATTAGCGTGCTAATGACAGCTGTCGCACTTTTCGGATTTTCTGTCAGCCACTCTTTTGGAATGCTATGTTTATGGGCAATCCCTTATGGTCTTGGTGCGGGCAGTGTAGATGCTTCACTGAATAACTATGTGGCACTGCACTATGCAAGCCGTCATATGAGCTGGCTTCACTGTATGTGGGGAATCGGTGCCTCCCTTGGACCATATATTATGGGGTACACTTTGACAAATGGGCAAGGTTGGAATACAGGGTATCGTTATATCTTTATAATCCAGATTATTTTGACTATTGTTTTACTGTTGAGCCTGCCACTCTGGAAAAAGAAAGCTGTCAGCAATTTTGAAACAGAGAATGCTAATACTCAGAACAAACCGCTTTCGCTATCGCAAATTATTAAGATGCCGGGAGCGAAAGAAGTAATGGTAACTTTCTTCTGCTATTGTGCTTTGGAGCAAACAACTGGTTTATGGGCCAGTAGTTATCTTGTATTGAATGGGGGCCTGTCTTCTGAAATCGCTGCCAGTTTTGCCAGTCTGTTTTTTATTGGAATTACGATAGGCAGAGCATTCAGTGGTTTTTTGACTATAAAATTAAATGATATGCAAATGATTCGTTTGGGACAGGGATTTATATTTGTTGGTATCCTGTCGTTACTATTGCCATTTGGAAAAGAATTTTCCCTTTTGGGTTTGATTTTGATTGGCCTGGGATGTGCTCCGGTTTATCCCTGCATTATTCATTCTACACCCGAACATTTTGGTGCTGATAAATCACAGGCTATGATAGGTGTTCAAATGGCTTCCGCATATGTTGGAACCTGTTTAATGCCCCCACTGTTCGGACTGATTGCAAATCGTATCAGTATTTCCCTGCTACCGTTTTATCTATTGGCAATATTGATTCTTATGATTGTTATGAATGAAATACTGTTACAAAAATCTAAGAAAGAAAGGGTTTTAGTATGATGATCAAAATTAAGATTATGCAGATTCCTAATGTTGAAAAGCTCAAAAAAATAATTGAGCAAAGCTGCGGCGATGTTCTACTGCATTTACCTGACAATAATACAGTTCATGATTTAAAAAATGATAGTATTGCACTGCAATTTCTTAAACAAAAAGCATCTAAAGGTTCCGGAGTAGAGATTTATCTTTCTGAGGCAAAAGACTACTTTAAATTTGTATATTATACGATGTTCGACTGCTTATGATTGATTTTTCCATATGCAAAGTATATATAGCGAAGATGGAGAATATGCACCAGTGGAACAAGTGGAGCGATGTTCTTCATATTATGTCTGTTATAGACCATAACTGTGCATGAGCAAATGTAGAAGCAAGAGCTGCGGCAAAAACAAAAGAGATTTTCTATATCGCAGGTATTGAAATTGATTGTGTCTATAAGGACACGAAATTTCATGTGATTGGGTATTGAATTGGTTGTTAAAGGAAAGATTTTGAACGTATTGGCATCCTGCCACATGCCTATCAACATAACAGAACAGGCTGCCCCAAAAATGATGAAAATGAACTCAGTTACTATAAAAAACACAAAATTCCCGTTTAGGGAGGCCTTTAAATCCTTAGCTTGATTGGCATGTGGTGCTTACCCCTTATGGAACTAAAGGGGCAGGATAGTTGAAGAGTGCTGTTTGACCTTTATTCAACAATTGGGCAAGATTGTTTAGTAGTTTTAGGGAGGTGTTAAAAGATGGAATGGTTTACTTTTTTTGTTTTTCCAGCATTCACTTTAGGTGGAATAGCTTTAGGGCTCGCCCTTCACTCAATCAAAAAAATAAAGAACATGGAAAGGAGAGTTGAGGAATTAGAAAATAAAAATAAATTAAACTAACGGGTGCGTTAGCTGAAGAACAGAGCTGTCTTTAAGGCAGCTTTTTCGTGCGCCCGGCATGGGTGCAATCTATAGGGTGTGAGTCCCGAACCATGAAGGCAGTAGTAATGGTTAGCTTAATGCAAGGGTGTCCACGGTGACGTGGAATCTGAAGGAAGCAAGCGGCAAACCTCCGGTCTGAGGAACACGAACTTCATATAAGGCTAGGTACCATTGGATGAGTTTGCGAAACAAAACGAAGTCCTTACTGCCGAAGGTGGTACAGAGTAAATGAAGCAGATAGATGGAGGGAAAGATTGCGCTCTTACCCGGGAAGGTCTAATGACAGCCAAGTACACTTGGTAACCTGTCCAGTGATGGACAGCTGAATCATTAGAAGTCAGCAGAGGTCATAGTACTTGTCTACTCGAGAAGATAAGGAAGGACCGAACAGATT
>NZ_CAKKLV010000015.1 GCF_918698115.1 Peribacillus sp. Bi96
GAGTATTATCACGGTTTTCTTTATTCCTTTTTACTAAGTGAGGGTTTACTGTTACTACCTCAATTCCTTGTTTAAATAGCCATTTTGAAAGATTAATCCAGTAATGGCCTGTAGGTTCCATTCCCACAATGGCTACCTCCAGTTTATTTAATCTTTGAAGCTTATCCATCCATTTTAATAAACAAGCAAATCCATCTTCATTATTTTCAAATGCAAGTGGATCTCCGACTACAATTCCACGGAAATTCACTGCTCTAGCCACATGTAATTGTTGGGCAATATCCACTCCAACAACAAGGTGTTTATCGGAAATTCTCTCTATTAGTTGATTTTGTTTATCTTGCATTTTAAACTTCATATTAGGGTTCCTCCTAAGGTTTTGAGTTAGAGTGGTGTCTTACTCATATCTTACTGAGGAGCCCTATTTTTTTCAAAGCTGAAAAATAACGAACTACAGGAATGCTAACCTGCCCCTTTAGTTCCATAAGAAAAGGAGCTGCTGATCAGCTCCGGTAATGAAGTAAAGCATCCGATAGTTAAAGAAAGACATACCTAATGAATGAATTTCCAGTTGTAAAAATGAGTAATACACCACTACCGATGAAAACAATCCGCCAGAACCAATAACTACCTATAAAAGGTAAAATATCGATTTTTCCTTCTTCAACTTCCTTTATACCCTTATACAACCACTTGTACTGAAACAAACCAATCCATAGAAAAATAACTCCCGTTACAAAAACAGATGAACCACCTATCATTTCCTCCATTCCATCGAACTCCCTTTTTCATCCTACCATTATCTTAGTATATATTACTCTTCAACAAATCTTCCCCTATTGTTGCATAAAGAAAAAGCTGCCTTAATGACAGCTTTGATTTTCAGCTAACGCACCCGTTAGTTCATTAAGGGTACCACCAGCAAAACGCGAATTTACAGCGCTAAGAAGATTTGTGTAAAAAATAACCGGTTTTCACCACGGTAAGGGTGTAACCGGTACTTATTACTATTATTGGTTGTTCAACGACCCTTTTTTGATCAAATCGATACTCTAAAAGTTATATTTTGTTAACTTTGTTTCGCTATTTTATCTCTAATCTCCGCAATGGATAAACCAGATTTCTTTAAGCTTTTAATAGTCTCAACTCTTTCCACTGCTGCTTCTCGAGGGTAACGACGTGTTAAGTTTTCATCTAATTGTTCAAATGGAATTAAATTAGCTTCGGTATAATATTTTAATGTACTGTATCTCAAATCAGTTATTCGAGCCAGTTCACCGATAGATATATACTCAGATTTCAAAATATCTTCTAATGAACGTCTCCTTGACACTTAAATCCCCCCTTATGAACCTGCAGAAGCAGAAGCAATGATTGTAGTAATTGTGTGTGATAAAGCATCAACCATTGCAAAAATTTCTTTGTTAGCCGTATCATTGCGAAGTATAGATAATTTGTCGTTAAGGTCTTTTTCCTCGAATTTACTGAAATAGTTCTTCAAAATACGACTGCCTATTAACAAACTTGAAAGAACAACTGTATCGGTTGAAACTGGTCCCTCTTCTAATAATTCTGCACGAATTTGCTCTACAATTAGTTTTTTAGCACCTTCACTGGGTATAAAATGATTGGAATGTCCTAATAAGCCAGTATTTGTTTTGGAGACCAAATCCAATTCAACTAAAGAATCACCGACTGAGTTGAATAATGCCTTGAATAAATTTCGTTTAGTAACAATTCCCCTTGCTAATTTTTTCAGGGATATTGAATTATCTTCGGAAATCATATTATAGATTGAACCCAAATACCCTTTATTACTTGGTAAATCTTGTTTTACTGTCACTTGATTCTCCGAAAACGAAACAATATCTTCTGCTGCAAGTTCTAAAATGCCACTTGCAACCATAAAAGCACGAATCCTCATACTACCAATAGCAGCAACACTACCTTTATCATTTAGTGCTAATATTAAATATTTTTGCTAAATTTCCATATCTTTCATAAAAAACACCTCTCATTAGTTTTAGTCCAATTCTATAATGTAACTTACCGTTTATTACTTATTACTTATCACTTATTACATATCACTTACTACTTACGATTTATACTATGCATTTTATTTCTTTTAGTGTCAAGTAAATTAATATTTGGGAGCAAAAAATAGGCTGTCCCAAAATCATTTTTCAAGATTTTTGAGACAGCCCCTTCTTTTTTGATTATTAAGAAAATCAGAAATGCAATATAAATTTTAATGATTCGTGAGATGGAACGAAAATAGTTTAAAAAAAATTAGAAACAGATACAAAAATTATTCCATAATTATCGGGCTTAGTGATTTTTTGAATAAATAAATCCCAATTCTCATTTATATCACTGAAATTGGGATTTTTAATACGGAGATATCCTTAACGTTGTAAATCCGCGTTTTGCTGGTGGTACCCCTCTAAGCTCTACTATTATCTAAATTACAGCATTTTTATCTTCAACTAACCTGCCACGTTAGTGCCATAAGAAAAAGGATTGCCGCAGCAACCCCGATCTCAACAAACGTACGTATTGTTCAACAAGAAGCAGATCTATCTTAGATATCCTCCATTATTAATATCGAATGTTGCGTCTGTATAATGCTTGGCTCTACCTGATAATAAGAAGACAACAGTATCAGCCACATCTTCAGGCAGGACAGGCGTATTGATGAGTTGGTGACTTAAATACTCCTCTTTTCTCCAATCAGGTATCGTACCCATCATGGGAGTATTAACCATCGTAGGAGCAACAGCATTAACTCAAAAAAGGGTTGATTGCTTTCTCACGATTTACATATCCCTCTTTATCAGGCGGATATTCCATGATCCCCATAGTAAATGACTCATTACATCTCACCTTTTCCAATTAAATAAATAGTTTTACTACACTTCCAAAGGAGTTCTTTGAAAACTATTCATAATTAGGATAAACAGCTAAAGCCCGCATCTTGCTTTTGAAACTCCGACATTTTCAATTTTCCTATCCTTTCGGAATAACTGATAAACGCTTCCTTTGGGTGTCAGATTCCTCGTTTTCATGGTTAATACATAGAAAAACAATATTGGCCCCTCTCTTTTTCCACATAGTGGAAATGATTTTCTTGAAATGGAAATCTTATTTAATTATAAATTTAAAAAGAGCAAAATGTCAATATATTAATAATTTTCAAAAAACGACTTCTGGAGTTTGTGGTATACACATGCAAACAATTGATAGGGCTATGGATGTAATGAGAGTGCTGGTATCTAAATCATCGGAAAACGGTTATCCATAACTTCCGCTAGGCTCCATCCACCGTGTTAAAAGCCTAAAACGGATCTGAAAATACGAATGCAATGAATCGTTCTTTCTAAATCATGGTATTTAAAAAAATTACATAATCGAGGAATTTATAAAAAAAAATCAGGCTTCTTCATCTCTGTTTTTTGAAGACTTAAAGTAGCCTAATTTTTTTGTAACCATTTTCATTTTTTCAATCACCATCTTCATCCTTCAAACATACAATATTAACAAAGTAAAACCGGGGGTATCAACATGCAAGACAATCAACATGGATCGCAAATGAACGAGGTTGAAAAGTTTGATGAATGGGTAAAAAAATTTTTTCTGGATCCGGAAACTTGTGCGTTGGATCATCAACTTTTTTCAATTGATATATACGAAAGTGACGATGAGTATATGGTGGAAGCGGTTTTGGAAAATCATGATGTTAAAGATATTAAAGTTTGCCTAAGTGATAATGAGCTATCGATCATCGTTGACGATAATCAAAAGCGCTTTCTTGAAAAAAAAGTGGATACACTACCCACACAGAGGAAAATCCCCTTCCCCTTTTCGATTTGCTCACGACGGATTACCGCTGAATTTTCAAATCCGATATTGGTGATTCGCATCCATAAGTTTTCCCCCGGAAAAACAGTCGAAGATATTAATATCGAGTAATACGATCATCATAATAAAAAGAATGGCGTAGAGAGCACCCTGCTCCTTAGCCATTCTTTTTTAACTTGATTTATCCTGCAAAGTAAAAGGACGTTCGACTTCCTTTTTGTGTCGAAATGACCTGGAGTTGGGCGTCAATCCTTTCTTTCAATTCTGGAACATGCGAAATTATCCCGACTAATCTTCCAGTGCTTTGTATATCCATTAACGCTTCAATCGCATGATCTAGTGATTCGGGATCAAGCGTGCCGAAACCTTCATCAATGAACATCGTTTCAAGTGAGATTCCGCCTGCATTCTGTTGGACAACATCCGCAAGACCTAAAGCAAGAGCAAGTGATGCCTTAAAGCTCTCTCCTCCCGATAGGGTTTTGACATGCCTCTCCTGCCCGGTATATTGGTCATACACAGACAACTCCAGACCGCTCTGGATATTCCTGCGTGTAGGATCTAGCTTTCGTAACAGCTGATAGCGGCCACTGGTCATTTTCAGTAATCTTAAATTGGCTTCTTTTAAGATATCATCTAAAAAAGCGGCCAATACATACCGTTCAAAAGTTATTCGGAAGGAGTTTTGTCCTTTTGAAATCTCTGACAGATGACCGACAATACTGTACTTTTCATCCAGTTCTTTCTGATCTTTCCTGATTTGCGCCAGCTTCATTTCAATTTCTTCGTTAGTCCGTTTTTCGGCATGCAATTCATTCTGATTTTGACGTAACAATTCCAATTCTCCATCTATGAAATCAAAAGTCTTTTTCAATCCTTCAAGGTCCGGTTTGATTACATCTTTTAATTTCATTTCCAAATCATGAAACAGACTCAAAACACTTTGCCAATTTTGATTATACTGCTGGACTTGGTCCTCTAGGTTTCCAAGAGCCGATTCCGATCTTTTTGCGGCTGTATATTCTTTATAGTTGGAAAAACCTTGAATTGTCATATCCGTGATTAACTTTTCCCGTTCTTCCTTCAATTCTTGATTTAAAGCATTTATATTTCCACTTAGTGAATCTTTTTTTGCATTGATGGCCGATTCTTTTTCTTTTACCATTTGAAGGCTTTTTTGTGCATCTTCCAAGGCCAATTGTAAGCTTTTCTGCGTCTTTACAGCGATTTGATAGGCAGCATCATATTCTTCCTCTGTCCGTATTCCATCCGGCAGGGAATCTTTTATTCCTGATAGTTTTGTAGAATTTTCGATAAACCTCGTTTTCTCATGGTCCTCTTTACTTTCTAAAGAAGTCAGATTCTCTTGGAGCTGGGCTGCTTTCTCTTTTAACTCCAGCAACCGTCTTTCCAAATTGCTAAATAAAGACTTTTTACGATTCAATTCTGTTACCTGCTCTTGCAGCGCTTTTCCATTTTGTTCAAAATGCTTCAAATGATCATCGATATCTTCATCTTTAAACTGCGGCATGTCTTTTTGTAAGTCTGCCAACTTTTCTTGTGAAGACTCCACTAGTGCATCATATTTGGATTTTGCTTGATAGTATGCACTTTCAGCTTGGCTTTTTTGTTGTTCTGAAACTTTCAGCTTGTTTTCTTGCTCTTTCAGTTCCACATCCGTCGGCATATCCTCATGCATTAGCGCTGGTTCAGGATGATTTATCGATCCGCACACAGGACAATTTTCTCCTGAGTGCAACATGGAAGCAAGCATACCTGCTTGACCTGATCGCCACTTTTGAGTGAGGGCTTCCAGTTTTCCCTTTTCCTGAATATGACTGCTTTGAATCTCTTGGAACCGATCATGCTTTTCATCCAGAAACCTCTTCATACTCTGTATTTCAGAAAGTACTTCTTGAAGCTTTTTTATTTGCAGGTACGATTGATTGTTTCTTTCTGCTTCGATTTCCTTATCACGAAACAGAACCGCTGCTTTTTCCGCTTCAGTTTTTTCTTGAGCTACTCTCTCGGCCTCCACTTCAATTGCCTTTTGGTCCGAAACATATTTTTCCCGAAGTTCTTTACTTGCTCGCCACGCTTTTTCATCTAAAGTAACTTGAGCTTTTAAGCTTGCAAAAGTCAAGACAGCTTCTTTAACCTGCTCTAGCTGATGAACATTTCGTATGGCCTGCTCCCTTTGGTTTTCTTTCAACATTTCCTGTCCATAGGAATTCTGCTTCACATTGCGCTCAGCTTGCAACTTCTCCGCCTGCTCACTTAACTTTTCAAGTTCCGTTTTTGCATCATGTACTTGTTTGCCAATACGTAAATAGTATTGTTCCTGCTTTTCGAGCGACACGGCCTTATGTGCCATTTTGATTTGATCTTTCACTAATTCCATTTCAGGCTGCTTTGCTTCCAGGGAATCCTTTTCTTTTCGCAGTTTTTCTTTTTCCGAAAATCTATTTAATAAATCGACCGCTTTTGAAAGCTCTTGATTTATTTGATCACGAGCTTTCTGCTTTGCCTGTATTTGTTTATCTACAATTTCATTTTTTTCTGTTGCTGCCAAAATGACTTCTTGTAAAAGTGGTAAGACCTGCTGCTCGTTAGGCTCTTCCGTTTGCAATTGCGCCAACAGTTCTTCATGGTTACCAGGCTTGATACCTTTCATTAATTCAATTCGACGCTGAGCGCTTTTTTCACTTTGCTTTTTAAGGATCGAAGCCTCTTCTTTTAATTTTTCTTCGATTCGTTTATAAAGTTCAGTATGAAATAATTTCTGGAGAATCTGTTCTTTATCCTTACTATCGGAAGTTAACAGCTTTCGAAATTCATTCTGTGGTATCATCAAGATTTGCCGAAATTGATTGGCATCAAGACCAATAAGTAATTTGATTTTTTCTTCAACCTCACGGACATTTGCACCAAGTATTTTTTTTCCATCGGTCGATAGTTCATATAATTCAGCCTTTGCACCAACGGTTGTGGTTCCTTCACCAGCTTTTTTCTTCCGTTCCTGCTGAGGTGACCGGATCACTAAATAGGTTTTTCCGCGCAAAGAAAATTGCAGCGAGACTTCCGTCAATATATCATCTTCGACAAACTGACTTCGCAAATCTTGGCCGCTTCGATCTTCCCCACTCGCTTTTCCATAAATTGCAAAACTAATCCCATCAAAAATCGTGGTTTTCCCAGCACCTGTCTTTCCAGAAATGACAAACATGGTCCGTTCTCCGAGGGAATTAAAATCAATGGTTTCTCTTCCTGCATACGGTCCAAAAGCCTGCATCGTTAAAATATGTGGTCTCATTTCAAAGCCTCCTCTTTCTTCACAGCTTCAATTACCGAAACCATCAAATCTTGCTTTTGAGAATCAAAGTTCCGATCTGTCATTTCTTGATAAAACGTTTCAAACAAATCCAATTCTGATTTCCGTTCATCTTTTACAGATGAAAAGGATTTTTTTCTTCTAAGGTCAGTCAAATCCCATTTTCTCTCCAGATGAAGTACATTCGGGAAAATCTGTCTCAAGCGATTAATCGGATCGATGAGTGATCCCTCATCATTAAGTGTTATTTTCAAGTAGTCATCCTTTTTTTGCGCTTGATAAAAAGAGGGATCAAGTAGTTCTTCCATTGTTCCGGATATTTCCCTCATATCTAGCTTGGGTACCAAAGATCGATAGCGCAAATCGAAGCTTCCATCTTCCTTCATATCGACGATGGAAAGCGACTTATTTTGCTTAGCCTCCGAAAAAGAGTATTTTAATAGTGAACCAGAGTAAAACACCTTAGGATGGCGTATCGCATCCGGACTATGTAAATGTCCAAGTGCCGTATAATCGAACGCATCGAATAAGTCCGATGAAACACAGCCAGAGCCACCTACTGACAAGACTCGTTCTGAATCGCTCGTTTTACCGCCTAATACAAAAGCATGTCCTACGAAGACGTTCGGTTCATCCTTATTGAAGGTTTCCGCAATCGTTCCGGTTATCCGCTTCATCGCGTCTTGATGAGAATGGATACTATCATCTTCAAAAAGGTGGCGAACCGTACCTGGTTCTGCATATGGTACACAATAAAAATTGACTCCCTTGATGCGGACCGGCTCACATGTTTTTGTCAATTTGCCATGAATGTATAACTGACTATGACGATACCATGATGAACCGAATGCAAGCCTTTCTGCTGAATCATGGTTTCCCGATATCGCAACGATCGGTGTATTCATTTTCACATTAATCGTATATAGGATTTCATCAAGAAGTTCTACCGCTTCAGTCGGCGGAACCGAACGATCATATAGGTCACCGGCAATCACGACCGCATCCGGTTTTTCTTCTTCGACAATTTCTATGAATTGCAAGAGCGCATGCCTTTGGTCATCGGTCATATGTACCCCGTGAACGATTTTCCCTAAATGCCAATCGGCCGTATGGATAAATTTCATAGTTTCACTCCGTCCTCATTTTTACTTACTATTATTATATCAAAAATTTAACGATTAGCATGGTTTGGGTACAAACGTTCTAATTTTTACCACCATAGTCAGTTTTCATTTCTACAGAATAAAAAAGGCAAACTCCTAAGAGTCTGCCTTTTTCATCATTAGCTGAATAAATGTTCATATGGACTCATATTCACTTTTCTTTCGGCTAATTTTTTTTGTAAGAATTTATGGTCACGTTTTGGTGTGGCAATGATATATCCGCGTATCACTAGATCCTCCGAAATATCGCCCGCTTTTTCCTTTAAAGCCAATTCACCGATTTTCCCCGCAATTTTATGACGGGCAACATCGCGGAAAAGTTCTGGTACAGGGCTCACTAAATCTTCAAGTAATTCCTTTTGCTGCTTTGACCATAGGTGCTTTGTTTGGTCCAAATAGTATTCTTCCCAATCCATATCGGATTTCCCATCTTCTTTAGGAAATCTTTTGAGGAACTTTCGAAACATGAAAAAGCCACCTATGCTCATCAATATAATTAAAAGGGCTACCCAAAATAGAATAAACCATAAAAACCAGCCACTTAGCAAAAGTACCACCTCATATGTATAGAATGATTGTCACTATTATTATAGACAGTAACCCATATCTTTACAAGACTGGCAATGTAATCATTCCGTTTCGTTCACTTCCAGTAAGACCAGCGAAAAGTCACCCACAGCATTTTCTTCATAAAGATTCGTAACTGAAGTTGCATAGTTAAAAATTTCTGCCCTAAATTCCTCATTTGAATCTGGAATTTTCACATCAAAAACCATTTGATAAAGAAGTGTAGTAATATCATGATATTCACTATTTGTAACCTTGAAATTAAAACTGACTTTTCTGATTTCTCCACCTTCAGAATCCTTTACAGTTTCAGCAAGAAAATCAGTAACCTTCAGTGGAACATCATTTAAAATGACCTCATCTACCATTTTATCAACATCTCCTTAAATGTGGTTAATGATATGTTATCACTTAGGGCTTTCAGCTCCAACGATTCAGCCTTAGATAATAAAAAAAAACGTGCACAAGTTACCTTGGCACGTTTCTGTAAATCAATTTCCCTTTTTTACGATTATACGCCATTTAGCGTCATCGATTTGCTCAAATTCCGTGATTTCATGACCTTCAGCAGCTGCCCAGCGAGGAATGCTCTCCGTTGCTTGGGTGCAATCGAAATTAATGATTAGTTCCTCTCCTTTGGTCATATCCACAATTGCTTCTTTAGCTTCCACTAGAGGGAATGGACATACCATCCCAGTCGTTTCCAATACCTTCGCCATATACATTACACTCCCCAATAAATTATTTTCATCACGAATCTTATGCAGCTTTTGAAATAGCCGCTGTTTTCTTTTGCTTACGGATAATCGTGAAATAAGTGGCTACCCATGTACCTAATAGGAAAAAGACAATGGCGATCCAACCCTGCCAAGCAAATAATGCCGAGTTCACCAGGCCATTCCCTATTGTGCACCCTCCGGCAACACTTGCACCGAATCCCATGATTACGCCGCCAATTGCATTATTACGCAACGTTTTCATATCAGGCAAGCGCCAACGGAATTCGCCGCTCCCTTTTGCTGCGATGAAAGCGCCAAGGAAAATACCCAATACTAAAAACGTACCCCAATCGATCAACGCATTATCTCCTGTTATAAGGAAGGTTAGAATGTTAGCGGACGGAGCTGTGATTCCAAGACCGAACATCCTGCCTGTCATTGCACTTAGTGGCCAAGCCATGATTGCGATCAGGCCAATCAATAATGCTGTAACAAATGGATGCCACCGTTTTTCGAATAAAATGTGAGCCAATCCGGTTTTTTTCTGTTTCATTTTGAAGATTGGCAGTTTAGGTTTTCTTAATTCACGAATCACCAAGAGGCCCACCAAAGTGGTCACAACAATTACAAGCACCCAAGGCGAAACATTCAATGTTTCATGAATGTACGTATCACTTGTACGATACGACAACAGATTGTCCCCTGCCGCTTTCCAAACTCCGTACTTTGTCATTGCAGCTCCAAGCATATATCCGAAAAGAGCAACCCAACTGCCAATCATGCCCTCTCCGGCACGGTACCAAGTTCCAGTAGCGCAACCGCCGGCTAGCACCATTCCAATGCCAAAAATAAATCCACCGACTATAGTTCCCAACCATGGAAAACCGTCATTTCCAAATTGAATGATCCCTGTATCATTCAATGCATAAACGCCAATACTTTGTATCGCTATAACAACAAATGTAGCTAAAAACATACGTCCATCTTTAGCTAAAATCAAATCACGATATGCACCAACAACACAGAAACGGCCTCTTTGAAGCACAAATCCCAGCAGTAAACCACAAATAATCCCGAATACAATCATTTGTAACATGAACCGTTTCCTCCTTAAGTAAAATAATAATAGTACTAATATAATATAATTCTTATGGAAATACTAGGTTTTTAATCAAAAAAAGTGATCATTAGCATGAAACGTTCCAGACAAATGAAAAAACCTGAGTCATCATAAATATCGACTCAGGTTACAAAAATTATCCCTCACACCAAATTACTTCCGCTGAAACTAGCGGCTTTAACCTTTTTGTATTGGTATAGCATGGCGATTCTCCATGGAACGATCATTGCAAAAGCAAGTAAGAAAAACATTCCACTTAAGACGCCAATTTCAATTGTGCTACCAAGCATCAGTTTCGCTACGAGCCGAATCACCATGAGCCCAATCAGAATGAATATAAACGCTTTAGAACGAAGAATATAAATTTTATCTTCTCGAACTTCGAATTTTGAAGTTTTTATTAAGAGGATGGAAAATAACATCCCTGCAACAAGTGCCTCCAAAAATTCGTATCGAGTTACCCGGAACATTGGGAAAATGAACATTAAAGCACCTGTACTCATGAACAGCGGTGGTAAGATGATTTTCTTTTCATTCACTGGTTTTTTTGTTTCCTTCATCCTTAACATGAATACACCCATAGCCATCACAATCGCTATACCTGTTGATATATATATCATTCCATAACCATCCCTTTTTAACTAAAAATAGGTAAGTACCATAAAAAATTATATATGACTTCCATTAATAAACAAAGTATATAGTACCTATTTAAGATAAACAAGGAGAGCGTTTTTAATTAAGTGCCCTATGGATGGCATCCAGTACTCTGATTTCGTCAAAAGGCTTAACGATAAAATCTTTTGCCCCGGCTTCAATTGCTTCGACAACCATTTTTTGCTGCCCCATTGCAGAACACATTATAACCGTTGCAAATGGAAATTCCTTTTTAATTTCTTTAACCGCATCCAGACCGCTCAATACTGGCTTCGTTATATCCCTTTTCACCAAGTCAGGATTCAGATTTCGATATAAATCAACCGCTTCTTTTCCATTCTCAGCTTCACCAATCACAACATGTCCTACTTTTGATAAAATATTTGAAAGTGTCATTCTCATAAACTTGGCATCATCAACTATTAATATTCGGGCAATGTCCGTTCCTCCTCATTTCAAACAATAGCACTGCAAAACCTATCATTAGAAATGTATTGACTTTTATCATATGTAGAATACGTGACTTTAGACTCAAAATCAATAGCGTTAACATAGGAACGAACAAAAAAACGGGGTAAAAAGTTTCGAAAATCATCCAGCTAGAATATTTTTCAATAAATGTCTTATTATGCACTAAAATCCTGTAAAGCCACCGAATAGTCTAGATAGGACTGCAATTATCTTGGTCATCCAATTAAAAAACAAAATGATACCCATTACAATCATTAAATATCCGCCAATCTTCATAATGTATTGGCTGTATTTTTTGATCCATTTCAATTTTCCCACAAAGAAGGATAAAATGAAAAACGGTATGGCAAAACCTAATATATAGGCAGTCATATAGCTCATCGCAGCCCCAGGATTTGTTGCACCTAAAGAGATGACGGCACCTAATAGTGGACCTGCACAAGGTGTCCATCCAGCAGCAAAAGCAAGACCGATAAGAATGGAACCTAAATAGCCGCTAGGTCGGTTTTTAAATTCAAACCGACTATCTTTCATCAAAGATTTCGGCTGAAATATCCCTACAATGAATAATCCAAAAATGATAATTAAAATGGCACCAATTTGACGAATTAATTCTTTGTAATCCGAGAAAAAAGAACCTAGAAAGGTTGTACTAAAACCTATTGCAATAAAAACCAATGAAAATCCAAGAAGGAAGAATAAAGTATGCAGCATACTTCTCCTTTGGAGCATGGCGTTCTCGGATTTGATTTCTCCAACACTCATACCAGTGATATAAGATAAGAAAGCTGGATATAGCGGTAAGCAACACGGAGAAATAAAACTCAAAAAGCCTGCCCCAAAAGCTAAAAATATGTTTATATCATTCAAATAAGCTCACCCCTATGTATGTCAAACTATAAACATTGTAACAAATAAGATAAAAAAATACATTTATGGAACTTTGAATAATTGATGACAAAGAATCGTGCCTAAGTTTTATTAAAGTGAACTTATTTGAATTCATAAGTCCAAGCCGATATAATTGTTATATTCATACAGATTTTACAACTAACACTTATTAAAAAGGTACCTTGAAAAAATGTTGGGGTAAGAAAGGAAATAAAATGGCTAAAGAGAATGAATTTCTCGAACAGATTGAATTAAAGAGAAATGAGCTAATCAAAATTGTCGCTAAAGATGGTTTAAACTCCCGTGTAGCAGTTGAATATAGCCAGCAGCTTGATCATTTATTAAATAAATATAATGAACTTTTTTATAAAACTGGTACAGATTTTTAATCCTGATTTCTTACCAGTTTATCTCCCATTGATCTCACCTCTGTCATTATATGCTTACTTTTGACAGTCAATCTCCCTTTTTCTAAATCCTTCCATAATGTGAATGATAATAAAAATGACAAACCCTCATATAAAAAAACAGGCAATTCCTTTCGGCACTGCCTGTCTTCATCTTTTTATTTAAGATGACATACAACGATTACGTAACAATATCAACATCGGATGTCGGTGCATAGTTAGTCACGACAAGAGTTACCGGAGATCCAGCTATAATGGAGGAACCGGCTGGAACAGTGATTAGAAGACTTCCTACTCCAGTGGCCCCTGGAGTGTATGTGGATATATCCTCCATTTGCAGAACACCATTAATAAACACTTCAAATGAGCTGTTTTCAGTACTTAATACAGGCAACGCAGTAGCAGGAGCTCCTGTATCCGACCAAAAACTTGCTGCATCAATGGAAAGTGTCGTTGGACCATCCAATGCAGCGAGTACCTCATAAAAAAATCGGGTGACAAGCGGATTTACATTAATCACCGAGGTAGCCTCCAGGGCTAATTTCATTATTTTTAACGGTAATATATTCACCTCTCTACTCTTCATGCTATTTCATGAATGGAATTGTATAGACTAAATCCAAAAATGGTCCCCAGCGATAATCTGCACTTTTTATAAAATAGATAAGGAGTTAAGAAAAAGGGGGAGAGTTTAAAAATGGATCATGAAAAATGCCGTTTCATTAAAATGGATACCCAAATCCGAGACCTTTGTTGTTTTTCCCTAAGTGCTCTCCCAAAGAAATTCGCACAAGGATTCCGAGAAGCATTGTTGCTTGCGAATTTTATGCTATTGCAAATGGCTGCCAACGAATATTTGAAGAGAAAGACGGAATTACAGACATAGGTAATCAGACAATACTTGATCCCTCAAATACTTCCTTTATGAATTTATTTATAAATGGCGTTTTACAGCCTCATGCTAATTACACGGTTGAAAAGGGAAAGCTTAAATTGAATACGGTTGATACACCAATAAAAGGGGCACCTATCATATTGCAAATGTTCATTATTTAAACAACTTCCCTCAATAAGCGATCAGGAAACGTTTGAATCCTGCACTTTATTGTAATACAAAAAATCACCGACAAGTAATCCTTTAATAAATGGGCTGATATGTTGAACGTCTTTAATAAATAAAGTTGAACTCCATATACTATGTCGTATATACATGTACAGGAGGGCATTAGTTTGAAAACCTTAATCATGGCTTTTTCAGTTTTCATTCTTTTTTTATTTTGTGACACTCCATATATTCAGGCCATAACTTCCAGTCGAGAAGCATACGAAAAAACAGGAAATGTTATTTGGGAAGGGCATACAAAAGAAAAAATCGTAGCCATAACTTTTGATGATGGACCACACCCTTCCTACACACCTCAAATCCTGGATATATTGGCTAAATATAATGCCAAAGCAACCTTTTTTGTTTCAGGTAATAAAGTGAAAAGTAATCCTGGCATTCTAATGAGAGAAATAAAAGAAGGTCATGAAATTGCTAACCACACCTATCATCATTATTACAATAAAAATATGACAGCCGAGTTATTATCCTCTGAATTAGATCAAACAGATAAAGTGATTTGGGACATTGCCAAATACAAACCATCCCTATATCGTCCTGTAGGCGGACTTCATAACGATATAATCATTAATACAGCAGTCAAAAAAGGATATAAGGTTATTCTGTGGTCCTGGCATCAAGATCCCCAAGACTGGAAAAGACCGGCACCAAATAAAATCTCCACTCATATAATCAATTCGTTACGAGCTGGTGATATCATTCTCCTGCACGATTGGAGTGATCGTCCCCAAACAGTAAAAGCATTAGAAACGACATTGGATTATTTGTATAAAAACGGCTATGAATGTGTTACGGTATCTGATCTAATATTTCGTTCCAACGTAAGCATACCCGGATTTTTCAGAACCTTCCCTGTTGAATGAGCATGATCGTAAAAGAGCTTTTTTATTTACCAGAAGTTCATTCCAAAATCATTCATTTAGGCGGCATATAATTGGACCTATCGATGGACGATCAGGTCCTCCTCAAGCTCTCGCTTCTGAAAAGGATCACGAAAAACAATAATGGGGCTATCCGAATTACATATTACGACTTTCCAGTCATTTATTCCTGTATCGTAATTGCCGTTCTTTCATCTCTCCGGAATTCTTCACTTAACCTTCCATTTAAGCCTATCCCTTGTTCATTTAACTTCCATCCTATTACTCCCAGTAATAATAAATTGACTTCCTTCTATTACGAAACTAGTATAGTTAAGTCAGCTATATGGAAGGCGGTTTATGATTTGAACGTTCAGGCACTTTTACAAATGAATACGATATTTATTAGCATCCTAATTGAATCCCTTCCCTTCATTCTATTGGGAGTCCTTATATCTGGAATCATCCAAATTTTTGTGTCAGAAGAAATGATAGCAAAGGTTATACCGAAAAATCCGATCTTATCTGTTTTATTCGCAATATTTGCTGGGGTCTTTTTTCTTGCATGTGAGTGCGGGATAGTCCCGATTACCCGCCGTTTGATTGCTAAAGGCGTTCCACTTTCAGCTGCCATTGCCTTTATGCTTTCTGCACCTATTCTGAATCCGATTGTTCTGTTTTCCACCTATATTGCATTTGGGAATAACTGGAGCATGGTTATCTATCGTGGCGGAATAGCACTCTTGGTCGTCTTAATCATTGCGTGTATACTCTCTTTCCAATTTAAGACAAATCAACTTAAACATGAACTTATCGGACATACCAATCACCATTCCCATACGGTTAAAGACAAAATAACAGGAATGTTTAAACACTCGATTGAAGAGTTCTTTTCTGTTGGAAAGTACTTAATAATTGGCGCACTATTGGCAGCTGCCATTCAAACCTTTTTGAAAACATCCCTCTTGCTTGAGATTGGTCAAGGAAATTTATCCGGGAATGTAGTTATGATGGCACTGTCTTATGTGATGTCCTTGTGTTCCCAAGCAGACGCCTTTGTTGCGAGTTCTTTTAGAAGCACCTTCTCGACTTCTTCAATCGTTGCGTTTCTTGTATTTGGGGCCATGTTCGATATTAAAAATACGATCATGCTTTTAGGTACATTCAAAACAAAATTTGTTTTATGTTTGATGGCTTATATTTTTATTTCCGTACTAGGCTTAACTTTATTGTTCATTTCTTAAAGAGGGTGTTTTATATGGGACGTTTATTCATATTACTTGGACTTACTTTTTTATTCATGCATTTACACGCCTCAGGGAATATATCGAAATACATTAATATGGAATATTCTTATGTTTCACAGATTGCTATCTATATATTAGCTATTTTTACGTTAATGGGTTCCTACTTATATATTAAAGAAGATGATAAAAAAGAGTGTGATGATTGTCATTGCGGGCATGATCATTCAAAAGAAAACAAAAGATGGAAAAAAGTCCTTACTTACTCGCTATTTTTGATTCCCATTTATACCGGCCTCTTTTTGCCTGTTGCCACAATGGATTCGAATATCGTAGAGAAGAAAGGATTTCATTTCCCCGTATACGATGACACAGATGAATATAGCCAGCATCAATTTCTGCAACCTGATACAAGTTTATATTATGGTAAGGATGACTATTTAACTTTAATGGATGAGTCTCTAAACAGCTTAGTAAAACGTGATAGCCTGCATTTAACCGACAACAACTACCTTAAAGATTTGGAAGCCATCTATTATTCTCCTGGAAAGTTCACAGGTAAAAACATTACGTTAACTGGATTTTCCTACAATTCAAAGGATTTATCTAAAAACCAGGTATTTCTGTTTCGCTTTGGGGTCATCCATTGTGTCGCGGACTCTGGGGTATTCG
This sequence comes from Peribacillus sp. Bi96, assembly GCF_918698115.1. GTDB lineage: Bacteria > Bacillota > Bacilli > Bacillales > DSM-1321 > Peribacillus. The sequence goes on from NZ_CAKKLV010000015.1 coordinate 17,084, forward strand.
GTATGCTAATTGAATTTCCGGAAGGAATGCATCCTAAAAATGATGAGTGGTATTCCGTGACAGGTAAACTAGAAACCATTTATTATCAGCCATTTAAGAAAACCATTCCTATACTCAAAGTAACATCACAGACCAAAACCGTTGAGCCCGATGATCCTTATGTTTATAGAAAATATTAAAGAACTATTCATTACGAGGTAACTATATATCCTGCAGACATTCAAATGATTGCACGTAACCATAGCTTGAGAGATTATGTTGTTGGTTTATCGAGGAAATTTTTTTGAAGATGCATAATGTCTTAAACTTTAATACTAAATTCAAAGCGCCCATCTTTAAGGATGGGCTTGTTTTATAGCTTCGCTTGTTACATGCCCCATACACCGTATGTCTTACCTCGGCTGCTCATATAATAAATTCTCTTAAAAAGGTCAACCAGTAATATTTACTGGTCGGCCTTTTTATTTGATTGTACCTGTTAGCTGAATACAGAACAGGTATATTACGAGAGGTTCATGATATAATCATCATAGATAACCGCATTCTGAAAATTGAAACCTTTGGGAGTCGATGAAAATTGACAATGAATATTAGTAAAGAACAAACTATTTTTAACCATGTTGGAAATAGAATCATAACAGAAGATAGAGAAATTAATATCATTGCCAGATTAGAAGAACCACTAATAGTAGTTTTAGGAAGCGTTTTGAGTGACGAAGAATGTGACGAACTAATTAGATTGTCAAAAGACAAATTGCATCGTTCTAAAATTGGAGATTCCCATGAAGTAAATGAGATAAGAACAAGTAGTGGTATGTTTTTTCAAGAAAATGAAAGTGATATCATTACCAGAATTGAAAAAAGAATATCATCTATAATGAATATACCCATTGAACATGGGGATGGGATTCAAATTCTTAAATATTCTCCAGGTCAAGAGTATAAAGCCCATTTTGATTTTTTTACAAGTAAAGAGACCAAAAATAATAGAATTAGCACAATTGTCATGTACTTAAATGATGTAGAGCATGGAGGAGAAACGTTTTTTCCTAAACTGAATTTTTCTGTATCCCCAAAAAAAGGGATGGCAGTGTATTTCGAATATTTCTATAACGATAATCACATAAACGAGCTAACTTTACATGGTGGAGCGCCAGTAATTAATGAAGAAAAATGGGTTGCAACACAATGGATGAGAAGACAAAAAAAGTAGCAACTGATAGACATTCAATGTTCAAAACGGTAAATTAGAGTATTCTTTCCAAATAACTGTCCCCTCCAATCCATTATATTTGTTATTATCATTTAGGAATGAGGTCGGAGACAAAAAATTCACAAAATATCGACATTCTTTTTAATGGCCTCCCCTATCTTTTAATATTAGAAGAAAGTCGACTATTCAGAGCGCTCTTTGAATTTTGAACTCAAGAGTGTCGTGCTCATCATAATTCCGTTTTGAAAATGGATTACATATTCGAATGTATGAAAAAATGTCCAGATTGGATTTGAGTCATTATTTTGGACACAATGCCAAAATAATGAGTACCAACATGTTAGTTAGCCAAACTTCGACCTATGCGCAATAATATAACCCAAACACCATTATACCCATTCCCGGCTATTTGTCCGGGGTTTTTTAATTCCCTTTTTAAACCAATCTGCAAGCCCTTCGGCCTAATAAAAACTCCTCAAAACCAAGTCTTTTCATCAAAGAAATTCCACCATTTGATACAGGTTTAATAATTGTCCGCTTACTTGTACGTAATAGCTTCTCTGGAACATGATACTGCAACGATAGCAAAATCTGTTTTGATTATAGGTCCTGGTTCCATGAAAAACTTCCATTTTAGTAGATTCATTCTCTTTTTATCAACAAATTCAATCGTCTGAAAATTAATTCTATATTAGGTTAAAAATAGAACTATTGTAAGATAAATCTATTTTCTTTGTATGATAAAGTAGAATGGTAGCAAAATTAATCGAAGGATGTGGCATTATTTGAAGTTAAATGTAAAAATGTCGGTTTTTGTTTTCATTTGTTTCTTGTTTTTCATACCCAATTCAATCTTTGCTCAAGAAATTTTACACAATGGAAGTCAAGGACAAACAGTTTATGACCTACAAGAAAAGTTAAAGAAAATGGGTTACTTTAAAAGCCAACCAACAGGATATTATGGTTCAATTACTGATCATGCTGTGAAACAACTTCAATTAGATGCTGGACTATTACCAGATGGAATTTTTGGATTACAAACACAACAAAAGGTAAATGGTATTGAAATGATGGCCAGGGTTGTTCATGGAGAAGCTCGAGGAGAAACTTATGAAGGAAAAGTTGCTGTCGCTGCAGTAATTTTGAATCGAATGTCAACACCGGGTTTTCCTAAAAATACTTACGATGTTATTTTTCAGACAAATGCTTTTACAGCTATACATGATGGCCAATATTATTTGACCCCAAACAGCTATTCTTATCAAGCTGTTATTGATGCATTAAAAGGTTGGGATCCTACTATGGGTTCTGTTTATTATTATAATCCACACTTGGCAACAGATGAATGGATTTTCACTAGGGAAAAGGTCATTAAAATAGGCAACCACTTATTTGCAAAGTAAAAACTAATCTACATACATATTGCAATTATATTTTTATAGTTTCGAATGATCATTATCCCAATTAACTATTTCGTGGGGTGTAGTTGAATGGTCGGGCAGTATTTGCCCGACCTTTTTGGCGTCCCTCATAGCCATCAACCTAAGAAAATGGATAACCCCCAAAACGAAATTTTTTTCATCTCGTTGATATAGAAATGTTCATTTTAACATTTTGAGTGGTCCACCCTGTTATCTTGATGGGGCTTGTGACGCTGCCCCTGTAACTAAGTTCAAAAAAACAAAAAGATTTATAGCTACTGAACCACTCACTATTCATAAATGGTGGATGAGTCATAATATGATCATTCTAGTGGATGTCCATAAATGCCTGTCACTCCCCGAAAGAATATAGGTAGCAGCAGGAATAATGTCAAACACTCAACAGCGTGTTTTCTTCCTGTTCCAATAGTTTAATAGCTGTTTTGCGGATGAGTTCAGGAAGTACATGGAACGTATACGGTTTATAGACTCGCTCCGTCCACTTATGACCGTCTTTCCCGTAAACGCCCATGTTCACTGAAGCGATATTCAGTTCACGAATGCCTTTAATCGGGACTGGGTAAATCGATTCCCATTCCGGAAAATTATTAGTCAAAGAACTGATTTCTTCATCCGTTTCATGCAGGGAAAGAAAGCTGCCATCTGCCAAATAAGGGAAAAACTTTTTCAAGGCAAATTGTTCACCGGTTTGTTGTTCCGTTTCCGCTAATACTTCTTTGATGGATTGCAGAAGCTTTGCATCACGGTCATTTTCTTCATTCAAATAATTGTGCGGTAAATAAGGCGGAGCAAAGAAAATGATGACCCTTGGCTTTTTATTCGGATCTAGATTTTGCAATGCTTCCACGATTTTAAAGCAACGTTTTCTTGGTTCCATATGCTGATGTTCATTTTGCACTTCTTTTGCCGTTCTAGCAGCAGGAAGTCCTTTGCTTTCCAGCTCTTTTATAAAATCCGCTAAACTCGTGACTTCGATGTACCAAGAAAGTTCCTTTCCTGGTAAACACGAACGCTTGAGAAATTCCTGGTACTGTTTAAATAAATAATACTCAGCTTCTATACAGGCTTCTCTTGTGATAGCCGTAAGCTTATCCATCACTTCTTTAGCTGTTGATTCATAAAGAAAATAATTAAAGTATAAATAACTGCTTGTCGCAGTCTGTACCGTATAAAACTCTTTATTATCACGCTGCTGCAAGCATGTTGGCGGCAGTGTCAGTTCGCCTTCAATATTTTCTGCCAGCTCTAAATTGTTATGGATACGGCGTGTGATTTCTGCCGCAACAAAGTTCGGGTCAATGCTTGAAAGCGTATCGCCTACATGAGACTCGCGCCCATATACATAAAAGCTTGGTAGAAGCTTCCCGGCTGCTCCTGTATAAATATAGCGGTGAGGATCACCTTCATAAAGAGGGGTGATAAAATCATTATTAATGGCTGATACGTAATCCAAATCGTACACTTCTTTTAACCTTTTCAATTCTGGGATGGCCGTAATAATACCTTTATGCTGGCTTTCCTCGTCAGGATTCATCATCAAAAGGATATTGCCTGATAGCTCATCTAAATGTTCGGTGAAATACAAAACATTAGCGAGGTGTACTGCAGCTCCGCTCTTCATGTCGACAGAGCCTCTTCCAAACATCCAATCCCCAGATTGAGCATCTGCTTGCACGTCGCTGTCTAACTCGTATGTGGAAAAAAACGATTCCAAAACATCAGGATTTACAGCATCAGATTTTAAATGACCGAAGTCCTCAATTCCTACCGTGTCAATATGAGAGTGAAAAATAACGGTCTTATCGGACGCTTTCTTTCCTCGTACGAGAGCAAAGATATTTTTCCTTCCAACCGTATCATTTGGAACAGGCTGTTCCCATACAAAACCAGGGTTTTGTTTAAAGTAAGGAAAGCTTTGAAGAACTTCTTTAATAAAATCTGCTACAGCACTTTCACCTTCTGTCCCATTAATGCTTTGAATTCCCACTAGGTGTCGCGTCAAAAATTCAACCTGTCCAGGTATATCTTTTTTCTGTAATTGATGATACACACCCTCACTCCTCATATTCATCATTATGGAAACGCTTTCTCTTTTTATCTAGCTTAAGACTTATAATATTGGGTAATCAACAGAATCGTCATTACTATATTATTTTTTCTTTACTACTATCATTTTTTGACTCCTCTTTCTTTGCCAGTATACATTTATAGAATAATATACAGGCTACCAAAAATCCTATCCCATAAAATAATCCAACTCGTTGAGTGGGGTCAAAAGCAAGGAATACTAGAATCAGCAAGCAAAAACTTATACAAAACAATGGGACAAATGGATAAAAAGGTACTTTGAAATGTAATTCTTCCGATTTCCCACCCGCTTTTATAAACTTCCTTCGAAACATATATTGTGATAAAGCAATTCCCATCCATGAGATTGTAACGGAAATACCCGCAATAGACATTAGTAATACGAACACAGTATCAGCAGCAATAAAGCTAGTTAATAACGACAAAAGTGAAAAAGTTATGGTAAATAACAGAGCATTCAACGGCACTTTTCGCTTAGTCAAAATACCAAACATCTTGGGTGCCATTCCATCATGTGCCATCGACCAAAGTAAACGTGAAGATGCATAAAGACATGAATTCCCAACAGAAAGTATAGCGGTCAAAATAATGAAATTCATGATACCTGCTGCATACGGAACCCCCGCTATCTTCATTAAAGTGACAAAGGGACTTTCTAATAAACCCAATTCAGAAGAAGGGAATATGGCAGAAAGAATAATGATAGACGCAATGTAGAATACAATGATTCTAAAAATTACATTTCGAATGGCCCTAGGGATGTTCTTTTCAGGATTTTCACTTTCCCCTGCTGCAATTCCTATTAGTTCTGAGCCTTGATAAGAAAATATTACATTCATCATTGTGACAAAGACAATGGCAATACCCCCTGCTGGAAAAAGGCCTGTAGGAGCCAGATTATCCAAGAATGGGGTTGGACGATCTGAGAAAGAGACAAAGCCAAAGATGCCCGCGATTCCAATGATGATAAACAAGATTACTGCAACGATTTTTATTCCAGCGAACCAATATTCCGCCTCTGCAAAACCCCTTGTTGTTAATGCATTCAATGTAAATAAAAGCACAATGAACACAGCACACCAAATCCAGGTAGGAACATGAGGGAACCATTGTTTCATCAATATTCCTGCAGCGGTAAACTCAACTCCTGCAGTTGCGGCTGAACCGACGAAATACATCCATCCAAGCGAAAAACCAGCGGAAGGTCCAATATAATCAGCAGCATATTTTTGGAATGATCCTGTAACCGGCATATGAACGGCAAGCTCGCCTAAACAGACCATTACCATATACAAAATAAGACCACCGGCTAAATAACCCACCAGAGCTCCTCCGGCACCTGCTTGATTAATTGTATAGCCTGCATTTAAAAAAAGGCCTGTACCAATAACACCACCGAGTGAAAGCATAAATAAATGACGGCTTTTCATAGAGCGTTGCAGTTGATCATTGTTCTCCAGAACATTTCCCATATTATCACGTCCTTTTCTCATCCCTTATTCCTTCTTCTCCCTACTTACCTTAGAATCTCAAAGAAAGACAACTAAGACCGCCATCTTGTTTTTGGAATTCTGACATTTCCACTTCAATCACCGTGTATCCCACATCTTCAATCTTTTTCTTAGTTCCCTCAAATCCTTTCGGGATAATAACGTAGTCGTTCATCCGGATGCAATTACCCGCATATTCTTCTTCCTCTGTTACAACGATTCGATTATAGCTAGTAAAAGCCTCGTGATTGATGAATTCTCCAGCCACTAATAAATTATTGTCGCCTAAATAATTTACTCCTGTTTTTAGGTGAAAGAATTTCTTAAGAGGAATAACGGTCGTATCACATCCATATTTACCCATAATCTCTTTAAACTGCAGAGCTCCAGCTTCATTGGTTCTGGTAGAAAGGCCGACATAAAAACGATCTTCAACTTGCATAACATCTCCGCCATCTAACATTCCAGGGGATTGAATATATTCAATTGTGTCATAAAAGTCCTTTAATACTTCTTTCATTTCAATAATTTCACCATTTCGGCTTTCTGCACCAGGATTGGTTATAAGGGCACATTTTGGCGTCAACACCGCCGTATCTTCTACAAATGTTGAATCAGGGAAGTTTTCATCCATTTCGAGTACGGTCACTTTCACACCACAGCGTTTTAAGGCTTTTACATAAGCGACGTGCTGTCCAAGCGCTTTATCATAATTTGGGGTTCCTAAATCGGATGTAGTTAATCCATTTACAAAACTTTTTCCTATCTTTCGTACAATCGCCTGTTTAAACATATATATTCCTCCTAATATAGTGAACTTTTAAAATAAGGGACGTGTATTAAATGGACCCCCCGTACATTTAAATGAAATTTCTGTTCCTTCCTATTTGTTTCTTTCACGAGATGCTGTTCAATCCGTTTTATGTAATGGTTTTCCAGCAAGCATATTACATCTTCTTAATGTAGTAGATAACACACGGCAACTTATTGTTTCTTTTCGTTATCAGAAACTTCAATTGGATTGGTTCCTCTATTCAGCTGCAGTTTCCCCATACAGGCTTGAGAGGAGAATAGACAACGCACCCTTTCCATGAAGAAGAGGAAGCATGATTACTTTCTAACTAGGTGACGAAATTTACTTTCAATTTTCTAATCACTTCATCATTGGTCAGATCCCCTCTTGCTGCAGGCAAAGTGCACTCATCCGTCAATAGACATATCCTCCTTCAAATCTTCCTGTACCGGTTATCGCTCTTAAAATAGGTTTTTCTTTACTTTTTAAGTAATTTGCTAATGTTATGGATTCATAAGTATTGTTATTCCGGGTTTAGCTTTCACTCAATCTTGTGTGTTAGAGAATCAAATCCTACGTTGGCATCGTTTAATCTAGATTCTTCCGAAAACCTTACAGAAATGATAGGATGCCTTTATAACTGCTCAACCAAACTCTTCATTAAACTCTCCAGCATAATAGGAGTATGAACAAAGGCACTATCGATGTGAAGGCGCTCAGTACGCTGGTGGGCATCTTTTCCAAACGGTCCGACATTGAGCACGGGCGCTTGAAGTTGAAGCATATCAGCGAAAGGAATGCTGTAAGTATCGCCCCAGACTGGCGTATTCCGTTCAAAAGCCGTCCAGCCGTCAGCCTCATCACTATATTGAACATAGCTTAAATCGCAAAGGCCATTAAAATAATGAATTTGGCTGACTTCTACATCAAACTTGCCGGCGGTTTCCTTTATTAATTGAACAGAATCGATGATAAGCGGGTCATCGGACGCATTGACCGCCGGATAATATGGCGGCGCAAAAAGCAATACGATGGCCGGTGCAAGTTCCTGACATTGAATCATCAATTTGTCAGCGATTCGGAGTGATTTATCCCGCTCATCCCAATCCATGTTTCCTTGGACTTCACTCTTTATTTTCTCAACAAAATTCCCACCAAGTTTTCCCTCTGCATAAGAAAGTAATTTTTCGTAGCGCAACACTTTCACTTCGCCTACACCTTCAATTTGTTCTCGTCGGCAAAGAGCTTTATATGAATCATTGCACATGTGTGCCGCTTCCTGTGAAACCTGTTCGAATAAATTCATAATTTCAGCTGCACTTCTTTTCATAAGGAAAACATTATAAAGCGCTGCTGCACGATAAGGCGTCTGTGTTGAATATTGTAATTTCAAATCTTTTTGCTGGAGCGATACGGGTAAAGGTGTTTTCTCTCCAAGGTCACTTTCCTGAAACAGAGGGTTCCACTCCATGAGCTGCGTAAGGAACGTGGAAATATAGTTGGCTGTTATTCCCTTTAATGGTTCACCTACGTGAGTTTCTTTCCCATAAAAAAGAGCAGCCGGCATGATTTTCCCCATCGTTCCAGAATAAATATAATGTCTATCATCCCCCGGTTTCTGTGAAAAAGATGGTTCACTATTAATAAACATTTTATAAGAAAGATCATATTTATCACGTAAATTCACAAGTTCTTTAACTGCCGCTCTCATTCCCGCGGAATTCACTTCCTCATCAGGGACGGTTAACAGCAGCAAATTGATCGACCATTGCTCGGTACTTGCTTTTTCAATGAGAGACATATGAAGGGCAAGCCCCATTTTCATATCCATTGTTCCTCTTCCAAACAAGTACTTTCCCGATTCGAGATCAATGCGCGCTTCTTCCGGTAAATCATCTTTTCGATCATGAAGTTTCTTTGTGAGCTCCTCCGGTTGAAAAGCAAGAGTCTCTAGATCGCCGTATTCTTCAGTCTGAACCGTATCAAAGTGGCTAATTAATACAACTGTCTCCTTTGCTTCAGGATGTTTGTAAAAGGCATTGACAAAATTCCTCCCCAGATCAGCTTTGTGAAGTGATAAGTGCTCTGGATTCTTTTTAAAATAATCAAGTTCACTTAATTTCTCTTGAACTTCATAAGGGAATGTGCGTTCCCCTTCTGTATGTGTACGGCTTTCCCAACTAACTAGTTCGCATAACAAAGCACGAAGCGTTTTCGGGCTACCCCATAGTAATTGACTCATTGAATTCACCTTCCGGATTAAACAAATGTATGAGTAGTCTTGAAAGATTCAAGATCATAATGAAATGATTTGTTCATTCATCCCAGCATAGGACGAACCACCTTCCATTTCTCTCAATTTTCTGATTTTTAAAAGCGCAGTGACAGGCAGCTCAATCCACCGTCTTGTTTTTGGACTTCCGACATTTCAAGTTCAATCGTTTTATAACCAGCATCATTCATTTTACGTTTCGTTTCTTCATATCCCTTTGGAATAATCACATAGTCATTTACGAGGATACAGTTTGCTGAGTATTCGTCTTTTGCTGAAACCGTTATTTTCTTGTATTGTGCAAAATCTGGATGATTGATAAATTCACCTGCAGCTACAATTAAGTTATTGCCAAGGTAGGCAACTCCTGTTTTCAGATGGAAGAACTCTTTTAAAGGAACAATCGTCCCTTTATAGCCTTCAGATTCTAAGATTTCCTTTAACTGGCGGGCACCTTCCTCATTTGTACGATCGGAAATACCAATATAAAAATGCTCTTCGACTTGAAGGACATCTCCTCCATCTAATGTGCCTGGAGCGTTTATATAGTGAAACTTTTTATAGAAATCCTTCAGAACGGACTCCATTTCTTTTATTTCACCGTTTCTTGTATCAGCTCCCGGATTAGTGATGACGGCAAATTCCTGAGTCAAAACAGCGGTATCTTCAACGAATGTTGAATCGGCAAACTCCTCGCTTGCCACCAAGGTTGTAACTGAAACCCCGCATTTTTTTAAAGCTTCTACATATGCAGCATGCTGCTCCAATAATTTTTCATAATCTGGTTTTCCATAGTCGGATGTTGTTAATCCATTTACATAACTTTTTCCTGGTTTTTTTACAATTGTATGTTTAAACATCTTTTATTCCCCCATTTTTATATATTTGTGCGCACAACCGGACAGGTTAAACAGGTGGGTCCTCCAGTGCCTTTATAACTGATTTCATTTCCTTTGTATTCATATACTGTGGCCCCGGCATCGAGAAGCTTTTGCTTGGTGTAAGCGTTGCCACTAGACATTACACAAACACGCGGGGCTAATGCAAGCACATTGCAACCTAGGTTCATATACTCATCATCCGGCACTTCGATAAGCTGAATGCCACGTTCTATAAGCAGTTTTCTTAAAAAGACTGGCATAAGACGAGAATGAACAACCGCTAAATCATGGTCGACCATGCTGATGAAAGACATAAGATGGAGACATTCTCCTTCGCCCTGATCATGCGAAAGCTGGACAACGATGAATTCATCGACAAGATGGGCAGTCATTTCTTTTAATTGTCGAATCGCTTCAGCGTTTGTTCGATAGCCATGTCCGACAGCAAGTGTCCGGTCATCAAGCCAAACGATATCCCCGCCATCAGCGACAGCATCACCAGTCAAAACACCAATGATCGGGATGTTCTTTTCCTTACAAAATTCCTTGTATACATTTGCTTCAGGCTGCCTCAATTCTTTCCCAGAATTTAAAATTATGGCTCCTTCGCTTGTGAATTTGACAGGGTCATGTGCATACAAAGAGTCCATGCCCACTTCCGAAGATGCGGGTAAATAATCGATGTTTGGAACATATTTCTCCAAAATGGAAATAAAGTCACCAAACTCTGTTAAGGCTTCTTTGAAATCTGGCTCTTCTGCATAGTTGAACTTCCTCCATTCTTGGCTTATATGCTCTTGACTAATAAAAGCGTCGTTTGGATGTTTTACAATGACACGTTGCAATGGTTTGTACATAGACGAACAATAGTTCATTACATTCCTCCTTTTTCCGCATAACGGAAAACAATTCCGCTAATAGGAAATTTTCTTAAATTATAAAATTAATTATGGTATACTGTCAATATGTTTTAAATTTTTAGTTTTTTTATGTTACTCGTAAATGAAAGATAGGTGGTAAGTTTATGCAATCAATTGACCGAGCCATGAACGTTATTAAGGTTTTAGTTTCCAACTCATCGGAAAACAGGCTATCTATTACGGAACTATCCCAAGAATGTGATCTTCCTGTTAGTTCCATGCATCGTTTGTTAAAAGCCATGTCCAAACACGGTTTAATTCAACAAGACGAACAATCCAAACAATATGGTTTAGGTAACATTTGGCTCGAATATGGTCTGCGTATGTATGACAAAATGGATTACATCAGTCAAATAAGACCTGAACTGGAAAGACTTATGAACATAGTAGAGGAAAGCGTCTATCTAAGTCAGCCAATAGAATTGGAGTCACTTATCATCGAACGAATCGATAGTGAAAAAAACCAAATCCGAGTTTATGATCAGCTCGGATCACGTGTCTCTATGCATCTTGGAGCCGCTAATAAGGTGATGCTCGCCTTTATGCCATATAATCAAGCGGAAAAAATTATAGATGCTCTTCTCCCAAAACAAGAAAGACCTGATTTTTGGAAAACACTGCAAGAGACTAAAATGAAGGGATACGGAATCAGTCACAGTGAAAGAACAGAGGGTACATCTTCTGTTGCTGTTCCGATCTTGAACCATTTTGGGGAAGTACACGGGGCAGTGAGTATTGGCTTTGTCAGCTTTAACTTGACAGAAGACAGGCTTGATTTTCTCATTAAGAATGTGATGGAAACTGGCAAACGAGTTTCCACAAAATTGGGTTATAGTGGATAAGTTCAATATCTGTATTGGAGAAAGTAACTTTTGAAATTGTGGACGATAGAATATAGTACCTGTGAACTTACTTCACGGTGAGGAGTTATAGGGGGATCGCTCATGAAAAAAAATAGACTCTACAAACAACTTCTGAATGCCGTTCAAAGTGTTTTATTCAAGAGAGATTCCTAAAACTACTAAAGAAGATGAAAATATGATGGAAGAATTGGTGAAGGAAAAGTCAAAATAAGAGAGTGTATTCTGCAAAAATACATGATTTAATTAGATGGAATGAGCAAGTATGCACCCGAATAATCGGGTGTTTTTTTATCAAGGATATCGGATTCTTTTAGAGGTTTATTATCATGCGGCATCTTGGAAATCCAAATGCTGATTAGCTTTTCCTTTGCATTCTTTTCCCTATTCTGCATTAAAGTTAGGAATTTAACAGTATAATCATTTACCTTTGGTACTATTTCTAAAATTATCGTAATCAGATTTAATGTAATGAAATACCTTTGCGTTGCCATCATGGTCTGGATGAGTTATTTTTAATAACCTTTTATATTCTGCTACCATTTCTTTATTACTCGCCATTTTTGAAAGCCCTAATTTTTTACTGTAATCATTTGATTGAGTAGTAGAGTCAAAATTGTACTTGTGTCTTATATTTTCTTTTACTTTTATTAATTCATTACTTAATTCAATATTTTCTTTTAATAAATCCTTTGTTTCAGTTTGTAATTCACTTTTCTCATTCTTTAGAATTACAACTTCCTTTTTAAACATATCTCTTTGTTGGATCAGTATTTTTTTTGCATTCTCATGAAGTTCTTCAATTCCTTCTATATGCTTATCTTGTGCTTGTATTTTTAATTTTAATCGCTGGATGATTTCGTCCTTATTTTGATTTATAGACGGCTTTGAGGCTGTGTCATCGATTATGTATCCAGTCTTCCGCTTTCCGTTTCCCTCGTATTTAATCTTACCTTCACGCAGCCAACGTCTAACAGTTTGAATACTAATACTATCTGTTACTCCTGCGTCTTTTAACAAGTCAAAGGCTTGATCTGTATTTTCCATTATGTATCCAGTTATCCGATTCCCGTTTCCACCCTCGTATTTAATCTTACCTTCACGCAGCCAACGTCTAACAGTTTGAATACTGATACTTTCCGTAACACCCGCATCCTTTAACAGATTGAAAGCTTGATCTGTGTTCACAATGTACCTCCGTGATTTTCTCATAGGTTATTATCATTCCGTAATGTAAGCTAATGTTTTAAATAATAGCATAGCTATTTTCTATACAAAGAACAAATAGATAAATAATAGATGACAAATATAACAGAAGCATAACGATAACATATCAAAATTAAAATAATGCTAGAATAATCGACGTGCAATAGTATAGGCTTACCTTCCCGTATTTCTTTTTGGATTGAAGGAATTCACAAGGCATCTAAATCGGAGGCTTTGTACTGTATTGGAGAAAATATGGTGGATTACACAAGCTACCCAATTGTATATTTCATGAGAATTCTCGATCTTCATTATGAAAACTGAGTCCCCTCTTTGTTTTTTCTAATCCTTTTATAAGTTAAATACCAACATTTTTTTCAGATTAAGAACGTGCCCACACAAAGGGAAAACCGATGATCTTTACCTGCATAAGAAAAGACGATCCTACTTACTGAAGAATCACATCCTTACATCGCGTATTTACAATGTTAAGGATTTCAGTATTAAAAATCCCAATCTCTCTCTGTGATATATATGAGAAATTGGGATTTAATCATTCAACAATTGCGCCCTACGTCGGGGATCACGGGAAATACTTTTATACAAGCATCGCCTTATTAGTTTTGTTGCCCCTCTGTGTAAACTTGAAAGGTAACACCGAATTTGTCGGAAACAATTCCATAAGCTGGGCTAAAAAAAGCTTCCTGCAGCGGCATTTTTACTTGTCCATCTTGCGACAAGGATTCAAAAATTTGTTTTGATTTTTCGACATCATTAGTTGAGATACAAATCGTAACTTGATCACCCATTTGACTGGTTTGACCCGGAAACATATCAGAAAACATGAGGTCAGTTTCCCCAACTTTTAACATTGCATGTGACACAAGGTCCTTTGCTTCTTCTGGTAAAGGAAAATCGGGGTTTTCAGGCATTTCTCCAAAAGTTTGAGTAAAAAGGACCTTCGCATCCAATGCTTTTTCGTAAAATTGGATCGCTTCCTTCGCATTTCCATTCATCATTAAATAGGGAGATAAACGCATTGTCATAATTAAACAGCTCCTTGGTTCTTATTTTTTTACATAGCTTGAGAAACTTCCAAGCCGCTTTTTGAACTTGTCAGTGATAGTAACCACATTTTATATTAAGGAACGTATGTTCGTCAATAAAAATTAATTGAAAACTAACAATTCTCCCGACTCATTTGTTGGGATTCTCTTCGATTAAATCCAATGCCAATAATGATTTTCTCTATCATTGTTCAAAGCAAAACCGGTAAAATCTTATCAATCTTACCGGTTTTAGTATACTTATCTAGAAATTAATGGATCTCTAATGTGCTAAAATGCTTTCTAATGTTTGACCTTTTTTTTGATGAGGTTATTGCTTGGAAGCTGTCTTCTCTATGTGGCCAATCCCTTCAGCTTTACTGCGGGGTGAATCGGATCGTATTCACCATAAAAAAATACAAGGGAAACCTTACCCCTTGTACCACTTTACAACGTTAGTCTTAATCCTACATTTCAAAAAAATAATACGTCAAACATTAACTGTTTGTGCGGTCTTTACATATTCCTTATGAATCTGGGCGGCAATAATATTTTTTTGTATTTCAGATGTTCCCTCATAGATTGTTGCGATTCGGGCATCACGGTAATATCTTTCAATTGGATAATCTTTAATATAGCCTAGTCCTCCATGGATTTGCACAGCCTTGTCGGCAATGCGATTATAAACTTCAGATCCAAAAAGCTTTGCCATCGCTGCCTCTTTGATTACATTCATTTTTTGATCGACCATCCAAGCAACTCGGTAGGTCATTGAGCGTAATGTTTCAATATCCAATGCCATATCCGCTAAATAATGCTGGATAATTTGCTGTTCAAATATTGGTTTTCCGAACTGCACGCGTTCATGGGCATACTTGACCGACAATTCGAACAATTTTTGGCAAGATCCAAGGTTCCGAGCTGCCAATCCAGCACGACCATTAGCCAGGATTTTTAGTGCATTTACATATCCCAAACCTATTTCACCAAGTACATTTTCGACTGGTACTTCACAATCTTCAAAAAAAATTTCAGAAGAGTGGGAACCGCGCAATCCCATTTTTTCTTCGGTCTTGCCAATCACTAATCCTTTAAAATCTTTTTCAACGATAAAGGAAGTGATTCCTTTTGCCCCCTTTGTCGGATCCGTAGCGGCCATGACCGTAAATACGTCGGCAATGGGGCCATTTGTAATATAATGTTTTGAGCCATTTATAATATATTTATCTCCTTTACGGACAGCATTAGTCTTTAATGCCACTGCATTTGAACCAGCACTAGGTTCAGTTAAAGCAAATGCTCCAATTAGGTTTCCTGCTGCCATTTCCAGCAAATATTTTCTCTTTTGTTCTTCTGTACCCATCTCAACGATTCCGACCGAGCCGATACCTGTATGCGCACCGATTACTGTTGTATAACCGTTATGCGTACGACCAATTTCTTCGTAAATCGCACATTTCCCTACCATATCTATCCCTAAACCACCATATTCCTCAGGAATACTTAGACCAAATAAACCAATATCCCTGCTCATTTTCATAATATGTTCTGGAATTTTATTTTCCTTTTCAATTTGATCTGCTAGTGGATCCACAGTATTATCGACAAAATCCCTAATTGATTTTTTCATTTCTAATAATTCAGCTGAAAGGGTAAAGTTCATTATAAACACTCCTTTAATTTTACAAGCTTTAGAATTTTTTATTTTTATAGCACACTTACCATCAATATGTATTCAAGTTAGAGGAACATGAATAGGTGGAGCCAGTCAACAAGTACGAACATTAACGAAAAGATGTTTTTTAATGGAGCGGTCAACTTTAATCGAGAATTACACCATTTATAAAATTCTTACACATTAAACTAATGGTTCATATGGGAAAACATCAGCGCTTACTTCAAGTGGGGTAAAGGCTGATTGTAAAGATCCTTTAATAGACTTGATGCTATCTATCGACCAACCTTCTGAATTATAGACGGATCGAACTGGTCGAGGTTGAGAAAAGACCATAATTTCTTTTCCTCTAACACCGAAGATTTGTCCTGATACGTCAGCTGCTTCATCTGAACTTAGGAAAGCCACTAAGGGTGCAATATGGGCTGGTGACAACTGCTGGAGCATTTTCACTCTTTCCTTTTCCTTTTCTGTGTCTGTTGGGATAGAGCCAATAAGACGACTCCAAGCGAACGGCGCTACCGCATTGGCCGTTACATTATAGCGGGCCATGTCTAGAGCAGTAATTTTGTTAAGTCCAGCAATTCCTAGTTTTGCGGCTGCATAGTTAGCTTGGCCTAAATTTCCTATTAAGCCTGATGTGGAAGTAAAGTTGATAAAACGGCCACTCTTCTGTTCTTTAAAGTATGGAGCAGCAGACCTTGTCATATTAAACGAACCCTTTAGATGAACTGCGATAACGGAATCCCATTCTTCCTCACTCATTTTGAATAGCATGCGATCTCTTAAAATACCGGCATTATTAATCACTATGTCCAAGCGTTTGAATTCATTTAATGCTGTTTGCACAATATTATTAGCGCTTTCATATTCGGCAACTGAATCATAATTTGCTACTGCTTCTCCACCTAACTCTCTTATTTCCTGTACCACTTCGTCTGCCACTTTTGAATCGTTACCCTGGCCATCAGATCCGCCACCAAGGTCATTCACAACTACCTTTGCTCCTTCTTCAGCTAAATATAAGGCGATATCCCGGCCGATACCGCGTCCAGAACCTGTGACTATAGCGACTTTATTTTCCAATTTATTCATATTAATCCGACCCTTCTAAAATAATTTCCATTTATGATCTATACATTCACGGGAAAACTTTCTTCATATTCAGCAAGTAATTGTTCACGAAAATTCGGGTGAGCAATTTTGATTAACGCTTTAGCCCTCTCTCTAAGTGATTTTCCAAACAAAGAGGCAACTCCAAACTCGGTTACAACGTAATCAATTTCTGACTTTAAAGAAGTTACATAGGAAATCTTGGTCTTTATTCGGGACTGTGTTCCTTTTTTCACTGTGGAAGGTAGAGCAATAATCGCCTTTCCTCCTTTTGAAAATCTTGCTCCGCGAATGAAATCCATTTGACCTCCAACTCCTGCCATGGTGAAGTCGCCAACTTGCTCAGCATTAACTTGACCGAATATATCTACTTCCAGTGCTGAATTGACAGAATGAAAATTACTTATTTTAGATATGATCGCTGCGTTGTGTGTATAATCTGTGGAATATATTTCTATAGATTCATTAAGATGGCAAAATTCATATAATTCTTCTGTACCCGTTATGGTTGCACATATCGTTTTGTACTGATTGATCTCTTTGTTCTCATTGGTGATGACTCCCAGTTCTATTAATTCCTTTACCGGGTCTGTGATCGATCCCGAATGAATCCCTAAACCCTTTTTGGATTTAAGGGATAAAAGAATACTATCAGCTATTTTACCAACCCCCAATTGAATGGTAGAATAGTCAGGTATGAGTTCTGCAACGAATTTACCAATAGCCACTTCCTCTTCACTCGGTTCTCCAGAAGGTATGGAAAGTAACGGTCGATCGGAAAGTACAAATTGGTCAATCTCTGATATATGCAGTAAAGTGTCTCCATTGGTTAATGGCATTTGGCTATTCACTTCAGCGATCACATATGTCGCTTTCTTTATCAATGTTTGCACAATATCTACAGATATACCTAGATTACAATATCCTGCATCGTTTGGAGGTGAGACCTGGATTAGCGCCACATCTATTTTTTCATGTTTAATCCAACGAGGTATTTCTGAAAGATTAACAGGCAGATATTCACATGCATCATTTAAAAATGCTTTTTTCAATAGGGGCGAACTTAAAAAAGTACGTATTTTAAAGTGTGGATGGCAATCTGTATCGGCGTAGACGCATGGACTCCCGATCACCATGTTATACAGGAAAACATTCTTAAAACGATCCTTCTGTCGAACTAACTCCTCTACAAGTGTTTGAGGTTCATTACAGAAAGGAGCTAGAAATACTTTTTGAAAAGAGTGTATGGTTGATATCGCCTGCTTAGCGCTTACTTGACGGGTACTATATACAGCATCCCATGTTTTATTGACCACGATTGATTCGCCTCCGCAAATTCTATATTCACTCCATCTAGTATAAGAAATACGGAAATAATCGGTAATTGTAATTAAACTTGTAAATTTTCAATTATCGAGGTAATTCCTAAGCCGCCGCCAATACAGAATGTAACCAATCCGTATTTTTCTCCACGCCTTTCCATTTCATGAAGCAATTTTGTTACCAATACTCCACCGCTTCCCCCAATTGGGTGCCCCAAAGCAATGGCTCCTCCATTTACGTTAACACGATCCATATTAAGCCCAAGTTCTTTTATGACGGCAAGTGATTGAGCTGCAAAGGCTTCGTTCAATTCTATAAGTCCAATGTCATCTAGCTTTAAGCCAGCTAATTGCAAAGCTTTACGAGTTGATGGAGCAGGACCAATTCCCATGATTTCCGGAGACACACCAGCTACTGCCTGAGCAATGATTTTCGCCTTTGGCTTTTTACCGTAGCGATCGGCTGCCTCTTCAGACATCAACAATATGACGCCTGCCCCGTCGTTACGACCACTAGTATTGCCGGCTGTAACGGTTCCGTTCTCTTTAAAAACTGGCTTTAACTGAGATAGCTTTTCCATGCTTGTTTCTCTTGGATGCTCATCGACTTTAAATTCAAACGTCTCTTTTTTCGTTTTCACTTCATAAGGAACAATTTGATCAGTGAAAAGTCCCTCTGAAATGGCCCTTTGAGCATTTTCTTGGCTTCTTAAGGCAAATTCGTCCTGTTCAGTCCTGGAAATAGAATATTTCTCCGCTAAGTTTTCGGCTGTCATGCCCATTGTCAAATTTCCATATGTTTCGATAGGCTGTGCACGAGGTTGACTCTCAGTATTTGAATCTAGTATTTCTGCATTCCCAGCCCCAAACCCGTAGCGGGCGTTTCGGAGGTAATATGGCGCTGTACTCATACTTTCAGCACCACCGGCAATGACAATATCAGATAGTCCACACATGATCTGTTGGGTGCCATTATTCATTGCCTGAACACCGGATCCACATTGGCGATGAACAGTATATCCAGGAATTTCAACCGGAAGCCCCGCACGCAATAGTGCTAGACGAGCTAAGTTTGGCTGATCAGTACTTTGTTTTGCCTGTCCTATAATTACTTCATCAATTTCATTTTTATTTATTTCCGTTCGAACTAAAATTTCGTCAATTACTTTGGCGGCTAAATAATCCACTTCTATGTTCTTTAAAGTTCCTCCCATACGACCAACAGCTGTTCGGACGGAGTCAATGATTACTGCATTTCTCATTTTAGCTCTCCTATTCTATTCTTATCTTTATTAACATGTAGAAAGGCTTTTCGCATAGGGACTTATTTTGACTAATTCATTAAAATCAACACCGGTCTGACACTCCATACTCGTGACCATATCCAGTATTTCTTCCGTTGCAACATTCCCTGTAGCCCCTGGAGAATATGGGCAACCACCGAGTACACCAACGGAACTATCAAACTTGGTTATACCTGTTTGCATGGCGGCAACTGCATTCGCCAATGCCATTTTGCGGGTATCATGAAAATGACCAACAAAGGTGGTGTCAGGATATAAGTCTCGCAATCTTGAAAAGCGTTCGTAAACCATTTTGGGGTCTGCTTGCCCATTCGTATCTCCTATATCAATTTCATCGGCACCGAGTTTTATAAAGCGATCACAAACATCATTTACTTCTTCAAATGATACCGGACCTTGAAATGGACACGAAAAAGCCATTGAGATATAGGCACGAATGAACATCCCTTCTTTTTTTGCCCGAGCAAACATGGGCTCACATTCATCTAAGGATTCGGAGGTCGTTTTATTAATATTTTTTTATTAAAATCAGAACTCGCTCCTACAAATACAGCAATTTGCGGTACTTCAGCTACAATGGCTCTTTCCAAAGCTTTGAGGTTTGGTGTTAGGGCAATTTGGATAATACCAAGTTCTTTACAAAAATGTGCAATTTCTTCAGAATCAGCCATCTGTGGTACCCATTTCGGATGTACAAAAGAAGTTGTTTCCATCCGGAGAATCCCCGCTTTCGCCAACCTTGAGATCAACTCTTTTTTCTTTTCTGTAGGAATGGCAACAGGTTCATTTTGCGGTCCATCTCGGGGTCCTACTTCAATAATTTCGATTTCCTTTGGAAAAAACATTTTCTGCCACCTCTCTTAATACGATCTCGGCATCCCAAGCACATGTTCCGATACGTAGGAAAGGATTAAATTGGTAGAAATTGGTGCAACTTGATATAGTCTAGTTTCCCGGAATTTTCTTTCTACATCATACTCCTCTGCAAAACCAAAACCGCCGTGTGTTTGAAGTGCTGCATTTGCGGCTTCCCAAGATGCGTCTGCTGCTAAAAGTTTGGACATATTTGCTTCGGCTCCGCACTTTTGACCAGAATCGAATAATTGAGCTGCCTGGAAACGCATTAGATCGGCTGCCTCAATATTAATGTGAGCCCTTGCAATGGGAAATTGGACTCCTTGATTTTGCCCGATAGGCCGATTGAACACTACTCTTTCATTAGCATAATTGGTTGCGCGCTCGATGAACCAGCGGCCATCTCCGATACATTCAGCTGCGATAAGGATTCTTTCTGCATTCATTCCATCTAAAATGTATGAAAAGCCTTTCCCCTCTTCCCCAATTAGGTTTTCTACAGGAACTTCCAAATCTTCGATAAATAGCTCTGTAGTAGCATGGTTCATCATTGTACGTATAGGGCGAATCGTGATGCCATTTCCTACCGCTTTCCTAAGATCGACCAGTAAAACCGAGAGGCCATGCGTCTTCTTTTGAACTTGTTCGAGTGGGGTTGTACGGACTAATAAAATCATTAAATCTGAATACTCTGTACGTGAAATGAACACTTTTTGCCCATTGACGATATATTTATCCCCTTTACGTTCTGCAAAAGTTTTTAATTTGGTCGTATCTGTTCCAGTAGTAGGTTCAGTGACTCCAAATGCTTGTAACCTTAGTGATCCATCTGCAATTTTTGGTAAATATTTTGCTTTTTGTTCCGCATTCCCATGACGAAGGAGTGTCCCCATTGTATACATTTGGGCGTGACATGCTCCGGCATTTCCACCACAACGATTAATTTCTTCCAAAATAATAGAAGCTTCTGTGATTCCTAGGCCTGAGCCACCAAACTCTTCAGGGATAAGAGCTGCTAAAAATCCATTTCTTGTAATCTCATTAACAAATTCTTCGGGATAAGCTCCTTTAGCATCTAGTTCTCTCCAATAAGAATCAGGGTATTTACTACAAACACTACGAACACTTTGTCTTAATTCCTCGTGAAATTTAATATTTTCCTTTACACTTGTTCCAGTCATTTGTAATTCCTCCTAGTATGAATCGTCTTTTCATTGTTCAAATGCAGGTTTATGTTGTTCTAAGTAGCCTTTTAATTTATTTTCCAACAAACACAGGAGTGCGTTTTTCAACAAAAGCAAGGACTCCTTCCAAACGATCATCTGTGTTTATACAGCGATTGTAATAATCTATTTCTACTTTTCTCGCTTCTTCATTTGTCATCCCGAATAGTTCATCAACGGATGCTTTACAATTTTGGACCGCAAGAGGGGCGTTATTCGCTACTTTCTCGGCTAATTGGATTGCTTTTTTTCGTAGATCACCGGATTTTGTCAATATATTAAGAAGTCCAGCTCGATCAGCTTCCTCACCTGAGACCAATTTACCTGTGCACACCCATTCTTTGGCTCGATGAACATTGATTCTCTTGGAAAGTAATCTTGTTCCGCCACCACCTGGCATGATTCCTCTTGTCACTTCTGGAAGGCCAAATATTGCTGTATCAGCCGCTACAATCATGTCGCAATTTAGCACAATTTCAAAACCGCCTGCTAATGCATACCCATCCACAACCGCAATAACTGGTTGCTTCATATCAGCGATGCTATTAAACATTTGTTGAAACAATTTGTGTTGGATTTTCCATTCTGTTTCTGTCATGTTATTTCGTTCTTTTAGGTCAGCCCCTGAGCAAAATGACTTTTCGTTAGAGGATGTAATCATAACGACCCTAACATCACTTTCTTCAATAGTTTGACATATCCCAAGAATTTGTTCGGCCATTTCGGATGTAAATGCATTTCTAGCTTCCGGTCGATTCAAGACAATTTCTGCAATAGTTTCTTTTTCTCCAATGCGTTTCCATTCAACAAATGCCATATGGTTCTCCTCCTAGTTAAAACGTGAAAAGTCTATCTATTTTTTGAATATTCAGTCTTATTTAATTGTCTTTTCCCTATAACTTCTTTCATTCTCAGGTTCTCTATACTTTTTGTTGAGTATTCTAATTCTGATAGAATTTCCTCTGTATGTTCTCCAAGCATTGGTGAGTGTGTATGTATTTTTCCCGGTGTTTGAGAAAATTTAATCGGAAAACCAAATTGCTTAATGACTCCAGCAACTGGGTGGTTCATATCTGTAAACAATTGACGTTCAATAATCTGAGGGTCAGAGAAGATTTCATCTATATCATAGACAGGTCCTACACATGTATCCTTTGTTTGCAATAATTCAAGCCATTCTTTTTGATTCTTTTGCTTGAATAGCTCTGACATTTCTTTCTTTAATTGTTCTTGAACATCATCTGATCCATTTTGGAGTTCAATCCACTCTGGTTTCCCTACAAGCAGACAAATTTCTTTCCAAAATTTCTCTTCAGAAGCCCCAACGGAAATGTATTTTTTATCCTTCGTTTCATACACGTCATAAAAGGCATATTGTCCGGACAGGCGAGTTTTTCCTCTTTCCGGGACTGAACCTGAGGCAAAGTAGTCTGAAGCTGCAGCATATAACCATGAAACCGCACCATCTAACATGGATACATCAACATATTGCCCTTCGCCTGTCCGCTCTTTATGTAGGAGTGCCATACTGATTCCGGAAAGTGCCATTAACGCACCACCGCCGATATCTGCAATTTGCACGCCAGGGACAACCGGTTTTCCATCTTTTTGACCAATAAGACCTAAAATTCCGCTATAACCTATATAATTGATATCGTGTCCAGGTAAATTACGATATGGTCCAGTCTGTCCATACCCTGTTAATGAACAATAAACAATGCCTTCATTGATCTTTGAGATTTCATCATATCCAATCCCCAAACGGTCCATTACGCCTGGACGGAAACTTTCTAAAATGACATCAGCGTTTGCTGCCATTTTTTTAAATATTTCTATACCTTCATCAGACTTTAGATTCAACTCAATGCTCTTTTTATTTCGGTTTATCGTTAAATGTCTGGCTCCAATTCCTTTAATGGCTGGTTTTCTCCAGCGAATATAGTCACCACGACCCGGTTCTTCGATTTTTATCACTTCTGCACCGTAATCAGCCATCATTAATGAACAATACGGTCCCGGCAGTAATCTTGATAAATCTAATACCTTGATTCCACTTAGTGCACCCAAGCTTTCCCCTCCTTCAATATCCTTTTATGATAATATATATGAAAAATCTTTATTACCTTCGACAGAACACTCGTCTGTATACGCTTACATTTCTGATAAAATACAGGAAGCTTTTTATGCTTCCCATTCGTTCATAAAACTTTAAAAATCCTTAATTTTTTTACTTATTTCATCCGCAGCTCCTTTAATTAAGCTACCGATAGAATGCAGATCTTCTTTTTCGTACTGGGACGAAAACCCTATTACTGCAATGGACATTTCCACCTTATTTTCATGACTGAAAATTGGTGCAGCAATTCCACATAAACCTTTTATGTATTCTCCGTATGTAATGTGGTAGCCATTTTTCCTAATATGATCAATCTCTTGTTCAATCACGTGTATGTCTTCTTCAGAAAATGTTTTTAAACCTTGTTCTTTTTTTAAAAAATATTCTCTCGATGATTGATCTATATATGCAAGAAAACACATCCCAAATGAACCATCCGTAATTGAAAAATGTCTGCCTACTGAAACACTCACTCCAAAATCATTTGCTTCCACTTTTGCTACAATCGCAAGCTTTTGTTCACCAATTTTATTAACAAGTATCGAGGTCATCCCTGTTTCTTTCGTTAAATTTTCAAGATGCGGCATAATTATGTTTATATAATCTAAATGTTCTTTTGCTCTTTCACCTAGGACAACTAAATAAGGACCTAGCGTATACCTTTTTTTATCATCCAAATATCGAACGATTGATAGTCCTTCTAAACTTTGTAATATTCTAAAACAAGTTGCTGGACTCAACGAAAGAGCATTTGCGATTTCTGTAACCGTGCTTTCGCGAAAACGATTACGACTTAATAATTTAAGGATTTCAAAAGCATTTTCCACTGCGGGTACTGAATACTTCCGTTTTTCTTTAGGTTTTAGATTTTCCATCATGTGCACCTCTCAAGATTAATTTTATATAGAAAAAAATATTTTGTCAATGAAATAATATAACATTCACACAATTCAGATGTATTTTTATAGAATTATAAAGTTGAATTCTCATTGAACCATTAACTAGTATGGACATCATTGTAATAGACTTTACTGGATTTGGATCAAAACAATACCACAACTAAGTCCTCAAATACGCCAACGAAATCAATTGCGGAGCTACCCAGAGTATTTACTATGAACTGAGCTATTTGGATATGAAGCTGGTCCTTTTCATAATGCTTATCGTCAAGGAAAGTTGGGCTATCTGAAGTGGCTCATAACTCTTTTAGTTGCTTAATATGCTAAATTATAGTGACTCTATATTCTAGCTTTAAACCTATATCAATAACAAGTATGGCTAATAAACGCCAATGAATAAATGGATAGTGTAAAAATAGAAGTTGTTGTTACTATATGAGGGGGGATTTTAAATTGATAAATAAGTACTGGAACAAGTAACCATCTGCCTCCAATCCCAAAAAGGATGAGATATCACCCAATCCCACAACCTATTAGCCCTAAAGTGAATTTGTTACGAAGGTTAAAGGCCATATTTCTTTAAGAGAAAACTGCCAGCAACAATAAGCAGAAATACAAATATGTAAACAAATAATAATTGAAACAATATTGGGAGGCTCTTAAGCAATGAATACAACCGTTTAAAAAATCCAATAATTAGTCGTTTTATAATTTTCATCATGTTAATAATATGGCTAATACAAATGATGGTTATTCAAGCAAAAAACTTATAGCTCACAGTGCGAATGCACACGTATCTTATGATTGGTAATACAGCATTTCATCAATACTTGGAGGTTCTTTGTCCATTCGTTTTCTTCCCTTTTCTAGCTAATGTACAATCCAAAACCATCCGTACAACTAAAACAGCGCTCGCATTATCAAAAAGAGATCACGGATCACCAAAAAATAAAAAAATACCAGAAATATAATCCTCAAATAAGGTTTGAATGAAAAAATGGCTTTAAATTTGCTTTTCATCCGTAAAATCGAAAGGAAACATCACCTATCCTTCGTACAAAATGAAAAAAATTTATTTGACAAATCGCTTAAAAAATATTATCTTTAATTAAAGATAAACTAATTCGAGATAATTCATTATTTTTTTCGCAATAATCTCGAATTAAAAATATCTAAATTCAATATAAAATCCAGGAGGAATCATAAATGATTGGTATAGGTTTATTAGTTATACGTGTAGTAATTGGTTTATCGTTTGTTGGTCATGGTGCTCAAAAATTGTTCGGTTGGTTTGGCGGTCATGGCTTAAAAGGTACTGGAGGCTGGTTTGACTCGATTGGCATGAAGCCAGGAGTTACCATGGCCCTATTTGCTGGTTTATCAGAGCTAATTGGCGGTGCGTTATTTGCTTTAGGTCTTCTTACACCACTAGCAGGCATATTAATTGCACTTACAATGCTGGTTGCAATCGTTAAAGTTCACGGTGCAAATGGATACTGGGCAACCCAAAACGGTTATGAATATAATCTTGCCATCCTTGCAGTGGCGATTGGTGTAGCGATAACTGGAGCTGGCCCCTACTCACTTGATTCCTTTCTATTTTAAAGAATGGAGCATAGAATAGTAATCCATACATTATTAAAACACGGAGTTGGTTAAACCACTCCGTGTTTTTTCTTTTCTCTATTCTCCTCATTTTCGCCTGACGAAAGCAACAGATTATATAGGCTGTGCGCCTCAATTAAATTATTTTTGCACTAGATTCTAATCTTTGGCATGAATGCTTAATGTCATCCTCCAACAATAGGGTTTTATCCATTTTAAGAATTCTCTGAGTGCTTCTCCACAAGTTGATACCCTTTCTTGTCAGCTTCTATTCGAATATTTTTTTATCTTTTATCATGTGTAGATAATGAATAATTTTAAATGAGATTGTATCAGTTCATTTTTTCTCCCATAAATAACCTTGAAAACTAGAATTTTTTTCATGCTAGCTTTTTTGAATTTTCTTCTTATTAAATCTATCAGTAGAAAGTTTATCTTCAGTTCATCCATATATCTATTTTAAAAAGGTAATACAAGTTTTTTTCATTTCTTAAAAACCTAATAGCGTATTTCTTGAAGTTCCCTTTTTTAACCTGTTTATCTTGAACAAAAATTGCGATTCTTTTTCAAAAAGATACCTCTTTCATTTGGTAACTGTCTCTCACGTATTCTGTTCTATGAAATTATCGAGATAGTTCATTGGTCATTACAAATCTACTTGAACACTAGACTTCATAATTTTGATTGAAGTTATAAGTGATTTCTTAAGAGCACCATTTAAAGGTTTAAAGATTCAGCGATTTTTAGACCTCAATATAAGTCGTTAAGATATCTATCTATAAAAAGTAATTCATTATCTATAGGCTAGCATACATCTCGAGCAAACGTACTTCGATTGTGGTGTAAAGGAAATAGGGATGGATGTTGTCCCCAATATAAAATATGTTGTGTCAATAATGAAATAAAAACCACCTGTGAGAGCGAAATTGTACGGGAGGAATTATAGCCTAGGATGGAGACTTTTTCCCTTCAAACCCTCCATAGATAATTACACCTTTTCACATTTTTCTGGTTTAATGCCATGAATACTTGCGGACTAACGTATCCTATTTTCCATCATCCAGTTACTCCTCTCCTGTTTTGGATGTTTTTACAGAACTTATGCTCAAATTATTTTATTGGTGAATATAAGCAGAATACACAAGAAAAAATAGGTGGTTTTTCATTCAAATTTGAAATATCACATCTCAAAACTAAAATCAAAAACCAGTAAAAGTAAGGTACAGTAATAGTGAGAATGATCAGATCACATGATGGTTTATTTTATCTCCAGAGTGGCCTCAATGAATCAATAGAACACCTATTCTTTGATGAAAGAAATATTCCCCCAGGGAGAGTTAAAGTACTCCTATCCGAGGGTTTTAGGAATCAACTCATCTAGATATGTTCATAAAAGTTTTCTAATGTTCAGTTGCATACGATTGAGATATATTCTTTAAAAACAAAAAAATTCCACTAGATTAACACATTGCTCAGATGATATTTAACATTTCAAAACAGAAAAATAGTACTAATAAAGTAAAAGGGGGCAGAATAAATGAGGTTTTTATCAGTAGTGGCCGTATTTTTATTTTCTTTTAGTTTTGCTACAGTTGGATTTGCTGAGGAAAATGGTACAAACGTTAGTGATGTGAAACTCACACAAGAAGAGTTAGATTATCTTGTAAATGAAGTTGGCAATACTAAAGAAGAATCCGAGGAATTACCTGTTGAGGTTTCAAGACAATTAATTGAAGAGGAAGCTGAAGTTATTGATTCTGGAACAGAAATTATGGAAATATATATACCAGAATTTAATCAGTCAGGTCAAATGCAAATTAGTAATTTTGCTTCTATCGCTGCCACAACTTTAAAATTAGGTGGAACTGTATATAAAGTAAAAAGTGATCGATCAAAAGAAGATAAATTTTATATATACGGTAACTTTCAATGGTTAAAAACACCTTCCTATAATTTAGTTGATAAAATGACTATTGGTTTCCCTTCAAGTTCAGGACTATATTTGCCTACTAGTGGAGGAAAAGTAAAACAACACCAACACAGATATTCTCAAGATCAACAAGGAAATGGACGTTGGATTGATTATGCAATCAAATATTCTCCAAGTAATTGGGAACCAAGTGCTGGTGTGGCTGGTTCATATGATTTAAAAGCTTCTACTAGTAAAACTAAGCATAAAGGGTATATTGGACAATACGTATATGTTCCTACATCTAAAAATGGTAAAATAAACATAAAACTAGCATATGGTCATAGAAGAGTTGCTGGTACACCTTCTGTGTCCGTTTATCCGGCCGGCTTATCTATTACACCAACTACAGCTACAGATACAAGGTCATATGCATTAACGCTATCTTATTGATCTGTTGTTAGAACGGGGGGACTATGAGGCAAATCATTATTAATTTCATTTTCATTCTAGTAATATCAGTAGTTTTATTTTTTATCCTTAGCTATGATGCATCTTTAGATGAACATTTTATATTGTCTCTTTTAATTATAATTTCCATACAAGTTTCATTAATACTAGCCATTCTATTAAAAAGAAAATAACAGAAAAGATCAGCCATTATTGGGTGATCTTTTCTGTTATTTTTTTGCGGCCATCCTAAGTTGGTCCTTCTACAGATTGTGAAGAGAAGTGTTCCGCCTACCTATTCTAAGGCGCTCTGAAAAGGAATCTAACTGCCTCACCAAACCTTTCAAATATATCATGCAAGCGCTATAAACAAGTTCGGGTTTCCCCTTACAAATTCCACCATAATAAACCACTGGTTAATGAAAAGGCGTAGCCGTGAGCGGTCTTTCCCTTTTTATATTCGTAAAAGCTTGCCTTAAATCATCCTGAAGCAACTATGATATACCTTTATATATATTCTAAAAAACCCTTCATCCACACTAAAAACCCCCGAATGGAACACTTTTTGATGTGTGTCCGTTTTCCGGGGGATTCCTCAATACGATTGTTGGTTTTTTTCGTCTATCCAACTACGATCAATTCATTGAACATCATTTACTATCACTAATATATGAACGTCTACTTATTCAATCCCTGGAAACCATCCTGGAGAGTGGATGATCGCTTGCCATAATGGATCTGGAATCTCAAGTTGCTGCTGGTTATCCTTGTTAATCTTTGTTATGATTTTTGATTCTCTTCCTTGTTCCACTTTTTGTACCCACTCAGGGTCGATTATGAGTTCACGGCCCAATGCGATTAATGGAACGCCAGATTGAAATGCTTTGATCGCATCATCTGCTGTATAGATGGATCCTACACCGATGACGGGAACTTGATCTCCGACACGTTCTTTAATAATTTCTATTCGAGCTCGTTCAACCTCTGCTCCACGTCTTGCTTTTGACCAGAAATCCATTAATGAAACATGAAGATAATCCAGATTCTTTTTCGCAAGTCCATCAACTAATGCAAGTGTATCATCCATAGTGATTCCTGGTGTTTCAGGCTCCTCTGGTGAAAAGCGATATCCTACGATGAACGGATTTTTGGCATGCTCAGCAACTGCCTTTTTCACTTCGTCAACTACCGCTAATGGAAAAGTCAGACGTTTTTCAAGGGTACCTCCCCACTTGTCTTCACGACGGTTTGAATGAGGTGAAAAGAATTGTTGAAGCAAGTAACCATTGGCACCGTGAATTTCGACTCCATCAAAACCAGCTTCAATGGCTCGTCGAGTAGTTTCACCAAAATCAAGAATGATCGATTCAATTTCCTTTTCAGTCAGTTGACGTGGTACAGGTTTCCCTTCGCCTTCCGATGGGATATTGCCTGCACTTACAACATCACCATTCGGAACTAATTCCGGTGGAACCTCGCGGCCGCCATGAAATATTTGTAGAATGGCTATTGCACCTTTTGCTTTAATGGCAGAAGCCAATCGACGTAAACTAGGAATCATTTCATCCGTATCTGCGCCAAATTCACCATGAAAACCTTTACCATTGGCCGTCACATATGTGCATGCTGTTATAACCATGCCCACCCCGTTTGACCGGCGTTCATAATACTTAACTTCAGCATCAGTTACCGTCCCGTCAGGATTCGAAGAGAAATTTGTCATAGGCGCCATTACCAATCGATTTTTCACTTCTAACCCTTTTCCTAAATTGAATGATTCGAACAATGGTGTATATTTAGAATTCATTAGGTAATCCTCCATTTAAATTATGTTTTCTGCCCTTTTACAAGTGCTTGTTAATATAAGCTTTAATACTACATCACATATCACGAATGTTAAAATCAACAAAAAATCATGCATGCTTTTCAATTAATGCCGAAATTGCCTCCTTGGGCTGGAATCCAATAGCTTGATCTACCTTTTCTCCATCTTTGAAAAGAATTAGGGCTGGAATTCCCATCACTCCATATTCGCTTGTAGTATTTGAATTTTCATCCACATTAAGTTTTACGATCTTAACCTGATCACCCTTTTCATCATCAATTTCATTAAGCACTGGTGCAATCATTTTACATGGACCGCACCAAGGTGCCCAAAAATCAACCAGTACTAAACCTTCTTTTATTTCACTAGCAAAATTATCATCTGTTACATGTTCGATTGTCATAATCATTTCCTCCTTGTATTATCTGAAATTTTTATGGTTTTGACTCATCATCTATTTAAATCGAGATTCCTGATTCTATTTTCCGAGGTGAAAAACTCGGATTTCTTAGCCTTTATTTTTGGGTGGATTTTAATGGATTCCAATTTACCAGATAACTCCATAAACCACGTCTCATCTTTAGAAAGTAAAGCCAAATCAATTAATGCCATAAGATGACTTTCGTTACTAACATCTAAATCCGGAAGCTTTTCAGTCCATTTACTCGGAATCCAAATTGATTTCCCAACCGTTTTTTCATTGTCACTTTCCACAACATTCACTTTAACGATTTCTCGATTATCATTTATTATTTCAATGAAACCATGGATTAGTTCCCCGTCTCTTGATCTTCCTTGTACCCAATCACCATTTTCAAATAGATTATTTTCGGTCATATCCATAACACCCCTTATATGTTCATTTGGCTTTCACGCTATAAGTTATAGTTTATTAACTGTAAAAATAAAATATACAGTAAGTATAAAGAAAAAAATTAAATCAATATCACGGACATTGTTTAATTTTTTTCAAAAAAGTGCTTAGCGTTATATTCTCTAAATATTTCTCAAAATATAATTCAGCTTCATCGAATATTTGATCCATAACCACTTGGGTATTGGAAGAAATCACACATTGTTTCTCCGGATCACCTGTACACCACTTAGGCTTCAAGGTTCCATGTGAGACCGTAATATAGATATCAGCCAAACTTACCTCTTCAGGATTGCAGTCAAGAATATAGCCACCGCCAACACCCTCTTTAGTCTTAACGAATCCTTTATTTCGCAAGCAGCTCATCATTTTCCGAATCCTTGCCGAGTTTGTACAAACGTTTTCTGCGATAGACTCACTGCTTGCCATATGATCTGGTAGATAAGCTAAATAGACCAAACTATGCACAGCTATTGTAAAATCACTATTCACTTTTTACATCCTCCTCAAGGAGATTACTGTAATTTTAATCTTTACAGTTGATTAAGTCAACTCAAAAAACTGAACAGCCTATTCAACTTTGTTGATTACTTTTTCATTGCATTGAAATTCTCCCCTATTCACTTAGGATAGGAGTTTTCATTGACCATTGTTGCGAAAAGGTTATTGCCGCATTAGTCGCTCTTACATTCACTTGTGATTGATCACTAATATCCTCGGGATGATAAGAACCTCTAGAGACCATATAATCTCACTAATGTCCCCGTTTGTTGATACAACTGCCCTTAGCTTTTCCCGTAATGCGGCCCTCAATTCAGGCTTAGCTGTTTCAGTTATTGCGAATGGAGTATTTCTTATTCCTGATTTGTCAGTAATAAAAAGGCAGTTGCAATCACCTGATTCTCCTGCATTTCTAATATTCCCATTAAAGGTATCTCTCCTTTACTTTAAAATTACTTCCTTATCTTTCGTTGTTCAAAAGGTCTTATTCATTATTTTTGATTATTTTCAAAGAAAGTTCAGGAGTCAAACCTGGAGATAAAGTTATCATTCCGGGGAAACAAAGAAAAAAATCCCTTACTTTACTTAAAAGCAAGAGAGTATGTTATATGTTAGTCTTTTATATTGTTATTGGGAGTCTCATCAGGATTGGACTGTTCATAACCTCCGCCTTGTTCTACGTTTAAATGAGTATCGGGACCGCCATCTCCATCACGTTAATAACCTGATACTGCTGTACCATCTGATCTTGAATAGTCATCAACATAACCAGGACTTACCTCATGATCCATTATATCCACCACTCCAACAACTGCTACAGTAGTAATAAGGCCTGACGCCCCTTTTTTCACCATTTCCATATCGCCATCTATAGCTCCAACAACCACTTCTCCACTGTTCTTCACGGCATTTTTAGCTGTTTAGTAAACTCCCTTGGCCGTTCTGCCAACTGCATCTCCCATGTTATTTAATCCCATATCACGTTTATTCAAATCATCTTGTTCGATTCCTGAAACCGTATTAACTGCTCCGTCTGTAAAAGTCCCCAATGTATCTCCAGTAAATGTGGAAGCCTTTTTTACTCCGTCTCCAATATCCTCAAGTAATCTTGCTCCAGTAACTTCTCCCACCTATTTAATCGGACCACCAACAACTGTACCTGCAATAATGCCAAGACCTTTACCTAAACTGCGTAAAAAACCCATACTTTAACCCCCTGCCGAATTGCCCATACATATATCATATAGATCAAATTTGCTTTTTCCTACCTTTTTTAATGCTCTAAAATAATGTATGTCATCATGAGTTTCTTCACGGCATCGGTCCCTCTATTTATCCACTTTATTTGCATGAAGTGTTTCAACCATGATTCTACGATTATACATCCATTCCATCATCTATATAGTCTTAAGTCTTGGGTACTATTGCTTTCTACTTGCTTCATTTTTATTTAGAAGATCCTTCTTTCTTTCTCATGCCTTCTTCATGGTTTCTCTATTGAACCTTATACTTGTGGTTATTCCATTTTCTTCCTCTAAACTAACAAAAAACCTCTTTCTCTGTATTTTCAATCAGAGAAAGAGGTTTCGGATTAATAAATGAAAGATAAAGCAAAAACAAGGAAAATTTATGATGAAAGATTCACTCTTCAAGGTAGTTTATGATTTGCTTATCTTATAATTGCTATCAATCAATTGTTAAAACCTAGAGCCACAAGGTTTATTTTGTTTGTTGTTTATTCATTGCACTCATCATTTGATTAATTTTCTTTTGGGATGGTTTCATACCCATTTGCATCATCATCATTTTCAGCATCTGTTCGTTAATTGGCGGATTTTTCTTTAAGTAATCCATCATGTATTTACGAGCGATGAAAAATCCCAGCACTAATCCAGCAATCAATGCCAGTACGCCAACTAGAATGTAAACCCACATACTATTTCCTCCTTCGTGTTGTCTAACATCAGTGTACTAGACCAAAGGTTATTATACAATACCCGCTACTGAAAAGTCCCCCATTTAGACAAATTTTCTTTCTTTTATCGGTTTTAACCAGCCGTATTTTTCATGTTCAAAATCAATGGCCAGAAAACTCGCTTCGTATTTTCGAATGCATTCAAAGAAAGCTGTCTCTGCTTCATAATCTCCTTCTGCTTTAAGTGTAATGGATTCATCCTGGATAATTAAAACGGCTTTACTCGATCCGTTTGTTTTTTCAAGATAGTATTTTCCATTTCGAGACCAAAAATTCATCTTTTTTTGCAAGCGTTGTTCAACGGCTACCTGCAATTGGAGAATGGGGACTGTCTTGGTGACAAATTCGATTTGTTTTTGCAAAATACTCTTCAATCGGCCCCTTGCTTGAATATGCTCCAAAAACAAATTGAAAAATAGCTTTTCTCTTCCATAATAATGATGGGCAAATTCATCTTCGATTAAAAAAATCTGATAGGTTCTCATCAGCCAATGCCTCCTAGCTTTCCTATTTTGGTAACCAGAACAACTTAACACCAGGACCTTCCATTATTTTCTATTCATAATGACTTTCCCCTTTAATTGACACATTTAAACGAAAATTAATTATTCTCATTATATATTGACAAACCAACAAGATATGTTGTTTGCTGGAGAAATTTTCTTCTTTTTTTGTCGAATGAAAGATTTTCCGTAGAATAGGTGCACTTTCAACATACATGAATAAATTTCGATAAAAAAACTGACACCATACCAGTTGGTGTCAGTTCCCTTACTTTTATTTAAGCATTTCTTTAACACGAGCAACTACATTTTCTACAGTGAAACCAAACTCTTGCATGATCTTACCGCCTGGTGCAGAAGCTCCAAAATGATTGATGGCCAATATTTCACCCTCATCACCTGCATAACGATCCCAACCAAAAGGTGACGCCACTTCGATGGCTAGACGTTTTTTCACTGCCGGATTAATTACACTTTGTTTATATTCTTTAGATTGAGTTTCAAATCGATCCCATGATGGCATGCTGATTACCGAAACTTCAATTCCTTCTGTTGCTAAAGCTTTCTGTGCTTCTACAGCCAAGTTCACTTCGGAACCTGTCGCAAGGAGTAATGCATCGGCTACTTCTTTCTTAGAAGCGGAGATGATGTAAGCCCCTTTGGAAACACCTTCATAAGCAGTTTCGGAAGTGTCTTTTATTGTTGGTAATCCTTGACGTGTAAGTACAAGGGCAGTTGGTTTATTTGTAGACTCCATAGCCACTTTCCAAGCTGCTGCCGTTTCATTACCATCAGCTGGACGGATAACGCCCAGGTTCGGCATAGCCCGTAATGATGCCAACTGTTCAATTGGCTCATGTGTCGGTCCATCTTCCCCTACAGCAATGCTGTCATGGGTGAAAACATAAGTAACAGGTAAGCCCATCAATGCTGCCATTCTTATGGCAGGACGTAAGTAATCAGAGAATACGAAGAATGTTCCCCCGTACACTTTTAATCCACCGTGAAGGGTCATCCCATTCAAAGCCGCCCCCATAGCAAACTCACGTACACCAAACCAGATATTACGACCACTGTAATTGCCTGGTAATAGATCTGTCTCACCTTTGATGGCAGTATTATTAGACCCAGCTAAATCTGCTGAACCACCGATGAAGCTAGGAACTCTTTTGGCAATCGCATTTAATACTTCCCCACTTGAAGCACGGGAAGCTAATGTTTTACCTTCTTCATAGACCGGAATATCCTGATCCCATTCAGCAGGCATTTCACCTTTGATTGCTAACTCCAATTGTTCAGCTAACTCAGGATGTGCTTCTTTATAATTTTTGAACAATTCGTTCCATGCTTCTTCTTTTTGAGCGCCTGCATCTACACAAGCTTCATTGAAATGTGAATACACTTCTTCAGGAACGTAGAAATCCTCTTCAAATGTCCATTTATATGCTTCCTTAGTCAGCTTCAGCTCATCTGCACCAAGCGGAGCGCCGTGAACAGCAGATTTACCTGAACGGTTTGGTGAACCGTAACCAATAACGGTTTTCACTTCTATTAAT
This sequence comes from Peribacillus sp. Bi96, assembly GCF_918698115.1. Lineage (GTDB taxonomy): Bacteria > Bacillota > Bacilli > Bacillales > DSM-1321 > Peribacillus. The sequence goes on from NZ_CAKKLV010000015.1 coordinate 53,000, forward strand.
GTTGGGCGTGTATCATCAGATTTCGCTTCTTCAATCGCTTTAGCAATTCCCTGAAGATCATTGCCATCCTCAACACGGATATATTGCCAGCCATAAGATTTGAACCGGTCTGCTACACTTTCACTAAATGATTGGCTTAAGTCGCCATCAAGGGAAATGTCATTAGAATCATATAAAACAACAAGTCTTCCAAGTTGAAGATGTCCGGCTAATGAAGCGGCTTCTGCAGAAACGCCTTCCATTAAATCTCCATCTCCACAAATGCTATATGTAAAGTGATCGACAACATTATATGAATCACGGTTATAGCTTTCTGCCAAGTGGCGTTCTGCCATTGCCATACCAACTGCCATTGCAATCCCTTGCCCGAGCGGTCCTGTCGTTGCATCTACACCAGCAGTATGTCCGAATTCAGGATGACCTGGAGTTTTGCTGCCCCATTGGCGGAAGCTTTTCAAATCATCGATAGATAAGCCATATCCTGATAAATGAAGAAGGCTGTATAACAGCATAGATCCATGACCAGCTGAAAGAACAAAGCGATCTCTATTAAACCAATCTGGATTTTTTGGGTTATGATTCATGTATTCAGTCCATAGTTTATACGCCATTGGCGCTGCACCCATTGGCATACCTGGATGACCTGAATTAGCCTTTTCAATTGCATCAATCGATAATGTACGAATCGTATTGATGGAAAGTGCATCTAATTTATCTAACATATTGTAAAACATCCCTTCCTGTAATGTACCTCTTTATATTATAGTGACCTGCATAATATCACAACTAAAATCACTATTTACTACCTCAATACTTCAATTTTTAAAAAAATTTGGAAGTCCCCTATTTAGATTAAACTAAATGGGAGAATACATACATGAATGCAATTTCTTATTAATCATAAAGCAAAAAGAATCTTCCAATGGAGTGTACCATCAGAAAATTCCAAGCATTAATGTAAGTTTCTTTTATCTTTTATATCTTTTATCTTTTGAGGAGTGACATCATTACCTTCTGGATCGACAATTTTTACATGCTCCAACGTATTGGACATGGACCGTCTAAATGTTTCCAAATACTCACTTCTTAATTGTGTTTGCTCTTTCGCCTCAACTTCCGTTAAGCCTTCTTCCTTTGCTTTTTTAGAAAGTTCATTAATACGTGTTAATTTTTCTTGTGATAGCATAATTTCGCTCCTTCATAATCTGCGGATATTGTCATGGTATTAAAAAAAAAGCGAAATTACAAGTTCTAAGATTGACTTTCCTGTGTATTTTGTTGATGTTCAAGAAAGCGTCGGTTCACAGTAGCTTTAGATACATGGTAGCCAAAGCCCCTTAAAGTGGCTGCGATTTCTGCAAACGTCAATCCATTAGCCCGAAGTTTAATAATTTCTTCAATAGGAATCTCCTTACGTTCCCTGCCGGTAGAATTCCTCTGATTATGAAGATTTTTTTGAGGGCGGTATCCTTTTTCAACGGCTCTTAACATGCCGCGTTTTATTTTCAAATTATGTAATTTCCTTTGATATTCTTCGACAATACCGACTATCTGGATGACCATGGCATCTGAATCCGATAACTCAAGTTCCCCATCGTGTGAGAGAGTATAAACTTTCACGCCTTCTTTAAGAATGACATGGAAGAGGGCAATTTTCGCATTCCCTCTCCCCAGCCTTGTTTCGTCTTGGATTAATAGAACTTCAGCTTCTTTGGTTTTAAATAGTTCAAGCATGTCAAAAATGCCATCACGGTTTAACTCATAACCACTAGCCTGTTCTTTTATTATGGAAACAACTTCTACATCCATCTTCTCTGCCAATTTGACCAATTCATCTTCCTGCCTTGCCAATGATGTTTCCTGCGACTCTTTTTCTGTGCTAACCCTGCAATAGATTATTGCCTTCATAATACCCTACCTTCGCTACTTACTGCTCACTTGCCAAATTCTGAACAAGTTCTTCCCCTTTAACAGGAATGACAATGACTTGACCAGGTTTAATTGAATCCGCCCTGACCCCATTATGCTCTTCTATCCAACCAATGAATTCTTTTTTTGTCAAATTAGCTTCTTCATATTCTTCGGCAATTCCCCATAAGGTGTCACCTTCACTTACTTCTATAGAAAGGAAATCCTTTTTTTGATCGTTATTTAATGTGCAAGAGAATAAAATTGAAAAGATGAATACAGATCCCGCTAATAGAATCGTATAAATATAGTTTTTGTATAAATTTTTCATAAATATCCCTCCAAAGCGAATGTTCGTTCGTATGTTATATTCAAATTATAATACGAACGTTTGTTTCAGTCAATAACAAAATTCGAACTTATGTTTGTATAGAGATGGGGGCCATGATATAATAAAGCAAAGAACATTGGAGAAGAGGTGCAAAAATGACTAAACTATCAAAACGGCAGCAAGATATTCTTGATTTCATTAAAGAAGAAGTCCGCCAAAAAGGGTATCCACCTTCCGTAAGGGAGATTGGCGAAGCAGTGGGACTTGCATCAAGTTCAACAGTTCACGGACATTTATCCCGCCTGGAAAGCAAAGGGCTGATAAGACGTGACCCTACCAAGCCGAGGGCCATTGAAATCCTGAATTTAGAAGAAGCCAACAGTATTCCGAAAACGAATGTCGTGAACGTACCTTTACTTGGAAAAGTAACAGCGGGCATGCCGATTACGGCCATTGAGAACATAGAAGAATACTTCCCGCTTCCCGAAAGCATGGTTCCACATGATGACCATGTATTCATGCTCGAAATCATGGGAGAGAGTATGATCGAGGCAGGAATTCATGATGGGGATTATGTCATCGTGAAACAACAAAGCAGTGCCAATAACGGAGATATCGTCGTGGCCATGACTGAAGATGATGAAGCCACTGTAAAACGATTCTTTAAGGAACCGGATTACATAAGGCTTCAGCCTGAGAACTCAAATATGGAACCCATTATTTTAAGAGATGTTTCGATACTTGGAAAAGTAATAGGCTTATATAGACAAATACACTAAAAGCGCTAAAGGCGCTTTTTTTGTTTGTTTTAATTTATGTCCCAAACTCTCTCATTATGCATATGTAAGACTAGGTTTTGATTACTATTTTTTAATAGTATGGAATTTTATAGGATTATTTCAATTTCCCCTTTTTCTTTTAAGGTTGATAGGAAAGTAAACTATCGCCATTCGGTGCGTGGAAGCCTATGTAAATGTAACCTTTTGTTAAATTAAAAAAAGAGAGGAATAAATTCACCACTCAGATAAAATTCATTACACTTTCGCCGATCAAGTTAAAAAATCTGTACTTCCATAAAATCCTATGCTTTGGCAGGCTCAAAGACGGAATCTTGACGGTATGATTATCTTCAACAATTCTGAATCATACTTCTCTATATTTCGGTTCTTAGCCATAGCCCAAATCGAATTTTTCTGTGCTTCTCAGTAGTCATTTTCTACTATGACAGCAGTATATAAATTTCTATCTACCCAGTTGGATATTTTCTGAATCGTTAAACTGGCGTACCGTTGACACCTAAACCATTTTATCCTCCAACGTAGAAAAAGCCATCACATCCATTACTTTCCTTGGATTGATGGCTTTATAAATTGACCGTTGAAAATCTTCAAAGCTGTTCGAATTACCTTTCTTTGATAAATGACTTCTTTCGTAAAAATTACTGTGGTATAAATCCTACCTAAATGGTGAAAGTTAATTTTGTATATCTTCCAATTTAAGGTGGTGAAATTATGGACTTCCCGACCATCCATACAAATTTTTGGGATGCAGTGATAGCCATTCCTACCATAATAATACTAACTCAACTGATTAAGGTTTTGTTTCATACTCCTAAAAAATTCATCCCTACCATCGCATTAGTTCTTGGCTTGTTCATTTCCATTTTCATCAGCCATAGAAATCATTTGGTTGCAGGAATTTTTATGGGCTGGTTTTATGGCTATGCAAGCATAGGCAATTACGCTGCGCTCAAAACTGGCATTTTGTCCTATAGAGCATCTAATGAAAAGACAGATTAGCTATCAGGTGTATGGCCGTCGATGAAATTCATTCATCTATTAAATCCATAGGCTACTGCACAGCATCTATGCCATCGACCACTCGCAATTTATATTGCGGTATGCTGCTGTAAGAACGAATAGGCAAACTGTTTTGTTCGTTCATCTTTCACATAGAAACCACTCTCAAGATCCGTTGAACTTTCATTAATCTCCTTGATAAATTTCTGGTGGTAAAGGCTTCTTTCCACTGTTTTCACGATCTTGATTTATTTCTTCGACTGTAGACAAACTCGAAAATAATTGAGTTTGTCTCAGTTTTTTAGGTTTGTAAATTCGAACGTTGCCTCCAGGCACTCGCTTTCAGCGTTCGGTCCGGGATGCCTTCAATAAAGAGAAGGCATCTTCTTCTTATTTTTCAATATAAACAGAACGAATTAGCGTACGGGTTCTTTCAGCACCACTCACACTTTTTTCCATGACATCAATCGTTACATTATAAACACCCGATTTAGGTACATCTGGAAGGGTACCTGAAAAATTTTCTTTGTCCATTACTTGAATAGAGCTTTTTTCATTAATTTCATTCCCGGATTCATCTAACAAATGAACCATAAAAGTGGTGCTGATTGGCCCTTTTTTATTATTGATAGGATTCTTTATTAAAAATTTCGCATCCTTTTGCTTAACCTTTCCAGGCATGCTTAATGTAATGGGATTCTTTTCGTTAAATTGTGCGGTTAACAGGTATGCATCAGTTGGTGACTTAGTCTTCATTCGCACTCTCCAGTCCCCAATTTCAAGGTTGTTTCCATTAAATGTTTGGATGGTTGCACCATTAAAAAAGGAAGCTTCATTTTTTGCAGAGTGGACTTTTACCGAAGGCGAATGCCTTTTATTGGATGGAGAAATTAATTCAACCTCAACATCTTTTGAGGCTGTATATATGGTTATCATACCTGGGGCTGCTTCATTTACATGGAAACTTTGTTCGTTCCAGATATTTTGTTGCAGTTCACCGCCTAGAACGGTTTGTGCGAGAGCGGTTGTAATGACATCATCTTCAACTTGTTGTTTATATTTTACAATTACACTCGGAAGCTCAACGGTAGAAGCGCTTCTTAAATAGGGCTCAATTCTTGGAAATACAGCTGAACCCACTCGAATATTATCGTGATCTAAGTTTGGATCAGTAAACAAATGTGACGCATAGGGAATTTTTGAACTCCATACATTCACTAAACCATCATTTTCTCCATACGTAGATAAATATTGTCCCCCCATTGATAAAGCAGAAAGTGCTGGTCCTCTATTCATTCCTGTCACCGTGAAATACATGTTTTTACGAGAGTTAACATGGTTGTCCGTGGCAGAGCGAAATTCCGCCATTTTGCCAACTTGCAAAGAATATGTTCCATCATCTTTTTGACCTAAAAGCGAACCAAGCCAACCTGCATACCAGCTATAAGCCAAATCAGCTAGATGAGAACCGTGATGTGGAGAAGCTAAAGTGATGATCCTGCCAACATATTGGTGGGCTCCATAGTGTACAAGAGCCGCTTGGGTGTCTGGTCCACCTTTGCTGTGAGCAATAACATTTACTTTTTCTCCGCCGAAATGGGTACTGATTTCCTCAAGCATGGATGCTAACAGCCTACCATTATCATATTGGCTAGCAGATCCATTACCAGCTGAATCATAAAGCTGAACAAAAACGGTTTGGTAGCCAGCCTCATATGCTTTGGTATACATATCATTGATACCATGATAATCCGTTTCACCGTACCAGCTTGTTGAGCTGCCATTTTTCCCTTGAACAAATACGATAGGTGGTTTATTTACGTCAAGATTGGGAGGGATGCTTCCCAGAAACCAATCCCCTGGGCTGAAAGTTTCGGAAGGCGGCTTCAATTTTCCCGCTGTGGAAATGTCTGGTTTTGCCATAATTAATATTGTTAATATAAGGACAAGAAAAATGACATAATTGATTATATTCCTTTTCAATTGTTATCTCCTCCCATATCCTTTGTAATTTTGAATCTCCTATTATCTATGTCCTCCTTTACCAAGTCTGCTTTATCCATTCATTAGTTTATATTTGTACTTTTACAATCCATTACCTGCAATCTTTATAAAAATGGGAGAAAAAAACTAGAAGGAATTCATTAATATAGAGATAAAGTATGAGGATGCGTCATTGTTACTTACGGACGATTTCTATAAACTCATTTCGATTGGCGGAGAGTGCTTAACTTTGAGGGATATTTTCTTTAACTTCATGCCCCACTTTTAGTGATTCTCTTTTTTCACAACGTACAAAAATAGGATTTCACAATAAGGACACAGTTGAGCTTTAGAAATTATGGAAGAAGACCTTATCATCACATGCAGTTTAAGTTCCTTACGTAAAAATGAGAACAAGCCCTTCTCGCAAAGGATAAAGGGCTTGACTATTTATGAACCTCCGTACTAATTCCTTTGAATATGACACTATCCGATTGCCCCTAATCTTGGTGTTTTTGACAACAATTTTTCCAATAGATACACAATTAATCTCTTTTTTAAACAAAACCCTTACACATTGCTAAAGAGAATTCCCTTTCCAATCGCAATGGTACTAACGGCTGCTCCTACAGCAACTTTTCCATCCACTACACCAAACTTATATGGACTTTTGTATCCCCTTGGCGGGTTAGAGTTGCCGATGAAAAGATTTTCCATATCGTCATGAAGCACATTTAGCCTTTGACCCTTTAACTACATTTAAAGTGTAGGTGAGGGTCAAAAAAAATGATATCATCGATCGAGAATCCTACACATTCAGCAAACATATACGCCTTATCAATCCGCAACGGAATCTTATATTGCTCATAGTCAATGTAGGTCCTTTTGGCCATCTTTAGCACTTTTGCCATTTCTTCTTGAGTTATACCTTTATACTTCCTAGCTTGTTTAAGTGTGAATTTAACGTTTGTCATATCTTGTCACCCCCTATTATAAAAATAATATCACACTTGAAGTATAGTTTCCAACAATTTTTTGTAAAATTCACGCACTTTGAGTTTACTCACTTTCACTCATGGTGTATATTCGAGGTAGAGGTGAAGAAATATGCACATTGGTGAACGGATTAAAATGTTTAGAAAAGAACGAAAAATGACACAAGAAGATTTGGCAAAAATATTAAAAGTGGCCCCAACGGCAGTTTCAGCTTGGGAATCAGGGCGGAATAAGCCATTAATGGATAAATTGAGCATGATGTCCACCTGCTTTGAAGTACCTCTTTCTCACCTCATTGAAGGAACACCTATCGTTAAAAATAATCCTTCAATGGAATTTTTAAACGAAAATAATGTTAGATTAATTGGTGTCTACGGAAATATCCATGCTGGAGAGCCAAATTTTACCCATGAATATATAGAAGCGTATATGCCGACATTAAATTCCATGCTAAAAACCGATCAAGAATACTTTTTCCTTAGAGTAAATGGCAACAGCATGAACAAAGAATTCAGTGACGGATCCTTGATCCTTGTTGAAAAAACAACCTACGTCGATAATGGGAAAATTGGTGTGGTCTTAGTAAATGGGTACGATGCTACTGTCAAAAAAGTAAATATTAACGAAGAAAGCATCACACTAACTCCCTGCAGCACGGATCCTTTTTATGAAGAAAAAATCTATCATATCAAAAATGATCGCGTACGAATTTTAGGGAAAGTGGTTCAAGCGATTAAAATATACGATTGAAAACTCAGTGCCCTTTAGGGTTTCATTAGTGGCAATGAAGAAATTGTTTACATACAACGACCCTATCTTTACGATGGTCATCTTTTAAAAACATTCAATTTGGTGATACATATAAGGTACAGGCCATATGGTTTGTGCTTTTTTAGTCTTGTTTTAATGAAACATGGATTTAAAATATCATATAAGAATCGATAATAAAATATAATAATGAACATTTGCCCCTGTAGCTCTAGAAGGGAAGAGCGCCGGAAAACATTGTAGCCACCGGGTCGCAAGGTAAGGGTTTCAGAAGCACCGAAAAGCAAATAAGCTGAGGCAGGTGCAATTCCTGCCGGTGAAAATCCGTAGGGAAGCGTGTTCTCCCCTAACCTATGCTTACCGAAAGGAGTGCGGGTTCGAATCCCGTCAGGGGCTTGTTTCTCTATAAAACTGCCATCTATTATGGAGTCTCGGTTTGTTAATAAAAAAACATAAAAGATTGTAGACAAAAGGAGTTTCAGCTAAACTTTATAACAATTGGATTGGAACGGAAGGTACGAGACTCCAGCTTAGGAATACGCGTCCAAGGGAGACCCCGCAGGCGTAAAGGCGCCAAGGAGGCTCGCGGACCGCCCGCGGAAAGCGAGTGCCTGTAGTGGAAATCAACAGGCAAATTCAATTATTATCGAGTTAGTCCACAGTCTGAAACTGCCATTTAATATGGCAGGCTTTAAATCGCTTATTTCCCCTTTTATTAGGTCTCAGGCAAATCATAACTTTGTCCTATAATCCCCTTTTCGCTCACTTTCAAAATATGTATAGCATGATTTAAACATAATGAGTAAAACGGTCACATGTTTTTGACCTTTTTTTGAAGCCAATAAAAAAACCCTCTCTTTAAAGAGAAGGGTTTTTACGTGGTGTGTTTTCTGGAAGTTATACATAATTTAACCCATCAATTACAAACTATTCATTTCACTCGTAATTTCTGATTTACAAAAATAGTGTACTGGCTGTCAAGGCCGTTCCACTCCTTAATTTTTTGAACAGTACTGCCATAGGCCAGGCTTAAGGAATACACCGTGTCCCCGTCAACAACAGTATGGTATACCGCTGTACTTTTCTTTGTAAGATTGAAGCATTTAACGATACCGTTTACATGTCCTCGAGCAAGGGCTTCAATAAAAGAGGCCGTTTTCAATTTGGCTGCATCATTGACATTATCGATAAATCCATTTTCAGTCAAAAGTGCAGGCATATCCGTTTCACGGAGCACATGTAAATCTCCTGTTTTTTGTCCTCTGTCTTGGATATTGATGAGCTTCATGACCTCTGAATGAATTTGATCTTGATACGTTTTCGTTGCCTGGTTTGTGAAGGTATAAACGTAATCCTCATAACCAGTTCCGCCTCCTGCATTAATGTGGATGGAGAGGTAGAAGTCCGCTCCCCAAGCGTTCGCTTGATTCGTTCGATCGTTTAAGGAGGGGTACGTATCTAGGGTCCTACTCATTTTTACAGAAACATTATTATATTCTATTATTAAAATATCTTTCATTCTAGTTGCAATGGATAAAGTTAAATCTTTTTCTTTTAATCCATTTCCCACCGAGCCTGTATCTGTACCGCCGTGTCCGGGGTCAATAAATATTTTTACCATTTTATCACCTCTATTAATCTTATGTCACGTCACAATAAATGCTTGTACACATATACTACCGGATTATTAAAACCTGAAAATAATAGAGAAAATTCTTTGTTTTCCTTACTCCGCTGCCTCGGTTCTTATGGAATCCCTTCTACTCCCCACCCTTTTCTTTCTCAAAAAAAATACACCCCGCCGAGTGTATATGTCATGGTACGATCATCTTGATAAATAACACTACGACTAAAGTGCAATTAACTTTTGATTTCCTTAAAAAGCTTTCTTCTATTATTTTACTTTGGTAAAATCAAACAGGAACTTCTATCAATTAAAGGACGTGACATCATACATGAAATAACCACATTCTTATAATGGGCAACAGGCAAGGCGCCCTTATGATTCTGCTAATGTGGGTAACAGGGCAGATGGACACTATCGATATCCCATCATTATGATGTTCAATAATCCGATTTTATAAGGAGAAGAACGCATGACGAATGAATTCAAACGGTTTGAGCAATTGATTCAAATGTTAGATTCAGGAAACAAGCTTATTCGTGTCTGGGACTTAAAAGGCGGAATCTCTGCACAGGTTACTGGACTTGAAGTATTACAATCTACAGGGCAGAACACAAGACTGATCGTTCGTCAGCATGGTGATAATGATTTGAAACGAAACCCAAATGTTGCGGCAGATGAACACAAGCTCTTAAGGATATTGAAAGCTGCAGGTTTGCCTGTCCCGACGCCATATTACTTCGATCAAACCTGCGAGTTTTTTTCCAAGCCATGTGTAATTATCGAATTTATTGATGGAAATCCAGAATTCACTCCCTCAAATTTAAAAGAATATATCTTTCAGTTGGCAACCAATCTAGCAGAAATCCACCGTGTCGATTGTTCAAATCTAGATTTATCATTTCTGCCTAAACTAGAAAAAAACAATGCCGAGATGTTAAATAAGGTAATCCTGGACGAAACATTGAACCTGAGCTTGATTAGAGATTTATTAATATCTTCCATGCCATTACCCTCACTGAATAAGGAAGTAATCCTTCACGGAGATTATTGGCCAGGAAATATATTATGGAAAGAAGATAAATTAGTTTCCATAATTGATTGGGAGGACTCAGGCCTAGGGGATCCTTTGGCAGACCTTGCAAATAGTCAACTCGAAATTTTATTTCATTTTGGAATGCAAGCGATGAATGACTTCACCAATCAATATAAATGCATGATGCCGGAGGTGAATTTTACAAACTTATCTTTCTGGCAATTATTTGCCGCATTACGGTTATCTACATTTCCTGAATGGGGCTTGGAAAAAAGCAAGGAAAATAACTGGCGAAAAAGACACAAGACATTTGTTCGTCAAGCGATTAACCAAATTCGCTTTAATTGATGTTTCATCCATTTTTTTATGAGTGAAAGATCAGATATGCCCATGATAAAATCCCCTCTCCCTGCTAGGGAGAAGTTTTCGATAAAGTGAACCATTCATACAGCGCCATTATGTAGTCATTATTTTTGATAAAGGCATTTATACTAGTCCCTTTATCACTTATTTTCATAAACTAACAATGACTTTAAAAACAACATAGGAGGTGTTGATATGTATAATAAGCCATGGGGGCATCCACAAGGCGGTCAATGTCCACCACAATATTGCCCACATCGAACAATGCCTACTCAGAATAATCCACCTCAAATCTCCCCAACAAATCATGATGTTAAAACAAATGTCATTAATACTGTGATTCCAGTTTTTCATCCAACACATACAACTACCGTGAATAAACACTTCATCACGTATATTCCGCATACCCGATGTGTCGTGAAAGAGTGTCATACCCAAAACTTTGTTTGTGGAGTTCCTCAACCCCCTTGTTATTCAATGAAAATGTTCAGATATTAATAAAAAAACCCCATTTCGGGGTTTTTATTAATTCCATCAACCTTTGAAAATTTGATATTCATAATTTACAACTGTCTAAATGCATACTCCCTATACTTTTTAAAGTGTTGTTTTTTATAAAATTCTTTTGCAGCGATGTTTTCAAACCAATAATCCAGTTCAATTAAATCTATATCGTTCTTTTTAGCAATATCAAAGACTTCATTCTTCAGTTTTTTACCGCACCCTTTTTGGGTTTGACCTTCAACGATACTAAGTTGATGTACATACACAGATTTATACGCATTTTTAAAAGCATTTTCTGGATGGTTTTTAATTTCAATCCATGCGTAACCGACCGGTTCTTCATGATCTTTTAAAAGAAGAAAAACATACCTGTTATTTTCAACTAAAGTTTTGAATGTATCCTTCATTGCACTATAGTCATATTCCTTAAAATACTTAGGATATAGTTTTACATGCAGATTGTGAACATTTTAGTTTAATTTTACAATCAATTCATGATCCCTGACTAACATACATAATTATCCCCCTTTCTATATCCTGTGAGTTTTTATATAACAAACAAGCAACGTCCGCATTCAAAAAGTACAATCCTAGCCGTAAATAAGAATCCCATTCCTAAAACAAGCTTATGGGCAGTCAAAGTTCTTTTTTCATTCTGGGTAAATAAAAGACGCGAATCAACAGTTTCAACATACTAATAAATAAAGTGGAAAATATCTTTAAGAGAATAGTAACCTATTTCCTTAACATACTGGAAGGTGATGATCATGACTTACCCTATTTTTATTGTGACTGGCATTAGTGGCTCAGGTAAATCAGCAACTTCACTGGAATTGCAGAAAATCATGGTTGATTTCAATGTATTTGATATGGATCTTATCGTTAACAACGACGATTATCAAACAGCTTGTGATAATTGGTTGAAAGTTGCCTATTATAGTGCTTATTCCGGCCGAAATTCCGTATTATTCGGCAATGTTCCTGATCCATATAATGTTGAAAGTTGCGACCATTTCCCTTTATTCAATCCAGTTCATTACCTACATCTTTATTGTAACGAAGAAGCACGTACACAACGATTATCGGCTCGTGGTAAATGGACGACTGACAGCATTACCTATATGAATGCACTATCTGAGAAATTAGTTCAAGAAGCCAAAAATTCAGTTCCTCCAGTACCAACTTTAGACACTTCAAACACTTCTCCACCACAAGTTGCTAAGTTAATTAAACAATGGATAATGAAGAACTTGCCTAAATAAAGAACATTATTAATCCAGATATGAAGCTTTCTGGTGAACCTCCTACAGCTTTTCTGAAAGCTCAAACTTGTCTGTTGCTGGCTTTCAGAAGGAAATCCATGAAATAATGAAGCTTATTATTATTTCATTTATCATATTCTACCATTTTCCTTTTCCTTACCTTCTTTAAAAAAATTCTGATACCCTGATGACTTGATTGATGGGCATTCAGCCAAACAAAAAATGGACAAGTTCTTAAAGACCATTTTCCCACTGTCCATCAACACCCATCATTGTTTTCTATTTATCTCGCGTTGCCGTTTAACGATTCAACTCTATTATTCGTATCCTAATTCCATGATCGAAGTTCATCCCATCATTTTCGATTGAACTTCATTTGACAAAATAACTAAAAACCCTTGTTTAACACATGGTCCTTTTGCTGCAAAACGTCCATTATTTTTTTAGTTCAGTGCCAAGGATATGCCTTATATCTTTATATAGATTCTTTTTATCTACTTTTATAATACATTTTGAAAATTTATTGATTGCCCACAAAAATCCGAAGAAATATATTTTTTCTATACGATCTGTGCAATAGAATGCCTTGACAAGAAACATAGACGTATTGTTCAATATAAAAAAGACCATCTAGACGGTTTTTTGACTAACAAAATGATTCTAATGAGGTTTACACAGAACTGTTTTATAAAGCTAGATTAGATGTGGTAAGATGCTTGGGGAAGTCATCATGTAATTAATTAATATGCCAACAAAGGGGGAGTTCATCTTGAATCCATATTCATTTTTGGCCATAGCCATCATAAGTGAAGTTTTTGGTAGTTCCATGTTAAAAGTATCTAACGGATTTAAAAAGTTGTTGCCCTCCATTAGTGTGGTATTGGGAATGGGGTTAGCTTTTTATTGCCTGTCTATATCTCTTAAAACCATTCCACTTGGAACCGCTTATGCGATATGGTCAGGTATAGGTACGGCATTAACTGCTCTAGTTGGTGTTATCGTTTATAAAGAAAGCTTTAATCTAAAAAAATTTTCAGGTTTAGCCCTCATCATTGGAGGAGTTGTTGTTTTGAAACTCACCAGTGGTGGCTCTCATTGACCTTTTGAAAATCGGAGGTAATAGCATGAAAGGTTACATAGCTTTAGGGGTATCGATCATTAGCGAAATATTCGGTACGACCATGCTTAAATTATCTGAAGGATTCACTAATTTATATCCTTCTTTTGGGGTCATATTAGGTTTTGGATTAGCATTTTATTGCTTATCTTTATGTCTAAAAACCATTCCATTAAGTTTGGCTTATGCCATTTGGTCAGGAATAGGAACCGCTTTAACAGCGTTAATTGGCGTACTGTTATGGAATGAGCCATTTAATTTGATTACATTAGGTGGCTTAGTTTTAATAATAGGTGGAGTCGTTTTGTTAAATGGATCCCACACTCCAAAACAAGTAGGAGAATCATCAATCTGAGGGTTTGATGATTTTCTTCTTCCAGTTAGTTAACCAAGAAAAAGCGTTAATGTCTTCAAAATTTTAAGGATTCCAAATTTACCTTTTCCTTTGTTCATGCCCTCCCTTTTAATTTTTCAAAAGCCCAACAATCAAAAAACTTAATCTAAATCCTCCAGAACATGTTAATTTATGAGCTTTGATCATTACTTAAAAACTTTATCGATATCTTCTCTATCGTAATCTAAAATCCAATCATTATATTTTTCATATATTCCTCTTATTGTTTCGGGTGCGGTCGCTAGCAAATAACATCCCCTATCATCATAAACATGAAAAATGGTTTTCCTTTTGATATTCACAAAAAAAAGAGATCATGTGAAATTCTAGGTTTTATCCCCCTGTCTTGATTGCAAATAGCTTTTAATAGAGGCGCATACTGAATATCCGATGTGTTACATTTAAGAATGAACCTGTGTGTTATATGTAGCTGCTCTTCCTCATCTTCTGGAAAAACGTTAGGTATTGTTTTATGCTTTAACTTGAATCGTACACTATTATCCCTAACATGACGGTTGAATATTTTAACTTTGTTTGTAAAATCGTTTACATTTGCCACGACAAAAACCTCTTCATTATCAACATGTTAAGATTTAAACAAAGTAATTGCCCTGTTATAAACTCCTTTAAGGTAGGGATTGTCTTCAAGCAATCAACCCCCAATTCAAAACGGATACCAAATACCAGCTATAAAATAAGCCAGGTCTTAAAGAAAAATTTTTTTAATGGGTCTCCATACACTCGTTAAATTCCATATATCCTTTCATTTCAACTTACTCTTCAACCTATCCAGCTGCAACTTGTTTTGCATTCGAAAAGAGAAGGTCGCCCCTGCGACCTTCTCTTTTCAAATGGAGTTGAGTTTCAAGAATAAAGACCTTTTTATTATTATTGATTATAGATTTTTCGGTCTTAGCTTAAGCGAACATTTCGCTCAGGCTTTCATCAAGTTCTTCGTGCAAAGTCCGTAAACTTGAATTTATCGGGTCTATGCCTGGATTCACTATACTGAAACAGGGTTCCATCCATTAAATGGACCGTACTTTTCACGACTGCCACCATATTGTAGTCATCTATGTCCAATAATTGTTTATCTTCATCACTGCATGGCTCCACAGTGATTTCTTTATTTGAAAAACCAATCTGGTGTCCCAGTTTCTTTTCAATATATCCATAAATCGAATCCTCACAAATTTCTTTTGTCAGGTTAGTTACGAACTCACTATTGAAGTAGTCTTTGTCCAAAATGATTTTCTTGCCGTTGATTTGCCTGACTCGGACAACTTTCCATACTTTTTCGCCTTCAGTTAAGTCAAGAAGCTTAATCATGTTTGAATCAGGTGGCTCAAGCTCCATGGTATGGATGATCGTTTTGGAATGCAGATTCAACTTTTCCACCATTTCTTTATAGGAAATCAAGCCTGCTACTGGAAAATTAAATTTGCTGAAATCCAACACAAAGGAACCCTTGCCTTTGATTTTATGAATATACCCATTTTGTTCAAGCAGGTGTAAAGACTTTCTCACAGTATCCCTCGATATTCCATACTCTTCCATAAAACTACTTTCGGATGGAAGCTTTGAATTGGTGGGAAAGATTCCTTTTTCAATTTTTGAAACGATATCGCCGTATAGCGATACGTACTTACTGTTCATTTCATCACCACAATATATATTTGTTAGTCTGCTACTCCTTTTTCAACAAATAGACACATGATTCATAGGGGCGCAGGATAAACTCACCTGCATGCTCTTTTGAATCACTATAATTTGAGAGCAGGAGCTCTGACTTGAATCCGGATAGGTCTGCCCCCCTTGGAATTTTGAAGGAAGCATCTTTTGCATAAAAGTTATTGATGACCAAAAGTTTCTCATCTTCATGACTGCGTATATAAGCGAATAGTTCTTCATGGTCGCCTAGAATTTCCTGATAGTCCCCATATGCAATGATATCATGTTTCTTCCTTAATAATATAAGTTTTTGGTAATGATAGAAGATGGAATCCTGATCATTGAGTGCCTGTTCCACGTTGATGGCCTTTGCATTTTCAGGCACTGTAATCCATGGCGTCCCTTCCGTAAAACCTGCATGCTCTGCATGTTTCCACTGCATGGGAGTTCGGGAGTTGTCGCGGGATTTAGCTTGGAGGATTTCGATTATTTCACTCTCATCTTTGCCTTCCTCTTTTAAGATATTGAAATAATTAATCGACTCCACATCGCGATATTGTTCAATTTGACTGAATTTCGGATTGGTCATCCCTATTTCCTCACCTTGATAAATATATGGGGTTCCCCTAAGCATATGGATGGCCGTCGCAAGCATCTTGGCAGATTCCTTTTGATACTCTGAATCATTACCAAACCGGGACACGATCCTCGGCTGGTCATGGTTGCACCAGAACAGGGCATTCCACCCATTGCCTTCTTGCATACCAGATTGCCAGCTGCTTAGGATATCTTTTAACTTCCTGAAGTCAAAATCAGCAATCGACCACTTTTCACCATCCTTGTAATCCACCTTTAGATGATGGAAATTGAATACCATGGACAGCTCCTTTTCATCTGGAGATGAATATTTGATGCAATGGTCGATGGTCGTTGATGACATTTCCCCAACAGTCATCACCTCTATATCCTTCCCAAACGTTTCTTCATTCATCTCCTTAAGGAATTGATGAATTTTGGGACCATCTGTATAAAAGCAACGTCCATCTCCTTCTTTGTCATTTTCAAACAATTCGGGTTTAGAAATAAGATTGATAACATCCAATCGGAATCCTTTGACACCTTTATCCAGCCAGAAGTTAATGATATTGAAGATTTCCTGCCTTACTCTCGGATTTTCCCAGTTAAGGTCCGCTTGTGTCCGATCGAACAAATGGAGGTAATATTCATCTTGTTCCTCTACATATTCCCATGCAGAGCCACCGAATTTTGAAATCCAATTTGTAGGGGGCTCCTCATTTTTTGATTTCCTGAAAATATAATAATCCTTATATGCTTTCTCTCCAGCCAGTGCTTTTTGGAACCATTCATGCTCTGTTGAAGTATGGTTGAATACCATATCCAGCATGATTTGGATATCCCGTGAATTAGCTTCCTTCACCAATCTTTCGAATTCATCCATCGTCCCAAACGCTGGATCAATGGATGTGTAATCCGCTACATCATATCCATTATCATTTTGAGGTGAACGATAAAAAGGGGTCAGCCAAATATAATCCACTCCCAGTTTATTCAGATAATCAAGTTTTTCAATGACACCATTTATGTCGCCGATGCCGTCGCCATTGGAGTCCTTAAAAGACTTCGGATAAATTTGATAGATGGTACTTTTTTTAAAATCCTTCATTGTAAATCCTCCTCTGCTTTCCCGGTTGTATCCTTTTGTCTCTATGATAAAAAAGAGGGAGAATGCTCCCCCTCCGCATTATTACGCATTTAATTTCGTTGTTTTCGTTCTTGTTTTCAAGTTCATTTGAGGGCGCTTGGAGAATGCTATAGTCAAAATGAATGGCACAATGAATGCAACCAACATCGCGACCGCAAACATTCCCATATGCTTTGGCTGGATGGAAAGGATACCTGGAATCCCCCCAACACCGATTGAGTTCGCCATCACCCCAGATCCGACTGATACGATGCCAGCAAACAGCGAACCAATCATACCGGCTAAGAACGGGAAGCCGTATTTCAAGTTAATGCCGAACATGGCAGGCTCCGTTACTCCGAGATAACATGAAATCGTAGCTGGAATGGAAACTTGTCTTTCCTCCTGATCTTTTCTGTTAATGTAAATCATCGCAAGCACTGCTGTACCTTGAGCAATATTGGATAAAGCAATCATTGGCCAAAGGTTCGTTCCGCCTAGTTCACTCATAAGCTGAAGATCGATTGCGTTTGTCATATGATGCAGGCCTGTGATGACAAGTGGTGCATAGGCAAAGCCGAAGACGGCAGCAAAAAGCCAGCCAACTGATGAATTCAGTCCGGAATATACAACCGTTGAAATGACTGAACCGATTTTCCAACCTAAAGGCCCCAAAATGGTATGGGCAATGATTACTGTTGGAAGTAAAGCAAAAAATGGAACGACGATCATGGAAATGGAATTATGCACTTTATCTCTCAAGAAAATTTCCAAATATGCCAAAACGAAGCCCGCCAGTATGGCTGGGATGACCTGGGCCTGGTAGCCTATCATATCGACTTGGGCAAAACCGAAATCCCAAAAAGGAATGTCACTTGCCTTCGTGCCTGCAACTGCGTAGGCATTTAGAAGTTGTGGAGAAACCAGGGTCAAACCAAGGACGATGCCGAGAATTTGAGTCGTGCCCATTTTCTTCGAGATGGACCATGTAATCCCAACAGGAAGAAAATGAAATATGGCTTCACCTATCAACCACAGGAATGAGTGAACCCCTGCCCAAAATTGTGAAATATCAACAAGCGTCTTCGTACTGTCATCGAACATTTTAATATCGCCGATGATATTGCGGAATCCAAGAATGAGGCCTCCAACCACTATGGCAGGAATCAATGGTGTGAAAATATCCGCAAGATGGGAAATCAAACGCTGCAGCCAGCTCATATTCTGTTTAGCTGCTTCTTTCACATCTTCTTTTGACGCTTCCTGTAATCCAGCCATGGAAACGAATTCATTATAAAAAGATGATACCTCATTCCCGATAATGACCTGGAATTGGCCAGCTTGTGTAAATGTTCCTTTTACAAGCTTAATCGATTCAATTTTGCTTACATCCGCCTTGCCAGGGTCCTTCAATGCAAATCGCATTCTTGTCGCACAATGCGTAACCGTTGCAATATTTTCCTTCCCTCCGACATGTTGGAGCAAATCCCTTGCAGGTTCTGTGTATTTACCCATTTCACTACTTCCCTTCCCTAGAAAGCAAAATATAATTGATTTTATAACCTGTACGTATAGGTTCTGTATACGCTTTCATATTATCCTGTACGTACAGGTTTTGTCAATAACTTTTTTCCAGCCATCTACCTTCACTTTATATAAGGAGTGATTCTCATAGGCTTCGATTTACTATACGATTCATCCACAATAAAGGAATTAAAACGCAAGAAATGTAATCCAGTTAAGGGCGCAATAATAGATTTACAGAAAGGAATTCCCATCAGACATGATAAGTAGCTGTAAAATTCAGTAATAAGGTATAATGAGGATATAACCTCTTTATTGACAACTTAATGGTTAGAATATAATAGATAAATGGGAGATGAACTTGTGTCCGAAACTAATAAATTTCCACTTATATCAGGTAATCTTTCTCTGGATTTAGTGAACACGGAACTAGTCAGTCGTGGTCAACGACAAGACTTATTGCTATCAGAAGAAGATGTGCTGGACTGGCTTACTGTAATAAAAGAGCAAAACTCATTTTGGAATGATCAGCTATGCTTAAAACTTAAAGAGAGAATCGAGCAGGTATTCGTATGTCTTCTAGAAATGCGTACAATTTTAAGAAGACATTTCGAATTAATAGCAGATGGGAATCCGTTTCCTGATGAGTTTATCGCTTTTTCAGAAAAGAAAATCGAAAAAGCACCATTCACTTATAAATTAATGGATCAAAAATTGATTCCCATACCTGTTGGAGAAGCAGAAGATATCTTGCTTTCTTTTATTGCTTATGACTTATTAACTTTAATAGAAGAAAATAAGCTAGCCTCATTAAAGCGTTGCTCGAATAATGATTGCGTATTGTTATTTATCGATGAAAGTGGAAGACGTAAGTGGTGTTCAATGAAAATATGCGGTAATAGAAAAAAGGTCGCCCGATTTCAACACCGGAAATCTGATGATGAATGAAGAGCCAACTTCTTAAAAGAGTAGGTTTTTTTATGAGATTTTTAACTAACCGTTAAAAATGATTTTGACAGGTTATTTTATTTCGTGTAAAGTGTAAATGTACTTGTAAGGAGGGGGAATAATGGACCGCATAGCTGTGACTGGGCAAAAAGAAACAAGCTCATTTCATATACGGTATTTATCTAAAATGAAGGGAAAAGGAAGAAGTCCTTTACAGATAAATGTAAAAGACGCAATAACCGGGCTAATCGGTGGATTTTTAACTATTTTCGCTTTAATTCTTTTAACAAAAATGACATCAGCATTGTGGTTAATGGCTCCATTTGGTGCCAGTTGTGTACTGGCGTTCGGTCTTTGGAATGCGCCGTTATCACAGCCACGGAATATTATTGGGGGCCATTTTGTTTCAACATTCATAGGTTTAGCTTCCTATCATTTTTTTGGCGATGAGCCTTGGGCAATCGGCTTAGCAGTCGGATTAGCAATTGCCGTCATGATGCTGACAAAAACGACGCACCCACCAGCAGGGGCAGATCCCCTTGTTGTTATGCTTGGTCATTATAGCTTGAGCTATTTATTTACGCCTGTGTTAATTGGTTCCGTGATAATCGTTTTCCTTGCACTGTTAATTAATAATTTGCGCAGCAATCGGAACTATCCGACTTTTTGGATTTAAGGTAAATAGAAGTATAAGCCTTTTGTTGCGATAAACGATGTAACGAAGTGTATTCAAAAATGAGTAATCTGCACTTATATCTAAATAACAAAAAGAGGAGCTGGGGTGCTCCTCTCAGACTGAAGACAGACTCGATAATATTGGAGTTTGTCTTCAGTTTTTTAGGTTTTTAAAATGTGACCGTCGATTTTCCCTCTAGGCACTCATTGAATATTATCAATAAACAATTAAGTTTCAGCGTTTAGTTTTACATGCGTTTCTGCAACTTCCACTCCGTTTACGAGAAGGAAGATACGATGGATTCCCGTGTAATGACGACGTGTCGTCAAATCCTTCCAATTGTGGATTCTCACTCTCTCGACTCGTTCTCCATCCGTGAAATTCCTATCTGCCAGTAGAAATATTTTGCGAGACGTTTTCTTACTGGCTTTAACAAAATCGATGGCGTACTCAATACGAAGTTTCGCTGTATTCTTCACGTTCACTAGAAACCCGAAATAAAGTTCACTGGTTTCCCCAATAAAAATCGAATCTGGTTCATTTCTAATACATGCGTTTGTAATGATAGTAAGATTGTTCAATACATCCGTGTAACCAAATAATGAAAGGACCTCTGGATCCGCTTTACGAACAAGAGTTCGGCATCCCCGTCGAACAATCCAAATCGTTTGGGGGTTTCCACTTTCATGCCAGCGCTTGGCAGTCTCTATGACGGCATTTGGATGATCTCTCGCAATATCATTCAAGTTATTTGCCACACTTTTGCGTACATAGATGGACGGATCGCTTTTCAGGTTCTCAAGCAAATCCAATACCGGTGTCGGATCGGATTTGAACATCGGTAAAGCTTGTCCCCAAGGTAACCTGGGCCGGCACCCCTCACTAGCCAGCCTGCGGACATGTTCATCATCATGCTTGGTCCATTCCTTCATCTTCTCGATCATTAAAACGGGATCAAGCAAGATAAAAGCTCGGATTGCAAATTCAGAGGATGACCTTGCAGTAAAACGCTCCAACGCATCTAGCGATAACGGCCAATCTTTCTTATTCAATCCATGTACCTCGACAAAGTCCGGGAAAAATAAATATCTAAACCCTTCACAATCCTTATCAATTTGATACAAAATATCCAATGCCTCTTGATAATCACTTGGAAGATGCCTCCCGAGGGTAATGGAAATATGTCTAATTCGTTCTTTTAACTTCCTCTCGTCCCAATGCTCATCAATCACTTCCCTTACAAACGATTCAGTAGAGAAGGACGGATGGACACCCTTTACTTTTTCACCGAATTCACGAATGAACGTTTCATTATATAAATCCTTTAAGGGCTCAGCCATTTATTTCACTTCTGTTCTTTATATTGGACTTGCAAATGTATCTCAACCATAGCATTTTCCCCTATCATATAACAAGGAGATAACGCAATAACCTAACCGATAAAATCCTTGAGAATCATATCAAACATAGCCATTTAGCTCCCCTTGCCAAATTCATTTTACAGATCTCTTTTTTTAGCTTTGCTCAGTTGAACAAAGGTTAATATTTGACGGTTTATTATAATCATGTTAAGAAATGCATTCAACTCCAAGCAGGACAAGACTTGGAGTTGAATGCATTTTTAATATATGAGCCTTCGGTAGACATTCAAATGATATGCATCTAAGGCTTTTAGGAATTGAGAACGTTTTCTTTTTAACGTTTGGCAACTCGTCAAAAAAACTAGAAAAAGAGAGATAAAGAAGAAGGAAATTGTTTGCATACCTATAACATAATATACTTTTTAAAGTCCCTCTCTTAGTTAATGATCTGACATTACTGGAAAATCGAAATATTATCTCCTCTTATTCCTGCATATGCACCGCGGCTTACTAACTGTTTTCTTTCAGGATGAACAAGTAGCCATTTATTTTTCATGAATAATAGCTTATCCTCTTCTGTTCTTTTTTCCAAGTCCTCTTTTAATGGTTCATTTGTTCCGGATGGCAAAATAACGATGGTCTTAAAACCATCATTATTTACTTTACACGGCGCAAAATGTAATGTCGTACTATATAATTCCACGGCAGTTCCCTTAGGTATAAAGAAAGCTGTCACATTATTAGAATCATAGATATTGTCTTGAATATCTTGTACCTTTCCTAAGAGAAGAACCAGGTCTGTCACAGCGATGTTGATTTCACTGCCTTTATGATATTCTAAACCATTTAAAGTTGAGTTAGGACCATTACAATATCCAATTTGTATCGACATCTCACCATAAAATGCTGTTTGAATTTGTTCATTCACTCTCTTATTTTCCATATTTGCAACAGAGGCAATATATATATTTTGATCTTGAGGAATTTCTGTATCTTCCATATAAGTTTGTAACTCATGGAAATCATATCCCTTGATTATTTTACCGT
This sequence comes from Peribacillus sp. Bi96, assembly GCF_918698115.1. Classification (GTDB taxonomy): domain Bacteria; phylum Bacillota; class Bacilli; order Bacillales; family DSM-1321; genus Peribacillus. The sequence continues at coordinate 76,014 of NZ_CAKKLV010000015.1, forward strand.
ATGGGGTAAACGTTCTATCTTCAACATGAAAAAAAGAAACGTGTTTATTAAGCCCTTTTATCGTTTCGAATTTAGACAAAGCCATTCGCCTCATTTCTTCTCTATAAAAGGCCCCTCAAAGAAAAACCTATGAGGTACCCTTCATCGCTATCTATTATTTTAATACGGGTACTTCCGTTATTGTGTTATCCCAAGCATTGCGGAATTTATCTAATCCATAATCAGTAAATGCGTGGTGGAAGCTTTCCTTATAAACATCGAAGCCACAAGTCACGATATGAGCACCTGCTTTCGCAGCATCAACCATTTGTTTACCGTTCCGTAATGCAGCCACAATAATTTCTGTATCAAAATTATATGTTTTATAGATATTTACGATGTCTTGAATATATTGAGTTGTGTCATCTCCGCTATTTTCTTTCCATCCAACAAAAGGTGATACAAAACTAGCCTTAATTCGGGCAGCCTGTAAGGCTTGAGACGGAGAAAAAACAAGCGTAACATTCGTAGGAATACCTTCTTTTTCAAATTCCCTCGCAGCAATTAAACCAGGCTCTGTACATGGGATCTTAATGACGAAATTAGAAGATAATTTTGCAATTTTAGTTCCTACTACAACCATTTCTTTTGCATCTTCTAAATGAGGATTAATCTCGACTGAAATAGGAAAGTTTTCAACTCCCTTAAATTCACTTCCTAGTTCATCTAAAACTGTTAGGAATGGTTTACCACTAGTCATTATGTGACGGGGGTTTGTTGTCACACCATCAATTGCCCAATTTTTATATGCATAACGAACTTCCTCAAGAATAGCACTATCCAAAAAATATTTCATAGTTTGTTCCTCCTTGTTATTAATTTAAACATAATAATGTTTACCTAAAACATCATTACCTTTAACATTATAATAAAAAATAGACTACAATATTTCAAGCTTTTTATACAGATTCTAGTAAATATCTTTTTATACAATACCGCCAGTCTGTTTTTACGATAGAAGCACACTTGGAATTTTTACTCTAAAAACATACACTCTATCGGTTCAAAAATGGCAATATCCTAACATAACAGGTCTTCAAATGGTTAAATCCTACAGTCTTACTCTTCACTTTTATTTTACATAGGTACACCGGTTTTACGGTCATTAAGATCTTTTACGATATTATTGTATTTTTCATCTGATAGTTTATAAAATATTCCCATTACAATAATAGTTGCCATGGCTAAAGTACTTGGGTATATGAACATTAGTCCTCTAATCCCTTCAACTACATTAGCATTTTGCACTGCATTGGGAACATAACCGACCAACCCTAAAACAATCCCTGGAATAAAACCCGCGAGGGCCTGAGATAGTTTGCGACAGAAAGTAAAGAAAGAATAAACCACACCTTCAGATCTGTTACCTGTTTTCCATTCTCCATATTCAACTGCATCAGAAACAAATGCCCAGTTTAAACTATTAACAAATGAACTTCCAAAGAATGCAAAACAAGCTAAAATGATAAATATTACTGCGTTATCAGCAAAAAGATAAGCTAATATATCGCCAACTGCCCAAATTGCACAACCAAGTATATACGTGTATTTTTTTCCTAACTTTTTAACCATAAACGGAACTAATGCCACACCAATAAACACACAGCCAATGCTAAAAAAACCCATGTAAGGAACGATAGAAACATTTTTTAATACATATTGACAATAATATACTTGTACTGCGAGCTTCACATTAAACGCTGAAAAGGTAAACAAGTTGACTAAGCAAAGTATCAGAAGAGGCGTATTTTTTAGAAGCCCTTTATAACTATCACTTAGTTTTACTTGCGTTTCTTTTGGCTTCTCATATACATACCGTTCTTTAACATTCGCATAACAATATATTTGAAATAAAACACCTACAAATGCAAATATCGATACAGCTACTATATATCCAGTAGATTCACTATCAAAAAGTAACACAATAGGCATAAACCCAACTGTAGTAACAAGTAAGCCAAAGTTTGCACCTGCTTGTCTAAATGCAGCTAACTCTGCTCTTTCTACAGGATCTTTGGTCATAGCCGGAACCATTGAACCGTAAGGGATATTCGAAATACTATAAATGGTTCCAAAAGCCATATAAGTAGCATAAGCCCAAATCATTTTTCCTGTAAGTGAAAAATCTGGATTAGTAAAACTCACGATTGTAATAAGAGCTAGCGGTACTGCTGTGTAAAGTATAAAAGGTCTAAACTTTCCTTTAGGACCAATTTTTTTTCGATTATCAACCCAAGTACCTACAGTAATATCGGCAAAAGCGTCCCAAATTTTTGTAATTAAAAAGATTAGTCCAGCAGTTGCAGAAGGCAATCCTAGTGCATCGGTATAAAACTTAAGCAAATATATTTGACCTAAATCAAACAAAAAATTATTTCCAACATCCCCCATTCCGTAAGCGATTTTTTCCTTAAGTTTTAATTTCTTAGAAGTTTCAACTGGACGTTCAACGTTTTGAATGACTGATTGTTCCATAAGTTCTCTCCTTTTAGAGACCATTTTTATAATTCAAGAAATTTCCACTTGGATATTTGTAAATAACCCTTCATAAGAAATGCAGACACTAAAAAATTCCAGTTAAAAAATCTTCACGGCATAATCTCCCTTCTATTTTAGAGATAAGATTACTATCTTTTTTGAAAAAGTTACTATGTTTTTATTATATTATGAAAACGCATACAAAATAGCAAGCCTTTTCCATATATTTTTTTCTGTTTAAAAAAATATATCCTATAGTAAAAGTATACAAATATACTTCCATACTCTACCGAATCTTTCGTTCATCAGATTTTCCACCTACACATAGCTTCTTCTTTTTTTTAATATGCCTTACCTATTAGTAAGGTGTAAATTCAGTTTTTATCTTTTCAGAATTTTTGATTATTTTAAAATCTTCACTTGTAATTTTGTAAACGTATTCTTATAATAAACAAAGGTACTGATTTTTATTTAAAGGTAATTACGTTTAGTGTGCATAATGTTGCAATTTGCCCTCAAACTTTCAGCATTAGCTTAGTAATTGCCTATCTTTCCTATAACGCTAGCAAGTGTATTTTACACCTTCTTTTGGAATACCAAAGTAAGTAATCAGAGGGAAAAACTCGTAAAACTTGATTAAAAAATAGGGCATTACACGGAGGTTATTGATATGAGTACAAAAAGAAAAGAATTAAACAGTAACTTTTTCTCAGGCTTTTTAAATGTTGATTACTTATCTGAAGAGGATAAATACATTTATAAAAGTGAACAACAAAAATATAAATTCAACGTTATTGGTGCTGGAATGATAGGACATGAGCATATTAAAGTAACCATGTTAGAAGGAAGAGCCACCATCCATGGTATTTATGATATAGATAAGAAAAGTATTGAAAATACGAAAAGAATGTTCTCAGAAAACTTCCCTGGCCACGATTTAGTAGAATATCAGAGTCTAACGGACGCTTGTCATGATCCACAAGTAGATGGACTAATTATTTGCACGCCAAATTATACCCATCTTGAGATTGTGAGAGAAGCTGTCAAATCTGGTAAACATATTTTACTGGAAAAACCAATGGCTACTAATTTAGAAGATGCATTGGAAATTAAAGAACTTGCTGATGATTATAAAGGGATATTTCAAATTGGCCTTCAATATCGATACAAAGCCATTTATAATGAATCGATTCATGAAGCAATCGAGCGAAAATCCATTGGTGACGTTAAAACAATTAGCATTGTAGAACATAGGGTTCCATTCCTCGATAAAGTAAATCAATGGAATAAATTTTCTAAGTATTCAGGCGGGACATTAGTTGAAAAATGTTGTCATTACTTTGACCTTTTAAACTTATTTGCTCAATCTAAACCATCTTACGTATATGCAACTGGAGGAAGCGCTGTCAATTTTACTGATTTTGAATATAAAGATCAAAAATCGGATGTTATTGATCATGCTAATGTCAATATCATTTATGAAAACGGTGTTAACACGAATTTTAATTTATGTATGTTTTCTCCTATGTTTTATGAAGAAATAACGATATGTGGAGATGAAGGAAGACTGAGAGCATATGAAAACGATGATTTTTTACCAGTAAATAGACCAAATACACACCTAGAAGTATTAAGTGGTGAAAGTAAACCTACAAGAATCTCCACTCCTTGTTATCCATCTGTTATCCAGAGCAGTGGGCATAATGGGGGAACCTATTATGAGCACAAATACTTTATTGATAATATTGAAGGCGTATCCACAACAACTGCAACTGTTGAAGAAGGCTTTTGGTCTATTGTCGTCGGAATCGCGGCAGAAGAATCCATAAAAACAGGAAAAGTAGTATACATTGATGAGTTGTTAAAAAGCGTTTATAAAGGGAAAGCTATAGTCTTCTAATGAATCGAATCTAGTAGGGGTACGTCTTAAGCACAGTCCTCTCCCCACAGTATGTAAACTATGGTGTATGGCGTTAAAGATCTACAACTCACCTTTCTGTATTTGTGTTCATTCTCGGTGTAAATGGGAGCATGTAAAATGCACAGTATCCTTTTCGGATATTGGAGCATCTTACATGCTTCTTCCCTTTGAATTCCGGGGTAAGCCGATACTTAGTTTTGTTTTCCCCTCATTCCACCGTAAGGCACTCACTCTAAATCCTATGTGCAAATCAATTTTCTAAACTATGTTATCAACAAATATTTAAGTTGTTCCGCCCCTTTGAATTTAACCATGAGACAATTATAGCAAAGACGGGTATTTCCATATCGCTGACTGTCCCCCCTTACATAGAAGAAACTTATTAAAAAGAAGCTTTTATATGATATAAAAGCTTCAGACAGTAGACAAACTCGATAATAATTGAGTTTGTTTACATTTTTTTAGGTTTTTAAAATTTGCCCGTTGATTTCCCCTCCAGGCACTCGCTTTCCGCGGGCGGTCCGGGAGACTTCTCGGTGCCTTTGCTCCTGCGGGTCTCCCTTGGACGCGCTTTTCCCACTGGAGTCTCGCACACCCGATCCAATCAACTTGTTTTTATAATTTAGATAGAATCCCTTTTGTCTACAAACTCATAATATCTACTTACTTGTTCAGGATTGAATTATTGGGAGGACTCTGATTAATCATCCTCTAACATTTTTTGATCATAAATATATATGGAATTCCACTATTTTTTTATAAGACCATCATAAAAATAATAGGCAAAGTAGCAAGACTTAACGAAGTACTAATTAGTGTCGTACTTGAAACAAACTCTGGCTCTGTATTGAATTGGAGAGCGTACATAGTCGTATTAGCTGCTGTTGGCATTGCAGCCATAATAATCATAATTTGTTTAACCATATCATCTACAGGCAAGAAAAGTGTTAGCATATAAGCAATGGCAGGTGAAATCGCAAGTTTGACAATGAGCGACCACGAAATCTTGGCTTTTGCTAAATGTTTTATTGATATTCTAGCAAGCTGCATTCCTAGTACGATCATTACTGTAGGAATAGCTGCATCAGCTACTAAGCCTACAGCTTCTTGTACGGCGCTGCTTAATGGAATATTCAATAATTGAAAAGTAGCGCCTAAAAGTCCGCCATATATAGTGGGCATACGTTGAACTGCCCGAAGCGCTGAACGTATACCATTACCTTCTGGACTCCCTTTTGCAGCATAATACACCCCCACCGTACACATAACCAATTGTTGTATCACCATTAAAATGATGGCAGATTTTAGTCCGGTAGCACCGAAAAGTAATAAGACAACGGGGGTACCATAGTTTCCATTGTTCATAAAAGACGACGCCAATATCATCCCACATGTCTCAGGAGTCGAATATCCGTGAAAAAAAGCAATCATATAAACAACTGCAATCAGGGAAAAACAAAGGACAAATGTGTAAAAAGTAAGATATAAATAATCAACGTTAAATGGTGTTGTATAAAAAGTTTGAAATACTAGAACGGGAGACATGATGTAAAGCGCCATTGTTGAAATTGTCTTTGTATCAAATCCGATTTTCTTTTGTCCAATAAATCCGATCGCAAAAATACCGAAAATAGGTAGGAGAATAGTTAAAAACTCCATCTTTGTCACCTTCATTACCTTTTGTTTTGTCATATGGCTAAAGGAAAGACCTAGATTCTTTCCCCTCTAGGTCCTTTTTTAATAAATCATACAATTATAAATTTATGACAATAATACGTTCTTCCGTCATTTCTTCAATTGCATATTTCGGACCTTCTTTTCCATTTCCACTCTTCTTCACGCCACCATAAGGCATATGGTCGACCCGATATGCTGACGCATCATTAACAATCAGCCCGCCCACTTCTATTTCACGCGCTGCTTTCATTGTTAATTGTAAATCGTTCGTGAAAAGTCCAGCTTGTAAACCATAATCAGAATCGTTTACTTTAACGATTACTTCGTCTATCTCTTCATATGGTGCAATGGACACAACTGGCCCAAACACTTCTTGACGGCAAACTTTCATGTCATCATTTACATTCGTTAAGATTGTAGGAAAATAAAAAGCGCCATCACGTTTGCCGCCTAACTCAACCTGTGCACCTTGTTCTACTGCTTCTTTCACCCATTCCTCTACCCGCTCCGCTTCAGTAAGACGAATCATAGGTCCGATATCTGTATTTTCATCCAATGGGTTACCAACTACAAAATCTTCTGTTTTTTCTATTAACTTAGCAACAAAGGTTTCATAGATATCGTTATGAACATAGATACGTTGGACTGAGATACAAACTTGTCCTGCATTGTTAAAGCTTTTTTGTGAAACTAAAGTTACAGCTCTTTCCAAATCAGAATCTTTATGAACAATGGTGGCTGAATTGTTTCCTAATTCAAGAGACACTTTCCGTAATCCCGCCTTTGAACGGATTAATTCTCCTACCCGTGGGCTTCCTGTAAAAGTAAACATGTTAACATCTTGATTTTCTAGCAACCATTCACCAACTTTTGCACCATCACCAGTCAGCACTTGAAGGCGTCCCTTTGGTAGACCAGCCTCTTCCAATAGGCTTGCCAGTTTAATGGCACAGATTGGGGTTACTTCGGCTGGTTTTAAGACCACACTATTGCCAGCAGCAAGTGCTGGTCCGATTTTATGACAGACCAGATTTATAGGTGCATTAAATGGGGTGATAGCTGCAATGACCCCAACCGGAACACGTACTGTAAAGGCCATGCGATTCTCTGAACCTTGAGCTGATTCAACAGGCACACCTTCTCCATGAATACGCTTTGCTTCTTCTGCTGATATTTGTAAAGTTTGAGCTGAACGATCTACTTCTCCACGTGATTCGCGAATGGACTTCCCAACTTCAATAGTTAAAATTCGAGCAAATTCTTCACGACGCTCAATTAGCAACTGAGCAGCTTTCATTAATACCTCATATCGATCATATGGTGAAAAATTTACTTTTAGCGCTGTTTTTGCACTTTTTACAGATTTATCCACATGTTTTTTTGTGGCTACTGAAATTTGAGCTGCGGGTTCTTGCGTATATTTGTTTAGTACGTTCATTGTTTCTGACGTTTTCTCCCATTGACCATCCACATATAAACCATATTGCTTAACTAGTGTTCCATTCGTCAAATCTCTCCACTCCCTAAACGTATTAAGATTTATCTAAAAAGGTCAATATCATAATGATATTTATCACTACGATATTTTGTTATCGTAAATTCAAGTGGTTTATCATCAAATCCAAAGCTTAGCCTTGTCATTTCAAGCAAAGCTTCACCACCGCGAATGCCAAGTAAATCTGCTTCATAAATAGTTGCGTTGATTGCACAAATTTTTTCTTTCGCACGTTTTAAAAAAATTTCGTTTTCCTCTAGAATCTCATAAAACTTTGCACTATTCAGGTCATGTTTTTCAATTATTTTACCAATATGCCTGGGCCAACATGAGCGTTCAATGGCAATGGGAACATCATCAGCGAAACGGATCCTTTCAATTACAAAAACTTCTTCTCCCTCTGCTAGTTGGAGCATTGATGTTTCGTAATATAGATTTTTTTTAAAGTTTGCACGCAGTAATTTTGAATTAGGTGTCAAGCCTCTCTCTGTTACTTCTTCTGCTAACCCCTTTAGTTTTCCTAAGCTCCCACCAATAAGAGGTTGAGGCTTTACAATTGTTCCCCTTCCTTGTTTTTTCTCCAATAATCCATCTTGTACAAGAATGGAAATGGCTTGCCTTAAAGTGGTACGGCTAACATCAAATTCTTGCATCAACTCTTGTTCCGTTGGTATCAATGCGTTTGCCTTCCATACTTTTTCCTGAATGCGCTTAACTAAAATGTCTTTTACCTGTAAATAAAGAGCCACATTTTTATTAGCATCTATCATATTTTTCACGTTGTCCAACCCCTTTAAGCTAGTATATAGGATAAATTATATATCATTAACTAGCTATTGCTGTAATGGTGAGATACTGTTTTCTTATACATATACCTCGGTCTCTAATTGAAGGATACGTCCCAATTCAATTAGATGTTCCGTTACATCTCCATAAACTAGTGCAAAGTGAGGCTCATATCCTGCATGCATAAGTTTGTAAAGTGTGTCCATTACATCTGTTTTTAATTCCACTTCCACAGATGTTCCTGTAAACGGCTGCTCTCCATCCAATGCATTTCCTTTCATGACTAAAAGACGATAGCCTTCAGGTGTATGGCTTACTCTAAAGATCGTTACTACTCCTGCTTTCAAACCAAAATCCATTGCAAAGCCTATTTTCCGATTTGGATGTACACCGACTGTTGCCCCTGTAGTAGGATTGGCAAGAGAATAAGCTCCCGCACCACAATGCCAAAATACAACCGAATTTTTTGCTTCATCTACATGGACTAAATCTCCTAAATAAGGTGCATTTCCACCAGCTAATTCACGTAAAATAAACATAGAAACCGATCCATGAATATCTGATTCACATGATGTTACCATTCCGTCTTCTGTGAATTGGGATAGAGTCGAACACGGAGCTGCTCCCAACTCGTTAAAAAAGTCCGGCCAACACCGCATCGCCAATGCGTTCAATTCTTGTTGCTGGATATGTTTTTTTATGTACGTTGAAAATTGAGCGAACTTCGTAACGGTTTCATCATTACGATTCAATCCAATTACTTGTTTCTCAGCACGGTCAATTTCACCGATCCACTCTTGTTCTGGGAGTTCCACACAATGTGTAAACGCCTCTTGTAAATCAATCTTATGAAGTGTAACCCCAAGTGCTGTTTGCAGTTCTCCTTCATTAGATTGTGAGAAGAAGAAACCTGGTGGATATTCACCTACCACGCCTATTTTCAGCTCACTTAATGCCTTTAGAACACGCATAACATCAAATTGTCTTAGTAAACGCTTTCTTAAAGCATCTTCATCTGGATTCCCGAATACAAAAGCAAACGGATGTTGATGATTCCGCAGTACATTACTTGTACTGTTCCCGCCAGTTAATGAATTGAGGCGTAATCGTCCTCCAACACTCGGTTCGCGAACTGACCAAACAATGACAGGCTGCTTGAAATACTCCAATACCTTGACCATAAACTCTCCATCTGCAAAAGTAACACTCTGATATAAAACCGTATCGAATTTCACATCTTTTATGGAATCTAAAAAATCTTGAAGTTCCTCAACAGATGTCACGGTTTGTTCTGGTGCTACAAGATGGCTGCAGCTTTCTTCCAACCACTCCATACTTTGCTTACGATATATTTCAGCTGCTTCAATATCAAACGTTTTTCTACCTATAGGTAAATATAAAACGACCGTGTTAAGCATGTACGAACCCCCTCTTATCCATGATGTTAATTCATTATAACCATTATAAAATACATAACTACCTTTATCAATAAAAATATACTATTAAAAATTGAAGGTATTACTTAAAAGGGGTAAAGATTGATGTTCCAGTCGTTCACTTGAATTAATAGGTTGGTCTTTACGGAAGGATTGGTTAAACGATTGCCTGTTTACATCTCTAGTTAATTCCCAATTATGTTTTCACGCAAAAAAGAATGGGCCCCCTTTTGGAAGTCCCATACTTTTGCGGTTCAACTGTATGATCATTACGGGATATCATGCCCCATGGAACTTGTTAAAATGTTGAACCATTGCTCTTGTTTCATACTTAGGTTTAATGAATCAATGGCGCTATCCAGGCGTTCTTTCTTGCCGGAACCAACGATTGGAATGATTTTTGCAGGATGCTTCAACAGCCAAACATACATGACTTCATCTATTCCATTAGCCCCTATTTCTTCTTTTACGATTTCTAACGTTTTTCTTAAGCGGACAGCCTTTTCATCCGATTCCTCAAAGATGCTTCCTCCTGCAAGCGGTGACCATGCCATCGGCGCCACGCCCGTTTGCTGACATAAGTTCATGGTTCCATCTTCGAAGTTTTCAAGATTATATGCAGAAAGCTCCAGTTGATTCGTCACAAGTGGATATTCAAGATAAGATTGAAGCATATCCCATTGCGTTTTTTTGAAGTTCGATACGCCAAAGTTACGGACCTTTCCTGATTCTTTTAATTGATTAAACGCCTCAGCCGTTTCCGTCGGGTCCATCAGGGGATCAGGACGATGGATAAGTAATAAATCTATATAATCCGTTTTAAAATTCATAAGAGATTGTTCAACAGACTTTATTATATGGGTTTTACTAGTGTTATAATGGTGACTTTTATGAGAAGGACGGTTTTCTGATTGAAGTACTATGCCACATTTCGTAACAATCTCCATTTTATCGCGTAAAGATGGCTTTAATGAAAGAGCCTTCCCAAAAATCTCTTCACATGTGTAACTACCATATATATCGGCGTGATCATATGTAGTGATACCTCGATCCATACCATGTTCAATAAGTGATAGAATTTCTTCGTTAGAAAATTTCCAATTTGCTAATCTCCACATACCGTGAACAATGCGTGAAAGACTAAAATCTTCAGTTAAATTGACTCTTTGCATGCCTTTTCTCTCCTTTTATATCATGATTGACCTTGCTAATAAGTTGTTTGTTATGGCTTACCTATGTTAATGCTTTCTGTCCTGATTATCCTTCATAATCATACTGGTTAATCTGTGTCAGTATCATTTGTTACTGCCATGAGCATTAGTATAATTTAAAATTTCGGAGATTCCTAATCTTGAGTGACCCTTTTATGCCATAACTCTTTAGCTTAGGTTCATGACCTAAACTATAGAAATATAACGCCACCTTGTCGTGCAATTTCACCCGTTATGTCCATAAGAAAAAGGCTGCCGTAGCAACCTCTTAAATAAGTACTCATTCCCCTAGCAGCATGATCACTTAGTTAGTTCTTTTGTGTTTTCTCGTGTAATTCCACGATTTCTTTCGCTAAATCTTTTGTGGTCATGGAAGTCATCAGATGATCTTGAGCATGGATTAAGAGCAATGGAATTTCGAATTCTTCACCATTCACTTCTTGTTGGATCAATGCCGTTTGGATTTTATGTGCTGCAACAAACTCACTCTCTGCTTCCTTTAGTTTTTCTCGGGCATCGCTTGATTTCCTTTGTTTTTGCAAGGCGATAGCTTCCATTGCGCAACTGCGGGCATTTCCGCTATGAAGAATTAATTGAAATGATAATTCAGAAAGATCCTCTTTTGTTTTTGTCACATTAACACCCTCTTATATTTTGATAGTATGTTATTTTGAAATTAATTGGATAGCTGTTTTCAATACTTCTTTACCGTTACATGATCCATAATGCATCGGATTTATCGTGTCTACCGGTACCCCTTTCTCATCACCTATTTTCTTTATATCATTAAGTAAGTAACGAACCTGAGGACCTAAAAGAATAACATCCACTTCATTAATGTGGTTTCTTACTTCCATAGTGGCTACGGCCTGTATTTTCACGGTCATTCCTTCTTCCGCTGCAGCTTTCTCCATCTTGTTAACCAATAGACTAGTAGACATTCCTGCAGAACAACATAATAAAATATTCATTTCTCTTTCCCCCTTAAAAATTTTCTTACTGGATAGTAAGCAAATGATTATATTTAAATCTCGTTAGAGTGGTAAGTCGTGTAGACTATTTAATCAATCTGAATGTGCCCCACGGTTTAATGTAATCCAGTAAAAAATGTTCTTCTTTTACAACTTGTGCGACAACATTTTTTCGTGCATCCAAAGGCATATCCCGTAAAATGACTTGAAGTTCCCCTTTGTATTTCCCGAAAGAATCATTACCAATGAAAACGGATCCTTTCACCTGTGGAATACTCTCCCGAATTGCAAAATCTTCATTCGCATATTTTTTCCGAACTTCCACCGAACGTACCATATACTCACTGATATCACCACGGCGAAGGTGTAATTCATCCAATACAACCTTATGCTCGATTGAAGACGCATCCGAATGAAGCTCCACTTTCAATTCGATCATGTCACGCTGTAAGGAACCAAGCATTCTCAGTTCCGCTTCACTGGCGTATGCGTTTCCAATGATTACATCATCAATTAAACCAGTTGCCCACAGGTGCTTAGCTTGTACATCAATTGATAGGTCACGATGCTGTTCTAATGTGCATAAACCATCATTAATGCTCCAGGGCCCTATATCACCAGTTTGTGAAGTAACAAATGCCGCTGTTTTAATGCCGTTTTCTTTAAAACGTTTACTGCAGGAAATGAAGAACTCATAAGGCAGACCCGTAAATTTTTGTGGATAAAAATTATGACAACCGATGATTTGATTTTTATTCCCTTGGTGCGTCAGAATATTCGATAAATAGTCGACATCATTGCTCATATTCAATTCGATTTTCAATCCATAAGGATTATATGTCATTTTAGCTTCTTTCAAGCCATCGAAGCCAAGGTCAAGACGAACACCGTCAGCTCCCATTTCTGCGAAAAAACTCAAATCATCATAACTGATGCCAAACTTGTCGAAAACAGCTGGAGCAACATCAAGAATGACTTCCATATGTAATGATTTCGCATAAGAAATAATATTATTATACTCTTCCAACACAACTTCAAGAGGTTTTGAAACCGATAATAAACACGTGAAAATTCGTTCAAAACCATAACCATGGGCAAGTTTAATATATTGCTTGTCTTTATCCGGTGTAGAGTGTTCAGGATAAATGGAAATACCTAATCTTCTCATAAGCTATCATTCACTCCTTTTCTACTTTCTTTCCATTGAGCCCGCTTAGCTTGTAAACCCATTAAGTAATCACGGTAGCGGGAGGATACCATTACAGAACAAATAATCGTTGGTACAATGACTATCAAATAATAAGTCGACCCCATTGCGCTGAACAAAAAAATAGAAAAGCCAATGATTAAAATAGAGAGGCCAACCGATTTCCAGGGAGTTAATTTTTCACCTAGACTGGTACGGGAAAAAATGATTTGGGCTCCTACAAATGAAAGGATTGCACATATTATTTCAAGCATATTTAATGTCCTCTTTGTTTTCCTCTGGTCTATCTTCTATTTTATTTTCATCACGCAAGTGTTGCTTCTCGAACATCTTGAAAAATGGAAAATATATCATTAATGAGATGAAGAAATTCAATAAAACAAGAACCCCGGCCATGATTGTCCAATCTGTACTGATTACAGCTGCAATCGGACTAAACACCGTAAACGGCAGCTTTGCCATGATCATTGGTATTAATCCCAATTGAAAGAACGTATATGAAACGATGACATTAACCAAAGGTGCAACAATGAATGGGACCATTAATATAGGATTCATAACGATAGGTGCTCCAAAGATGACAGGTTCATTAATATTAAAAACCCCTGGAACAAAGGACAGTTTACCCAGCTCTTTCAAATATTTCGATTTTGAAAATAAGAACAATACAACGAGCGATAAAGTCGAACCTGCACCACCGACCCAGACGAACCATTGAATGAATTGTTCGGTAAATAAATTGGGCAAATTAGCTGCATTACCTGTTCTCGCAAATGTATCCATATTTTCAAGAATCGCCGAATCCCACATTGGTCGTATGATCGGCCCTAATATTGCAGGCCCATGAATACCCAGTGACCAAAAGAAAACGATGAGAAAGACAGTAAGCAGACCACCTATTAAACTATTTCCTACCAATAAATTTTTGAGAGGAGATACCAATGTAGTGATAATCGAATTAATGTCAAAGCCTAAACCATAGCGAATGCCCCAGAATAAAAGGACGACGACTAATGTTGGAATCAAAGCTGCAAAGGAATTCGAAACCATTGGCGGAACACTTTCCGGTAATTTAATTTTGATATCACGTTTAATCAGAAAATGAAAAATTTCTACGGAAATCAATGCTGTCACAATTGCTCCGAATAAAGAAGCTGCACTCAAAGAGCTGATTGGTAACCAACGCCCTGCTTCAATGACTCCTGGAACAGTTTCCATGACTTGCGTAGGCACAACGCATGTAATTAAAAAAGCTAAGACTGATAGAAAGCCTGCACTGAGCTGATCTAATTTATAATGTCCAGCAAGAGCTGACCCGACCCCAAAAGCTGCATATAAAGCCATCGCTCCTACTGTAAACCGAAACGGAACATCTAAAGCAGCACGATAAGGTGCTATCCATTCATCATACCCCTCAATTGGAAAATTCAACAAAATAACAAAGAATGATCCAATGATCGTTAAAGGAAGCGTTGCTAGAACGCCATGTCTAATAGCTAGTAGATGTCTTTGTGAACCAATTTTGTTTGCCACTGGCAGTACCTTAGCTTCGAGAAACCCCATAAAATTATTCAATAACTTTACCCCCTTTTTTATTTATAGTCTGAAAAAACACAAAATTACAATAAATAAACATTATAACGTTATATTGATTATGTCAACATTTTTTTTACCTATCATAAAATCAGTGTGGAACTCTTTAATAAGTCGTTCTAAAAGATCTTATCCAGATATTAAGCCAGGTAAGATTAAGGGGATAAAATGTATTAAAGAGTAATCCACCTCGTGACTTTCCCTATATATCAAGTTTTACTGTTTTAAGGATGAAATCTGGGGACAGTGATACCTTCATACTTAAGAAGGACTACTAGCTATACAAAAGTAGAAACTAACAATGCTCGTTGAATTTAAAGAAATGGGATGATGACATTTTTAAAGGGGGATAATCGTTTCTTATGAGGGATAATCGTTCTTCAAGACAAAGTGGAGCAGGATCATATTAATTCGGTAACAGCAGCTATCATTCGATTAGCCATGGATGGTCTTTATTAATCAGAGCTTTTTAATATAGCTCCGTTAGATGATCATTTACGTGAAACAGTGATTCAGCAACTAATTGTGATGACAAAATAGTATAAAATCATCTTCAACTTTAAGTGATATTAACGAAACTCTACTTTCTCTTTTAATATTGGGACTTCGGGTTCCAATAAGCCACTGCAAACACTCACATTTGTTTAACTATAATTATAGTTATATAATAGATAAAACGACTTAAGGTGGAACGACTTATTCATTCCGAAACGAGAAAACCATTAAACATTACGCTCAATCCTTATTTAACTAATAGACTCACCAATCTTTCTGAAGATAGAAATATCCCCATAGAAAGACTCATGGAAAAAGCTGTAGACTTGCTGCTTGAATACATGGAAGACAATGAGACCGTTAATGCACAGGTGAAATTCAGTAATAACGAAGCGATTGAAAAGAATAAAGAAATGATTGAAAAAAGCAGAGATTTTATTAATAAAAAACAAGCACTTAACCTCTAGGTAAAGTGCTTGCTTCAAACTGTAGACAAACTCGATGAAAATCGGGTTTGCCTACAGTTTTTTATGGCTTTTACAATGTAAACGTTGATGGAACGTAGGCTACTCGCTTTCCCGCAGGAGTCACATACCTTCCGTTCCAATTAACTTTGTTTTAACATTTGGATAGAACTTCTACGGATGCTTTCTATACGCAAGAACCATTTGAAATGGATCACATTCAAGATTCTCAGATATCCCACTCCGGATTCCAAACCACTTCCCACAAGTGGCTATCTGGGTCTTGAAAGTGTGCAGAGTATCCTCCCCAGAATGTATCGTGTGCCGGATCAGTTATGACCGCACCCGCTTTTTTTGCTTGCTCCACCACGGTATTCACTTCTTCTTTGCTGGCTACATTGTGACCAATGGTAAATTCTGTAGAACTTGTTGGAGTCAAAGCAACCTTGGCCTCATGAGCAATATCCTTTCGATTCCAAATGGCAAGCTTTAGGCCTGATTGTAAGTCGAAAAAGGCAACGGCGCCATGCTCAAATTCCTTGCCAATTATCCCTTCTGTTCGAAATCCAAGCCCATCACGATAGAACTCTAGCGATTTTTCCAAATCATCTACACCTAATGTAATGACAGTAATCCGTGGTTTCATCATATTGCCCCCTTCATGCTTTCTTCATTATCATGTATTCCCAACTTATCAAAAACTGATTCGGAACGAAAGAAATGAAGTACATTCTTAAAAAGTATTATTTTATCTGCAGCATTTTCTTTGTTAAGAAAGAAGTCCTGACTGTTGTTGAATTTCTTTGATTTATACGCTAGGTGATATCGTCTATTTCCTGCAACAATTCCTTTTTAGAAACAGGAAAGCCCTTTAACTTTCAAGCTTCCTTTTCTTGTTCAAGAGCCGCTTGAATTCCCTATCCAATTCCTCTTTTTCCGCTTCATTCATAACCGTGGACAGTTTCCCAAGTGTATCGAGGATTTGCACTTCTATCTTAAGGAGTTCAGCCTTTTTGTCTTGATGTTCAATTTCTTCCGTATCCAATTTTATTGGTTCTTGGTTGATGACTCTAACTCTCGAAGGTTCATCTTCAAAAGAAAGAGTATGTGTTGCAAGTGATTGAATCAATGAACGATCATGAGTCACAAAAACAATGGTTCCTGGATATGCTTTTAACACCTCGGTTAAAGCCTCTTTCGTGCTTATATCCAGGTAATTTGTAGGTTCATCCAAAACCAGTACATTATAGTTTCCCAAAAAAACTTTTGCTAGCGAAGCCCTGACTCTTTCACCACCGCTTAAGAGTGATACTTGTTTGTAAACATCATTTCCTTTAAAGGCTAATCGGGATAATACCGTTCGAACAAAGGCTTGATTGTACGGACTATCCTGCAAAATATTTTCAAGCACCGTTTTATTTTCGGTCAAATTTTCTTGTTGTTGTGCAAAAAATCCTATCTTTGCCGGCTTCGCTACATTTAAATCCGCTTGACGATCGACTATCTTTTTCAATAACGTCGATTTGCCTGACCCATTTTGCCCATTGATGGCGAGCCTGGATTTTAGGGGGACATCTCCATAGATATGCTTCTTTAGTATGTTAGACCCGGCTTTCAGGGAACAGCCATTAAATCGAATGACCCTTTTGCTGTGTAAAGAGGGAAATTCGGAAATATCAAAGATGATAGGAGTATTTTCCCTAGGTTTTTCTTTTTTTGCTAACTTCTCGATTCGAGTTTCGATTGCTTCAGCAGACCGGTTCAATTTCGCCTTCTGTTTCCCGGAACTCCTCTTATGAAGTCTTGCTTCCGAATTCCCCATTCGTTTAGGGGCTTTCCTAATGGAATCCGACTTGGTCTGTAAGTTTTGTGCAGCCTTCTTCAACCTATCCTTTTCGCGATGATACTCTTCATATTCCTTAATTTCCTTTTCTGTTTTTGTCTGCTTTTGTTCGGTATACGCTTCGTAATTCCCTTCATATACAGTAACCTTACCTTGATCAACTTCCCAGATTGTTGTACATAGGTGATTTAAGAATGCTTTATCATGGGAAGTGAGCAATATAGCTCCATCAAAAGACATCAGATCCTTTTCCAGTTGTTCAATTCCGAATACATCTAAATGGCTTGTAGGTTCATCTGCAATTAAGACATCCGCATTGGATGTCAAGGCTGCAGCTATTTTTCTTCGGGTGCGTTCGCCGCCGCTTATCATTTCTTGATCCTCATTGGGCAAGTTCCAAATACTCGCTAACACTCCACTTATTTCCTGTTCAGTTTCTTCTAGCTGTGGGATATAAGTGACCGTTCCAAAGTTCTCTATGTGACCGGAATCCGGTTCCTTAACACCTGCTAATATTGAAAGCAATGTCGTTTTTCCTTCTCCATTTCTCCCAACAACGCCAACACGATCATGTTTGTAAAGTTGGAGTGAATCAATGGAAAGAACTTCACGTGACCCGTAGCTTTTCTTTAAATCACTGGCTTTTAAAAATAACATAAAAAATCCCCCTCTAATTTTTAGAGAGAGATCGCCTGCTACTAAAATATACAAAAACTAAACATACCTCTCCTGTTTTCGCTGACAGAAAAAGTATTTGTATATGAATTAGTACCTATAAACGAGCAGACGAATCCCATCTCTAAACATAATCATTAAAAATTTCACATGGGTAAGAAGTTGATTGTTCAAATGAAAAAGTGACGCGTACTAGCATTGAACATACCTGACCATATACACCCATTGAAAAATATTTAGATTTACTGTTTTTTGATAAGATTACTGCTTCATTGTATGAGGTACCTATTCCTTCCAATGTAATGTGTTTATGATTGCATTTTATTCTCTTGTTGTCAACCCTTATTTTTTTAATGACCAATTCGGAAAATATATTTTTTGTGGAATGAAGGTATTCTCATATACATGAATCCCCTTCCATAAACCATTTATTTGTAGTAATCATAAAATTAATTGGGTTCAACATGAACATGAACATCGTACACTCCATGTTCTTTCATCATAACTTTTTCTACGTGTGTCGCAATATCATGAGCTTCTTTAATATCCAATGTGGAATTAACAAGAATCACAACATCAATCACTTCATTATTCCCATAATTTCTCCCTTTAATTTCTTTTATCCCCTTAACGCCTTCCACATTTGTAATTACACCCTTATAAAGATGAATTTTATCTTCATCAAATCCATCAGAAAGTTCATGAGAGGCTTGTATAAATATCTCCCACGCAGTTTTGCATATTAATAGTCCAACAATGATGGCAGTTAAGGGATCCAGCCAAGGCATGTTAAATTGGGACCCAAAGATACCTATGGCTGTTCCTATACTAACCCATGCATCGGATATATTATCTTTTGAAGCTGCCATAACAGCTTTACTGTTAATTTTGATTGCAAGCTTTTTATTATATCGGTATACAAAATACATAGCTATCGCAGATAAAAAACCCACATATCCCGCCAATACGTCAGGTGATTCCTCTCCACCCTTAAGCATGGAAGTGACAGCATCTATTAAAACTTGTACACCAACGGCAAACATAATGAAGGAAGCTACCATAGAAGCGATCGTTTCACTTTTCCAATGACCATAACCATGATCTTTATCGGGGGGTCTTTGAGCTAGCCTTAATCCAATCAGTACGGCAATGGATGCGATAATATCTGTGGTATTGTTCAAACCATCCGCTTTTAATGCCTCTGAGTCACTTATGTAACCTATAACCAGTTTTAAGATAGATAGACAAATATAAGCAATTATACTAATGATTGCACCACGTTCGCCTAATTTGAGGTCATTATATTTTTGTTCTTCCATTCAACTTCCCCCCACAATTAAGTACATGAATATAATATCAACTTTAAATTGGGTGGGTCTATAGCAACCTTTTTGTACCGTTTTATATAAGTAAGTAATAGGTAACTATGTTGCATAGGGGAAACTGTCTGAAAAGAGTAAATATATGAAGTTTTCAATAAATCAAAATCATTTGAATGATGTTCCATTATATATTTTTCACTTTTTTCTTAAGGTAAGCCCCTTGTTAAACTTTAATAAATTTTATCCAAGACCAACGAATTTGAAAGTTACAACACGTTTGAACTTTGTTTGTTGCATAAAAAAAGGGTTGTACAATTTGGACGTTGATTGGAACGTAGGGCACTCGCTTTTCGCGGGCGGTCCGCCCTCGGCTTTCGCCTGCGGGGTCTCCCTTAGACGCGCTTTTCTAAGCAGGAGTCTCGTACCTTCCGTTCCAATCAACTTTGTTTTAACTTTTAGATAGAACCCTTATGCCTAGAGTCTTTTTTGTTTTAAAATAGAAGTATTAAAACTTGAGGTGATAAGGATGCTTTCTAAACATGATTCTATTCAGCGAGATCAACTTAAAATGATTACTTTAGATCAACTGGTGCCACCGAACCATTTGGTTCGTAAAATGGAGGCTGCCATTAATTTCACTTTCATTTATGACTTGGTGAAAGATATGTATTCAGAGGTAGGATGGCCAATTGGACATGGAAGGTCCAAAAATGGCCTAACATATTGGGCTCGTAGAGCCCCAATCTCTTAACTTTAGGCGAAAATTCAAAAGGGATTTCAAAAGGGGCTCGGAATTTTTTAATTCCGAACCCCTTTTGTCTACAAACTGAGGGCTGCCAACGCAACCCTCACTATTTATTAAAAAGCACTCCTGTATGTAGGAATGAAGTTTTTCGGACAACTCGTATTCTCTTAGGTATATATAATATTATACGTGGATTTAATCACACTGTTTGGATATTGTTTCATTTCAACTAAATCTAATTTAAGACAAGGCTTTACGCTTCCAAATAGAGGTATACCTTCACCGATAATGACTGGATTCACTTTCAGCACCAATTGATCAATGAGTTTATGGTTGATTAACGTTCCAGCCAGTTCTCCTCCCCCACATAACCATAGCTTACCGGTCCCTTGCTGTTTGAGGTTTTCAATAAATGCTACAGAGTCACCTTGGATGAGCTCTACTTCCTCGTTCGATTCGAACTGAAGGGAATTTGAAAATATATAATGCTTTATCCCTTTATAGCCAGGTTCACCCGGCTTAGCTCCAAAATGAAAACCAAACTCATATGTTTTTCTCCCCATCAACACTGCTTCATATTGCTGAATATCGGATAAAAAATCCGGGACATGTTCCCCTTCAAATAAGAAAAGTGATTGATTAATATTCCCATCTACAATCCCTTGGTCCGCAATGAAATTGTCTAATGAGACTGCAACATGATAAACCAATTTCCCCACTTTGTCATCCCTCCAAGTACATTCTATTCGAGCGCCATTCATGGCTTTAGTAGAAAACTTGTATCATATAGCCATATCCATTATTTTTTTTATGTGGTCTTCTTTTGCTTCAATATCCACTTGAGTACTTAGGTATTTATTCAATCTAAGGAATTCTGGGAACATACCTCTCATCGTTTTCATGATTTCATTTGAATTACGGCCACAATCCCAACCTGTCAAAAGGAATAATTGCATTTCATTTAATTTACTTCTTTTACCCTCGATTTTCGTCCATACCCCATAGGGCCCATCTACATGTTCTTCCATTTCCATATACCAACCAGACACAATTAGCCACCGTATCCTATCAAGATTAGAAAGTGCATAAAATATTTCCTCCCTCATAACAGCTCTGTAAGTTTCATGAATAAAAGCAAGCAGCTTTCCTCTCCAATGCTCAACTTCATCTGGTGACGGTTTATAAACTAGTTTTCCTGATTCCTGAATAACATAACTCATCATATTAAAAGGATCATATAGTACTTCAACCTCTTTTAACCAGATGGATGGTATAACTTCCTTAGGTAATTGATATCAGCTATCCACTTTTACAAAGGTATCATAATGAGTGATGACATACGGTGAAGAAGGATTGTAGTCTTCGTGAAATGAAACAGTTCCCCAGTTATTGGCCCTATTTCTTTTTCCCTTTAAAAAATCCGCTATCCGTTCTGGCATGACAATGGTGTGCAAATCTATATCAGAGTAATTATCAAAGTTTCCTTTTGGTAATGAACCGGCTAGGTAAATTGCCAAAACATTAGGATCTGCTGATAAATCCTTTAATGCATTATTCAATAGAATATCGCGATGTTTTGGTAAAAATGCATCTCTTTCTATATGTTTACTGACAAATCCCACACATTAAAATTATCCCTTTCTTAGAAAAACCTACAAAACTATATATTCGTGGGGCAGGGAAAAAATCCCTTCTCCCTCTGAATTGTCCTATTGAATAGTAGTCGTTTCTTCGCATCTGAGAAATTTGCACACCTTCGCCTTTTTACATCGCTGGCTTCCATTCTGCTTCTTCCCGATAATGGGTTTTAAGCAAGATTTCCTTATAGGAAAATGCTGTATCCATGGTCTAACCGATGTGGTATTATTTTGAATATTAGGATAGAAGGAGGCATCATTTCATGTTATTTGCAAAAACACCTGAACCACCCTACTACGCTTGTATTTTCACTTCCCAAAGAAGCGATAAAGATGCCGAAAGTTACAACTCTACCGCAGATTTCATGGATGAGCTTGCCGCTCAACAAGAAGGCTACTTAGGAGTCGAAAGTGTGAGAGATCAAAACGGAGTAGGAATTACTGTATCCTATTGGAGTTCCCTCGATGCCATTAAGCTCTGGAAAGAAAATGCCGCCCACAAAAAAGCTCAAGAAAAAGGTATGAAAGATTGGTACTCGTCATACACAACCCGGATTTGTAAGGTTGAGAGAGATTATACAAGTAAGTAAAAATACTAAGATTTCATGTAATTGCATGCCTTTTTTATGATTTTCACTATATAAAAAGACCGCTTTTTTAGCGGTCTCAGACTGTAGACAAACTCGAAGAAAAGCTAGTTTGCCTGTAGTTTTTTCTATAATAAACGTTCCCATTGATTTCAGAAATCTGCTCCCTTTCCGCCGACTGTCTGCCAAGCCTCCTCGCCGCAGGCGTCTGTGGGGTCTTGGCTAGTCAGTTATTCGGCAAGAGTGTCGCAAAATTTCTTCAATCTATTGAGAGGGTCTTAAAACAAAAAAACTAGAGTATAACCTAGTCTTGTTTTAAAATCTTGGTTCGGGATGAGACTGTTCAGTATCCCCTTATATAGACAAAAGGGTTTCTATCTAAATTCCAAAACAAAGTTGATTGGAACGGAAGGTACGAGACTCCTGCGGGGCAAGCGCGTGCCTGGAGTGAATATCAACGTTCAAACTTTACGAACCATCAAAAAAAGTAAAAACATAACCAAGTTTTCATTTAAAATCATGATAATGAATTAAAGGAAATATCATTAAGATCCTCTTTTATTAGTGAGTACATATATAAATCATCGAATTTGCCACCAGTATATTCATAATGCCTCAGCAATCCTTCTCTTCTAAATCCTCGTTTTTCCACTAGTTTTTGGGATGGGTGATTTGTAGGTTCAATTAAAGCTTCAATCCTTTCCAGGTGAAAGTGACGATACCCATACATAACAACGGCTTCCAACGCTTCCCTAGCAATGCCTTTTCCCCAATGTTCTTTATTTAATTCATATCCAATTTCAGCTCGATGATGTTTGGTGACCATATTAAGAAAACCACAGCTACCTATAACCTTACCGGAATCTTTTAATGTAATTCCCCATCTAATTCCCGTACCTTCTTGGAATATAGATTCGTACCACTTAATTTCATCCCATACGTCATTTACTGTTTGGCATGGATCTAATCCCATTGGCTTCACTACATCTGTATCAGATAGATATGTAAACATATCACCCGCGTCTGCTTTTGTAACTTCCCTTAAAATCAATCGCTTTGTTTCAATAAACGGAAATTCTTTCCCCATCCAATTCCCCTCCTCTAATGTCCCCTTTTTCATATTTTACTGTTTCAATCATTACCTAATTAAAGCCGATAATCAACGATTTATAGATGAAAGAATAAATGTTAATAAAGAAAATGCGTCCCTACTTTCGTTAAATTCGGATAATAATTAATAGGATAGTTGGTTTATTATGGGGGCTAACTGTCATGGGTTGTAAGGCCTTTTGAAAAGAATTAGGGATTAATCATACAACCGTTGTGAGTAGGGTTCGTCACTTGGAAACTGAAGGCATGAAAGGACTTGAAGAAAAACGAGGCAAAATAAAAGGCCCCACAATAGGGCATTTCCCTACTTATTCAGAGAATACAGAAACGAAAATAAAACGATTTGAAGCTGAAATTGGAATATAAAAATAGCTCATACCACCCCAAAGATATAAATCAACTGCTCTTTTCTTAAACTCAATGTCAAACGTTCTCTTCTTTTCCCCATAAAAAAAATCCACTCATAGTAGACAGAATAGGTTATAAGGCGAGCATACCGCCTGACGACACAAGATTTTTTATTTATTGTGTACAAAATATAGTTTTATTGGATGTAGACTAAAATGATAAATCAATTAAAAAGAAAAATGCTATTACACATTCTATATAGAGGTAATGGATACAATATTGTAGTCAAAATGGGTAGCATATACGATGTTCTTAAAGGCAATTTAGTTATGTTTTTTTCTATTCTTTATAAAAGCTGTCAAAAGAAGTAGTATAGGCACAACAATTTGCAAAGGAATATGTAGGTAGTAAGGTACTTTGTGAATTCCAATATAAATATGTTCAATATAATTAGGCGCAATAGCAAACGACAAAGTTAAAATTAAAAGTCCTATGGGTAAGATTAATTTATTTTGGTTCTTTATTTGTAAGATATCTGCTATACCAATAACAGTACAATAGAAGAAAACTAACAGTTTAAAAATCCCTAACGTAACCAATGTAATAACAACTAGCGCTTCCAAACGGGTTATAAAATGAGCAATATCCACAAGAGAAGCAGCTGATAGAAGTGGAAAAATAGATGATTCTACAATATCTTCATTTAAAATCATTATATTAACAATAGAGGAAAAAGCCAAGAAGAGACAACTAGCTATAATGGCATATAATCCTATTTTTTTCACTTTCGATTTCTGATCTAGATCAGGAAAAATCATTGAAAAAGCAATCATCTCTCCAAATGGAATGGTTAACGCAGTTGGGAAAATTGTATGGAGGATTGGAGACCAATCTCTAGGTATTATAGGCCGTACATTTTCTACATCCAATAACCCATTAATCCATTGAAAGATAATAATTAAAAATAAAATAGAAAAAAGAAGAACAAATCCAGCTAAAGCTACTCGTCCTATTGTTTGTATCCCTTGTTTAATACCATACATGCATACTCCCATCATCAATGCTGCAAGTATAACTGGAGAAGTATTACGATAGGCCATTATTAATAATAAGGCTGTAAAGTCTCTCAAGATACGCGCTGCCATGTACATGAAATAGAGGGCATACAGGAAGCTTATTATTATTCCAATATGCTTCCCCCAGATTAATTGAGTATATTGAGTAAGAGGTAAGGAAGGGTAATAGGTATGAAGCTTTGTGTATACTAAATATAGTATACACCCTAATAGGCCTGCAACTATCAAGGAAATCCAGCCATATTTACCTGCAGATCGCCCTACTTCAAGCAATAGAGCGCTTCCTATTTCAAATAACACAATGAGACAAAAAAATTGAATCGTATTTATTTTCTCTTTCATTGTGTTTCACCTCTTTGGAATTGGTTTGAATGTGTACGTGATCCTGCTGTTTTAATCGAAATATCAACGTGAACTTCTGTTTGGGCTTTTTGGTAAAGGGAACTCCATGATTTACGGTAATATTTCCATTGAGAAGGATGTTGAAAGGATAATTGTTTACCAAATCCTAATGTGTCCGTTTGATATTTCTGGGTAAGGGCAATCATCTTTTTAATTTCCTTCTTTATTTCTTCCTCTACAGATTTTTCAATAGGTTGAAGGTCTTTATCATTCTCTAAGGTATATAAGCCCTTTATCTCTTCTATCTCTGCTATCCCTTTTACATTCATCTTAAGGTAGGGTATGCCATCTTTGACAGTTGTGTACTTTTTAGATTTTACAGTTAGTAAATGAGCGGTAACAAATTTATGTTTTTCAAAAGGGGCCGTTATATACGAAGATTTCATCTCATTATAAGCTATTAATACAGGACGTATTTCATGATTCTTACTCCATGTTACCCATTTATCTTCTTTAAAAAAGGCTGTCCCATCTATCTCAGGAGAAGTAGGAGATGCTTTTTCTAGGTTAGATAAATCACCTGTACTTTTTTTCTTTTTAGGTAATGCTACAGTTGATATAGCTACTTCCTGCCCATCATCTTTAATATATTGAATAATTTGACTAATAGTTAACGATTGACCCGTACCTGCTACTTTTTTAATATTCTCTAGATTAGAAATTAACGAGTTGCTTGGTATCTTATTTAAAGGTGTGAGCGCGTTTAAAATAGAACATGCAGAGGAATTATGGGAAACTGTCACAGCCGTTGATAAACGGACATCGGGCTCTCGATCAAACAACTCTAGAGCATTAAGTAAACCTTCCTTCGCTATCGCCTCACTTATTACCACTATCTCTAGATGAGGAAAACTAGCTGGACGAGGGAGTTTCTCGAAGCTCTTCCACATAGCTTCTCCTACGGTTCTTCCTTGTCCTTGATAATTTAATATGGCCGGACCTTGTCCTCCTGTACTGCTAGCTGAAGTAACATTGGAAGGATTGACCACCTGTAGAGTAGCCTTATATGTTCCGTCGTTTTCTTTATCCAAGGCCACACCGATTGCAAAACTAATCTGATTTACTTCTTTATAATCACTACAAGCTGCAAGAAAACTACATAACGAAATGATTGCTAGAACTTTAAACCCTTTAGAAAACGTTCCGATCATGTCTCTCACCATCTCTTTTAGACCTCTTATTTTTCATCTCTTATCTTATTATTTTTTCGCTTCATTTGACGCCAAGGCATTCGAATAAAGTTATCTTGTTGAGCAGCAGTATTAAATGGAGTCACAGGTAATAAATATGGTACACCAAAAGAATTTAGCTTTGCGATGTGAAAACCAATAAAAAATAAAGAGAGCATAATACCATATAAACCTATAAAAGCTCCCATAAATAAAAAAACAAATCGCAAGATTCTACCCGTTGCTCCAATGGAATATTGAGGGACAGCAAAGCTGCTGATTGCCGTTAAAGCTACGATAATAGTTGAAACAGAAGAGACAAATCCGGCCTCTACAACCCCCTGCCCAATAATTAGAGCACCTACAATGGATGCTGCCTGTCCTGAAGCTCGGGGAATCCGAATGCCTGCTTCCCGTAGAATCTCAAATGTCACTTCAAGCAAAAAGATTTCGACAACAGTTGGAAAAGGTACTCCTTCTCGTTGTGCTGCAATACTAACTGCTAAGTTAGTTGGAATCATTCCAATGTGATGTGTCACTAAAGCTACGTACACACCTGGTGTTAACAATGAAATAATAAAAGAAAATATCCTCAATAAGCGCATGAGTGAGCTAATATCAGACTTTTCATAATAATCTTCTGCGGTTTTGAAGTGATCCATTAATAGCGTAGGACAGATAAGCCCAAATGGTGTCCCATTCACTAAAATGCCTATTCTCCCTTCTAACAAGTTACCAGCCATTACATCTGGCCGTTCTGTATTAAACGTACGGGGAAAGGGAGAGTATGTTTCATCTTCTAAAAAGCTTTCGATATATCTAGATTCCAATATGCCATCGATTTTAATATTTTTTACTTTCTCTTTTACTTTTTTTAATATAGATGCGTCTACTAAATCCTCTATATAAAGTATAGCTATATCCGTTTGTGTCCTTTCCCCTAATTTAGAAAACTCAATGCGTAAACTAGGATGTTGAATGCGTGAACGCACGAGAGACGAATTCGTGCGGATTTTTTCTGTAAAGCTGTCTTTGGGACCGCGAACAAGAACTTGTGTAGTAGGTTCGCTAATGGAGCGAGAATCAATCGATTTAGTCCCTATCACTAATACTTCTGAACTCTTGTTAAAAAAGATAACTGTATTTCCTGATACAAGAGAAGATAATATAGTATCCCACGTAGACGCTATTTCTACTTCTGAAGCAGATAATACCTGGTCTTTTAGATAATTGTTTAACTCGGTTGTTCTATTAGGTTCATTGAAATAAAAAGAATCGTTACATACTTCCAAAATAGGTTTGATAATAGAAGTTTCGATCACTTGTTTATCACAGATCCCATCAATATAGACAATGATTAAATCTACACGGTTATGTAATTGAAATTCTCTAATTAAAAGGTCTGAATTAGCCCCTAGTTCTTTTTCTAGATGCACCTTAAATTGTTCAATATTTTCATTTATTAGACCACGTTGAATTGCCATTTTGGTTTCTAGGTCTCCTTCTTTAATAACGCTTACATATGCTGATTAGGATAACCTGTAATAGGGGAAATATACCTGAATTGGGCGAGGAGGAGAGGGTATAAAAAATAGCTGAAGTAGAACTTTTAAAGCTTACTTAACTCAAATTCATAAAAGGAAAATTTGCGTCAGAGAAAAGGAATTTTTACATATACAATGGATGTTTAAAGCACACAAGTCGATAAAATCCGTAGGAAAAGGAATTGCTTATTTACACAAACTTATTGACGGTCCCTGATAGTGAAAAGCAGCCCTAGGCAATTTTAATATATGAAATGAAAGTATCATCCGTTTTTTCACGTGCTCTTTAAAGCATGTTGTCGGAAATACCAATACTAACGACGGAACTGGCTTGCTGCTCACGGGCAAATCGGCAATGCCATCCGAAACCGCAGCCCAAATCAAGTACACTCTTATTTCGCAGCTCTGGTATTAGCTATTTTAATACAAGCCATTCCCCCGCAGCTTCAACTGTCCTTATACGAAAACACCGCTTGTTTCCCTACCTCGCCATCTAAATTTCAAACTTCTTCAAATAACACCTTTTCCTATTCACTTTTGACAATTTGTTTTGATTAAAGCGATCAACAAGTTAAATTGCATGAATTAGGTCTTATCTCCTAATCCCTTTTAAAAGAATAAGTCTTTTTTACTCATCCTTAATAAGTTATCAAGAAGATAAGCAAACTATACCATATTGCGCCTTTAACGGACTCTCCCTACCTAGGCATAGTTTTCCACAAATTATCTAGGTAGTTAAAACAGAATAAATATATAAACGTTATTATTAAATGGCTTGACCAAAATTTATTGGGGTGAGTGTTTTATGAAGATGAAAAAGGCATTTATAGGTCTATCACTCTTATGTTTGATTGTTCCTGGTATTGCCAATTCGGCAAATTCTTTAAGCGACCGAAGCAATATCCTGGCTGACTGGAAATTTACAAAACAACATGTAAAAAGTGGTTCAATCGATAAAGGTAATTTAATTATTGAAGATGCAAGCAAACATGGAAATGATCTAGAGTTGGTGACGATAGGTGATCCGGCCTCGCCTGAATTAAAAAATATGCTTCAATGGTCTAAAGAAGATTATTATGATCAAGAAAAAGTGGATAGTTTGAAATTCGCTAATTATGAAAACGCCCCATCAGGAAGATATTTCAAAACAAAAAAGGATGCACCTATAAATTCTGAGATATTCGATCATGGATTCACCATCGAGACAATATTCAAATTGCCAAGTAATTTAAAAAGCAGCATGGGCATGTTTTCAAGACAAGGACAGGCTGCGGCCCTTAATAAAATGGAAGGGGAGAAAAAAATTCTTTCTGCATTAACTGTTTCCAGTGATCAAAAAATTCAATGGTCAAGCCATCCATCCAACCTACAATATAATGTAAGTAATTGGTCTCGTTCGTTAAATCCTGATGAATGGTATCATTTGGCTATTGTTAATGACGGTAGCACAACGACTTTAACATTGAATGGCGTTAGTGATTACGGAAAATCAGAAAAAGTTATAGGCATTGCAGCAATACAAGGTAAAGGCTGGAACATCGGTGCTTCTCAGTGGGGAAATAAATTGGGAACACTATTTGCAGGAAATATCCAGGAAATACGGATTGCTAATAAAGCATTGACAGAGAAAGAATGGCTTGTGCAGGATGCTCGTGACGATGAACCATTCGAAGGATCAAACAAATCTTTACCCTTTCTAACGAATAAAAAGAATTATAATTTTCTTTTTGTTCCAGATACCCAGAAATACGCAAGCCAAAATCCAGAGATTTTCAATAGCCAAATGAATTGGATTTCCAAGAATACGAAAAAAAACAATATCATTATGAATACATTCGTTGGGGACATTGTCGATAGTGATTCAGAAAAACAATGGCAGATTTCCCTCGGAGCCATTTCCCTTTTGGATAAGAATGAAGTTCCATATATGATGGCAGCAGGTAATCATGACTATGCTGACGGAAACCCTTTTTTAACACATTATGGACCGCAACGATTTGTGAATAAAAAATACTATAAGGGGTCGTCTCAATCCGGATATAGCTCTTATGCAATTGCTAAGGCAGGAAGTTATGAATACTTAGTCTTGATCGTAGATATGAAAAATCTGCATAAGGACTTAGAGTGGTCAAAAAAGGTTCTAGATCAGCATAAAGATAAACCGACCATCCTCGTCTCACATGATATTATTTCCCCAGAGGTTAAAGGTAATGAAATCAAAGCCGTCGAGTCGTCTAATGGCCGACTGATCTGGGATGAACTTGTAAAGGATCACAATCAAGTGTTCATGACGGTTAATGGACATTATTTTGGGATAGCACATCAGGTAAAACAAAACTCAGCAGGGAATGATGTGATTCAAATGCTAGTCAATTACCAAGCGAATTATCGCGGGGGAAATGGTTGGCTAAGACTTGTGGAATTTAATGAAAAGAAAAACGAACTGCTTTTCCGTACCTTTTCCCCATTTGTCAATGAAATGTCTAAAAAGGAAAAAACTTATATTGATTATAAATTTTTAACAGGGGAAAATAATTCATTTAAATTGGATTGGGATTTTAAAAATAGATTTAACTTTAAGTAATTTGAAACACAAGGAAAAAAATTGAATTCCCCAGGTATCCTGAACTATCAATCAACCTGGGTTCATTCCTTTTATGTGGACTACTCCACCCTTTTTGTTGAGTCATTCAAGCTGTCATGCATTATCATCATTTTTTTCCAAAACCTGATAACAGTTGTGAATTACTATTTATAATCGGCAGTTTCCAAGGATTTGGAAGGATGAACGATCATCCCACATAAAGAAGGTGGAATGCTGTGAAAATTGAACATTTCTTCAAGTTGGTTTAAACTGGCCTCGCTAATCAAAAAGACACTGGTAGGTGGATTCATGAAGCGGATGCCCAAACATATGTGCAGTTGCAACCTTGCTGCAACTGCAGTAGCATGGGCTGTGAAAGCAGCTTTGCAAGCTTCTTCCACACTTAATTCTCCCATGTGTTACTTGCTTTTATCGCTTTTCATGGCCGATCATCATGCGGCTATTTTTGTTTGAAATGCGATCTGTACATTCTTCAGCCCAGCTTGTGGCTATTTGATGATTTACCATGTCAAGCAGTTCTTCGATGATTCTTTCATATCTGCTTCCATGAATATATCTCGGCTTATATATAAATAGCCCTCAAAAATTCCCGATTGGAAAGACCCTGAATTTTCATGCAGCTTTTTTCATTAATGATTTGTACTTTCCTAACCCATTAACAACAAGAACCCCTAATATCGCAATCACACCTCCAATGACTGAAAGAGTACTCGGCACCTCTTGCAGCCATAGCCAAGCGATGAAAATGGCTATTACAGGTTCAATGTATAACAGACTAGAAACGGAACTGGCTTTTCCTAACGATAGTGCAATTGCCCATGTGACATAACCGATGGCCGCAGGGAAAATACCAACAAAAATAGCTGATAAATGCCCTTCCATTGTAGCGTGTTGCATGTCTTGAAATAGCCCAGGAACAAATATAAAAAAGGGTATCGTACCAATCCATGTGAAATAAGCTGTCAATTCAATCGGATTATAGCGGCTAAACAGAGGCTTTTGGAAAACAAAAAACACCGCTGATGCAACAGCAGACATCAGCACTAAAAAGGCTCCTTCAGAAATATCCAGAGAAGGACCTGCAGTACCTAAAGTTATTAAGGTGATCCCTGTGAAACCTATTCCTAAACCAATCCATCCGAATAGGCCAAGGCGTTCTTTTAAAACGATAGAAGCGATGATAGCGATGAAAACAGGTGCTGAACCAATCAGCATTCCAGCAGTTCCCGCCGAAATGGTCTGTTCCCCAAACGTCACCCCGATATGATAAATACTAATACCAATTAATGCAAGGATCGATATCCTCAATAAATCCTCTTTTTTCGGGAGACGAAACTTCACTCCAGGCCATAGAGCATAAAGGACAAAAATCCCTGATGCTATAAGATAACGAACAAGTACCAAATGTCCAGCTGAATACCCGCCATTGAGGCTTGCACGAATAGCTGCGAATGTAGATCCCCAAATAATAACTGTAATTGATGCCAATAAAAATGCCTTAGTGTTCAAAACCTATTCCCCCCAACCATTCACTATAACCTGAAGGTAACATGGATATGGGAGAACTTCAATAAAATTTCCATCTTGCTGTGAAGTGAAAAAGTAAAATACGGAACTAACGTACATTCTTTGGGAAAGTAAATTCCATCTGGGCTTGGAACGGATCGATCAGGTTTTGAAAAGCATGCTAAACAAAAGGTGCTTCGTATCAGAAGCACCCAGAATGTCCAAGATATAGATTACTCGAAATACTTCTTGAGACTTTTTACAATGTAACCGGTTAAATTAACGATTACATTCCTATATAAATTAACTATTTTCTGGTTTCCAAGAAGAAAAGCGTCTTTCAATGATACCTAATAATGAAGTAAGAATGATTCCCGTAATGGTAATTACTAACACTCCAACAAACATACGATCTGTTTGTAGATTTTGTCCATTGCTTGTCAATTGATATCCGATACCAGCTGTCGAAGCGAATAATTCACCTACAACTACAGCAATCAGTCCTTGACCGATACCTAAGCGAATACCATTTAAAAGGAATGGTACCGTCGAAGGCAATGCAATCGTTTTAAAAATTTGAAATTCACTTGCATTAAACGTTCTTGCTGCTTTTATTAAGTTTTGATCTAATGTTAACATGGCTTTTTGAGCGCTCATCACTATGGGAAAGAAGGCCATCAAAAATACTATAACAATTTTTGATGCTGGCCCTATTCCGAATGCAATGATAATAACGGGTAAAAGGGCAACTTTAGGAGTTACATATAATCCTGAAATAAAAGGATTAACTACTGCATTAAAGTTAGCATTCCAGCCAGACAACACACCAATTGGAATTCCAATAAGTATTGCTAAAACGAAGCCTGCAACAAATTCGTAACCACTTACTTCCACATTCTCCCAAAAAGAAATTTCTTGGACCATTAAAACTGCCGCTTGAGCAATTTCAATTGGTGAGCTAATAAACAATGGATTTATCCATTCATTTTGAGAGGCCAATTCCCAAAGTAACAGGAATATTAAAACAGAAGCAACACTGATAAAAAATGACTTTTTTTCTTTTTTTATTTTCTTCGCTTTTTTTATCTTATGCTTTGATTGTGTAAGTTGGATAGTACCCTTAGTCATAGTATTCTCCTTTCACTTTATTATTTTTCTTTATTATCGAAACCTTGTTTTGAAGACTCCTGTTCAATAATAGACCATATATGGTCCACAACTTCTAAAAATTCTGGGCTACGCTTCACATGGAGATCTCTCGGTCTAGGAATATCAACATCCACAACCTCCACTACACGTCCTGGTCTTGCCCCAAAAACAAAAATTCTATCAGCTAAAAATACCGCTTCATCAATTTGGTGTGTAATAAAAAGGCTTGTCTTTTTTGTCTCTTCCCATATTCTAAGTAACTCACCTTGCATAAATTCCCTAGTTTGTGCGTCTAACGCCGAAAATGGTTCATCCAGTAATATTAATGACGGGTTTAACGTTAAAGCTCGAGCCAAGTTTACCCTTTGCTGCATCCCCCCTGATAATTCATGTGGATAATGATTTTCATAACCTTTCAATCCGACCATTTCAATAAATTCTTTGGCCTCTTTCTTTTTCTCTGCTGTTACTTGCTTTAATAGTTCAACCCCATATAGAACATTTTCCAAAACTGTTCTCCAAGGTAAAAGACTCGGGTTTTGGAAAACCATTGCCCTATCTTTGCCGGGTCCATCAATTTTTTGCTGATCTAATAGAATTTCTCCCTTACTTGGCTTTAGTAATCCAACTACAGTATTTAAAAAAGTTGTTTTTCCACAGCCGCTCGGCCCAACAATACATATAAATTCACCATCTATAATAGATAAGTTTATATTTTGTAGGGCAATCACTTCTGCACCAGTTTTATTGTTTACGTAAGTAACATCTAAAAATCGAGTACATAATTTAAAATTTTCTTCCAATTGCTCGTTTTCCATCTTAACTATCATCTCCTTTCCATTTTCATTACTTTTTAAAAGCTTCTTCAATATAACTATTTGTCCAAATAACATCTTCAGTAGTATCCTGTTTAGTAGAAACGCCTGACATTTTGCCAAATTCAACTAATGGATCTTGAGCATTATCCCAAGCTTCTTGATTCATTTCTCCATAGCCTTTAAAAGTGTTCTTTAAGCCAATTATTGATTCCTCTAAAATATCAACATCAATCCCATCAAAATAAGATACGATTGATTCGGCAGCCTCTCTTGGATTATTACGTGTAAATTCCATCCCTTTCCCAATTGCTCGAACCACTTTCAAAGATGTTTCCTTATTTTTTTCTAAGTATTCTCTTTTAGCAAAAACAGCTTCCCAGACCATGTTCCCATACATTTGCTCTTCACTTGTATTGATTACAATCTCACCAACATCTTTACTTTCCACTTGTAAACCCATCGGTGGTGATGCTACACCCCCGTCAACAATCCCCTCCTGCATTCCGCCAATCTTCGATCCATCTCCTGCTAATTTGACGGTTTTTAGAGTATTTGGATCCACTCCATGTAATTTCATTAAATATCGGGTGTATACATCCCCGGAATCGCCAACAAGGTTAGTACCAATAGTTGCTCCATTTAATGAAGCAACTCTTTCTTCAAGTGATGAGTCTTTAGAAATATTCTTTTTCTTTTGATATTGTTTAGAGAGTGTAATTTGATAGGTTAACGCTGAATTTAAAGATTGAATTGCCAATAAATCTTCACCTTTGTCAAGAGGAGTAAACATACTTCGAGGACCTGAGACCGCAAACTGAGCTTCACCTGATAATACAGAAGCGATTACTTGTGCTCCTCCACCACCAGAAACAATTTCAGCTTCAATTCCTTCCTCTTCAAAATATCCTTGCTCAATGGCTACGTACAATGGGGCAACCGACAACAACCGTGCAGGTTCTGTAAAAGTAAGCTTTACCGCTTTCCCTCCTGAACTCCCCTTATTTTCTGTAGTAGTTTCGTCACTTGAACTGCATCCAGATACTATAAACACCAAACAAAGCAGAACGAACCATTTTTTCTTAAGCATATTACTTACCTCCCCAAATCAATCATTTTTTATTGACGCTTAATTCACTAACTTTGAAAGACCGTTAAGCGTTAATAGGTTACTGTTTTTCAAAGAAAAGCCGTTTCAATCTTCTCTTGAATTTATAGCCATTCAAGCTTAAAAGTGCTTTCTTTTAATTCAGCAACATGCTTTTCATCAGATTCTTCAAATGAAAAATGTCCATTAGACATAAATTTCCCCTTCTGAATTTTGTTTTATATACAAAACTTAATTTCATATACATATCAATTTTAATTCAGCCGTCCCATTTTGGTCAATTGTAAATTTCGAAAATTTGGTTAATTCAGTGGGTTTCCGCACAAAAAAACACTCATTTAGAATCATTGAGTGTCAGGTTCATTCGGATAGATATATGGAATATGCAAATGGAGTTCGATTTCCCCGTTAGATATTATCGCTTTTTTATATTTACTTCTAGTGCAAAATATCGCCAAAAATAAGTGCAAAATAACTCCTAAAGCAACACATAAAACATACCCGTATGCAAAAGCGTACTTTTACGAACAAAGAATGAATGTTTCTTCATAACTGGGTTTAATCTTCTGACTTACACCTACAAGAATTAACTCCCAGCATACTAGAGGCTAGGAGTTAATTTTCATTCTTTATTTTTGAACCTTATCATGTGGATATTCAAGTGAGATAACTCTTTTTAAGGCTGATTGTTCATCAATCTAATTTCATGATATATAGCATTAGATAGGATTCCTATTTCTATGTTCTTATGTACTTCATAAAAGTGAATAACCATTAAAATAATCGCCGTAAACCCGTCACTTCAATATGCAATAATATATACTGACTAGAGCCAAAATAAAGGGCCCATTTGGGTTATTGTAGGAAAATCAAAAAAATAAAGTTCAAAAGATGCCCGCAGGCATCCAAATAAAAAACGAAATATAAACTCATAATCGTTAAAAGAGGATGATAAACTTTGGATTATTTGATCAAGTATTCAGCGAAAATCTAGTTTAATTTATAATTAAAAGTGCCTTTATCACGGTCCTGTTCTATTCCATTGACGATTAATTTTCTCTGTTCATTTTCTGGGAGGTGGAATGTGATCTGATCATATGGCAATTTATAGGACCCTTTCTTATGAATTGTCACTTGAATCTCATTTTCTTCAGCTTCCATTTCAACATTAATGTAGGCAAATGTATGCAAATAGTTGTTTGTTAAACCATCATCTTCATATAATTTGTAAGAGGACTTTCCTTTTCCTTTAGAAGGAAATAATAAAAATCCCCTTTCATCCTCTTTCTTAGTTGCAAAAGTGACTTCTGCTTGATTGATTGGAAGTATTGATCCTGCTTTGGCTAGTATTGGCGTATAGGATAAAGGCGCAGGAATTACAACTGTTTGCCCTCCTTCATACCATTTTCCCGTTTGAATGTCATACCACCCATCAGTATTCTTAGGTAAATAAACTTCCCGTTCTCTCTTCCCCTTTTCGACAACAGAAGCAACCAAGAGTGACTCACCTAGCATAAAGTCATCGTTTTCTTCAAAGGTAGTTTCATCATGTTCGAAATCGTAAAACGTCGGTCGGATGATAGGCTGATAGTTATTATAGGCTTCGTGCAGAGCAGTATATAGATATGGAATGATCTTTGTTCTAAATTTAATCAATGCCCTGATCGATTCCAGTGTTTCAGGATACATCCAAGGTTCATTAACTGTTTGGTCGTCATTCCAAGAATGTATAGTGAACCTTGGATGAACAATTCCATTTTGCACCCATCTCACGAACAACTCCGGTTCAGGAGCAGGACCCGAAAATCCGCCTACATCATGGCCAAAATTATAAATACCTGATAGGCTTAACCCTATTCCCATCTTAATGTTGTATTTCAATGTTTTCCAACTGGTACGATTATCACCGGTCCATGTTTGCACATAACGATGCATTCCCGCGGAACCAGAGCGTGATATTAGATATGGGCGCAATTCAGGATTGTATTCTAACTGTGCTTCATAGGAAGCTTTCATCATAAGGAGCGGATGGACCGCACGAATTAGCTCAAACTCTTTATTTTTGCCAAAGCCTTGGCAAGTAGCGTCTTTGCTCCAAATTTCAAACTCATTATTGTCGTTCCAAGTTGAATCAATTCCATAATACAACAGATTTTCTTTTACTTGACCTTTCCACCAATCATACGTTTCTTTGTTAGTAAAGTCTAAATAAGCGCCGATATCATCCCAAAATTGTGCCATTTCAGGTTCTTCTGTCTTACTGTTTGTTATAAACATCTTTTTTTCTTTCAACTCATTAAATAATGGATGATCTTTTAATAAACATGGTTTAATATTTGCACACAATCGTACATCCTTATCATGAAAATTCTGTACCATCTTTTTAGGAGACGGAAATTTTGAATGGTTCCAATTAAACACATAACGTTTATTGCCGATTGATGTATATCCTGATGACAATTGGAACGAATCACATAAAATATCATGTTCTTCACAAAGCTTTAGGAATTTATTTAACTGCACTTGCGCATCCGGAGCATCAGTGTAACTCATTGTCGATCCAGAATAGCCTAAACTCCATTTTGGTGGAAAGATTGTTTGCCCAGTTAACCACGAAAATTTGCGAGTGACATCTTTAACTTTCGGACCTGCGATAATATAGTAATCTAAATCACCATGTTCAGCTTGAAAATATCTGTATAACTCATGATAATTATCAAGCTCTGTACCTAATTCAAAAATAGAGCTGGACAAATTGTCGTAGAAAATTCCAAATGAAAATCCAGTTTTCTTCTGTCGTGTAATATAAAATGGAATATGTTTATAAAGTGGATCACTATATTCTGCATCGTAACCCATCGCATCAATTGTCTGCATCCGATAGCGCTTTCCATGCTTATCAACTGAGCCCGTTTTTTCACCTAATCCGAAATATTGTTCATTTAAATCGCGCTTTAAATAATGAACTATGTCCTGACAAAGTGAGCCATCAAAGTTATATGCCTGAGTTTGTCGATCATTCGCAAAGTTCTCCCACTCAGAATTCTCACGATAAAACCAGCTGATCTTAAATCCATTTAACTTCACCTGAATCTTTATGAGTGAAGTTTCTACAATGAATTCATCATCGTCTTGTCTAAATTCATAATTTGGTAGTGAAAAACCGTTTGTATCCAAACGATCACGGCCCTCCAATGGAACATCAGCTTGTCCCGGTGCTACACTCCAGGTTTTATCAAGCTTTAATTTTTCTCCATCTGTAAATAAGATTCGAATGATGTCTTTTTCAAGCACCATAATTTTTGCATATGTGTTTCCATCTAGTAATTTAAAGTCAAGAATATTGTTATTCTCTTTAATGAAAGTAAACTGATAGTTCTCCTTAATGCTCATTTGATATCTCCTTCTCTGTGTGTATATTATAGATCAAATAGTATAAGATTAAGCTAACATCAGAGATGCTCTCTAATAGCTATTTGATGCAAGAATAAAGTACTGCCTTTAATAAAACGCATACAAAAATAATTAAGAAACTTTTTCGTCACGTCTCCTCTTAGGTTTAGTTTAAGTCAGGCTGATTATCTTTATTTCTTTCTTTTAAGTCAGCTACAATTTTACTGTATAAATTATCTGTGAGATTATAAAAGAAAAATAAGATAATTAATCCAATAATATTGAGGGCTGCTGGAGCAAGAAATAACAGTCCTTTAAGACCTAACAGTGTATCTGCAGACTGTTGAATATTTGGAACATATCCAATAAGCCCTAGTGCTACCCCTGGAATAAAACCAGCGAGAGCCTGTGCAAGCTTTCGGAAGAAACTGTACGTTGAATAAACAATCCCTTCTGTACGTTCTCCTGAATTCCACTCATGATAATCAATAGAATCAGCAATCATTACCCAAGGTAGACCAAGTGCAAACGCTAACCCAAAGTTTCCCAAAGAGAAAATAGTTAAAAACGTAGCCGTACTTGTTGGCAATACAAAATTCAAAACATCACTAGCAATGCAAACCATAAGTCCAAGCATGAAGGTATTTTTCTTACCAATTCTTTTTACCATTGTTGGAATGAACATTGAACCAACTACAGCGAGCCCAATACTTAAAAATGATAGCATTGACATAAGTTCCGGATTCTTTAAATTGTATTCTAAGTAGTACAATTGAACAGCGTTGCGAATATTGGATGAAGTAATCATGAACAAAGCTGCTAAACACAATACAATAAGAGGTCGATTTGAAACCAATGCCTTGAATAACGTAGACAGCGGTACCTTTTCATTTTTTGGTGCTCTAATAACATTTTCTGTTGTATTGTGATAGCAAATAAGATGAAAAAATATTCCGAATATTACCATCACAGATATAGCAACGATGTATCCTATTTCTTTATTAGCAAACTGAACTACAATCGGAATAACTGCCATTCCAGAAATAAGAAGTGCCATTTGACTACCAATTGCTCTAAATGAACCTAAAGATGCACGATCAATTGGATCTTGCGTCATGGCAGCAGATAATGATCCGTACGGGATATTAACAATTGAATATGCTAGACCAAACCCCATATAGGTGATAAACGCCCACACAATCTTCCCATTATCCGAAAAGTCTGGAGCTAAGAATGAGATGACCGTCATTAATGCCAGTGGAACAGTTCCCCATAAAATGAACGGGCGGAACTTTCCTCGTTTTGAGATATTTGTTCTTGAATCTACAAATGCACCAACACTTGTATCTGCAAATGCATCGAAGATTTTAGAAATTAAAAACACCAATCCTCCCCAGTAAGCGGAGATTCCTAAAACATCTGTATAAAATTTCAGAAGGTATAACTGTCCCATATCAAACATAAGGCCGTTACCAATATCACCAAAACCGTAAGACAACTTTTCTTTAAAAGTGAGCTTTTTAGAAGCGGTGACCGCTGTCTTTTTAACCGGAACCACTGGTAATCCCATATAACCATCCCCTTCTTTCTCCCATATATAACCCCTGTATTGTAAACCTTTTCATAAAGAAGCAGAAATAGTGTTTATTTTAACCCTTAAGCACTATCACCCCCTTTGATACTTACAATATCTTTCATAAGCAAAAAGAGCATTCCTGTATTAACGCTGTAAAAAGTATTTCTCTGCATTGTAATAGGAAATATTTTCAATCAGTGTTTGAAGAAGCACATTATCGTTTGGAACCCTTCCTTGTTCTACCCATTTCCCGATTAGGTTGCATAGGATCCGACGGAAATAATCATGTCTTTCATAGGAAAGAAAGCTGCGAGAATCTGTCAGCATACCAATAAAATGACTAAGTAACCCGACGTTAGCTAAATCTTTCATTTGTTTCTCTATTCCATCAATGTGGTCGTTAAACCACCAAGCTGTACCAAGCTGAACTTTTCCTGGAACGCCTTCTTCATAGAAATTCCCCATCATGGAGGCTAATACAAGATTGTCTTTAGGATTTAAATTAAATAATACGACTCTTGGCAACGCATCTTCTTGGTCAAGCGCATCAAGAAGATGCGATAATCCTCGTGCGATGTTTGCTTCTCCAATTGAATCAAACCCTGTATCCGAGCCCAAAAGATTTTTCATTTTTGTATTATTATTTCGCATAGCCCCAATATGTAATTGCATCACCCATTGTTTTTGAGCGTACATTTTCCCTAGTTCTTTTAGAAGAAAAGATCGATACTTGATCAATTCTTCTTGTGAAAGCGACTCTCCATTCATACGTTTTGTAAAAATTGTTTCTGCCTCTGCTAGAGTTACTTCTTTATACTCCATGTAAGGAATATCATGATCAGCTGCCCTGCCTCCATTTTCATGAAAAAAGTCAACTCGGTATTGAAGTCCTTTAATTAATTCTGCAATAGATGTCACTCGTTGATGAACTACTTGCTCTAGATTCTTTAACCAATCTTGAAAAGTTGGACGTTCAATAAACAGTGCTCCATCAGGTCGAAAGGTTGGTACAACCTTTGTTTTAAACGTAGAATCATGGTTTAATAATTGGTGGTATTCAAGAGTAGATATAGGGTCGTCTGTAGTACCAATAAATTGCACATTAGATTTCTTAATAAAAGATTGCGGTGTAAACTCCATATCTTGTAATTTTTTATTACATTCTTCCCAAATTTCCAGCGCGGTATCGGGACTAAGTCTTTTATCAATGTCAAAAAAACTCTTTAATTCCATATGAGTCCAATGGTAAAGTGGATTTCCAATTAAATATGGTACCGTCTGAGACCAAGCAAAAAACTTTTCCCAATCACTAGCTTCTCCTGTTATAAAATGCTCCCCTATACCATTCATTCGCATCGTTCTCCACTTGTAGTGATCGCCCGCTAACCATAGTTGAGTAAGGTTTTCATAATGTTTATTCTCAAAAATTTCTTTTGGATCTAAATGGCAGTGAAAATCAAAGATTGGCATTTCTTTTGCTGTATTTTTATATAACTGAACTGCTGTAGGTGTGGAAAGTAAGAAATCGTCTCCTAAAAAATACTTCATATTATTTTCCTCCTAGGGGAATAAAATCAAATTTATAAGATTAAAACTCTCAATGTAAACACTTTCATTTTTGGTTAATTTAATTTGTTCGACTAGTAAACTAATTAATTATAAGAAATAATTTATCATGTTTATAAAATTCAGTCAATTAAAATTCTTTAAT
Organism: Peribacillus sp. Bi96; assembly: GCF_918698115.1. Taxonomy (GTDB): domain Bacteria; phylum Bacillota; class Bacilli; order Bacillales; family DSM-1321; genus Peribacillus. The sequence continues at coordinate 118,108 of NZ_CAKKLV010000015.1, forward strand.
TTAAGAGTCAATATTTTTCAAATGAAAATGCTATAATAAAGAACAATGTCAGTTAAGATTTGGAGGACACATTTATGCCTACTGGTGATGCAGCTTATATCAGGAAATTAAATCGATCTTTAATTATTAGTAAAATTGTAGAAGCAGGAATAATTTCAAGGGCAGAATTGTCTAAGATTACAACATTAACAAAAGCCACTATTTCAGTACAGATTGCAAGCTTAATTGATGAAGATATTATTATTGAGACACAGCAGGATCATTCAAAAGTTGGAAGAAAACCTATAATGCTATCTTTAAATGGAGCAGCAGGATATGCATTAGGTATTGATTTAGATTATAGTCAAATCTCTTTCACTCTTTCTAACCTTCTTGGTCATCCTGTTTCGTCAGATACTATTAAAATACATACGACAAGTTATTCGGATATCTTTAATATACTAGTTGAAAAAATTAATAAATATAAAAATGAATGCCTTAAGTCTAGATACGGACTTATTGGTGTAGCAATTTCAATTCATGGTCTTGTCTCTACAGATGAACTCATTCATTATATTCCTCGGTTAAACTGGTATGATGTGGACTTAAAGAATGATTTAGAAAAAGAGTTAAACGTTAACGTATATCTTGAAAATAATGCAAATCTTTCAGCTTTTGCTGAACGAGCCTACACATTTCATAAATCAGATAATTTGGTATGCATAACACTTCGATCAGGTATAGGCCTTGGTATAGTAATAAATAACAAATTATCTAAAGGACATGATGGCTATGCTGGAGAGATTGGTCATATGATTATCCAACCAGGAGGAGACCTTTGTGCTTGTGGGAACAAAGGCTGCTGGGAAAGATATGCTTCTGAGTCAATCTTTTTAACACAACTTTCTAAAGAAAAACAAGTTAGTACTATAACTTATAAACATATTGAAGAATGGCTTAATCAAAACGATACTGAACTACATAGACAAATGGAAAACTTCATCTATTATATTTCAATCGGTTTGAATAATATCATCAACATATATAACCCTGAAGTTCTAATAATTGATAGTGAATTACTTTCTCTATACCCAGATTCTATAAATGAAATTAAGAAAAATCTTTCTTCCTCCACAATTCATTATCGAGAATTATTAATATCCTCAATTGGAAAAAAAGCATGTGAATTGGGTGCGTGTGCATTGGTGATTAAGAATTTTCTTGAAATTACGATGCCTAACTTTGTATATCCTGAATCAATAGAACATATTCATTCACTGAATAATATGTCTGTCAAATAGTTATAGGTTAAGGATTCTTTCTCACAGAAAACTAGGCTGATGCTTTCCTAACAGCTATAAAAACCATAAAGCTTTAGTAAAAAAGCTTTATGGTTTTTATTCCCAGATGTTTACTCTTAAACCTAAATTTTAGCTGCTGAACAGCCCTTAATCTAGAAGTTGAGATAAAGACTCCCTTCAATAAGAATTTCCAATTCTATTATTTTTAAAATTTCACAAATAATCAATAACCCCAAAAAGAACATACGTTTGATCACACTTACAAAAGAAGAAAGGATTCAATTAATGGGATTTGGTTCTGGTGCAAACATAATGTAAATTTGAAAAAACTAATAGGATTTCTAACGGAATGCTACTTTATGCGGTTAATCCAAACAGCTCGTGGATACAATTCACCTGGTTTTGGACAGACTTCTCCCCTATCTTTTAACTACTGAATGGATACAGGATACGCTGGGTTTTTTCCACTGTTATGACAGGGGTCTGGACACATACGAAAAAGCCAATGCTTTCTTGAGAAAGCATTTGGCTGCTTGTTTATCTCTGATTCACATAGATAACATTAACCTTCGGAATCCACTGTATGATACAGGTACTATACTTGAAGGCAAGGGAATCGGAATATACATGGAAGAAAATGATAAATTCTGAAAGTTCATATCGGATGATTTTATGCTGTGATTAGATGGCGTGGCATTTGATCAAAGGGGGTTCTCTTATTTTTTTAGATAGCTGCTGCCACTCCATATCATGTTCCCTGTTTTTGCACGCAAAAAAGGACAGAGAAGGTAATGGCAACATTCCCTTCTCTGTCCTTTTACCTGAGAGTTTAACTCTATGCTAAAAAGAGTCTTCCCCTTAGGTGGCGTTTTATAAACGCTCTCTCCAGAGTTGCGTCTCATTGTGGTTCTTTACCTGAGAGATTTGTTCCAAGTTTTTTTGGGAACATGCTCCTTCGGTGATTGTACATTATTTACTTATGTGTTTTTTATGGAATCGCCTCTTTATTTATACCTATTCAGGAAACTAAGAAAAGATAACACGGAGGAAAATCACTTTATATCAGCAAATGCTTTCAAATTTAACAGACTAATGCTTCTTTATGAAGTTCTGCTCTTGATAATCGCTGATTGCAGCCTGGTTTTTCTCTTTTTCTTTTAAAACATAACTAAGCAAGTCTAATGAGAGGCGCGCTGCCACTTGTCCAGTTATTCCCGCATGATCGTAAGGAGTAGCTACTTCTACCATATCAAAACCGATTACTTCTCCTCTTTTTGCAATCCCATGGAGTATTTCGTTGACTTCATCATAAAGCAGGCCTCCAGGAGAAGGTGTGCCTGTCGCAGGGGCGATCGATGGGTCGAGGCCATCAATGTCCATGGTAATATAATATTTTTCACCTGCTGGAATAAGTTCCAGAACCTGTTCAAATCCCATCTTTCTCATTTGACGTGGAGACAAGATGACACTTCCGTATTCTCTGGCAGCATCGACATCTTCTTTTATACTGCTGCTGATTCCACGAATTCCCAATTGGAAAATCTTTTGAACATGATTCATTTCAGATAAGCGGCGGATGCAGCTTCCATGTCCAACCCGCATTCCTGAACGGTGATCTGCCCAGTCTAAATGCGCATCAATCTGGATCACATGAAAGGGCCCGAGTTCACCCAATCCCTTTCCTACTGGAATTGTAATGGAATGATCTCCACCTAAAACAACCGGCATTGCACCTTTTGAAACGATTTTTCTAATGGCTTCTTCCGTATTATCATGGGATTGCATCATATCCCCATGTACAATGTCTACATCGCCGCAATCAACGACTTTCCATTTCGGGCCAAGATACATGATATCATTTTCAATATCATAGGCGCCATCTAACCCGAAACTATATAATGTAGAGCCTTCACGAATTCCTCTTGGACCCATTCTTGCACCTGACTTCCATTGTGTTCCCATATCATTTGGAACTCCAATAACAGCTACATCTGCATCTAACTGGTCTAGGTCAGGACATACGGGATATTTCCCGAAAGTACAGATTCCGGTAAAAGGTAAATTAAGTTGCTGTTTTTTATTATTCGACATGACCTTTGCCTCCCACTTGTATTACGTCCTCGTTAATATATGCAACCTTCATGCCAACCTATAAAACTAGGTAAAACGGAATTGTGTTGTCAATAATGACTACCAGGAACCAACATATTTTCTGATTACTCGATTCTCGTTAGTAAACGCCACAGAGAAAGAGCGCGGAGAATATATTTCATTTTCAGTAAAATATTATTGTTGTCTTATTGGGTCTTAAATAAGACATATCTTGATGAACTGGTTTTTTTACTCGTAAAATTAACAATTAGGCAAACAGCTTTTTTTATTTTCCAGCCCATCTTCAGAATTAATATTTGAAATTTTTAAAATATTGGCGATTTCAAAAAATACTTCCTCTATTATTAGTCAAAAATTTATTCGATGTAAGCATTACTCACTCTCTTTAACTCAACTTCTAGATTTTTAATGATCAAACCACTTGGTTGGCTCCACTTCTAAATTAATGTTGATTTGTTTTACCTCACTAAACTCATCTAAACCAAAAGTTCCTAATCCACGGCCAATTCCGCTTTGCTTATAGCCTCCCCACGGGGCCTCATTGTAAGCTAGATTATAGGCATTAATCCATGTAATTCCGGCTCTTATTTTCTTAATCACTCTTAAAGCCTTTGCACCATCTTGTGAAAATACACCTGCTGCGAGGCCATATGGGGTATCATTGGCAAGCTGGATGGCTTCCGCTTCATCTTTAAACTTTTGTACAGTCAGTACTGGGCCAAATATTTCTTCCTGAACAATTCTCATGTCCGGTTTGGTATCAACAAATATTGTCGGCTCAACAAAATAGCCCTTTTCAAGCCCGTTGCTTGTGATACGCTTGCCGCCGCAAGCTAATGTCGCCCCTTCTCCTATGCCAAGTTGAATATATTGGAGTACCTCATTCATATGTGCTTCACTGACAAGGGCACCCATTTGTGTAGACGGTTGATCACCAGGGCCGACCCGGATCTTTTTCGCTTTCTCTATCAGTCTATCGACAAACTTGTCGTGAATGCTCTCTTCAAGCAGCAAACGCGATCCTGCATTACAAACTTGGCCAGTGTTTACAAAAATTCCATATAAAGCATAATCCACGGCTGTCTCAAAGTCTGCGTCGGCAAAAACGATGTTAGGTGACTTGCCGCCTAATTCAAGTGCAATGTTTTTAATATTCCCAGCTGCTTTTTGCATGACGTTTCTTCCTGTTGACGTGCTGCCAGTAAACGAAACCATATCGACTTTATCACTTTCCGCTAGTTCATTTCCTACTGTTCCCCCACCACCCATAACTAGATTTGCAACGCCATCTGGTATGCCTACTTCTTTGATAATCTCGAACAATTTAGTGGTGGTAACCGGAGTTATCCCGGCTGGTTTAAACACAACTGTATTTCCTGCAGCAAGGGCAGGGGCTATTTTCCAAGCCCCCGTCAGTAAAGGGAAATTCCACGGAGCGATCAGTCCACATACCCCTACCGGCTCTCGAACAACCATGGCCTGTACAGGACCGGAAACTGGATATGTTTGGCCGTCCGGTTTAGTGACTAAACCGGCATAATAACGAAAACAATCCGCTGCATCCGCAATGTCAAACTCTGCTTCTTTCAGAGGTTTTCCGGTATTGGCTGTTTCAAGTTGGCTAAGCTCAGATGCCTGTTCTTCAATTTTCTCAGCTATTTTAAATAGATAGGAAGCCCGTTCCGAAGCCGACAGGTCTGACCAAATCCCGGAATCAAATGCGGTTCGTGCCGCATCAATGGCCATCCGGGCATCTTCTACATTTCCGTTGGGAGCCTCCGCAATGATCTTGCCGTTTGCCGGGTTAACAACATTACTCTTTTGTTTACTCAAAGAATCCATCCACTCACCGTTTATAAACATTTTCAGCTTCAACAATTTGAAATACCTCCTGTTCGTTATTCTTACTTTATAGCAATCTCATTTCCATAAAAGGCTAATAATGTACCCGCAGCATGTGTAGGCATACGCAAGTTGCGGGTACACCATGGCGACCGCCCATTTAAAACTCCCATCAAGCCGGTCGCCGATTAAACAATTAAAGATCAACATTAATCTAGTTAAATTATTAAATTAATGTTGTGTTTTTCGCCTCATAAGTTTTTTGAAATAATTCCAAATAATCTGCAGGTGTTACTTTTCGTGAATTAGACTGTGTACACAAATGAACTGATGCCCCTTCAGCGAGGAATGGGAAATCTTCGGGATTGACATTACTTAAATCTCGAAAATCAGGAATGCCAATTTTACGTGCAAGCTCTTTTAACAATATAACACCATCATAAGCAGCTTCTTCTATTGTTTTCCCTTCTTTATTTGCTCCAAGTTTTTCAGCTACAATTGCATGCTTTTCCGGGTTTGAAGGAATATTAAATTCAAACACATGTGGTAGAAAGATAGAATTTGCTACCCCATGTGGAGTATCATAAAGACCGCCGAGTGGTTCAGCCATAGCATGTACAGCACCAAGATCCGCGTTATCAAATGCCATACCTGCAATTAAACTGGCTACAAGCATATTTTTCCTTGCCTCTAAGTCGTTCCCATTTTCTACAGCTAACGGAAGATACTTAGCAATTAATTCAATTGCATAAAGGCTGAGAGCATCGGAAATGGGTTCAGCAATATTGCTGGTATAAGCTTCGATAGCATGTGTAAGTGCATCCATTCCGGTAGCAGCGGTAATAGATTTAGGCAGCGTTAGAGTTAATTCAGGATCCAAAATTGCTAGTTTTGGAGCCAATTTAATGTCAAGTATAGCTTCTTTCTGTTTTGTCACTGTATCTGTAATGACAGAACCTGTTGTAACCTCACTTCCAGTACCTGAAGTTGTAGGGATACAAATAAGTGGAGTTATTTCTCGCTCTAGTAAATTTACACCATAACGATCTCTAAGCTCTCCTCCATGGGTTAAAAGTGTACCAATTGCTTTTGCTGTATCCATTGAACTTCCGCCGCCAAGACCTATCAAAAGATCTATTTCCTCGTCTTTAAATTGTTGATAGGCTCTTTGGCAATCTACATCTTTTGGATTAGGAGTAATTTCATCAAAAACAATATAATTGACACCTTCTTGGTCTAACGAATCGGTAACCTTTTGTAAAATTCCAGTTTGCGCCAGTCCTTTATCGGTAATAAGAAGTGCCTTTTTCCCTCCTAGCTCTTTTGCTCTTTTCCCAATATTTTTAACTTTTCCGTTCCCAAACTCTATAGAAGTAGGAAGATTGAAATTAAAATCCCAGATCATCATTAATATCCCCTTTCAATTTTTCAACATGTGTAGTAGTACAGTGACTCACTCTCTTTTACTCTTTTTCTCTTTTATCTCAACTTCTCCATTTTTAATGATCAAACCACTTGGTTGGCTCCACTTCTAAATTAATGTTGATTTGTTTTACCTCACTAAACTCATCTAAACCAAAAGTTCCTAATCCACGGCCAATTCCGCTTTGCTTATAGCCTCCCCACGGGGCCTCATTGTAAGCTAGATTATAGGCATTAATCCATGTAATTCCGGCTCTTATTTTCTTAATCACTCTTAAAGCCTTTGCACCATCTTGTGAAAATACACCTGCTGCGAGGCCATATGGGGTATCATTGGCAAGCTGGATGGCTTCCGCTTCATCTTTAAACTTTTGTACAGTCAGTACTGGTCCGAATATTTCTTCCTGAACAATTCTCATGTCCTGTTTGGTATCAACAAATATTGTCGGCTCAACAAAATAGCCCTTTTCAAGCCCATTGCTTGTGATACGCTTGCCGCCGCAGGCTAATGTCGCCCCTTCTTCTATGCCAAGTTGAATATATTGGAGTACCTTATTCATATGTGATTCATTGACAAGGGCACCCATTTGTGTTGACGGTTGATCACCAGGGCCGACCCGGATCTTTTTCACTTTCTCTATCAGTCTATCGACAAACTTGTCGTGAATGCTCTCTTCAAGCAACAAGCGCGATCCTGCATTACAAATTTGTCCAGCGTTTACAAAAATACCATATAAAGCATAATCCACGGCTGTCTCAAAGTCTGCGTCGGCAAAAACGATGTTAGGTGACTTGCCGCCTAATTCAAGTGCAATGTTTTTAATATTTCCAGATGCTGCTTTCATGATGCTTCTTCCTGTCGATGTACTGCCAGTGAATGAAATCATATCAACTTTAACGCTTTCCGCTAGTTCATTTCCTACTATTGCACCACCACCCATAACTAGATTTGCAACACCATCTGGTATGCCAACTTCTTCGATAATCTCAAATAATTTAGTAGTCGTAATCGGAGTGACCTCGGATGTTTTAAACACAATCGTATTTCCTGCAGCAAGGGCAGGGGCTATTTTCCAAGCTCCCGTCAGTAAAGGAAAATTCCACGGAGCGATCAGCCCACATACCCCAACCGGCTCTCGAATTACCATGGCCTGTACAGGACCGGAAACTGGATACGTTTGACCGTCCGGTTTAGTGACTAAACCGGCATAATAACGAAAACAATCCGCTGCATCCGCAATGTCAAACTCTGCTTCTTTCAGAGGTTTTCCGGTATTGGCTGTTTCAAGTTGGCTAAGCTCAGATGCCTGTTCTTCAATTTTCTCAGCTATTTTAAATAGATAGGAAGCCCGTTCCGAAGCCGACAGGTCTGACCAAATCCCGGAATCAAATGCGGTTCGTGCCGCATCAATGGCCATCCGGGCATCTTCTACATTTCCGTTGGGAGCCTCCGCAATGATCTTGCCGTTTGCCGGGTTAACAACATTACTCTTTTGTTTACTCAAAGAATCCATCCACTCACCGTTTATAAACTTTTTCAGTTTCAACAATTTGAAAAAACCTCCTGTTCGTTATTCTTACTTTAACAATCTCGTTTTAAAAATAAGCAGCGCTTTCATTTTTCTTTATTTTCAAAATATTCACATCTCATTTAGTTACATATACTTACTTCAGTGTGAAAAGCGGATTAAAAGTCTTCTACCTTTTGGGAAAGGATATTTTCATTCATATCTTCTACCTTTTGAGGAATAATCTCTTCATCAAAATGAAACTCCGGAAGAGGCTTGCGAAAAAATTTTGTCATGTAAAGAAGATATGCCAAGCCGCATGCGACCCAGATGCCTCCAAGGATCAAAGCACCAATTTCTAAGTATGACCATAACCACATAGTAAATGCTGCACCTATGAGCGGTAAAAATAGATACCGTATGCAGTCGTTAAAAGAACGTTTCTGATTTCTTATAAAATAATGGGCGATGACAGATAGATTAACGGATGTAAAAGCAATGAGCCCTCCAAAATTGATAAACTTGATGACTTGCTCCAGGGTCAACAAGATACCTAGTAAAGAAACGGTGCCTATCACGATAATGCCGTATAACGGTGTATTAAATTTGGGATGAATATAACCAAATAGATTTTTAGGCAATACAGAATCCCGTCCCATGGCATATAACACACGTGATGCGCTTGTAATTGCAGCAACTCCCGAAGAAAAGTTCCCAACAATTACCCCAGTAATAAATAATGATTTAAATACGTTTCCTCCTACAAGTATCGCGATTCCCATGGATGCAGAATCAGGGTGTTCGAATGAAAAGCCTGGCTGCACCAATTGTGCTAAGTAGGAAGAGCCAATGTACAAGACCCCTGTAAACAAAAGCATTATGATAATAGCTTTTGGGATCGTTTTTTCGGGATTTATTGTTTCTTCTGACAAGGTAGTAAGTGAGTCAAAACCAAGGAAACTAAAACAAAGAATCGAAGCTCCTGCTAAGATGACTGACAAGTCAACATCTGAATTAAATAATGGTTTACTTGAGAAAAGAGTGCCAGTCCCTACTCCTTCTAATAAACTTTTGACGGTTAATATCCAGAAAAAACAAACGAAAATGATTTGAGCAATAACGAAAATTTTACTTGTGGATGCTGATATCGTTACACCTAGTATGCTCGGTACCACTATGATAGCAGTCAAAAGAATAATCCACACATAATGCGGAATCCCCGGAAACACTGCATTTAAAAAGACAGTGGACATCAAGCACGTCACCATAGGTGTTAAGATATAATCAAGCATAATTGTCCATCCTACAAGAAACCCAACTTCAGAATTAATAGATTTTTGAGTAAATGTATAAGCTGAACCTGAGATAGGATATGCTTTTGCCATCTTTCCATAGCTGAGCGCTGTAAACAGTATCGCTAGAAATGCAATAATGTACGCACCCGTAATTACACCATGTGAGGTTACGGTAGCTATTCCATAGGTATTAAAAAATACCATCGGGTTATTCCAAGCAATTCCTAAAAAAACAACCTGTGACAAAGTAAGCGTTCTAACAAGCTTATTCCTTTCCATAATCAGCTCCCCCCTATTGACAAAGAATACTCAGAAGTTTTAGAATATTTCGTATCTTGATTATAAAGGTTTGTGTTACACAAAGGTCAATACCTGTATTATATTATTTAAGGAGGTGGTTAAACTGAAAGAAAAACTAACCATTGGTGAGATGGCAAAATTACGAGGGATGACTGCGGAGACCTTGCGCCACTATGATCGGATTGACTTATTCAAGCCGCAATATACCGATCCACACTCGGGGTATCGCTACTATTCTATTTTCCAGTACGAAGTTTTAGGGACCATAAAAGAGTTACGGCAACTTGGAATGAGTACGGACGAAATAAAGGATTATTTCAATGAACGCAATTTTAGTAAGTCTTTTGACATTCTTAAAGCCAAGCACGCAGATCTTATTTCAAAGCTGACCGAATTAACTGATTTGGAGGAAAATATTCGGGGAAAAATTGTATATTTGGATCACGTAGCAAGAGAAAAGGAACTCCAAACGGTTATGATTCGCGAAATAGGACGCAGGAAGTTAATTACATTGAATGAAAAAATCAATAATAATTTGGAACTCTGTTATGGTGTTATAAGGCTAGAAAATATGCTGGCTGAGAAGACACCGATTCTGGCCAGTAACAGACTAGGCATCCTCATCCAGGAAGCAGATCTTAGAACTAAACGTTTTGAAGAACCATCAGTCATTTTTGTTGTAGCAAAAAGTAAAGAAAAAATACCAAAACAGTACCAACGAATCGTTCCGGCCGGTTTTTTTGCGTGTATCCGCTATAACGGAGAAATATTATGGAACCGAAGCGAAAGCTTGAGTAAAATATTTGATTATCTTGATGAAGGTGGTTATCAAATTACCGGCGATGCGCTGCAAATTATGCACGTTGATATTACAATCACAGATAAACCAAATGAGATAACATTTGAAATTCAAGTTCCCGTTCAAAAGGTCTGACCTATTGGAGCCGGACAAATGTTTAGTGTATGGTTTAGACGAAAGATATAGGAGAGGTTTTGATATGGAATTGAATTAGCTAATGGCTAGTTCTTTTTTCAGAAGGGATGCCAACAAAAAAAACACTAATGGGAATCTTCATTCATAAACACCTACCCCCCATATTAGCGTAAATCACGCTAATACAATATTAATGGAAAAAAGCTGATTTCTCCTATGCTAAAGGGAAATCAGCTTTTTTTGAACTCTTGATGACCATAACCCATGACAGAAAGAGCAGCTGTCCCTAAGGATATAAGGACGAGCACACCACCTACTATAGGGTTGAACTCGACAGAGGTTTGCTCAATGACAATTCCGCCAATAAATGAACCAAAAGCTATACCCATATGGACAGCCGAATTGTTTAAGGTTTGCTGGATATCCGAAGTTTCTGGTGACAGTTCGATTAGATAGCTTTGCATCGCTGGTGTGATCGCCCAGCTTAGCATACTCCATATGACCATCAAGATTAGGAAAATCGGTAAAGAGAAGGTTGTATAAGGGATTAATAACATTGAAACCGCAAAAAAGATAATGACAGATATTATAGTGCGCTTTGATCCGAAACGGTCAGCCAGAAAGCCTCCAATTCCCCCACCAACTACAGCTGCAATTCCAAAAATTAAATAGACAATACTAACCCATGTTCCATCAAGGCCTAGTTTCATTTTTAAAAATGGAGTCAGGTATCCATATAGTGTTAAATGACCCGCCAACATGACAAAGGAAGTTGCCTGAGCAAGTAAAATTTTTCGATTTTTCAATGTACGTAATTGTCTTCCAATTGGAATAGAAGGCTTCGGTGCCATTCTTTCCAGAAAGAAAAACACCCCCGCCATCGAAACTAAGGTTAGGATGGAGATCATGATAAAGGGTGCCCGCCAGCCAAAAGCATTTCCAAGCATCAATCCAATTGGTACCCCTAGCACAAGAGAGGCACTGACTCCCATAAAAACAACTCCGATCGCCCTTGCACGGTATTGTTCAGTTACAATATTTGGCACCATCGTTAAACATAAAGCAATAAGCAATGAACCGCTAGAAGCAGCAATGATACGCCCAACAAGTAGAATACTATAATAGGGGCTGAAAACAGCAATGACATTTCCTATAAAAAAAATAAACAAAGTAATTAAAGTTAGCCGTTTTCGTTCAACTCTTTGTGTTACTGCTAACAATATAGGCGCTGCTAACGCGAATGCAAGGGAAAAAACAGTCATAAGGAAACCCACTTGCCCAAGACTCACATCTAAATCATTCGAGACAATATCTAGTAAACCGCCAATGATTAATTCAACCATCCCGACAACAAACGAGACAATCGCCAATAAGTACACACGTTTATCCAAAATTTAACTCCCTCTCTAAAAAGAGTACTAAATACTCGATAAAAAATAGCCAACCATGTTTAACTGGGTCTTTTCTCATTCACTACATACTTCTTCTAATTTTCTCTAAAGAGTTGATCTAATTTGTTTGTTGAATTTTGAATTTCATTTTTCAAGATTTTTGTCAATTTTTTCGGACGAGCAATTTCCCTATTTAAAAATTGGTTGATGATTCAATTTTCGGTTCGAAATCCAATTCATCACCGGCCATTTTCGTATTAAAAAGATATTGATTTGCTGTTTCCGTTCCCCTTCTCGCAGGGCGTCCCGTAACAATGTTTTAAAAAGGATTGGAGGGGTAAAAGGATATTTTTCCATCCTTTTTTCTGCTAGGACAGACCGAAGCATCAAAAAATAATTCGTGAACAGGAATCGATAATGAATCCCGCTTTGGATTTTCCATTACATCCCTCTTCTGATCAATGGATTGGTATCCATCTTTTTTTATGACCTTAAATGAATCTTTCTATACTCCTTTAATTAGGTATTCTATTATAAAAATTATAGCACGATTGTTTATAATGTCTTAACCCGTTCATTTCAACGTATTCTAGTCATTACCATATTTTTTTAGCATAAAATTAGAATAGTAAGAGAATTAATAAATAACCGTTCATTAATCTGAAAAAAAGGAAATGATTATATAATGAGTATGATCGATAACCCATTGAATAAAGAGAATGAAGAAACCTCATCTATATCTCTTAATCTTTAATTTTTTGTCTTTATTCTATGTAGCCTAAATGCCATATTAAACAGGCATTTAGGCTACATTTGTTTTTTGCTCCAATGTTCAGCATACCCTGAAGCTGTTGAATTATTTGCTTCGCAAATAAAATTTCCGGATCTGATGTTGAATGTCCATCTCCAACTAGTGTTACATCAAAATGATTAACAGTTGCAGTTTATAACAGCTGTGGAGGACACTCGTATTTCCTGATGTATTTGAAATCCACTCCCACTACCATTCGAAACGTCTGTATCTCTTACGAACACAATATAAGCTTTTTCCTGTATTGCCTTTCCAATAACAGAATTGATGTTATAAAGTATTTTCTCTTTCTCAAAAACACCTTGTTCGTCTAGTCCACCATCCATTAATTCTTGTTGTGAATGTATTACAAGTTGAGCTTGTTCTAGAATGAACACATCCTTAAAATTCATTATTTCTACTTTTTATTGGAGATTTATATTTTTCCTCTATATAAAAATACCTACTTATATTATTGCTTTATACAAAATAAGATTGATATATAAGTTTTTTACAATTCTATATCTTATAGAGCTAACCTGCCCCGATAGTTGCATAAATCGAGTAGGAGGAGGCGCCTAGCCTCCGACCTCTCACACCACCGTACATACCGTTCGGTATACGGCGGTTCAGTTTAAGTCTGACGTAGTTTTGTATATCGTTCATATAGATTTACTAACCCTTGGTGGTGCCAATAAACATTATTAAGGGTTTTGTCTAGAATAGGACTATGCGCTATGCGCCAATAACCCTTTCTGCTATTTCCCCATTCATATGCTTTTCCAAATGGGACGCCTAATCCTTTGAGTTTCCTCACTCTCGTTCTTGGCAATTTCCATTGTTTCCATAGGCACATCCTGAGTCTTCTTCGAAT
>NZ_CAKKLV010000016.1 GCF_918698115.1 Peribacillus sp. Bi96
GGTCATATGGGTAGCGGTCAAGTTGGAGGCAGTCAAGGTGGCGGAGGTCATGGTGGCGGCGGTCATGGTGGCGGCGGTCATGGTGGCGGCGGTCATGGCGGTAACTGTTTTCAGCATTTCGTTCAGGGCGTTGGCTGGGTATGGGTTTGTAGATAGAAAAAAGACAGCCGATTTATCCGGCTGTCTTTTTTTATCCAAACCTAATCCAATGGGCCTTTACTCGTGAGTCCCCATTAAGCTGCTTTCTAGTTAGATGCTGCGTTCTTTTATTTGCTGGACCATCTTCTTGATAAACGTTTCTATTGTGACATTTTTAACTTCTTGTTCCCCGTATTTCCGGACATTCACTTCATTTTCTTTCTCTTCTTTATCTCCAAGGACCAGCATGTATGGGACACGATGAATGACGACCGGAGGACATTTTTCATTATTTAATACTATCTCTAGCACCCATGAAACTGGTATAATTAGTAAAAAGGAGTCGCTATGAAAAGTTTAAGCAATTGGTCTATCCTATTTGCCATGATTGGCACACTATCATTTTGCTGCTCACTTGCATTACCCAAAGCCTCCGGGCTGCTTATGATCTCAGGAATCGGTGCGTTACTTATGGGTATGGTTTGCAGTTTCGGGGCCATGTATAAAAATGAAAAAGGCAAGACGAAATTTTTGGCCGTGGCTGTATTCTTCCTTTTAAGTTTCATTCTGGTTTGGAATGAACCATTTCAAATTGTCAGGTTATTAACCTGGATGAAAAATTAAAAAACCCGTCCGCGATGACGGGTTTTTTTGTATGTGGTCCTCATGTGATTTAGCATTGATGATCTTCATCGTGTATATGACTTACAAACAATCCCTTAGAATTCTTTACGCTAAGCCATAACGAAAGTCCAGTGGTCCACAGAATTAGCGCGCATCCAAAGCCGAGTATGGATAACGGTGCAATGATTTGGTGCTCCCCAAACATGACAGTCGCTGGCACAATAAACAATGTGACAAGTGCCAATAAACAGAGAAGCACTCCTGTTGCATAGTAAATCCTGATTTGGAAAAGTGACGCCAAAGGTAAAAAATGAATCCCTACAATAATGGCGATGACACCCGGTATTAGATCGGTCTGATCGATCATGTTACAGATGGCAATGGCTGCCCCAATCAGCAATGCTTCGGCAATGAAGACCATATTAAACCAGAATCCGATTCGCTTCAAACGCCTAGCCCCATTTTCTGAAACTTGATTGGACATTTTTTGTGATGCATGAATTAATGAAATGCCGCCTATAACCATTATGATTCCTACGAATATGGCAGCGAGCTCCACGTAAGGAAACCCCCACCCCTGCAATCCCATTACACCGATACCTGCCCACAGCGTACCGAAGAAAGCCATGAAAATGACTCCAATTCCAGAACCGCGAAACGCCTCTTTCGAAATGAGTCTTGAGGTTTGCATCATCAGTTTCCTTTCATCCATAATATTATCGTACATAGATAATAGTATTGCACACCTTCCCCAATTATTCAGCTGCAAAAAAATGATTTAAATACTCTATTGCAAAAATTACCATGCTGCGATATTATGTTAATTAATTAGTGATTGATTAATCACTAATTAATTAAAGTATGGAGGATACAGATGGCCAGACCAAAAAAAGAGAATCGAAAAGATGACATTCTGGAAGCTGGTTTGGAGGTTTTTGCAGATAAAGGCTATTACAATACAACGACCGCCTTAATTGCAGAAAAAGCCGGCATATCCCAGCCATATGTGTTTAAATTCTTTAAAACTAAAGAGGAGCTATTCGTAGCCGCTCTCGATCGAGCATATGAAAGGATCCTGCAAGCTTTTGAAATTGAAGCAGAACCAGAAGACCTTGTTAACGATATGATCAAGATATATGAAGAATTGACTGAGTCCAATCCCAATGAAATTGCGCTGCAGCTCATAGGACTTTCAGTAACGGAAGACGCAATTAGAAACTCTACTCGATTAGGATTAGCAAGCATTAGAAATCACACACTGGAAAAATTTCAATCTGCTGAAATTCCGAATGCCGAGGAACAAGTGTCCACCTTCCTGGCAAGGGGGATACTCTGTAATATTTCCCACTTCATCAATATGCCAGAGCTTATAGATGGCGGGGGCAGGTAAGGACCGATTTTCATCGGTTTCTTATTTTAGACATTTATTTAGTGATTGATCAATAAATAAAAAGAGGATGAAAGATATGAAGAAAGCTATTGTATTAGGAGCAACCGGTGGATCAGGCCAAGTCATTGTATCGGAATTGTTATCCAGGGGAAAAGAAGTCATCGCTTTCGGGCGTTCAAAGAGTAAGCTTGAGCAATTAATGAAACAGCATGGTCATTCGCAACAATTATCATGCAGAATGGGTGACATCTTTGATTACAAAGCCATTGTCGAGGCTGCCGAAGATGCGGAAGCCATTTTCCAATGTGCCAACGTTCCCTATCAAGAGATGGCTTTGAAACTCCTTTCACTTGGGGAAAGTGTAATGAAAGCAGCCGACATTTTAGGTAAAAAGATTGTCATTGTGGATGGGATATATGTCTATGGGCATCAAGTGGCGAAAGGAGATGAAAGCCATCCAAAACAGCCACATACAAAAAAAGGGGAAATCAGAGTGGAATTCGAGAAGCTCATTTTCAGCCAAAAATGGGAAAATGCCAAAGCATTGATAGTCAGGCTGCCCGACTATTATGGTGCCACCTCACAGAACTCCTACCTTCAGCCTACCTTGGATGGGCTCGCTGCGAATAAAACGACCGTCTTTATCGGGGACTTAAAAACACCAAGAGAATATGTCTACTTACCGGATGCCGCAAAAATGATCGTGGAAATAGCAGAAAAAGACGACTCCTATGGAGAGAATTGGAACATCCCTGGCCCTGGTCTGATTTCCGGAAACGAAATCATCCAAATTGCCCGTCAGGTAACGGGACAAAAAAAGATGGTCCTTCCACTTACTAAAAACATCATACAGATACTCGGCTTGTTCAACCCTTTCATGAAAGAAGTAGTGGAAATCATGTATTTAACCAAAGAAGGATTCATCCTGAATGGAGAAAAATATGAAAACCGCATCGGCCCCATTCCTAAAACGCCATACAAAGAAGGGCTGGAAGAAACACTGCGACTTTTAATGAGATAATTGTCGCTTCGTCGATATATTCTTATTTTCGGAGATATAATTGCGATTTTCGTCGATATATTCTTACTTTCGCAGATATAACTGGATTTTCGCCGATATATTCCTATTTTCGGAGATATAACTGAATTTCCATAAAAATCTCCATAAAAAAACCTGAGCCCAATAGGGAATCTCAGGTTTTTTGTCCTTCATATCAAGCTACATCTGATTTATCAAATTGACAATCTTTCAATGAGATTAATTTGGTCTTATGATACACCTTGTATCCTAGCCATATCGCCAGGAATAACGGTAACCCGATATAGGAGACAGCGACGCCATACCAGTCAATGCTTCCCTTTATGAATGCTTCATAATTCTGCCCTGCAATGACACCCATGCAAAGGACGAATGAAAGAATCGGACCGAATGGAAACCATTTTGCTTTATATTTCAATTCGTTCAAGTCACCGCCCTGTGCGACATAGGCCCGTCTAAAGCGATAATGGCTTATGGCAATTCCAATCCAGGCGATAAAGCCGGTTAGCCCTGATGCGTTCAATAGCCATGTGAATACGTGGTCCCCAAAAATGGAGGTCAAGAAGGCTAGCCCGCCAATTAATGCCGTGAGAATCAAGGCATTCATCGGGATCCCCCTGCGGTTGACTTTCGCCAGGAATTTGGGAGCTTGTTTATCCTTCGCCATCGACCATAACATCCGCGTTGATGCATAAAGCCCCGAGTTTCCTGCGGATAGTAAGGAAGTCAACACCACCGCATTCATGACGGATGCCGCGAATGCAAACCCAGCCCGCTCAAAAACGAGCGTGAAAGGGCTTACAGAAATGTTTTCGACATCCCCGTTCAGCAAACTTGGACTTGTATATGGAATCAAGAGGCCGAGTATCAGGATGGCCCCGATGTAAAACAAGAGGATGCGCCAAAATACTTGGCGGATCGCATTCGGAACATTTTTTTCTGGATTCTCACTTTCCCCGGCAGCAATTCCAACCAGTTCCGTGCCTTGAAAAGAAAATCCCGCTATTAGAAAGATACTGATGATCGATAAAAATCCTCCCTTGAATGGTGCCTCCCCCATTGTGAAGTTTTCAAATCCAATCACCTTTCCGCCAAACACCCCTAAAATCGTCAATAATCCAATAATGATAAAGAAAATGATGGCTACGACTTTTATTAAAGCAAACCAGTATTCTGATTCACCATAGCTTTTAATGGATAAAGCATTGAGGATAAAAACGATTCCAAGAAATAATGCGCTCCATATTAGGCTTGGCACATCCGGGAACCAGAATTTCATGATGATGGCAGCTGCAGCTATTTCCACGGCGAGGGTGACTGCCCAGTTAAACCAATAATTCCAGCCAAGTGCAAATCCGAATGCGGGATCTACAAAGCGTGTGGCGTAGGTAGAAAATGATCCCGATACAGGCATGTACGTCGCCATTTCCCCTAAGCTCGTCATAAGAAAATAAACCATGATTCCAATACAGGCATATGCAGCTAGGGCACCACCGGGTCCAGCACTTTGGATGGTTGCCCCGCTTGCCAGAAATAATCCAGTACCGATTGAACCCCCAATGGCAATCATGGTCATATGCCTGGCTTTCAGTTTCCTTTTAACTGTCGGTTCTTGATTATTAATGAGATTCATGTCCATATGGTTCCTACCTCATTTTCTTTTAAAGTTAAAAGTTCAGGAAATAGTAAAAGATATTTGTCTTACCAGAGCAGAGGTCAATAGAGATGAATAGTCTTCCACAATCGCATTGCGGAAGACTATATTTCAACTAAGGAAAATCATTACCGGACATAAGGATTAACCCGCATCATTCGGTATCGTCAGTCTTTTATTATCTGAATATGGCTCGTCCTGTTCAGTTTCCATTCCACACCATTGAATTAAAGTCAGGGCAATGATCTCTGCTGTCGAGAACACATTGTCCAGTAAGATGTATTCATTTGGATAGTGGGCAACCTCGGTTACTCCAGGCCCGAAAACGATGGCAGGCGTTTCACCGACATGTGTCAGCAATCCCCCATCCGTTCCCCATGGAGAGGCTTCAATGACCGGGTCTCGCCCTTCCACTTGCCGGTATTGATTGATGAGCGCATTCATCAATTCATGCTCTGCATCAATTGCCCCTGGAACCCAGCGTGCCCCAAACCATTCCAATTCGGGCGGATGTTCCTTGAACCATTCGTCCCTTTCTTTCAGCTGCAATAACCAGTCCGCCATTTCATTCTTCGCCTGCTCCATCGTCTCCTCCGGTGCAACGCCCATCCTCCCTTCGATCTTTACAAGGTCGGGAACGGATGATGGCCAATTACCACCTTCAATGACACCTAGATTGATTGGGATCGGAATAGGCGTGTTCTGATAAAGCGGATCACTGATACGTGCATTTCGCTTTTCTTCCAAAGTTCGAATGTGATTGATCACGGTCATGCTTTTTTCAATCGCACTAACGCCTTCATACCTAGTTCCGCCATGCGCTGACCGCCCTTTAACATGGATCCGGAACCACATGGAACCCTGCTGTTTCGGGAAAATCCTCATATTCGTCGGTTCAGGGATAAGGGCAGCATCGGCTTTATATCCCCTAAGGACGGCTGCTAATGTTCCTGCCCCGCCGCTTTCTTCTTCAATCACACTTTGAAAAATGACATCTCCTTTTAAACGGATGCCATTTTCCTTCAATGCCTGCATGGCAAGAATCAGGGATACATTGCCCCCTTTCATATCAGTTACGCCGCGTCCAAACATTTTCCCATTCTTTATTGTCCCACTATATGGATCGTCATCCCACTGATCACGATCTCCATCCGGAACCACATCGATGTGTCCGTTCAAGATAATCGAACGGCCGCCTCCAGTTCCTTTCATGATTCCCACCACATTGGGACTGTTGGAAAAGTCATTTCGCGGAGAATAGAAATAGTCATGCTTTTTCAGCTCTCCCCCATCAGGTTCCCAGCTATCAATCTGCAAATCCATTTCCTTCAGTTTTTCGGCGACGATGGCTTGCGCCCCTGCTTCATTTCCTTGCGTACTCGGGGCTTGTACCATTCTTTGTAACAGGTCTGTTCCTTCTTCCCGATGATCCTTGATCCATTGGTTAATCCGTTTTTTTATATCCGGCACATTAATCCTCCTTAATTACACATATTCTCATAGATTACTGAAAGTCCCATTCCCCCTGCCATACACAACGTTACCATTCCGTACTTAACTTGTGAACGCAACATTTCATGCATCAGTGTGACTGTCAATTTTGCACCTGTTGCTCCTACAGGGTGACCTAGTGCAATTGCCCCTCCATTGACATTGACAATATCCGGATTCAAATCTAACTCCTTGATCACTGCAAGTGCTTGGGCAGCAAAGGCCTCATTAAGTTCAAACAGTCCGATATCCTCTAACGATAGACCTGCTTTTGCCAATGCCTTTCGAGTCGCTGGTACGGGTCCAATCCCCATAACTCCAGGTTCAACTCCTGCACTGGCGAAAGCCTTTATTTTCAAGAGCGGTTTTAATCCCTTTTCTTCTACTTGCTGCTTGGACATTAATAGTACAGCTGCAGCTCCATCATTCATAGGACAGGCATTTCCTGCCGTAATGGTTCCTTCATTTTTGAATACTGCTGGAAGACTGGCTAGTTGATCGAGATGAATGTCCTCGCGTACCCCTTCGTCATGGTTGAAGATTTGAAGTCCTTTTCGATCCTTGATTTTAAGCGAAATAATTTCTCTATCAAAGCGACCCTCTACTATAGCTTTCCAAGCCTTCCTGTGGCTTTGATAAGCAAATTGATCCTGATCTTCACGATGGATACCGTATTTTTCAGCCAAGCGCTCGGCAGTTATTCCCATATGCTCATTACCCAAGGAACATATTAATCCATCTGCCAGCAGAGCATCCTCCATCGTTACGTTTCCAAATTTACCGCCCCATCTATTTTTCACGATATAAGGCACATTGCTCATGCTCTCCACTCCGCCGGCAATGATTACGTCTTCTTGACCAGCAGCGATCGTTAAAGCAGCGTTGGTAATAGCCTTTAAACCTGATCCACATGCTTTGATTACAACGTGGCCTGGGACACTGTGTGGGAAACATGCCATCTGCGACGAAATTCGGGCCGAGTTAAGTCCGCCTCCTTGGACATAGCCATGTCCGAAAATCACTTCATTGACCTTTTCTTTACCTAACCCTGAATTCTCCATTAAACCTTCCAATACTTGACGGCCCAATTCGGTAGCTTTAACATTCCGGAGTGATTTTCCAAAGGATCCAACTGCAGTTCGCGCTCCAGCAACGATGACAACCTCATTCATGCTTTTTTCCTCCTCTTACCTATTCAATGGTGTTGACAGCAGCATGGATTTTCAACGTTGCCTCCGTATTCCTTAGCACATCATCCACGGTATATGGCGCCATGACTTCTTTCAGCACCAATCCTTCTTCGGTAACTTCCATGACAGCCATATCCGTAATGATTACATCCACACTCTGCCTTGCCGTCAATGGAAGGGTGCATGTCTTCAATATCTTCGATTCACCCTGCTTATTCACATGATTCATCAAGACGATCACCTTTTTGGCTTTCTGGGCAAGCTCCATCGCTCCGCCCATCCCAGGAACCCGCTTACCTGGGACGATCCAATTCGCAAGATCTCCCTTTTCACTAACCTCCAAGGCACCAAGTATCGTAATATCGATATATCCTTTCCGGATCATCCCAAATGCAGTTGCACTGTCAAAGTATGAAGCTCCCATTACAGTGGTGATCGGGAAACCCCCTGCGTTACAGAGGGCAGGATCTTCTTTCCCCGGATCTGGACTTGGACCTGTACCGAGAACTCCATTTTCCGCATGGAACAGCACATGGATATCTTGTGGTATATGGTCGGCCACCAAGGTAGGGATGCCGATGCCTAAATTGACGATCAATCCATCATGGATTTCCTTGGCAGCGCGTTTCGCGATGCGATTTCGTACATCTACTGCCATGCCCATTTCCAATTCACCCCTTTTGTCGGAATCACCATATCTACATAAATGCCTGGTGTGGCAATACATTCCGGATCCAATTCTCCCGCAGGAACGATTTCTTCCACTTCCGCAATCGTGAAGGCTCCAGCCATCGCCACCAGCGGATTGAAGTTACATGCAGTCTTGTCATACACTAAATTCCCCAACGAATCTGCCTTTTTGGCATAAACGATGCTCACTTCAGAGGTCAAAGCGGTTTCCACCAAAAATTCTTTTCCGTCGATTACCATTTTGTCCTTGCCGTCTTCGGCTATCGTGCCAATCCCGACATCGACAAAAATCCCGCCCAAGCCTACACCGCCGGCACGAATCCGTTCAGCTAATGTACCTTGCGGTGAAAATTCCACCTGCAGCTTCCCTTCAGTCATGAGCCTGCCGGCATTAGGATTGGATCCGATATGTGAGGCGATGACTTTCTTTGCCCTTTCAGCAGTGACAAGCCGACCAATGCCGATATCAGGGAATCCAGTGTCATTGCCAATCAATGTCAGTTCCTTAACGCCCTTGGCAAGGATACCCTGTACGAGCGTGGGAGGAGTTCCCACGCCGCCAAATCCACCATACATGAGCGTGCATCCATCGGAAATATGCTCCAATGCTTCTTCCATGGTCACAATTTTGTTTTTCTTCGTAATGGCCTGCTTCATACCGTTCCTCCTAAATAGCCTGCATGTCCTCAATCAAACCTTCCGCGTGCAGTTCATGCTGCAACTCTTCAAGGGAAGCTTCCAGTATCTTGACGAGACAATCGATTTCTTCATTCGTAATGACCAATGGCGGAGATAAGATAACCGCATCACCAGCAATTCCTTCAATCGCACCTGCAGCAGGATAGATCAACAACCCCTTCGCAAAAGCCTTATTGACAAGCCTTGTAGTCAGGCCGATTTGCAAGTCGAACGGCTTTTTCGTTAGCCGATTGGAGACAAACTCAAGTCCAAGGAGAAGTCCTTTCCCTCTTACATCACCAATGATATCGAATTTTCCAGCCAACGCTTGCAGCTTCTTAAACAGATATTGACCTCTCTCTTCCGCAGCCTGAACTAGTTCATTTCCCTCAATGTAGGAAAGCACTTCCAATGAAACGGCAGCAGATAGAGGGTTTGCACTATATGTGTGTCCAGCCATGATTGATTTCGAGCCTTTTATAATGGGCTCCATGACACGGTCAGTAACCATTGTGGCTGCCATTGGCGTATAGCCTGCGCTCATGCCTTTACCCAATGCGATGATATCCGGAGTGACTCCCCAGTGTTCCATCGCGAACATTTTTCCTGTCCGTCCGATTCCCGTCATGACCTCATCGGCGATAAAGAGAATATCATAGTTTTCGCAGATTTCTTTAATCCTTTGATAGTAGCCATCCCGCGGTGTTACAGCACCAGCGGATGCCCCGATTATAGGCTCTGCGATGAAGGCGGCGATATTCTCGGAGCCGACCCTTTGAATGGCTGTCTCCAGTTCATTTGCACACTGAAGCTTGCATCCGGAAGTTTCATTATTATAAGGACAGCGATAGCAGTAGGGAGCTGATATGCTAGGGAAATCCTCCAATAGCGGAACAAAACGCTTTCTTCTTGGCACATGACCGGACATCGATAAAGCGCCCATCGTAATCCCGTGATAACTCGTCCATCTGGAGATGATACGATTTTTTCGCTCATATCCTTTTTCTTGCCAATGTTGAATCGCGATTTTCATCGCCGTTTCGGTCGCTTCCGATCCGCTATTCACGAAAAATGACCAATTCAAATCCCCGGGAGCCAACTCACTTAGCTTTTTGGCCAATGCCTCTGCGGCTTCACTCGTAAAATGAGAGCGATAGGCAAAAGAAACTTTGCGGGCCTGCTCCGTCATTGCCTCGACAACCTCTGATACACCATGGCCAATACTCGCTGTGACCGCTCCTGATGAACCGTCTATATACTGCTTTCCATCTATATCATAAAGATAAATTCCATTCCCATGAGAGATAGTGGGATAGTCATGATCTAAAGTAGGCTTAATCAAATAATTGCGTGTCATGTCATCTCTCCTTTTAACGTTCGTACCCACTGTGCATTATTCTATTAATCAATTAATTTCCAAAACCAGTTTACCAACTAAAAGGTTCATCCTGAATCAGGATCGATTCTGTAGGGCAGCCTTCCATAGCATCTTGCATGTCATCATGCAGGATTTCAGGAACTTCGGCAATCCCCTGATTATCGTCCAGGATGACGAAAGCGATCCCTTGATCGTCATAATCATAAATTTCAGGACCTGTTGAACCGCATGCCCCGCACGCAATACAGGTTTCCTTATCAACCCATGTGTATTTAGCCATAGAAAAAATCCTCCTACTTGAAAGATAAATCTTTACCCCAAATATTCATGTCCTCATACTTATCCCAAATATTGCAATTTTTCGTTAATCTGCCTCCGTATTCATAACCAAGCTGGTGAAAAACGGCGTTCATGCCCATTGACAAAGATCGTGCCAATGAATACGAACAATAAATATTTTTCCTGATCAGCTCTTGTTCCAATGCGGAGATGAGCACTTTCATGAAACCATGCTTACGATGATTGGGAAGTGTTGCACAGTCTGTTAATTCAGCGTTATGATACATTTCATTCACTTCCGCGGATGCAGCGCTTACGATGGTTCCTTCATATTCGATAACACTGAAGATCGTACCTTCTTCCATCACTTTTTTGATATATCGCTCATCATTCATCGGTGTAGGATAGGTTTCAAAAATAGTACTATATAAAATTGCCAGCTCGTGTGCATCTTCATCCGTAGCGAACCGTAGTGTATAATTCTCAGGTATTTGCTGATTTTCCATCAGTCTAGGAACCCTACTTACATCTTGGATGATTTTATCTTCCTTCACCCAAAAGTCGCTTGTTCGCCTTTCATCCGTTAAATAGAAGGCCATGCAATAGGCATCATTCCCTTTGAAATATCTGCTCATTATTCCTTCCAGCATGAATCCGTGAGCCAATGCAGCAGATAAATCTTCCTGTCGTGCTTTAAGTATCACTTTTGTAAAGCCCTGCTCATGTGCGATGGCAAGCGCATGAGTCACAGCTTTTTTGAAATTCCCCCGATAATCATCCAAACGTAAACGCTGATTGGCATGATCATGATACAGTTCCATCGTATAACAATCCCCAGATTCCATTTGGGTGAAAAAAGGCAGCTTTTGAACAGGCATCATGTCCCCCCCCTTATTTAATGAATTCGGGAGAAGAGATGCATAACATCTGCTTCTCCCGGCATTCTATTTCCAATTGAATATTTGCTTAACAGGCGCCTGAAGAAGCTGATCATACGTAAACTCATCAGGATATTCACTCACATCATATATGGATAAGGATTCATCCACCTTTTGATTCATCGAATCAGACACATAGATTCCACATTCCGGACAATTCACTGCTGGAACTTGAAGGACTTTTATGGAGCGTTTCCCATCAGGCATGATCCAGTAGCAATCCTTCATTTCGCTTTCTTCAACGTTAGGCGCATTACACCACAAGCAATCCATCTTTATTCCTCCTTGCCTTCAGTTTTCACCGAGCCACTTGCGACCATGGCGTTCTTTTTTTCTTGGGATAACCTTAATTTTTCCTTCATTTCATCCCTTTTATCACGGCGATCCTTCAAGGAAGCATGTTCATCAGTGCTTTCATATGCTTTTCTCTTGTCAAGACGACGAAGGCCCTCTGGCACTAAGTTGAATTTCTCGTCCGTCATGAGAGCGGAAATACCGACGGCTTCTTTCCTGTCCTCAGTACCATACACTTCATCAAAGTAAGCATCTGCACTGCCGGCAACATAATTCTTCGGCTCTGGATAACTAGTGATGACACCTTCAAAGTTCCGTAAAACGACTTTATCCGGACTTTGCGAAAGAAGGTAATTCGGAGTCAACGCAATCTTCCCGCCTCCGCCAGGAGCATCCACCACAAAGGTTGGCACCGCATATCCTGATGTATGGCCGCGCAGCGCTTCAATGATTTCCAATCCTTTTGAAACCGGGGCCCGGAAATGGCCGATTCCTTCAGATAAATCACATTGATAAATGTAATAAGGTCTTACCCTTGCTTTAACACAGTCATGCATAAGCTTTTTCATGATATGGACACTATCGTTGATACCAGCTAGGATGACAGCCTGATTACCAAGCGGGACGCCGGCCATCGACAACATATCACATGCTTTTTTCGCTTCATCCGTCAATTCAAGTGAATGATTGAAATGCGTATTTAACCAAATTGGATGGTATTTTTTCAGAATATTACATAAATTCTCTGTAATCCGCTGCGGGAAAACGACTGGTGCACGTGTGCCGATCCGAATGATTTCCACATGCGGGATGGCACGTAAGTTACTCAATACGTATTCGAGAATCTTATCATTGATCAACAGGCCGTCTCCTCCAGAGATCAGCACGTCCCTCACTTCCGGAGTATTCCGGATATATTCAATCGCCCCGTCCAGCTGCTTCTTTGGAACGCCCATGCCAACCTGACCTGAGAAACGGCGGCGCGTACAATAGCGGCAGTACATCGAGCATTGGTTCGTTACAAGGAAAAGCACGCGATCCGGATAACGATGCGTCAAGCCTGGAACAGGTGAATCCTCATCCTCATGCAGTGGATCTTCCAAATCATATCTGGTCTTATTCATTTCTGCCGAAAGCGGTACCGACTGTAAACGAATCGGACAGCGAGGATCATCGGGATTCATCAAAGATGCATAGTATGGCGTAATGTTCAATGGAATCGTTTGGGTCGAAATACGGACCCCTTCCTCTTCATCCGGTGTCAAGTTGACGACTTTTTTCAGATCATCCAATGTTTTAATCGTATTGGTCAACTGCCAAATCCAATCATTCCACTGCTCTTCCTTTACATCCTTCCACAGTTCGATCTCATTATAATGTCTGCGTCCACCAAGATATTCTTTATGTTTTACATCCATTCCCATCAAATTCATTAATAATTCCCCCCCAATATTCTTAAGAACTTATATATATCTACTCGCAAGAATGATGCCAACATCCTCAACTAGGGAAAACAAAGGAAAAAGAGATTTTCACTAAATAAAAACGCAAGAAATTTTTCGTTATGCCTAATATTTTGCAGCCAGATTCTTTGCGCCAGGCTAATCATTGAAAAAAGAGGGTCTCTATACACGAGAGCCCTCTTCAAGTACCTCCTTATTTAGTTGATGATGGCGCTTTCCATTCATTTTGATTCCTTTGATCCTGCCGCATAAACTTTTTCAATACCGTACTTGTTTAACTTATATTGTAATCCCTGTCTTTTAATATTGAGGGCCTCAGCTGTTTTGCTGATATTCCCGTTATATTTCTCAAACATATTGATGATCATTTCCCTTTCCATCTCTTCAAGAACGACCGGTAAATCAATCTTATTCTTTAATGGAGGTTGGGGGCTCTGCGCACTTGAGGCAGAATATTTTCCTGAAGGGAAGAGATAAGCAGGAAGATGATGCTCATCAATCATATCCTCCCCCGCATCCATGACGTTAAATGCCAACTCGATGGCATGTCCCAGTTCACGAATGTTTCCAGGCCAAGAATATTGAAGAAGCCGTTGCATTGCCTTTTGGCTGACTCCGCGTACTTCTGAAAAGAATGATTTGTTAAATTTCCGAATAAAGTGATCGACGATTTCCGGTATATCCGTTTTACGCTCCAAGAGAGAGGGCATTTGGATCGTCACGACATTCAAACGAAAAAATAAATCCGAGCGAATGATTCCACGCTCTAACGCCTCGTCTGGAGAGATGTTCATCGCAGCAATGATTTTTACATTAATTTTTTGCTCCTTCGATCCTCCAACACGGCGTACCTCACCTTCTTGCAGCACTCGCAGCAATTTTGCCTGCAGGCCAAGGTCAAGGCTATTCAATTCATCAAGAAACAATGTACCGCCATTTGCCTGTTCAAAAATACCCTGCCGGTCCATCGCTCCGGTAAAAGCCCCTTTTGTCGTGCCAAACAGCAGTCCCTCCATCAATTCCTTTGGAACAGCCGCACAATTTTGCGCAATGAATGGTTGATTTCGCTGAGCACTTACATTATGTATACTTTGAGCGACCAGTTCTTTTCCTGTCCCCGTCGGTCCATAAATCATCACCGGTGAATGTGTACGAGCCGCTTTTTTCGCCAATGAAACCGCTTGCTGAAAAGCCGGGCTGCTACCGATTAAATCACTAAAATGATAGGTCGCCGTCCCTTCAAAGAACTTATTTTTCTTATGGGTCTCAACCAGCTGGGAACGCAAATCAACAATTTGATCATACATGTTCATGACCTTGGTAATATCCTTTGCGATTTCCACTGCCCCAATAATTTCACCGTCCTCGTATAACGGATACGTACTATTGATGGAAGTTATTTTTTTCTCTTTTAAATTGACATACGTTTGAATGGACTCAATCGTTTCGATGCCTTTATCCAAGGCTACATGCAGCGTACTGGATTCATCAGTCAATGAAGGATAAAGCAAAAAGATATTCTCACCCAACACCTGCTCCCGATCAAGCCCGTCGATATGTGCCATCATTTCATTGTAGAATACGGTATCCCCATCTTTATTCACGATATGGACACCCACATTGATCACATTCAATATCCATTCAAATTGAGTGGAAAACTGATTTACTGAAGATTTCATTTCTTCATCTCCGTTCTCTGCCATTTGATAGAATCACCTGTAAATTATAGCATTTAATGGGAACTATTCATCTCTTTATCTTGAATAATTTAAAAACCAAAATTTGCCTAAAAATAAAGGTAAATCCACTATCTTCAAAGAAAGTTTAAATAGAAAAAATGAAACGAAAGGGGTGATTGGGATTTCAAAACGAACGAAAGAAACCAGGATAGAAATTAAACCTTGGAATGATAAGGACCTTGATTTACTTTTTCAACTAAATATCCCAGAAATGATGGAGCATCTAGGTGGTCCAGAAAGTAAAGAACAAATTCTGAAACGCCATCAACGATATCTTCAGCTTGAGGATAAGGGATGTATGTATAGCATCATCCTATTTCCAGAGGCAGAAACAGTTGGTTCCGTTGGCTACTGGCAAACCGTACGGAATAATGAAAATGTATACGAAATCGGCTGGAGTGTCCTCACTTCCTATCAGGGGAAAGGAATCGCATCCGTTGCCGTGAAGGCTCTCATAGCCAAAATCAAAGCCGAACGAAAATACAAATATATTCACGCATTCCCTTCCATCACTAATCCTGCTTCCAATGCAATTTGCCGCAAGCTAGAATTCACACTCCTCTCTGAATGTGAATTCGAATACCCTCGAGGAAGCTTTATGCGATGCAATGATTGGCGCTTGGAAATTGTTTAGGTCGAATTAATTGGATCATGGTACGGATTAATTGGGGTATGATAAATACTCTCGGTGTAGACGGAATATTCCGAGGTAGGTCGAATTATGCCGGGTTTAGGTGAATTATTTCCCGGGAAAGTCTAAATATTCTGGGCGTAGGTCGAATTATCTTGGTGTGGGTCGAATTCTTTTCGGTGTAGGTCGGCTAAGATGCCAATCCGCGAACATTCACGTTTCACATTTGATGTTATTGTTCTCATTTTCTAGCAAACCATTCATTCCATGTTTGTTTACCTGCTTTTTTATCTGCAGAAATCTTTCTTGCTCTTTGGAAATTAAATAATGCCGCCTCGGTATTTCCCCCGAATTTTGCGTCATGGGGTCCGGGGTTAAATCCTTCCATATATAGCGCTGCTTGCAGGATCCATGTGATATTGCAGGTGGCGCCTTTTTTTAAGGTGACGATCGCCGCCTTCGTTTTGGGTCCCCATTTTCCATCAACAGCAAGCTTTTTATTGAATTGCTTATTTAGTTCCGTTTGCAAACCTTTTATAAGGGCCGATCGAGTTTTAGGACCATTAACCCCATCCACAGCAAGTGCCGCTTTATACCGGCTATTTAACGCTTTTTGAATAAAAATTATATGGCCATCTCCTTTGCTGGTCTTTGATAGTTCAGTATCTTCGAGGTTAAAGGTAAGTTGAGGGTCTTTCCCTGCCTGTAACTGTGTAAGGGATAACCCGCCCGTCATCTCCAAGTGAGGATAATCCTTGAATGAAGTCCAATCCCCTCCCCAGTTAAATCATAACTCTTTGCCTATAGCAGCCACACGCTGCCACTTTGCATTCATTGTCCATATTGCGTTCTTCCCATCATCACTCACAAGAAAAAAATCAATAGCGAGTCCAAAATTATGATAAGATTGGCCTGGCTTTGCGTTTGTCACTTTAGGTTTAGCTAGATTACTATAATCTTTTCCATTGTAGCTATAAACTCGTCCTTGACCATAAAGCACAGCTTGTTCTTCAAAAGAGCGATGACCCGCACTTATCTGTACATAAATCCCTTCATTATAAGCACGTTCCACCATTTCTAATGCTGATTCCTTCACCACTTGATCCATCCCTTTGCCCATCTTTTTCACTGATCGATTCAATAATGTTCGTAATGCCACTGTCACCCTAATCCCTCCTTTTAAGTTCCCTTTCAGACTTTATATAAGCTTTTTTATCGGAAAAGTAGCATGCATGGAAAAGCTTTCACATTATTGTTGATATTTGAACAAATAAAAGAGACCACTTGTTGTGGTCTTAGACTGTAGATAAACTCGATAATAATTAAGTTTGTCTACAGTTTTTTTTAGGTTTTTAACATTTGACCGTTGCGTTCCCACTCCAGGCACTAGCTTTCCGCGGGGTCTCCCTTGGACGCGCTTTTCTAAGCAGGAGTCTCGTACCTTCCGTTCCAATAAACTTTTTTTAAAATTTAGCTGGAACCCCTTTTGTCTACAAACTCAGACCACTTATTGTGGTCTTATTTCGTTCGCTATGGACTATACGGGCATGTTAAAAAAGGCGTTTTTAGAAATTTTTTTATAAAAGAAGGAGAATTTTTCATAATGTCTTGTTTTATAGGCACTCGCATAGAAAATGAATAGTTGAATATCAGTATAATGTGGAAAATTTTGGTGGTACAAGGTATTTCCACATGTTACAGTAATAAGTATTGGGATATTTTCCATTTTACAAATATAAAAGGAGGCCTCGTCATGATTATTAAGTGGGTTAGACTACGATAATTAAAGGGGCAGGCCCATCATGCTCCGGAAAAAATTTATTGATCTGCGCATTAGATAATATTTAATACGGAGGTAAATAACATGAGTGAACAGATACTGAAAATAAATAAAGTGGATATATGTACAGAAAGTTTTGGAGACTCTAAGGACCCTGCTGTGCTTTTGATCATGGGAGCGATGTCTTCATTAGACTGGTGGGATGAGGAATTCTGTCTTCGCCTCGCTGATCAGGGGAGGTTTGTCATTCGGTATGATCATCGGGACCTGGGGCGATCGACCGTTTATATGCCCGGAACTTCCAACTATACAATAACGGACATGGCTGACGATGCCGCGGGTGTCCTTGACGCTTATTCCATAGAGCAGGCTCATATCGTTGGAATGTCCCTAGGCGGTTTGATCGGCCAGATACTTGCCTTGAGATATCCGGAACGCGTATTTACGCTTACGCTAATTGCATCAAGTGTGTTCGGGACTGTGATGGAAAAACTGCCTCCGATGGACCAGAGCATACTGGATTACCATGCGAAAAGTGCTTCCTTAGATTGGTCAAATCGGGAGGCGGTCATTCCCTATCTTGCGGATGGATGGAAAACTTTAGCCGGTTCCAAACATTATGAGCAGGAAAGAATATATAAACTGGCAAAAAGAGAGGCGGACCGTGCCAAACAGCTACCGAGCAGGTTTAATCATGCCATGCTGCAAGGAGGAGACGTATATTACGATAGAATGGATGAGATCAGCGTACCTGTCCTCATTATTCATGGTACAGAAGATCCAGCCCTGCCATACGAGCACGGTCTTGCTCTTGCGAAAGCCATCCCTCATGCTGAATTAGTTACTCTTGATGGATCAGGGCATGAGATTCATAGTGAAGACTGGGACGAAATTATAGATTCAGTTATAAAGCTTAGTTCGCAATAAAAGAATCAGTCGAAAAATTTAGCCATTATGTAAGACGGCTGCAATTTGGAAGATGAATAACCCTAATAAAAGCCCCCTTTCTCAGAGTTACAAACGAGAAATGGGGCTTCCTTTACTTCATTGGTTAATTCAAATGCGTGGTACTGTTTAAAAATCTAATAAGTTTATATGGATGTTCGGTATACTCAAGAAGATGTATACCTGTATTATTAGAATTGAACCACACATCATTAATTTCGTGTGGAAATTGAAGAAAACTTTCAATTAGTTTTGTAATCATCCCCCCATGGGATACAACAGCAATTCTTTTATAGTTTGCACTGTTTTCTCTAATATAGGAAAGTACATTTTGAGCTCGTAATGTAAAATCAAATTTACTCTCCAAATCTTGCATCTCTCGCAACTCATCTAAGAATGTTACTGGACATTTGATAGTATTCGATAAAGTTTCGGCAGTTTTACTAGCCCGAAGCAAGGTACTTGACCATATGAATTCTGGTGGAAACTCTTCTAATACACGTCTGCACATTTTTTCTACTTGTTCAACTCCCTTACTAGTTAGTGGTAAATCTGTAGTTCCTTCGTAATTTTCTTCTAGAAAATCGTCTTCTGACTCACCATGTCGAATTAATAGTATCTGCATGATAACACCTCAATTTTGTTTATTTATCCAAATTAGTAATTCTATTCAACTTTAATAAAACCTTTAAAAGAATAAAAACCGAGTATTTGTTACCAATTAAAATCCTGCATTAAATATTGCTTTTAACTTCATTGCATAAGAAACGCAGAAGATATTAATACTATTTGAGAAATAAAGGAATTTTACAGATTTTATCTGCTATCTGAAACAAGTATAGGGTGATGAAAATGTGGAAAACGATTGTTTCCTACCTTCCAGAATGGCAGGTTTTTATACAAGCTTTTATTGCGTTTTTTATTCCGTTTCTAATCAGCAAATTGTTTATTTTGCTACGTACCTCAAAGGATGAGTGAAGATAATGAAAGAGTGGATATCAAAGATTGGTAAAAAAGGGAAAGTTACTAATAATGACAAACTAGAAGCAACTACCTCCCAAGATACAACGGGTCAGTTTACAGATAATTTCATTTTAAATCTTGAAATGGTCAAGCAAGAAATTGGCCATAATTGGGATGTGCATTTTCGGGAATTTAATTTAGGGCGTACAGGTATAAGGTCCATTATCATTTTTGTGGACGGACTATCGGATAAAGACCTCATTGATAAGCATATTATGCCATCATTGATGGTTGATTTTTCAGCAGAATATAAACAGGACCTTCCTTACCTCAAAGGAGGCATTTCAAAAGAGTTTATAAAAAATGAAGTGTTATCCATTAGTGAAGTGGAGGAAGTTCGTTCCATTAAAGAGTTTACATCAAAAGTACTAACAGGCTCTACCGCTCTTATAATGGATGGATCATTGAATGCGTTAATCCTTGGAACTACAAAACTTAAAACAAGGACAATTGAAGAGCCGGTATCAGAGGCATTAGTCAGAGGCCCACGGGTCGGTTTCACTGAATCATTGAGTGATAATACATCCTTTTTAAGGGGTAGTGGTGAAATTGAGAATTTATCATTAGTAAAATTCCAAGTAGGAAAGCGTTCAAAAAAAGACTTGGTTGTCGCTTACATAAAAGATATTGTTGATCCCGAATTAGTTCAAGAGGTAGAAAACCGAATTAAGAAAATCGATATGGATAGTGTGCCTGAATCAGGTTATGTAGAGCAACTTATCGAGGATAATTACCTTAGCCCTTTTCCGCAGGTACAGAATACAGAGCGTCCGGATCGCGTGATCGCTGCTTTGATGGAAGGTCGAGTGGCCATCTTATTAGATGGTACGCCCTTTGCTTTGATCGCTCCGGTTACCTTAAGCATGATGTTGCAATCACCAGAAGATTATTATGAAAGGTGGATTCCTGGCACATTCATACGAATGCTTCGTTACCTCGCAGCTATTCTAGCTCTTTTTACCCCGTCTTTGTATATAGCTTTTATCTCATTTCATTCAGGGATGATTCCGACCAAACTGGCCATCTCCATTATAGGAACCAGGTCCGGGGTTCCGTTTCCGGCACTTATCGAAGCATTATTCATGGAAATATCCATCGAAATTTTGAGGGAAGCAGGACTGCGCTTACCTAAGCCAATCGGTCCAGCAATGGGAATCGTCGGCGGTTTAATCATCGGGGAAGCTGCTGTACAGGCCGGGATCGTTAGCCCTGTTTTGGTCATTGTAGTAGCGTTAACCGCTATTTCATCATTTTCCATTCCGCAATATAGTGCTGGGTTTACAATACGGATTCTTCGTTTTCCCGCAATGCTATGTGCTGCCACATTTGGATTATACGGGGTCATTCTCTTTTTTCTTTTCATGGCCAGCCATTTAGTGAAATTAAAAAGCTTTGGTGTACCTTTTTTAAGTCCAGCCGTTCCTTATCGCTTAAGTGAATGGAAAGACCTGATGGTTCGCATGCCGCTTATGATGATGAAACGCCGTCCAAAGATGATGCATACAAAAAACCCCATACGTAAAGGATAACCTATCGGTGAAAGGGTGGTTAAAGAATGATTCTCAGTCCGAAAGACAAAATTACAACTCCTCAAGCAGCTGTCATTGTCATCAACTTTATACTCGGCACAGGATTACTCACCCTCCCCAGATCATCTACGGAGAAGGTACATACACCAGATGTATGGATAAGTGTTATTTTAGGCGGGGCTATCGCCATAATCGCGGGGGTGATCATGGTTAAATTAAGCCAACAATTTCCAGAAAAGACCTTTTATCAATACATCAATGATATTGTAGGAAAATGGGTGGGGAGGTTGCTCAGTTTAGTTGTAATATGTTATTTTCTTACAACTTCAGGATTTCAGCTCCGAGCAATGGCGGAAGTAATAAAGTATTTACTTCTGGAAGGTACCCCTACATGGGCAATTATTATGATTTTCATGTGGGTAAGTCTTTATCTCATCATCGGCGGCATTAACCCGATTGCCCGTCTTTTTGAAATTATATTACCTTTGACAGTTATCCTTTTTTTAGTAGTCACCTTTATGAGTATTAAAATATTTGAGATCGATAATCTGCGACCGGTATTAGGAGAAGGAATCATCCCTGTACTAAAAGGAGTAAAAACAACGGCTCTGGCTTTTTCAGGGCCTGAAATCATGTTACTGCTTCTTCCGTTTATGAATCAGCCAAAAAAAGCAGTAAAAGCCCTGATTGTTGGAGTTTCCATTCCATTGATTTTTTACGTGATAACGGTCGTAATGGTTATCGGGGCATTATCTGTTGATGGAGTGGTCATGAGAACATGGCCGACACTTGATCTTATACGAAGTTTTGAAATCTCCGGCTTGATCTTTGAACGGTTTGAATCTTTATTGCTCGTGGTTTGGATTATGCAAATATTCGCCACATTTACCATAACCTACTATGCAGCTGCATTAGGGCTAGCTCAACTTTCGAAAAAGAGCATTCACCCATTCATGTTTGGCTTACTTCCGATTTTATACATCATTGCCATGATACCGAGAAATATCAATGACCTATTTAAACAAGGAGATTTCGTCGGCAATATGGCCTTGTTTTTATTTGGTTTACTCCCGCTTCTCCTGCTTATCATCTCAAGAATAAAGGGAGGAAAATATGAAACAAACACATAGCAAGATACGGCCCCTCTTCATTTCCCTCTCCGTTTTTTTGTTCTTATCCCTTACAGGATGTTGGAGCAGTCATGAAATTGAAGAGCAAAGTCTAGGTATAGGTTTGGCATTCGATAAAGGCAAGCAGTCCTCCATCGAGAAAAAGTTAAACGAACAAGGGGGGGGTTATTCAAAAAGAAACCTGATTACTGCAACCTATCAATTTATCACTCCACTGGTAGCGAGTTCAACGACGAAACAAGCAGGACCACAACAAAAATCTTATGTTAACGTTTCCGAATCTGGAGATTCCTTCCACCAAATGGTTCGTGAAATATCATTGAGAAGTGAACAACCCGTAACCGCTCACCATATGAAAGTGGTTGTTATCAGTGAAAGTCTTGCAAAATCGTATAAGTTGGAACAATTACTTGATCAAAATTTTCGAGAAAGTGAGGTTAGACCAAGCTGTCTTGTTCTCATCAGTAAAGGAAGAGCAAGCAAGACATTGGAAACAAAGAAAGCAGGAGAAATTCCAGCGTTTCGTCTGGCTGGCATTGTAGAAAATGCATATCGATCAACGAGGATTTTGCCTCCCATGTCGCATATTAAAGTAGAAAGCAAGATCAAATCAGGATCTAGTTTTCTGTTGCAAAATGTACTATCAGCGAATGGGCAAGTCAAATTTGCCGGAGCTGCCGTGATCGATGGAAAGACACACAAAATGACTGGTTTTTTGAATGAGGAAGAACTGGAGGGCGTAACATGGATAACAGGTAAAGGGAAAGGCGGTGTAGTGAAAAGCTTTTATAAAGAAACCGGTCAGCTGATTGTGTATGAGATAGAGACCATGAAAAGCAGAATTATACCTCGAGTTAAAGGAAACAACATCTCTTTTGATGTAAACATTGAATCAGTGGGAAGGCTTTCAGAAAATTGGGTGCTTTCGGGAAATACTTTTAAAAATGAATTTCTCAAAAAAGCAGAAAAATCATCTGAAAAAGAAGTGAAACGCTTGGTGAGGAATGTATTAGAAAAAATGCAAAAAGAATACAAAGTCGACGTTGCTGGCTTCGGAAATCGATTGCGAATTGAGAATCCTAAAGTATGGAAGAAGGTCAAAAAGGATTGGGACCAAACCTTTAGTGAAACTCCGATCAACTACAATGTAAAATTAACCATTAATGATTATGGAACATCAGGAGGATCAAAGAAGTGAGACATCAAGCTTAATTACGATTGGACCTTCTAAAAATGAAAAGATCAAAAGAAGATGTTCAAACAGACTACATAATGTCTAAATGTCTAAACATCTTCTTTAATTGGACCTAATTGATTCTAAGTCTGTAAAAAGTGTATATTCGTTCCAAAGGATTTCTGGCCCTTCTATACCCATCTCCGAGCAATTACTTGAGACACGTTTTCGCCTTACCAAAACGGGTAGTGTATGATAGAAGCATGAGTATGATAAACGTCTCTCTATAGGAGGAATGTTCATGAATCCGGTCATTTTATTCGATGGTGAATGTAACTTTTGTGATTCGAGTGTCCAGTTCATTATAAAGCGCGATCCGAAAGGGCTTTTTCATTACGCTTCGCTTCAAAGTGAGGCGGGTCAAGAGTTGCTGAAGAAGTACGATGTTCCTGCAGATATAGATAGTATGGTGCTGATCAAAAAGGATAAGGCCTACTATAAATCGTCTGCAGCCTTGAGGATTTGCCGCCGTTTACAAGGGGCATGGAAATTGTTTTACGGCTTCATCATCGTTCCAAGCTTCATCCGGAACAGCGTTTATGACTTCATTGCCAAGAACCGTTACAAATGGTTCGGCAAGAAAGAAGAAAGCTGTATGCTGCCATCGCCAAGTGTTCGAAAGCGCTTTTTATAAATAGGCTTTGTAAACCAATGATGATTTAATTAAAAACCGTGGAGAAATAGTTCGCACTTGGGGAAGAAAATCAAAAACTTAAGATTCACTTGGAGGATCAATAAAGATTTAATAATGGCTAATCGAACATCTACAGAAGTTTTGGGTAATGTTGAACGTAATGACCAATTAACTAATACCATTTAGAAGCTAAGGAACAGATAAAATTAATGGCAGTTGCCAATGAAAACCCGGATATTAATCTAAATACACGTTATTCGCTCTCTTATCGGGAAGTAAACAATGAAGTTCGAAGCCCCTAACTGCCATATTAAGCTAGGAATGTAAACACAGATGAAAAAGGTATTTAATTTTCTGCTTTCGTTTTGGCTTAGATTATCTCTTTATAAGCTTTCTATAACGTAAAAAAGGTAATTCAGCTGAATTACCTTTTTTAATGCTTGAATTTCCGTTAAGGTTCATTACCTTAACGAATGTGGTTAAAACATTAAAGAACAATATTTATTAAGTGTGTTTATATATTCGTTAAGGGTGAGTTATTATTTGCTCAATTTTATTAAGAGTACTAGCATTACTTGGAATAAATTGAGCAGTTAATTGATAGTCTCCTTTTGAAAGCAACTTCGAATTAATTCTTATAGTATACTCCCATGTGTCTCCTCTATTAAATTCTTTTGTATGTTTTTTAGTCGGCTCAGATTCAACAGTAATGATATTACCCTCTTTAATTGGACTATTCGTTAATGTTTTGAATTCTACGTCTATTTCATTACCTGTAACAAATAGCAAATTAAAGTTTTCATTAGTATTATTTGTAATTTTATAAGTAAAACTCTCATAGTCTTTTGTTGTCAATTGATGTTCCAGGGATTGTTCGACGTTAAGATCGAGTTTATTGTTCTTTTTATCAATTTGAGCAATGTAGTAGTAATAGGCAAATATTATTAATGAAACAATCACAATACCAATAATGAACTT
Organism: Peribacillus sp. Bi96; assembly: GCF_918698115.1. Taxonomy (GTDB): domain Bacteria; phylum Bacillota; class Bacilli; order Bacillales; family DSM-1321; genus Peribacillus. The sequence goes on from NZ_CAKKLV010000016.1 coordinate 24,870, forward strand.
TCGCACAAGATACCCCCTTCCAAATGTTGAACATTACTTGTTTTATTCTCTCTTTTTTGTTACTCTAACTCTTTATTTAGTAACTTTTCACACTGCTTATAGGAGGATTGTCCGCGTAGTCTTTACCCGTTCCTGTAGAAATTCCGTATGAAAAACCTCCTGAGCCACCACCAATAGATGGAGTTATCGTTGTGAAAGCATGAGAATATTCTACTGTTGCTTGTAAAGGTCCATTGTTTTTACTTGAAGCAGATTTAGGTAGATAAATATATTGAGTGAATTTCCCTATATCATCATGTGATCCAGCACGTAGATCTACTTTCCAAGACATACCCGCTTTTAAAGAAGGTTTAAAAACAGTAACAGATTCAGTAATAGGAATTGCACCATAATAAGTATGAGATAATTTACTTGTAGATTTATACCAAGCGTTATCAGTCCAGGCTAGAGCAAAAAGATCCACGTACCGATTTTTTGGCATGCTATTCCAATTATAACTACCATTTATTTTAAACTGTTTTTCATTACTATTCTTAATTCCAAGATAAGACGCACTTACTTTTAGAGTAATACTTCCACCATTCTTTAAATTTTGAGCTTGTACATCCCCACTAATTTCATCTTCCGGCACAAATGTATAAGTAGTTTCAGAATAGTCAGGATTCATTGCTCCTTCAGATATAAACTCTTTCAATTCTTCATTAGTTGTTCCATCAATAGCTTCTTCTGACCAACCAGCTTCAGTTAGAAATGCCAATTCTTCTTCGGTTAATTCATCTTGTTTCGAATCTGTTTGGATGTTATCTGGATTGTACGGTTCTACATATTGAGAGATAGAAGGATCAACATTTACCAAATTATATTTTTTTTGATTTTCTAGTGTTGTAGCGTAGTCTTTTAATTTTGTGCGCATTTCTTTATTATCAAGGTTTACATTTTGTGACCAAAGAAGGGCTGCAGCTCCTGAAACATATGAGGCAGCTATAGAAGTACCACTTGCTGTTATATGATCGCCATTTAAATCTAAAGTTTGGATATTTACTCCCGGGGCAACCAATTCTAATTGATCGCTATAATTAGACAGTGAACTCATTTGATTATAGAAGTCTGAGGCTCCAACACCAATTACATTATCATAGGCAGCCGGATAAGTAACTTTTTCAGTCCCCTCATTTCCAACTGAAGAAATCATTAAGACTCCTTGATCATAAGCTTTATCAATTACATTTTTCAATATTTCAGATTCTTTAATACCACCGAAGCTCATGTTTATAATATTGATATCTTCTTCAATTGCCCACTCAATTCCTTCAATTATATCACTATATTGTCCTGTACCATTTTGATCAAGTACTTTCCCAACATACAATTTAACATCTGGAGCTACTCCGTGGAATCCAGAATTTTCATATGAAGTTGCAATTATACTAGATACTGCTGTTCCATGACCGTTTAAATCTATAACATCTTCTTCACTATCTATAAATGAAGCTTGCTTTTCTATTACTATCCCAGATTGATTAGAAATCCCGGTGTCTAAAATTGCAAGTTTAATGCCTTTTCCAGTTATACCATTTTCATGAGCTTTATCAGCATTAATTCGTTTTGTTCCCCAACTATATCCATTTTCAAGATATGTTTCTCCATTTAAAGGAGTAGATTGTACTGTTACATCCTCTTCAATCAGTTTTACATTTGGATTTTTCTTTATTTTATATAATTCATCAGCTGTTAATGATGCTTTTGCAGTCTTAAAATGCTTGTATTTCCCTTTGATTTTCCCTCCCTCTTTTTCAATTAATTTAGTATCCAATTTTTTATTAAACTCTACTAAATAGTTCTTTTCGCTTTGATTCTTTGCTTTACTTACACGCGGCTGTGCAAAAAATGAAAATATTAAGATAAAAACCGCAATAAATGAAATGATTTTTTTCAACTAACACATCTCCAGTTCAAATTTTTTATTTAAATATTGTATATCAAAAGCAACACTGGATATATTTTACCGCAATTTAAATAAATTGGTATATTTTACTCATTGTATTTTAATTATCGTTTGAAATGATGGTCAATAATTAGTTAAATTAAATTTTCCTAAATAACTAATTATCCAAAAACCAGTAGGAAAAATTGTATGATATAACAAAAGCGATCAATACTGAAATTTCATTGATAATAGCAAATAACTTAATAGCTGCTACTCATTGGTCTAGCAGGTTTCAAGCAAAAAAGTGTGCGGATAGTCATACCCATTCTAAAGGATTGCCGCATTTATAATGACTTAATCTTGTTTCACATCTTCTCACAGATTTGGAACAGGTATTTTAACGGGTCTATAATGAAAATCAATACTTTCCTATAACAGAGGCGCTAATAAACAAAAAAGGACGATCGGCAATCATTGCTTTTCGTCCTTTCATTGTGTAAATGTGGAGTATCTCCATAAATGGTTGGCCGTTGGATGCGCCATCATTTCAAGCCCTTTGTTTTCCGCTAGGTGCAGGGGTTCCCAATCTGGATCCTCTGCCTCTTTTAGATAGACTTCGTGATGGGGGGCTTGATCATGATAGCCGGCTATATTGATTTCCCCATTTCGATAAAAGGTCCCGATTACTTTATAATCCACGGCTGGAGAAAGAATGATCGGATTGCCTACGGAGTGTGTCAGCTGAATCGTCGTTTTCTCATTGGTGGATAACACATTTTTCACTAAAATATCATCATCCGATGCCACACCTTCTTCAAGGAAATCGCCATCATGGTTGTAGGCTTCACTCTTACCGACCGCTTTAGTGAATTCAATCTCAGCTTCCTTCTCCTTTTCATGAATCGTCACATCGACCCTCGTCCTGTAACGGGATGATTCAGGATCAAACCCGCGGTTATCGCCCTTGAAATAGGGAACCTTTGAGGCAAGATTTGGGTTTTTCAGCCACTCTTCCGGTAGAAAGGTGGAATAGCGCAGGTGCCAATTTCTTTTCTTTTTACCTTCCACATCGTTTTCAACTGACTGCAAAAGCTGTTTTACAGGTCCTATCTTTTTCGTATTCGTTATTTCCTCGATCGCTGCCTGTGCTTGGGATGATCCTTTTTTTACGGCTCCGACAATACTCGCTACAAGGGATTTCACGGCATAGGACTCCTGCTCTGAACGCGGAAGGGGCCGCTTTGCTTTAATGGTATATGTGTATTCCTGATCCTCACTAATACTCCGATCACTGAAGGAACATCCACCCACTTTCCCAATATCCACGCCGTTTCGGTAAACCCGATACTCTTTTATTCCCTTGATGGGCTCCCATTCCAGGCTGGCTTGGCCTTTTGCGACAATCGTGGTGAATATCAAATCCAAAAGGATATTATCCTCTTTTTTATTCTCGGCGGTCGTTGATGTTTGTATTTTCATCCTGTTCACTGACTGTTCCTTTTCATTCAAGCTATCTATCGAGTACGTATAGATGGTTCCTGGAGTCAGTCCCCAATCTGCCATCCTTGGCTCCGGGCCGCTGTAAATCAGCTCTTTCCCCCTAAATACCCGATAGAAACCACCTTCATCAGGCCAAATAAGCTTAATGGAATCTTCTTTCCGTTCGATCTTACACATCAATGAAGCCGTTTTGAATACCGCTTGATGCTTCCTCTTATTCGAAATGAGATAAGCGATGCCCGCAAGACCAATAGCAAGCAATGAATGCCGTGCAGTGAATGTAACTCCGCCTACTTTTAAACGGGGAAATGAATAATGGACGATCAACTTCTTCATCACCTCTTTCTTTTCTAGGTGTTATTTCTTTACCCACTTTAATTTCCAAGCACACTTTGTAATGTGCTGTGAAGGTTATTTCCATTGGGATGGCATAAAAAAACCGAGGGAATGTTTACTTCCCTCGGTCATTTATGAGTTTCCTGGATTATATTTTAACGGCGGCTTTTTTCCCCGCCTTTGCGTCCTGCTTCTTCACGGCTCATTTTTCCATCATCGGAACCATCTCGTTGATTGGCCCGTGCCTCTCCGCCTTTTTGCCCGATTTCCTGATAGGAGTCTTTATCATGATTGTCGGATGTTGCCTCCCCGCCCTTTTGGCCTATCTCCTGATAGAATTCCTTATCATGATTGTCGGATGTTGCCTCTCCGCCCTTTTGGCCGATCTCTTGATAGAATTCCTTATCGTGATTGTCGGATGTTGCTTCTCCGCCTTTTTGGCCAATCTCTTGATAGAATTCCTTATCATGATTATTGGATGTTGCTTCTCCGCCTTTTTGGCCAATTTCCTGATAGAATTCCTTATCATGGTTTTTGGCTGTTGTTTCTCCACCTTTACGGCCTGCTTCTTCACGATTCATTTTACCATTGTTGTTAGTCATTAAAAATTCCTCCTTAGTATTTGGATTTTTCATGAGCTAGCTACATGTGTCATGTACCCGTTTGGACGGATATAAAACTAGAATCTACTAAATACGTCAGGTCGCTCTCACTATCTTTTCCCGTCTCCTGAGTCCTGCTTCTTCCCGGCTCATTTTTTCATTGTCGTTAGTCATTAAAATTCCTCCTTAGTATTTGGATTTTTCATGAACTAGCTACAGTTGTATGTATACCCGATAGTTTTGATAAAAAACTAGTATCTATTAAACTTTCACTGTTTTTCCCATCCAAATAGGAAGCATCATGAATGATTTCACTCATGATGCTCCCCATTATCCTTTACCCTGACTTTGGAATTCCTTCTCGCAAGTGATCAGGCAGCTCAACGAGGGTTTCGTTCAATGTATCCAGTTTCGTTTCAATCCGATGAAGCAAATAAAGGGTTACGATGATGGGAAACCCGATATCACTGACAAATGGCAAGATTTGATCCACTTTTTTATTCACCTCTCCTCCATGGTGTCCTAAAAAAGATGACACCCAGTAGGTTAGCTAAGTTCCACATCCTCGACATTCCGCTCGACGAGGCGTGCCGCTTTCAAACCGACGTATCCTCCAGAAGATGAAACGAAGATATTCCCCGCAATTATTCGTTCCATTGCCAGTTTTACTGTATTTACATTAACCGGCTCCTTCGGATTATCAATAGATATCGTCGCAGACTTCCCTTCTTCCGTATCGAAAATCATTTCCAATACTTTAGCCATTCCACTCACCTCCCTTACGATCTGTTTCAATAGCCGTTTAGCCAATCAACGAGTACGTATCCACCCGGGTCACTTCGCCCATTGGATAATTTTGTACGCTTGCAATGGCAACAGCTGTCGAAAACAACTGATCCGCCGTCGCCTCGATCCTGATGTTCGAGAAAGCTCTACGCTTGAAAACGATGACCCCTTTTTCATTTAACCCCGTTTCAAAATCAATCCGTAACGTACTTGATACTGGAATTTGGTTTGCCATGTCGCTCACCCCCTTTCACACTCTATATAAACTTTCACGGGATGAAAGTAGCATGTTCTTGAAATTTCTTCAGGGAAACGAATAAAAAGCCGCCCATCATTTGGGCAGCTCGTGATCCGTATTCTTAAAATCCATATTTTTTACTGTTATTAAGGAAATCCTTTAAAACAATATCCACATTTTAATTCTCTACTGGCCATTATCTATTGTCTTCTTCTCTCACTAAAAAATCTTTCTCAATTATTAGCGGTTTTTCTACAAAATTAATTTTTCTCATTATTTGTTGTATTACTCTCGGAAAAAAGTAAGCTCCAAAGAAAGCACAGATAAAAGCCTGTGACCAAGTTTTTAACCAAGTAGATATGAATATATGATCATACCCCCTATTTATTGAGACTAATATAAATGAAATAAAAAAGGACATACTAAAAGCCATTAAAAATGCATAAATAATATTTCTGTATTTAACGTTAATATTCATTATTTTTTTACTTCAACTCCTGAGGTTTCTTGTTTTACCTTTTCTGCAGTTCTGTTCCAACTATATTTTATTTCTTCTATTTACATTAGTAAAACGAATTTTTATAATAGATCTATTAGAATTGCTAATGTAAAGGGGTTAGTGAGGGTGAATTCGTATTATGCTTTTATCAAAACCATAGAAACAGGCAGTTTCACAAAAGCTGCTGAAGAACTTGGCTATACACAGTCCGCCATTAGTCAAATGGTGCATTCATTAGAGGAAGAACTTTCTACCCCTCTTATTTTACGTTCTCGAAAGGGTATTACACTGACACCAGATGGCGAGGAATTTTTGCCATATATCAGGAAGATTTGTAATTCACATAGGGAACTGACTGAAAAGCATAAAGAGATGGAAGGACTGCAAAGTGGCCTTATTCGAATTGGTACCTTTTCCAGTGTTACATGTCATTGGATACCGGGATTGATTAAAGACTTTAAGGAACTTTACCCAACTGTTCATTTCGAATTACTTCAAGGAAACTATACGGAAATCTCAAACTGGATTAAAGATGGAAGCGTAGATTTTGGCTTTGTGAATTCAAATATTTCTGATCTTACTACGATACCCTTGCAAGAAGATGAAATGCTGGCTGTATTACCAGAAGATCATCCTTTAGCATCATCCACAAAAGTCTCATTGAAGGAATTGCTAAAAGATCCTTATATTCTGTTGGATGAGGGAGTTATTAATGAACCATTAATATTTTTTAAACAGTACAATTTTGAACCTGATACACAATATCGAGTATATGATCCCTATGCGATTATGTCCATGATTGAACAAGAGCTTGGCATTTCGATTTTACCGAAACTTCTTTTAAATAAATGTCCCTATAATATTGTAACGAAAGCTATCTCTCCTTCCATTATTCGTACGATCACTTTGGCATACAAGGATAAAAGGGTATTGCCAATAGCAAGTAGGTATTTTATTGACTTTATAATTGAAAGGTATAAAGAGGTATAGGAAGCTTAATAAAAAATTCTTTATAGGCGTTATTCGTATTCCAAACAGTATGTACAATAACGGCTGGATTAAAAATCCAATAAATAAGGAGCCTTAATTCGCTTCGATAGACAGTCTTCTATAAAAACTCCTTTCTAAAATAATGAAGGGAGTTTAAAGTGTTTATTAAAATATTTTTCCACCCTTACATTTTCGGCATACCTCTCTGAACGTTTACCCATTGAGCTTTTTGCAAGCTGGATTGCTTTAATAAATTAAATCCTCTGAAACAGTTAAATCATTTAACCCCCGCCCCGGTTAGCTTCTCAGCCATTTCACAAAAATGAATGCCAATTCGTTGCTGCGGCAATTCCTGAGCCTTATCCCTTCCCGGTTACTTGTTTCATAAATTAAATCCTGGAATTTTTTCTAATTATAATAACGTTTTTGCTTTTGATTGTATTTTCCCTTTACATTATTTTTTTATTACTGACATATTTTGTTGAAGGTAAATTCATTTGGCTTTAAATGGCACGTCATGTCCGCCTTTTCTGGGAAACAATAATCACGAAAGGAAGTGGATGTTGATGTCATTAGAATGGTTTGACAGAGTAAGCGGGGAATTGCAGGATCATCTTCAATCAATTTGTGAGAAATACGACCGTAATGGCAGCATGATCGTGGAGCGCGGGTCTAAACATCCACGCATCGAATTTTATACAGAGCTGGCTGACAATGAGAGGGATTATTTTTCCACGCTTTTTTTTGATCCGTATAATGAAGAATTTTATATGGAGTCGTTCGAGCCGGATCTCGGGCAGGTTAGCAAGGTGATCCTTTCGGACATTGAAGATATCGTCGATGCTGTCCATGAGAGCTTCCATAACTATCTGGAAGAGGATGATACCGATTATGAATTTGATATGGATGATGATAATGATGATGACTTGTATGATCCAGACGGCGAAGAGTCCGATATATACGAAATCGATGTAGATTGGGAAACGCCTGAAGTGACCGCCTATATCCAGGATAATGAAGTCGAGGTCACCTATCAATTCGGTATCGTGCAGGAAACAGGTGATGGTGTGCTGAAACGGATCAATCGGATTCGGACAGCGGATGATGACCTAATAAAGGATGAAACGAATTTCATTTTCAGCAGAGAAGAAGCAAGCACCATCATCGCCATGATAGCCAGTCATATGGATTCACTTAGTGAAATGGAATAAAAAAACCAACAAAACCTTGTCCATGGTCATCATGGACAAGGTTTTGTTATATAAGAATCAGTTCATATACCTCAGATAATTGCGTGACACGTTCCGTATCACTAGCTTCCTTTGCATGCTTAATTTCCTGAGGAAGAATATGGTTAAGAAGATTGGCTTCTTTACCGGAAAGCTTATTGACGAGTTCTTCTTCAGAATGAAAGTGTCCGCTTTTGATTTTATTATAAATTTCCTGCGCTTCAGGATATTGGTCCGTATAGTTAGATAATATCTCACGTAAGTAACCAATCGTACGATCCATCAAAACCATCCCTTTCGACTGTTAGATTTTTGCTTACATACTCCACCTATACCTTCCCCCATTTTTTGATGTAAAATTCCTAAAAAAAAAGATATCCAAGTCAATGGATACCTCTTTTCAGTCTTCCTCCCAAAACAAATCATCCAATGTACGGGATAATGCTTTACATATACCGACACACAAACTTAATGAGGGGTTATACTTTCCGGATTCAATCAATCCTATCGTTTGCCTGGAAACTCCGACAATCTTGGACAGTTCATCTTGTGACAAGTCCTTTTCTACTCTCGCCAGCTTCAGTTTTATATTTTTCAAGGGATTCGCACCTACAATTTCTTATTATCTTCGCTATTTTTCATACCGATTTTCTTCGCTAGCAAGTATATACCACCAAAAAACAGAAGTAAAATCGGCAAATAGATCATAACGGAAACAAACGATACCAATACAAAATACCATATGCCCTGGGAACTGCTGTCCGCATAGGATACAGCACTATTCACCCCCATGAAAATAGCGATGATGAGTGCTAACGCAACCGTACCAAAAATCGTCTTCCTGCTCATCGGTGTTTTGCTGGTGCGGTCATGCATTTCCACTTCATCCCAGAATACACCTAAGAAAATGGAACGAGCTAAGTAATACAGCCCTCCTGCAACAATGATTACGAGTTCCAAATACAACTCCCCGCTGCCTGCACCATATTTATATAGTTTGAAAAGTGCACTCACCAAGCAAATGGCCAAGATGACGTGATACATTTCTTTATAAATTTTATTTCTTACATTCTCAACCCGCTCATCCGTGATCATTTTCTTTCGTTTAAATATATTCATCATTGATCGCCCTCCATTCAATTCCATCAATCCCTCTTATTATATGATTTATTTAACTTTTTGCAATATATATATTGCATTAAATAAATTATATATTGCAATACGCATAAAAAAAGGTATCCACACATCAAGCATGGATACCTAGCTAGCCTTATTTAGGGTTTTACTCGTAAGTTTTGGGGATTTACTCGTGAGTTTCGCACTCTTACTCGTGAGTTTTGCACTCTTACTCGTGAGTTTCGCACTCTTACTCGTCTGTTTCGCACTCTTACTCGTGAGTTTCGGGCTCTTACTCGTGAGTTTCAGGCTCTTACTCGTGAGTTTCGCACTCTTACTCGTCTGTTTCGCACTCTTACTCGTGAGTTTTGCACTCTTACTCGTGAGTTTCGCACTCTTACTCGTCTGTTTCGCACTTTTACTCGTGAGTTATCATTATTTAGACAATACCAAACCAAGTATAGAGGGCAATGATGACAAAGACAGCCAATGATTTAATGACCGTGATCATGAAGATGCTGCCATACGATTGTCTATGCGTTAATCCCGTGACGGCAAGCAAGGTAATGACAGCTCCGTTATGTGGAAGTGTATCCATCCCACCTGACGCCATGGCGACTACTCGGTGCATCACTTCAGGTGAGATATTTGCCGCAGCGATTGCCTGATTGTATTTATCGGCCATAGCGCTTAAGGCTATTCCCATTCCCCCGGATGCCGATCCCGTTATCCCTGCGAGTGCACTGGTCGAGACAGCACCATTGACAAGCGGATTCGAAAATACACCAGATATTCCATCACTGATTTTTGCAAATCCAGGAAGGGCAGAGATGACACCCCCGAAGCCGTATTCGGATCCTGTGTTCATGACGGCAAGCAGTGAACCGCCAATACTGTTGTTCAGTCCTTCTTTCATGTTTTTCGTAACGCGTTTCCAATCATAGGCAAGAGCCGTGATGATACCGACGACCAAGGCAATTTCAACCGCCCAGATTGCAGCAGTGGCCGCTACATCAACAGAATAGGCTTCCAACCCGATCGCAGAAAAATCAAATCCATTCGGGTACCATTTCGGTATCGCTTTGGTCAAATAATTATTCATGAAGGCAACTAGCCCAAGCGGAACAAAAGCTAAAATCTGCCGTAATACCGTTTGGTTTGAATGTAAATCAGGTGTTGGCTCCTCTTTTTCCTGTTCTGGTGCAGAGATATTTTCCCCTGGGAGCCCATAATATCCTTCTCCCGCTTTTTTGGCCCGCCTCTTACGGCTTTCTAAATAGACCAAACCAACCGATAAGACAAAAATGGCACCTATGATGCCAAGGATCGGTGCGGCATAAATGTCCGTACCGAAGAACGTTGTAGGAATGACATTTTGAATTTGCGGAGTTCCCGGCAAAGCATCCATGGTGAACGTGAATGCTCCAAGCGCGATGGTAGCCGGCATAAGTCTTTTAGGAATGTCGGCTTGCTTGAACAATTGAACCGCAAAAGGATAAATGGCGAAAACCGCTACGAATAAACTCACGCCGCTATAGGTTAAAATGGCACCTAAAAGGACAATCGTCAGCATGGCTTGTTTGGCACCGATCAAGCGAACGATTGTCTTCGCAATCGATTCGGCGATTCCAGACATTTCGATGATTTTCCCGAAAATGGCGCCTAATAAAAAGACGGGAAAATAATTTTTTATGAAAATGACCATCTTTTCCATGAAAACACCGGAATAGAACGGTAAAATATTACCAGGGTCAATGAAGAAAACCGGTAAAAGTGCAAAGATAGGTGCAAACAAAATAACAGAATAACCGCGGTATGCGGCAAACATCAATAACCCCAGAGATAGCAATATAATCAGTAAGTCCATGAAGATCCCCCTAAAACATTTAATCCAAGTTTGAAAAATTTCGCCATCCTAGCCAAAAATGCACTAAAAGTGAACCCCTCTGTCAAATGAAAATTTGTCAGAATGGTTCACCCTTATTGTTCTTATCATTTATTTCTTTTACAAATTATTGAGCTGTGTACCCACCGTCGATGACAACGGCTTGACCTGTTACACTTTTCGCTTTATCGCTTGCCAAGAACAATGCATAATCAGCAATTTCACTTACATCCAACAAACGTTTTTGAGGCACTAATGGAAGAAGGACTTCTGCTAATACATCCTCAACTGGTACATTACGTGTTTTCGCCAAGTCTGCCATTTGTCCGCGAACAAGTGGAGTATCCACATATCCAGGGCACAAGGCATTGACTGTAATACCGTGCTCTGCACCTTCTAAAGCAGCAACTTTCGTTAAACCGATGACTCCGTGTTTCGCGCTGTTGTAAGCCGCTTTACCTGCGAATCCGATAACACCATTTATGGAAGAGACGTTAATGATGCGGCCAAAACCTTGTTCCTTCATGATTGGGAACACGGTTTTAGTTAGAATGAATGGCGCTGTCAACATGATTTTTATCATCAATTCGTATTTATCCGTTGGGAAATCTTCGATTGGTGATACATGCTGCAAACCGGCATTGTTAATTACGATGTCGATCGTACCATACGTTTCTTTAGCTTCCTTCACCATTTTTACGATATCTTCTTCTTTAGTTACATCGGCTTTGATTCCAATTGAATCGAAACCAAGTTCTTTCAATGATTCCGCAGCTTCTTTCACCGATTCTTCATTAATGTCTGAAAGAACGACTTTGGCTCCACTTTCAGCGAAATGCTTACCAATTTCAAATCCAATACCACGAGCAGAACCTGTAATTATAACGACTTTATTTTCAACCATTATGAATTCCTCCTAGAATAAACTAATTTTTAGGCATCGATATTTATTAAACGATACCGATGGCACCCATTATAATGCCGACGATCATGGCAATGGTCGGGATGATGAACGCTACCATGAAAACATCTTTATATGTTTCTTTATGAGTCAATCCTGTAACCGCCAAAAGTGTTAATAGAGCACCATTATTAGGGAAAATGGATGCACCTGAAGCGACTGCCGCCATTCTGTGGAATACATCCGGGCTGATTCCCGTCGCTTGTGACAAACTGTAAAAAGTATCGCCAAGGGCATTAAGTGCAATACCCATACCGCCTGAAGCGGAACCAGTGATGATCGCCATGATTTGTACGGCAAGAGATTCAGCAACGAGGGGATTGCTCGAAATATTAAGCAGCCAAGAAGTAATGTTATCAAATGCAGGTATAACGGCAATGACAGCTCCAAATCCAACAGCCGCACTCGTATTCAGGATGGCCATCACTGACCCTTTCGCTCCCTCATTAACAGAGAAAATGAACTTTTTGTAATCCTTGATATTGATGACCATAATGCTCAGAACCCCTAATAATAAAGCATAAATAGGTTCTAATTTAACAACATTAAGCAATAGGACAACAATAAGAAGCGGAACTAAAGACAATAACCAATTCGGTACTTTTTCATCTTGCTCAGAACCGGTAACCGAATCATCCGATTCAATGAATCCTTCTCCTTTAGCAGAAAGAGACTTTTCTCTATAGGATAACCAGAAATACCCGCCAACTGCCATTATCAATGAAGTGACGATCCCGATGATCATGCCTGAAGTAGGCGTCGTATGGAAATACTCCATCGGTATCAGGTTTTGGATTTGCGGTGTACCCGGAATAGCGGTCATCGTGAAAGTGAATGCCCCAAGCGCAAAAGTGGGAACAAGCAGCCTTCTCGTAACGTTTGCTTCTTTAAATAACGCCAAAGCGATCGGATAAACCGCAAACACGACGACAAATAAACTAACGCCGCCATATGTCAATAAAGCGGAAGCAATCAGTACCCCAAGAATCGCACGCTTTTTACCAATGATCTGCGTTACCTTCTTGGCAACGGATTTCGCTGCACCCGTTTCTTCCATTAACTTTCCGAAAATCGCTCCCAATAAGAAGATCGGGAACCACTTCTGAACGAATCCGACCAATCCGGTCATATACGTCCCGGTATACGTATCAAATACATCCATTCCGCTCATCAATGCTACAACTCCAGCCACCAGCGGGGCCACCCAAATAATGGACCATCCCAAATATGCTAAAGCCATCAACAGCACTAAGCCTACAATTATACTTAACACTCGAAATCACCTCTTTCCAAGATGATGTAAATCGTTTTGCTTTCCATCCTGCTTCCCCCTTGATTGTGTATATCCCTTTAGCTGTAAACTTCAAAATCCGTGTCTTACAGCATCAACCCTATAAAGAAATGAAAGCAAGAATACCCTCTTTTTTTGCTATCTCAAAATAACTTAATAAACATACCTTGTTCGCATTCCGAGAAAGTTGAATAAGCAGTTTGATTTGTTGGAAATATATTCATTAAGGAAAATAACATAAATAGCTCATAAAGGAAGCCTTTTCCCTTATATTTCTACAAAAAAGAATACTTTATTAATATAGGGTTATATATACTTGCTTCTTTATCCTCATATAGTTTACATCCACCTAATTTATAAGTAAAATGAATAAAAAGAATATATTTTATGCTTATATCGAATAAATAGGAGACAGATATGGAATTACGAGATTTAAAATCATTTATGGAAGTAGCGTTACATAAAAGCTTTACAAATGCTGCGGCAAAATCTTATTTAACACAGCCTTCCTTAAGTAAAGCCGTCAAAAAACTCGAAGAAGAACTGCGTGTGGAGCTATTCGACCGCTCGACGAGACACTTGCGCCTGACGGATGCCGGACAAGTCGTCTACCAGCAAAGCCAAAAAGCTTTCGCGGCTTTATCCGAATTGAACGTACTCTTGGATGATCTCAGGGACATAAACGCAGGTGTTGTGAAAATTGGCATCCCTCCGCTAATCGGTACCCTGTTTTTCCCGAAAATTGCCCGCAATTTTCAGAAACGTTATCCGAAAGTTTCCCTCGAGTTGGTTGAATTGGGCGCCAAGCTGATCGGCAAGCTTGTCGAAGAAGGCCAAATAGATCTAGGCATCGTCGTATTGCCCGCCAGTGAAGCAAACTTTAATATCTACCCCTTCATTGAAGATGAATTCATTTTATTCCTTCACGAAGATCACAAACTTGCCCACAAACCAGCCGTCTCCTTGACTGAATTGAAAGACGAGAAGTTCATCCTTTTTTCAGAAGACTTCACTTTACATGATTACATTATCCAGGCATGTGAAAAAGAGGGATTCACCCCAGACATCTCATACCAAAGCTCACAATGGGATTTAATCATCGAGCTCGTCTCATCCAAGCTCGGCATCACCCTCTTACCTAGATCGATTTATCATAAACAAACGAACGAAAATGTGAAAATCATCCCGTTAAAAAACTCGAACCTTCACTGGAAACTAGGGATCATCACTAAAAAAGACGCCTACCATTCCTACGCCTTGAAAGAATTATTGAAGATGCTGAATGAGGGAGTTAGCTTGTAAATTTAGCTATCCTTAAAGAATTACCTATCGATTTTCTGACATTAAAGTCAAATGTTCTAAATTACATTGGGTCTCCATTTAAGTTGTCATTTTAAACCCATAACAAAAAAACGCTGCTACTTCCTACGTTAATAATGGAAGAACAGCGTTTTATAATTTTTAGATAAAAGAATTATGGTTAAATAATTTACTTGAAATTCCACCCATAATAAACAGGGTTTTATTACATTTAGGACAATAAAAAACGACCCTTTCAGATCACAAAGTTTTTGATCATTTCAATGATCCTTATGCCGCAAACTTTCCCAGTAGTATTGAAGAAATTTATTTTCACCTTGGATTAAGCCTATTATTATGCTTATCCATTACTCTTCATTAAGATGATAGCAAAGTTGAACAACGCCAGAGGAAAAGCTTTTTGTATTAACCAGTTTTAGATTCAATCTCTCCTTTATGTCAATAAACAAAGGTTTTCCTTCCCCTAAAATAACAGGGTGAACAGATAACCTAAATTCATCAACCAACCCCAATCTTATAAAAGATGTAATAAGACTTGCCCCTCCATAAAGCCAGATGTCTTTACCAGGCTTTTTCTTTAATTTATTTACTTCTTCAACAATATTATCATTTATGATTGTTACTTTATTATCAGTCCTTTTTTTTGTTTTAGAAAATATAAATTTTTCTTTGCCATGAACTAATTTCCAAATTTCTTTTTCAGTATCAGACATCTCATTTTCTGGAGTATATTGTCCCCATAAATCATAGCTTTTTCTCCCATAAAAAATAGTATCAATATGATTTAAGAAATCAATGAACCCCATTTCAGAGTCCATAATGCACCAGTCAACTTCCCCTTTCGGTCCTTCAATAAATCCATCTAAAGTAACGGCTAAATCTAAAATTATTCTTCTTGGTCTTTCGTTAATGGCCATACTTTCATCTCCTTTTGTCTTATAGAATTTCACTTACTCATAAGGTTTCGACCGCTCAACGAGACACTTGCCCCTGACCGATGCTGGACAAATCGTGTACCAGCAAAGCCAAAAGCCTTCGCACATTACCCGAATGGAACGTACTCTTGGATGACCTCAGGGACATTACAACCGGCGAAGTGAAAATCTATTGTTCCCGGAATTCCCCATGAATCTCACTGCTTTTCACCATTTCATCCGAAGTTACTTCAGTTACGTTAGTTTTATCTTACAGCTTCTAACATAGTATTAAAAGATTGAATCAAAAACTAAGGAGACTCGCGATGAAAGCAATGGTATGCACCAAATACGGTTCACCCGATGTACTGGAACTCAAAGAGGTAGCAAAACCAACTCCCAAGGACAACGAAGTTCTGGTGAAAGTACATGCGGCAACAGTGGCTTCAGGGGACATAAGAGTCCGGAGTTTCAATAGTCCTTTCTTGTTATGGCTGCCGATGCGAATCTTCCTGGGTCTTAGGAAACCGCGAAAATCGATACTGGGAGTGGAATTGGCCGGGGAGATAGAGGAAACGGGCAGGAATGTGAAAAAATTCAAAAAGGGCGACCAGATTTTTGCCATGACTGGCATGAATTTTGGGGCTCATGCCGAATACACATGCTTACCTGAAGACGGGGCAATCGCGATGAAGCCTGATAATGTCACCTATGAGGAAGCCGCCGCCATTTCTTTTGGGGGAACGACAGCCCTGCATTTTTTCAGAAAAGGAAATATCCAGGAAGGACAAAAAGTCCTCATCTACGGTGCATCAGGTTCGGTAGGGACTTCAGCCGTACAGCTGGCCAAATACTTTGGAACAGAAGTTACCGGAGTATGCAGTGCCGCTAATTTTGAATTGGTGCAATCACTCGGAGCACAAAAGGTCATTGATTATACGATAGAGGATTTCACAGAAAGACAAGAGCGATATGATATCATCTTTGATGCAGTCGGTAAAAGCTCGAAAGCCACTTGCAAGAAAGCACTAACCCCGAACGGGCGATATGTGTCCGTTGAAGGGCAAGGAATAGCAAAGATTCTTTCGGAAGATTTACTATTCCTCAAAGAGCTAATCGAAACTGGAAAAATAAAATCGGTCATTGATAAACGCTACCCGCTGGAGCAGATTCCCGAAGCTCATCGATATGTAGAACAAGGGCATAAAAAGGGAAATGTCGTCATCACTTTGGTTCATGATAAACCCTGACAGCGCTTTGCACACCGCCGCTTTTTGGGAACTTTCGTCACCCATGTTACAGATTCTGGAATTCTTTCTCATTTTGGAGAATACTCCTCTAAACCATTATATTGAATTAGGAATGACCCTAAGGTTCTTTCTAATTAGAGGGATTTTACTTTGAACGGTGCGTTCCACTCCAGGTACTCGCTTTCCAGCTCATAATTGGATCTCTTGAGTTTCTAATAGGTTGCATTGGTTGAGAAGAGACACAAATTCTAATGACCATAATTATCCCTTCTCCCCATTCATGATCACCGAGAGAGTATGAAACATATTTTTTGAACACGGACAGAATTGCTGATAATTGGAAAACCCAACCTCATACTCCTATGGATTTTTCCGTAGGAGTTTAGCATTTAATCATAAATATTAATTAACACTATCTAGGTATTTTTAACTATTAATCTCTTTTATTTTTAATTGTTTTAAGATAACATGGTAAACATATCCTTTATTTCTAGGATAAATATATTATCAGGGGGGAAGAATGTTGAATAAAAAGGTTTTTCTACATGCAGGGTTCGGGTAGTATTTCGAAATTTTGGCGGTGCTGGCAATTTGCCAAGCAAACATACCTAAAACAATGAGGAAGACCAAAAAAAATAGCCCACCATAGATAGAGGGAGGGCACCTCCAATAGATATTAATTATTTATATTTCTCCTTTTTCTAGCTTTTTGTTTAAAAGTATATAATCATTTTTATTAAAGGTTATCGCTACTCTATCTAATCTATCTCCATTTGGAAATAAATATAACTGTTGATTGAATTTTATACCTAAAGGTACGACTGTTTGATAAATAAGATTTAAAATTTTAAAACATTCTATATCTACCCCTTCTTTCAAATGATTTTTAACATGAATAATTACTAGATCTTCAATATTTTCAAACCTAGGTTTTCGAGGAGAAATATTATCAGCTTTACAAAGTCTTTTTAATAGATTTTGATAATAATCATGATTTTGTTTCAAATTAACCACCTCATATTTTATTTATTATATAACTAAAATACAAATTATAGAAGAGGAGGTATACTTTGTGAAAAAGATCGTTTTACCAATAGTTTTCATGCTGTTTTCTTTAGTATTAGCTACCCCAACATTTTCTAGTGAAAAAGAAGATCAAGAATTAGAAGAATTAGCTCAAACAGGTGAAATTATCTATATGGACGATGAAATTACAGTTAGAAGTTTTGGAAATGATACAGAAATATCTGATGTTATTTTTAATCATCCTAATAGTGTTGTTGTAAATGAGAATAATCCTATGTCGTATTCATCAGCTACTGGTCCTGGAGGACGAGCTAGTATTGTAGCAAGTGATACAGGCAGAAGTGTATATTGGTCTGTTAAACCCGCTACAGCATGGCCGTATAATTTTAAAGGTATTGTAAAATTAAGATATCATTCTGGTTTTAAGAGAGATGCACCTGTAGGTGGCATGGGAGCTTTAGGTTCAACTATTAGCGGTGGTGTAACAATGAATAAAAATAACGGTGGATATGCAACTCTTACAGGTACAGCATATGCATTAAATAAATCTCGCTTTATCGTTTTACCAGGAGTGACTACTTCATTTAGACCAAATTAATATTATAGTTTGGACAATTAATAAAATACAATATAATGCTATATATTAATAAAGAAACAACAGAAAAAGAGCTCGGTGTAGATAAAGATTCTTTTTAAATGTTAATATCAGAATACTCCGATAAATAAATATCTATATCTTCTCATTTATAGTCAGAAGGACTAGAAATTACTTCTAATATGTATATTAATCCGAATATGGGTGAAATTACGCTTTTAAATCAATGGATAAAAGAAAGTTTGCAATCAAAGAATATAAGTATTTCTGTAAATGATAATGATAAGTTATCATTTGTCATTACAGTGAATTTAGGTAAAAAGATAGGTACTAAAGGTGAAAAGAAAATAAAAATTGTGATAGGATTTGATGGTAAAATATGGACGAGTTATCCAATAGCGTAGATTTGAATATGAGTTTACAACTGATAAAGACTCTATTCCCTTTAATTTAAGTAATTCTCCTGCCGTTGCATTAAGGGTTGAGGGGATACTTACAATTAAAATAAATAATGATATATATTTCCAAGTGGATATTGCATTGTTAGAATTTTATCTCTATTTACTAAAATGGGTACAAACAAAAAAGGTGAGTCGTACAAGAATTCAAATATTATTCTCTTGAATTTGATGAAGATGAAACAATAATTTCTTTGCTCCCTTTTGAAAATAGCGCAAGATTAGCATCAATTTGGGAAGTGAATAAATTATACAATGTTTTTGAATTAAGCTAAATAGTACAAAAGCTAACCCAACTAACAAACAGACTTGGAAATGATATTGAAAATCATTATGATCTTCAAATGAATACCTTCATTAGGAAAGTACCTTTTAAAGGTTAACTATGAAGATCTGCTAATGTAGATCTTCATTTTTGTGTATCCTTGGAATAATGATGTTGATCGGATTAAGTGGTTCCATACGAAATATGGTACAACTGTTGAAGAAATAATTATCAGCCAACATATTCGCTTATTGCATCTCGAAGTATATTTCTCCATCTCCTCAATGTCTAAAAACTATATGAAGAGTGTATGTTTTGAAATGATATTTTAACACCAGCAATTCTTTTTTAGAGATAGATTTCCTTATTTCGCATGTGCATTTCCTTCTATGATAGATAATGCGCCGTGATTAACTTCTTCACAAAAGAATTGTCCCCCCCTTTCCTCCCAAGGTAACAATCTCACTTTTTCGTTATCACATCGAATCCAGAACCCAAAATATAAGCAGGCCGGCTTCGGTGAATATGGATAATTATAACTCCTTTTAACATGAAAGAAATCAACGTTTTCAACGAACTACACCTCCTAAAATACGAACATTAAATTACATTTATATTTTAATGTTCACTTTTTCATTGATTATCTATCGGTTATTTGTTATATTAGCAAAGTAATAATCGTATATATCATTATTCGTATATGCTCGGAAATATGATCTGAGCGTTTCTACCTGGTTCCCAGTGAAAGAACTAGACTACGAGTTAAAGTATTCGGCTGGCCGGCTTTTTTGAGCAGCTAATGATTTAGCATTCGCTTCTTTTTTTGCTAAATTATCCATACTTTGACTTTGTAGGTCTAGAAGGCAGAAAACAGTATGCCGTTCTGGACCTTTTTCTTTGGACCAATGATCAGATAATTTGTTTGAAGGAGAGTTTATATGAGAAAAAACAGGTTAAAGCAGTACTCGTTATTAGGAATCATTACTTTACTTTTCGTGTCGATGATTGCAGCTTGCAGTTCTACTCCCAAAAATGAAACGACAGAAAAAAAGGCTCAAAGGCCTATTATCGTTCAAGGTCCTATGCCAATCGAAGCTGAAAATTTCGCCAAAAAGTTGAAAAATGTTAAAGAAGAAAAATCAGGAGATTTTGTATTTTACATTGGAACTTTAAACAATTATCCTGTAATCGTTGCAAAAACAGGTAAAGGGATGGAAAACACAGCTGCCGCTACAGCAGTGGCTATAGAAAGATATAACCCTATTGCCATAATCAATCAAGGTACATCCGGCGGACATGATCCAAGTTTAAACGTTTTTGATATTGTTTTAGGAAAAAGAACGGTAAACCTAGGTTCATTAAAAACGGCAGATAAAGCTAAAAACCAAGGAATTGATCCAACTGTATGGAAACCGATGGACCTCATGGCTTCTGCAGGAAGCGCAGGAGAAGATCCTAATGCTGAAAAGCCACGCTTCTACGAGGGAGATAAGGATTTACTCGCAGCTGCTCATGCCGTTAAAGATACCTACACAAAAGGTAAGGTTGTCGATGGTACTATCGGTTCTGCAGACGTTTGGAATAATGAAGTGGATCGGATTAAGTGGTTCCATACGAAATATGGTACATCTGTAGAAGAAATGGAAGGAGCCTCGGCAGCACAAATCGCCAAAGCTTACGATGTGCCCTTCTTAGGAATACGAGTGCTATCCAATAATAAAGTGAACGGCGGTAAATATAACCCTAATACAGCAGCATCCAATCAAGAATACGTTTATAAAGTAGTCAAACAATATATCTCTACGATGCCAAGCAAATAATATCGGGCTCGGAGCAGATGCCAACTATCCCTATAATGAAATAAAAGAAGAGCACATATTAGATACAATAATATGTGCTCTTCTTTTATTTGCGGAGGGCTTTGCTCATATTTAACGGACTATTTTTTGGTTATATTGATTCTTCCTCCTTGCAAAATAATAAGCTGAGGCTATTCAATGTGTAAAGTCTGGCGGTAAAAATGAATAAATCACTGTAGTTATTTTCTACGTATTCCTCAATGATGCTCATTCCTTTTCTAAATCTATCAACCAATAAATGCGTGTAGTTTTCATCCCAGGTAAACCGATTGATTCTTTTAAGTTCATCTGCCAATACTTGAAACTTAAACTCCTCAACAAGAAGCTTTAATTGATACAATTTATCTGTATGTAAACAAAAGATGTTGTTTTTATTTTTATGATGTTTATCAACAAATTTTATAAAACCATGTATATTTTTTGCCAGCATATTCGCTATTTGCATCTCGAAGTTCATTTCTCCATCTCCTCAATGTCTAAAATCTAATACTTTTCTATGAAGAGTGTATGTTTTGAGATGATATTTTAACACCAACCATACAGTTAATTCTGTATTCTCCAAAAAAATTTTCTCCCGATGTATATCAATATCTAATAAACTCTTATACCAAATATAAACATAAATTTACTAGAGCAATCAGTTTATTACACTGTTTGCTCTAGTAAAGATTTTAAGTTCATCTAATGTTATTCTACCCACTATAAGACTGCAGCCATGATTCCACATACAATTAATTACCCCAAGCCATGTAGGGACACTATTCATAGCTGCCCATATAAAAAGTAATAGGATAATAGGACACAAACGAAACAATAAAGTTAAGTGTTTATATTATTAAGTGGCATTCCCCGGTAAATTACTTTGTATCTCGAGACCAATTTACAATTTGATCTTGATTCTAGGTTCTCTATATGTTCCTTTAAAATACTTTTTCTTGCCCGTAGCTCTAGTAGTTCTAGTTACTGTATAATTACCTCTATCATAGTATTTTGTTGAATAATAGAATCTTGTTGTATATCCTTTTGGAGGACCTGAAAATTCTCGAGTTCTAGTATAAGTATACGACACTGTATTGCTTAAACTTGCATCTAAAGACGCTGCTGCCCCCTTAGTTAACGACCCTGTCGCAGTTGCGCTATTGGAAATAGTTACTGAGTCCGACAAAGTTTCTTTTAATCCTCTTGGAACTGATATAATTGATTTAGCGGCACCATTTGTTCTGTCAGAAAATTTCTTTGCTGTAGAATATTTATAGATTACTCCTTGTGCGGAATAATCTGATTCATCATCCTCGATAGTAATCCCCATTATGCTAAACGTTGAAATTCCGCTTGCTGACGATACCTTAACTGATTTACTTTGAATAGGACTTAGAGCATTTTCTAAACTTTTTGTAGAATATGTTTCAGATGTGTCTTTAGTTGTGTCCGTTATTACATCATAAATTGTTATGTTATCACTGCCATCTGCTTGACTTACAATATCTTCAATAAGTGTATCAGAAATGTCCATTCCATTTGCATTCGATTCAAAATTCACTTTAACAATCTCTCCCGTTTCTGAGTCTTCAACTTTGGCAGTTTTCTCATTTTTACTGATAACTTCATTGTTCACACTTTCTGACTCTTCAGCGTAAGCTGTAAAGCCTGTTAGGCTACTAAATAAAACTGTGGTACATAACACTGAATAAAACTTATTTTCGAACTTCATCATAATTATCCCTTTATATACATTTTTTTCTAAAATAATACAAACGGAAATTGTAACTCTGTTTATTATATTTGTATAGGGTTTTCATTCGACAAAAAAAGACACTCATCTAATTCACACAGAACAAAACTGTTGTAATTCTAATACTTATTTTCCTATCAGCCCTTTCCTATGTATCTTGAACTGTAGACTTTGTTATACTTAAATATTTTGCAATTTGTGAGTAGGAAACATTGGGCAAGATCGAGTTGTTATCCAAATTTATTTACACAACAAAAAGAAGAAATTTAGATAATTAGGATTCTATCATTCTCTTGATTGCGTTCCCAATACATAACTATTTGAAAAATTAAAAAGGCTTGCTCCCGCGGTGAAACAGATAGAGAATTGTCTTGAACCCCACACATTAGAGGAAGCAACACATAAAGGAATGTTAAAATTTATAAAGAGACATTCTTATGGCGAATGTCTCTTTTTCTTATCATATAGGTCAGGGACGACCGACTCATTTGATTTAATCTTCATGTCTAACTCTGTATCAAAAAGTTTGAATCCCAATACTTTAATAGATCAATCTTATTTTTTGCTACTTTTCGCGTTACATCGAATCCAGAATCAAAGAGATGAGCAGGCCGGCTGCTGTAAATATGCCCGTGATCGGTCCTCCGTCTTCGTATGCTTCAGGCATCATCGTTGACGCAATCATGGCGATAATGCCACCGCCTGCAAAGGCTGCCATCGCTGCCATCACATATTCCGGGGCATGATCGAGAAATAGATAGCCGGACATCGAGGATAATGCCGAGATAAGCAGGACGGAAAACCACAGCAGCATGATTTTCTTCTTGGAATAGTTACTATTGAGCAGGCCCGTTGTACTTGAGAGTCCCTCTGGAATATTACTGATGAAGATGGCAATGACCAATAACCAGCTTACCGTTCCGCCGCTTATTAAGCTTGCGCCAATCATGATCGACTCTGGTATGGCATCCATCACGGTCCCAATAAAAATGGCCATGCCCGCTTCTTTCGATGAACTATTATTAGACCGTTTCCTTTTATCCGCACCCTTTTTGGAAACAAGAAAATCCAAGCAAGTAAACACGCCGGCTCCTGCTATAAATCCAATCGCCGTCGCCCAGATTCCTCCATCATTCACAGAATCGGCAAGCAGCTCATATGTAGCCGCACCAATCAATACGCCTGTTCCAAATGCCATGATGTAGCCAATGATGTTTTTCTTAATCGGAATGAAGATGGCCGCAAGTGCACCAAGCAAGACAGCAGAACCCGAAACCCCTCCCCAAAAGACCGCATTCCACATGGTATACCCTCATTTCCTTTTTTATAGGATAGTACCCGAGTTGATGTTGCGGTAAACAAGGGGCCGCTTTTGCAAATTCCAGCAAAAAAAAAGCAGTTATATTCGCTGCCATAGTAGTTGTGTATAGAATAGTAGATTCCTTATGTTACCCTACCTTTATTGGTAATCATTATGGTGCATCGCTGCCTTATATGACTGATATTTGCGGTTTTCCTTCTTCTCTTTCACTAACCTTTTCAATTTTATCAACAAACATTTGGAAAACCTTTCTCTTTTCTTCCAGCTCTTTTATAGACTCTTTCAATTCGTTCAATTTTTGTTCAAAAGGTTTATGATAGAGCTCGCGAATGTTTCGAATAATTTCATCATTTATAGTCGATTGTACAACCTGTTTGGTAATATTGAATTTATAGGAATAAACCTGAAGTTCACGCTTAACTTCTTCATACTCTTTTTCTATCCCATTTAACACATCACTAATTTCTTCATTCCATTCGATTAAAGCCTTTTTCACATGTTCCTCCACCCTTATTCCCCCTCTTTAACTAACAAAAAATTCTTCTCCATAAAAACTTATTTTATCAAACGTTCATTTCGGTTTCTTTTCGGCTTAGTTACTTAATAAATAAGTTTTATTAAAAACAGATAACAGCCTCCCCAGTCAGTAGCTAGCTGATCAATAACCGCTTTTAATAATCTACATACAATGAAGCATGACAACTATAAACTATGGAGGTGTTCAGTCTGATTCATACAGTTAAACCAGGTGAAACACTTACACAGATATCCAGGGACTATCGGAAACCGCTATCGGCAATCATCAATGCTAACCCGACAATAAATCCAAATGTCATTTATCCTGGCCAACCCATTATGATCCCTGGTTTCCCCCCTCCTGATACCATTCCTTACAGCATCGAAGTGTCCGTTAACAATCGCTGGCTAAGGTTATTAAAAGATGGCGTACTGCAAAAACAATATCCCATCGCCGTTGGCAGAATGTTGTTCGGAACACCTGTAGGACAGTTCATCATTATCAATAAAGATCCCAACCCTGGAGGGCCGTTCGGTATAATGTGGATGAGTTTATCCAAAGAACACTATGGCATTCATGGAACAAATGATCCAAGCTCAATTGGTAGAGCTGTATCAAAAGGCTGTATTCGTATGCATAACCGTGATGTAGAGCAATTATCAAAAATTGTTCCAATCGGGACAATGGTTACGATTCATCCTTAATGTGCAGGGGCTGCCTATGCACTTTTTCCGCATTATAAATAAGCCGACGAGATTGTCCCATCGGCTTATTTGGCATTAATTCAGATCATACTTGATTTAATTTTTTCGCAAGAATTTTATACTGAAGATCTGCAACATGGTTTATGAACGCTTGGTCATGGGATACAAATATGATCGTCCCTTCATATGCAGCTATAAATCGTTCTAATGCTTCAATGGCATGAATATCCAAAAAATTGGTCGGTTCATCTAATAACAGAATGTTGTATTCCCCTAAGAACAACTGACAAAGTTGGAGGCGAATCGCTTCTCCGCCACTTAATGACTGAACACTTTTTTGTATATCCGTACCGACAAACTGCATCGAATGCAGGACGCTTCTTAAAAATCCTTCATCATATTCTGAGCGGTTTCCCAAGAATTGCAGAACCGTTTCATCCCTTCCAAATCTATAGCTCATTTGACGGAAGTAACCCATTTTTGCTTTTGGAGATAGCGCTAATCCTACACCATTATTCGCAATATGATGAAGCAAAGTACTTTTACCGCTACCATTGCTGCCTGTAATGGCTATTTTTTTACCGAGTGGCAGCTGGAAACTCACTTCATCCAATATTACTTTCTCCTTCACTTGAAGAGTCATTCGGTCTGCCATAATTGGGAACTTATTATGCAATTCCAATTGCTTTGACTGGCGAAATACGATGTGTCTTTCCTCTTGTACCGCTTCCACTTCCTGAAGTTTTTCCACTCGATGCTCAATGGCCTTCGCTGCACGTTGCGCGGCTTTTTGGCTAGTGCCTTTTGATTTCGTCATAAACGTTTTATTCGGTTTTGCATTCGCCTCTTTTTTTGACAATCTTCCAGCTTGAGCGATTTTTTCAGCCTTTTTCATTTTTTCCTGCGCTGCTTTTTCAAGTCGACTCTTTTCTTTTATAAATTGTTCATGAGCTTGCCTCTGTTGTTCACGTTTTAACTGCTTCTGTGCCATGTACTCGCTGTAATTTCCTGAATATACATGTACCTTGCCTTCATGTACTTCCCAAATCTTTGTGACAAGCTCGTTTAGTACAGCCCGATCATGACTGATTAATAGAAGCGCACCATAATAATATCGTAATGCATCAAGTAAAAACGAAATGCCGTCTTGGTCCAAGTTGGTTGTCGGCTCATCGATAAGTAACGCTTCAAAATAGTGCGTAAACAATTGGGCAAGCTTCAGCCTTGTTTGCTCACCGCCGCTTAGCGACTCTGAATTTCTCGGTACGGCTAATCTTCCCAGTATCGCCGGGTCAGCTTCTGTAACAGCAGGGGCTTCAACTTGCTCAAAATAGCCACCTTCAACGTAACACTTTACTTTTCCACTTGTCGGTTGAATTTTTCCAGCAAGCAGCTTTAATAACGTACTTTTCCCTGTACCATTTTTCCCGACGATCCCAATGCGGTCAAATTGATGTACAGCCAATCGTTCAATCTTCAATATCTCTTTATCTAAATATGTCACTTCGACATTTTCTAATTCAAAACATATTTGTTCCATATTCGCTACCTCCGAAATTTGTGATTTCGTATCGATAGCTTGGATCGATACGAGCTTCTATTTCAAGCTCGCATCAATAGAAAAGTAACATCATCAAGTTAAATCCCTCCAAAATAAAAAGTACACAGAAGGCTCTGTGTACTAAAAAAATCGGCATAGATATTCGGTAGAACGAGAAAACTTCTACAACATATCCATCCTATACACACAGCAAACAACCCCTTATGCAAAGTGGTTTTTTCCATAATATGTGTGTATATTAGTATAGTTGTAAAAATGCCACGTTTATCGCTCCTTTCAATTCTTGTCCCTATTCTAACCAGGATATTTCCAATAGTCAATTTTTTTTGTTTTGTATAATGGATGATTCCATTAATTTCTCGTCACCCCATGGTAAATCTTGAAAACTACTAGGAGTGTGTGTCACAATCAAAAAGAAATACGCAGATTTACTTGTGACGTTAAGACAGACATAGACAACCCGCTGAAATGAAAGGGTGAACCATTTCTTCTCTGCAGGCGACAGACTCACATACCATGTACTCAATTACAAATAAGGAGGCCATAATTCATGAGAACAATGAAACTTGGAAACAGCACATTAGAGGTACCGGTCGTTTCAGTCGGCTGCATGCGAATCAATTCGCTGGATAAAGCCGAGGCTGGACATTTTGTCCAAACGGCACTGGAAGAGGGCGCGAACTTCTTCGACCATGCTGATATTTATGGCAGTGGCGAATGTGAGGAAATATTCGCGGACGCCATCGGGATGAACGCGAGCATTCGTGAAAAGATCATCCTGCAATCCAAGTGCGGCATACGCAAGGGGATGTTTGACTTCTCCAAAGAGCATATCCTCGATTCGGTGGACGCAAGCTTGAAGCGGCTGAAAACGGATTATCTGGATATTCTGCTACTCCACCGTCCGGACACGTTAGTAGAGCCGGAAGAAGTAGCCGAGGCCTTCGATATTCTTGAAAATTCAGGAAAAGTGCGCCATTTCGGTGTTTCCAACCAAAATCCGATGCAGATCCAGTTGCTAAAAAAATCGGTGAAGCAGACGATTGTGGCAAACCAACTACAATTAAGCATCACCAATGCCAACATGATCTCCAATGGATTTAACGTAAATATGGACAATGACCACGCTGTGAACCGGGACGGCAGTGTACTGGATTTTTGCAGACTGAACGATATCACCATTCAGCCTTGGTCACCTTTCCAATACGGATTCTTTGAAGGCGTATTCCTCGGAAACGACAAGTTCCCTGAATTGAACCAAAAGATAAATGAAATCGCCGACAAATATGAAGTCAGCAACACGACAATTGTCATCGCATGGCTCTTACGCCATCCCGCACATATGCAGCCGGTCATCGGGACAATGAATGAAGACCGCCTCAAGGATTGCTGCAAGGCAAGCGATATTCATCTTACACGCGAAGAATGGTATGGCATCTATCGTGAGGCAGGCAATGTGCTGCCGTAAACACGAAGATCAACCCTTTTCTGAGTAAAGAAATCAGAATGATAATTAAGAACCCTCCAAAAAACATCGTTTTTTAGAGGGTTCTATTTTATTCAAATTTCTAAGTGGTGGAAATCAACACCCCTACTAAATGTGTAAAAATTGATTTGGAGTCATTTTATTTTTTCTACTGTCAATTAAAGCAATACAGTGAGCCAATCGCTCTACCCCTAATTTAATTTGACACTCGTTCACTTGTGAGATGCTTAATCGAATGAGATTTTCCTTTTTATATTCTGGTAAAAACATTCTAGAGGCATCATCAACATAGATATGCTGCTCGTTTAGCATATGAACGACCTGTTTTGCTGTCACATTCTCGGGCAAACTGATGGATAGATAGAACCCTGAACTCGGTTTTGAAAAAGAAGTATTAGCCGGCAGCAAATCCTCACATGCTTCTTGAAGGATTTGCATTTTATTACGATAAACCTCTTTTACTTTTTTGAGATGACTATTAAACATACCACTTTTTAAATAGATTTCTAGCGCACCTTGAGAAAGTGCTGAACTATTAAAATCCGAACTGAATTTATATCGTAAAAAATTGTTGATCATTAATTCAGGAAGAACAACTGCACCAATCCTTAACCCTGGGAGAAAAACTTTCGAAAAGCTTTTAATATAAATCACTCTCCCAGAAGGGTCAAAAGAAAATAAAGGATCGGACTTTGGATTTGGATCAAGGTCTCCTAAAATATCATCCTCCACTATATAAACATCGTATTTTTCAGCTAGCTCAACGATTTTTTTCTTTTCGCTATTCGTGTAACAATGTCCAAGTGGATTATGAAATCTCGGGATCATATAGAAAAATTTTATATCATTATTTCGAAAAATGTATTCCAGACGATCAAGATCAATCCCATCCATCGATAATTCAATTCCAAAAGCAGTAGCTTGATGCATATTGATGGATTCAATGAATCCGAAATAAGTAGGCTGTTCAATTAGTATATTGTTTTTTCCATTCGGAAATGGCATAGAAACTAATAAATGAAGGGCTTGCTGCGAGCCAGATACAACGACTAATCTTTCAGGTTGAGTGAACACCTGTAAATCTTGCAAATACTTCACTACCTGTACTCGTAGTGAGTAAAGCCCTTGTTGATCAGAGTAGGTAAAAAGATCTTCTTTATATTGGTCAATTGCTTGATTCATACAATGTTGAAATTCCACATAAGGCATAACGTTTTTATCTGGACCAGCAGACAAGAAATCAATCACCTCAATTTCTTCCGTAGCTTTTAGAAATTCATTCACAACATAGTAGCCGCTTTTAGGAACGGAATAAATTAAATGCTCTTTTTCAAGTTCCTCGTATGCTTTAATGACCGTATTCTTGCTGCATGAAAAATATTCAGATAACTGACGAACAGAAGGGAGTTTACTGCCTGCAATTAGCGAACCACCTGCTAGTCGAAGCTTAATTTCTTCCATTATCTTAATATATTTTGAGTTCATCCATTAGTCCTCCTTGAACTGTACCAGGTCAGATGGGTAAAAAATGGGTTTATTTTTATTGTATGTACTCATAGTATGTTAATTATATCAAAACTGTTTTTTATGAGAAGTAAACAATGGTACAGATGTGATACAAAATATAAAGATTGGGGTTGGGTAAGATGCAGGGAGTAACCAGGGAGAAATTAGGATTATTGTTGGGATTAGCAGGCGTCATTTGTTTTAGCTTAACGCTCCCCGCTACAAGTATTGCTGTAGAGTATTTTGGGACTACGGTCGTCGGTTTAGGAAGAACGGTTGTTGCTGCTATTTTAGTAGCTGTAGTATTGATCGTTCGAAAGGAAAAGCTACCTTCTCCAGGGCAATTCAAAAGTCTACTTATTGTTGCGGTTGGTGCAGTTTTAGGATTTCCTCTCCTCACTTCCTGGGCAATGGAATCCTTGCCTGTTTCTCATGGAGCTGTGGAAGTAGCCCTGTTACCGTTAGCAACAGCGGGATTCGCTATGTTTAGAGCAGGGGAAATCCCTTCAATCAAATTCTGGGTTTCAAGTATAATCGGCTCTTTAGCTGTCATTATGTATGCACTTCATCTTGGATTCGGTCAATTGCAATTTGCCGATTTAGCTTTACTAACAGCAGTGATTATACTGGGGCTAAGTTACGCAGAAGGGGGGAAATTAGCGAAAGAATTGGGCAGCTGGCAAGTGATTGCTTGGGCAATAATGATCGGTGCTCCTTTTTTCATTATTCCAGTTGGGCTAAACCTTACAACGGAAATGCTCCATGCCCCTATCCAAGCTTGGGTTAGTTTAATGTATCTCGCAGTGGTTAGTCAATTTCTAGCATATGTTGCTTGGTATAGCGGAATGGCCATGGGCGGAATATCAAGGGTTAGTCAGATTCAATACTTACAACCATTTTTAATGATTCTATTTGCAACAGTATTTCTAGATGAATCCATCACATTTTTCACTCTTGTAACAGCAGTGATTGTTGTCTTTTCTGTTATTTTAGGCAAAAATGCTCACGTAACAAAAAAGGTAGCTGTATCCGAGAAACACTAATCAATGACCAACTGAGATGACCGAATGATAGTAGATGAAGCGGTGGTCATGAACAAGGTGGTTCAATATAGAAGGGAAAGTAAAGTACAGACGAGCAACGGATGTCAATTTTAATGAAAGCAAACCTAAAAAAATAGTGGATAATCTATGTGTTTCACATAGTATCCACTATTCGCCATAAGCTAATTTATTTGTCCCTAATCAATTCATATTGATTGGCCAATAATAAAACATGAGTGTAACCATGATAATCATGACGCCGCTGATCATTAAATAGGCTGGGTATCTGCGGGTGATGTTCATTTCTTTTTGCTCGTCTATTTCTATTGGGGTTTGAAGGATATTTGCCTGAAACTCCCTTTCTTCCTTGGTGATCACTCCATATTTAGAGCCAATGATGAGTGCGCTTATACTTAGAATTAATCCGATGATCACAGAGTTGAAGTAAACAGGAAGGCTAATCCCGAACATGCCCAGGCTTTCTCCGAGAATCACTCCAAAGAAACCGAATACGATACTCCAAAAGGCCCCTTCTTTCGTTATCTTCTTTGAAAATACACTTGAAATGGCGATTGGCCCCCATGATGCGGCAAATAATGTAGCCGCAAAATAACCGATCCACATGACAGCTGGCGGCTGGAACAATCCAATCAATAAGATGATCAAGCTAATGACCACCATGGAAATGCGGCTGGTACGTAAGAGATGGTGATCTGTGTATTTCTTATTTCTTGATTGCTCCATGATATCCCGTGTTATGCTGCTCCCGATTATCTGAAGGAAGCTTGAACAGGAAGATAATGCAGCCGCCATGATGCCGCTAATAATGATGACCCCAAGCCATGTAGGGACAATATTCATCGCTGCCCAAATGAATACCTTTTCCGTCGGTGCGATATCTGCTTTGATCGTGGTGATCGTCGATATGCTGATATGGAGAAACAAGTAGACGGACAAAATCGATATGGTTGCCCAAACGCCAGCACGGATGGCTACGTGTTCATTTTTAGCCATTAAATACCGGCTGCTTTGCCAAGGGCTTACTGCAATGACAATTCCCCAGACCAAGCCCATGATGACTGCCCAGGCTAATGCTTCCCAAGGCGTTCCCATAGTAGCACCTGATCCAGTAATACCGTGCCAACTCAATAAATCCGGCCTTTCAGCTAGATTCGCTGCCTTTGTAATGGCATTAGGAAATCCACCCGCAGATTTAATAATATAAGGAAAACTAAGATACGTTGCGATTGAGAATAAAAAGAACATGATTGTATCATTTACCATAACCCCTTTCGCCCCAGAGAGAATCGTAAATGATGAATAGACTAGCCACATGATGATCAAGGCTATTGGATATGAAACACCAGAAACCTCGGCCAATAAAACGGCTGCCCCTTGAGTAACGGCAACTAAGTATGCAGAGATTCCGAGAATCGTCGTGATGGCAGCGGCCAGTCGTACTTTTTTAGAATGAAAGCGATTACCAAAAAATTCAGGGACCGTCAATGACTTGCTTCTTCTTAAATATCTCCCAAACAGGAAAACGCCGAATATATAGCCGCTTGCATTAAAAATAACGAGGATAAGCAGCAGGATCGGGTACCCTTCATAGGAAAATCCTGCTTCTCCCATAAAGGATACGGTGCTTAAGAAAGAAGCAACAAGCGTACCGGTTATCATCAATGTGTTTCCACTTCGTCCAGATACATAATATTCCTCTGAGCTTTTCACTTTCCTGAATAAAAAGATGCCGATTGAGACATAAACACAAAAAGATACAATGATTCCTATGAGGAAAGCCATTTACATCCCCACCTTTTCAATCGGAGCTTTTTCTTTTATTGCTTCTTGATTCCTTTTCATTTTTATCAGAAAAACCTTCGTGATCCACCCCATGACGATTAAGGAACCCCCATAGCTCAAGCTGAAAATTAACTCACCCATTTCTTGACCCCCTTATCAAAATTGAAATAATCAATAGGTAAATATGCAATATCCATACCAACTTTTCGAATTTTCAGATTTTAATAAGAGTCATCGTTATTTATTCTCATCATATACAAATTGGTATTTGCCAAGTTTGCGCATGATCGTCGTTTGGCTAACCTCCAGAGCTTTGGCCATTTTTCGGGTAGATTTATATGTAGAAAGGGCCTGTGACAATAATTGCTTTTCCGTTTCCTCTAACGCTTTTTTCAAGGGAATGATTCCTGTTAAATTGACAAGTGCAGTATCTTTGTACGTTAAATCGGAAGGCAGATCCTCTATCGTTACAATAGGCTTTCTAGCCGTCACGACAATTTGTTCAATTACATTTTCCAATTCCCGAACATTACCCGGATATTGCTGCAGCTGCAAAATTAACTTGGAATGATCATCGATACGGATTGATTGACCGTATTTCTCATTGAATTTCTTCAAAAAATAATCGGTTAATAATAAGATATCTTCCTTTCGCTCACGCAGCTGTGGAATTTCCAATGGAACGACATGCAATCGATAATATAGATCCTCGCGAAACTGATTATTCTTGATCATTTGCTTCAAGTCTTTATTCGTAGCGGAGATAATCCGAATATTCACCTTTTTCTCCTTGGTTCCACCCACCTTCATGAATGTTCTCTCCTGGACCAGATGCAGGATTTTCACCTGAATGTCGAGCGGCATTTCCCCGATTTCATCAAGAAACAGCGTGCCGCCATCAGCACTCTCAACAAGTCCTTGTTTCCCGTGCTTATTAGCTCCCGTGAATGCCCCGCTTTCGTAACCAAACAGCTCGGACTCAATTAATGCGGATGGAATCGCGCCGCAATTCACTTGAATGAACGTTTTATCCTTTCTATTGCTTAAATCATGGATGATCCTTGCCAAAACCCCTTTTCCGACTCCGGTTTCTCCATGGATGAAAATCGATGAATCCATTGGAGCCACTTTTTCAGCTAATTCCAGTACATGAATCATCTTATCCGAATTTGTAATGAAGTTATTGAGGGACACGGTTTTTTTACTCTGAGAATGCTCATTTTGTGCTAGTTGACTCCTAAGATTCACTTGGTTTAATTTACTCTTCATCTCAACTAACTCCGTGATATCCCTGGAATTCGATACAATTCTGTATAAGTTCCCCTCCTCATCAAAGATTGGCTTGGCTGTGCTAAATACAGTCAACCCATGCGGATACGTTTGCTCAGCTGAATGGACCGCTTTCGTCTTCATCGTTTTTAATGTAACCGAATTGTTGATCAGCCCCTTTTCCACTAACTCTTTAATGTTCTTATTAATAAAGGCCTCCGGTGGCAGCCCTGTAAGCTTCTTACATGCTTCACTCACGAATAACGTGTCCCCGTTGGCATCCGTCACGAATATTTCATCATAGCTAGAATGCAGTATTTGTGTGAGCTCCTTTACTTTCTTTCTTGTCACCTCCAGCTCTTCATGCAGTGATTCGTTTAAACTTATTAAGCTCTTAATCTTCTTTTTAAGCAGGATTTCCTTTACTTCATAGTTCGGATAGCATCTATATTGATTATCTCCATGTTGAATCACAAAGTCATAGGTGCTCATATCCTCTTCATTGAGCTTATCGACATCATCCACAACGACAAAAGATTGATTAAGGTAATCAATGATTTCCCTGTTTGGACCATCAATATCCAACTTCTTTAAAAAGAGTCCCTCATCTAATATACCGAGGATTTCCAAGTGATTTTTCATGACAATAAAGGGAGAGGAATTAATTTTCAGTAATGATTTTACATCCAAAATAGAAATATCGGAAAATACAATTAGTGCTTCTTTTTTCACTTCAGGTTCCACCCGATCACCTCATCGTTTGATTTCGAACCGAATTTGTTACACTTTTTCGTACACAAAAAAATAAGTACCCCTTTCATAAGCAACGAAAGTCCATATACCAACCAATTTTGAACTGAACCTATAATGAATCACCATTTTTCAAAAAAGGTTCAGTTATCTATATATAAAATACTCGATTCATGAGCCAAACCCTCCTTACAAATGTAAAAAATGTTTATTCAGCCAGATTCCCCAAACGGCATGATTATTGCATATTGAACCTATATGGAGAAAAGCTAGAGGGCGATTGGATGTCCTCTATACTCTCATTCTATCTAAAATTAGGGAGTGGTCACGATTATGGCTCAATTCAAAAATCTGTTTACCCAATTAACGATCGGACATACTGAATTGAAAAACCGGATTTTAAGTACAGCACATCAAACAAATCACGTAACGGACGGGATTCCCACTTCGGATATGGTGGCCTATCATAAAGCCCGCGCTAAAGGGGGCGTCGGATTGATCATCCTTGAAGCAGCATCCGTACATCCATCCGGCATGCTTACGTCCAAAACGATTGCAGGATATGACCAAAGAATCGTCCCTGCCTACAAAGAGATTTCCGAAACGCTCCATACATATGGAACGAAGGTTTTCTCCCAGCTATTTCATGGCGGAAGGGAAGTTGTATCGAGCGACTATCGAAATGCAGCATGGGCGCCATCCGCCGTTCCAAGCTTACGCTTCGGTGTCATGCCAAAACCCATGAGTTTAGAAGATATTGAAGGAGTGATTGAAGGGTTCGCCCATTCAGCACAGCTGGCAAAGGATGGCGGACTGGATGGAGTGGAAATTTGCTGTTCACACGGATATCTCCCTGCCCAGTTTTGGTCCGTGCATACAAATAAGCGCACCGATCTCTATGGCGGGTCCTTTGAAAATCGGATGCGATTCATCGTGAATATTTTGGAAAAAGTATGGGAAAGAGTCGGGGAAGACTTTACCGTTGGCATTCGGATGAGCTCAGATGAATTGACGATGGACGGGACAACGATGAAGGATTCCGTGCAAATCGTCGAATACCTCGCGGAAAAGGTCCGATTGGATTTCATTAACGTCACAGCCGGAGATTCCAGTACCTTCGAGGGATCAACACATATCGTGCCGCCATCACCGATAAAGCACGCTTACCTATCACCGCATGGATTCAAAATCAGAATGGCAGGAGCGGTACCGGTCTTTGTCGGTAATCGAATCGTCGACCCGGTTGAAGCCGAACAGATCGTATCAACCGGAAAAGCCGATGTTGTGGGAATGACCAGGGCTTTAATCGTCGACCCTGACATGCCCAACAAAGCAAAGAACGGTGACCTGCAAGCAATCGATGCATGTATTGGCTGTTTACAAGCCTGCATCGGTCACTATCATAAAGGACTGCCGATTGGCTGTGTCCAAAACCCAACAACAGGTAAAGAAGCATGGATATTACCAGAATTAAAGAAAACGAGAAGCAAACAGAATGTCCTAGTGATTGGTGCCGGACCTGGCGGATTACAGGCAGCCATAACAGCGGACACACTTGGTCATTCCGTTACACTGATCGATCAAAGTAAATCAATCGGCG
Organism: Peribacillus sp. Bi96; assembly: GCF_918698115.1. Lineage (GTDB taxonomy): Bacteria > Bacillota > Bacilli > Bacillales > DSM-1321 > Peribacillus. Next base: position 61,209 of record NZ_CAKKLV010000016.1, read on the forward strand.
GCCTACTCCGCACGATGCGCAAAGCACCGATGCGACATGAACTGGCAGAATCGATGCTCGATAACTACTCCCGGAAAATAATGAGAAGCAATATAAATGTGCAATTAGGCAAAACTGCAACTGCCCAAGAAATATCCGAATCGAAACCGGACGCCATTATCTGTGCCACCGGCTCGCGGCCCTATACACCAGCCATCGAAGGAATGGATGACCCACGGATTATCATGAGTGATGACCTCTTCAGCTCAACCAAAAAAGTTGGCGACAACGTATTAGTGTTCGACTTTGGCGGTGACTGGCCTGGCATGGAAGCAGCCATCTACCTAGCCGAAAAAGGTCACCAAGTCACACTCATATCATCCAGACTGCACATTGGCGAAACCGTCCACCAATATCTCAGAAATGAATACCTAAAAAAACTATACAACCTAAACGTCAAACTCCTTCCCCATTACGATATCGGGGCAATCAAAGAAGATCACGTCATCATCCGGAATCTATTCAACCAACAAAAAGAAGAACTAACCAATTGGGACTCCATCGTCCTCTCCCTTGGCCGCATTCCCAATACAGAACTATTCGAAGAAATGAAAGGCCATGCACCCGTCGTGAAGCAGATTGGGGATTGTCTTGGACCACGAACGATAGAGGAAGCGACGCATGAAGGGATGATGAGTGCTATTAGTTTATAGGGGGAAAGAGACATTCCCAAAGGAATGTCTCTTTTTCTTATTATATATGTTAGGCACGGCCTTATTTTATTCTTACCTTTTTTTAAAATTGAGCACTTTCCAAAAAAATATTAACCAAAGTATAATACAAAAAACTAACACGTATATATGAAAATTATCAAAATTAAGAAAGATGTAAGCAATACTAAATAGGATAGGTAAAAGCAAACCTGCAAGTATAGTAGATTTTTTAACCATTTTATATTGTAGAAAGCAAATTCCTATCATTATAATAATAAGTAAATAAAACATAATATCAATCCCTAATAATATTTTTCACTCCATAACTTTTGCTTTTTCAAGAGCTTTTTTAGCATCAATTATGTCATAGGTATCTGCGTTAGCATTCGTTAACGATTTTTTACTGATTTTAAGTACTTGGGCTAAATCATTACTACTAATGTCCTCATACTCACTTAATACTAAAGCTGCTACTCCTGTTACATAAGCTGTAGCGAAAGATGCACCACTTGAATATAGGTAATCATTTTCTGGTAAGGAACCTAATATAGTTTCACCAGGAGCATAAATCAAATCTTCACTACCATAGCCTGAGTATTCATATATTTTACCAGTATTATTAACAGCCGCCACACAAACAACATTATCTAGTTCAAAACTGCATGGATATACAGGTGTTTTCTTTAAGTTATTTTGATTATTACCAGATGAACTAATAAACAATATATCTTTATATTTTTTCATTGTATCGTACAAACCAGTATCAAAATTAGTATTATCCCAACTGCAATTAATGATTCTAACTCCCATTTTATATGCATATTCAATTGCCCTTATTGCATTATCAGTATTTCCAGTAGATCCATTAATAAATTTCAAAGGTAGAATGTTACCCCTCTTCTTTGCTAATAATCTTCACCAATTGTTTACTATATAAACGAGCCTGTATCAATGACGCAAGTGGTTGAGCCAACAACTGATTTTCAATACGGCAAACAAGCTCGGATAACTCACTTGAAAATTGTCCAACGAACTCAAATATAGAATGATTATGCATATTCTACCCCCTGATAACTTCCTATTCATTTCTATTCTTCATTACCAACGCACCTGAACATGATACCAATTGATCTATAACATCTACTTTTAAGTGAAATACCATTCGATTTTACCATATATTCAAAACACGATAAGGGCGATATATTTCAATTAAAAATTATTAATATTCTTTCTCTTCTATAGTAGTACCTGCCATCTAATGGGTAGAAAAATCAGACTGACATTTTTAATATTAATGTCTCATTCATAAATAAAGAAAATCCAATCTCTCTAACGATTAAACTTTAAAAAATTCAATAAAATCCCAGGTGAATCAAATGAATTCTAAGATTCACCACCCCTATGAGAGTGAAAAGGGGTTCATTTACTAATTGGCTATTGTTAAATTGGAGGAATGTTTGAAAACCTGAAGGATTGGTACTAATACAGTAAGAGACAAACACTTCTTTGATGAAAGGGGATTCTTCAAATGGCAAAACAACCACCAGAGACGAAAGAAACCCGGAGTAAAATCATGTCTTCCATTAAAGCCGTTTCACATGAACTATGGCACAGGGGGTATCGATTCAGGAGGAATGTCAGGGGAATGATGGGAACACCAGACATCGCCATCAAAAAGTATAAGGTCGTTATATTCATCGATTCGTGCTTTTGGCACTTTTGCCCGATACATGGAAAAATGCCGAAGAGCAATATCGATTTCTGGGTAAAGAAGCTTGAGAGAAACCAAGATCGCGATTTAAAATCACCCAATATTATAAAGATGAAAAATTGGCATATCTTACGAATCTGGGAGCATGAGGTAAGGAAGGATTTTGATAATACCATCGAAAAAGTCACCACGTTCATTGATAATGCCAAGGAAGATGTGGACACGAATAAGAATGGTCCCTGACAATTTTGCCAGGGACCATTCTAAATTTAAAATAAACTAAGTTGTTGTGGATTCACTTTTATGGCTTCCACATCTTCTTCCTCGATTTCGAGAATTCGCTTTGCCATTCTTTCAATCAGTCCGACCACCAAAGCATTTCCCATACAGAAGTATCTCATCCGTTCTGACATTCCCTCCGTCCAATGATCAGGGAACCCATTCAATCGTTCACACTCCACCGGGGTCAGGATGCGAAGCCTTTTCGTCTCGGGGTCTTCAACCACATGGCTACTCCGATTCACTGTACCTTCACTTGTCAGCATCGTACGGCCTGGTTTGTCCAACACATCCGGGAAAGCCATCCCACCTTCGGAGAAAGTATATTTATGACCAGTCGCCGCGGTCCTCTCAATCTTTTTCGGCCCTTTAAGGTAACGGAATTTCTCGATTGCATCCGTGCTTAGATAATACTTTTCATCGACACCCGATTGCAAGATTTCACCTAACAGCCGTGGCCGCTCCTCTATTGGGAGCAATTCCTCGGTATATACAGCGCCATCTCTCATGATTCCTGAATTCAAGTAGGTCATCGTGAACTCATCTGAAATTTCCAGAATACCTTCTTCCATCGTGAACGAATGTGGTTTATGCTTTTTCGAAATTTCCCATTTTACAGGAAATGCATTAGCGAAGAAACCTCGTTCATGCAACATTACCGCATCGTCTTCCTTGGCCCTACTTTTGACATACGGCGTATCGTTCCTGATGGCAAAAATGAAGACGCGTCGCCTCCTCTGTGCTTGTCCATACTCCGCAGCATTGACTACTCTCCATTCGACTGAGTAATTCAAATCCCTGAAGCTTGCCAGCATGATGGAAAAATCCCTTCCGCGCTGTTTCGATGGCGACTTCAATAAACGGTCCACATTTTCCAGCAAGATATACTTCGGCCTGATCCCTTCAGCAAGCCTCATGATTTCCCAGAAAAGGACCCCTTTCTTCCCTTGAATTCCTTTTTCTCCGGAAAGACTTCGGGCAACAGAGTAATCTTGACAAGGAAAACCGCCTACAATTAGTTCAATTCCTTGATTTACAAATATCTTTTCATCTACCGTAGAAATATCTTCATTGGAGTGTATTCCTCTATCGAACTGTCTAGCATAACAGTTAAAAGCATCCTGTGATTTTTTTGAAGGTTCCCATTGGTTACCCCAAACCACATCAAATCCTTTTGCCGCCTCAAGGCCCAGCCGGAACCCACCGACCCCCGCAAATAATTCAATTGCATTTATCATGACCGAACATCCTTTCGGCTTTTATACCTATTATAATAATAATCCCTATTGAGATCAAGAACTAACTATTAAAAATACAAAATAAATTCTTATTTATCCAAGATAAGTTAATTAATATACTGAATATTGAATATAGCGGTATAATATTATATACCCTAACTCTTTCATTTTAAAGTGTAATCCGTGAATTGTAAAAGATTTTAAAATTCCATTTTAACAGAACACTCAAGAAAGGAGCTTGTTACATTATGGAATATAGAACAGTCGAAGAGTTAATGAGCAAGGCACAAGAAGCCATAGGTAAAACCTTTGGGGAAATTGATTTAAAAGATCGGCTCACAAACACTAAATCAAAAGGGGGACTTGGACAAGTAATCGAAGAAAGTTTCTTCGGCTATAAAATCAATTCCGATGCAAGACCCGATTTTGAAGAATTGGGTATCGAGTTGAAAGTCACGCCTTTCAAGCAGAATAAAAACAAATCCATCTCTGCAAAGGAACGATTGGTTTTAAATATAATCAATTACATGGATGAAGTTAATACCACATTTGAGACCTCGAGTTTTTGGAAAAAAAACGAAAAAATTTTACTGATGTTTTATGAATGGCTACCCAACTATGAACCTAAGGATTTTTACATCTATAAGAATATCCTATTATCATATCCGGCTGCAGACTTGGAAATTATTAAACAGGACTGGGGAACAATCGTAGAGAAAATCCGAAACGGCAATGCCCATGAAATTTCTGAAGGTGACACCAACTATTTAGGCGCTTGCACAAAAGGAGCCAGCAAAAACTCTTTGCGTACACAACCGAACTCGAACATTCCCGCTATGCAAAGGGCTTTCTCCCTTAAACAATCCTATATGACAGCATTGCTTCGCAAATATGTTAATAATGAAGAACTCGTGTCATTTGCAAAACAAAGCGATTTAGCAGAAAATTCCTTGGAAAATTTATTGAATGATAAGTTTGCTCCCTATATTGGCTTAACCGACGAAGAAATAGCAGCAAAAGTGAATGTTACATACAAACAAGGTTCGAAATCCCTCGTCCCTTCCTTGGTCAGTTCACTGCTTGGGATAAAAGGAACCCGCTTGGACAAAATTGAAGAATTTGCAAAAGCAAACATTCAATTCAAGACTGTACGTCTGGAACCTAACGGAAAACCTGAACAAAGTATGTCATTCGAAAACATTGATTTTCACCAATGGACCAATGAATCATGGGAAGAAAGCTTCATACGCGATAAATTCATAACTACGAAGTTCCTTTTTGTAATCTTTGAATTCACTGAGACAAAAAAACAAAATTTTAACAGGAAATTGTACTTCAAAGGAATTAAACTATGGAATATGCCCTTACCGACAATCGATCAAGAAGTTAAACAAATATGGGAAGAAGTAAACCGGCTTATACAACAGGGGTTACATATTGAATTTAAAAAACGAGGAAATAAAATCGTTGAAACAAATAACTTACCTAAGGTTGGCTTCAATGGTGTGGCGCATATACGACCAAAAGGAAAAGATGGTAAGGATAAAGTTGTTTTGCCTAATGGGCAAACCATAACGAAACAATGTTTTTGGTTGAATAATAGGTTTATTTCCCAAATAATTAGCTAAACAATTCTATTCAATGAATTTTTATATACCTTAGCCTAAAAATGGTGTGTTTTATAAAAAGGGCAAAATCCAGATAAATCTTTCTCAATAGAGTGAGTTATATACTTTGAAAACTCTTATAGAAAGATCCTTCCTAATATACCGCGGAAATGTTTTGAAATGTCAATGTTTTTTTAAAAAAGAGATAATTCAATCTCTAAAGTGTATAAGTGAAAATTTGTACAACAAGAGGGCACCAAATGGTAGCTACTCTTGTTGTGCAAATAATTCTAAACATAATCCATCTTCAGGGTTTTTCCTTATTTTAACATATTCGAACATAAGGTTTCTTATATAATACTCAATCCTTTTTTTAGTCCTTACCAACAATTCCTTCTCTTATTTAGTTATATATTATTATTATCCTTAAAGTTATACTAACTCCGCAATCTTCTCCATATTTAACTTATCATGTATAAGTTCTAATAAACATTTTTGATTTACCCAAAATGTTCTTTTTACTTGTTGGCTGCCATCTGTAAATGCAAAAGTATCTTTTACATCTTTTGCCTTTGGTCTGATATGAAAACATAATTCATCAGATTGCTTTACAAACAAGTTAACATCACCTTCTTTAAATGCATTTACAGTCTTTTCATATACCTTTTTTGCACTTTTAGACAACCTTGATAATGTAAAATCGGAAATTAGCTCAATTTTTTTTATGTTCTCAGAAGAATCATCTTGGATAAAAACAAATAAGTAAAATTCTCTATGAATCTCTTTGTAAAACTTCGAATCTTCAAAACGGACTAATGTATCTTCATTATCATATACATCAGGATAATTATTTATTTCATACAACTGACTAAAAGTTTGACCTGGAAGAGAAAAGGCTTCTTTTAGTTTATACTGATTTTCCGAATTACATTTTAAATTTATTGTTCTAAACCCTATTTCAATGCCTCTTTCTTCCAATTGCGACTTAATAAACATACTCCTATTAGATTTAGAACCGTTGTTTTTTTTATAATCTTCAAATTTCTCAACAAACTCGCCCAAAGAATTTTGAAGATTTCTAATTTTTTTATCGTCTTTTTTTGAATTAATAAGGCTTTCTAAATACTTTTCAAATAAGGTATCCTTCTTTAATTCATTTGAGTCAATGCTAGGTTGTAACTTTATAAATGTATTTATAAAATATTCATATATCCCTTGGAAATATACTTCTTTATCATTTTCATCCTCTGCATCATTATATATACCTTTGCAATAAGATTTAAAATAATATTTGCCGTTACTACCTAGTCCCTTGTAATCTGTTTCATTAATGTTTTCAGGTTTCTTTCTTTTTCTCCACCATTTATCTATATATTCAAATGTATCTAGATTTTTTAGAAAATCATCTACAATATCGTTTCCATTACTTAAAAACTCAGTCAAATAAGCCTCTATTTTATTTTTTTGTAAGTTTCTTGCTTCTCCGGGTCTATTTTTGAATATTAAATATGATTTGACAAAATCCAATAAATAAATACCTCCGTTGAACGTGTCTTCCCCTTGTCTACAGATTTTTTTATTTTTCTGTTCTAAAATTTTATTTATCTTATCTACATCTTCAGTATTAGTTTTTATATCCTCAATTGTAACTGGTATTTGAGTATTCAATCCTAAAGTTACAGAACGTTTCACTTTAGAGTCTGCTTCGATAAAAATTGTTTTAATTTTAATCTTAGACATCATCTCTTTTACTAACTTTTTAAAATCATCATCTTTTGTTAAATCATTACCAATTTCTTTTATAATTGAAAAGCAGTGAGTTAAAGTTTGCGCACCATTAATTACACTCACTTTCAATGGATTAAAAGTAATTTTATCTTCTTCAATATGAAAACTATCTTCTGAATATATAGTAATTCCATTATGATGAAACCAAAAATTTTCAATAGCTGTTTGATACCCCTCAAAATTTTCAGAGCCATTGCTATCTATAAGGTACTTTTTTATATCCTTATTACTTTTTAAATTTTTATTTTCGTTTAAGCTATATAAGCCTAGTAAGAAGGTTGTCTTGAAGTTGTTTCTTAATGAAGAAGATTTAGTACCTGAGATTCCAATCCTTACATTATCTTTAAACAGACTTATTCCTGTTCTATTATAAAGTTCGTATAATTCTTGTAAGGATAAGTTGAATATTAACCCTTTACTTTCTTTACATTCTTTGTTTGAGACCTTATATTCCAAATAATTAATTCCACATTCCTCTAGTTCCAATGAAATATTATCCTTCTTGTTATAATAAACAGATCTTGCAATAGCAATGAGACTATTTATATCTCTTTTTCCCTTAGCATCTACCTTTTCTAACTCTTTATCCAAAAGCATCTGCTCTTTTTCCCAAGAATCAAAAATCATCAAAGGTCTTATTTCAATATTGTAATTTTCCGAATACTGTTCAATGTTTCGTTTGAAACTACTGAATCCATCATCCTTTTTTCTAAAGTCTGCTAAGTAATATTCTTCAGGGTTTCCGTTTTCATTAATTATCTCTAGAATATCATTATCATTTTTAAACTCATATTCTTCCTCTTTTACATTTAACGCCCTTAACAACCATTCCTTATCTTTACTATCTAGAAACATATTCCAACTCCTTTTTAGCATAATTTTTTAAATTTTCAAAATCATGTTTGGCCCTTGCCCTAACTTCCTTAAGTGTCTTACACGTATCTTTATCTTTAGATACTTGTTTTTCTAGTCCATTAAGAGAAGTGAAAAAATCTTGTTCGTACTTTCTTAATATTCTCATAGTCTCTGTTTTATTTTTATTTGTAGAATAATAATCTAGCTCATACTTTAAATTATCAAAATAAATTTCCCTCTCAAAATTAATGCTATGTATACTGTTAAAATCTTTATTTTTTTTATCTACGCCTTCAAAAATTACCTCACTTGTTTTATCTTTCTCTGGAAAAATAGATGATTCATATATAGAAAAAAACTCAGTCAATTGTTTTCTTATTATTTTTTTAGCCTCCTGATTAATCTTTAATTTTTTATAAAAACACTCTGGTATTCTAGTAATATTACTAGCAGGGAAAAATATAAAACCACCTCTTTGTAATTTTACCCTTTCATTAAAGTATCCATGAGTTATGACTTTGAAATTTTTTTTCAATATAAATTCCCTATTGTTTTCCAATAACATATTATCATAATATTGTTCAATGTATTTTGAACTAGGAGAAAAGTGCTGTGGTAAACAGAATAAATACAAATAACCATCTCGTTTGTCTTCCTCATTAGAACTAGTAGCAAAATAAATTGCAACTAAAACATTAAATGAAATATCTAGTAACCTACTTGTCGCTAAATAATGTTGGGCTGCTATTGCTTTCTGTAAATTGCTCATTTCCTCATTACCTATTACATTGTAATCTTTCAATAATTCAAATAACTTCATTTCTTGTATTACACTTAATTTTTTTCTATATAGTGAGGGTAATAATTTAGTTTCACCATAATCCTGAGGTTCTCCACGAAATGCAACAATACTATTTTCTTCGGAAACTTTTAAGGAAGTTCTTAATTCTCTTGTCATTTCCTCTACTCTATTTAGTAATTTAAACAGAGTATCCTCAGAATCAGTTTCTACAGTTTCTATCATATATATCCACCTTATTATTTTTATAAATAACAATAAACAACTTGGAGACCCTTATTGTAAATTTTATCCAATAAAAAATATTTCAATACAACAGCTCAAGTTAACATTATCATTTCTTCACAACGAATCACCTATGTACTTAAACTGTTCACATACAGTCTTACCTAATTCATCATTTAAGATAACTTACCATTTCACCCATATTCTATAACAAATATCTATATTATACATATAATATTACTAAAAATACATTACAAAATTTCATACTTATTTACTACTCTTTTTTTCTATCTAATCTTGTATGTGCAGAATGTAAAAGAGCGCTTTCAAACTGTTTTCCTTATCATCTAAAAGGGCATGACTAAATTGGATATTATGAAAAGTTGTTCCGATTTTTTACAACAATAGAAAAAAACATACTAAAAATCGATTTCTTCTATAACTTTAGGTGTAATTTTGAACTATATATATAAGACATAAAAAACCTTGAAAAGCTTATGCCAATCAAGGTTTAAAACAATTACATTATATTTTTGGAATATCCACCACTTCGCCTGGTGATTTATTAATAAGAATTTCAGGAGTGTTTGGGTTATTCTTTTTCAACTTATACTTTTGAATTTTTGTTAATTCAGGGTCAAAGGAAATATTCTGAGATTTAAACTCAAGGTTTATAAGTTTATTATAAATCTTATTCAAAAAACCTTTCCATTCCTCTAACGAAGAACTTGAAACTTCATCTGAATCCTCTAACAAACGATAGCCGTCTGCATAATGAAACATTAGTAAACCGGTACCTAAATCACAAGCCTCGTTTTCTAAAATAACTCTTGGTACATCAAATCCACTATTCCAATTATAAATTGCAGCAAAATAATGAAGAAATAAAGGGTTTTTTATATTCGTTAACTCATTGATTATTTTTTCTTTATCTGTATCATAAAGTAGCTGTTCAAGGAAACTAATATCTTTCTTATCCACATTATAACTCCCCATTATTTCAATAATTTTTAAAATCTATTATACATAACTAATAGAAGTGATAAAATCAAATTCACCTATTGAATTAATTTTATTATCATATTCAAAGTTATAAATTAGAATTACAGCATTATATGACTTTGTTAAATTAAAATGTTCATTAATTTTAGGGATCATAATTTCTTCATATGAACAGCCTTCTAACATTACTGAAATGTTATTACTATTCTCCTTTAATTCTGCTTTTTCAATAAAATCCACGTCAGTTTCATCCATATCAATATTGAAATCTATAAAAAATTTGGAAGGAACAGACTCCCCATCTTCATCATATTTTAAATCCACATATTCTTCTATAGAGTTTTCTTTTTTGATATTACCAAACCATATAGAGGCCATTCCTTGTTTTTCCATTATAAAACTCCCTACTTTATTCTGGTATATAGTTAGCCCGATTTTTAAGTCTTCTAATAAAGGTATGTTACCTTTAAAATAACCTTGAAAGGGTTTTAGCCCTCAAGGTTTTCCTCATTATAATTCTATTTTGATTTAACAGCTTCTTTTATTTGTTCAATTACTTGATAGAGCCACTGAAGTGGTTCTAAACCAAGAGCGGGAAAGTACACACCATCTGCACAAGATTGAATGTATTCATTCTTTTCGATATCTGAATACTCACTTCCAATAAAATCTGTTAAAAAGACAATAGCAGATTCCAGATACTCTTTACTTTCTTCAGTTAATAATTCTTCCAATGCCTCTTCTGGAGATTCAATATCCTGATGAAAAGTTCCAGCCAAGAACTGAAAAACTGGTTCTTCTAATTTGTTAGAAGACAACATAACATCACAACCTTTAGTATTAATTTGGATAACCAGTTAAAGAGGGCATGGGATTACATAAAGGCATATTATTTTGGATAGCCCTGTGCTTTATCTAGATCTATAAACTTAATTCTCTGGTTCTTTGTATCTTTCTGAAATTTTGTTTCTCCATATTAGCATAAATTCTTTAAATTGTTCGGTTTCCATTTCATTCTCATTTGGCTTATCGAAGATATAAAAGTGGTGGAGAACCGTTGTATCTTTTTTTATCAAGACACTGGTAGCATTCCCTTCTATTTTAAATTCATCGTATTCACCTTCCAATACTTTGTGAACAAGATCAATATACTCATCCACTTCTGTTTCAAATACAATATCTTCAATGAAGTCTGAGAAAAGGTTAATTTCTTGTGGTAGGATTATTCTTAGATATCCTAATGGGTTTCTTTTAAATTCATATGAATATTTCATACGCTTTTATCCCCTTTTAAATCATTTAAATATAATGGATATGCCGTTGCAATTGACCCATCTTTATCCAAGTACATTTCTACTTTAAAAAGCATAAAATCATTATGCCATGATGGTACAACCTGTATGAACTTTGAATTTCAGTCAAGCATCATTCATGTCGTCCAAAGTATAAATATTTCATAAAGGAAAACAAAAACACCTGTTGCCTAAAAGGCAATCAAGTGCTTTATGGTTAGCTATTTAAAGTAATCTATTACTAATCCCATCTATAAACAGCTATATAAAGTAATTCATTACAAATCTTATCATTAAACCAACAAGCATGTTTAATTTCGTAAGTCTTTGGCTTGTTCCCCTTAAAATATCATCTCGCCAAAATATCGTTATACAAAACCTTAGATGTTACAACCATCATGATTATTTGATTTTCGTTAATCCCATTTAGAATTTACTTCTAGATATCTATTTTAAAAATCTTCTTCCCATGCGTCTTTTGCATCCAATAACCTTTGTGATAAAAACTCATAAAAGTTCTTTGCTGTATTGTAGTCATCAAGTCCCCCATGTCTATTCCACGCTATTACTGGGCACTCATTATTCTCCATTTTGTTTGTATATAAACAATAAACATATTCTCCTGCATTTTCAATAACTACTAAATCCTTCTCCAATCCTAACTCTCTATAACTCTTCGTATTAACAACAACTGGAGCTCTATTTGACTTAGCCACGCCTAAAATATCAACACCAAATAACCCACCATTACCATAGGTAGTTAAAAACCACTTATAACCTTCCGGTAATTCCACCCCTAGCTCATTTTGGACAACATTGATTTGACTTTCATCTACTCCACCTGTAAAGTCATCTGATTCCTTATGTTCATTAATAAAATTTGTTAATTCCTCTTTATTCATTCAAGATTCCTCCTTTTACAATTCGCTTTTATCTATTTGCCTAGCTCTCCATCTCCAATATTTACCCCTAAAGTTATCGTATTGCTTTTTTAATACAGGGTCATTTCTAAAGCTACCACCATTCTCCACCAAACCATGCAAAATTTTATGATATTCCTTATGCAAACTGTGTGGAAGTTCGACCATTGATCCTGGCTCTCTTTGGATTAAATGATGCAGCTCCATTACCGTACCATCTTTCCAAAAGGGTGCTCTTCCTTTTTTCATTAATTGATAATTTGTCAGACCAGTATCAGGGTCAATCCTCTTATAATCAATGTCTAGCCTTTGAAAAACTCGTCTACTAATATCCTTTTCTTCACCATTAACTTTAGTTGTACCACTATATTCTACAGCCTTATAGTTTTTATATTCTTTACCCGCACCCTTACCATTAATTTCAGACTCCACTTTCGCCATCGAAATTAACTGTTCTTTTAATCCAGCACCATTAACCACATTATAAGGTACTCCCCCTGCCAACGACAGTTGGTTTTTAGGATTGTATGGCAATAGGTTAGGGATAGTGGCCAGTTCTTTTGCCTTCGTTACACCTTTTACTGCAGCGGCTTTTGTTGTGGCTACACCAGTTTTCGTTATGGCCCCTGCGCCTTTTGTTCCTACTACTGATGTGACGACTGTTCCGAGGGCATAAGTTACCCAATGAGACCGCGAATAGGCATCGCCATTTACCATATCCCGTTCATATGAATCAGATATTGCTTTTGAAATATATTTATAGGTTTTTATCGGGTGCATGATCGAATTTGCTACGCCTTCAACCGTTTCCCCGGGATCTGTGACGAAGTCCCAAACTCCTGTCACGAAGTCTTTACCGACATCATACAGGCCTACGCCGATTCCTTTTGCAATGTCTGCCGTTTGCTTGGACGCTTCTAGCTGCATGACATATTGCTGGTGGGTCGGCTCTAAGTTTTCATATCCGATTTGCTTGGCGATTTTGAGGAACTCATCTGGATCTGTGACATGATCGAGTTGTGCCTTCAAGTCTTTGATCCGACGATTCTCTGCTTCTTCTTTCTTAACCTTCAGATATTCCGCGGTCTCTTTCTTCCTTACTTCTAGGTTTTTATAGGCTTCACTATTTTTATAAGCTGTTGCATTAAAATAGAGCGGGGATACTTCTCCTCCCCTTGTACTGGATACTTTCAATTGCTCCATGAGTGCCGTGACTGCCGCCTGGTCTTCTTCGGATTTAGCGTATTCAGTCGTCCACTTATGATCGATTTCGCTTACTTTGTCTATCGTTTTGGTCCGTTTTGTTTCAGCTTTCTCCATATTCTCAAAGAACGCATCATCGGAAAAAGGTTCTAACTGAATGATATCATCAATTCCAGCCAATATTTTTTTCAGATCATTTTTTTGGGCTGTGACCATTTCCTTGGAATTTCGACTGGCGTTCTCCAGCTCTTCTTCTAAAAAAGGGACCGTAACCACGGTTTCACTAAGGTTCGCTTCGATTGTATCTCCCTGAATTCCACTTAAAAAGGCAACATGCCGATTGATCAGACGCAGCCAAGAATCCACAACATCAATCTGCGCTTTGTAAAATCCTTTAATGGCCTCTGCGCCTTGACCCTGCAGCTCATCATCCAAATGAACGATACTCTCAAATCCTTTTTTTAATTCCGTGAGCTGTTCTTTCAGGTCCTTATATTGTCCGACACGCGTTTGCATGGCAGAAACTAGTGTTTGAGATTCGTAAATCATAGACATTATGGAAAGTCCTTTCAACTTCTTTTCTACTAACTTGATTTCATTTGTATGTAATAATTTTATTTACTGTTAAATTGTGGATTAAATATATTTTAGAAGAGTTTCTATATTTATTCAAGAATTAACAAGATAAGTGGCTCTTTTGTTCCAAAATCACTAAAAACACAAAAGAGCGCTTATAAGCGCCCTCAATCCAAAACTAAATTAATTTTTCTCTGACCAGATTATGGTTAATTCTAGATGTTTATTTTCTATTAAACCCCAGATAAAGCTTTGATTTCTCCCCTGAATTACTCGCCTTTTTTACCAAGTACCACCGCCAAGGTAAGAAATATATAAGGATAAGTTAATAAAGTAAGCTCTAAAAAACCCATACTTCCAAAAAGAAATAGATTTGGAGCGTGTCCGTCTGAATAATATCCTTTTCCGGTCATATACAAACCAACAAGAAGATACGTTATTATAGATATTCCTATTAAACCATAGCCTATGAAATTAAACTTAATTATTGTAAAACTATGTACTAAAATACCTAAATATAACAATCCAAGCAGCAGCAATAAAATCGGTATGTAAAATGGCTCATAAAAATAGTCACTCATACTTTCATTTAGCATATTATCCCCCCCTTCTAACCATAACTTATTCTGGATTACACATATTAATATAAGTACCAGCCAAAGTTTTATCAGGTCGCCACGGTTCTAAGTTCCAAGAACTTTTATAAATAGTAAGTGGATTAGCTGCATGACATATAAACTGGTCTTTAATTCTACCTGCCTTTGAGCTACTAATATACTTCTTGAAATCAGCATCAGCCGTCACTTCACTCCACATATCCAACATGATTTTTGCTTGAGAAAGACCAGTCATACTAGACGGACCCAGAGCCCAATGAGCAGTAATATAAGCTTTAGTACAGGTTCTAGCTCGTTTTTTCATTTTCTTCTCCTTTTTTGTTTTTTGTTATAATGGAACATTAACAAAAAACTAGGATTGATTGATCCCAAAAATGAATTCAGGATTTCCACATATGGAATATTTCCCTTCTTTCCGTCCACTCACATATTAGAAAGGTAAAAAAGCTGTGAACCACCTCCTTGTGATACCTTTTTCCCCACAAATTAAAAACCCCTGACACTAAAAATACCAAGGGTTGAAGATTAATATATTTACATATAATGGGCACATTCCCATGGAAGGGTCATTCAACATTGTTTTTCAAAAACAATTTTACTGACCTCAATGCGAGTTCTTCAGTTGTCCAGGTTAGTAAGTAGCTTTACTCGTGATGTATCGGTCATTACGGTATGGGGGCTAATAGATTTGTATTACTTTAAGCTTTGTAATATTGAACAAAAATGGTCTGTCCAGGAGCCACAAAATTGGCAAGCTGGACAGTATTTATAGTAGATAGACGATGAGTGATCACATAGTTAAACCAACACGTAAAATAGGGCTATTCCTGAGGAATAGCCCTTTTTTTGTATCAAAATTAAAATGCCGGGATGGCCGTTTCACTATATTTCTCTTCTAAAAATTTGCGTACCTCTGGGCTTGTCATAGCCTTGGCCAACTTTTGGACCGGCTCAGAATCCACGTTA
The DNA here is from genome assembly GCF_918698115.1 of Peribacillus sp. Bi96. Classification (GTDB taxonomy): domain Bacteria; phylum Bacillota; class Bacilli; order Bacillales; family DSM-1321; genus Peribacillus. The sequence continues at coordinate 76,979 of NZ_CAKKLV010000016.1, forward strand.
TCCTTGCGTGCTACTAATGTAATCGCAAAGTCATTTTCAACACCTTCTGTGAGAAGAGCGTCATTTTTTGGTGTCAATCCAAGCGGTGCAGCGTAAGCAGGTGTTATCACTATCGCATCTGCTTCATCATACGTTCTCGCAAGCATTAATAAATCCACTTCTTTAAACTTGTAGTTTTTAGGGTTCTCCGTAATATCAGACATTGTATAATATGGACCTTTTTTTTCCTTTAAAGTGATAACTTTATGCTGTGCTAGCAATGCCAATGAACGATCGATATTCGACACATCATTTGCAATGGCAATAACGGCACCCTCTGGCAATTGATCCATTGAATCGTATTCTTTGGAATACACCCCATAATTGGCAAAATAAATGGGTTTCACTGGTACAAGCTCGGCATTTTTGTTTCGATTGAATTCCTCCATATATGGAACGTGTTGGAAGAAGTTCACATCCACTTCTCCTGCCGCTAGTGCGGTGTTAGGCTGCACATTATCACTTAATACAACCATTTCCAGGTTAATGCCCTCCTCTGCTAGCTTTGGTTTAACAAGCTCAAGAATTTCCGTCATCGGAGGAATGAGTGAGGCCACTTTCAATGTTACCTCTTCCTTCTCCTGATTCTGCGCATTTTCTTTCTCTTTTACTTCATTCGCCTTTCCACATCCTACTAAAAGTAGCATAATTGCTGTCATGAGAAAGAGTATTTTTTTCATGATGTTTCCCTCCATTATTTATCTTTTATCAATCATTCTGGCTACAGCTGTTCCAATAAATTGGATAAGCTGTACTAGAATAATCATAATGATAATCATATAAATCATTAGCTCTGTTTTAAACTGCTGATAGCCATACCTGATGGCAAAATCGCCGATACCGCCGCCTCCGACCACTCCCATGATCGTTGAATAGGAAATAAAGCTGATAATCGATGTTGTTAGTCCGAGGACAAGCCCTGAACGAGCCTCCACGTAAAGAAATTTAAAGATGACATCCTTTACAGAAGCCCCCATGGAAATGGCTGCCTCGATCACACCCTTTGACACATCCAATAAAGATTGCTCGACCAACCGCGAATAATGGGCAATGGCAATGATCGCTAATGGAACGCAAGCAGATGCTGTCCCAATGGCTGTGCCGATTATGAGTCTTGTAAACGGGATTAAAAAAACAACCAATAACAAAAATGGGAAAGAACGAATAATATTCACAAGTAAATTTAAAATCGAGAAAGCCCACGGATTATCAAGCAAATGACCCTTCCTACAAAGAAATAGCAAGGTCCCGACAGGCAATCCAATCAAAATCGCAGCAAAAATGGACACACCAACCATGGTAATGGTTTCTCCAATTGACTGCCAAATTTCTGCCTCATATTGAACTAAAATCTCAGGCATGACCTAGCCCACCATTCTCTGCTAATTGTTCGATGAAGTATTCTGGACGATTATCCCTTTTTTGAATCCCATTTGGTTCAATTATGACAGTGTCATAAATCTCTCCATCTGCCATGACCGTTACACGATTGCATATACTTTTAATGACATCCAGCTCATGACTAACAATCACAATCGTCACACCGAAGCGTTTGTTTATATTCCCTAGCACGTCTAATATTTCAGCCGTTGTATTTGGATCAAGAGAAGAGGTTGGTTCATCACATAACAACACTTGCGGGTTATTTGCCAATGCCCTTGCAATGGCAACACGCTGCTTTTGTCCCCCGCTTAATTGTGCAGGATATCTCTCCATTTCCTTCTCCAATCCGACAAATTGAAGACACTCTACAACACGGCTCCGACGTTCTTTCTTTGGGTAATTTGCCAGCTCTAAAGAGGCTGCCACATTGTCATAAACCGTTTTATTTGCCACAAGATTAAAATGCTGAAAAATCATGCCAATCGACTTCCGTGCCCCTCGGAGTGCTTTATTGTTCAATGTTGTCAGTCTTTGGCCGTTTACCTCCACTTCGCCCGCATCTGGGGTCTCCAACAAATTCATTAGCCGCAGCAACGTTGATTTCCCTGCTCCACTTGCTCCGATTATTCCATGAATTTCACCTTTAGGTATTGTTAAAGTAACAGACTTAATGGCCTGAAACTGTGAAAATTTTTTACTCACTTGATGCAGGTTAATCATAAAATCCCACTTTCTACTGTTGAAAGATAAGCATACCGCTCCTCATTATAGTTTCATCAAAGAAACACAGCTGATAAATCATTTTATCAACTAATGAGGACCTAATGCAAAGACACAAATTAACAGTTAAAGACTTCCAACTCTAATAAGCTCCCTCATTCTATTGGCTTTTTATATACCATTCTTAGATATGAGTGATTATCTATTAATCGGATGATTCCTTTCAAAATAATAGCGAGTGTATTATAATCATAATTGATAATGGTTATCATTATCAATACTTTTTTTCTACTCTTCTAAATACAAATATTCTAAAGAATGTGGAGGCAAATACATGATTCAATACCTTGATGAGAAAATTGCCAACTATGAGGTATGTGTCATCTTACCCTCTAGTTACGATCAAACCAAGAAATACCGAACGATCTATATGCATGATGGTGGAGAAACGGCCATGCAAACTGCAAACTCACTTATCGTTATTGGAATTGACCCGATTGATCGCAACAATGACTATACACCGTGGGAAGCACCATCACTTGCACCCCATGTTTTCACCTTTGAAGGACAAGCGCAGGATTATTTACATACTGTTGTAACCGAAATAAAGCCATATATAGATGCCCATTATGCTACGAATCCTGAGCCTTCACATACAGCTATTTCCGGCTGCTCATTAGGAGGACTTATTTCCATTTTCGCCTCCCATTATTATCCAGAGGTATTCCATCAATATATCTCATTATCTGCTTCCTTTTGGTACGAGGATGTTCTTCGCTATCTTCAAGGGGAAAAGATTGAACGACAAGGAAATATCTATATCAAACCAACTGTGAATCGTCAAGATCATCAGCTTTATTTATATGTTGGGGAATTAGAGGGAATTTATAAAGAAACGGTACAAAAGCATATGGTTGACTACACAAAGAAGGCCCACCTTGAATTTATCAAGGAAGGCTATTTGAAATCTAATCTATTATTTGCGTCAGATCCAGAAGGAACTCATGATGACCTATTCTTTACTAACTACTTCATTCAGTCACTCCGTTGGTTATTTGGCATCGAACAGAAAAACGAAACAATGGATCGTTAATTTACCTTAATCGATTGCATCACACTAGCTTGTTTCATATCGCCATTTTTTCTAAATTACCTCACAAACCAATATTTTACGATTACTTTAATGATTTGATTTAATGTCAATAAGGTAAAAAGAAGGGATAGATGAACAGTGAGGAATACCTGTTTACATCTATCCTTTTGTACAACATTTTTCGTTAACTGAACATACTTTCATTCCAGAACACCGTGACGTTATTTCGACGACACCACCAAAAACCGGACAATTTGATCTGAGTAGTTAAACCAGTAATGGGCTTTTCTAGCATCGAACATGAACGACTGCTGTTCATGGAGTTCTAAACTTTCTCCCTCTATTTCCACTGTTAACTTCCCTTCGATAATGAATAAAAATTCATGACCGCTATGAGAAAAAGCGCTTCCTTTATTTTCCCCTGGCTTTAAAGTGACAAGAATAGGCGAAAAAACAGCATCACGAATGCCGCTGGATAAATTCTGATAATGAAATTGTTCATGATTCGAATCTGAATTTTCTTGGGATCGGTCCTCAGAAAAAAAGAAACTTGGGTTGACATCTAATGTATCAGCGATTTTTTTTAATGACTCTAATGTGACGCTTGATTTTCCCCGTTCTACTTGTGATAAAAAGCTGATCGAAACGCCTGTTTGTTCAGCCAGACTCTTTAATGTTAGTTTTCGCTCTTTCCTCAATAATTTCAGTTTTTTCCCGATTGAATCAAAAGGCATACAGATGCCCCCTTTTTTATACATAGTATCTAGCTTCATTATACATGACAAATTTTGATGAATGTTCCGTCATTAATAACTTATCAAAAAAATATTGACAGAAAATTTCTAATTATTTAGAATGAAGGAAATAATAAATTGAAGTGATACTTCAATTTTGAAAGGGTGACTTAAGATGGAAAAGAAGCAAATGCGGCGAATATTAATCGCGAGTTTAGTCGGAAGTTCGATTGAGTGGTTTGACTATTTTTTATATGGGACCGTTGCAGCACTCGTGTTTAACCAGCTATTCTTCGTGAATGAGGATCCGACAATAGGGCTGTTGCTTTCCTATGCATCCTTTGCGTTAGCATTCTTCATCCGCCCATTTGGCGGAGTGATCTTTAGCCATATTGGTGATCGTATTGGGAGAAAGAAAACACTTGTCATAACACTTAGTTTAATGGGGGTCGCAACATTTGGGATGGGGCTTCTTCCTACCTATCAAGCCGTTGGTATTTGGGCGCCGATTTTATTAATCACGTTGCGCTTAGTTCAAGGTCTAGGAATTGGCGGTGAATGGGGAGGCGCGCTTTTATTGGCCGTTGAATATGCTCCCGCTGAAAAACGGGGCTTGTTCGGAGCCATTCCTCAGATGGGTGTTACGATAGGAATGCTGCTTGGAACCATTGCTTTATCTATTATGACACTGCTTCCTGAAAGCGCATTCATGACTTGGGGATGGCGTTTACCATTCATTTTTAGTGCTTTGCTTGTATTTTTTGGCCTATGGATTCGTAAAGGAATTGATGAAACACCGTCTTTCAAAAAAGTAAAGGAATCCGGAGAAGTTCCAAAGCTACCGATTGTAGAAACTCTTAAGAATTATTGGCGTGAAGTGCTTATAGCCGTGGGAGCCAAAGTGGTAGAAACAGCGCCATTTTATATTTTTAGCACATTTGTCGTATCATATGCTACTTCAAATCTCGGTTTCTCACGGACAGCTACATTAGCTGCAGTCATGATTGCAACCATTATAACGACAATTTTAATACCAATCATGGGGAATTTATCTGATACAATTGGCCGCAAAAAGCTGTTTATAGGCGGAACGATTGGGATGGCACTGTTTGCATTCCCATACTTCTGGCTGTTGCAGCAAAAATCGGTACTGCTCTTAATCATTGCAACAGTGATAGGCTTAGGGGTTATTTGGGCTCCCATCACAGCTGTTCTTGGAACGATGTTCTCGGAAATTTTCGATGCAAGGATCCGTTATACCGGCATTACGCTTGGATATCAAATCGGAGCAGCTCTGGCAGGAGGAACAGCGCCGCTCGTTGCAACGGCTTTACTTAATAGGTTTAATAACTCCTATGTTCCTGTCGCCATTTATATTATTTTTGCATCTCTCCTGTCACTAACAGCTATTTGGGCAGTTAAGGATCGTAGCAATCAGAAATTAGACGAAACGCATAATAATAGAGCCATGTAATCTATGGTTCTCTTACTTCAAGGAGGACAATTGAATGTTAATTATAAGTGAGAAGGAAATTCAACAATCATATGAAATGAAGGACGCAATTTCGGATGTAAAGGCCGTATTACGTGCACATGGTGCTAGAAGAATAGACAACCCTCATCGCACAGTTCTTGCTTTCCCTCAACACGAGGCATCAGCACTTTACATGCCAAGCGCTGATTTATCAGAAGAAGTTTCGGCGGTCAAAGTTGTTACCATTTTTCCAAAGAATCCTTCAAGGGGAATGGCAACAACCCAAGGAGTCATCTTGCTGTCAGATGCAGAAAATGGCGAACATTTAGCATTGTTGAATGCCTCCTATTTAACACGTCTCAGAACGGGGGCATTGAGCGGCATTGCCACAGACTTTCTTGCTCGTAAAGACGCCCGGGTACTCACGATTATCGGAACAGGAGCTATGGGATTTGAACAAGCAATTGGTGTGTTAGCCGTAAGGGACATTGAGCGTATTTTATTAGTAAATCGTACACCAGAGACAGCGGAGAAATTCGGTGAAAAGCTGCGGGCATTCGGAGTAACCGTTCCTTTTGAAGTTTTCGAAGATGTTTCAGCAGCTGTTCGTCAAGCAGATATTATTTGCTGTGCAACCCGCTCGAACGAGCCTGTATTTAACGGGCTGGATTTAAAGCCGGGCACACACATTAACGGGGTCGGGTCTTATTTGCCGCATATGAAAGAAGTGGATCATACCACGGTATCACGCGCTGCTAAAATTATCGTCGACGATTTGGCGGGTGTGAAGGATGAAGCAGGAGAACTCATTCATGCAGCCAATCAGGGAAATTGGTCGTTTAATGATATTCATGGGGAGCTTTATGAACTTGTAATGCTGACCAAAACAGGCAGGGAAAATGAAGAGGAAATTACCTTCTTTAAATCAGTCGGTGCTGCTTACTTTGACCTCGCCGTGGCAAAAGGTGTTTACTGCCAATCGAAAGAACGGAACATCGGGATGGAGATTGAGGTATAACAGAAGCCCATACATTTTGCTATCGCTGAATGTAATAACAACCCGAAACAAGCGACGTTCAAGCTTGCAGTAACATTTCATCTTTAAAAAAAGAGACCCTTCTTTAGGAAGGGTCTTTTGAATAATCCTTATCTTTCACAAGCGATCAGTCTTTATCACGGTCGCTTATTTTATTGGCATCATATAGTGACTTTGAAACACGGGGCTTGTATTTCGTTTTTCCTCCTTTATTTTTAACGGAAGATGAACGAGCTACGCCTCCTTTATAATCTTTATTTAATGCAGTACAGTTTTAAGTTTTCACTTTTGTTTTGGCACCTGCCACATCATTTTCTCCTAGTGAGAGACCCAGAACTAGTCCTAAAGATAGTAAATAAGTTTAAAAACATTTCATAATATTAAAATTACTTTTTTTCACAATTACGACTACCCTCTAAACAAAAAACACTACCAATTAAAATGGCAGTGTCGTTTTCTTGAAAACTTTATCGGTCCAATATACCAGGTAATGTCTGAGAAATATTTGTCAGTTGGTCGACAACATCAAATACTGCTTTCGTCATAAATATTTGAACCACTATTAAAATGCTCAGTAATATTAAAAGAATTATTTTAAAAGTTGTATTCATGAAAACTTATTACCTCTCTTTAGTATGTGGCTTTTGAATAATCATAACTTACATCCGATTTAGTAGTTAGAGTTATATAATTATCAAATTTACCTACAACAGTTAATCCAGCTCTAGCATATGTTCCTGTTGAAGCCCAACCAGCTGCAGGGTTAAAAGTTTTTCCACTTATATTTCTATTTAAATCCGTTGCTCCATCATTTAACTGCCATCTAGCATAATCATATGCCAAACTAGATCGATCATCAATTTTTAGATTTTCACCGAAATTCATGGAAATCCCTACTGAAAATGGATATCCTAGTGACAAGGAAATTGAAGACGTCCCTCTGTCTCCCATAGGACCCCAATCGTCTAATTGATCTGAAGCTGCTGGTATATCTATATCCGTATAAATAGATCTAGCCCATATTCCTTTATAACTTGTGACTTGAGTTACAGGTTTTAAAGTGAAATAATCATATTTTTTACTCTTTTCGCTATTTTGCTTGTACAAGTGCCAATCTGTATCCATTCTAGCAACCAAAAGGCCAAGGCGATATCCTTTTTCTACCAAGCTATATTTATTTTTAACTCTTACACTTTCTGCTTTTACTTTATTATCAGTAATAAAAGTAAAAGAATCAGTTGTATTTTGTTCTTGATTAATTTCATTTTCAGTATCAATAATCTCTGACTGAGTATTTATAACCTCTTGTAACACCATTTCATTTGTGTTGGGAATTGAATTACCATTTTCATCAAAATTATTAATAGAAACATCTACAAACTGAAGTTCTTGACTTTTGTCTATTGTATACCCTATAACATGACTTGTAAATTCAGAATCAGCAGCATCAAGAGAACCTTTTTCATTCGCTTCATCGTCTGAAGGTTCAGAATCATTAGATGCATCAGCACTTTCGTCAACGAATTCTTTACCATTTTCAATTGCTTTTTCATTCAATTCTTCTTCGCTCAAACCAAATTCTAACTGTCCATCATTTTCTTTAACAGTAAGTTTATTTAAATCTAAGATTTCTTTATATTCCTCTGCTTGAACATCACCGTAAAGAAATACTCTTTTACCATCTTCTAATTCAGCTTTCAAAAAATCTTTATATGATTTATTTCCTTCAACAACAGCGGCATCAGCTGCAATAGAATTTGATTTCTCAAGATCTTGATTATTTTCGGGGGAAACAACACTAACGTTCAATTCATTATTATCAACTTTATCTTGAATATCTTCAAACTCCGGGTCATTATTTTCTTCAACAACAGTATTAATGGTTTCTTCTGTGCTTATTTCATCATCAGCAATAATAACCATATTCTTTTCTTCCGATGAATCATTCGTGGTTTCTTTCATTTCATTAGCTTTGGCAAAAAAATTAACAGAGTAACTACTAAAGAATAATAGCAAAGACAAAATTACAACCAAACTACCTCTTAATATTTTTTTTGTTTTACTCAAAATAAACCCTCCCTATTCTAATTAAATATTAACATACAAATTATGTATACAGTTACACAAATTGTATTTCTTGTATATTTGGTCATTAATGAAACGGTTCGGAGGAATTTGCTTAGGATTGGGGTGCTAACAACTAATCCTAATTGATCTATAAGTCCATCAAACACTACTTCATGTTGGTTCTCTTAAAAGGTGTCAATACCTTCAAGTTCCTCGAGTAAATACATAGGCAACCACCTATATTTCCATATACTTCCTATACTTTCCTTTACATCATTACTTATATTTGTCCCGGCAAATACAGCATTCAAATTAACTCAATAAAACACATAAACTACCTACAATCATCAACTTTTTTTCATTTTCTTCTCCCCCATCTTTAATTTTTATCCCTATAATGGGTATAATAGCTAAAATTTCAGATTAAAAGATCCCAAAATTGAAATCAGGATTATCACATATGGAATCGTTTCTCCTTCGTTTCTGTGATTCACCGAAAAAAGTTATAACAATTTAGAATTTTTATGATTACTCAAATAAATTAGCAAGAGGGGTAAAAAAGAGATGAACCTGTTAACCTTTCATGTGATACCTTTTTCCCCACAAAAAAAACCTGACACCAGAGGTGCCAAGGTTTGAAAGCTTAATACACTACAAATCAAAAATGATCCATCTTGAAAAAAGATGGATCATTTTCTATCTGTGTTCCTCCACACTCTGCCCCCATTTGCGGAAGATTGTTCTGGTTTATTCAAATCATTACCTACTTGTTTCTTCTTCAGCTACCTTTTTGACACGTTCTAAAAACTCAACGACCACTTTATCGGTAGCAAATAATAAAAGTAACTTCAAATACCACTTTAACGGGCGACTGGTGACTGTATATGTAAAGGAAGTCTTATTGTCATTGATTTTATTCAGTTCATAAAAAGCGGTAATTTCAAACATTTTAGCAAGTATAAAGCCCACCTTTAGCTTTTTCTCATTAGTTTCATTCAAATATTCCAATGTTTCTATATCATACTCTTCTGTTCGTTTTCCTTCTCTATACTTTTGGCGATATACACTCCCAACCACTTCTTCCGTTATTTTAACGGGCTTTTGTTCAACTACTTGAGGCATGATTTGTTGCATATTTTCTAAAGAACCATCAAAAAACTTCCAAACCTGTTCAATTGGAGCGTTTATTTCTATTTCTTTTGTCCATTTTTTCAATGAAAATCACCTCTACCTACATTATATTTCCTTTATTATGTAAAACCAAATTTTCCACGAACAAATCATTGGTCATTTTGAATCATTAAGGATTATGGGAAATGATTATGAAAAGTATAACGCCTTTCAAGCGCTACGAGTGGAGTACCTAGAGGCATTTAGAAACAACACTTTTTTTGAATTTAAATGCCCTTCTGTAAAAAAATTACTTTATTAAGACTCTCTTTTTTAGTGCTATTCTTGTATAATAAACCAAACGGTTACTTATTCAGGAGAATCCCAATGAATTTTATTTATATTAATCAAAACATTTTAGATAATCTCTTTTATATTTTAGTAAGTATTTTGATTTATTACATTTTATTAGATCATGGCAAAAGGTTAAGTCAGTATGGCAAGACCCTTATCACTGCATGCATGAGCATTCCTATTATATTATGTATGAAGTTTCCTATTTATATAGATGAATATTGTGTCCATGATCTCAGGCAAATCCCTTTTATTATAGGGACCCTTTATGGTGGCTGGCCTGTAGGGGCTGCCCTGTTAGTCATCATATTAACTTTTAGGTTTGCTTTTTATGGTTTCAATTTACTTACGTTAATTGTATATATCGTTATCTTTATTATAACGGCTCTATTTTCTTCCAAATTCAAAAATTTTAATAGAAAAAATAAGCTAAATAGCTCCATACTATTAATTTTGTTTCTAGGAATACTAACCAGCTTTATTTCACTCGCTATGTCTGATTATTTTCGAATAACGGAGGCGTATGTATTTTACTTTATTATCCTCCCTCCTTTCATTATTGCTTTAGCTGTATATATCATGGAAATTTTAAAAGATGCCATATTAATCCGGACACAAATGATAAGGCTTGAAAAAATGGAGGTAGTCAGTCAGCTTGCAGCAAGCATTTCACATGAAGTTAGAAATCCTTTAACTGTTGTGAAAGGATTTGTTCAACTGCTAAAGACTCCTGATCTAACTCAGGAAGTAAAAGAACAATATATAGAGCATGTTGTTAGGGAGCTTAATAGTGCAGAATCCATTATTAGTGAATACTTAGCATTTGCAAAACCTGCAATCGAAAAAGTGGATACTATTTTAATTAACCGTGAAATAGGATATGTAATTGAAATGATAAAACCATTAGCTAGCATGAATTTAGTTACTATATCAGAACAGTTAACTCCAGACATTACCCGGGGGAATATTCAACATTTCAAGCAATGCTTCCTAAACCTAATTAAAAATGGTATAGAGGCTATGCCAAACGGCGGGGAGCTTAGTGTCGTTTCCTATATAAATAATTTCGACATCATTATCGAAATAAGTGACAATGGAGTAGGCATGAACAAAGAACAAATAAATCGTTTTGGCGAACCTTATTACAGTTCTAAAGAAAAAGGAACAGGGTTGGGATCAATGGTAGCTGTCAAGACCATCCAAACGATGAATGGTACACTTCATATAAATAGCCTTTTGAATAAGGGAACAACGATTTCAGTAACACTTCCCATTTATCAAGAAGACTATTCTGTAAATAAATGAAGATTAACGCCTCATATAAAAAAAGTCCGCCATTATCGGCGGACTTTCAGGCTGTATACAAACTCGATGAAAACTCAGTTTGCCTGCAGTTTTTTATTTTAAAAATTCAGTTGATTTCAGAAATCCGCTCCCTTTCCGCCGACTGTCTGCCAAGCCTCCTCGGCGCAAGCGCCTGTGGTGTCTCGGCTAGCCAGTAATTCGGCGTGTCGCAAATTTCTTCCATCCTATGAGGATTACAGTAAATAACCATAAAGACCGGAGCACTTTATTCACCTAAACCACACTTTACTCAGCCGTTCACGCACGGTATTCGACCTACCCTGCACATTGAGGCACTATATACAACCGGTCAGGTTCGACCTTCACCTCACTATTCGGACTCTGAACCCCTTTTGTATACAAACAGAAGTCCGCCATTATCGGCGGACTTTTTTCAATGGAGTACTGTCATTTTTTATTTTGTCTCTTCAAGGCATTGATAAACCGCCATCATATCTCGTTTATTCAGCTCACGAACCCGAGCAAAAATCGGAATATCGGCAACGGCCTCGGTATGTTCTCCTTCTGCCACAACATCCCTTACTTTCCCTGTCAGCCAGGTTTGCACGTCGATGCCCTCGACGATTGCTTTACGACCTTCATCATCAATGCCACTAGCATGACAACTCACACAGGGTATCGTTAATTTATACACACCGTCATGGATGTTATCTTCTGAAATGACTTTCTTCCCATTACAGAATGGACATTTATGACTTGCTTTTATTTTATTGATTTGGGTAACGATTTTTTTGTAGCCAAATGCTTCATAGACATAGGTTAGTTTTTTGTATTTGCCATTGGTGAAATATTTATCAATAATGGTTTCTCTTGTTTCGTTAATATTGGCAAAGTCACAGATGGTGATCTGGTTTTTGCTGCTGATTGCTTCGATATTGCCTTTAATGCTGTCCCAAAATGGCAGGGTATTTTGTAAAACCACTTCATAGCCAACGAAGCTTGCTAGTTCCAGTTCGAGCATTTTCAAAGCTGCTTTTGTTTCCCGCGGAAGGAATGAGACATCATCCGTAAGTGCGATATCGCCGCCCACAATCGCTTTTAGTTTTTCCAGTTCTGGAAGCTTCCCAACAATTTTGATGACTTGATCAATCGGCTGTTGGATGATCTCGCGAATGTCTGTATCACCAAATGTCAGTTTTTTATGATGCTTGAGGATCGTTCCTTGACAGACAGGACAGGCGATCATCTCTTTTGATGCTTTCATCTGCTCTTTAATGATCGATTTCGATATGAACATATAACGTCCAATGATGAAATTGAATCCTTCCCATGTTCTTGATGCCTTGCCTGCTTTATCGTAAAAGGACTTTTCCCAATACCCATATAAGAAGGTCTGCTTTTCGGCATCTGTCATCTCATTATAGCTTTTACTAATGTCGTGACCGAGTTCATTCTTGATCTCATCAAACAGGAATTGCAGTTTTGAATGTTGATAATATTTTAGTACTTCCATCACGTCTGGATGTAATAAGCCATCCCAGAATGGCACGTTTTTGTCTTGAATGACGACATCAAAGTCAAATTTTTCAATGACCCTGCGGCCCGAACAGCTTGGACAATGATTTTCTGCAGAATAGAAATCGAAGCTTCTTGTATCTTTATTGGTTGGATGTGCAGCCACTATATGGTTGATCATTCCGCCCAATTCATAAAGAAACGTATATTGACTGTACAAGTGCCGTTCAAGATCGATGGCGATCACAGGTGCAATCGTGTCTGATTCGTATTCACCATAAATTACACGAGCAATTGGTGATAGGCTTTTTAAAATGCCGCCCTTATAGACGTTCTCTGCCTTTTTGAAATAGTCCAGATGATTTTGATGTAAATAATTGATGCCATTTTTTGAACGGAGTGTAGAAGTGATTTGCAATGGTTCCACTTGATCTTCACTGTTATTGTGTCGAAAATGATCATCATGACTGACAACGTCAAGATGTTGGACAGGTGTTAGCTGTCGTTTACCAAAATCAACGATATAATCCGAGCTATCCAGCATATAACCATTATGTTCAATCATGATGATGGAGACGGATTCATCATCCAGGATGACCCTGACACTATCGATGAATTGGTTTAATATATTTTGCGATAACCCTTTTGAAGGCTCGTCAAAAATGAACAGCGTATGCGGGTTTCTTGTCTTCGCGAAAAGCTCGGAAACTAAGTGGACACATTGAAATTCACCCGTCGATAGTGTTTGTGTTTTTCTTTCCAATGTCAAATAACCAAGCCCAAGTTTGATCAATAAGCTCAAGCGTTTATGAGCGATGTCTTCATTTGGCAATTCTTCGATGATATCTTCGATCGAACGCAGAAAAATATCATCAATTTCATCACTGTATTTGGTTAGTTTCTTTTTAATATCAAGAAATGTCGCAACGGTTGATCGACTGGTAATCGATTTGTTTCGATCCTGCCCGACCATGACCAGTTTATCCTTAGGATACCGCTTCTGAAAATCTTTAGAGATACATTCATTGACAAGTGTAGATTTACCGCAACCTGACTCACCCGTAAAGGTAACGAGCCTATTCTTGGGAATCTGAATTTCTTCCATTTGAATATTACGGCAGTAAAGATCCTGAAATTGATAGTATTCCGTTGGCGCTGCTTCATTTCGTTCCCAGGCGATTGGTTTCGGACGTGGTGATTCCTCAACAATTTTCCCGCCATATTTCCCGCTGCCAGGTCCAAAGAACAATTGTTCATTTGTGCTATCTAACACCGTGTCTGAGTGATCAATGAGCCAAATTTGATTCTTATATCCTAATTGCTTAATCTGTTCCAAAATTTTCAATAGGGTTTGATGATCAAGACCGACGGAGATTTCATCAATGATAATCACGGTATTTTCACTTGTTGCCATAAATTCGGCCAAGTAAAGCCGTGTTAATTCTCCCCCTGACACTGTCCCCATAATACGGTTGATGCTTAAATAACCAATATTCATATTGATTATATTCTGGAGAATATGCTGTTTAGCTTCACTAATATGTAATGTTTCTGCAAGTGAAAGGATCGTTTCAATGCTTAAGTTGTTAATATCGGAAATAGTATGCGGGCGATCTAATAATTCAATCGTATATTGCTCGACTTCTTGACTGTAGCGTTTCCCCTCACACTTTGGACATTCGATATTTTTCGTCGTACCGCGTCCTTTACAAGTGGGGCACCAGCCTAAGGCATTATTAAAGGAAAAAACTTCCGGAGAAAGATTGAATTTTTCAGCAAGACAAACACGAATCTCTTTAAACACACCAGTATGTGTGCCAATGGTCGAACGGGGATTGGCTGAAATGGATGATTTGCCGAGAAAAAGGACGAGCGGCATTTCTTCCATCTTGATGGCGCTGAAGTTGGTTTCCATAATATTAGGAAATAAATACTGATATTCAGACTTCGGCAATAAGGAAACGAGACGCTTCTTGGATTCTTCCCCAATGGCTTGGCAAAACGTCGTCTTCCCGGAACCGGATAATCCAGCAATTCCTAATGATTGGTCGTCTGGTAATGAAGAATCTAAATGGTTTATATTGTTCGCTATTAATCGATTTATTTTCATATGTAACTCCTCTCCATTTTATAATGCTCAGTCTTTCATATTAGCATAGCGACAAATGTATTTGGTATTTTTTTAACGGTAGCTTCATCCTTCTATTCTTACACATTCCATGGCTTCAAAAACCTATGACTCATCGACAAAAAACGAGGAGTGACATGGTTACGCAAAAAAAGTACCAAGTACTTCCCTGACACAGTTAGTCTAGAATTTTACTTTTTAAAAGCCCCTCTCGATTAAGAGAAGGGCTTTCTTTGCTAAGTACGTTTATTTTGTATTGGACTTTTTTGCCTTGTTTTCAAGCTCGCTTTTGGGCTCAGTGGAGAATTCGACATCTTTTCCATGTCCCTGCGGGTTAACACTTGGTGCGATGCGGCCTCTTCCTGCTGTCTTTTTACTCATTTCCTTCACCTCCAAGTATATTATGTCCGAACTGTTCTAAATTAAAATGGAGGTCCTTTCTTTCTGTGAACTTCTGCCTGCGATCAAGAACTTATTAAGATTACCCCAATAAAAAACCTGCATAGAACTAAAGTCTACACAAGTTTCAAAAAGCTGTTTTCCATATTCGGGTCCTCTTTGTCAATCTAGGGTCAGAAGTAAACTCTTCGTTTCATCGTTAAGCAAGAAAGGACTGGGTTCGCCAACCGTATAAATCTGTAAGTCATGCATAGCCCGGGTACATGCGGTGTAGAACAATCTTCGTAAGTTCTCATCACCGTATGCTTGCACAGATGCATCATAAATGATGACAGCATCAAATTCGATGCCTTTTGCCAAATAAGCTGGTATAACAATAACACCCTGTTCATATTCATTTGTGCCTTTCTGTACGAGTTTAAATGTACCGTGGGCACTAAGTGCATCGTATGCAGCGGCACTTTCGGCAGCAGATTTACATATGATTGCGATGGTATTATACGCACGACTTTGAAAGTCTTTGACTTTAGACACGATTTTGTGGTGCAACTCATCACGGCTAGTTACTTGAGTCAGTACAGGCTTCTCACCTTCACGGTCGAATGCCTTAATTCGATGGCCTTCAGGAACTAGTTCCCGTGTAAATTCTATAATCTGTTTTGTGGATCTGTAGCTTTGATCCAAGGTTATACTCTCGGTTTCACTTATCCCGTATAAACTGGTAAGAGTCTGGAAATCCACCCGTTCACTGGCATGCGCAAATATTGCCTGGTTAAAGTCACCGAGCACGGTCATCCTTGCAGATGGAAATAACCGTTTCAAAAACTCGAATTGAAATGGAGAATAATCCTGTGCTTCGTCTACAAGCACGTATTTTATAGAGGTATTCGTCTGAAATCCTAGAATTAGCTCCTTCAGTAGCAAAAATGGAGTCGCGTCTTCGTAATGCAGTTTACCTTCGTCCAGCATTTTTTGCGTTGATAAGCAAATTTCCCTTTCGATAGGTGTTTTCCCCTCATTCCACAGTTCGATCCGTATCTGTTCGTCAAAAAGTTGCTTGTATATTCCCTTAATGTTGATAAAATGAAATGCTTTTATCCGTTTGCGTAACGTCTTCAATTTCTTACGAACAATCATACGCGCGAGCATTTTATTCTCCATCTCATAATCGTCAAAGGAATCTTCATTAACGCCGCGTTTTTTCTCTAAGTAGGTATATACCTTTTGATAGTCTTCTTTGCTAAGATACTCGATTTCCTCCTGGACCCAAGGTTGTTTCAACTCAAACTTTTCCCTTTCATCAAGTAACTCACATAACCATTCTTTCAACTTTTCAATCCTATTGTGAAATCTTAGTGTGGTGTCTCTGTTATAAAATCTTTCTGAGATTTGTTTGGCGGAGACGAGCGTTTCCCCTCGGAACTTGAACCCTCTAAAGATCATTCCAGATGATTCCAGTGATTGACTGTATGTTTTGATTATCTCAAAGAAGCGAATTGAAGCCTTAAATCGGATACTCGCTGTCCTAGTGCTATAGGAAGGATCATCCGCTCCAGTCAACAAAAATTCTAATTGCTCATAAGGGTCCTCAACTTGAAATGAGTCAGCCAGACGATGGTCCAAATATTCCTGGAATGTTACCTGCTGCATATTCTCTTCGCCAAGTTCGGGTAGTACATTGGATACGTAATTATTAAACATTGAGTTAGGTGAGAATAGAATGATTTGATCGGCCTTAATCCTATCTCGATACTTATAAAGCAAGTAAGCGATCCGTTGGAGGGCAGCTGATGTCTTGCCACTGCCAGCGGCTCCTTGAACAATGAGCAGACGTCCGCGATCGTTCCGGATGATTCTATTTTGCTCCCGTTGAATGGTGGACACAATACTGTGCATATGCTTATCCGTCCCCTTACCAAGCACCTGCTGCAGTATCTCATCTCCAATGGTGAGACTCGTATCGAACATTGAGTCGATAACGCCTCCCTTGATGATATATTGCCACTTATTCTCCAGCATCCCCCGAATTGCGCCTCCGGGAGTAGAGTATTCTACGGGACCGGGAGGATAGTCATAATAAACACTCGAAATCGGAGCCCTCCAATCGTAGACAATGAAGTTTTCTCCTGTTGTATCAGTAAGGGTGGCGGTCCCAATATAAATATGTTCCGTAAGGGAAGCCCCTTCTTCAGTTAAATCAATCCGGCCGAAATAAGGTGCCCCCTGCATACGGCGCAGTGTTGACAACCTCTTGAAGGAATATCTATGTGCACCTTCGCTTTGTGACAAGTCTTGGGCCTGTTGCCTTAAGCCAATGATCGTCTCGAGGTAATCATCGAAAGTATCCACATTAACCTTGAGGTCATCCCAAAAGTGTTTCCGGATATTAACAACTTCTTTTCTACGCTGTAAAGTCTCTCCTTCTATTTTGCTGATTTGCTTCGTAATTGTTTCTATCACCTCATCCAAACGTTCTTGCTCATGCCGAATTTCATTATTCATATCAGACACTCCTTCAAAAAATAAAAATAGGGGTTGACTAGAGGTGAGTTTTACCTTATACTTATAGTAAGGGGTAAACTGATTTTGTATATTGATAAATGTGTTTCTATACTAATTTATCACAATTTCTGAATTATATCAATGTATATTTCACATCAGTTGCCATAATAAATCGTCGTTTTACACTTTAATTTAACATGTACAGTAACCAGTTAAGCAAGTAGCTTGACTGGTTATTTTTATGACTATATACATATTTGAAAGCCTCATTGCTTCGCTGGTCAATGATTTCATGGTAGCGGCGACACCCTCATCAAAGGCGACTCGTAGTATCCCCTGACATAACGGCAGATCCTATTCCACCCATACCGATAATTCCTAATAATTTATAAAATGAGTGCTTCTTTGAAATCCTTAAATAAAGGCTTGCCTGATGAATTTGTCCACAATTTCATATACATAGGGCTCTTGGATAGAGTAAATGAAGAGATACAGAGGAATATTGGACCTTTTCATATGGGTACACGACAATATAGGTATTAATAAATAATGAAGTTGTTTAAAATATACTAAAGTTCTTTAATAGTAGAGTGCCATCACCGTTCATGATTTTGCTTATTGAAATATACTATGTAAGGCTTGTCTCAAACTTCAACGAGTTCTACTCAAAATAACTTTATTTTTAGATTAAAACCTTTTGTAGGAGGAATTTATAATGAAACAATATAAAACATGTCAGAGTTGCGGAATGCCTCTTTCTAAAGATGAATTAGGTGGAGGAACTGAAAAAGATGGTAGTAAAAGCACTAAATATTGTAGTCATTGTTATATAAATGGTGAATTCACTCAAGATATTACTGCGATAGAAATGCAAAAATTTGTTCAAAATCATATGATAGAAAATATGAAGATGCCTAAATTTATTGCTAAGCTTTTTACTAGAGGAATCCCAAAGTTAGAGCGATGGAATTAATCAAAATATTAGAAAGCGAATGAACTTTGTCATACTGTTCATAAAAAATACGAAGAAAAAAGCGATAAAGACAAATCCAGATAAACGGATTTGTCTTTATGTTTCTTCCATGAAAAATATGAATTTTTTTGTGAATTTTCAATCTATTTTACTTGTGTTTCTGGTTTATTATTTCATCATCTGTCTTGCTTCCATAAACAGCACTTGGATAAACTTTTTCATGTTATTACGGCTCTGGCTGCTTACTTTTTTGCTCTTGTCTTCTAGCTCCAACATTTTTTTGCGGACTTCCGAGAAATCAAAAAATGTGGATGAATAGGCTTCGAATTTTGGATTCATATAATCCGTCAATCCTAATGAAGCGATATGGATGAGGGCCTGGTTAAGAGCGCGACGGACACGCTGCTCAGAAGCTTTCATTTCTTTCTGGACTTCGGCCTCTTTCGCTTGATCCCCCAGCTTTTCAGCAGCAATCCCAGCAAAAATTTCCTTTAAATATGGAAACGTGTAGGCGGAACCTAGTCTTTGCTTTTCATTTTGGAGGAATCCTAAAATGTTTAGTAAATCCTCGCTTCCCCCTTCGCCAATCATACCTAAATCGGAAATTAAGGAACGTCCGGCTTCCATAATATTTTTTGTATGAAAGGAGGACACTTTCGGAGACTTCGGACGGCCCGTAAACACGTTCAACGATTTTTGAATGCCCTGAATCGATTGATCCACCAGTATTCGCTCGTTCACTTTGTTTAATATGCATGAAATTTCAACTTGGTTCAGCGGTTTTGTAATGTAGTATTCCGCTCCTAATCTATACGCCTCTCCAATCAGTTCTTTCGATTCCACTTGCGAAATCATCACAAACTTGCCTTGAAATCCATCAGCAAGAGCCCTGATCGTTTCAATTCCGTCCCTAATTGGCATGAGTAAATCAATTAGGACAACGTCTGCTTTTTTTAAAAACAGTAAGCCATTATTCACTAACGTTCCATCTTCTGCTTCTCCCACCACTTTGCCTAAATCTTCGTCTTCAATTATCTCTGTCAGCATTCCTCGAATGGCAGGATCGTCATCTATAATGAAATAATTCATCTCATTAACCCTTTCCCCATAATCGCATCAATCGGAAGTTCTACGATGAATACGGTTTCTTTATAGTTATCCATTAGCCTGATTTGTCCTCCAAATTTTTCAACAGTTTGTTTCACATACGATAAACCAATTCCCGTCGAAGGGTTTCCCGCCTCATCGAATTTCTTTGTATATCCTGCTGTAAAAATGACTTCCTTCTGCTTCGGTGCAATGCCAGGCCCATTGTCACTGATGCAAAACTCCACGAATTGATCTTTCCTTTTCACATGCAGTGATACGTATCCCTCTTCTTTAATGGCTTCCACTGCATTGGCCAATAAATTATTTATTAATGATAATACCATATATACATGGTAGGGCGGATGGTCACCATCTATATGCAAGGAAAATGAAATATCTTTGCAAAGGGAATCTGCATATCGTCTATTGGACACGATCATGATGTTACCAAGCTCTTCGATATTCATATATTCCTGCAGGTTTTTGGAAGACATGAGTTCCGACAGCCCCGCATAAATCCGTTGGTTATCTTTTTTGATCTCATGCACGAGACCGGCAATCCGCAACGCAGTTTGCGCATCGTTTCCATTAGTCCCCTCTGATTTTAACCGACGGTAAAAGTCATAACATGTGCGGGTGATTTCTTCCGCGTTTTGCATCGTTTTATTCAGTTGAACCGATTCCTCATACAAACTTGAAATGAAAAGCAGCATTTGTTCCTTTTGCATGCGCTGCTCCGCTTCTGCAAATTTTGCTTCTCTCAGCTTTAATATATTAAAAAAGCCTAGAACGAAAAAGCTTCGAATAAAGGCGATTAAAACGAGTTGGTCAATGGCTAGCAAGGGTGTGTCCTGATTCGCCAAGAAGGAACGGATCGCCATTTCCGATACACTTGCAAAAAGCTCGATCAATACCCCTAAAAGCCCGATCATAAACGGCTGATCGTGCCGCTCGTTCAATTTCGTTTTAAGAAATGCAAACGCGTAGATGAAGTAATAGAAAAAGGCGGGAACATGAAGATACATCGCTTCCTCAACAGATATGTCCCGTATTCCGACAGCCAGTGAAAAACGAAAAACAAACACACTCATTCCCGTTAAAATGCCTGCAATAATCGGGTGGATCCCCCTCCCCCATAGTAAAAACAAGAAAAAGATAGGGGTTCCCAAACTGACTCTGAATGTATCGTCGAATGGATAAAACTTGAATTCACCCGCAAGAGGCACCGCAATCATAGTCAATAGTAATATCCTTAAACTCTTTTTCAATACGGTCCCTCCCCAGTCACTATATTAAAAACATAACACATGAAATGGTAAAAAAGAGAGAAGCGTTTTGACTGAAATTATTATTTTTTCTGGCCCTTGTAAGTATCAGTAGGTTTCAGTAGGTTCCAGTAGGATGATTATAAACTTAAAATAATCTAAAAATTGAAAGCGTTAACAATGGAACAACTATCATAGGAGGAATTTAAATGAAAAAGTTTGGCTTAGCTACTCAGATTTTTGTTGCACTTGTACTAGGTATCGTTGTCGGTGCTTTATTCCATGGTAATGAAACAGCCATGGCCATCATGATACCTATCGGCGATATTTTCATCCATTTAATTAAAATGATTGTCATCCCGATCGTCATGGCTGCATTAGTAGTCTCCATAGCGGGAGTCGGCGATATTAAAAAACTAGGAAAATTAGGCGGGAAGACTCTTCTTTATTTTGAGATTGTCACCACAATTGCCATTGTTATTGGATTACTGGCGGCAAACTTGTTCCACCCAGGGTCTGGTTTAGATACAAGCAATCTTGAAAAAAGTGATATTTCAAAATATGAAGAAACAACAAAGGCGGCTGAAAGTAGTGGCTTTGGAGAAACAATTTCTCATATTGTTCCTCAAAA
Source organism: Peribacillus sp. Bi96 (assembly GCF_918698115.1). Lineage (GTDB taxonomy): Bacteria > Bacillota > Bacilli > Bacillales > DSM-1321 > Peribacillus. Next base: position 98,796 of record NZ_CAKKLV010000016.1, read on the forward strand.
TGTATTTGAATCAATGGCTCAAGCGGATTTATTACCGATTATCTTCTTTTCTGTTCTATTCGGCTTAGGTGTGGCTGCGATAGGCGAAAAAGGAAAGCCTATCCTTGGATTCTTTGAAGGTGTGTTGGAAGTAATGTTTTGGGTGACGAATCTAGTCATGAAATTTGCCCCCTTTGGTGTGTTTGCACTCATTGGTGTAACCGTTGCTAAATTTGGTATCGCAACATTAATTCCTTTAGGGAACCTAGTAGTTGCTGTTTATGTGACGATGGTATTCTTTGTGTTCGTCATTCTTGGAATTATAGCGAAAATGTCTGGGACAAGCATTTTTGTTATCCTGAAAGTGTTAAAGGATGAACTGATTTTGGCATTTACAACAGCAAGTTCAGAGTCGGTATTACCAAGGCTTATGGACAAAATGGAGAAGTTTGGCTGCCCGAAATCCATTACTTCTTTTGTTATTCCAACAGGCTATACGTTTAATCTAGACGGCTCATCGATTTACCAAGCACTTGCTTCACTTTTCGTGGCACAAATGTATGGTATTGAACTATCCATTACACAACAGATTACTTTGTTACTAGTATTGATGTTAACGTCAAAAGGAATGGCTGGCGTTCCGGGTGCGTCATTTGTTGTTATTTTAACAACACTTGGTTCTATGGGACTGCCGGTGGAAGGTGTTGCGTTCATTGCCGGTATCGACCGGATTTTGGATATGGGAAGATCAGCGGTTAATGTCGTGGGGAACTCATTGGCGGCTATTGTCATGTCGAAGTGGGAAGGGGAATTTGACCAGGAAAAAGCAAACCATTACGTTGATTCAATTAAACAATCAGACGTAGCATAAACTATAAAGGAGGAAACACGATGCAACGATCCATATAAATCATAACATACGTATTGAGAAAGATTTCTTAGGATCAAAACAAGTATCAGTGCATGCATATTATGGTATCCAAATATTGCGTGCATCGAAAACTTTCCGATTACAGGCTATCCTTACGAGATGACAAACCCAGGTATTTCTGGGGCTGAACTGTTTGATAGATCGTAATTTCCGATTTTGATTGAATGGCAGATGTGGTTGAATAACAAAAGTCTGCGGAATTGATATAAAAGCCCTCCTTTATAGAGAGGGCTTGTTTGTTCTGCAGGATGAGTAAAAACTGAATAAGCAGCGATTAAAAAATGGATAGCCCCACCCTAAGGCTATCCAGCGTCATTCATTCTACTATTCTCTCATGCCGTCTAACAAATCACTTTACCCTTACGCCAGTTTTGATCAAGGTAGGTGGAATTTCTCCCTGTAATCCGGCGACAAGGTTGGTTGCGGCCAGCATCGCCATTTTCAAGCGGGTTTCCGATGTTGCGGAACCGATATGAGGCAAGGTAACGACATTCTTCATGGAAAGCAATGGATTGTCTTCGTTGACAGGCTCTTGTACGAAGACATCCAGTCCTGCCGCGTATATTTCCCCGGTTGCCAGCGCATGGACCAAGGCATCTTCATCAACTGTTTTCCCTCTTGAGCAATTGATAAAAATGGCGCTCTCTTTCATGAGCTTGAATTCTTTTTCCCCCATCATATTTTCAGTTTGGGGAGTAAGGGGTGTCATTAAGCAGACAAAATCAGACTGCTTTAACAGATCTTCCATTGAACAGTATGTAGCCCCATACTTTTGCTCTGCTTCCTCATTTCTAGATCTGTTGTGATATAAGATGTTCATATCGAATCCAAAACGAGCCCTTTTTGTAACGGCAGATCCTATTCCACCCATACCGATAATTCCCAATACTTTATGATGGACGTCCAACCCAAACGATTTTTCTCCGATAGTAGATGTCCATTGCCCTGACTTAACCAATTGATCCAACTCAGGCATTCTTCTCGCTGTAGATAATATCAAGCCCATAATCGTATCTGCGACTGTCTCATTTAATACCTCAGGAGTGTTCGTAGCCATAATTCCTCGATTTGACAACTCTGTTACATCAAAATTGTCGTAACCAACTGAGGCATTACAGACGATTTTTAATTGCGGTGCCTGATCCAGTAAACTTTTATCCACTTTTAATCCTGAACCTAATATACCTTGTGCGTTCTTCAGCTCTTGAAGAAATTCAGAATAATTTTGTGAGTCAAGACCTTCAAAATAAACGACATCACAAGTCCTTCGAATATATTCCAACACTTCTGGATCCACTTTCTTATAGACGATTACTTTCGGTTTCATCATTGATACCTCACTTCCAATAAAGTAGGACCCCATCGGGATCAAATCGCGACAGAAGCCATTTGTTGTTTGATAACCTCTACCTATAATCTACCATTATTTTAGAAAAAGGTAATAGTTAATTGAACTGCGGACCAAACCGCTAATATTGAAGCTAAAGTAAGAACAATATTTTCGAACCAATTATTTTTATATGCTCCCATCAAGCTTTTTTTATTTGATAGCACTAGCATTCCAATTGCGATGATTGGAAAACCGATTATGTTTAATGCACTTACTCCAATTGTCAATGTAATGAAACCAGGCATACCGGGAATTGACCAAATAAGCGGCGTAACTAATACAAAAATCATAATCCATTTATACATTGGATCTTTTTCATATTTACCCTTGTACTTTTCGCGTCGATCCTTACTTATTACGTAAAAGGCATCTACAATCAATCTTGGAAAACCAGTTGACTTCCCTACTATACTTGCGAACAATACGCCAAATACACCAAGATAAAAAATGTACCAGCCAAGTTGTCCTAACGACATTTGCAATGCCATTGCCAAGTCATCAATCGTTTCCACATGAATTCCATTCGGTTTTAAAATTTCTGCGCCAACAACCCAAATGGCCAAATTAATAACAATGCAAACACCGATGGCAAACAGTAAATCATTTCTTTGGACCTTTACGTGACTCGGTTTCGTCCAACCCTTTTCCCTCATGAAATATGGATGAACAAAATTCGATATAGATCCGGCCACTGCTCCGATAATTGAAATCGCCACCAATAATGCTCCATGGACGCCAGTATCACTTGGAATGCTAAAACCAACTGTCCCTTTAATAATTGCTCCCACATCCGGAGTTGCTTGAATGGCCAGGTACAAGAAGACAATTGTCAATAATGCCAAAAGCAATTTCATTACACTTTCAATTCTGGTATAAATATTTCTGCCTATAAGCATAAAAACTAATGCCACAACTACCATTGAAGCTATGAATGACTGATTAACATGAAATAGGGTCGATAATACCTCTCCCGCTCCCTTAATCATATACGCATTAAAAAGATGCCCCATGATTAATGCATAACCAAACATGAAGTAACCGAAAAATGGGTGGATACGTCCATATCCTTCAAGGATGGTTAGCCCCTCTGAGTTACAAAGCTGGAACCGAGCAATAATATTAACGATAAGAAAACGAAGGATTAATGACAGAGCTAAAATCCACATTAAACTATATCCATAATCTGCACCGGCAACAGAAGAAGTAACCAGATCCCCAGCTCCAAGCCACGTTAACACGGCAAGAATTCCTGGACCATAGGCAGTTTTAAACTTTGTGATGAAATTTGGTTTCTTACTTTCGACCTCAGAAACAATCACAGTAGATTCAGCAAGATTTGATTGATTTTTCAAGTTATTCACTCCATTCCAAAGTGTATGTATTCGCTTTCATTTCTCGAGCAAAAATACTTTGATAGCGCTAGACTACCCATATTGAAATTCATTACGAAACTTTCTGACAATAGAATTCCTGTATCCACATAAAGTTTGTGCTGCAGTATGTTGTCATGCTTCATGTTGAAGTGAATCGGCTCTTAAAAAAGCTCTCCTCCCGTTTAATTGAATCTTCCGAATATTCACATTGAAATTGTAAGACAAATTAAAATGTAAGTCAATAATATTTTTTAGCAGGTTCTTTTTTAAAAAACTTTGTGACCCATCGTACTTGCTGACAAATCAAGAGGACCAACGTTGTACTGTTTTAAAAAAAGAGGACCGATATGAATTAATTTCGGTTTTCTTTTTGAACAAATGAGTTCTTATGAAATACGAAGAAAAGTTGGACTTCATGCAAAAAAGAATACAAACGGGGCTCATAATTTTGATACGAAAAGGGGGCGTATTGATTACAGATAGCGAATCAATAGAGCTGTCAAGGCAGGATTCGTTCCTATATTGATAAGGGATTAGTGCGAGGTGCGAATAGATTAATGCCATCAGCAGATAATATGGGCGAAGGAGTGAAATATATGCCACAAGATAATAACAATGATCCATTTAATAATGCCGGGAACCTTGATACACGTAGGGATCCTACTACTAATAATAATGATGACAACGGTACAATTGACAGACCTGTAATGATTGATGGTGGTTTTAACCCCGGGTTTGGACGAGAAGAACGTCCTAGGCGTGGTGGTAATATACCATCAATAGAGGGAGTAGCAAACGGTAGAGAACGTTTTCCTTCGGACCATGAGAGACTAATGAGCAGAATCAATCTTGGCGATGCACTAATAAATCGAGAAAATACACATTTGGACGGTTTGAAAGATAAAAAAGATGAACCAATATGATCTAATTTCGGTTTTTCTTATTGAACTAAAGAGGTAGTTGATGGAAGATAAAATCCAAAAAAAGCTAAAGACCTGTATAGGCTTTAGCTCTTTATTAATTTCTCATATTTTTTCCCCGCTCTCCCATACAATCCAGTATAGGAATAAAGCTTTTTCAAAAGGAAAGTCTTGAAAGATTCTTAACTAACGGGGCTTTCCTTCCTTATTGGAGCTAATCGTAGCTCCTTTTCTTGTGAAACAAACGGAGCAGGTTACATTAGTATATTTACCGTTTATGAGTTAAACTTTTATAAAAAAGTTGGTGCAAGTGCTGTGATCAATAAGAGTGAAGTTTTACACATTGTTTTTGGACAATCAACTTCTGGATCGTTGAAAATAAGTCTAAGAGAACTAGGTATAGAAAATGAAGAAAAGGTGCTATGTTTTTCGGACATCTTTTCAGTAGGACCTATTTGGAAATTACATGGTGAAGTTGGTGTGAAACAAAGGATAGATTGGTTCAGAACACGGTTTTTATCAGAAGAGGATTACTATGAAAAGGACTATGGGAAAGATTTTATTAAAACTAAGGATATAATTTGTCATGTTCCAGAAGAAACCACCATCTTTCTTTGGGCAGGAGATAGTTCCCATGAACAAACAGGAGTTAGATATGTTTTGTATTTATTGAATAATAAGCGAAATAACATCATTTTAATTAATACGACTAAAGCCTATCATGAACAATTCAAGGTTTCAAATAGAGTATACTCCCCTCTTTCTACCGGTGAAATTCCTCCGGAAAAACTGAAGTCAATCTACGAAAAAAATAAAACGAACAACCCTATTTCTATCGAGGATAGAAGAAAATTCTATCAAGAATGGGAGCTTATAGCTGATGCACAAGATGTATTGCGTATTTGGGATAACGGTGAAGTGCATGGCGTTGATGAAGATTTTTATGACCTATTCATAATCAACAAGGCACGAAAGCTACACAACCAACAAAAGAATAGAGATTTTATGAAAAGTACAAGATTAGTAGGTGAAGTAATTGGTCATCTAGAACAATATTTAGGGGACGAATTTATTCAATACCGAGTTAGGCATCTAATAAATAACGGTACTTTTGACATAGAGGGTGTCCCTACAACAATGAGATTCTATAGCATAAAACTTCGGTCGTAATGCTTTTAAAATGAATGGTTATTCGACTAACGGGTGCGTTCGTTGATTAAAGAACACAACCATCTTTTTTATAAATGAATAATCCAATTAAATATTATGAGGGCCTGTTTTATTTATCTAAAACAGACCCTTTCTATTTATTCATTTATCAAGGTCTCTTGTATTAACTTGATCAAACTTCGAGCTACAGTTGTGAAAAAGACCACCATTTCGGCGGTCTTCCTCTCCCTGATATTAATCTCCCCGTCCTTTTACCCTGTAATGAACCTCTCCAGGTTCTTTGCAAAAGGTAATTCCGCTTCCCGGTTCGTAATAAAAGGTTTTTTTGCCTGAAGAGCGTTCATGGAAGGTGGTGTGCAGATAGGATGCTTGGTCCCTTTTGAAGGCGAGCTGTTTTTTGCTTAAGGACACAGGAAAGCAATGTCCATAGTTTGTGTGGACCAAGGTTTCTTTTTCGTTCATTTCCTCGAGGTCACTGATGTGGATGTAGGAAAACCAGACCCCTCCGCTTTTTCGGAATGAGCTTGATGAGAACCAGACCATTCCAAGCTGGGCGTTTATGCAGACTGGGAGCCTGTATTTTCCGCCAAGCACCGATTTGGCTCCTGCAAGCCCGCCATCAAGATCCAGTCCAAAATAATTTAGCGTATGATTTAGGATTTCCTGGCGAGGCTGTGCAACAAGGAACGTGTTCTCTCCTTCCACCACCATCGCCATCTCCACACCATTTGAATCGTAACGCTCCATCATTGCCACGGTTTCCATATTCATTAAATAGTTTTTTCGTATGATCATTCTATTCACTCCCCCATTTACTATTTAATTAAAAGGACTGAACATACAGACAGGTATACGCCTGCTTCCAGCTCTTAGGTGACCTTCTCCCTATGGATTCTTCTATTTTTCGTTCACATTTTCCTCACCTCCTATAAGTGCAAAGCCATCTTACTAGCCTATTGTTTTTGTCATTGGTTACCTGAAATAATCTTCGACTCCCTTTGTCAGTCGAAGATGTGTGAAAACAAGGCATCATCTTGTTTCCAGGAACAGCTGTTTTTTAAGTGGGTTGATTGCTTTCCGGAGGGGATTTCATGATGTTTGTGGTGTTGATAGGTCGTTTTAGAAATGGGCTTACGAGATGAATATTTTCTCATGAAGTGGGTAATACTCTTCCCTGAAGTTGTAACTTTCTTGTCTTAATATGCATTCCACTTCACCTATGCGACTATTATCCTATTTTTCTCTTTTTTTGTAAAACCTCTCCCTTTTTAACTAAATGACTAGCTTAATTGACCTACTCTTTAAGAACCGCCATCAGAAAGCGATAGTGATCGATTTCCTATGAAAACTGTTAGTCAGTTTCCACATATGGTTGTTAATTTGTGTCTATTTTTAGAAATAATAAGCAAAACCAATTTGAAAAGTGGGTAGAAAAGAAATTTCGGTGAACACAAAAAAGCCTACATTTTGATAGACTTTTTTATTGCCTTCTATTATCTTTTTTCGGTCTTCCGGATATATGTCTAAGAAATATGGCTTAGGTGGCATCAAAAATAACCAGATAATCCGCTGCGGATCATCTGGTTTATTGATAAAGAGTATGATAGTCTACCACTTAATATGTTGTTTCATAGGGTGTGGATCATTTTTAAGCAGGTATTGCTGTAAGGCTGGAAGGTCATCTGTGTTTACAAGATCTACTCCTGCTTTTAGCATCTCATCCCATACAGCTTCACGGTTTGGTAATGCTTCGTCTGGAGTTGCCCAGAATCGAACCATTTGACCGTTTGCATGCGCCGTTTTGACAATGTGATCCAGCTTTTCTTGTTCAGCTTGAGGCATCTTCCCTTCACCATTCCATGTAAAATGATTTGTCCAGTTGTCGCTGATTACAGGCATGAATTCATTAAATGCATCAGAATCCAATTCACTCATTCGTCCATCGAATGTGGCATAACGCACCTTCTGGTTTTCCATTAGCTCACGCGGACGGTTTCCTGAAATAATGACGGTAACAGCACCTTGGTTTACCTTTGACTTTGAGAATTTTGTAATCATTTTCTTGTATTCTGCCAGTTGTTTATCGATTTCTTCATATGTAGCTTTGTCCTCGGATTTAATATCGATCCAAAGTAAGAAATCCTGGTGACGACTTTTGTAAACAGAGCCTTTGTTTTGCTTCACTTTTTCTTTTAATGGATCTAAATAAAGGGACTTAAGTGTCCGCTCTGGTTTAACATTGATTTCATCATGGGCTACCAGTAATTCACCGTCTTTTAGCCAGACGTCCGCTTCTACACTTGTGAACCCATGATCCAGTGCATCATAGAGGGGACGTGCATGCTCATAGTCATTGTGTGCGTGCGCTTTTGCAAGCGGCACTATCACTTTCGGTTCCTTCTTAACCTGTTCAGCGGAAGCATTTGTTGATGAAAAGGGCATAGCAACAGCAACAGCTAAAGACATCGTTAGCCACCATTTATTCATTTTCATTTTCCTCCTCTTTATCATTTCACCTCTATCGTAGCTTTTTCTTTTAATAAAACAAGGGTATTTACAGAACCTTAACGGAATCAGAAAAAAGTGTTTACATCAAAAAACAAGCGTAACTGAAATGCTCAGTTACGCTTGTTTTTTGATGTTAATCTACGCCGATCTATATCATTCACTTCAGAGGATTTTATTGTTATTCCGCCATTTTTATTTCAATGGCCAAGTTACGTAAATAATCCAATAAGGGACGTACTTCCTGTGGAGCTGTCGTATCGGTAAATGAGAAGGACTGTTTCTTCTTTTCATCTGCTATATCCAGCTTGTATGAAAAAGAGTCCGCTCCCTGCGCTTTAACTCCAGCCATTTTACTTAGTTCAGCATGAGAAAGATTAGCTGACTTCACCAAATTTTTTAATTCCTCATACTTTTCCTTCGGTAATTCGTCTGTGTTTATCACAACATTCAAATCGAGGTTGGCCATTCCCCCTATGCAGCTAAATTGGATATGCATGTTAGATGAAGCCTCCTATTCATAAAAGATAACTACTCAGGCAATCCCACCGCTTTAAACGCATTTTCAATTGTTTTTATAGCGGTTTCAGGAACTTCTCCACTATCGACGAGTTTTTGTGCTGACTTGCTGACAATTTGGACGAATTGGTTGAAATTTGCCGTGGCAAATAAATTCTGCATCGCATTGAACCAGATCAACGCTGCTTTGTCGGTTCCGATCTCCATCGATACAAGATAAAACGCCTTGTTTGGTATACCGCTATTGATATGGACACCATGATTATCTCGATCACCTTTATAGTAGTTTCTCATATGATCAGGCTGTATATCTTTACCCATCAATTTATTGTCAAATGCCGTACCAGGTGCTTTCATAGAACGGAGAGCTTGTCCTTTTAGTGTTGGTCCCATTATATCAGCACCGATTAGCCAATCGGCATCTCCTGCTGTTTGCTTTAAATGAAATTGTTTGATGGCGATTCCAAACGCATCTGAAAGATGCTCATTCAATGCCCCAGACTGACCGTCATATTCCAATCCGCTTGTGAACTGCGTTACACCATGCGTAAGCTCGTGCCCAATGACATCGAGTGAATTGGCAAAATTGCTGAAAATAACCCCATCGCCGTCACCAAATACCATTTCATCTCCGTCCCAATAGGCATTTGTGAATTTATCGCCATAATGGACGTTCAGGATGAGATCAAGGCCTTGGTTATCAATGGAATTACGGTGCAGAACATCCTTGAAATAGTCACGCACAACCCCACTATAATCGTATGCAGTGTTAACCACAGGATCCGCACTTGATCGATCTCCTTCTTTTCTAACCTCATTCTGGCGGAGTTTGGTTTTTCCCTTGCAATCATAAACATGGCGGGCAGATTCACCATGGCGTCCTGGTCCTGCATCAGTTAAAGCGACAACACCGTCAATATCAAATTCCTTTAAGATTCTGCGCCTGCGCATTTGACTGCTTTTCGCTAAACTGATCCGTGCTGCTTCTATTTCATTTTGTGCCAAATTCTCTAAGATATAGTTAGGGACAATGAAACACTGGCACATCTTTTTTGAACAATCTTTTTTGTGCATATTTGCCACTCCTTCATGATTTTTTTTAAAACCATTAGTGTGCTTCGTTATTCAAGGGTGCAGCTTCTCTTAACGGCTTCCAGTCTTCAATGTAATTCATGGCAATATCTGTTCCGCAACATTTTAATCGCTGCTCTCCATCTATCTTTCCGTTCTATAGATTACTTTCGCCGCACTTGCCTCATTTCCCTTCATTCCATTCCGGCCCATCCCGCTTACCCCTTTTTTGGTTGGTACACAAATAATAGGGATGAGAATTTGGCTATGTCATGTAAACTTCATCTTTGTTTATGGGTTTATTCTGCTCGTGCTGCATATACTGAAATATTCATTAAAACAAGGGAGCTAAAACATATCTCATCCTTTTTTCCTCAGAACCTATTCTTTAAGGGAGGGCATAGCATTGGTAACTGCACAAGGTACTAGTTCAGTTAGTTTTCCATTCCCATCATTATGGGGCATCCATGCTTCTATAGCTGGCAGATCGATTATTTTTGGCACACTTGTCATTCAATCTATTACAAATAGCCGTGTAATTGGTACGGTTAATTTTCGTGGTTCACCTATTCCGATTAATGGATTTTGGAATGAAAACACCAAACAAATCACATTTGATTCACCTTTTGCCTCATTCTCTGGCAACTTAACCATCATTGATGATCCCCAAATTAGAATTCGGCATTTTATTCTGCAGGGACGTATACTTATGAAACCTCCCTCTCTACAAGCAGGCGAGTATGGAACGTGGATTGCCACGACTGATATAAGTCTGAATGAATATCCTATTAGTGGTAATACCTATACCGATCAATTGCCTCCTGTTGGAGCTTTTTTAACCTCGAATATTCTTCATCAACTGCCGAATCAAAATTTTTGAGGGTGTTCACTTGCGTAAGCTGTAGAGCAGAGCGTCTTCTATTAACTAAAAGAAGTCCCAAGTAGTTTACCTTCACTTGGGACTTCTTTTAGTCTTGTCACTGATTTTGTTCTATGCTATGTAGAATGCTCATACGAAGTCTAAATTACTTTTACACACTCGTTAAATCGCCTTCACTACCGTTTGTTTTTTATTTTTCCGTGTATGGCTCATTATCAATTTTTCAATATAATAAATGATAATGATAAATACAGACATGATGCCAAAATATGTAACGATAACGCCTAAAGCGTTCAAACTCTCGAAGTGACCCTTTTCCCCTCTGAATCCACCTTCTGAAAGGTTTGCTTTTTCAAATGGGCCATCGCCCTCTTCCAAGCCGCCTTCGGGAAGATTTCGTCTTTCTCCCCCTTTAAAGCCGCCTTCTGGCATTTGTGAAGAAGAAAGATTAAACACGCTCGCAACTCCTTGCACCTGCCTGATTAAATGTGTTGAGTACATTTGATAGCCCCCAAACACTAATAAGGCAACTGTTGCCACTCTTGCTAAAAACCCTAAGCTTGGTTTTGGAGTTTTGAAGTTAATTATATTTTTAAAAACATTTATTACCCATTTCCAATGTAATCCAACATGAGCTGCAACTAAAATAAGTGCTAAAAACGAAATCGATATATGAGAAATTTTAAACCATTGTTCATTTCCAACGTTGATATTCGGGAATACAACTCTTGAAATAAAAATACCACTGATCATAATAAAGGTCATTGTCATTAACAACATTACGTTTAAAAAGTAACCAAATTTTGTTGCAAGAGGCAGCTTGCAGTCAAATAATTTAATAGTGACTTTTTTTACCCATTGCCAATTGAGCAACACATGGGTGAAAAATAATACAGCAATAGCTAACCCGGCAATTTCGTGAAACGTTAATCCCCCTAATACTTGTTTATTAAAAAATAATACGAACGTAACGGCCATTAAAATATCTAAGCCAAGCTTAACATACATCATCTTTTTCATATTTTTTGTCCTCCTATTTGTTTCTCCAAGCTTTCTTATGTGTTAGGCGGCTACCCGTGGTGAAACTTATTATGAAGAGAATTGCTTAACTTTTTATTAAGGAGTGCCTAAAGCCAAGGAGAAACGATTTTTAAGTTGAAGAATTAATGGGAGGATTTTTATCTTGGAAGACAGTAACTACTAACAAACGGCGCGATTCTTTAATCAGGTTCCTGAATTGGCAAGTGCGTTCGTTCCAAGGGATGCAGGAATGAATGCCATTTTGTTCAAAAAGTTTAACAAAATGGCGTTCGTTCCAAGGGATGCAGGAATGAATGCCATTTTGTTCAAAAAGTTTAACAAAATGGCGTTCGTTCCAAGGGATGCAGGAATGAATGCCATTTTGTTCAAAAAGTTTAACAAAATTAAAAAGCCTCAACTCCTTAAAGGAATTGAGGCTTGTTCTAATAATGAACATTTGAGCAAGAAAGGAAATTAAATAATGCGAGTTGTGACGATGCCTGCGATTTGTTTGATTTTTTCTTCCAAACCAGGGATGATATCGCCATTTACTTCTCCGTCAATGTCGATGATCGTATACGCATATCCCCCACGGCTTCTGTTAACCATGTCAGCGATGTTCAAGTTAAAGCCGGATACAGCCAGTGTGATTTGTCCAACCATGTTCGGAACGTTTTCGTGGAACGTTGCCACACGACGGTTTCCTGTATAAGGAAGGGAAGTGTTTGGGAAATTCACAGAGTTCTTGATGTTCCCTGTTTCTAAAAAGTTCTTCAACTGACGAGCTGCCATGATGGCACAGTTTTCCTCTGATTCTAGCGTAGAGGCACCAAGATGCGGAATTGGAACGACATTTTTCATTTTCAACACATTTTCATTCGGGAAGTCTGTAATGAACTTTCCTACTTTTCCGCTTTCAAGTGCAGCTTCCATATCATTTTCATTCACTAGCTCGCCGCGTGAGAAATTCAAAATATGAACGCCTGGCTTCATGATGCTGAATGTTTCTTCGTTAAACATTCCTCTTGTGTCGTCTGTTAATGGCACGTGTACTGTAATATAATCAGATTCTGCAAACAATTGTTCAATCGTCATGGCGCGTTGTACATTGCGAGACAAGTTCCAAGCTGTATCAACAGAGATGAACGGGTCAAACCCAATGACGTCCATATCCAAATCCAGGGCATCATTCGCTACAAGTGCACCAATCGCACCTAAACCGATTACGCCAAGAGTTTTCCCCTTGATTTCTTTACCAACGAATTGTTTCTTTCCTGCTTCAACAAGTTTTGGAATTTGTTCTCCTTCGCCTTCCAGCGTCTTTGTCCAGGCCACACCTGCAAAAAGGTTACGAGATGAAGCCATTAATGACGTCAGTACCATTTCTTTTACAGCGTTTGCGTTAGCACCAGGTGTATTGAAAACAACAATCCCTTGCTCGGTGCATTTGTCGACCGGAATATTATTAACTCCCGCCCCTGCCCTTGCGATTGCTTTTAAATCAGTGCCGAATTCCATTGAATGCATATTAAAGCTGCGAAGAACGATCGCATCAGGGTTTTCACTGTCATTGTCGACGGTAAAATCGCCTTTGTTGAATACATTTAGCCCGCTTTCAGCAATATTATTTAAGGCCTTGATCGTTTTCACTTTTTCTAACGTTAATGTGCTCATTTTGTTTGCTCCTCTTAGATCATGATAGTTTTTAGATTTCAAAATATTAACAAGATTTTAAACCTATGAAAATCTGCATTCCTTTAAAACTTCACTATCTTCTGTAAATATACAGAAAGAGGCAAGGGATAAAATCCCTTACCTCTGCCCAGGCGAACGGCTACGACACTATGTGTTCCCTCACGGTTATCCGTGTTTCGCCAGTTGCACATAGTCTTTTCATTTATTTTATTTTATCAAATTATTCAGCAATCTTCAATATCAATTTAAAGGTTTATCTCATTTTTTAATTTCTTTCAATAAGGCAGAGCTGGACTAATAGAAAATCATTAAAGAATACAATGATAAGAGATAAATAGAATCCATTGTTCAACATCATGATTATACTCCTGTGAATCTTCCCTTGTTTGTTCGGGGCCCCTAGAGTCTGCACCTATTAATTATTAGTAATTTTCTAAACTACACGACTTTTACTCGTGAGTTTCACGCTTCTACTCGTGAATTGGGCGCTTTTACTTCTGAATTCGATCGTTTCTAGTGCGTTTCGTGCATATACTCGTGTATTTCGCGCTTTTACTCGTGAATTTCGTCCTTTTACTCGTGAGTTTCGTCCTTTTACTCGTGAGTTTGGCTCATTTACTCGTGAGTTTCACGCTTTTACTCGTGAATTCGTGCGTAACTCGTTAATTTGGTGCTTCATATTCCAATATCCTTCACCACCAGGTCTAATTGAGCTGCATGGATTAATTCAGTACAATTAGTAAATAAAAAAACTCCTATTATTTTATAGGAGCTCAGGTTGTTTCCTTTGGCATCATGCTGACTTTACGTCATTGATATCAAAAATAAAGACACAGTCCTTAGTGAAGGATTGTGCCTTTGAATTAGCTTTACTCTTGATTAAACCCGCTTTCATCCATGTAAAATACTTCCCAGGAATGTCCGTCGATATCCTTAAAACTCCAACCGTACATGAAGCCATGATCAATGGCTTCATTAAAAGGCTTTCCGCCAGCATCGAATGCTTTATTCACGATTTCATCCACTTCTTCCTTACTATTAACCGATAGGGCCACAATCGCTTCCGTACTCGTTGCTGTATCTGGGATTTCCTTTTTGGTAAACGATTTAAAATAATCTTCAACCAGTAACATGATATATATCGTCTCACTGATAACCACGCACGTTGCATTTTCATTGGTCATTTGCTCATTAAACTCAAAGCCAACCTTCGTGAAGAACTCTATTGAGGCATCCAAATCTTTAACAGGCAAGTTAACAAAAATCTTTTCTGCTTGAACTCCCATAAAATTCACCCTCGCTTGATTTATTTTACCTTCATTCACCTACTATTCGATGCATTTTATGAATATCCTGCTTGCATCAAAAAAGGAGAGACCGCAGCACCGCTTCCTTTTATGGCATTAAATATAAAAGATTCAGGAACAACACCGGATCTTAGTCGTTTCTCGCCAAGTGCTTGCCTGCATATTTTGCAGGTTTTACTTTATTCATTTTTAGAAGTTTCTAATTTTTTTGAAGGCACTAAACGTCTAATTGGGCACTTTTACTTCAAATAAACTTTCATAATCTCCGTTTCGTTTATATGTGCTTGGGTGATAGTTGTTTTTTCTAGCTTTTCAACGAGCTCGCCATTCGTGATGACAATCGGAGTTACAATGCTGGGAGCGTTAGATTTTAGAAATTCGATATCAAATGTAACGAGTTTGTCTCCTGCTTTTACACTTTGCCCTTCTGCGACATGGACTTCGAATCCCTCGCCTTTCAGGTTAACTGTTTCTAAGCCAATATGTATTAACAATTCGATGCCACTTTTTGTACGGAGGCCTAAGGCATGTTTAGTATGAAAAACCTGGACCACTTCTGCATCAAGAGGAGAGACAACCAAACCCTCCTCAGGAAGAATCGCTATTCCGTCCCCCATCATCTTCCCAGAAAACACTGGATCCGGAACATCCTCCATATTCATTACTTGTCCATTTATAGGAGCAAGCAGTTGTTCCACATTTTCTTTTTTACCGAATAATTTTTTGAACATACTATCCCAACCTTCCTGTTTCAGTCGATTTTATTAAGATGATTTCAAGCCCTATATGTACTAATCATTCCACACTAATTGTATCTGATTACAATTCTTCCTGTCCCATAGAATGAAAAACTGTTTCTATTATTCATTACAAAATGATTATCGAAAGAATTGAATGAAATCATTTTTTCTTTTTCAATTTGGCTTCTGCTTTCTTTTTTATGTTTTCATCCACTCTAAATGTAACGATCTCGCTTATTAATTCATAAGGAATAGGCTTATTTAGTGGAAACTGAACGGCCCCTTTTGAACTTTTATATTCAGATAAAGCATGTTGAAAAGCAGAGATTCCTCTAGGAGTTGGATAAAATCCTATATGGTTTTTATAGGCAGCAAAATGCACGAGGTTTCCATGTAAAGCAAACGTAGGCATTTGATAACTTATCTTTTCTTCCGCTTCCGGCACTGCATCTTTTATGACTTTCCTTAACGTCCTTAGTATCTCCTGAACCTCTTCGGGAAATCGTAGAATGTATTCATCAATCGTTTTAAACGTATTGGTTCCCTCCATGATTTCTCCTTTCATATATCCAGAATACTTAACCCATATTATAACATTGCCTTCTGCACTATCCTGCTACGTTACCCTTAAAAACACTTCTATTAAACAGAAATGCTCCATGAAATATATCTGTTCCTGCTATTAAACCCATCATAAGGAACGTTTAAAGCAGGCGAAATCATCGCCCATACTGAGAAAGATCAGCCATTTGTCAGAAGCATCAAAGCATGCTAGTGCACTACCTCTTTTTTATTAAACCTTACATACTTTTAAGCATCACTGACCATCTTAAAGAAGTATGCTAAAAAAATTTGGAGGTAATGATTTTGCAAAATGAAATGAATATGTCCAACACCCAACAATCAGAAAATATGATGCCAAATGTGAACCATGGTGGTCACGAAATATTTGATACTCACGAGGTCCTTGCAGGATTTATTAATGTTTTAGATCAGTATCAACTCTTTGACCAGCACATTAAAGACCAAGAGTTAAAAGCGATTCTTAACCATCAGTATACATTCATTACGGATGTATATAACATTGCCGTAGAAGCCTTCAGTCAAGGAAAAAAGCCATCGCACGTTTCCCAGCCCTACGAAATGAACCAGAAAAATGATGTTATATATGGGTTGTCACCCTCTCAGCCTAAAAAACCAAATCAATCTGTAAATGACATGAATGAACATGGCGTTTCAGGACATATGTTAGGTTTAATCAAGTCAACCGGATCACTGCTGGCCATGACTGCTGCTGAAATGACAAACCCAGTGCTTAGACGGGTCGTTGCTGACAGTGTCCCTAATTTTATTGAAATGGCCTATGAAATCTTCTTGTATCAAAACAAGCACCGCTATTACCAAGTACCCCAGCTGGCTCCACAGGATATGACACAAATGATTAAAAGTTTTGCCCCATCCACAAAAAATATAATAAATTAAAAGTCTCAGCTCTAATTAAAAAGCCGAGTTTTCCTTCGTAAATCAAGGATAACTCGGCTTTCATCAGGGAAATTCAACTCTAATTGGTGCTATTGAACCCCAGCCTCGAATGAGTCAACCATGATTGTACAACTAATTCATTTATCGCCGAAGGTCAGCCCTTTCGCGGCAAGTGCACGCCTAAGCTGCTCCATTGCTTTTGGCCCCATCCCGTGCAGCTGCAGGATTTCTGCTTCACTTAGCTGGGTGAACTGATCCAAATGCACATACCCCGCCCCCACCAGGGCCCGCCGTGCAGGTTTCGCTAATTCCGTCGGCAGATCGCTCTCGATATTTATCATGATTCATTCTCCTTATAAAAACAATATCCTACACACAGCATACTTTCTTTACAGATTTCTCTCTAAAATTGTTCCCTTTTATTGCTTTAGTATCATGTTTAAATACAGATATTTTTTTAGGCAGTTTCAATTTTCACCATTGTACTTGTCGTGCAAAGTGGTTCTTTTAGTTGTGGAACTTAATGGCGTACACCCCTTTTAAGAATATGGGCTTTATTTAATTACGTCCAAAATTTTTACTTATTAATGGCAATATCATTTCTTTGTGTAGTGGTTTATTTTTCTTACCGTTTGATCAGTATTTGGTCCTTGTAAACGCTTCCATCCCTTTCATGACACTTGCCAGAACCTCAATCGAGCTTGAAGCATTAAATGGGGCAATGTCCAAAGAATGATTGGCATCACGGACTTTATCCAGACTTATCGTCTTCTTCATTTCAATCATTTGAATTTTACCAGGAATATAATGAGGATCTTTTTCTCCTATAACGATATGTGTTGAATGATCGCTTCTCAATATCCCTTCTAAAATGGAATCGAACTTTAATAGTGGCGTAAGCAAAATCATTTTCGATTGGTAGTACCTTTCACTTTTCATAAATCCATTTACCATGGGTATCGTACCAAGTGATTTGCCTAAAAACAAAGTTTCTTGATATTCGTTTTTTTGAAATACTTCCGTAATGATCGGAGTACAATCATTAACCATAACTTTAGTGATATCCACCAATGGATGCTTGAATATATCCTGCTCGTAAGAATAATGAACATGCACGACATCAAACTGATTTTGAAGCATGAGCATTGTCGAATAATAAAATAACGGTTTCTCATATGTGTAACCTGCACCGGAAAACATAAAACAAATGGCAGGACTCCCGTTTTCAATATGTGTGTATGCAACTTCTTTTTCATTGCTATTAATTATTTTCCTTCGGTTAACCTGCATGATCGCTCCCCAATCTAGCGTTTACTCTATATATTCATTGGCTGCCCGCTGCATTCCTCCTTGATTGATAGTATTTAGATGTATCGTTCCTCGCCGGAAAAATGTATACTTTAGTTATTGTCCTATTTTTTGGAAAAACACAGAGTTGAATTTGGCGTTTTTTAAATCCAGCCTTAAAGGAGAGTGTGTAATGAAAATCAAAGTGCTATGTTTCATTCTTGTCCTGCTAGTCACTGGTTCCATGAGCAAGATTCATGCAAGTGCAAACGGTCATAATGTGAAAGAATTGCAAATTGGGGAATCCTTCGATGGTGTGGATGGCACGATGATCATCCAAAACTTAAAAAATGATAAAGTCTATGTCTATAACAAAAATAGAAGTAAAGTACGTTTTACTCCAGAATCGACATTTAAAGTGGCGAATGCATTAATCGGCTTACAGACAAAAGCGGTGAGCGATGAATATGAAGTGAAGCGCTGGGATGGCGTAATCAGGGAATTTGAAGATTGGAATAGAGATCATACACTGGCTTCAGGCATGAGGTATTCAGTGATCTGGTATTATCAAGCAATGGCCCGCGATATTAGGGTGGAAAACATGCAGCACTATGTGAATCTGCTCGATTACGGCAATCGTAATATCTCCGGTGGGATCGATCAGTTCTGGCTGGATAGCTCTATAAAAATATCTGCACAGGAACAAGTCCAATTCATCGAAAACCTTGTAGAGGAAAAACTGCCTATCGATAAGCAGCATATGAGAACGGTTAAGAGAATCATGATCAACGAAGAAGCTGACTCATATGTCCTCCATGGAAAAACCGGTACACGCCTTTCCGATATGGGGTTGGGCTGGTATGTGGGTTACATCGAAACGAACAAAGGGAAATGGGCCTTCGCAACGAACATGGACGGCAGCGGGAGCAAAGCCAAGACGATTACGCTTGATGCCCTGAAAGAGTTGGATATCATAAAAGAATAATAGTTCACGCATGCTCTTCATACTTGGGCATGCGTTTTTTTTATATGAACCTACAAATCTAAAATCATGTCACAGTATGTATGCACCATCGCTTTTTGCTATCATCAGTTTCCACATATCTCATGAAAAAGGTGGT
Organism: Peribacillus sp. Bi96; assembly: GCF_918698115.1. Taxonomy (GTDB): domain Bacteria; phylum Bacillota; class Bacilli; order Bacillales; family DSM-1321; genus Peribacillus. The sequence continues at coordinate 118,186 of NZ_CAKKLV010000016.1, forward strand.
TTTATACTCTACGTGCATTGAAAGGTAGATAGCCTCGCTATTGCTTGCTCTGGAGCCTTTATTTGGATTGTCCAATCAAAAAAGAGAAAATTCTCATCTAATTTAGTATTTAGAGTAATATTGTAATTAATTGTTAGATGGTCAACATATGATGACCAAGCCATGCAGGACATGTTAATAGAAAAAGAATTTAATGTACTAATATTAATTCCCTCGGATGATGCAACAAGTATTTCTGAATTAGAATGGAACCTAGAAAACGTTTGTGTTTTAGAGGTTCCTAACCGAATTTGGGATGAGGACATTTGGAATCATGCTTTTAGTGGCATACAATTAAATTAACTTCTGTCAGGATTAATCCCTGAGCAAACCATGCTAATATGTTAATGATTTCATTTTGGATGATTTTAGTTAATTTCTTAGGTTTTTCATCGAGCCTAAAATAATCAACGCTTTTTTGCTTCTTTCTTTTTTTCGTACATTTAGCAAATCATCTTGTTAAAGTAGGAATCGTTTTATTTAGGCTATCATAAATCAAGTTATCCCCCTTGAATTAAATAAAAGAGGTTGAAAAGAAAGGCATCTGCCAAAAGCAGATGCCTTATCTTCTTGACAGGGATCATGTTAATCCTATCTCCCGTTTTCTTTTCTGCTTTATTGCCTTAGACTTTGGAACTTGCCGGGAGAGTGCGGCACATTCAGCAAATGAAAACTGTTTACACCCTTTACAACGGTTCTCATCCAGCTTGGATAAAGCTTTATTAATGGCATCACCCGTACTGGTAAAGAATTGTTCCTTACCTACCAGTTCAATAAATCCAGTTTTTAAAAACATTTCTTTAGGTTCGGGTTGAATCCCGGAAATCAACACTTGTAGATTGTGGAACTTGAATTGCTTCACGATGTCGGTTAGAAGTGCTTCACCAGAAGTGTCAATAAATGGCACATTTCTCATTCTTAATAGAAGGACTTTTGGTTTAGAACGCATTATTTCCTCGATTTCTTCTTGCAGCCTTTCAATTGTACCAAAGAATAAAGGTCCTTCTATCGTATATATGTTAATTTGCGGACAGCTTGAACCTTGTTGCACCATTTCTGGTTTAACTAGTTTATCGGCCGGATCTGGTAATACCTTTGATAATTTCAATGTACCGCTCATCAGTTTAACGAACGATAGAATGGCTAATAGTAATCCGATTCCGACACCTGTTGTCAGGTCAATCAATACGGTTAACACGAAGGTAACGATTAAAACGACCGAATCCATGGTTTTTGCTTTTAAGATATGCGAAAATTCTTTGCGTTCGCTCATGTTCCATGCGACAAACATAAGAATGGGGGCCATACTGGCCAGTGGAATCGCCGAAGCATAAGGAGCCAAACTGACTAACACCAGCAAAACCACCAGCCCATGAATCACACCTGATATAGGGGAAACTGCACCGTTTTTAATATTCGTTGCGGTACGGGCGATGGCACCTGTAGCCGGAATGCCTCCAAATAAAGGCGTAATCATATTGGTCAATCCTTGCCCCATCAGCTCTTTATTGCTGTTATGTTTACTGTTGGTCATTCCGTCTGCCACTACTGCGGACAATAGTGATTCAATTCCTCCAAGCATGGCAATGACCAAAGCAGCCGGCAGGAGTTCAATTACTAGGCCGCCAGTGATCTGGGGAAACTGAAAATGGGGCAATGCATTAGGAATGGCGCCATAAGCCGATCCAATTGTCGCTACCTGACCAGGAAAGAATAAGCTGGCTACCAGAGTTGATACAATCAATCCTAGCAATGCCCCGGGGATTTTCGGTAAATATTTTGGAGTTAATATGACGAGAGTTAAACTTATGATAGCTACCAGTACACTATAAACATTCACTGTATTGAAGTTCAATAAGATTTCTTTCATATTTAAAAGAAAGGCTTCTTCTTTTTTTAAGTTACTGAGTCCAAAGAAATTGGCAATCTGCCCAGAGAAGATTATCACAGCAATTCCAGCAGTAAAGCCGATGGTAACTGGACGGGGTATAAACTTGATGAATCTTCCCAGTTTGAAGACACCTAAAAGGAAAATCATGATACCTGCCAAGAAACCGGCGATTAACAGTTTTTCATATCCGTACTGCATGACCACCCCGAACAGGACCGGGACAAAGGCTCCAGTCGGGCCTGCAATTTGATATTTGGAGCCTCCAAAAAGGGAGACCATAATTCCGGCAATAATTGATGTGTACAGTCCGTATTCCGGTCTTACTCCAGAAGCAATGGCAAAGGCCATCGCTAAAGGAATCGCTACAATCCCAACTACCACCCCGGCAACCAGGTCTTTCTGAAAATGGCCTAAGTTATATCCTTCAAGCCTGCTAGAACCCATCATTTTATCGCTCCTTCTTTTATTGAATATGTATTTCGTTTTTGCTGACAATTTTGCTATATCCATCTATGATTCGATCCAATTTACCCGTCTCGGGATGGATGACCATACCGTGAACGGCAATGGATTCCGGTAATAATGGGTGATTCTCGATCAAACGGACACTATTTGTTACACTCTCCTCAACGCATTGAAAGCCCGACAGCCACTTTGATAAATCAATACCAGAGTTTGTAAGGACATCAATTTGCTCCTGACTGACTTTCTTTCTTCTGCTTTGCGGCATCTAGAAGTGAAGATGATTGAAGCCCCACCATACCGCATCCGTGATGTCCGATCACACACACTTCCTCCACTTTTAGCTCATAAATAGCGACAAGGATACTGCGCATAATGCTGCCAAAAGGATGAGAAACTAAAGCTCCAGCATTTTTAATGATTTTCGCATCTCCATTTCTTAACCCCATCGCCTTTGGAAGCAATTCCAACAGACGGGTATCCATGCATGTTATGATGACGATCTTTTTATCTGGATACTTTGTCGTTTGAAACTCTTTAAATTTGTTTTGATCGACAAACGTCTTGTTGTAATCCAGAATGCTAGAAATAATTGACATTACTTATTCTCCTTTCACGTGTAAATGTTCTATGTACAATAATCCAGATGCCTTCCAACACTTATTTGGCTCTGCTTTATCATTTGGTGCTTTATTCCATGTTAAAGATATTAAATTAGAGTTAAATGATAGATGGATTAGAAATTAGTGAGAATTATTACAGTTTCTTCTCTTTTTTTTTGCATTTTTCTTACTCAACGAAGCAAAAAAGGGTGATGCATATTAAACTATGCATCACCCTTTTTTATGCTTTGTTCCATTTACGTCTTGATTTATTCAGGTCCATCCTCTTCATCCTCTTCATCATCTTCCCATGTGATTGTTTTTACTTCTTTTGTGTAACCATCCACTTGGACGACTGCGTCTCGATCGTCCTCTAATTCAACCTCGACCAAATAATAGGGTGTCTGATCTGAGGGTTGATAAAATTCTGTATCGTCACCTGTTCCTCTTACATGTTTTTCCGCAATCTCAATTGCTTCTTTTTCTGTAATGATACTATCTGCCACCATAGTTGAGTCAATAATAGTTCCTGTATATGGGTCGAGTATTAATGTGATTTTTTCGTTATTCTTATTTACAACTACTTTATAATAGGAGTTGTTTTTCTCCTGCACGAAGTCAATTTGTTCCAGATCACCCTGTTTTGAAATACGTGCCTTTATTTCTTTTTGGGTCAGTTGCTTTTGGGGTGTTTTTTCCGTCGTTTCTTCAGCTGCATGAACTATGGCTTCTTTTTTTATAGAACGAACTTCACCGCTTTTCGCATCCATCCTAATTTGATATACCCCGGTTTCAAGCTGCATTTCAATCTGATATTCTTCACCTTCAGTTTTCGTTGTCTTTATAATGGTTCCAGGATATTTATCCTTTGCTGTCTGGTTCACTTCTTCTTTCGTCAAGATTTCCGCGGATAATGATGGAGCGCACCATTGAAACCCGACGAATAAAAGCAGACCAAAAACGAGAGTCAATCCAGCTGTTATCAGCACTTTTCTAATCTTCATCGTATCCCCCATCCAACGTCATTCTGGCTTAATCAAATAATAGAGTAACGATCGTTCCCCTGCCTTCAAGACTATCCATTTCAATCCGAACATCAATTGCATCAGCAATTTCCTTTGCCATGGAAAGCCCCAATCCCGATCCACCTTGCTTTCGGCTTCTTGCTTTATCTACACGATAAAAGCGATCGAACACTTTTGGCAATTCAGCCTTTGGGATGCCATCCCCTCTGTCCTCGATGCGTATATAAGCTTCATTACTTGTTTGTCCTATGTAGACTGAGATATGCTCGTCACTATACTTTCTTGCATTGTCTAAAAAAATAAACAAAAGCTGTTTTAACTTTTGAACGTCCGTTACTGCTTCAATTGCATCGTTACTATAAATCTCCATTGATCGATTGTACGCATTTTTATACACTTTCGCTAACTCTGCAATGATATCGTTCAGATTAATGTTTTCCTTCTCTATATTCCATTTTTCCTGATGCTTTGCAAGCAGGAGCATTTGCTCTGTCATCTCTCTCATTCTAATGGCTTCAGAATGAATGGCCTCTATTGATTCATCAAACAAATCAGGACGCTCCAACCCTTTTCTCTTCAAAAGACTTGCATAGCTTTCAATGACAGTTAGCGGTGTTTTTAATTCATGTGAAGCATTTGATACGAATTGCTCCTGTTTTTCGAAGTTAGCTTGTAGCAAATCGATCATGTGATTAAAGGTTTTTCCCATTTCCACAAGTTCATCTTTTGATTTTTCCTCAAGGCTAAGTCGCTTAAATTGACCGCTTGTTTGGATCTCCTTCATCGTATCAATCATCGATCGAATCGGACGGGCGATGAAGTTACTAAGAATAGTGCTTGATATCAGAACAGGTATCATCGCAATGACCGTTACAGCGATTAACACGATGCGCAGAACAGCGAGCATTTCTTCTGTTGCGGTAATGCTTTTGGTGATTTGAAGATTAACTACACTTCCATCCACCCAAACAATCGGGTTTGAAACGAATACATACTTATTCTGATGATAAGTGATGATTTCGCTCTTCTCACCGGGGTAAAAGCCACTATTTCGATTGCTTAATAGTTTTTCAGAATTGGATGTAACAACTGTTCCTTTTGGTTGACCCTCTTTTACTATACCAATCATGCCATCAATAGGCAGATAAGCTCGAAGTAAATCATTTGGCGATATATTATTGACATTTTTACTAACATCAAAGGCAATTTTCTCTGTCTCCGCTTTCGCACGATTAAGTTCATTCACCATTATCAGATTACTGAAAACAAAATAAATGGAAACATTCATCAAAAGAAGCAGGAAAATGAATAACACCGCTGTATATAAATTTATTTTCTTCCGCAGTCTCATTTTGCTTCCTTCATGACGTAGCCAACGCCTCTTACAGTATGAATAAGCGGCGTATCAAAGCCATAGTCGAGCTTTTTGCGAACATACCGGATATACACATCCACCACGTTTGTTTCTCCATAGAAATCATACCCCCAAACCGCTTCCAGAATCTGATCCCGGTTTAGCACTTGACGCTTATTCTTCAGTAAATAAAGAAGTAAATCATACTCTTTTGGCGTTAGTTCAATTTCACTTTCACCCCTAATGACTTCGCGTGTTTTGACATTCACCTTTAAATCTGCAGTATTGAGCCACCCATCGTCTTCATCTTCCATTGAAGATGCTACAGTCCGCATTCTTAAAACCGCACGAATACGGGCAAGCAATTCTTCAATTTGGAAAGGTTTAGTGATGTAGTCATTCGCGCCGAGATCAAGACCGGAAACTTTATCTTCAACCGAGCCCTTTGCAGTTAACAGGATGACAGGGGTGAAATTGTTTTTCATACGAATTTTCCGAAGCAGCTCGATCCCACTTATGCCTGGAAGCATCACATCCAATAAGATCAAATCCCAACTTCTTGATCGATACGCTTCAAGGGCTTCATTTCCGTCCATTGCCTTTCCGATTTGGTAGCCTTCGATTTCAAGTTCCAATTCAAGCAGTCTTAAGATTTTTTCTTCGTCTTCTACGATTAGTATTGATTCTTTATCCATTTGGAAGACCTCCTTTTGTGTGGGACTGTCCCCATTTATGTGTCATTCCTTTTCAATAATGTTTTGGATTAATGCCTGCTCATTCAATAAGAAAAAGGCTGCCTCAGCAACCTAGAGCATCTGTCAGTTGAGTAGGTTAGGTTATTAAAGAAACCATTCACCTTGAGCAATTTTCACTACTTTACCTCCTACATGAACGTCGATTCCCCCGTTAACATCACCTGCTTTTAAAAACAATAAAGATGGTCTTTCGATTTCGCATCCTTGTTCTACCCGAATGTCTATTTGACCTTTTTCAAAATACCGGTATTTAACTAAGTAAGCAGCTAAACATCCATTAGAACTGCCAGTGGCTGCATCTTCGGGGATACCATAATAGTCCGCAAAGTCTCGAACATTCAAATCATTTTTCGAATCATAGGTCTCTGGAGAAAAAACCATAATGGCTTTTGCATCCATATGTTCAATTAACTCAAAATATTTTTCTCTATTAATCTTTACTTTTTTAACTGCTTCCAATGATTTTAATGGGACAACAAGCACTGGAAGTCCCGTCGAAACTTCTTGAATCGGAAATCTATCATCTATGTTTTCTTTATGTATATGTAAAACTTCAGAAATTTTATCTGTATCTAAAATCGTGCCAAAAGTTGGTTCATTTTGTTTCATCCATAGTAGCTCTTCTTGATTATTGAATGAAACCTTTATCTGACCACCTTTAAAGTTTAAAATAAGGTTATCCAATGGTTCCTCTAATACTTCGTTTTGAATGATATATGCAGTTCCTAAAGTCGGATGTCCAGCAAAAGGAACCTCTTCATTAGGCGTAAAAATCCGAACATCATAGCCGCCATCATTTTTTGAATCAGACAAGATAAAGGTGGTTTCGGAAAAATTAATTTCTTTGGCTATTTGTTGCATTTCATTATCCGGGATATTTCCAGCGTTTTTAAAAACCGCTAGTTGATTTCCTGTATATTTTCCATTAGAAAACACATCAACAATTGAATAATTAACCCTCTCCATTAACTTCCCCTCGTTTACTTTTTAGTTATTTTAACGAATGTACAAATTATTGCATGTAAAATTTTAAAAATAAAGACGCTATTTACCCAGTTAGCTCCATAAAAAAAAAGAGCTGTCAGAGCAACTCTCATGTTAAAAGCCCTATTTACTTTAAGGTTTATTCCGCCCCTTATGTCAGAAAGGATCTTCTTATATGTCATCACCTATATTTTTCTCAGTAAATATAAGAGATATGGAGTGCCTATTAGAGCAGCGACAAGTCAAGAAGGAATTTCTTTAGGGGCTAAAACAAGTCTTCCTATAAAATCAGCTGAAGTTAAAAGGATTCCTCCAAGAAAAAGGCTGACCGGAATAACCTTTTTATGTTCAAATCCAACCATTCTCCTAGCTGCATGAAGTGGGAATAACGCCTTTAAGTGCAATACGGGATATGCAGTGAAGGTGGATTCCATAATGGAATGATTGAAGTAGATACGGAAGAAAATAAGGGGACAAAAATTACACGCTGTTTGAAGTACCACAAATGTTGCCGCATGAGGGATAACATCTGCCTCGTTGTTTGCATAAGAAAAAGGCTGCCTTAGCAACCTTCCTAAAAGGATTTAACACCCGTCAGTTCAACAAGAAACCTAAAAAGCTGGCGGAGTCACCGAAAAAAGTATCACAGCATTTTCAGTAAAATTATTTTCCCACTTATGCTTCATATAGCCTGGTATTTTGACACTATCACCAGTTTCTAATATGTATTCTTCATCATCTAAAAACACTTTAATTTTCCCCTCTAATACATAAGCAACTTCTTCTCCTTTGTGTTCCAAAAGTTTCTCAGACGATGATATGTTAGGAGGAACATTCATAATAGCAGTTGCCAGTGTTCCAGTAAAATCAGGTGACACTAACTCATACGATAGGTTTTCAACAACCATTTTCTTTCGCTCATTTGACCTAACAACTAAATCTTCGGTATTTGTTTCTTCAAGTAAAAAACTAAAGGTAGGAACATCAAGGGCTTTAGCTAATACCTTTAGAGTTTGAATTGAAGGGTTAGCCAACCCCCGTTCTATTTGACTTAACATTGAAGGGGTTATTTCAGCTAATCTTGCTAATTCTCTACTGTTCAAACCTTTCGCTGTTCTGTATTTCTCAACTTTTTTACCAATATCTATGTTTTCCATCAACAAAACTCCTTAAAGATAAAATTAAAAATTATTTAATATTATTAAATATAAATAAACAACTAATCAAGCTTATGTGTTAAACTCTATTTAACATTTATTAAATTACATTTTATCATATGGTTTTTTACAAGTCAGTAAGGAGTGGAGACAGTGAATGATTTCTTTACATTTTTAGTCCTTTCTTTATTTGTTGTAATGAGCCCAGGTATCGATACAGCACTAATTACCAAAAGGACCATTTCAGATGGAAGAAAAGATGGATATAGATTGGCTATAGGTTTGTCAACTGGTTCTTTAGTTCATACATTTGCTGCTGCCTTTGGGATTTCAACGATTTTGATGCAATCTGCTGTTGTTTTTGAAATCGTTAAATATGTTGGTGCTTTCTACTTGATATACCTCGGATTATCTTCTTTTATCAAAAGGACAAAGAAGGACGTTACTCATGTTGAAAATCTAAATAATTCTGAAATGAAGAAGTCAGCATTTAAACAAGGACTCTTCTCTAATGTACTAAATCCTAAGGTTGCCATGTTTTTCTTAACCTTTTTACCCCAATTTGTGAAAACAGGAGAAAACGCAACTCAACAACTTATTATGATGGGTGTGATTTATACAGGGCTATCCATCGCTTGGTTTTTTGTTTACGTATACTTAATTAACTCTTTGCGTGTATGGCTTATGTCTATGAAAGTGCAGAGGATAATGGATAAAGCAACAGGTATTGTCTTAATTGGGTTTGGATTAAAGTTAGCCTTGGATAAGCAACATTAAGACAATAAAAAAACATTGGGATTATAGCCCAATGCTTTTTTATCTTGATGAACTACCCTGGCCCCGTTAGTTAAAGAAGCATTGTTCAATCTCCTTAATCAACTTTATTGTCATTCGACACTTGATCAGGATTTAGAATCCCAGTATGTAAAGAAGATATCAGCACCTCCCCCTTTTGCTAATTGGCGTCATATGGCTATGGCTTACGCCATTAGTTTAATAAGAAAAGAGCTGCCTTAATGAAGTGAACCCAAAAAGTTAGACACTTTATTTAATTAGGCAGCCTTGAGGGCATGAATCCGGTAATCTACCGGGCTCATGCCTTTTAATTTTACCTTGATTCGTTGATGATTGTAGTAATGGATAT
>NZ_CAKKLV010000017.1 GCF_918698115.1 Peribacillus sp. Bi96
ATTCGAAGAAGACTCAGGATGTGCCTATGGAAACAATGGAAATTGCCAAGAACGAGAGTGAGGAAACTCAAAGGATTAGGCGTCCCATTTGGAAAAGCATATGAATGGGGAAATAGCAGAAAGGGTTATTGGCGCATAGCGCATAGTCCTATTCTAGACAAAACGCTTAATAATGTTTATTGGCTCCACCAAGGGTTAGTAAATCTATATGAACGATATACAAAACTACGTCAGACTTAAACTGAACCGCCGTATACCGAACGGTACGTACGGTGGTGTGAGAGGTCGGAGGCTAGGCGCCTCCTCCTACTCGATTTAATGAACTCCCATAAAAATTAAAATATTCTTAAAACCAAAAAAGAGCATACAAAAATAGACCTAGAAAATTACTTTTTTTAAAAAGGCTGAGCCTTATGAGTGATCTGATTGAGTTTGATAAATCGTTAAACAGAAACCTCCAATTATAGAAAATTAAGTAGAGGCTAGAGTGACGACCAAAAAAAAGGATAAATCTCCCATGAGTGCTACCCATAAAGGGCGCGACAGTCGGTGGTACACCATGGTCGTCGGAGTCAGATTAACGGATGGGCTCAAAGACACCATAGTTCAACGACCTTCTTCGCCAGCCATTAAAACATTATCGACATAGAGACCAATTTTCATTCTCTGTGGTGAAGCGCTGATTTTTGCGCTTCATGGATGGCTAACGGGTGCTTTCGTATTATAAGGTCGAACAGTAAAAAAATTACTGGTTGACCATTTTTTAATAGAATCTATTATATCAGTAGCCAGGGTAGGACGTACGGGTGCGTGGGACTTGATCCCGTGAACTAAACTGTCCGCCCCTACTTGTAGAAACATGTTTGAGGCTGGTTGGGACTTAGATCTCGTATAACAAGCGAAGCTATGACACCGCATGGATGACTAAGGGGTACTGGTTAGTAAGTAGAGGAGAGAAAAATAATGAATCCAGTTGTTGGTCTGGATGTGGCAAAAGGAGAGAGCCAAGTTCAGGCATTTTTAGATCAATCTAAACCGTATGGGTAGAGCTTTTCAATAAAGCATATCAAAGAGGAATTAGATCATTTTTTAGACTTTCTAAAAGAAGTTGAAGAGGTGACAGGGCAGATGAATTAATAAAGGAGTTATGTACATTTTTTATTCAGTAATGGATGAAATTGTAGATGAGTATTTCCCAAGCATTTATAAAAAGTGAAGATGAATTGAATGAAATAGAAACGAAAAAAACAAATCAAGATTTAATTGAAATTTATGTTAAACATCCTTATGCAAAAAAACTATTGGTTCTGTGATGCCTTTAAGTATCTCATAATAACAGTTTGCTCGAAGGCATAGCAGAAGGGATTAACCTTGGTAATCAGTATATAAAAGTTAAGCCAACGACATCTAAAATATGATACATCGCATTTTAGATGTCGTTGGCTTAGTTGGCTTAATATTACTTAGAAACGGGCTGAACATTATAGTATTCTTCGAGTGTCACCCCTTGAGCTTGAATGTCTTTTGCTATCTCTATACCTACATAACGAATATGCCAAGCCTCATATTTATAGCCTGTAATTTCTTGCTTACCTTCTGGGTAACGAATGATAAATCCAAACTCACTTGCATGTTTAGCTAACCAATCAGCCTCTTTAGTTTGACCAAAACATTCCTCAGCAGCACAAGTGCCATTAATGCCACTTACATCAATAGCCAAGCCTGTTTGGTGTTCACTGGTTCCTGGATATGCACTATAAGTTTTAGCCTTTTCAAGCCCATCCCTTTCTACATAATTATTAAAAATAGCTTCTTGCGTTTCCTGTGAACGAAATGCCGATACGCCGGCTAATTTAATATCGTCTTCTTCGGCCTTAAGAAATAGTTTTTCCAAGGCTTCCCCGGCCTCTTTGCGCATCATTCGTTTTTCGATTTTTTCCTTGAAAATAAACGGTACATTTGGATAATAAAGGTCATCAGGTCTGTATTTATCAGGAAGTGGATTTAACTTATTTACTAATACGGGAATGCTTTGAGGATTTGCAGAGACTTTAATAGCCTCTTGTTGAACCGTGTTAATATTAGGTTCATTTTCCTTTGGGTTAGAAGTTGTATTTATTGTACCAACACTTTGATCGTGTATATTATCTTCTTCTTTAGAGTTATCCTTAACTGTACAGCCTAAAGTACATAAAAAAATAAATGTTAGTAAAGCTATGGTGTAAATGGATCTTAACATAGTGCGGCCCCCAAGTTCAATTTGTTACTAATCCTGCTTAATATTTTTATACAAAAATTTAACAATCGATAAGTTAGGGAGGGAGAAAGCAAAAATGAAGTGTCCTATCATTTATTCTCTTATATCCATCACATTTCGATTAATCATTGAATATGAAAATAAATCTTATTAAAAAAGAAAATAGTCGATAGATTCCCATAACTTAAACATAAAATCGTATATCCTGTATTTGTTTTTTAAATCGTAATTATTACTATTTATAATTTGATAAAACTCACAATATCAAATAATAAGATAAAAATCAATATCTATAAAGTACATTCCTACTAATTTCTGTAATGCCCACTCATCTTTTCCTTCTGTGCTTTAAAGAAATCCCCCATATATTGACGACCATAAGGTACTGTGTAATGAAATCCCAGTTTTGTTCAACGGAAAAGCCATCCTTTTGCTGTTGAACCCTCATGATAAATTCCTAGATTGGTTCATTTTGTTACTTTTGTTCAGATTTGCAAATAGGATTTTATATTACCAACAGTATCTAAGAATACCCCGACTAACTCCTTATATCTGTGGCCTGGCTTCCCATTTCTAATAAATCGTCGTGCTGCACCGATATGTAATGGCGAATAAAATCCAAAGCGATAAACATAGAAAGAGATAAAATTGAAAATTACGACACTTCTCAATCGGCACTAGTGTAAAAAAAACAGACCAAATATTGACACTTTCCAACATTATGCTATAATTCATTTTGCGATTATAAATCGTAATCATTACTATTTGCGGTGAATAATACTTTATGAAGAAAGGAAAACCCAAAAATATAAGTGTAGAGGGTAGTTGAGATGATCCAGGAAATAGATTTTATAAAATTTAATCCAACACAAAATATGACAATTCTCGTTAAAACTAATTTTCTAGTTGAAGAGTATAAGCACATTGCTTCGAAAATCATGTCATACGACAGCGTGCATGCAGAACAAGTTGGATTTATAGAAAAGCCGATAAATAATAAAGCTGCTGCAAAGTTACAAATGGCTGGAGGTGAGTTTTGTGGTAATGCTTGTATGGCACTGGCAGCTTTTGTAGCATCTGAAAAAGGACTAAAGCATAATGATTTGGCGGAGATAATATTAGAAGCTTCAGGCACAGATAAATTAATAACATGTCAAATGAAAAGAAATTTAGGTGAATATCACTGTCTGGTTACTATGCCTATTCCTAAAAAGATAGAACAGAGAACAATAAAGTATGATGGCAACGATTTGAATATGATTATAGTGAGATACCATGAATTTATACACATTGTGATAGAAGTGGAGGAATTTAGTAAAACAGTAAGGGAAAAAGCGCAATCTTTAGCAAAGTTGCTTGGAGTAACTTTAGGTACCAACTTGATCGGCGTTTTATTGTATAAATCGAAATCTGAGGAAATGGCTCCCCTCATTTATGTCCCACATTTAGATAGTATGATATGGGAAAGGGGGTGTGGTTCCGGTACAGCCTCCTTAGGAGCCTATCTAGCTTGGAAGAATAAAGGAGAGATTGTTAAAAATATAAGGCAACCCGGTGGCGATATTAAAGTATTTGCTACTTGTCATGGAGAAGATTTAACAAGCCTTATGATTGAAGGGTCGGTTCAAATAGTAGCACAAGGCAAAGCTTTTATAGATGGTTAGTTATAACATTGTACTGGGGGAAAATTAATGAATGCATTAATAACTTTTCAAGAATATTTAAGTGAGTTTTCAGAAAAATTTGATGGATTAGCAGGAAGTTATAATCATACAATCAATAATTGTTCAGAGTTAGAGAGTTTAATAGATTATTATTCAAAATTCATAACAAACGAGAGGAATAAAGAAGTTTGGAAACAACTAGAACTACAAGAATCTAGTGATTTGAATCAACTTGTGATGAACCTAAGAAGAAAATCGGCACTTTGTGTTGCTATTATGGAGAAATTTCGTGCAATCAAGCTACTGGATGGAAATAGTGAAAAGGCAGACTACTTTAAAAATATAGAATCATGTATTGAAAAAGAATTTGGCAGTTTTCAAATTACTTCGGAGTCAAAAGTATTGTTAGTAGGATCAGGTTCATTTCCAATGACGCCATTATTAATCGCTAAGCGAACAGGAGCAGAGGTTGTTGGCATAGATATTGATGATGAGGCTATTCAACTTGGACGAAACGTAGTAGAGAAATTAGGAAATGGATTAAATATTAGATTAGAAAAAATATTAGTGGAAAATCTTGATTTTACGAAAAACGTGACTCATATCATTTTTAGTTCAACTGTTGAAAATAAATATTACATATTGGATCAATTACATACATTAACGAATGAAAATGTAGTTGTTGCTATGAGATATGGTAATCATTTGAAGTCCTTATTTAATTTTCCATCAAGAGAGGTTGATGGGCAGAAGTGGAAGATGGTTGAAGAAATATTGCGTCCAGATCATGTGTTTGATATCGCATTGTATAAAAAAGCATAGCTTACTAAATTGTAAGAAAAGGAGGCCTTTATGAATGATTTTAAGCGAGTCCTACTATTAGGCACTGGCCCAACATCTATCCAACTAGCTATGAATCTAAAAAACCAATTGAATTGCTACGTAGGAATTGTTGGGAGAGAATCTGTTCGTTCAGAAAATTTTTTTGAGGCACTTAAGGAAAGTAATCATTTAGTTCGTGTAAGCGTTCAAAATGAAAAGCATCGAACTATGCAGGGTGAATGCTTCATTGATCAAGTTTTTAGGGGTTATGGAACAATTAAGGGTGAATGGGATACTATTATTCTTGCTGTAACAACGGATGCTTATATAGAAGTATTAAAACAAATTAATAATGAGAAATTAAAACAAGTAAGGTGTATTGTATTAATTTCTCCGACTTTCGGTTCCAATAGCTTAATCAATAATTATATGAACCAGCTTAATTCAGATGCGGAAATTATCAGTTTTTCTACATATTACGGTGATACACGATGGATGCACGATAAACCTTCTAATCATGTTTTAACAACAGCAGTCAAGAAAAAAATTCATATAGGCTCTACACATTATCCATCTAAAAATGTCGAGGGACTATGTAAGTTATATGAACAATTAGGTATTACTCTTGAAAATATGAAATCTCCAATAGAAGCAGAAACGAGAAATATTTCTTTATATGTTCACCCACCGTTGTTTATGAATGATTTCACACTAAGTGCAATATTTGGTGACTTAGAAAGCAAGAAATATGTTTATAAACTTTATCCTGAGGGGCCCATTACACAATATTTAATTAGGGATATGCTGGCTCAATGGAAAGAAATCATGAATATCTTAGGGAATTTAAATATAAAAAATTTAAATCTACTTAAATTTATGACAGATGATAATTATCCCGTGAGATTGGAAAGTTTATCACGTCATGATATAGAGGATTTTAATCATTTAGAAGCTATCCATCAAGAATATTTATTATATATACGTTATACCGCACTGTTGATTGATCCTTTTTCTGAACCAGATAAGAATGGGAAATATTTTGATTTTTCTGCTGTTCCTATTAGAAAAATGTTCGTCAATAGGGAAGGATATTTGGATATCCCTAGGATGCCTAAAGAAGACTATTATCGTATAAAAATAATTCAAGGAATTGCAAAATATTTAAATGTAAATTGTCCAACAATAGATAAATTCATTAAAACATATGAGAATAAAATTGAAAAAGTGGCTCAATCCCATGAAGGTGAATTGCTATCTAATGCATTTGTTGTTCAAAGCTTTGATGAAGATTTGAATATGATATGCAATGAGATAGGAAAAAGTTTAAAAACAAAAACACTGTAGAACTTAGACTAAGGTTTGTATCTGCAGGAATAGCTAAGGGCAACTTGCCATCTGTATTTTTACTTGGCAAGTGGAATTTTTTCAGTTATGTAGCTTTTTATATATACTTTTGGAGGAAAATAAAGTGAAAAAAAGAAAAATGTTTGTTTTCTTAACTATGCTTATGTATTTATTTGTACTAGTAGGATGCAGTGACGGAAATGATGCTAAAACCGTTTCAACGAATAACAAAAAGAAGACAGAATTAGTTTATGCATCAGCCAAAGATATTAATGATATGAATCCTCATTTGTACGGAGGTTCAATGCCAGCTCAAGGCATGGTGTATGAATCATTAGTTGAGAATACGGAAGATGGAATTAAGCCATTACTTGCTGAATCATGGGAAATTTCTAAAGATGGAAAAGTATACACGTTTCATTTAAGAGAAGATGTAAAATTCCATGATGGGGAACCATTTAATGCAGAAGCAGTAAAGAAAAACATAGAGGCTGTACAAAACAATGCAGAAAAGCATTCTTGGATTAAACTATCTACAAAAATAGAAAGTGTAAATATAGTAGATGCTTATACAGTTGAACTTGTGCTATCAGAAGCATACTACCCAACTTTGGTTGAATTATCTATGACCAGACCTTACGTATTTTTATCACCCAAAGATTTTAAAAATGGGGGAACTAAAGATGGCGTAAATGGATTTAATGGTACAGGACCATATATTCTCACTAAACATAAAACTGATGAGTACGCCACTTTTAAAGCGAATGAAAACTACTGGGGTGGCTCACCTGAAATTAAGAAGATTACTTCTAAAGTTCTTCCAGCAGGGGAAACGACATTTTTAGCTTTACAAAAAGGAGAAGTAAACTTTGTTTTTACTGATGACCGCGGTGCAGACAGTCTTGATGTAGAGGCAATGAATCAATTAGTTGATTCAGGTGATTATCAGTTGGTTAGAAGTGAACCAATGAATACGAAAATGATTGTAGCAAATAGCAGTAAATCTGATAATCCAGTAAGTGAAACAGCTGTTCGTGAAGCCATTTGGCACTCGATTGATAGAGAAACCATTAGTAAGGATATTTTAAATGGTACGGAAACAGTAGCCAATACACTATTCTCACCTAACGTCAATTATGCAGATGTTGATTTGAAGAAAAGAGGCTATGATTTAGAAGAAGCGAAAGAGATTTTAGAAGAATCAGGATGGGCAGCAAAAGATGGTTCTGATGTTAGAACAAAAGACGGCAAAAAATTAGCAATGAAACTTTATTATGATAGCAATTCTTCCTCCCAAAAAACCCAGGCTGAGTTTATCCAAGCTTCAGTAAAAGAGATCGGTATTCAGCTAGAAATTATCGGTGAAGAGTCAACTTCAATTGCTAATAGAAGATCGACGGGTGACTATGATCTATTATTCAATCAAACATGGGGACTTGCGTATGATCCACAAAGTACAATCTCTGCTTTTACTTCTGAGGCATCTTATTTACATACTACAAGCGGTATTGCAAACTCAGATGAACTCTACAAGAAGATTGATGAAGTAATGGTGTCACCTGATGAGAAAACACGAAAATCATTATATGCGGATATTTTGACGATTGTACATGATGAAGCAGTCTTTATTCCCATTTCAAATGGCAGTGTCACTGTAGTTGCCCCAAAAAATTTAAAAGGCATATCATTTAAGCAAACGCAATTTGAGTTACCATTCGAACTGATGAACTTTGAATAGAAATATAAATAAAAAGGGGAAGATTCCCCTTTTTATTTATGTGAAGAGTAACCTTCTAAGTATTATATTGCAGAAGTAAGTGTGGTTTTTTAAATTTCTATTAAAAGGAGATTTTCTATGGGAAGTTACATCATTAAGAGACTATTCATATCAATCCCTTTACTTTTGGTCATTTCATTTTTAACGTTTATTTTAATTAATCTTTCTCCCTTAGATCCAGTTGAAGTGGTATTGCAAGCGCAAGGTGTTCCAACAATAACAGATGAATTAATTGCTCAAACGAAAGATGAGTTGGGGATGGATAAACCATTTATTATACGATACTTCGATTGGGTTATTGCTTGCTTACAGTTGGACTTTGGGGTTTCCTACGTGACAGGAAAACCGGTTTGGTCGTTAATTGGTCCTGCTTTTCTAAATACGTTAAAACTAACGTTGGTTTCATCTGTTGTCATTATTGTTCTATCGATACTTTTAGGTGTGATCTGTGCGATGAAAGAGGGGGAAATTATGGATAAGTCAGTAAGGGGATTTTCATTTTTCCTAACGGCAATGCCGTCATACTGGATGGCGACTCTTATGATTTGGTATTTTTCCGTAAAAGTGGATTTATTGCCAACAAGCGGAATGGAGTCGTATAAAAGTTATATTCTACCGGTTATTGTCATTGCGATAAGCTATGCAGGCATTTATTTTAGGGTCGTTAGAAGTTCGATGTTGAGTAATTTAAATGAAGACTATGTACTGTATGGAAGGGCATGTGGCTTAACAGAGAGGAAAGTCACCATGCACATCTTAAGAAATTCATTGCAAGTGGCCATTTCGATATTTTGTATGGCTATACCTATTATATTGGGAAGTACAGTCGTTATAGAAAATGTATTTGCTTGGCCAGGATTAGGAAGTTTAAGTGTTCGAGCTATTCTAGGCCGGGATTTCCCGATTATACAAGCGTATGTACTTATTTTAGCAGTGGCCTTTGTATTATTTAATACCATTTCCGACATTATAAACGCTGTGATGAATCCTAAATTAAGGAATGAAATATAAATGAGACTATTTGAAAATTTAATAAAAGATAGGTTAGGCACAATTTCTCTCATAGTTATCGTTGTAACAATCGTTGTTGGCATTTTCGCCCCTATATTTGCTCCACATGACCCTGAAGAAGTAAATATGAGCCTTCGTTATGCTTCTTCATCATGGGATTACCTATTAGGTAATGATCACTTAGGACGATGTATTTTATCCAGAATTATTTATGGCATTCGTCCCAGTGTTTTATGGGTTTTAGTTGCATTATTCATATCTGTCTTGATTGGAGCGGTTTTAGGATTTCTAGCAGGCTACTTTAGAGGAAAAGTAGATGCCACTGTTATGAGAATTTGTGACACGATGCTATCTTTTCCAGGATATGTAATGGCATTAGCTGTTGTTGGTATTTTAGGTGTGGGGCTTGAAAATATATTGATTGCGTTTACCTTGATTAAATGGGCATGGTTTGCTCGAATAATCAGAACGTCTGTTATGCAGTTTGCTGAAAAAGAATATGTGAAATTTGCCAAAGCATCAGGTATTAGTGACGTGAAAATTATTTATAAGCACATGGTTCCTGTTACATTTTCTGATATCGCAGTGATTTCGAGCAGCTCAATTGGTTCGATGATTTTGCAAGTATCAGGCTTTTCATTCCTAGGGTTAGGAATTCAAGCCCCAAATGCTGAATGGGGAATGATGTTAAATGAGGCAAGGGAAGTAATGTTTACAAGACCAGAATTAATGTTAGCTCCTGGACTAGCCATTATTATGGTAGTATCTGCATTTAACTTTTTCTCTGATGCACTTCAAGTTGCCATAGACCCTAAATTAATTACCTCAAAAAATAAGCTTCAAGAAGAGTTAACAATCTCTAAAATTAAGCTTCAAAAGAGGTGGCAAAATAATCTATGAATATATTAGAAGTTAGAAATCTGAGAATATGGGATAGTAGCTCCGGTAAAGTGATTATCTATAATAGTTCATTCCATTTAAAGCAAAGAAGCTGTCTGGCAATTGTAGGAGAAAGCGGAAGCGGTAAGTCTCTGACTTGTAGGTCAATAATGCGATTAAATAAATCCTGGCTTCACCAATCAGGAGACATTTTATTTAAAGGCGAAAACTTAAACGAACTTTCAGAAAAGGAGATGAGAAAGAGAAGGGGAAGAAAACTTTGCATGATTCTACAAAATGGGATGAGTGCATTTGACCCTTCCTGTGTAATTGGGGTTCATTTAAAGGAAACGCTTGTTGAACATTTCGGTTGGAGTAATAAAGAAATCGAAGAAAAAATGAAAAATGCTATGGAAAGTGTCATGCTGAAAAATCCGATAGAGATTATGAATAAATATCCACACCAGCTATCGGGTGGAATGTTGCAGCGAATAATGATTGCGTTAGCATTAGTATTAGAACCAGACATTATTATTGCTGATGAACCAACAACAGCTTTAGATACTATTTCACAATTTGAAGTCGTTGAGCAATTTATAAAAATACGGGAAAGAATGGGCTGCTCTATGATCTTTGTTTCCCATGACTTGGGAGTTGTTAGAGCAATTGCTGATGAAGTTATGGTCATGAAGGATGGAGAAATTATTGAAAGAGAAAAATCAAAAACTATATTTTCAGAACCGGAACATGACTATACCAAATATTTAGTATCTACTAGACTAGCGTTGAGTAATCATTTTAAGAAAATAATGGGGAGAGCTTAAAATTGCTAAAGGTTGATAGTGTGGAGAAGTCTTATAAAAGTGGTGGACTCATTTCAAACAAAAGACAAAAGATTTTGAACAATATTAGTTTTGAATGTGGAAGTGGCGAATGTCTCGGTATTATCGGAGAAAGTGGGAGCGGGAAATCCACCTTAGGTCGTTTACTAATAGGAATTGAAAAGCCAGATCGGGGAACCGTTTTATTTCAGGGTGAAAATGTAGGGGATAGAAGAGTGAGATCGGGTAACATTAGCGCTGTTTTTCAAGACTATAAATCTTCCATTAACCCATTTTTTACAGTTGAGGAAGCCATTATGGAGCCATTAAAAATTAAGAGCAAGCTCAAAATAGAAATTCAAAACAGGATTGATAATCTATTGAATCAAGTTGGGTTAAATCCGTCCTACAGAAAAAGATATCCTCATGAATTATCAGGGGGAGAGGTTCAAAGGGTATGTATTGCAAGGGCCATTTCCACAGAACCAAAATGTATTTTATTAGATGAAGCAATCAGTTCTTTAGATGTATCAGTTCAAATACAAGTGCTTGAATTACTTAAGGAATTAAAAAACCTCTACAATATGAGCTATGTATTTATTACTCATGATATTCAGGCCGCCGCCTATATTTGCGACAGGGTCATTATTTTTAGAAATGGTCAAATTGAAGAAGTAATTAAAATCGAACAATTAAAAAACGTTCAGTCAGAATATGCTAGAAAATTATTGGACAAATTAATAACTTTTTAGATTATTTTCGAACTAGGAGGAGAAAAAATTGTGAGTGGAGCTATGTCTTGGCCGTTTCTGCGTTTATATCTGTTGGTTCTTCTTTATTTTAGTGCCAATGCCATTCTAAATGTTATTATCCCCTTACAAGGGGAATCATTAGGAGCCAGCAATACTACTATCGGCTTGATTATAGGGGCGTATTTATTTACAACCATGTTCTTTCGTCCGTGGGCAGGTCAAATTATTCAAAAGCATGGACCGATAAAAGTGTTGCGCATTATTCTTATAGTCAATGGTTTTGCTTTAATATTATATACGATTACTGGGTTAGGCGGCTATCTAGTTGCCCGTATGTTACAAGGGGTGTCGACAGCTTTTTTTTCCATGGCATTGCAGATAGGCATTATTGATGCACTACCAGAGAAGGATCGCTCTCAGGGCATCTCACTTTATTCTTTATTCTCTTATATACCAGGTATTATTGGACCTATACTGGCATTAGGAATTTGGCAAGGAGGTATGGATTATTTTACAGTAGTGATGATAGCAATTGCCATCACTACAGGGGTGTTTGGCTATAGTGCCAAAATGGAAAAAGGAAAGGATCAACCTGCTTCAGTTAAAAATGAGCAAGGAGTAAGTATGTTTAAGGCATTTAGTCAGTTGGTAAAAAATCCGTTTCTGTTTAAATGCAGCGTATTGATGTTAGTTACCTCCATTGTATTTGGAGCGATTACAACCTTCCTACCACTGTACGCTATGCAATTAAAAAACGGCAATGCTGGAATTTATCTCATGCTTCAGGCTGGTACCGTTGTCTTTGCTCGTTTTACTTTAAGGAAAAGGATTCCTTCAGACGGTAAGTGGCATTCATCTTTTATCATGGGGGCTATGCTTCTTTTAGCAATAGCGGCGCAATGTGTAAGCGTATCTATAACGGGTGGGGCTTTCTTTTTCTATGCAGGTGCGATTTTAATGGGGATAGCTCAGGCAATTATCTATCCAACGTTAACAACGTATTTAACCTTTGTATTGCCTAAGGTAAATCGAAATGTGTTACTTGGTTTATTTATTGCTATGGCTGATTTAGGTGTTTCGCTAGGTGGTGTCATTATGGGGCCGATAGCTGATTTTTCCTCATACTCATTTATGTATATGATTTGTGCTATCTTAGGTGTGACGATGACCATTTTTGCATATGATCGACGAAAAATATTTGTTGGGTAAATATAAAGGAGTCTTTCAAAATTTTCATATATGACTTTTGGAAGGGTTTGTTGAATTTAATATTTTACTCTTATAGAGGATAATCTTTTTATAGGGTTCTTTTTCTTTTTAATGGCTAATTAATTATGTATGAGATAAGCCTAAATTAAGAAAGAATGTAAGTTGGCATATTGTTGTGAATTAAAATCAAAATGATCAATCTTTTTTATAAAAAATAACTCATCTATAGAAAAAGCTCGTTTTGATCAAACTCTAATCAAAACGAGTATTTTTGTTTGCAGCTAAATCAGCGTTTACGGAAATTTTTTAAACAAACTTTATTCCAAACCAACACCCATACTATAACCAATCAATTGCCTGATAAGCTTCGTGAGAAATTTTCAAAAGGAATGCTTTTGAATCTCTTATACTTCAATAGTAATGAACTTATCTGTAAAAGGCCTGAAAGGATACCTTAGGCAGCCAGTCATTATTAAACCTTGAAACCTGGGCATTGGTTATCCTTTTGCGATAATGATTGTTAAGAAAAGAATCCGTTTTAATTATTTTTTTCAAAAAGGATTCTTAGTATTGGCTATCAAAGGATGTATTTGTATTTTTAGCTACAACTTTGTTAAGGTTAGTAGCATGTATCTGAATTAAAAAGATAGAAAAAGAATTCAATTACCAGTACTGGGGGAATGTGTATTCAAATCGTAATCATTCCAATTTACAAATCGTAATAATTACGATATACTACAAATGCTAAAAAAGAGTGAATATATATCGGAGGGTAATTTTATGAAAAAGTTTAACAGAATGGTAGCTCCTGTATTTGCAATCCCACTTATGCTTGTCGGATGTCAACAAGGGGATGGTAATGAGAGGGCGGAAAATCAAATAAAGAAGGATACTGATAAGATTCAAATAGTCACTACTTTTTATCCAATGTATGAGTTTACAAAAAATGTTGTTGGCGATCTCGCTGAGGTAGAATTATTAATTCCTTCTTCCATAGAGCCTCATGATTGGGAACCTTCACCAAAGGATGTAGGTAATATACAAAATGCAGACTTATTCGTCTATGACAGTGAGTATATGGAGACATGGGTGCCTGATATCGAAGAGAGTTTAGATTCTAAAAAGTCTACTTTTGTTAAAGCGAGCGAAGGAATCACTCTAATGGAAGGTGAAGAGCATGAACATGCAGAGGAAGAAGAGCAAGCACATAGTCATGAAAAGGATCCACACGTTTGGTTAAGCCCTGCACTTGCACAAAAAGAAGTTGAGAATATTAAGGATGCATTAATAAAGGTTGATCCAAATCATAAGGAAGAGTATGAAAAAAATAGTGTGGCTTATATAGAAGAACTAAAGGACCTAGATAAAGAATTTAGATCTACACTTGCAGATGTTTCAAGTAAAGAAATTATTACTCAACATGCAGCTTTTGGATACTTAGCAAATGAATATGGTCTTAAACAAGTAGCAATTGCCGGCTTGTCTACTGAAAACGAACCAAGTCCTGCTAAGCTTTCAGAATTGAAGAATTTTGCATTAGACCATAATATAAAAACTATTTTCTTTGAAGAAGTAGCATCCCCAAAAGTAGCAAAAACTCTAGCAGATGAAATAGGGGCGGAAACTCAAGTACTTAATACCTTGGAAGGATTAAGTGAAGAAAATCAAAAAAAAGGCGCTGATTATATTCAAGTAATGCAAGATAATTTAGGTAAACTAAAGGGTGCATTAAGTAAATAGTTAATGAAATAAAAGCGTGATACATGACATAGTCACTCTTTTTATTTTTTTGTAAAACTGAAAAGGAGTGACATGATTGAAACTTGTAGAAGTAAAAGCAATTAAATTTGGGTATGGCCATTCTCCAGCACTAGACGATATTTCCTTTCAAATAAATAGTAGTGAATTCATTGGGGTTACAGGACCTAACGGTGCCTCTAAATCAACTCTGTTGCGATTGTTGCTAGGCTTATTAAAGCCTTGGAGCGGAGAGATAAAAATAAGTAAAAGTAATGAAAAAGGACTACCGTTAAAAATTGGATATGTACCTCAACAAATAGCTTCATTTAATGTTGGTTTTCCAAGTACTGTTATAGAGTTGGTCCGTTCCGGGAGATTTCGTAAAGGAAAATGGTTTGCTAGATTGACTGCTCTTGACGAGAAGGTTGTTCAAAATGCTTTGGAAATGGTTGGGATGTGGGAATTTAGGAATCATAAAATCGGGGCATTATCTGGTGGTCAAAAACAAAAAATCTGTATAGCACGTGCTTTAGCAGCTGAACCAGACTTTCTTGTACTTGATGAACCAACAACCGGGATGGATTTTGAAAGTAGAAAAAATTTTTATGAATTTATGAACCATCGAGTTAAGGAGCACAACTGTACGGTCTTGATGGTAACCCATGATCAAGAAGATGTAAAACCTTTTCTTGATAAAATCATTCATCTTGAGAAGGGAGAACGAGATACGTGGAAATGTTTGACCTTGAATTCATGCGAAGGGCATTTTGGGCAGGAGGATTAATTGCCATCATTGCCCCAATATTGGGAGTCTTTCTCGTATTAAGGAGACAAGCGTTAATGGCTGATACCCTCTCACACATTTCCCTAGCTGGAGTAGCTGTCGGTTATTTCATTCATACTGATTTAACGCTTTCAAGCTTTCTTGTTGTTATCATTGGTGCCGTTGCAGTAGAGTATATGCGCAGAGCTTACCATTCTTATTCTGAGGTTTCCATTGCCATATTAATGGCTGCTGGTTTATCTCTTGCCCTCTTTTTAATGAGTATTAGTGCTGGTGGCATGACAACTAATGTGGAACAATATTTATTTGGTTCCATTGTAACTATTAGTAATCGGCAATTATATATCATGCTGATTATAACCTTAATAGTTCTCCTGTATTTTTGGATATTAAAAAGACCGCTATTTTTGTTAACATTTGATGAAGATACTGCATTTGCTAGTGGGATTAATACACATATTCTGTCACTCTCATTCAGTATTTTAACTGGACTTGTAATAGCGGTCATTATCCCTACAATTGGTGTACTGTTAGTATCAGCCCTGCTTGTCTTACCAGCTGCCTTTTCAATAAGGATAGCAAAAGGTTTCAAATGGGTAATTATTACCGCGATAATTACTGCTTTTTTCGGCATCATCACCGGTTTAAGTACTTCCTATTATTTAGGAACTCCTCCAGGAGCAACTATTACGTTGCTTCTTGTTGTCATCTTATTACTGGGATTTGCTTTTCAAAAGATTTACTTTTTAAAAAGAAAAGGTCATTGATATGTACTAAAAAGTTTTTTTGTTAACTTAGGGAAACCGTAAATCTTTCTGAGAGAAGAAGTGCCAATAATCATCTTACAGTGATAAAATGCGCACCTTCTCTCTAGAAAAATGAATAATTTTATTTATTCACATTCCAATATTTTAAATCATTTCATTATCTATTGTATTTGTCAGCAGTATCGTGTACATCGAAATTAACTATTTTTTAGGCACTCATTAAAGAGTTTATGAAAAAAATAATGAAATATACTTTTTTGATTTTCTAATGAAAATATGATTTAATTTTAATGTAAATCGAAATGATTACGATTTTAGGTGAATATAAAATGATAGATTATTTAAGACAGATGTTTGGGGGGATTATTCCATTAGGAAAGGAGTTTATAATGATGAACTTACAATATGAAATAAATTCTGTTTTAACTAGAACGGGTTATAAGATGACGAATAATAGAAAACTATTAATTAAATTGATAAGTAACAGAAACAGTGAATTTATTTCCGCCAGAATTCTTCATAAAGAGGCTAAATTAAAAATCCCCGGTATCAGTTTAGATACGGTTTACAGAACATTGGTTTTATTGGAAAAAAAAGGGTTTATAGAGAAGAAAGGTATGTGGGAAAGAGAATGTAAATATCAATTAGTGTCTGAAAATACGAGGAGTATGATAAAATGCTTGAATTGTGGGAAAAGTGAATCTCTGGATAAAGATAACTGTCCTATAGATTTCTCAAAGGTTTCCTTTAATAATCAATTTAAATTACAAAGGTTTGAGTTTTATGGGTACTGTTACGATTGTTTAGAGAAATAGTTAGTAAATCACGTTACATCAAGGGTATTGAATTATAGATATACAATAGTAATTAAAAATATTGCCCTAATCACTCACATAACATAAACAAGTTCAACTTCGAACTGTAATAGTAGGTTATGTCTATAGATTGTCTCTAAACTTCACAACATAAATCGTAATTGTTTCGATTTGTGTTGTGAAATAGAACAAGGAAAAATGGATAATAGGATTCATAATAAACGAGATTCATTTAGCTAATAAGCTTTTTATAAAAGGAGGAATATACATGATTACGATTATAGGAGGAGGCCCAGCAGGGATTGGTATGGGTGTTCTATTAAAGCAGAATGGAATAGATGATTTTATTATTTTAGAGAGGGATCAAGTTGGTTCAACATTCTTTCAATGGCCTGAAGAGACAAGGTTTATCACACCATCTTTTACTGCTCATGGTTTTAGTTATTTAGATTTAAACGCGATTTTACCTGATACGTCACCTGCATATACTTTTGGAAAAGAACACTTATCAGGGGAGGAATATGGCGAATATTTATGTATGATTGCTGAACACTATAAGTTGCCAGTTAGTGAAAATACACAAGTACATAAAGTAGAAAAAAGGGAAGAAAAAAAGTATTGGGTACAAACAAGTGAGAAGGGTGATGGTTTTTTCTCAAATTCAGTTATTATTGCTTGTGGCGAATTCCAATTTCCAAAACGTCCTTTTAAATATGGGATACATTACGGCGATGTTACCTCATGGAAAGAAATTGAAGGGGATAGAATCATTATTGGTGGTGGTGAGAGCGCAGCTGATGCGGCCTATCACTTAAATAAAGAAGGGAGAAAAGTGGATGTATATTACTCTGCGAAACAGTGGTTTGATATTGAGGTAGATCCTAGTAGGACCTTATCACCATTTACAAGAGAAAGGCTTGAATCAACAAAAGCGCTTAATGGAATCTTTGAACATCCAATGAGTAGAGCAATCTCCGTCGAAAAGGACGATGAAAAAGACATGTTTCTCATTCAATTCGAGAATGGTGATGTTGTAGAAACTAAATGGGAACCAATTATCTGTACTGGTTTTGGAAGCGGTGCGAAGCAATTCAAGGAGTTATTTGAATGGAACGAAGAAGGACTACCAATCTTAACTGAAAAGGATGAGTCCACGCTAGCCCCTTCAGTATATTTGATTGGACCGAATGTAAGGCAAAGTAATACAATTTTTTGTTTTATTTATAAATTCCGCCAAAGGTTTGCCATTATTGCTGAGGATATCATTTTCCATCATAATCTTCCTCGCAATCAAGATATTTTTGAATTGTATAAGAAGTCTGCCATGTACCTTGATGACTTATCTTGTTGTGAGAAAGGGTGCGCCTGTTAGGAGATTAATATGAAAATTGTATTATTAGGTTTAGAATCATCAGGAAAAACTACGCTACTTAAAGGATTATTACAAAAAAATTTCCCTACTCAGGGATCTAATGTTAAAGGATCTACCTCTACAATACTAGAAGTGAATGAAAATCAGACCCGGTATATGGATACACCTGGAATCCGTATAGGAGGTGAATTAGTCTCAAGTCAATATACAAGAAAAAAGATAAAATCTGCAGATCAATATTGGTTTATAGTAAGAGGCACCCACTATAAAGAGGAGATTGAAGTCTTAACAGAAGTTTTCCCTTTTGAAGATAAGCCGATTGCTGTCATAGTTAGCTTTGAAGATAAAATGGATCAAGAATCACTAAGTGAATTAAATGATTTTAAAGAAAAAAACAAATTCCCTTTATTTATAATGGACACACGAAGAGTTGATTCAAGAGTTGGGGATAAAATACGTGAGTTAGCAAGATCAGTTACTTTTGCAGAAAGTGTGGAAATTAATAATTTACGTATAAAAAAAATAAAGGACTTAAAATCACTGTTCCAAGTGCGAATCTTAGGGCCATATGTGGCTCTTATAACTTTACTAGTTATCTATTCCCTCCCAATCTTTTTAGCCTACCAGTTTTCTAAAAGAGTAGAGGGCATTGTAGAATCAACCATTGTTAATTCTCTTATTAGGTGGAGTGGAGGGGCTCCTGAAACCTTAAAAACTGTGCTCTTTGGAGATTTTGGACTACTATCATTGGGAATCTACTCCTTCGTTTGGGCTTTTCCGGTTGTGATTTTATTCGGCTTAGCTATTGCGATTACAGAAGAAAGTGGATTAAAGGATCAAATTACAGATGCACTTGATCCACTTATGAGAAAAGTTGGTTTAACCGGACAAGATCTTGTTCCTATCATTAACGGTTTTGGATGCAATGTTGTTGCAATACAATCTAGTCGAAGTTGCAACATTTGTACTAGGAAGAACTGCATTTCAGTTATTTCCTTTGGCTCTGCCTGTAGCTATCAGCTAGGAGCGTCTCTATCTGTCTTTGGTGCTTCAGGACATATCTTTCTTATTATCCCGTATATATTCATCTTGATATTAATATCACTTATTCACGGAAAAATTTGGAATAAAAAAACATTGGTACCAATGTTTAAAAAAAGAGAGACTTTCTTGCAATGGCCTTCCGGACAAACTTTATCCTATAGACTAAAGCCTGTTTTAAGTCAATTTCTTGTCCAAGCTATGCCAATTTTTTTAATTATTTGCCTGGTTGCTTCATTATTTGATTTTCTGGGATGGATGGAAATTTTAAAGGAGTTTATCGCACCCTTATTGGCTGTTATTGGCTTATCTACTGATATAGCCCCTGCATTTGTTGCAAGTTTATTCCGTAAGGACGGAATATTATTATTGAATGAAGGTTCCGGAATTATGGCAGAACAAATAGCAATAGGAGAACTATTTATTGCGGTTTTCCTCTGTAGTACATTTACTGCCTGTTTAGTAACCTTAGTAAAAATAATGAAAGAACTTTCTTTTAAAGAGGCATTCTTATTAGCTGGAAAACAAATGATAACAAGTATTTTAAGCGTTATTTTGTTTTCCATTCTTTTATCGTTGTATAATTAAGTTTCTCACTTACTATCATAAATAATAAACCCAGATGATGAAGTTAGAGGATAGAATCATATGGAATGAATTGCATTATTTATTCCCCAGTACTTTTTACTATTAAAAAGTACTATATAAAGTAAGAGCAGATTTGATAGTGACTTTATCAAAAGCTGCTCTTACTTTTGTTTATATTGGTAATAGCCTGTCTATACTATTCGGTTATATCTACATATTCATATAAATAGACATCCTTTGGAGCTTGGATTTTCTTAGAAGTGATTAATTGGATCACTGGAACGGTCTCACCATTATAGCTTCCCTTAGTTAATTTCCCTTGAATAGTGTACCAACTATTCGTTTTCATTTTTTTTACATGACCTTTAACCTGGTAACCATATAAGTTAGCATCAACGATACAACAGGTCATGGAAAGGCGAGCAATAGCAATTTGATTTTTCGGAAACTGATTCTCTCGATATACAAAACCTGAAATTTCTATTTTTCTTCCTTCGATATCTTCAATATTTGTCATTAAATAGTCCAAGACTTGAAAATAATTTTTATCGTCAACTTTTATTACATCATGTTGATGGAATGTTTCGTTCTTGGCAGAATCGTCAGACTGGATCTGTTTTTGAACAATTCCTCTCTTTGCCAATACATCTTCGCTTAATGTGAAATTAGTCAATGTAAACCCAAGTAAAATTGGTATCAAAAATAGACCATATTTGGAAATGGAGGTAAGAGACGACTTTGATTTCTCTTGATCTGTTTCACATCCACAGCAATGAACATTCTTTTTTTCTTTTTTCATTCGTAAACATCCCACAATCAAAAATGCTGCTAAGGAAATTAATGAGTATGACAGCATTTTCGGAGCAATTAATTGAGTTAAATTTCCAGATACATATAGCTTGAAAATCATTAGACCTAATCCAAGCAACAATAACGCTTCAAATTTATAAGTAAAATTTTTCACTACAAACCTCCTCTACTGATCCAGACCCCTGCTAACAGGCATAAACTAAGGACGACTAAGAAGACTAGCAATATATATATAAATACAAAACGCCATTTAAAGCATGACATCATGATAAGAGTGTTTTTCAGGTCGAGCATAGGCCCAAATACTAGGAATCCCAAAATTGAACCCGGTAAAAAACTATGGGAAAAGGAGGCAGCCACAAAAGCATCTGCTGATGAACAAAGGGAGAGTATATATGCTATTCCCATCATCAGTACTGTTCCTTGGATTTGTGAATTTCCAAGTTCGGCTAGTATTGTCCTATCAACACAAACTTGAAACACACTGGCAAATACTGCACCTATGATAAAATATTTCCCCACCATAAAAAACTCATCAGTAATATGATTAATTAAATGAGTTAATTTATGTGATAAAGAGGAAAAGTGGTCGTGTTGAGTATGATTGTGCTCATTTGCATTTTCTTTAATAATGTCTTTTCTACAAAAAATATAAACGAATGCACCTACTATAATGGCGGTAAGTATACAAATGATGACCCGTCCATATATAATTTCTGGGTTCTTTTGAAAAGCATAATAGGTAGATCCAAATACTATGATATTTAAAATGGGTGCAGTGACTAATAGAACGACACCGGCATGTATAGGGACACCCTTAATAATCAGCCTACGAACGACTGGTATAATTGCACATTCGCATACAGGTACGATCAGTGCGGCAACGATAGACCAAAAGAGTGCGGCAATTGGTTTTTTTGGTATCATTCGCTGAATTAATTCTTCACTAATAAATAAGTGTATGAACGAGGAAGCGATTGCTCCAAGAAATAGAAAGGGAATGGATTCTAAGAATAGTCCTAAAAATACAACGAACATTGAATTCAGCATAGGCATGGTTGATAGATTAATTTGAGTCGGAATAAAGCGTTCCCCCAAAAAGAAGAATCCTAGAAAAAGAAGTGATAGGATAAAAAATAATAGATTTGCCGAATAGCGTTTAAAACGCATCATATTAAGAACCACCTTCCTTACAAATCTTAATAATTACGATTTATGTTAATAAAGCATATGCTTGTCTTTATTCAACATGCTCACTTTTTTTTTCAAGTAGACATAGTTGTTAAAAGAAAAAGACTCAAAGTTTAGTAAATTCTTGATAGACTACCTGATAGAAAATAAGTAGTTTTTTTTGTCTTTAACCACTTATAAATAATTGATTTATGAAAGTAAATATTATATGGTTAAAGAACAAAGCGTAATGATTACGATTTATTATATTTTCGTACTCTTCAAAGTATTCCAGCGTAAAATGAATTTTTCTAGAGACTTGTTTAGGAACCAATCATGTGATCACTAAATGGTTTCTAAATTGTACAGAACTTTTGTACTTAACTAAATTAAGAGGAATTCCATGTAGTTTTAGAAAAAGGTATTACTCGTGATCAATATTTTTATAACTGGTAAAGAATTATTATTGAAGGGAAGTATTAAAAGATGCCAATTCTGGAATTACCTAATAAACTAGATCGACTTCAATATTTTGGTTCAGCCTGTCCTATTAATGGAGTTAAACCAACAGACAAACAATATATGCCAGACTTGCAAAACATAGAAAGAAATTATTTCTTTAAAATCGATAATGTAGGAATTAAAAAAATTAAGTATCCAGTCATTGTTAAAGCAGAATCTGAACCGGTAATTCAACAAACCATTGGTGAGTTTACACTAACTACTGAGTTGTGCAGTAATAAGAAAGGGATAAATATGAGCAGGCTCCCAGAAATTCTTCAAGAAGCCTATTCAAAGGGGATAGAAATGAATCCTCAGTCATTACGTCATTTAGCAAAACGGATGGCAGAAAGGATGGAACAGAAATCTTCAGCTGTCCAAGTGTCTTTTCCATGGTTTTTTGAAAGAACAAGTCCTGTACTGGGTATGTCAGGTCTGATGAGTGCAGATGTAAATATAGAAGTAGGCTACCAGGAGCCAGCTATATGGAAGGAAAAGATAGGGATGATAGCAACAGTTACAACACTTTGTCCTTGTTCTAAAGAAATCAGTGAATATAGCGCCCATAATCAGAGAGGAATTGTTTCTATTGAAATTGAAACTTATTCAGATAGGAGCTTCCCTCGTGATTTTAAGGAAATCATGTTAGAAGTAATTGAATCGAATGCAAGTGCTAAGCTTTATTCCATCTTAAAAAGGCCTGATGAAAAGAAGGTGACGGAACAAGCATTTGAAAATCCAAGATTTGTTGAAGACCTGATTAGACTGGTTGCTGCGGACCTATATGAATTAAGGTGGGTTCAATCATTTCATATTGAATGCCGAAATGAGGAATCCATTCATTTACATGATGCTTATGCTTCATTATCTTATGATAAAGAAAAGGTGATACCATGATACTTTCAGCAAAATACCGAGAAATTGTTGTTGAGGATGGGCAGTCCATTAATATAGGGCCAAACTCATTCCTTTTAGCTACTACAAAAGAATGGATTAAACTTCCGGGTAATATTACCGCGTTCCTAGAAGGGAGAAGTTCAGTAGGCAACATGGGACTATTTATTCAAAATGCAGGGTGGGTTGACCCAGGTTTTGAAGGGAATATAACCCCTTGAGCTTTTTAACGCGAATAGAATCTCGATAAAATTAACTATAGGTCGTTGAATTTGTCAACTTGTC
This sequence comes from Peribacillus sp. Bi96, assembly GCF_918698115.1. Lineage (GTDB taxonomy): Bacteria > Bacillota > Bacilli > Bacillales > DSM-1321 > Peribacillus. The sequence goes on from NZ_CAKKLV010000017.1 coordinate 23,304, forward strand.
TTTTCAGAAGTGCATCAACAAGCAAAATTATACAATGGTAAATACTTTGGTCAAAAAAATGCGACATCAAGTAGAATTTATAAGGATTTAGAACTCTAAAGAAAGAGATGAAAGATTTTATTTATAAAAAAAACTTGTAAATAGTAATCGTTACGATTTATAATGGTATAGCTATTAACAATAGCGGGAGAGAAAAAGCAAACCTTTATAATAAAGAATAGCTATGTATTATTAGATATTAAATCGTAATGGTTTCGGTTTGTGTGCGTAGATTATATTGATGATATAAGGGTGCTTTTTGAAAGGAGTGAAAATGTGGGTTCGAAAAGAATTCCAGTTACAGTACTAAGTGGTTATCTTGGTTCAGGAAAGACAACACTGCTAAATCACATTTTAACTAATCGAGATAATCTTAAAGTAGCTGTTATTGTCAATGATATGAGTGAAGTAAATATTGATGCTACCTTGGTGAAAAAAGGGGGATTTTCTAAAACTAACGAGAAACTGGTAGAAATGCAAAATGGCTGTATATGCTGTACGCTTAGAGAAGATTTACTGATTGAAGTGGAAAAGCTTGCACAGCTAGGAGATATTGATTATATCGTTATAGAATCAAGTGGAATAAGTGAACCAATACCCGTAGCTCAGACCTTCACCTATGTTGAAGAAAGTTTGGGAATAGATTTGTCTAGATTATGTAAGCTGGATACTATGGTTACCGTTTTAGATGCTAATCGTTTTTGGCATGATTACGCATCAGGAGAAACTCTATTGGATCGTAAGCAGGCAGTTGATGAAACTGATGAGAGGGAAATAGCCGATTTATTAATTGATCAAATTGAATTTGCTAATGTGATTGTACTGAACAAAGTCGATTTAGTATCGTCAACAAATGTTCAAGAACTAAAATCAGTTTTACAAAAATTCAATCCAGAGGCCCGTATTATTGAGAGTGAATATGCACGTGTACCACTTACTCAAGTTCTAAACACAGGACTTTTTGATTTTGAGACCTCCAGTCAGGGGGCAGGGTGGCTTAAAGAATTAAATGAAGAGCATGTCCCAGAAACAGAAGAGTATGGTATAGCATCATTTGTATATTGCCGCAATAAGCCATTCCACCCAGAAAGGCTAATGAATTGGATACATAATTGGCCAGTAGAGGTGGTACGTTCTAAAGGATTTCTTTGGTTAGCTACACGGAACGACATTTCCGGACTTCTCTCGCAAGCTGGACCTTCTCTAACTATTCAGGCAGCAGGAAATTGGATAGTGAGTCACCCCGAAGAAGAGCGAATGCAAATTTTAAAAGATGAACCAGAACTCTTGGATAGATGGGACGAAACATTTGGTGACCGTTTAACCGAATTGGTTATGATTGGAATTGATATGAGTCAAAAAGAAATTGAAAAAACCTTGGACGAATGCTTACTTACGGAAGCAGAAATGAATCAAGATTGGTCGGAATTTAAAGACCCACTACCTTCTTTTTAAGAAATATGAGTAAATATAAAACAATGTAGGAGGAAAAAAGATGAGAATTAATATTACGTTAGCATGTACGGAAACTGGAGATCGCAATTATATTACTACAAAGAATAAACGAAATAACCCGGATAGAATTGAACTAATGAAATATTGTCCACGATTAAAAAGACGTACGTTACACAGAGAAACCAAATAAAGCATTAAGAGAATAAATAAAAAAGCAAAAGCATTTATAATAAAACGTAATCGTTTCGATTTGTAAAAGGAGAATTATTATGGCGAAAAAATCAAAAGTTGTTAAAGAACAAAAAAGGCAGGAGATGGTGATGAAATATGCAGCCATTCGTGCAGAGTTAAAAGAAAAAGGTGATTTTGAAGCACTAAGAAAACTTCCTAGAGATTCTTCACCTACACGGCTTAAGAACAGATGTGAAGTAACTGGAAGGCCAAGGGGATATCTAAGAAAGTTTAAAATGTCTAGGATTGCTTTTAGAGAGTATGCTCACAAAGGTCAAATACCGGGTGTGAAAAAAGCTAGTTGGTAAAATATTCAATATTTCAACTACCGGATGTTGAAATCTGGTAGTTGATGTTTTTATGTAAATATTAAGGGGTGAAAATATGGAGCGGATTAATCCTATCTTAATGGAATTTTTACTTCGAAGTGTTATCAAAAAATTACCTGATATACACAGAGAAGTTTACCAGTATATTGAGAGTATGGAATATCAATTAGAGGAAGTTTCTGTGGATGAAAAACAATTTCTTCAGTTAATGATTGAGAAATCTCCATTTAAAGCGGCAGCAGACCACTTCTCACTCCATATCTCTACAATAAAGGAAATAATGGATGGGGCACAAATGGAAATAGATAAATCTATAGATGAACGGTGTAATCGAATTAAATGGATTGATTATACCGATAAATTTAAGCAATCCGATAAAACTACCCAGCGAGCATTTATCTTCTTATCTTAACCTTAAAACCATCTGCGCAAAAGATAACTGAACCATTCTAATTTAAGTATTGAGTTATTTTCCAATGATACTTCATTAATTTCCTTTCGAGATAAGGGAAAAAGACTAATCTGGTGACTAGTTCAATAGATTTATGTATGGCCCCATTTACCCTCACAATTAAGATTGGATGCATGCTATAAACTAGGTATATTGATGAGAAACAACAAATGGAGAGAATTTGCATACAAGGATTGTAAGTAATTATGATATTGATTATACATAAGGAGGTAGTTATGTTTAAGTGGATTATTGTTGGAGGCGGCATACAGGGAACCACATTAGCCACATTTTTATTAAAGACTGGCAAGGTAACCATTAATGAGTTAGCTATTATTGATAAAAATGCTAGGCCTTTGGAAAAGTGGAAAAAACGAGCTGATATCATATCTATGCCGTACCTTCGGTCACCGGTTGTACACCACATCGATGTTAAACCAGATAGTTTAAAAAGCTACGTGAAAAGAAACAAAAATGATTGGCCTACAGCTCTGTACGGATATTATAAACGTCCTTCACTTGATGCTTTCAATGAACACTGTAATCAGCTTATGGAAGAAGTAGCAATTAAAAAAGCCTGGATACAAGGAGAAGCATTAACCCTTGAAAAGACACATGATCGTTGGTCTGTTTCCTTAACTAATGGGCAGAAGGTATATGGAAAAAATCTTGTCTTAGCTTTGGGGATAGGTGAACAACTTATGTGGCCTGAATGGGCAAGGGATTTGAAGAAAAAAAACCCAGATAAGATATTACATATTTTCGATGATAAAGTACTGGATTTCACTTCAATTATGGCACCTATTGCTATCATAGGTGGTGGGATTACAGCTGCACATCTAGCTGTAAAAATGTCAAACCATTTTCCTGCTGAAGTTACATTAATAAAAAGGCACCCCTTTCGAATCCATACCTTTGATAGTGACCCAGCGTGGCTTGGACCAAAGAATCAGACGGGTTATCGAAAAATAACGGACTACCGAATGCGAAGAGAACAAATCAAAAACGCCAGACATAGAGGGTCACTTCCGCAAGATTTATATGCAACCTTAAAAAATAGAATAAGAAAAGGAACAATCCATGTTGCCGATCATGAAGTGATGGCGATAAAAGCAGAAGATAAACGGGTGCACTTATTCGACGATAAAAATAATAAAATCGGAACCTTTGGAATGGTAATATTAGCTACTGGTTTTGAATCATCTTTACCCGGTAAATCTCTAATACAACCTATTATAGAAAAATATCATTTAAGGTGTGCAGAATGCGGTTATCCTATTGTTTCAAAAAATTTACAATGGGGAGAAAACTTATATGTGACAGGTGCATTAGCAGAACTTGAAATGGGTCCTATAGCACGTAATATTTCTGGTGCACGTCAAGCTGCAAGTTTAATCGTAAATTCTTTATGCTAAAACATAGTATGTAAATCGAAATGATTACTATTTATTAGATGGTGAGGGAAATAAAATGAAAAAAATTCCGGTGACCGTATTAAGTGGTTATCTAGGGGCAGGAAAGACAACTTTACTGAATCATATTTTAAAAAATAGCCTAGGATTAAAAGTAGCAGTGATAGTAAATGACATGAGTGAAATAAATATTGATAGCGAACTGGTCAAACAAGGTGGTCATATTTCTCGGGTAGAAGAGAGGCTTGTTGAATTGTCCAACGGCTGCATTTGCTGTACATTACGTGAAGACTTGCTTCAAGAGGTAGAAAAGTTGGCTAGAGCAGGAGATATTGACTATATTCTCATAGAATCAACGGGGATTAGCGAGCCTATTCCCGTGGCACAAACATTTTCATATATAGATGAGAATATGGGTATCGATTTAACTAAATATTGCCGATTGGATACTATGGTTACGGTTGTAGATGCGAATCGATTCTGGCATGATTTTCATTCAGGGGATTCCTTACTGGATAGAAAGGAAGCAGTAGGTGAGAGTGATGATAGAAATATTGCTGATTTATTGATAGATCAAATTGAATTTTGCGATGTACTCATTCTTAATAAATGTGACTTGATAGAGGATGAAAACTTAAATCAATTAGAGAATGTATTACGTAAATTACAACCTGATGCTAAGCTGATCCGTACAGAAAATAGCCAGGTAGATGCAAAACACATTTTGGATACTAGACTGTTTGATTTTGATAAAGCAAGCGCCTCAGCAGGTTGGCTTCAAGAATTAAATGAAGGGCATGCTGCACATACACCCGAGACCGAAGAATATGGAATATCATCGTTTGTTTATGCAAGAAGATTGCCTTTTAATTCAGAGAAATTTTCAAATTGGATACATTCAATGCCTAAAGAAATCGTACGAGCTAAAGGGATTGCATGGTGTGCGACCAGAAATAATGTCTCTTTGCTATTTTCACAAGCAGGGCCATCAGTGACACTTGAGCCATTGTCTTATTGGGTTGCCTCTCTATCGGAACTACAACAAGAGGAGATATTTAAAAATGAACCACAAATCCTTAAGGAATGGGATATTGAGTATGGAGATCGTCATACTAAGCTAGTCTTCATTGGGATGGATATCAACACAAGAAAACTCACAAAAGAATTGGATGCGTGCTTGTTAACGGTAAGTGAGCTAGAAAGCAACTGGGCAAGGCTTCCAGACCCATTTACTTGGAATGTAAAGATAAATCTTTTTATGAATAGTAAGATTATATGATAAGTACTCAATTTGCGGAAATAAGTTTATTTAAAATGAGCAAACATGAAAACTAGTAAAAAGGAAAACAAAAGTTTGCAACAAATAAAGACATAATATTACTAACATAATTTTAAAGTAACATGTTTATTAAGGAGTAGTTAAAATGGCACAAGTAGAGGTAGTTATCATAAGTGGATTTCTCGGAAGTGGAAAAACTACTTTGTTGCAGAATCTATTAATGGATGAGAAAGGTAGCGGAAGAAAAGTGGCAGTTTTAATGAATGAATTGGGCGAGAAATCCGTTGATTCAGACATAATAGGTGACAAGGTTCCTCTACAGGAATTGTTGAATGGGTGTATCTGTTGCACGGCTAAAGATGAATTGGAAATCTCTTTATTAACATTATTCCATATGCATCAACCTGATGTAATATACATAGAGGCATCTGGTGTGGCCCATCCTATTGAAATCCTGGATGCTTGTCTGTCTCCTATCATTGCTGACCGTATATCCATACGCTCAATTATAACTACGGTTGATGCAGACAGATGGTTACAAAGGAGCAGAAATAGTCCTCAACTGAATCGCTTATATGAAGAGCAAGTAAAACATGGAGATACCTTGATCATCAATAAAACTATTCGGTTAAGTAAAAAAGAATTACAGCAAATTAAAGCTGATTTAAAATCAATAAATACAGGTGCAACTCTTCATATAACTAATTTTTCGAACATATCATTATCAGGTATTCCTTATTCCAATCGTAATTCCATTTGTGAATTTGAGAAGTTGAATGTTCATCAAAGTTTGCATATCCAATCATTAACCTATACCTTTACGAATGAAATTAAAAAAACAGATTTTGAAAATTGGTTAATGAAACTTCCTGATACGATTCACCGAATAAAAGGCTTTGTTCGATTCGAGGAAGAAAAAGGGAAAGTTAATCTATTCCAATATACATACGGTGTACCTTCTTATTATCCACAAGATATTGCTTTTAAAAATCATTTCGTTATTATTGGAGAAAATCTAGACAGTAGGAAAGTTTACTCTCAATTAAAAGATCTCGAAAATAAATATTAATAAGACGTGAACTTAAAATACTTCTATATTAAGATATGAGCTGCCATAAAGTAGAATCACCAACTATGCGAAAAATCTGCTCATTAACAATATTGGAAGCCTGTTATACGGTTTAATGTGGATCTTTTTAGGCGTGGACTATCTTTCATCAGTACTAATCCGTCCGGGTTGTTTCTCTTGTTTTTTGACGTAATGAAATTACGGTCTCCTGTTTTAGTACATGTTAATTTTTACTATCCTCTAATAATCCTTTACATTACTCTAAAATAGTTTAAAGATTTAAAACGTAATAATTACGATTTAAAAACAAAAACCTTCTATACTGGAGTGGGGATTGAAGGTTTTGCAGAAAAAGCAGTTGAAACCTTGAAAAAGGAAAACGTAAGTATTTTAAAAGCAGCAGAATGAATTGAGCTCATAGACTCAACTCATTCTGACGAACATGAACATGAAGGCGAAGAAAGACACTCTGACGAACTTGAACACGAAAGCGAGGAAACACATTCTGATGATCACGAAGGAGAGGAAGGGGCAACTGAAGATCATGTGCATGAAGACGATGGCCATGACCACGTAGATTTGGATCCCCATGTATGGTTAGATCCTGTTCTTGCCATTGACCGTGCTAACAATATTAAAAATTCGTTAAGTGATATAATGCCAGAACATGTTTCAGAGTTTGAATCTAATTTTCTTCAATTAAAAAGCGATTTAGAAAAACTAAATCAAGATTTTAAATCAACCGTCGACAACTCCAAAACGAAGTATTTATTAGTATCTCATGCTGCATATGGATATTGGTAAAGTCGATATGGAATTGAAGAGATTGCTATTTCAGGTTTATCTCCTCCACAGGAGCCTTCTCAGAAAGAATTACAAGAAATCGTTCAGGAATCAACAGAACATGGCGTCCATTATGTGATTTTCGAGCAGAATCTAACTCCAAAAGTTGCAGAGATAATTCAAAATGAAATCGGTACGAAGTCTCTTACTCTTCATAATCTAGAAGCGATAACAGAGGAGAATATAAAACAAGGTGATGATTATTTTAGCATCAATAGAAAAAATCTAGAAACCATTCAGACAGCATTAAATGAATAAAATCAAACATAGTATAAGAGAAAAAATATTTAACATAGCTAGAATCTAAAACTTTCATAACCCTTCCATCTTCTTGTGGCAGGGCTTTCTTTACTATTAGTCATGTGAATTTAATTGTTAAAGTTTGCTATATATTATTAAGTAAATCTTTCATTCATACTCTACAACTTTCTAATATATTTTATGGAAGAAGCACTACATTATATTTTAAGGGAGGTACCTATGATTCGGATTATTCGAGGTCATATGATAGATATAACCGGAATTATCATAATAGCGCTAGCTCTTTTCCTGTTTTCTTTCAGTTCTAGTATAAAAGATACCTTTGTTATTCCACCGTCATGGTTAAATTTAAATACTATTTTTCTAAGTATTTTAATAGAAGCCCTGCCCTTTGTTTTAATTGGGGTCCTCATCGCTGGAGTGATCCAAATCTTTGTTACTGAGGAACATATTCAAAGGTGGATACCAAAGAATAAAGTTATGGCTGTAATCATGAGCTGTATTGTAGGAGCGCTGTTTCCTGCCTGTGAATGTGGAATCGTCCCCATTGTTCGACGTTTAGTTGTAAAAGGAGTACCTATTCATGCTGCGATGGGTTTTATGTTAACAGGCCCTCTTATCAACCCGATTGTTATTGCTTCTACATATATGGCATTTGGAAACGATTTTAAAATTGCTGGATTGCGTATGGGGTTAGGTTTTCTGGTTGCTATAATGGTTGCCTTTGCTGTCAGTTGGATTTTTAAAGGCAATCAATTTAAGGCTTCCATCATTTCTGTTTCAACCCATAATCACAGTAAAAATCAATCACTTTCCACTCGTTTTTGGTCGATGCTCACACATTCAATTGATGAGTTTTTTGATATGGGGAAATACCTGGTTATGGGAGCTTTTTTAGCTGCTTTTGTACAAACCTATATGCCAGCAAAATCCTTGTTGGAGGCTGGAAACGGTCCGGCTTCTTCTATAATTGTTATGATGGGATTGGCTTACGTTTTATCTCTATGTTCTGAAGCAGACGCGTTTATAGGAGCTTCCTTTAGCAGCATTTTTCCAGTTTCATCAATCCTTGGCTTCTTAATTTTCGGACCCATGATTGATTTAAAGAACACACTTTTGATGCTGAGCGTTTTTCGATTTAAATTTGTTATGGTTTTGCTAGCATTGGTTGTTTCTATGGTGTTTATCACTTTAATGCTGCTGCAAAGCTTTTTATAAGGAGGGGAAAATCATGCAACTCCAATTTCAGCAAGCTGCTAGAGCTTTAATTTTACTAGCTTTTTCGTCCCTCATATTTAAGCTTCATTTCACCGGTGAAATTACAAAGTTCATTAACCCAAAATATGAAAGTTTAAGCCAAGTAGCTTCTGTAATATTTTTGATTTTGTTTTTTATTCAAATTACAAGGACATGGAAAGTAAAGAAAAGCAGCTATCATCATTGTGATCAGCACGACCATGACTGCGACCATAACCATGATCATGGAGATTCTTCTTTTAACACAAAAAAACTAATTTCGTATTTTATTATTGTGTTTCCATTACTAACTGGGTTTCTGCTTCCAGCCAAAGTACTCGATGCTTCTATTGCCAATAAGAAAGGGGCAATACTGGCACTGTCAAACCAAAAACAAGCACCTAAAGAAGACAAAAATAAAGAAAACAGTAACCCTCCAGAAGTAATGGAAGAGAGTAACATAAATGGTCAGGCTAATCCCTCTATAGATGACAACCCTGTAGACCCAGCTCTTCTAGAAAACCAGCAGGAAGAAATCTCAGAGGAAGAATATAATCAACTGATACAACAGTTAGAACAAAACCAAAATATTGAGATGAATGACTATGTTTATGCAGCCTATTATGAAGAAATGAGTAAAGATATTAATAAGTTTAAGGGAAGAAAAATCGAATTAAAGGGCTTTGTTTATAAAGAAGATGGATTTGCTCAAAATCAGCTGGTAATTTCAAGATTTTTAATTACTCACTGTGTCGCAGATGCAAGTATTATTGGATTTCTTTCAGAGTTCCCAGAGGCTTCTTCCCTAGACAAGGATACATGGATCAAAGCAAATGGTGTAATAGAAATTACGACGTATAACGGGAAGGAGCTTCCTGTAATCAAAATTACTGATTGGGAAAAAATCAGTGAACCTATTGAGCCTTATCTTTATCCGATTAGTGTAAAAATATTATAAAACATTTGCAAAAAGAAGCTGATTTCATCGGCTTCTTTTAATTTTATTTAACTTTTATAGTTTATGCAACTTGTTCGTCAATTGAAAGAAAACGACAATGTTCATATAGGCTCTTAACTATACTACCATGATGGGAAAACATTTAAGAATCATGAAGGTGAACTTTAACCTTATTGCACTTCAGTGCAACTTTACTGTCACTCAAGGGCGATTCACTATGTCTGTAATTATTATTCTTCCTATAGGAGCTCAATTACATGGTGAAACATTAGCAATTAGTCCTGAAGGTATTCCTTCTCCAGTATTGGAATACAGCGATAAAACTCCAAATGTAGATCGACATATACTTCAATATTCAATGCAATATGACCCAATTTTCACAATTCGTTATAAATATTAAACTAATAACAGGGTAAACTCTTTACTGGGTTTGCTCCTTTTAATGATTGATATAATATTTCATCAATTTCTATTACCGTCATCCTTTGAGAATGCTACAAAATTTCTAGATTTAGAAGCCTTAGATCTTTTGACCCTTAACTTTGCAGTTGCAGCCATCTCCCTCCTTATATTCATTATTTTGATAGGGGTCTTTAGTGCTCCCTTATCTAAAGATTCTAAGTCTTCCTGAATCCAGCATTCTTGGTTTTTTTGTATATTATAATTATAGTTATAAGGCCCTTTATCCAAAAAGGGCTTTTGTCGTTTAAAATCCTTATTAATTGTCGATACCTTTAATAAAAGGAGGCGGTAAAAATTTTTATCATAGAGCTAATTGTAGCCATTGTTTTGGCTGGGGCTTTTATTCAGTTTCGTCTGACAAAAAGTAAGGAACATTACAAAGCTGCATTGCTAGCACACCATATAGACACAAGTGATGAAATGAAAAGGACTTTAGCAATGGGGCTGTATCTTAGGTTTAGAAAAGAAAATCCAGATGATAAAAAATTAATAAAAGATAATTCCATTTTTATTAAACAAGATCCAATTGCTTTCGAGTCTTTTGTTGCTGAGGTATTTGGTAGATCAAGGGGTGGAAATACATGGGTAACTCCTCCATCTGGTGATTATGGGGTAGATTTTGAGCATGAAACTAAAGAAGGAAAGTATCTTGGTCAAGTTAAATGTTATAAAGATGACTTGGATTTTGAGGCAATAGCTATACTTCATTCCAATATTATTAAACAAGGATTACAGAGTGGTTATGTAATAACAACAGGAGACTTCACAAAAAATGCTCGGAAATACGCTGAAGGGTTAAATATTGAATTAATCAATGGGGTCCAATTAGTTGATCTATGGTTAGAAGGATTAGAGAATGGTGAACAGGAGATTAAGCAGGTAATTCCTGAATATGTGTAAAAAACTATTTTTAGGCTGACCCATAATGTGAGATTTTGAAAAGAAACCTTACGCTCCCTATCCTAAAGTAAAGTGGGGTTGACCGTAGTAAATAATACTTTCAATTTTACAAAGAACAGACGACAAGTTTACATATCGGCAATCAATAAACACAGAAGAGATATTACGTCAAGGCTATTGGTTTATTTGCTGTTGCTCACTCTATGGAACTGATTATTGAAACAAAAAAGTTAAGTTACGTGAGTTAACAATTAAAAACGTAATTTCTATGTTAGAGTCTAATAAATTTAATTTCAAATAAAAACTGGGGGTAAACCTTTTATAGGGTTTGCTCTCCTTTTAGTGAGCTGATTAACCTTACGGGTAACCCCCATAACGGGCATTTGTTCGGACTGACTTCAGGCTGGCATATAGTTCATTCATGGTAATTCCATATAAAACAACCTTTTATCAGTTAATTTTTAAATGAGGTAACTAAATCTGCTGCTAAGAGATTTGAGCCACTTACTCCTTTCAAATATTTTAAACTTCCCTCACTTGACCAATCAATGTTTTGAATATGGGTTAAACTCTTAGAAATTTTAGTATTGTTCAATTGATTAGATGAAAAATTATAGTTCTCTGAAATAATGTGATTTCCAGCGATGGATAGAGCATTTAAACAAACTATATGAGTTAATCTATATTTTTTGTAATCGTTCCATTGGTTAGGCAAAATAAGTCTGACTTTCTCGTCAATAATTTTAAAACATTATGGATGTTTTGTAATGTGATATGCTTTTCTTTATTTCTCTTACCAATAAGAGTTCCAATGCTGTAAAAAGGACTATCAGGATTAATAATAAGTTGGGTTGCAATCCAACTAAGGTTGTCGTTGTTTCTTTTCAAATATCTGCTTAATGAAGATCCAATACCTTTAGCTTTTGTATTATTGATATCAAAAAATTTAATTTCTTCATCTTCATCCAAACAGTGAAAAGCTAGGAAGGGCACATTTAACATCGCACTTGTTTTTTTTGTATATACTCCGATTCCCCCTAATCTATGCTGACCATCCATTAGAGTACCTTTTTTTTGCCTATTAATTTACCCATATTAGGACAAGTTTAATTCCCACTCGTCTCCGGAGTTAAGCAATTATTTCATACTTTCTCAGAACAGTTCAGTAAAAACTAACTCAAATCTAGCCGATATATATATTTAAGGTATAATAATAAAGAAAGATATTTTTTTACGGATTAGGTGACGAAAATATGAAGCTAATCATTGCGGAGAAACCAGATCAAGGTTCAACGCTAGCAGCTCAATTTAAAACGAAGAAACAGCAAGGCTATATAGAAATTTTGCCTAATGAACTTTTCCCCGATGGTGCTTATGTAACATGGGCTGTCGGACATTTATGTCAACTTGTATCGCCGGAAACGTACGATTCCAAATGGAAAAAATGGTCGATGGATACATTGCCGATGATTCCTGAGAGATTCCAATATGAAGTGACCCGGCAAAAGGCGAAGCAATTCAATGTTGTGAAGACTTTGCTTAGGAAACCCGATGTCGATGAAATCATCCATGCCGGCGATGCCGGGCGTGAAGGAGAATTGATTGTCCGAAACATCGTCAATCTATGCAGCGTCAATAAACCGATGAAACGTTTATGGATTTCCTCTTTGACCCCAAAATCCATTTATGAGGGATTCCAAAATCTGATGAGCGAAGAAAAAACAAGGCCACTTTATCATGAAGCGTATACGAGAGCTTGTGCAGACTGGGTTGTGGGCATGAATGCATCCCGAGCGTATAGCATCTTATTGAAACAAAGGGGCGTTTCGGATGTATTTTCAGCTGGCAGGGTTCAGACACCTACCCTCGCTTTGATCGTGAAGCGGGAAATGGAAATTGAGCAGTTCAAGTCTGAACCGTTCTGGGAAGTGTTCGCTGATTTCAAGATGGATGGAAAGAAATATCAGGGGAAATGGCAGCAGAACAATGATTCGAGGATCAAGACAAAAGAACTGGCTGAAAAAATAGCCGCCTTTTGCAAGGGTAAGGAAGCCGAAATTGCAGAAATGGCTACAGAGAGAAAAGAGTTTCAGCCCCCTTTATTATTTAATCTTTCCTCATTGCAAGCAACAGTAAATAAGATTTATAAATATTCACCGAAACAGACACTTGATATTGTCCAAAGTTTATATCAAAAAGGGATCGTTTCTTATCCACGTTCCGACTCCAATTATGTGACTGAGGGAGAAGCCGAGACATTTCCCGATATATTGCAAAAACTAAGTGGCTTTTCTGAATATGAATCACTTTTCCCTGTGCCTCAACCTAGTATCATCAATAATAAACGCTTTGTAAATGAAAAAAAAGTGACGGATCACTATGCCATTATCCCGACGGAGCAGGTTACCGACCCAAAGCGACTTTCCGCTGAAGAACGGAATATTTATGACTTGATAGTACGGCGGTTGATTGCGGCTCATTATGAGAAAGCCATTTTTGATTACACAACCATTAAAACACTCGTCGATAAGCGGGCAGAATTCATTTCAAAAGGGAAGCAACAGATTCAAGAGGGATGGCGCAAAGTGATTTTCCAAAATGACAAGGATGATGATGATGTCCTTTTGCCGTCCGTTTCACAAGGAGATACTGGAAAGGTCGCCAATTTAAAGGTGAAAGAAGGTAAGACCCAGCCTCCAAAGCGCTATACAGAGGGCCAGTTGATCACCTTGATGAAAACGGCGGGAAAACATCTGGATAATGAAGAATTGGAAAAGGTGCTGATGAAAACCGAGGGCCTTGGTACCGAAGCAACCCGAGCTGGTATCATTACCATGCTCAAAGATCGCAAGTACATTAATGTCAAAAAAAATCAGGTGTTTGCGACAGATAAAGGGAAAGTGCTGATTACGGCCATTGGGGAGAAAATCCTGGCTTCACCTGAAATGACAGCTAAATGGGAAAAGCGTTTAAGGGAAATTGGTGAAGGAAAGGCTTCAGCCGGTGTTTTTATGGAAGCTGTTAAAAAGATGTCAGCAAAAATTATCAGTGATGCCGTGGAGTCATCGGAAAGCTGGGATTTTCAGGGGCTTGATACCGAATCGATTCAAAGGAGCGGCTCTAAAAAGAGAAGCGCAGCATCAGTGGGCAACTGTAAGCTATGCGGTTCTAAGATTGTCGATAAAGGGGAATTCTACGGATGTGTGAGTTATCAAAAAACGAAGTGTAACTTTACGATTTCCAAAAAAATCCTCAATAAGAAAATCAGCCAAGCCAATATTAAAAAGCTGTTGGCGAGTGGGGAAACGGATTTGATAAGCGGATTTAAAAAAGGAGAAAAGACCTTTGATGCCATTTTATCTTGGTCCGATTCCGAAAAGAAGATCAGTTTTACATTCCCGACAGAAGAAGCCATTAAACAAACATGAGAAGAAACTTCATTAAAAGGCGCCCTGAGACGATATCTGCTTGTTTCGGGGCCGCTTATATAGTAAAATTTTTAGATATGCGTTTGAATGGGAGGTATCCGAATGCCTACACCGAGCATGGAGGATTACATAGAACAAATTTATTTACTTATTGAAGAAAAAGGGTATGCAAGGGTTTCTGATATTGCCGAAAATCTTTCCGTCCATCCATCTTCTGTTACAAAAATGGTTCAAAAACTGGATCATGAAAAATATTTGATATATGAAAAGTATAGAGGTCTCGTTTTAACTGCAAATGGGAAAAAAGTTGGTAAAAGGCTCGTATACCGTCATGAACTTTTAGAACAGATGCTAAGATTGATTGGGGTCAAGGAAGAAAATATCTATCAAGATGTTGAGGGGATTGAACATCACCTTAGTTGGAATGCCATTGATAGGATTGGGGACCTTGTTGAGTTCTTTGAGGAAAATCCTGATCGTGTCGAGGATTTACGCAAGATACAAAAAAGAAATGAAGAAAATTCAAAATAAGCTGCCACTGGCAGTTTTTTTTATTTGTATTAATAGGATAAAATCATATGCTTTCTAGAACTCGGCATTCATCATTTTACCACACACGTTGTTTAAAGGAGGACGGCACAAAAGTCGTTTAAAAAAGGATTTATTAAGTAAGAGCAGAATAGTTATATGAAGCCCCCTTATTTGGAAAATGGGTGTTTTAGTTGAACGTTAACGGGAACGGGTTAGGCCCCCTTGTTATTTCTGTGATTGTTTCAGTTACTTATATAAATAGGGGTTAAATGGGAGGATGATTGCCTGATGAATTTACATACTTGGCATAAAGAAACGGAAAAGGAATGGGATGCCTTTGCGCCTATATGGGTGAAGAATTCGCAAGAAATGTGGGAAACAGGCAGCCGAAAAAGTATTATCCCGTTTTTCTCTGAATATGTACCACTTGGATTGAAAGTGGCTGACATTGGCTGTGGGGATGGAATGGGTTCCTTAAAACTAGCCCAAGCAGGATTTGAAGTGACTGGCGTCGATTTATCCAATGTCATGATTGAATTTGCAAAAGGGAAAACGGCTCAACACCCTAATCTATCTTTTATTCAAGGAGATTTTAATAATCTCCCATTCAAGGATGAAGAAATGGATGCGGCAATGGTCATTAATTCTTTGGAATATACGGGTGAACCATTAACCGTGATGAAGGAAATTCAACGGGTAATAAAGCCTGGGGGTTATGCCTGTTTTGCCATACTTGGTCCGACAGCGGAACCTCGGAAAAAATTCAGTTTTCAACGATTATTAGGGGACCAAGTGATCATGAATACCATGCAACCTTGGGAATTTGAAAAAATGGCAGCTGAAACGGGATGGAAAGCGATCGCTGAGACCGGCGTTGCGAAGAGAGGAGTGGACTACAAAAAATTAGGACATTTTTCAAAGGAATTAAAGCAAGCTGTATCGTTCATGTGGCTGTTCCTCCTTCAAAAGGATGGTGCTCAGTGATGGAGAAGTATCAAATCGATCAATTCGTTGAAAAGACGAAACAGCAGGATAAAGGGCAAGGCTTGTTTGAGCTTGAAACGGAACGGATACTGGAAATTAATCTTGAACAACAAATCTGGGCAAAAATGGGGACGATGGTTTCTTATCGGGGCCATATTAAATTCGAGCGGGAAGGAATCTTGGAGCATGGTTTGGGTAAACTGTTCAAAAAAGCCTTAACTGGTGAGGGTGCATCCTTAATGAAGGCAACCGGAAACGGCAAACTGTATGTCGCGGATCAAGGGAAGAAGATTTCAATCATACAATTAAATGGGGAATCGATCTGTGTGAACGGGAACGATTTACTCGCCTTTGAGCCGAGTATTCAATGGGATATAAAAATGATGCGGCGCATTGCCGGGTTATTGGCGGGTGGATTGTTCAATGTAAGGCTCGAGGGGAGAGGGATGGTCGCCTTCACTTCCCATTATGAGCCGCTCACATTAATGGTGGAACCCGGAAATCCAGTGTATACGGACCCGAATGCCACTGTGGCTTGGTCAGGGGAACTGCAGCCTGAATTCGTAACGGATGTTTCATTAAAGTCGTTTTTTGGAAGGGGAAGCGGTGAATCTGTACAAATGAAATTTCAGGGTAAGGGATTTGTGGTCGTCCAACCTTTTGAAGAAGTCTACTTCGGTAATAAAGAGTCATGAAACAAAAAACCTGAGGCACTCAGGTTTTTTGTTTCCCATGGCTATTCGTACTACTCATTTAAAAGAGTAACTTTATTTTCCTTACCCTTTCAATCCCACTCATATGGGGTCGATTGGTACACATAATAGTTAAGCCAATTCGAGAACATCAGGCTGCAATGACTCTTCCAGCGATGAAGAGGTACTCTGGTTGGATCATTTTCAGGATAATAATTTTCTGGAAGTTGTGTATGGATTCCACGTTCCCTATCGCGCTTATATTCTTCACCGAGGGTATCGGCATCGTACTCGAAATGACCGGTCACCATAATTCTTTTACCATCAACTGAAGCGGCCATCAATACCCCTGCTTGATTTGATTGTGCCAAAATCTTCAATTCTGGATGGTTCACTAATTTTTGATAGTCAATATCCGTATAGCGCGAATGAGGAGCCATGAAATAGTCATCGAATCCGCGGACTAGATTTTCATTTGGTTCAAGTACCTCATGAGTGTATATGCCGAAGCATTTCTCTGGCAGTTCGTATTTGCCTATTCCATAATGATGGTAAAGGGCTGCTTGAGCTCCCCAACAGATATGTAAGGTCGATGTGACATTTTCAGCGGACCAGTTCATGATACTCTGCAGTTCTTCCCAATAGTTAACGTCTGTAAATTCCAGTTTCTCCACTGGAGCGCCTGTAATGATCATGCCGTCATATCTCTTTGTGCGAATATCATCAAATGATTTATAAAATTGATCCAAATGAAATTTACTTGTGTTTTTCGATTCATGTGTGCTCAAGCGCAGGAATGATATATTTACTTGAATGGGAGTATTGCCAAGAAAGCGCAGTAACTGAGCCTCTGTTTTTTCTTTCTCGGGCATAAGGTTTAAAATCAATATATTCAATGGGCGGATTTCCTGATTGGTAGCCCTTTCCTCATCCATTACGAAGATATTTTCCTGTTCTAAAATCTCTTTAGCTGGCAGTTGCTCCGGAATTCTGATTGGCATGATTAGCCTCCTTCTCCAAAAATCATAATATTTTAATTATATAGAAAATTGCTAAATAGAAAAGCTATTTTAATAATTTCTTGAAAATTCACGGAGGAAATTGCTCGAGAATGATAAAATGGGGAGATATGAATACATAAACTTAAGAAGTTGGAGAGGTGTATGGAGATTGTTTGATCCCACAGCATTTGAGAACATGAAAGTAGTATTGGAAGGTGCAGTTTATGATCGTGACTTCATAGGAGATATATTGGTTATAAGCCGTGATGATATAGTGAACCTTTCTACCATGTCAAGATCATATAAGATTGAAATGGAATTGAAAGATTCAATGGCGCCCATTTCGATTAGCGGTGCCATCGAGATACATGCATCACTCCAGAATCTAAGTTCGGAGCTGCTCGATTCTAATTTGAATGAAACACATTCCGGTTGCACGGTTGATGTCTTCATTTCTTTTCAAACAAAGCTTGATGCAGTGAGAGCCGAAGCATTCTTGAATGATCTGGAAAAGATTTGGGGAGATCAAAGAATCATTACAGTGAAAACGAGCGAAACGGTCAATAGAAAATCTGAACCCATTCATTCTTCTGTATTTAAAGTTTCATTTGGAAGGCTTGTAAAAGAAGAGCAAATGGAAGATTTGGAAGATATGGTTGAGTATTTGATACAATCCATACAAGCAGTGAGAATTCCGGGATGATAGGTAAAGGTATGATTATTTAAGTTGGCAAACGTACGTTTAAATACGGTAAAATGACATCATCATACTAAAGGGAGAGATCATTCATGTCCATTTACGAATTAGAAGTCAATAAAATCAATGGCGAAACCATCTCGCTTGAGGAATACAGAGGGAAAGTGATGATTATAGTGAATACCGCTAGTAAATGCGGTTTTTCGCCACAGTATGATGACTTGCAAAGCTTGTATGTACAATATAAAGAGGAGGGTCTAGTTGTACTAGGTTTTCCTTGTAATCAATTTTTGAATCAGGAGCCGGGCGATGATCTAGAAATCGATTCATACTGTAAATTGAATCATGGTGTAACCTTCCCGATGTTTGCAAAAGTGAATGTAAATGGAAAGGAAGCCCATCCTTTATTCAGTTATCTGACTGAAAATGCACCAGGAGTGATGGGGTCCAAATCGATAAAATGGAATTTTACAAAGTTCTTGATTGACCGTGATGGAAAGATTGTCAGTCGATACGCTCCTAAAACAAAACCTTTGGATATGGAAGAAGATTTAAAAAAAATATTATGAAGAGTGAACTCGAGTTCATCGGAAGCTATAGTTTCTGTTGGGCTCTTTTTGTGAGTGAAATATATTTATTGCATGCAATCGCTTTCGAAAGGAGACAGCTGGTGGGGAAGTTGAATATAATAGGAGACAACAATTAAGGGGGAAAACCATGGAACGAATCGCCTGGGTAACGGACAGTACGGGGACTTTAGACGAAGAATTATCATTGAATGAGCATGTATACGTCGTTCCGATGATCGTCATCATCGATGGGAAGGAATATGAAGATGGTATTGACCTTTTACCAGACGAGTTATACCGAAGGATGAGTGAGGAAAAGGTTAATGCAACTACTTCACAGCCGTCGGTCGGCAGATTCCATGAGTTATACAAAGAACTTGAAACACGTTATGATCGAATCATTGCCGTGCATCTTTCAAGTGAATTGAGCGGAACCGTTTCCGCGAGCAGGCAAGCTGCGCAAATGGTTACGATTCCCGTGGATATTTTTGATACTTTACTCATTTCCTTTCCGATGCTATTAATCATGAAAAGGCTTATGCATTATATTGGTAGTGGACATTCCATCCATGATGCTTTCGTAAAAACGAGACTGTATGCGGGTAATCATGAAACCTATGTATTAATAGGTTCTTTAGATCAGCTGCATCGCAGCGGCAGGTTAACGAGTGCACAGTATATTTTAGGAAGCCTATTGAGTTTTAAGCCCATCATTTCAATTGAAAATGGCCTGCTTCATACTAAATCGAAGCCTCGGAATCTTAATAAAGCAGAAAAACTGATCTTCAGTGATTTTCGAAGGTCAGTCGAAGCTGGAAAAGTGAAAGAATGCACGGTACTATATGGTGCGATATCGGAGCAAGCACAAAGGTGGAAAAAGATGATTTCCGAAGAATTTCCCGATGTGTTGATCCATGTATCCCCACTAGGAAGTGCCATCGGGGTGCATACAGGGGAACAGACGATTGGAATCAGTTGGTTCAATGAAGATTAAATCACACCATAATTGAGAACCATGGTAAAATAGAATGGGCTTGGAGTGATGAAATGAAACAAATGATGGTTGATTTAACGGAGAAGTTTGTATATGACCAATTGAATTCTGATGCCAGCGGTCATGATTGGTTCCATATCGATCGTGTTCGGAAGCTGGCTTTACATATTGCAAAAGAAGAACAACAAGGGAATGAGTTTATCATTGAAATGGCGACCCTGCTTCATGATATCCCGGATGATAAATTAAACGAGGATGACGTTGCGGGGTGGAAAAAGCTAGATGAGTGGTTTGAGGAAATAAAATTGGACATGGATAGCGTTGAGGCCATTAAACGGATCATCAACACCATTTCATATAGTTCGGGGCACGCGAAGCTTTCTTCCATCGAAGCTGAAATTGTTCAGGATGCGGACCGCTTGGATGCTATTGGTGCCATTGGGATAGCCAGGACATTTGCTTTTGGCGGGAAAAAGGGACAGCCTATGTACGATCCTTCCCTGCCCATTAGGGAACATATGACAAAGAAGGAATACAGGACTGGTAAAAGCTCTTCCGTTCATCACTTTTATGAAAAACTATTACGTTTGCAAGATATGCTCAACACATGTACTGCCAAGAAGATGGCAAGGGAAAGGCATGAATATATGGTTAGCTTTTTAGAGGAATTTTATAAGGAATGGGATGTACGATTATGAAAGTTTTTAGCATGGAACATGTAATGAAAACCCAAGGGGAAAAGCTTCTTTTTAAAGATGTATCCTTTTCGATCACCGAAGGGGAAAAAATCGGGATCGTGGGTATAAACGGCACAGGTAAATCTACATTATTGAATATTATTGCAGGATTAGAAGACAGTGATTTGGGAACGAAGGATCATCCGAATGATTACACGATTTCTTATTTATCTCAAGATCCGCATTTTGATGAGAAATTGACAATCATGGAGTATATGTATGAAAGTTCAACTCCTGTTTTTTCGTTGATCAAGGAGTATGAAAAAACGCTCGTTCAACTACAGGTTGATCCGCAAAATAGCGCAATACAGGATCGTTTGTTAAAACAGCAACAGGATATGGACACGCTTGGTGCCTGGGATACAAGTGCCAATGCCAGAACGATCCTGACCAAGCTTGGCCTTCCAGATCACTCAAGGAAATTGGGGGAACTGTCAGGTGGCCAAAAAAAACGTGCTGCCCTGGCAAAAACGTTGATTGAGACCCCAGATTTACTGATTCTGGATGAGCCTACGAATCATCTTGATTTTGAAAGCATTACCTGGCTTGAAGAATATTTGGCGAAATATCAAAAGTCCGTTTTATTTGTAACCCACGATCGATATTTTCTTGATCGGGTTTCCAATAAAATCTGGGAAATCGCCCTAACACAGCTTTTCGAATACAAAGGAAACTATGCAGATTATTTAGAATCAAAGGCCATTCGTGAAGAGAACGAATCGGTTGAAAGAACGAAGAAAGAAAGTCTATTCAAAAAAGAACTGGCCTGGATACGTAAAGGTGCAAAGGCTCGTACGACAAAACAAAAGGCCAGGATCCAACGCTTCGAAACATTGGAATCGGGTGTGAAAGATAAGCAGAAAACCGAGAGCTTGGAAATGGAATTGAGTGGTGCCCGTCTTGGGAAAAAGGTACTGGAAATGAAAGATGTTTCTAAATCTTTCGGCGATCAGTCCATCATCAACCATTTTTCCTTTCTCTTCAAACCAGGCGATCGAATTGGGATCGTAGGTAATAATGGCAGTGGTAAGTCTACATTATTAAATATCTTGGCAGGACGGGAACCTATAGATGAAGGAAATCTGGAAATAGGACAAACCGTGAAAATAGGGTACTATACGCAAGAAAGCGTCGATATGGATGAGAATCTTCGTATGATCGAGTATATTCGGGAAACAGCTGATTCAATCGCCCTTAAAGATGGCAGTTTCATATCAGCAGCGCAGATGCTTGAAAGATTTTTATTTCCAATGGGATCGCATGGAACGCCAATTCGCAAGCTGTCCGGAGGAGAAAAAAGGCGTCTATATCTACTTAACATATTGATGGCGGCACCTAATGTCCTGCTGTTGGATGAACCGACGAATGACCTGGATACGCAAACTTTAACCGTTCTGGAGGATTATTTAGAAACGTTTTCAGGTGTAGTCATCACCGTGTCACATGATAGGTATTTCCTGGATAAGACGTGCCATCAGCTTCTTGTCTTCAAGAACAAAGGGGAAATTGATTTTTATTATGGAAATTACTCAGAGTTCTTGGAAGAAAAGACGGAGGAGACAGTACCTGTAAAAACGCCAGAGCCTCAGCTTAACCGCACGGAAAAGAAAAAGAAAAAACTAACCTATGCGGAAAGTAAGGAATGGGAAGAAATTGAGGGGAACATGGAACGGGTCGAGCTGAGACTGAAAGACATCACGGCAGAAATGTCAGCTGCGGGGAGCGATTTTGAAAAAGTCCGCCTGCTACTTGAAGAAGAAAAGGAACTAAATGATAAATCAGAGCATTTGATGGAAAGATGGACGTATTTAGCAGAAAAATTGGAAGAGGAATAGGCAAGTGACTGGACCAAGCGAGCAAAAGTGGTCCAGTCTTTTTTTTGTCAATCTCAATTGCATGAGAATCTGAGGTCATTGTGATAATATCTAGTACATGGAAACGTTTTGTAAAAGGAGAGAATCAAATTTGAAAATAAAATCAATAGAACCTACACCAAGTCCGAATACAATGAAAATCAATCTAACTGAAGAGCTTTTAGCAGGTAAAAGCAATAATTATAAAAAGGATCAAGCTGAACAAGCACCTCAGCTCATTAAAGATTTATTTACGATCGATGGAGTGAAAGGTGTATATCATGTTGCGGACTTCTTGGCAGTTGAGCGCAATGCGAAATATGATTGGAAAGATATCTTGATCCAAATTCGACAGGTGTTCGGGGAAAAAACCGAAGAACAAAATCAGCAAAATGTTTTAAATGAGCATTATGGTGAAGTATCGGTTGCCATTCAACAATTTAAAGGTATTCCGATGCAAATTAAAGCGAGTGATAGCCAACACGAAAAACGTTTTGCTTTACCGGAATATTTTATAAAGGGCATTGCCGCTGCCCAAAAAGAAGAGGATAATGTTGTCCTGCTTCGGAAATGGAAGGATTATGGCGTAAGATATGGAGATATGGAAGATATTGTGAAGGAAGTATCGGATGAGTTGATTGCAGCTTATCCGGAAGAACGAATTAATCAGCTAGTGGCTGCTGCGAATGAAATGGTAGATAAAAGGGAAACATTCGTAAAACGTCCAAAAATAAAACTGACGGCAGAAATGCTTAATGACGAAAGTTGGGAAAAGCGGTATCAGGCGTTAGATCAAATGGATGATCCAACTGTCGATGATATTTCAGTTTTGGACATGGCCCTTTCTGATAGTAAGGTCTCCATCCGCAGGCTTGCCGTTGTTTACTTGGGGATGATCGAAGATAGAAAAGTGCTTCCAAGTTTGTATAAAGCATTGAAAGACAAAAGTGCAGCAGTAAGACGGACCGCTGGTGACTGTTTGTCAGATCTTGGCTTTGAAGAAGCGATGGGGGAAATGTCGGAAGCCCTATCGGATAAAAATAAATTGGTCAGATGGCGGGCTGCGATGTTTTTATACGAAGCGGGAAATGAAACGACCCTCCCTTATCTTAAACGAGCGGAACAGGATGCTGAATTTGAAGTGGCCCTTCAGGTCAAGATGGCCATTGATCGCATCGAAAATGGGGAAGAAGCAAAAGGTTCAGTTTGGAAGCAAATGACAGAATCAAGGCAAGCGAATGATAAGTGAATGTAATAAAGGCATACGGGTGATTCAGCCCGCATGCCTTTTATTATTTTTGTGGAACTTTTAGCAGCTGCATGATGGGAAAGAAAGAAGAACTTGAATAAAGGGGGTTCGGTAAAATTCAATTGGATCATCGGATAATCGTCCAAAACACCAATAACGCATATTTTCTTTGCGATATAGCAGTTTTAAAGAATAGAATTCTGTTCTATTATTTCAGTAAAATGATATTTGTGGATTTTTACGTGTTGAATGGTTGCATTTGTACATAAATATGTTAGAATTTTTAGAGTATACTAAAAATTATATTATATTAAATTATCAATCATTTAGTTGAAATTGGGGGTACAACAAATGTCTACATCAAATATGAGAAGTGACATGATTACAAAAGGAGTCGACCGTGCTCCGCACAGAAGTCTATTGCGTGCGGCAGGCGTTAAAGAAGAAGATTTTGGTAAACCGTTCATCGCGGTTTGTAATTCTTACATCGATATCGTTCCAGGTCATGTTCATCTTCAGGAATTCGGAAAAATAGTGAAGGAAGCAATACGCGAAGCAGGCGGTGTTCCTTTTGAATTTAATACAATCGGGGTAGACGATGGAATTGCAATGGGTCATATCGGCATGCGCTATTCATTACCTAGCCGTGAAATCATTGCAGATTCCGTGGAAACTGTTGTATCTGCACATTGGTTTGACGGGATGGTCTGCATTCCAAACTGTGACAAAATAACGCCAGGAATGATGATGGCTGCTCTTCGTGTCAATATTCCTACAATATTCGTAAGTGGCGGACCTATGAAGGCAGGTAAAGACAAAAACGGTAAATCTCTTTCATTAACCTCTGTTTTTGAAGGGGTGGGCGCTTATCAAGCGGGTAATATCAACGAAGAAGATTTACAGGAAATCGAGCAAGTTGCATGTCCTACTTGCGGATCTTGTTCAGGAATGTTCACGGCAAACTCCATGAACTGTCTGGCTGAAGGCTTAGGACTTGCGCTTCCGGGAAATGGTACGATTTTGGCGGTAGCTGAAGAACGTAAAGAATTCGTTAGGAAATCCGCTAAACAATTGATGGAGATTATCAAACAGGATATTAAGCCTCGTGATATCGTGACGATTGATGCAATTGATAACGCATTTGCTTTGGATATGGCGATGGGCGGATCGACTAACACTGTTTTGCATACACTTGCACTGGCACATGAAGCTGGTTTTGAATATCCAATGGAACGCATTAATGAAATAGCTAACCGCGTACCTCATCTAGCGAAAATTGCACCTGCATCCGATTATCATATCGAGGATGTACATAACGCCGGTGGTGTAAGTGCAGTCATTAACGAGTTACTTAAAAAACCAGGTGCCTTTAACGGTGACTGCCTTTCTGTTTCAGGTAAAACTCTTGCCGAAAATGTTGCCGGTTGTGAAATCTTGGACACGGATGTTATCCATACTTTAGATAATCCTCATTCTGAGCGTGGGGGTCTTGCGGTATTGTTTGGTAATCTCGCCCCTCAAGGCTCGATCATAAAAGTGGGAGCCGTTGATGAATCAGTTGGTGGCTACCACAGAGGTCCAGCAATTTGCTTCGAATCCCAAGAAGATGCGCTTTCCGGAATCATTACTGGCAAGGTGAAGGAAGGAAATGTAGTGGTCATTCGTTACGAAGGACCTAAAGGGGGGCCGGGGATGCCGGAAATGTTGGCACCCACATCCCAAATCGTCGGGAGGGGACTTGGAGCGAAAGTCGGTTTGATCACAGATGGCCGCTTCTCAGGTGCATCCCGAGGCATCAGTATTGGTCATATTTCTCCCGAAGCAGCTGAGGGAGGCCCAATCGCTTTTGTGGAAAATGGAGATATTATCGAGTTGGATTTGAATAATCGTACAATCCAATTGGAAATTTCCGATGAAGAATTCGAAAAACGCAAGGCAAATTGGAAAGGCTTCGAATCAAAAGTAAAAACAGGCTATTTAGCCCGCTATTCCAAACTTGTAACGAATGCAAGTTCGGGAGGAGTAATGAAAGTTTAATTTCGGCTATATGTTCTAAAAGCTTGTTTCTATAGGAATCATCAGAAGAGGGTCTCTGCAAGAGGCCCTCTTCTGATGTTAACGTACAAGCTAGCTAATCACTTCTTACAATCTTTGGTATTTCCTCTTAATATAATGGGTCCTGATTTTTCAGTCTTCGAATTAGAAAGACGTATCTGCACTTCTGCATTTTCCACTTTCGCTGTAATTTCATCAAATCTTCCAGCCCAAGTAGGACCATTTTCTTCCGGGGAAGGATAGAGCAGAAATCGCCAACTAATCACACCTGGTATGTTAGCAAGTCCTTCATAGCTATCGTAATTTCCGTAGGATGATGGTTGTGGAAGATGTACTCCAAGTATGCTTATATTCGTTCGTGCAAAACTTGGTGGACGTAACTGCACTTTATAAACTAGCGCCGTACCCATTGCATTTGTAAGTTTTTTATCAATTGGTTCCAAAACCATACTACAAGGGATCGTTTCTGCCTTTGAATACGATGGCTGAATAACATAAATTGCGATAATGAACAGTACCAGAACAAATTCTTTCATATTACACCTCTCATAATCCTTTTAGTTAATTTACCCTTGTTATGGTCTTAATACGGATTGTATTTCTCTTGTTGCACTTTTTTATTTAAGAAAGAAGCCGATTTTCAAACGAACATGGTGGCTGAATGAAAGTATTCTCACATTGTTTCCTTGGCAGTTATAAGATGGGTTTAATTGACTCTAGGTGTAACAACAAATTTACAATGCTCCAAGCGTCATTTTTGCATATGCACGTAAGAATATAGTATGATTATACTAATTGAAGAATTGTAACCAAGGGGGTTTTTTAATGTCAATGGCATATGATGAATATATGAAACAAATGGTGAAACCAATGCGTGCGGAACTGGTGCAAGCAGGTTTTGAGGAGTTGGAATCCGCTGAAGCGGTTGAAAACTTTATGGAATCCGTAGAAGGTACGACGCTTGTGGTTGTAAATTCCGTTTGTGGCTGTGCTGCCGGGTTAGCCCGTCCAGCTGCTACTCAAGCTGTACTCCAAGCGGAAGAGGGTAAGCCGAATCATATTGTAACGGTATTTGCCGGTCAAGATAAGGAAGCGACAGCTAAAATGCGTGAATACTTCGATGGAATAGAACCTTCTTCACCATCCATGGCTCTCTTAAAGGGCAAAGAGGTCGTACATTTCATTCCTCGTCATGATATAGAAGGACAGCCAATGGAAGCCATTATGGATAATTTATTGGCAGCATTCAGTCAAGTAAATAAGTGATGAAGCGGAATGTCCTGGAAACGGGGCATTCTTTTCAAATTTAAAAGCGTATGAAGGGGTTGGATCATGTTTGTCACTACAGTAGGAAGAGCCGATAATGAAACGAAGATATTAGCCGAAAGGTTAGCAGAAGAATTACATATCCCCTTTATAGCCCGAAGAAAACGGTCGGTGAGAGATCTCCAATCGGATAATGATGAAGATGATTGCCTTGTTTTTGGGAAAAAACGGATGGAACTATATCGGTACCAGGAGAAAGAACCATTCTTTTTTCACCCGAACTTTGCAATGGTCCGATTAAAAAGAATCCTTCGCGGGGAAAGTGATCCTTTTGTTGTTGCCGGAGATATAAATGAAGGCAGTTCTGTGCTTGATTGCACCTTGGGCTTGGGCTCTGATGCGATTGTCGCTAGTTTCGCTGCGGGTCAACAGGGACAGGTTGTAGCATTGGAAGGAAATCCATATTTGGCTTTGCTTGTGGAACATGGGCTGAAGACATGGGCGGATGCAGAAGAAAAAATGATTTCCGCGATGAGAAGAATAGAGGTCATTCAAGCGGATCATTACGAATTATTGAAAACATTACCGGAAAATCATTTTGATGTCGTATATTTCGATCCCATGTTTGAGGAAACGATTTCTGAATCGAATGGAATCAAGGGGTTGACTCATTTTGCAGAATGTAAGGATTTATCGATGGAAATAATAAACGAAGCCAAGCGGGTTGCGCGAAAAAGAGTCGTGTTGAAAGACCATTTTCGCAGCTCCCGCTTTGAGGAATTTGGATTCGACGTGCTAAAGAGAAAAACATCCAAATTTCATTTTGGCTTCATTTCCATTAGTAATCAAGATTTATAATCTGTCTCGTTTAGACCAATGGCACAGCCTTCTCGGCTTGAATCGGCAGCGCCATAGTTTGAGCCGTCAGGGTTGATTTGAATAGCCTGAACATTCCCTATAGAGTGGGGGTTATCGTTAAAGGCGAAGCCCATTGATTCCAAGTGACCTTTGCTAGTCATATCCATTCCTGCTTCCCATTCGATATGAGGGCCCATTGGAGTGAAAATCCTAGGCTCTTCAATGGCTGCTTTCAGGTCCATTTTTAAATCGAGTACATTAATGATCGTTTGAACGACTGAACTGATGATGGTTGGTCCTCCTGGTGATCCAAGTGTCAAAATGGGCTCGCCATCTTTAAAGATGATGGTCGGGCTTTTACAGCTGACAGGACGTTTGTTTGGCTCCACTTCATTCATTCCCCCTGGTATGGAATCGAAATCGGTCAGTTCGTTATTCAGCATGAAACCATAGTCGGAAACCATGATGCCCGAGCCGAATGGATGTTCCACGGTGGACGTACATGCTGCGATATTCCCCCATCTATCACGGACTGTGAAATGTGTCGTTTCACTAATATCTTCGTCATTGGGTTGTGGGATGACTTCCCTTTGTTTCACGGAATCATAGATCCAAGGGTTACCGAAGTCAATGGCATTATTCCTTGCTTTGAAATTAATGAATGAGCGGCGTTTAGCTATATATTCATCATGCATAAGACCTGTCAATGGTAATTTGGCAAATTCGGGATCCGCAAGAAATGCCTTTTTGTCTGTAAATGCCAGACGCATCGCTTCTGCAATTAGGTAATATTTTTCCCAAGAATGGACGTCATATTTTTCAATATGGAAGCTCTCCAATATTTTCAGGATTTGGATGACCGTGAATCCTCCAGCACTTGGGGCCATCGATGAAGCAATTTCATAATCCTTATACGTCCCATACATGGGTTCATCAATGGTTGCTTTATAATCCCGTAAATCAGAAAGCTCCATGAAACCTCCAAGTTCCTGTATACAGGAAATGATGCCTTCTCCGATTTCACCGTCATAAAAAGCGGAAATACCTTCTCGTTGTAATATTCGATAGGTATTCGCCAATTTTTCTTTTATCATCAAGTCGCCTGCTTTATATGGTTTACCGTTGGGAATGAAGAATTTACGAGCTTCATCACCTAAGCGGTATTCAAAATTTTCAAGGGCGTCACAAAATACCCAGTTAACAGGAACTCCTTTTTCAGCAAATTCAATGGAAGGCTCGATGAGGTCAGCTAAAGTCTTGCTTCCGTACGCAGTGAGAGCTTCGTCCATTGCCTTCAGTATTCCAGGAACGCCAACAGCTGTAGCGTTGATCGAACGCTTTTTAAATGGGATGACTTCCTCGTTTTCATCAAGAAACATGTTTGGATGAGCGGCTTTAGGTGCTCTTACATGGCCATCGAATATTTTTGTTTTCTTATCTTTTGCATTATATACCATAAGGAAGCCACTGCCGCCGATACCGGTCATCATAGGTTCTACAATATTGAGTGCAAATTGGATGGCAACCGCCGCATCAACCGCATTTCCGCCTTCACGTAATATTTTTTCCCCAATGGAAGTAGCTACGGGATGAGCGGTAACGACCATTCCAGCTTTTCCTGTTGCGGTTTCCCTCTTATTATCATTATCTTTAATGTATTCATTGATATTTTCCAAAGCGATTCCTCCAGTATTCAGTCCTTTATCTGCCAAAGGGTAACGACTTTATGTGAAAAGAAAACCTTGTCATTGTAGTTAAATGACAAGGAGATTTTTCGTAGGTATTTATTTATTCTTAATCAGCAAATGATAAATATACGAAAAATGCTAATGTAACAAGACATAAAGCCACCATGGCAGTTGTAGTCAAAGCCATATTAGACCCCTCCTTAAAAAGACTTGAATCTAATTAAGTTCTCCAATTATCGTAAAAACCCTTCATATAAATTTAGAATTGTTGATATTTAGTGAAAAAGGATGGGTTCATGATGATTATATAGGTATTTATCCTTTTTTTTGATTTTTGAAACATGGGTAACTATATATTCGTAATTACTAAAAAATAAAAGTATACTAAATATAAAGACAATATAAAAAAGAAGGGGGAGTGTGATTTGAAAACAGCAGTTTGGTTCAGGAAAAGTCTCATCATTTTAGTATCCGTTTTGACGTTTGGTCTTGTCACTCCTTCAGATCTAGCTTGGCTAGCTGAAGCCGATTCGTTAAAGGATGCTAAAAAAGGCTTGGTGGAAGAAGAAGGTTCAGCCTATCGTGCCTCACAGAAACCGACTGAACTGGAAGACGAATTCGACCGGGAAGAATTTTTATCGGGCATTCTGGATAAAGCGGAGGAAAACGCTTTTATGAAATTTGGCGATAAGATCAAGCCTAAAATTGGCGATGAGTTCAAAATGGCCATATTTCCAAAAGTGGAAGAAGCCATTACAGAAATGGCTGCGCAATTTCCAGATGAAAAATTACAGCAATTAACGATCACTGAGCAGCCAAGCGCAGGTAGGGCTGAGAAAATTTTTCATATTTATGATTCAACCAGCGGCAAGGATATCATCAGGTTCCATGTCAGGCAGGAAAATCCTCCACTTGAGGGATATTGGTTCAATTTTCATTATCATACCTATCATGATTCATTTGCCACCCATTATGATATAGGTAAAATATATTGGGATAAAAATACGCCGCCAGAGTGGACAAGTAAGCAAATGCTCTCATAGTGGATGGGTTCTTTGATTTTATTTATGTGTAAGAGTATGATGGAAATGACATTTATAATAGGCATTAAATGATACGTTGTCATGCAACGTATTTATTTTGTGTTTGAAAAAAAGTAGAGTATTTCTCATTAATGGGAAGAATGTTATTTTAAATGGTTTTTTAATTTGTAAGTTATAGCAGCAGAGGAGTCTTTATCATGTCAGAGTTGTTAAATAGCATCATTCAAACATATTCCCAATTTTTCGATTGGCATATGTGGGTGGAGGTTTTATCCGATCCAGTGAGCTGGGGATTGATTGGGACGCTCGTACTGATGGAAGGATTACTATCAGCGGATAACGCTTTGGTATTGGCAATAATGGTCAGGCACCTTCCGGTAAAACAACGGAAAAAAGCACTTTTTTATGGTTTATTAGGTGCTTACGCTTTCAGGTTTGTAGCGATTGGAATTGGTGTGTTCCTCATTAAGCTTTGGTGGGTGAAGGTGATTGGAGCGGCCTACCTTGGCTGGCTCTCGTTTAAATACTTTCGGGATAAAAGAAAAAAACAAGCTGGTAACGATGAAGATATCCAGGGTATGAGTAAAAACAGCTTGCTGATCCGTATGTTTGGTACATTATGGGGGACGGTGGCCGCAGTGGAATTGATGGATATAGCATTTTCCGTCGATAGCGTCTTGGCCGCCTTTGGCGTGAGTGAAAAAGTCTGGGTCCTTTTGACAGGCGGGATGATTGGTGTTTTGATGATGCGAGGAGTGGCAGGATTATTTTTAAAACTGATAGATAAGGTTCCGGAATTGGAAAATGCTGCATATGTTCTTATAGGATTCATTGCAATTAAAATGCTAATTGCCGTCTTAGGGATTGAAATCCCGCCTGCTATCTTTTTTGCCTTTATTCTAATGATTTTCGGCACCACAATCGCACTTCATTTTAAGAAAGGGAAAAGGCTAAAAGAACATGGTTGATCACTATATAAAAAAGCTGATATCAGAAATGATGTCAGCTTTTTTAGTTTGTAGACAAAAAGGTTTAGGAACGGTCTCATGCTGAAACCTTTTTGATTTTTATTGAATGGAAATCAGAGGGGCACAGCTAACAATTAAAATGTTCATCGTACACATAGTCATGCTTGCGGAAGAATCTTTCTTATTTCACCAAGTCATACATGAAAGAGAAATCTATGGATGTCTCCATTTTACGAAACAAATCGTACAAGGGCTCCAGTTGATCTCGCTGAAATGAATCAGGTTGACAAAAGGGGTTCTATCTAAATGTTAAAACAAAGTTGATTGGAACGGGTGTACGAGACTCCTGCTTAGAAAAGCGTGTCTACAGGAGACCTCGCAGGCGCAAGCCGAGGAGGCTCACGGACCGCCCGTGGAAAGTGAGTGCCTGGAGTGGAAATTAACGTTTAAATGGTAAAAACTATAAAAAAAGCTGACATCAGAAATGATGTCAGCTTTTTTTATGGAACATATCAAGTAATTGAAGAAGGACGGTAAATGTAGTGAAGAAAAGTAAAGGCAATAAAACGTTAAGCCAGAGTGATGAGAGTAACGGATGCAGAAGTATGCCAAGGAAAATGGCGAACAGCAAAAGGTCGAGAATGATGAACACTTTTAAACTGTAGATATCAAGGACTTCTTCTGCAAGTTCACGATGCTCATTCAGGGTGGCTTTTTTATTATCGGTTTCCATGTAATCACCTTAAACCTTTTACGATTATACTACTGATATATGAAAAGACTGGAGCAAGGGTTCTTTGATGATGTTGTGCAACCGAAATTACCAAAAAAACATAGAGTTTTTACATGAGATCAATATGTTATACTAATATAATAGTATGTAAGATTTAGAGAATTTAAGAAACATATATTATCGTAATGAGAAATGGAGAAAGGGGAGATGATTGTGAAAAGAAAAAAATGGTTAACCATATTTACCATATTTGCCTTTTCCCTCTCTATGCTCTCCTATTCCTTGGCAAAGGAAGATGGAGTAAAATGGCGGAATTTGCCCAAAGATAATCTTATAAGACAAAGTGAATTATTTAAAGAAAATAAAGAATTGCAAAGTATTTTTTTGTTTCCATCAGAAGGGGAATACGATCAAACGGAAGCACTGAAAATCGTAGGCACCATTAATAAATTGCCTCATTCCCTAGTGGTGAAAACTGCTGAGAGTGGTGTTAGGGTCAAACTTTTTAACGGTAATTTAACCGAAAACCAATCTGCTGCTAAATTAAAGGGACAATTCCCGCGCGGTTATCTAAATAAAAAAACGACTTGGGATGATGTGCCTGGAATGGGCGGATCCCATACAGTATTGGTTAAAATCGGAGCGAGTGACAAGGGTCACGGGCATGGCTCTGTCAATTTGGAGCTACATGAGTTAGCCCATTCCATTGATAATATCGTTTATGATGGAATACGTGGGGATATGGATTTTTTGAGTATTTGGGGTAAGGAAGTCAATGGACTGTTTCCCGGACAGTCGTATTTTTCCAATTATCCTGAGGAATACTTCGCAGAAACGTTTGCCATGTTTTATGTAAACTTCGAACAAAATCAATTACTGAGACAAAAAGCACCCGAGACTTATAATTTTATTAAACAATTAGATTAAACTATGGGCGGTTATACGTTAAAATAAGGAGAATGAATGTAGAAAAGGTGGTTTATCATGAAGCAATATTTAGATTTATGTAAACATGTACTCGAGAATGGATCTCAAAAAGGCGATCGGACCGGAACAGGCACGATCAGTACCTTTGGATATCAAATGAGATTCAATTTAAAAGATGGTTTCCCTGTCCTTACAACGAAAAAGGTTAGTTTAAAAGCGATCATCCATGAACTATTATGGTTTTTGAAGGGGGATACAAATGTTGGCTACCTTCAGGAAAATAGCGTACGCATTTGGAATGAATGGGCTGATGAAAACGGTGAATTAGGTCCGATATATGGTCATCAATGGCGTTCTTGGGGAACTGCAGATGGCAGGCAAATCGACCAAATCAGTGAATTGATCGACCAAATCAAAACGAATCCAAATTCAAGAAGATTGATAGTGAGTGCCTGGAATGTTGGGGAATTGGACGAGATGGCCTTGCCGCCGTGCCACGCCTTCTTTCAATTCTATGTGGCTGATGGCAAGCTTTCCTGCCAGCTATATCAGCGCTCAGCGGATGTTTTTTTAGGTGTTCCCTTTAATATTGCTTCGTATGCGCTCTTAACAATGATGATTGCCCAGGTGTGTGATTTGGAAGTTGGGGAATTTGTACATACTTTTGGGGACGTCCATATTTATTCTAACCACCTTGAACAAGTGGAATTGCAATTGACACGTGATCCGAAACCATTGCCTACCATGAAAATAAATCCTGAAGTGAAAAATATTTTTGATTTTAGCTTCGAGGACTTCGTTCTGGAAAATTACGAAGCCCATCCACATATAAAAGGTGAGGTTAGCATATGATTTCGTTAATAGTGGCTATGGATCAAAATCGAGTAATAGGGAAAAACAATCAACTTCCTTGGCATTTACCGGCAGATCTGCAGTATTTTAAAAAAGTGACGATGGGCCATCCAATCGTCATGGGCAGAAAAACATTTGAATCGATCGGCAGGGTACTGCCTGGCCGGGAAAATGTCATCGTTACCCGCAATCAGGATTTTAAAGCCGAAGGTTGCGTGGTTTTACATGATATTTTACAAATCAAAACGTATGCAGACAACAGTGATCAGGAAGTTTTCGTGATTGGCGGAGCCGAAATCTTTAAAGAAATCCTGCCTGTTACCGACCGATTGTATATAACGGAAATTCATGAAACCTTTGAAGGTGATACTTTCTTTCCATTGATTAATGAAAAAGAATGGGATAAAACCTCTTCAATCCAGGGCACCATGGATGATAAAAATCGATATGCACATGATTTTATTATTCTGCAAAAAAAATAAATGTTAAAAACCGATTATGGGCAATGACCATAATCGGCTTTTTTTGGTGTAGAATGAGCAAAAGAAAGAATTTTTAGAAAAATCAATTACATTAATAACAGTAAAGTGCTATAATGATTGAATTGATTAGGAAGGAAATGAGGGATTAATATGAATCAAACTGCATCCATGAATAGGGGGATTCAATTGGAAGACATTCTAATTGCCTATAGAGAACTGAAAGAGATTGTTTTACATACTCCATTACAAAAAAATCAGAGGCTCTCTGATAAATATGAATGTAATGTTTATTTAAAACGCGAGGACCTTCAACATGTTCGCTCTTTTAAATTAAGAGGGGCTTACTATAAAATGAAAAGTTTGACCCAGGAAGAGACGAAGAATGGGGTCGTTTGCGCCAGTGCAGGAAACCATGCACAAGGAGTTGCTTTTTCGTGCAGTCAATTAGGTATCCACGGAAAAATTTATATGCCTGCCACAACACCAAGGCAAAAGGTCGATCAAGTTCAGTTATTCGGCAGGGATAATGTGGAAATCGTCCTGATTGGTGATACATTCGATGATGCGTTTGTGATGGCAATGGAATGCTGTGAAAAAGAAGAGCGTACCTTTATCCATCCGTTTGACGATGTAAAGGTAATTGCCGGTCAGGGTACGACCGCTGTTGAAATCCTGAATGATTGTGAAGATGGAATCGATTATGTATTCGCAGCTATCGGTGGTGGCGGATTAATGGCAGGGGTATCAAGTTATTTCAAATCGGTTTCACCAAAAACGAAATGCATTGGGGTGGAGCCGCAAGATGCTGCTTCGATGAAATATTCGTTCAAGGAAGGAAAAGTTACCGAACTTGAAAACATCGATACATTTGTTGACGGGGCAGCTGTCAAGTGCGTAGGACAGCTGACATATCAGACCTGTAAGGAAAACCTGGAAGATATCGTTGTCGTTCCTTCAGGGCAAATCTGTACGACGATACTCGATTTATATAACCAGCATGCGATTGTCGCTGAGCCGGCAGGGGCTATATCTGTAGCTGCTTTGGATTTGTACAAAGAACAAATCAAAGGCAAAACGGTTGTTTGCATGGTCAGCGGGGGAAACAACGACATTGGACGTATGCAGGAAATTAAGGAAAAATCGTTACTATATGAAGGACTGCTATATTATTTTATCGTGAATTTTCCACAACGAGCTGGAGCTTTAAGGGAATTCCTAGATGAGGTGTTAGGACCGAATGACGATATAAGCCGTTTTGAATATACGAAGAAAAACAATAAAGAAAGTGGTCCGGCCCTTGTTGGTATAGAGCTAAAATATAAAAATGATTATGATGGACTCATTCAAAGAATGAACAAAAAAGGATTTTCGTTCGTTGAGGTCAATAAAGACAGTAATTTATTTCACTTATTGATTTAATCATGGACAAAATGATAAATTAGGATAGAATAATACTTATGTTTTTACATTTTATTCTACCTGCCCGGCGGTTACGAGCATACTGTCGATAATTGTTACCATTGTATGACGAATTGCGGGTTTACTTTCAAATGGTTGGAAATGGTATTATAATCGGAATAGGTCTAATTACAACACCAAAGGGGATGTATCCATGTCAAACATTGGAGTACCAGGTCTAATTCTCATCTTAATATTGGCATTAATTATTTTTGGTCCAAAAAAACTTCCCGAGATTGGCCGTGCTTTTGGGCAAACACTTCGTGAATTTAAAAAGTCCACGAACGATTTGACAAAAGGTGATTATGAAGAAGATAAGAAATTACAACAAAAAAATCAAGAATGATTGAATGCTGGGCGTAAGATGGAATCGTCTTACGCCTTTATGCTGGAACAAAGATACGGATTTTCAGATGAAGGCGTGATCAACTTTGGAAGATAAAGAATTAAATATCATCGATCATCTCGATGAATTGAGAAAACGGCTTATTATTACTGCGGTTGCTTTTGTCATCTTTTTTATCGCCAGTTTTATTTATGTGGAAGAGATTTACAATTGGTTTGTGAAGGATCTCGATTTTGACCTGATGGTATTGGGACCGAGTGATATTATCTGGATTTACTTTATGCTTTCAGGTGTTGTAGCCATTGCTGCAACGATTCCGATAGTAGCTCTGCAAATCTGGTTATTCGTTAAACCCGCTTTGATGCCAAATGAAGTAAGAGCGACCCTTTCCTATATACCGGCACTTTTCTTGCTTTTTATCGGAGGGCTTGCTTTTGGTTATTTTGTCATCTTCCCGACCATTCTTCAATTTTTGATTGAATTGGGCGATGGGATGTTCATAACCAGCTTTACAGCGGATAAATACTTTTCATTCGTCTTTAATATGACAATACCTTTTGCTGTTTTATTCGAGCTTCCTGTCGTTACTATGTTTTTGACCTCCATTGGGATAATTAATCCATATGTGCTTCAAAAATTAAGAAAGTACGCTTATTTTGTACTTGTGGTCATAGCGATTTCGATTACGCCGCCTGACTTTATGTCAGACTTTTTGGTAATGGTTCCACTACTGTTGTTATACGAAGTCAGTATTTCATTATCTAAATTTGTCTATAAACGCAAGGTGAAGCGTGAAAGCTTGCGGGAAAGCAACTACGAGGAAGGTATATGATAAAAGGACTCATGAAGGCTTTTGGCCCTTATGGGTCTTTTTTAATGGAAGACAGGCAGGATTTGTGCTTTTTTTATACATTTGAATATTTATACTTTTTGATTTATTGTGTATAATGTAAGCAATCGGTTAAAAATGAGGATTGATATTTTGATGTTCAAATGCTTGGAATTCAAAGATTGTTTTGGACATAAGGTCACAATTTCAGAAATACCTGTCTTACTGCCAAGTGATCCGAATTTTTTTATGTTGACCGTGCGTTTGGAAGTATTTGTAAAGAAAGTTTTTGCTAATAAAGATCATAAAGAAAATTACTCATTCAAGCATTATTTAGCATCCGTACTCAAATGGCCTGTTTATAACAAGATTTTTTTTGGGAGTTTACTAAATAATGCTTAATCTGGACTGTTCCATAGCTAACTTCTCCGATAAAAGAGATGCCACGAATTTCATGCAATATCGAATAATGCGGCATGCTCTGGTTAGCTAATGGGATGGTCTTTTTTTGTGTAATCTTTTCGTTCAGTATTAATCCTTCTGCAAAAAAGTAACCTTTAGTTTGAATGCCTACCTTGAATAGGTATAATACAATAGATATGTTAATCTAGGGATGTGTAATGATGAATAAAGTTAAGATTGTAACAGACTCAACAGTGGATATGACACCGGAAGAACTGGAATATTATGATATCACAATGGTTCCTTTATCGATCTTTATTGATGGGGAGACTTTTTTAGATAAGGTTGAAATCGAACAAGAGGAATTCTTGAAAAGAATGAACCAGTCAAAAGAACTTCCAAAAAGCTCACAGCCAGCCGTAGGTACATTTGTGGAGGTGTACGATGAACTTGGTAAGGACGGCAGTGAGATCATTTCCATTCATATGACAGGTGGTATGAGCGGCACTGTACGCTCAGCGGAGAGTGCAGCAAGCATGTCTGAAGCGAAGGTCACCGTTTTGGACTCGAAATTCATTTCCAAGGCGATGTCTTTTCAGGTGATCGAGGCAGCGAAACTGGCGAAGGAAGGGAAATCCGCAGCAGAGATAATTGAACGCCTTGAACAAATTAAAAAGCAGTCAAGTTTGATCATTGTCATAGAAACACTAGATAACCTCGTCAAGGGCGGAAGGATTGGTAAAGTTTCCGCTTTAATCGGTTCACTTTTGCACATAAAGCCAATAGCGCTACTGGATGATGGTGTACTGAATCCTGTATCCAAAGCTCGAAGCCAGTCCCAGGTCGTGAAGTTCATCATCAAGAAGTTTAAAGAAGATACACAAGGAAAAAAAGTTAGGGGCATTGGTTTTGTACATGCAAATGGACTTGGAATTGCAGATAAAGTCCGCCATGCCATTTCAGAATTATCGGGTTTTCAAGACATAAAAATAGAAGCAACCACTGCCGTCGTCAGTACCCATACAGGTGAAGGTGCCATGGCAATCATGTATTATTGGGACTGATAAAGCCGATTGAAATATGCCTATTGCAGAAGGGTCCAAAACATTTTTACACATGTCTTTATTTCGTTGAAAGAGTTGCTGTTCTCATTTCAATTGGTCTGTTAAAATTAATGAAGTAACAGAATATTTTATACATAAAGGACGGGGTAGAGATGAGAAAGCTGCATTTGCTTATGGCAGCTATGGGGGCTTCAATTTTATTGCTATTAACGGCATGCGGTTCCAATGGAGTACCTGATGCTAAAAATTGGGATTTGGAAGACTTTAGTTACATTGATCAGGAAGGCGAGCCTTTTTCAAAAAGTGATCTTAAAGGAAGGGTTTGGGTGGCGGATTTTATATTTACAAGCTGCGAGACAGTTTGTCTGCCCATGACTGCCAATATGTCGAAGCTGCAACAGCAATTGAAGGATGAAGGTATATCAGATGTAGAGTTCGTTTCTTTTTCTGTGGATCCTGAGATAGACAAGCCGGATGTTTTAAAAAAGTTTGGAGATCAATTTAACGTTGATTACGGGAACTGGCATTTTCTAACCGGTTATGGTCAGGAAGAAATCGAGCAGTTTGCATTGGATAACTTTAAAACGATCGTCAAAAAACCTGAAGCAGAAGATCAGGTGATTCATGGGACAAGCTTTTTTCTAATGGATCAAGATGGAAAAATCATTAGGGATTACACAGGTCTGCAGGATATCCCTTTTGATGAAATCATTAAGCATATTAAAATTTTACAGAATTATTGAACAGGTTAATTGACCTGTTCTTTCTGTTTTCTTTTATTCTTTATTGATTTTTAACAAGAGCCTATTTGCGACGGTGAATATGAAGCATGTAGTTTTTGAAGAAACAGCGGAAGTGAAGAATGATTTTACCTGCACAGTACATGCTAAATTTTATAGGACTAGCTTTAATTCCTTGCATTTTTCATAGTGTATAGGAAGGAATGCTCTAGCTAGATATGCAATGAAGGTATATTGTTTGCAATCTTTGGTTTTCTACATGATATAATATATGGGTAGGAAGGTGAGGGTCATGAGGTACAGAATCACCTGTCTTTTCATATGCATAGTTTGGATTTCAGGTTGCGGTCAAAGTGAAACAGCTTCAAATCAACCATCCGTTCAGCAGAAAAGCATAATAGAGCTGAGTGAAAAGGATACTATTCCTGCCAGCTTTTTCCCGGATCCTGTGCAAATCGTGTCGATTGGCGATTCCTTGACTCAAGGGGTCGGTGATAGTAAAGATAATGGCGGCTATCTGCCTTATTTACAAAATAAGCTGGAAAAAGAACCATCCATTACTTCTGTAGAGATGATAAATCATGGCATACGTGGAAATAGGACCGACCAACTATTGAAAAGACTGGATAAGGCTAGGATTAAAGAAGACATAAAACAAGCAGATTCGATTGTTGTCACTATCGGTGGAAATGATATCATGAAGGTCTTTAAACAGAATTTCTCCAATTTGGAACTGAATCAGTTTGAATCGGCAAAGGTAGGGTATGAAAAAAGATTAAGGCAGATACTTGATAAGGTGCGCTCTGAAAATGACCATGCCCAAATATACCTTGTGGGCGTATACAATCCATTTTCCAAATGGTTCGCAGATTTTTATGAACTTGATATGATCATGAATGAATGGAATGAAAGTGGGAAAGAGATTATAGAAGAATATGATTCAGCCTATTTTATTGAAATAGCAGATATTTTCAAGAATTCCGAGGAAGATTTACTCTATGCAGAGGATTATTTTCATCCCAATGACCGAGGATATGAATTAATCGCGACAAGAATCTATAATGACATGGATATAACCACAATTGGAGAGGACACGTTGGAGGCGAGTGCCAAAGGAGATGATGACCAAGAATGACAAATGTCAAATGGAAGGCTTTGTTTATTTCCCTATTAGCCCTAAACATCCTGGTCATCCTATTTGTTCTGATTTTAGTTAATCTACCGACTAAAGATGATGAGCTGATACCAAAAGTAAGCCACGAAGAAGATATCCAATTTCAAATCCATACGAATCGGGAAGATTTGACAAGGTTAATCAACCAGTATCTTGATAAAGAAGGATTGACGGGATCCATTCATTACGAAGTATATTTAACGGACGTAGTCGAATTATATGGAACCATGCCATTTTTCAATCGTGAAGTAGAAATGAAATTAACTTTTGAACCAATAGCCCAAAAAAATGGGGACTTGATCCTAAAGCAAAAATCCATTGCTGTCGGAAAAATGAACCTTCCTGTTTCATATGTAATGAATCTAATAAACGAGCGTTATAATATGCCGGATTGGGTAAGCATTAGCCCCAATGACGAAAGTATTTATGTGTCATTACAGGATATGGAATTGAAAAGTGACATTAGGGTTAAGGCAAAAAAATTCGATCTTGAAAATGATGACATTTCATTTTTATTGACCATCCCCTCATCATTGCAATGATAGTGATTAAATCGATTAAAAACCAGGATCAATGTTTCCTGGTTTTTATCCATTTATGGGGATAACGTTAGGGCTTCTAACGTCGATGATTCCCGGTTTAACCCTAATATATAAATGGTTGAGGAGGTATTTCCCTGGAAATCCTTGTTAGGAAGTGAAAGTATAATCTCTTTTGTCCCTGCTTTCCTTACTTCGAAGTCAACGATCATGGGATGTATATTAAGGTATTCACTTGCTTTCCTGAAGGAGAGATTTTCAAAAACGACATCTCCATCTTTGACGGCAATATCGACTGACGGTAATGGGGATGATAGATGGATGAATCGAACCTTGGCTTCATTTTTGGGAACAAATGGATTATCTTCGAAAGTTAATATCTTCACCGATTCATATGACAATGCAGCGGCCACTGTATAGGATATCCCGCTTTCAAGCCCCACTTTACGGCTTAGCAGGGGTGAGGTGGATTGTCCGCTGGGGTATAAATCCAATTGGTACTTGCCGGGGGCGAATGGTAAATACCCATTGATATCTCTATATGAAAAGTTTTTGAGAATAGGCATTTCATTGACATAAATATCAATTGAAGGAGTTGTTGGCGCAGCATGTAAAATGCGTACTTGTGCAGGAAGTAAGACCTTCATATGTTCATATCTTACTTGTTGCCTTGCTTTTTCAAGATTTATCAAGTACTTATGGTAATAATAATCATGCAGATGTGGTTTGCTGTACTTATAATAAGACGATAGTAAATCATAAGTTACAGCTTTTTGTAAATATGATTGTTTATCGCTCATTTCCAACACCTCTCATTTTCCATTATGACCTATCATATGGTGTGATGCTTGGGCATGTGTCAACCCTTGAGTGGGAAAGGAGCGCTTTCGTTAGAAGGATTGGTCGGCATATTATTTTACAAGGCAAAATAAAAGCGTTAAAATGCTTTCAATGGATGGTTTGTAAAAAAAGGAGGATTTTTCATTTGACAAAACTATTGGAGAAAGCAACATTCGCAGGTGGATGTTTCTGGTGCATGGTGAAACCGTTCGATGAACAGCCTGGTATCGAATCCGTCATTTCGGGCTATACGGGCGGGACAACGGAAAATCCCACGTACAAAGAAGTCTGCTCAGAAACGACGGGACATTATGAGGCTGTACAGATTACCTTCGATCCAAACGTATATCCATATGAAAATATAATCGAGTTATTTTGGCAGCAAATAGACCCGACCGATGCTGGCGGGCAATTTTATGACCGGGGAAGTTCTTATCAAACTGCCATTTTTTATAATGACGAAAACCAACGTGAAATTGCTGAGACATCCAAGGCGAAGCTGCAGGCGAGCGGGAAATTTTCCAAACCGATTGTAACGCCGATAATACCAGCCAAAACGTTTTATCCAGCTGAGACCTATCACCAGCAATATTATAAAAAGCAACCTGAGCATTATGAAAGATATTCGATTGGATCAGGACGAAAAGCATTTATCCAACATCATTGGGGGGAAAAAAATGAAAAGTAAAGAAGAATTAAAACAGAAACTTTCACCAATTCAATATGAAGTCACCCAAAATAATGGAACGGAACCAGCTTTTCACAATGAATACTGGAACTTGAAGGAGGATGGGTTATATGTGGACATCGTTTCAGGTGATCCGCTTTTCACTTCAAAAGAAAAGTTCGATTCAGGCTGCGGTTGGCCAAGCTTTACCAAACCGCTAAAAGAAGAGGAAGTGGTGGAAAATCTCGATACGAGTTATGGAATGAGAAGAATCGAGGTTCGCTCAAAAAAAGCCGATTCTCATCTTGGTCATGTTTTCAATGATGGTCCGGGACCGCCGGGATTACGCTATTGCATCAATTCTGCCTCTTTGAGATTCATCCCAATCCAAGATCTTGAAAAAGAAGGATACGGAGAATACAAGAAGCTATTTGATTGACTGAAAAACCCCTATCATAGGATGATAGGGGTTTTATCAATTTTGCGGGATTTAATCGGTGATGATCGACGCGATCCGGACATATGGAAAGGTGATATGATCTATTGCATTTGTTCTGGCAGTTACCTCAAAACGGACCGTATGTGAACCTGGAGGCAGTCCATTGGTGATAAATAAATATCTTTCACGGGCAAATGGCCACCATGTATTCAAAGTCGTGATTTCATTGCCATCGATCCATACATTTACTTCCCCTCCATCGGGACTTCTAAGCAATTTCACACCAAGAATACTTCCCTTGAAGTTATATTCAATGACACTGCCTTTTTCTTTACTTGAAAAATACCCCCCCATTGGACGAAAACCTTTCATTTTTACATAGTGGTCAACTTCCTTTAAATCTAAATCAGAGCGGGCATGAAGTTTAGGGGGAAGGGCTGCAACGGTCTTCTCCCGTTTTATATTATCTAGGAAGTGATCATAAATTGCATTGGCATAAAATTTATAGCCCAGGCCATTTGGATGAATCAAATCTCTAGTCAACTGTTTCTCCGTATAGCCTGAATCCTTGAATATAGGACGCATATCCACATTCGTTGCACCATAATGCTCGGATAAAAGTTTGATGGCAGATCCAAATTCCTTGAATTTCAAGGAACTTTCAGTTATTGTGAATAATTCTGCATGAGGGTGGAGACGTTTTGCCTCTCTGATTAAAGCTTCATACGTCATCGTGAAATCATCGACACTCATATACTTGCGGTCATTTTCACCGAATACGATGAAAATCAAATCCTTATGGTCATGCTGCCTTCTTTGGGAAAGCTTAAAAAGACCTTCAAAAGCAGTGGACCCGCTTTGGACCACGTAATCCCCGTGGAAAGGGATATCATTTGTTTCATACATCTTATTTTCTAACTGTTTGAACCATGTTAGATTAGGAGTTTCAGCTCCTGACCCTCTTCCAATACTATCTCCAATAACAAGATACTGAATGGGCTTGCCTGATTGGAATTTTTGATAAACATCTATCGAATCATCCGATCCATATGTTTTAGGAGTTTTTTGAAGGATATAGCTGATTAGAAGAATCGTGGCGATTGCAGCGAAAGGGATGAAGGATTTTGCTTTCTTTTTCAATTGTGTTC
This sequence comes from Peribacillus sp. Bi96, assembly GCF_918698115.1. Classification (GTDB taxonomy): domain Bacteria; phylum Bacillota; class Bacilli; order Bacillales; family DSM-1321; genus Peribacillus. The sequence goes on from NZ_CAKKLV010000017.1 coordinate 67,482, forward strand.
CCCCGTATTAACCTTTTATGTATCTATTATAGGAATGAGATAGCTTAAAGAGGCTAAGAATTGTTTTTTCCTTATTATATCCTAAATAAAAAGTAACACAATAAATATGAAACGTTTTTAGCCATTTCTCATAGTTATATTTGGTGGGCCTCATTTAATTAGTAACGATGATGAAGGTGCTCATTCGAAAGTTTTTTCTTAAATCAAGAAAAATAGGCATATGCACAGACCGAGGCGGGCGTATTGTCATATGGTAAGGTGTAAAGAGAAATCAGAAATCTAAAAGGAGTGAATCTTAATGTACGGATATGGTGGATTTGGTGGCGGAGGATACGGTTATGGTGGTGGCTGCGGCGGCGGCGGCGGTTGCGGATTTGGATCAGGCTTCGCTTTAATTGTTGTCTTGTTCATTCTGTTGATTATCATCGGTGCTTCATTTTGCTGCTAATTGAATAACCCAAAGACCAGTTGAAAAAGCTGGTCTTTTCTTAATGTAAGGGATTTTTTAATTGGACGGGGTATCGCTCTGACTCGAAAGGTTGTTGTACTTAAATAAGAAGATCCTACTATGTACCAGGGACAAGCGATACATAACAAAATTTCAGTACCGGCAAAACGCGATTAACAAGGATGCCAATGATGAGGAAAACGAAGTAAAGCGGAACTGGAGGGCAATCGGGACATCCAGTTTTTTTTTAGGGGAAATGGCAAAAAAAGAATGATGGAAGCCTCATTACATGGAGTTGCCCGACTGTTGTTCCTTAAGGTTCTTGATTTTTATTTATTCCCCATATCTGCTAAAATAACGATTATGTTATTAATTTAGGGGGATAAAGATATGAAACCTTCCCGTTTACAAGCAGGGGATGAAATTCGCGTTATTGCACCTTCGAGAAGCTTGGCGATCGTCAAAGGGGAACAACGCAGATTGGCAGAAGAAAGATTGACGGAGCTTGGTTTTAAAGTGACATATGGTAAAACGGCTTTGTTCCATGATGACTTTTTCTCGAATTCGATTGAAGATCGGATCGAGGATTTGCATGATGCGTTCAGGGATCCGAATGTAAAGGGGATCTTTACAGCCATCGGCGGTTATAATGCCAACCAATTGTTACGATATATTGACTACGATTTGATTAAGGAAAATCCAAAAGTAATGATGGGGTATAGTGATATAACCGCAATCTTATTGGCTATTTATAAAAAAACTGGCTTGACTACATACTCAGGTCCCCATTTCTCGACGTTCGGGATGAAGGCAGGTCTGGAATATACGATGGAACATTTTAAAAAGGCCATAATCGAAAGTGAAGGCTTTTATCTTGAGCCAAGCGAAACGTGGAGTGATGACTCTTGGCATTTAGAACAGGATGATCGAACTTTCCACCCGAATGCAGGATATATGGTCATTCAGGAAGGGGAAGCGGCTGGAACGGTCATTGGTGGGAATCTTTGTACACTCAATCTTTTACAAGGTACCGAGTTTATGCCATCCTTGCAAGACAGTATCCTGTTCATAGAAGATGACGAAGAAAGCCATCCATTCAGTTTTGACCGGGATTTACAATCATTGCTGCATCAGCCCGATGCAAGTGGGATTAAGGGAATCGTAATTGGCCGTTTCCAAAAGGAATCCGGTATGACTGAATATGCTTTACAGGAAATCATTGCAACCAAAAAGGAGATAAATGGCATACCAGTGATCGCTAATGCCAATTTTGGCCATGTTCATCCATTTGTGACGATGCCGGTCGGTTCAAAAGCTGTTATGAAGGTTAAGAACGGTAAAGCAACGATACAAATCGATTCATAAAACAAAATAAAGACGCCGTTCAAAAAGTGGACGGTGTTTTAACGAATATATATAAATATAGTATTCGTTTTTGGTGTTTTTTAGGAGTCTGTCCTCTTATCTTCTCTGGAAATTTTCCGATTTTCCATGCATTATTAGGGAATATGAGTCTAATTGTTCAAATTCTATATTTTTCTGATATAATACTAAGAGATTTAAAATAGAAAAGGTGATTATGTGTTATTAACAATTCCCGCATCCATACGTTTAGAAGGGGTTTTGGCCGAGTATAATAAAAAAGGCCGTGTGAGCCATACATGTTTCGTTTGTAACGAAGACACTTCTAATGGGGATGCAAGTAACTTGAACTACTATAAGTTAGGAACAAAAAAAGTTTGTCTTTCCTGCATGAAAAATGTTTTGCGTCATCCATCTTTAAAAGAGTATGAATATGTACATACCTCAGTTATTGATAAAACTGCTTTTTATAAAAATGTGCTGGCTGTTTTAAAGGATGAAAGTTTTTTGGAGTCAGTTCGTGAAGAAAAACTAAATAGCGCATTGTAAGAAAAAAAGTGTATCTCTTGCGGATACACTTTTTTTGTCCCCTTTTTTAGACAAATTCATTTACACACTTTACGAGCATAGGTCAATTTCCTTAGCAAGATTCCCTTCTTCTGGACATACACTTTACTATATTGCATTTGTTTTATAAAAGAAGGAGAGTGTGGGCTAATGGAGCAGTCTTCATTGATCAAGCCGATCTTGGGAGGAGCCTACCCGACTATCAGTCATGGTCAGGGCGTATTTTTATACGACAAAGAAGGAAAGGATTACCTGGATGCTTCTTCCGGTGCTGTAACTGCCAACATTGGCCATGGTGTTCAGGAAATCTATGAAGCAATGGCAAAACAGGCTAGATTGGTTTCGTTTGTATATCGTTCTCAATTTACCAGTGAGGCTGCAGAGAAACTTGCCGAAAAAATTGCTGAATTAACCAAAGGGGACCTGACTTATAGTTTTTTTGTAAACAGCGGCTCTGAAGCGACTGAAACGGCCTTGAAAATCGCCATTCAGCATTGGCAGGAAAAAGGCAAGCCCAAGAAACAAAAAATCATATCGAGGTGGATGAGCTATCATGGCATCACCATGGGGGCTCTTTCGATGTCTGGACATCCGATTCGCCGGGAACGGTTTACTCCAATGCTTGAATCATATCCTTCAGTATCTCCTCCATATTGCTACCGATGTCCACTTCAACTTGATTCCCATACGTGCGGAATGGCCTGTGCTTCGGAATTGGAAGCATCAATCCGACGTATTGGCAGTGAAAATATAGCGGCTTTCATCGCAGAACCTGTCATCGGCGCAGCAGGGGGGGCCATCGTTCCTCCTGATGGTTACTTTCAAAAACTCAAGAAAATCTGCGAAGAGAATGACATTTTATTCATTGCCGATGAAGTCATGACTGGCTTTGGCCGAACCGGTAAAATGCTTGCTTCCGAATATTGGGATGTGGAACCTGATATCGTAACATTTGGTAAAGGCATGAGTGGCGGGTATACCCCGATTGCTGCCGCAGTAATGACCAAAAGTGTGATGGAGCCAATCATGAAAGGCTCACGGTCAATTATCGGAGGCCATACGCTTAGTGCGAATCCATTGTCGTGTGCGGTATCTTTAGCCGTTTTGGAATATGTCGAAAGGAATGAACTTGTCGAAAAATCTGCCGATAGAGGGAAAGACCTGATTAGGGGGCTGAAGAAGATAGCCAGGAAGTACTCCTTTATCGGTGACATCCGCGGCAAGGGTTTATTGATCGGCATCGAATTTGTCCAGGATAAGGCCACGAAGGCCCCATTTCCAAAAGAAGCCAATGTGACGAATGAAATGATTGAATTGGGTAGTAGAAATGGAATCCTCCTGTACCCCGCAGCAGCAGGCCAAGACGGTGTAACAGGGGCAGCCATCATTATTTCCCCTCCTTTAACGATATCGGAAGAGGAATGTGCCGAATTGTTAATGAGGGTTGATATAACTTTTCAGCAATTCAATGAGTCCATAGGAAAACGGCCATCCAAACAAGGAAGTGAGTCATAGTGTTGGAAAATACTTTCCGGAAAATTTGTCGTTTGGAGGATGTCCTCCACCTTTTTAAAGATAACCAGTCCATTCTTTATGGGGGATTCGGTGGTATAGGGACACCTCCGGGATTAGTTAACCTGATATTGGAATCAGGTATAAAGGATTTAACCTTGATTGGGAATGATACAGGTTTCCCCGATATAGGAATCGGAAAACTGGTCACGCAACGCCGAGCGAAAAAAATCATCGTTTCCCATATCGGTTCCAATCCAAATGCAGGACTATTAATGAACAATGGTGAGCTTGAAGTGGAGTTTTCTCCGCAAGGGACGCTCATCGAACGCATCCGGGCCGGAGGGATGGGGCTAGGAGGGATTTTGAGTGATATTGGCATGGACGCCGATATCGTCCGGGACGGCAAGCAAACGGTTAGTATAGATAAGAAAAATTATCTGGTGGAACCGGCATTAACGGCCGATATCGCAATTGTTTACGCAGAAATGGCAGACCCTTATGGAAATCTGATATTTGATAAAAGCGCAAGGAATACGAATCCACTCGTGGCTACGGCCGGACAAATCACGATAGTTGAAGCCATGCAGATCGTTCCCCTTGGCTCTCTGGATCCAGAGGACATCATTGTACCGGGTGTTTTTGTGGATTATATCATTCCATCAAAAGGAGTCGATTGGAAATGGGTATGGGAACCAGTGATAGAAATAAAATAGCGAAACGTGCAGCAGCAGAAATAAGCGATGGAATGCTGGTCAATTTGGGAATTGGCATTCCATCACTTGTTCCGAATCATCTTTTACATGACCATAAAGTTATGTTTCATGCTGAAAATGGCCTCGTGGGAATGGGCAGTTCACCTGAAAGTGGGAAGGAAGATGCGCATCTTTGCAATGCAGGGGGACTACCGATCACCATTAGAGCCGGGGCATCCTACTGTGACAGCTCGGTTGCATTTGGAATGATACGGCGCGGAAAGGTGGATATCACGATTCTTGGTGCCCTTCAAGTAAGTGAAGGGGGAGATCTCGCAAATTGGATTGTCCCGGGTAAGCGAGTGCCAGGTATGGGCGGTGCCATGGAACTGGCTGCTAAGGCAAAAAAGGTCATCGTCCTGATGGAACATACCGATAAAGCGGGGATGTCAAAATTGGTCGAAAAATGTACGTTGCCGTTAACTGCCAAAGGATGCGTACATATGATCATCACGGAATTAGGCGTGTTTTCTGTAACTTCAGAAGGCCTCCTATTAACGGATGTATTTGAAACGTCCAATATCCGGGAAATCAGGAATCGGACCGAAGCCACGTTTACCGTCTCTGAAAACATCCATATTTTAAAAGAATGAGAGAGGAGAATGGATATGTATGAGGAAAAAATAAGAACATGGTTGACTGAACATCGGATGAATGGGGTTCAGCTTTTGCAAAAACTGGTTCAGGAACCAAGCAAGAGGGGGCAAGAAGGGAGTGCACAAGCCATTGTAGTCGAGAAGTGCAGACAGCTTGGTCTTGAAATAGATCTATGGGAAATCGGGGATGAACAATTGAGAAATCATCCTCATTTTTATTGCGATCGCAGGGACTTTAAAGGAAATCCGAACCTTGTTGCTATTAAAAGAGGAACCGGCAAGGGGAAATCTATTATTTTAAACGGACATATTGATGTCGTTCCCGAAGGAGATCATGCAGCATGGCATGATGATCCTTATAGCGGCAAGTTACGTGATGGGAAAGTGTTTGGGCGGGGAACGACAGATATGAAAGGCGGCAATGTTTCTTTATTGCTAGCAATTGAAGCAATCGTCGATTCTGGCATCCAATTGAAGGGAGACCTGATATTCCAGAGTGTGATTGAAGAGGAAAGCGGCGGTGCCGGTACACTTGCGGCAGTCATACGTGGATATAAAGCTGATGGGGCAATCATTCCGGAACCCACCAATATGAAACTATTTCCATTACAGCAAGGTTCGATGTGGTTTCGCCTCAAAATAAAAGGCAAGTCTGCACATGGAGGCACGAGGTATGAAGGAGTTAGTGCAATAGATAAAGCAGTTGGTGTAATGAAAGAAATCAAGAAGCTTGAACAAGAAAGAAATGAGTCACTTCGTCATTCACTTTATAAAAATGTCACCATCCCCATTCCAATCAACATAGGAAGCATTCAAAGCGGGAATTGGCCTTCTTCCGTGCCGGATACGGCTGTCCTTGAAGGTAGATTCGGCATTGCCCCGACAGAAACCATGGAAGAGGCACAAAGCTCGCTGATACAACGAATCGAGGCTCTAAACCAGAGTGATGCATGGTTCAAAGAAAAACCGATTGAATTAGAATGGTTTGGTGCAAGATGGTTGCCTGGCAATCTCGAAATTGATCATTCACTTATGAAAACCATTGGCACATGCTATGAAAAAGTGGTGGGTGAAGAACCACTTGTCGAAGCCTCCCCTTGGGCGACGGATGGGGGGTATCTTTCATCGGTTGGATCAACCCCTGTAGTTGTATTTGGACCAGGGGAGACGAAGCTGGCACATGATTCGAACGAATATATAGAAGTGGATAAAATGATGAAAACCGCAGAAATCATCGCATTGACCATTATTGAATGGTGTGGCGTGGAACACAAATAATTATGTTCCCATTGGTCTGATTCTAAAAAGGGGGTCAGGCCTTTTGCTACAATAATCGTCGATGGGAAAGGAGCGAAACAAATGGAAACGGGAATTATTGAAAGAAGAATTCAAAAGCCACGGTCCACTATACATATTACGATCGACCATTTTAATAAGCGGGTCAGGGTTGAAGATTATCTTGGTCATTTTCAAGAATGCATAGAGGAATCTTTGAAGGCGGCCAAGGACATATCAGCAGAGAAAATCATCTTCAAGACACGCAAAGAAAATGTTCTGGAATTACTTGCTCAGGGCTTCTTATATGAGGGAAGCATTGATAAATTCTTCTTGGGAAGTGATTGTTTCTTCCTTGTTAAGTATATTAGGAATGATAGGCGAAACAGTGAGGAATGGGAAAAGGAAGATCGGCTCATCACCGATGTTCTGAATCTGCCGATAAAATCAGAACTGGATGTTTTGCCGCCAGCTTATCAAGGTCGAAAGGCAGAAGTTACAGATGCACCTCAGCTTGCACAATTGTATGGGAAGGTATTCAAAGTGTATCCCACTCCGATGAATGATCCGGTATATGTGCAAAAATGCATGGAAAATGGAACGGTTTTTTATATTTTTATCCATGATGGTAAGATCGTCAGTGCGGCTTCAGCAGAAATTGATGGCTTTTACCATAATGCGGAAATCACTGATTGTGCAACATTGCCGGAACATCGGCAGTACGGTTTGATGAAGCACTTGATTGCAGCGCTTGAAGACTATCTAATTTCGCATGAAATTTATTGTATCTATTCAATTGCAAGATCGCTCTCATTCGGCATGAACGCTGCATTGCACCAGCATGGTTATTCATATCGCGGACGTTTGGCCAATAATTGTTACATCTTCGAAAAGCTTGAGGACATGAATCTTTGGGTAAAAAATTATACATGATTGCTCAATTTTAGGCGGTTCATGACAAGTTTTCGGCATTTCCCTCATATACATCTAGCAAGAATCAACTTGAGGAGGGATATTTTGCCAAGTGAATTTTTTAATACAAGTGAAGTATTGGAAGCAATATTAGAAACCATTGATGAAGGCATTCATGTGGTTGATCCAAAGGGACAGACCATCTTTTATAACGGAGTGGCTGCCAATCATGATGGAATGAAAAGAAGTGAGGTACTTGGGAAACCGTTGCTTGAAGCCTTCCCTTCTTTGAATCACAAATCATCGACCTTACTCCGTGTCATTAAAACCGAAAAACCAATCTACAACTATAGCCAATCGTATGTAAATGCACATGGGCGAATCATCGAGACGCTAAATACAACGCTGCCCATATATGTTGATGGGTTTATGATAGGTGCAATAGAAATTGCTAAGGATTATTCACGTCTAAAGCAACTATCTGAACGGTTAGCTGATCTAGAAAGCTCGCTCAAGACAATCAAAAGTCCTGAAAAGAAAGAGGTGGCTGGGAAAAGCGGATTGTATTCGTTCACTGATATCTTAACTAGTGATACTCCATTCAGAAGTCTGATATCACACGGAAAAAAGGCTGCGCGTTCCTCATCATCGGTTTTGGTATATGGTGAAAGCGGTGTAGGAAAAGAGCTTTTTGTTCAAAGCATCCATCAGGATTCCAGTCGCCGAAAAGAACCATTCATCGCGCAAAATTGTGCAGCTTTGCCGGAAAATTTGTTGGAATCACTATTATTCGGTACGGCTAAAGGCAGTTACACCGGTGCTGTCGAACGTCAGGGATTATTTGAATTAGCTAACGGGGGAACGTTGTTTCTGGATGAATTGCAATCGATGCCGATTGACTTGCAGGCCAAGCTTTTGCGTGTGCTTGAAGAAGGGTTCATCAGGAGGATAGGTGGCGCTAAGAGTGTGCAGGTGGACGTCAGGATCATGGCAGCAATGAATATAGATCCTAAAAAGGCTGTCTCGGAAAACAAGCTAAGGCCTGATTTATTTTACCGATTAAATGTATTGAGCTATGAGCTGCCTCCGCTAAGGGAGCGTGCTGATGATATTGAGCTCCTTACTGACCATTTCATATCAATATTTAACAGGGAATTAGGACTGTCCATTAAAGGAATGGATGAGAAGACAAAGGTTTTTTTTCAGAAATATCATTGGCCAGGAAATGTAAGGGAGCTTAAGCATACGATTGAATTCATGATGAACCATACGGAGAAGGAGGTTTTGAACCTTGAAGATTTGCCCCAGTTCTTAAAAAAACGTTCCCCTTCATCAGAAAAAATACTTCCGCTTCGTGAGGCCATGATGGATATCGAAACAAAATTGATTACAGAAGCCCTTCTTCAAACAAATGGAAATGTATTTCAGGCATCGAAGCTATTGCAGATTCCACGGCAGACACTGCAATATAAAATAAAAAAACATATTTGAATGGAGAAACATCCGGATTGCAGTCTGCAGTCCGGAATTTTTTTATGGCAAGTGAATTTTTGGGTCATTTTGGCACCCTTCTTGCATTTAATAGTACTATCATAACTCAGGAGGTATTACCATGTTATTTGACTTATATAAGCCAGAGCGCAATTGGAAAGATATAGAGCTATGGAAAGATGTAACCGAAGAACAATGGAACAACTGGCTGTGGCAGCTTACGAATACTATCCGAACTGTTGATGATTTGAAAAAAGTAATTAACCTGACTCCGGATGAAGAGGAAGGCGTAAGGATTTCCACTAAAACCATTCCATTGAATATCACCCCATATTATGCTTCGTTAATGAATAAAGATGACCCACGATGTCCTATCAGAATGCAATCAGTCCCCATCTCGGAAGAAATGCATAAAACCAAATATGACATGGAAGATCCCCTTCATGAAGATGAGGATTCCCCTGTCCCGGGCCTGACCCATCGATACCCTGATCGAGTCCTTTTTTTGGTGACGAATCAGTGCTCCATGTACTGCCGTTATTGTACGAGAAGACGCTTTTCAGGACAAATCGGGATGGGCGTGCCAAAAAAACAATTGGATGCTGCAATCGGCTATATACGTGATACACCAGCAGTTCGGGATGTCCTTATATCCGGTGGGGACGGATTATTGATTAATGACACGATCCTTGAATATATCCTTAAAAACTTAAGGGAAATACCTCACGTAGAAATAATCAGGATAGGTACGCGGGCCCCAGTTGTCTTTCCTCAAAGAATCACGGAAAATTTATGTACCATTTTAAAAAAGTATCATCCGATTTGGTTGAATACTCACTTCAATACCTCGATAGAAATTACCGAAGAGTCGAAGAAAGCATGTGAGATGCTTGCTGATGCAGGTGTACCGGTTGGCAATCAGGCCGTTATATTAGCAGGGATAAATGACAGTGTCGCAATCATGAAAAAGCTGATGCATGACCTTGTCAAGATTCGAGTCCGGCCTTACTATATTTATCAGTGCGATCTCTCGGAAGGCATCGGTCATTTCAGGGCTCCCATATCAAAAGGGATTGAAATCATAGAGGGACTCCGCGGACATACATCAGGGTATGCCGTTCCTACATTTGTCGTCGATGCTCCAGGAGGGGGAGGGAAAATTACACTGCAGCCGAATTATATCCTCTCACAATCCCCAACCAAAACGGTGCTCCGCAATTTTGAAGGTGTGATTACAACATATCCTGAACCAGAGCATTATACTCCTGGACTTGCAGATGATTATTTTAAAGGGGTATATCCTGATATGGAAAAAAAACGGTCAGATATAGGTGTTTCCGGTTTAATGAACGACAAGCAATTCAATTTAGTGCCTGAAGGACTAAAGCGAATGAATCGACGGGAAAAATACGTGACCAACCCAGAGCATGCTACATTGAAAAACCAACGTGAAAAGAGAGATCTGTTAAAAGAAAAGAAATTTCAGGCACAGCAAAAAAAGAGCACTCCAAAGGGAGATGAATAGAGTGGAGACGTGTCCATGGTGTGAGGTAGGAACATTACAATCGGTAACTGATACAGTGTTTTGGGAGTTGCCAGATGGATCGAGAGCGGTTGAAATTGATAAAACGCCATCGTTCTATTGTGGTAATTGCCATGCGCTATTTCAGAGTGATGAAACGACTAAAGAGATTGAAGACCAGCTGTTTTTAATTGATACGAAACAGTTAGGGAAACAGACGACGTATGACGAGTTATTGAAGATGAAACGGTTGTTAAAGCGGAATTATTTTGATTTTGGGAAATAACAAAATAATTAGAAGTTGCCTCATCTACTTTTTGTGGTGAGGTTTTTCTGTGCGCCCGGCGGTGCGGTCTATAGGGTGCGCATCTCGAACAGTGAAGGCATTATTAGCGGTTGCTTTCCCTGGAGACGCGGAATTCTGAAGGAAGCAAGCGGTAAATTGAGATATATTATTTTGGAAGCCTCTTTTGGAGAGGTTTTTTGAAATTTCTTCAATGGGTATTAGGGTAGATGAAAAAGCACTGTTAAAACAACTAATTTTTATTTTCAAAATACGAAGAGCAGAAGTAATTGTGAAAGACCAATTGAACAAAATTCAGATCCCTGGGGCTATCGTAAAGGAAAGGACAATTGAAGGGCCTGTTATTTTTATACCAATGGCCGACCCAAGAAAAAATCCAGTACCAATCGTGCAGCCAAACCCTATTAAGGACAACTGCCACCATTTTAAATTTTCATCTTCACTCCCCTTACTTTGCCCACTAGGCATAAAAAAATCCATGCAGTATCTCCTCACATATACAAATTCCTTTTCAAAGCAAGTAGGTATTTAGATTACCTGTTTCTCTGAACATTCCCCAAATGAATTCATACATACTCATCCCGCCTATAAATGTGATTGTGAGAAATTACCATTCTTAATAAACATTTTTTGGGATAACTTAGAAATGAATCTTAAAAGAAAGGATACATATATGAAAATAAAATGGGTTTTATTAGCTATTCTTTCTACTACCATAGTCAATGTGCTTTCTGGCTGTGAATCATTAGCGGTCTTAGATCCTAAAGGACCTCAAGCCCAAACGCAAGCCAATGTGATTTGGCTATCAATTGCGATCATGGCGGTTATTGTTATAGTTGTTTGTGCTATTTTAGTCTTTGTGTTAACGAAATACCGTGACTCTAAACTACCTAAAGATTATGAACCACCCTACATTGAAGGGAATCATGTTGTTGAAACGATTATTGTTGGGGTGCCAATTTTAATCGTCATTTTCTTCTCCGTTGTTTCTGTAATTTCCAACAATAAAGTGGAAGCCACTCCGGAAGGGTACAAAGGTCAAGATCCATTAGTTATTTACGCTTCGTCATCTGACTGGAAGTGGCATTTTAGTTATCCAGAAAACGATATCGAGACAGTAAACTACTTGTATATTCCAACAAATAGACCACTTGAATTTAAACTTTATTCATTCGGGCCTATCACGAGTTTCTGGATTCCACAACTTGGCGGTCAAAAATATGCCATGTCTAACATGGTGACCACATTACACTTAGCAGCGGACGAATCAGGGGAAATGATGGGACGAAATGCAAACTTTAGTGGGAAAGGATTCGCTGAAAATACGTTCCACGTCGAAGCGATCTCACAAGATAAGTTTGATGAATGGGTAAAGGAAGTTAAAGAAACTGCGAAACCTATTACTGAAGTAAGATTCAATGAATTATTAAAACCGGGTCATGAGGGACAGTTAACGTTTACTGGAACGCATTTAGACTTCTCACCAGCTCCAGAAGGTGAAAATGCTGGACATCATCATGGCTCAAGTGACTCTAACGCGAATTCAAAAGGTGAACATATGAAGCATGATCATAAGTCAAGTAATAGTAAAGAAAAATCAGGACACAATCATGAATAATTTATTAGTCTATCTCAAGAAAAATATGTTCAGAAAGGAAACACAAAAGTATGGGTTTTTTCTCTAGATTTCTTATACCTAATCCTAGTCCCGTCATATACTCATCAATGGTTGCCATTGGTGTTACTGTTCTCTTGATCATTTTTGGTTTAACCCACTTTAAAAAATGGTTTTATTTATGGAGTGGCTGGCTAACAACAGTCGATCATAAAAGAATAGGTATTATGTATTTAATATCTGCTTTGTTGATGCTTTTTCGTGGTGGGGTAGATGCTGTGATGATGCGTGCGCAACTTGCCGTACCGGATAATAAATTATTAGATTCACAGCACTATAATGAAATTTTTTCAACACATGGGGTTGTGATGATCCTCTTTATGGCGATGCCGTACATTATGGCCTTAATGAATTTCGTAGTGCCATTACAAATTGGAGCCCGAGATGTAGCATTCCCACGTCTAAATGCCATAAGTTTCTGGTTATTTTTTATGGGTGCGATGCTATTCAACATCTCTTTTGTAATTGGTGGTTCGCCTGATGCAGGGTGGTCATCTTATTTCCCGCTTGCAGGTAATGAATTTAGCCCGCATGTTGGAACGAATTATTATATGATTGGTATTCAGATAGCCGGAATAGGTACATTAATGACGGGGATTAATTTTTTGACGACTATTCTTAAAATGAGAGCACCCGGTATGACATTAATGAAAATGCCAATGTTTACATGGTCTGCTTTAGTCACAAGCATTATTATCATTTTCGCATTCCCTGTATTAACAGTGGCGCTGATCATGGGAACAATGGATCGACTATTCGCAACCAAGTTTTTCACAATGACTGATGGCGGTATGGATATGCTTTGGGCTAACCTGTTCTGGGTTTGGGGACATCCTGAAGTATACATCTTAATCTTGCCTGCATTTGGTCTTTTTAGTGAGATAATCCCAACCTTTTCACGACGTAACCTATATGGCTATCGATCAATGGTTGCTTCAATGGTATTTATCTCTATATATTCATTCTTCGTTTGGACGCACCATTTCTTTACAATGGGGCAAGCAGCATATGTTAATAGTATTTTCTCGATTACAACGATGGTAATTGCTATTCCGACTGGAATCAAGATCTTTAACTGGTTGTTCACGATGTGGAAAGGTAGAATCAGATTTACCGTACCTATGCTTTATTCAATAGGTTTCATACCTCTCTTCACAATCGGTGGAGTTACCGGGGTTATGCTTGCGATGTCAGCGGCGGATTATCAATACCATAATACAATGTTTTTAGTAGCTCATTTCCACAATGTCATTATTCCGGGTGTAGTATTTGCTGTGCTTGGTGCCGGAACTTACTACTGGCCGAAAATGTTTGGTTTCATGTTGAATGAAAGGATTGGGAAATGGGCGTTCTGGTTTCTAACCATTGGTTTTTGCTTAGCATTCTTCCCTATGTATATCACTGGTTTAGATGGTCAAGCACGTCGTATATACACATACTCTGAATCGAGTGGATTTGGACCATTGAATATGATTTCGTTTATCGGGGCAGCTTTAATGGCAATCAGCTTTGTATTAATCGTGTATACGATTTACTATAGCATTCGCCATGCTCCGAGAGATGTTGTTGGTGATGATCCGTGGGATGCACGTTCCCTTGAATGGGCTACTCATAATCCAGTACCAGAATATAACTTTGCTATTATTCCACAAGTGAACTCAAGGGAAACGTTTTGGGATGCTAAATATAAAGGTCATGAATTATTCAAGGGTGACTATGAAAAAATTCATATGCCCAATAACAGCGGCGGACCGTTTATCATGTCCTGTATCTTCTTTGTCTTTGGATTTGCGTTAGTATTCAGCATATGGTTTCTTGCGATTATTGGGTTAATCGGTATCTTTGTTTGCATGGCTCATCGTTCATTCGAAATAGATCATGGGCATTACATTTCTGTAGAAGAAATTAAAGCGACAGAAGCAAAATTCGGGGGTGTTAATAAATGGAAATAGATCACTCGCAACCTCTTGAATATAGTACAGAACAAAATCGTCTAAATATTTTAGGCTTCTGGATTTTCCTTGGAGCCGAAATTATGCTTTTTGCAACACTCTTTGCATCTTATTTTACATTAGTAGATCGTACCGGTAACGGTCCTACTGGAGCAGAAATTTTTGAAATCACTCCAGTACTTGCTGAAACATTCTTGCTCTTAACAAGCAGTTTTGTCATCGGGCTTGGAATTCATGCCATGCGACTTGGCAACAAGAAAGCCATGTTGACATTCTTCATAATCACTCTCCTTCTTGGATTAGGATTCTTAGGATTTGAAATTACTGAGTTCATTACCTATTATCGCGAAGGAGCTACACTGCAAACTAGTGGATTTACATCAATGCTCTTTACAACATTAGGGACACATGGAGCACATGTTACATTAGGACTTTTCTGGGGGTTATTTATTATCCTTCAAGTGAAAAAACGCGGGTTGACACCTGAAACAGCCAATAAATCCTTCATTTTCTCTCTTTACTGGCATTTCTTAGATATCGTTTGGATCTTCATCTTCACCTTTATCTACATGAAAGGAATGACATAAACATGAAGGAATTATTCCCGGCTAAACAAGTATGGGGTTTTGTATTTTCATTGATTTTGACGGTTGTAGCTCTTTTGGTTTACTTCTTCAATATGTCAAAAGCAACAGGCATGACGATTTTTATATTGACAGCATTCATACAAGCAGCTGTTCAACTAGTTGTGTTTATGCATGCTCGTGAAACTGATGATAGCAAATCAATTTTTATGACTCTATATGGCGCTATATTCCTAGCTCTAATTACTGTCTTCGGTACAATACTATGTATGATCTGGGGTTGGAGTTATTGATATGAAACAGCTTGCAAAACAGACAAAGTACATGGAGTTAATGAACATGAAATTGTTGCTGAAACGTACTATTTTGACTTTTAGCGTAGGGAAAGGCTACTTTTCCATATATGTTTGAATAAATAAAACCCCTCATTTAACTGGAACGATGGAAACGACTTATGCCATCGTCCATGTAGGGGTTTTTCCCATTCGCAAAATGGGAATTTAAAGTAAGATTGGAGTCTGCTGGATCAAAAAGAACTCTTTCTCCATCAATTGAAGTACTAAGCACTTTTAAAAGCTAAAAAAGATTTCCCGTCTATAAAAAATGGAAGCAATATGGATTGAGAACTATATCTATATTACAGGACGATATATATCGATTGCCTCTCCTGATGAAAAATCGTTGATGGTCTATGAACAGGAGGAAGAAGATTCTCATATTGATTTTAAAAAAGTGGACGGAAGGGAAAGTTTCCGATATATTAAAGCAGAAATCATAGTTATTTTTAAGGGGGCTCGACAATATGAGACCATTTTATTTATATTTAATGAAGTTTCGACAACCGAAGGAAATTGACGCCATCACTAAATTTGCCAATTATGCCTATCAGGACCATGGCTTCCCAAAGCAATCGACTGATTATAATGAAGTGAGCAGTTATTTAGAATTGAATGCAGACTATCTCGAAAGTATGTCTGTGTTTGATCATGCTTGGGAGCAATATGTCCAAATAGAAGAAGGACTTCTTTAGGGAAATCAGGAATAGGGAGGATCGGAAGGATGTTTAAGAGCCTTCAAACCCGAATTTTGCTTTATTCTTTGCTTATAGCCAGTGTACCTGTTCTCATATTGGGTATCATTTCATATGGATCACAACGATCCTTGCTTGAAAAGGAAGCAAGAAATGCCTTGAATGCAGGCTCATTGAATATTGTCAATGAAACATATAACTATTTGAACGAACGGATCAGTGATGTGAAGCTAATGAGTGCAAATTCGGTAGTCATCAATCCTGACTCATCAAAAGAAGAGAAGTCCGTTGAACTAAAAAAGTTCATCGATGCAAAAGGAAATTATTACGGGATATTGTACTTGGATTTGGAAGGGAATGTAATTGTTGATACCTCCAATAAAATGATTGGAGATCGATTCGCGAATAGGATATGGTTTAAAGAGGCCTTGGAAGGTCATGAGTTCCTTTCTGACGTAAATAAAACCAAAGCTTACACAGAACCCTTTATAGCTGTAAGTGCACCGGTACATGATGTCACAGGAGAAATGATCGGTGTCGTCTCGCCAGCTTTCCGTTTGGAAAGGCTTTGGGAGATGATGGAGAAAAAGGCTAATGAAATTAGCGATAAGTATCCAGTGAACTTTTTCATGATTAACCAAGAAGGCATCATGATATCAAAAAAAGACCCGCATGGTGTATTAAAGGATTCGGCCTTGGAGGAAATGGGACTAACAAAAGAGAAACTGATGGAAGCTTCGATATCTGATGAATTGTACAGTGCAGAGAATGGAGAAAAAATATATTCCATTCAGCCTGTCCATACGATAGCGCAAACGGAGAATAAATGGTTTGTAGTTGTGGGTGCAGATAAGAAACAGGTGTTTCAGCCTTTGCATGACCTTTTAACACGTTATCTGATAATCTACAGTATCGTATTTGTTTCTATTATTCTGGCTGTCTATTTACTTACTAGGACTCTTGTGAGGCCTGTTCAGGATCTAGTGGTGGCGACAGAGGATTTCATTGAAGGGAAAGAATTCGTCGTTTCCGATAAGAGTAGCTTCGAAGAAATGGAAAAATTGCACCTTGCCTTTGTAAGAATGATGGAAACGATTGAAGATCGCGAAAAGGAAATCGTCCGAACTGAAAAATTAAAATATGTTGGTCAGCTTGCTGCCGGGGTTGCCCATGAAATCAGGAACCCACTGACGACAATAAAGGGTTTTTTCCAACTATTGAAGAGCCAGGACCATGATAAAACATTAATAGAAAAATATAGTGATGTCATGCTTGATGAAGTGGATCGGGTCAATGTATTCGTGACACAACTCTTGGATTTGGCAAAACCTCATCAACTCGAATGGGAAAAAATGGATTTGAAAGATCTTATTGATGAAATTATAGATACCTATACCTCTTCAACTCCGAGTTCTCATGTAAAGTTAATTAATGGATTGTCACAATCCGTCTTTGTTTATTCCGACAAAAACCGGTTACGGCAGGTTCTCTTGAATGTCTTGAATAATTCTTGTGAAGCCATCGATGGAAATGGGCAGATAGAACTGCGAATGACTGCCGTTTCACAATATGTCAATTTAATGATCAGAGATGATGGAAAAGGTATCAGTCCCGAGAACTTAAAAAATATCGGCATGCCCTTTTATACCACTAAGCCTGATGGAAACGGCTTAGGTGTAGCGACCTGCATCCAGATCATGGAGGAATTGAAAGGGAAATTCCAAATTGAAAGCACCTACAGCGAAGGAACGAAAGTGACCCTCGTTATCCCTACTACGAACCGTCTCATTAAATGAGGCGGTTTTTGGTCGTCGCAAGAAAAGGTAACAGGTTTTTCATTATTGGAACCTGCCCCGTATTAAGGGTGGCAAGTTATTATCTAAATGAGCAAAATGCCCTCTCATTTCCATTAACCTCTATGTTTGTTTGTGCATATAATTTACTAATCAAACGATAAGGACCATATTGGGGGATGTCTCTTATGGGCAAAAAAAAACAGCCGAAATTTAAAATAGGCGATACAGTCGTAATAACAATGTATGGGACAGTCGGGAATATAACCGATGTAAAATTTCTCGATGGTGCTTATGTGTATGAAGTGAACTATAGTGAAGGCCTTTATATTGAAAAAACATTGCAATCGATAAATGAATATGAAGGAGAAATCCTTTATCAAAAGGAACAAATCGATATTGAATATAAATATTTATTAGGTGACTTAGTCCAGGTAGATGGATATGAACATGATTATTTCAAGATTATCGGCTATCGAACGGAAATTTGGCGCTATAAGGAAAATGCCTGGGAGGATGTAATCTATGAGTTATCACGAATCTCAGACAGTGAATGGCTTGAAGCGCATGAAGAAGAACTGACTTTAATAGCCGATGCTAAACGTGCAGATGGGATTATTCGAAAATTAGGGCTGCTCCTTTCTAAAAAGAATAATGAGCTTGCTATCATTGCTAAACAAAACAACCCTGGTAAAGGTGAGCGAGAAATGACAATGACAAAAAATGAAAAAAAGGAAATGATTGATGGACTTTTGGATTTATACAATGATTACTGTAAGCTCTATGAGCATTTTGGCGATGATGAATATCGTCATATCATGAAGATTGCCCTTGCGAAAATTGAAAAAGCGGCAGAGGAAATTTATCCAGATCATAAAAAGAAGCAAACGAAGTGAAAGGTTTCCATGATTAGGGGCGATATTCCTTGAAAAAGCTTTCATTCAAAATGGTCAGGAATGGTCCTTAATACATGAAGGCAATTCATATGATTTTTCATTATGGAATGCAACTGGAATATTTGTCTCTAGTCATTCATACACCTTTAATTAAGGGGGCGATGATTTGCGAGAAATTGAGGTTTTTATTGATACAGAAGAGATAGCGGAATTCTTTTTTCAAGAATTGATAAGACGGGGCTATCTTCCAACAGAAGCTGAAGTTGAAGATCTTGCTGACATCACATTCGAATATCTTCTTGAAAAATGCATAATTGATGAAGAAGTCGATGAGTAACCTGTCATTAGACGGTTAGCAGCTTCCTTACCCTTAAATTAAAAAAATCTTTTAAAAAAGACGGCGGACCACCGCCGTTTTGTTTGCGGTTTAATAGGAAGGGTGCCACAATCCTTTTCATGATGTCTGCGTTTACTTTTCTTTAAGGTGCTCTTGGATAATGTTCAATTTTCCTAACTTGTGGTTGATATGGTATAGTAGTTTGTGAATATCATTTCACCCACAAGTTAAGGAGGACGTAGTTGTATGAGCGTACATATTGGTGCTAAAGAAAATGAAATTGCTGAAACGGTCTTACTTCCTGGAGACCCATTGCGTGCAAAATATATTGCTGAAACATTTTTAGAGGATGCTAAACTTTACAATGAAGTACGTAACATGTTTGGATATACAGGTACATATAAAGGTAAACGGATTTCTGTCCAAGGTACAGGCATGGGTGTACCATCCATTTCCATCTACGTGAATGAATTGATGAATAGTTATAATGTCCAGAAGCTGATTCGTGTTGGTACTGCCGGAGCCATTCAAAAAGATGTAAAAGTCAGGGATGTAATCCTGGCAATGAGTGCTTCAACCGATTCACAAATGAACCGCATGACATTCGGTGGAGTGGACTTTGCCCCGACTGCGGATTTCGATTTGCTTAGAAAAGCTTATGACGCGGGCACGGCTAAGGGCTTGCAATTAAAGGTCGGCAATGTGTTTACGGCCGATCAGTTTTATAACGATAATAGTGAATTGGAAAAATGGGCAAAATACCAGATACTTGCGATAGAAATGGAATCAGCGGCTTTATACACGCTTGCTGCTAAATTTGGACGCCAAGCTTTATCTGTATTAACCATTTCCGATCACATTTTAACTGGTGAGGAAACGAGTTCTGAAGAGCGTCAGTCAACTTTTAACGAAATGGTTGAAGTGGCATTGGAAGCAGCTATACAAGACTGATAATTGGATGTAATGACAGGCGGGTGACCATGTAATAAGTGATGCTGTATAATGACAGTCGGGATACAGGCTCATTTATTCCTTGGTATCCGCATTTTTGTAATGTAACGGATGATCAATTCGGAAATGCGGAATGTCATGAGTATTCCTTTTGATTTTACATGTGTGAACGGTTTAAAAAATACATATGAACAAAATTGTTATTTTTGATAACTATTATTTTTCGATTGGCACGAAAGCTGATAAAATAGAAAGAAATCGTTTATTTCGTCATGAAGAATGAAAGTGGTGAGGCTTCAGTGGAAGAAGAAAATCAAAAACAGCCAAAAGAGGCAGGGAAATTCATTAAAATAAAGAAGTTTACGTTCATTATGGGGATTTTCTTAGTCATATTCCTAACCGCAGGGATTACTACAATAGCCTTGACCTTTGGAGATGAAAAAGTAGATTCATTAGCACCGGATAAACATTCGGAGTTTGAAAAGCTGTATTCTACATACGATACGATAAAAGATAACTATTATGAAGAAATTGATGAAGACAAGCTTGTTGACGGTGCAATTAATGGGATGATCAATTCATTGGATGATCCTTACTCTGCTTATATGGATAAAAAGGAAGCTTCGAGTTTCCATGAGAGCATCTCTTCCTCCTTTGAAGGTATCGGTGCCGAGATACAAGAGCAGGATGGACAAATTATGGTCGTCTCACCGATTAAAGGATCTCCCGCCGAAAAATCAGGGATAAAACCGAATGATATCATTTTAAGTGTGGACGGGAAAAGCGTAGAAGGTTTAAGCTCTTCTGAAGCTGTCCTGAAAATCAGGGGCAAAAAGGGAACGAAAGTGGATTTATCCATCTCAAGAGCTGGTGAGTCCGCACCGATTGAGCTCACGATTAAACGTGACACAATCCCGATTGAAACTGTTTATGCAGAAATGCTTGATGATGGGGTTGCAAAAATTCAAGTAACCAGTTTTTCCGAACATACTGTCCAAGAGCTGAAAACGGCGCTTGAAGAAATGTCCAAGAAAGATATGAAGGGTCTAGTTTTGGATTTACGAGGAAACCCCGGTGGGCTGCTTGACCAAGCTATAGATATGGCAAGCCTGTTCATACCAAATGGGGAAGTGGTCCTTCAAGTTGAGGAGCGTAGCGGGAATAAAGAAGTCTATAAATCGAAGAATGACGGAGAGTTGAAGATTCCGATAGCTGTATTGATTGATGATGGCAGTGCCAGCGCTTCTGAGATTGTCGCAGCGGCCGTCAGTGAATCTGCGGACATCCCATTGATTGGTGTTAAATCATTTGGGAAAGGGACTGTCCAGACTGCCCAAGACTTCGATGATGGTTCTAACTTCAAATACACGGCAGCTAAATGGTTGACTCCTAAAGGCAACTGGATTCATAAAAAAGGGATTAAGCCGGATATTAATGTCAAACTTCCTGACTATGCCAGCCTTCCATACATTTCGCCGGATAAGGAATTGAAAGCATCCGATTCTTCCAGTGAAGTGAAAGCAGCTGAAGAGATGCTGAAGGTAGCTGGTCATGATCCAGGTAAGATAGATGGATTCTTTGATCAAGAAACAACCAATGCAGTCAAAGCATTCCAAAGGGACCAAAAAATTAACGAAACTGGCACCATTAAAGACGATACTACCGTCAAATTGATGCAAGTCATCCGTGAGAAAATCCTTAAAAACGACACACAAGTGAAAAAAGCGGTAGAAGTAGTAAAGAAAGAAATCAAATAAATATTTTATACTAAAAAGCCTGTCAGCGGTTACCGTTGACGGGCTTTTTTGTCGTTACATGCATATTATTCCAATAAAAGGTAAAAATATGGGTAAATTTCCGATGAGGTGAGGTAATGAAAGAAAAGGTACTTTTCATATATCTAATGGTCTTGATTCTGGCAGGCTGCACCTATGCCCCTTTACCCAAACAAAATGGAAATGCAGATACGGAAAAAAAGTTAACCAAAGAAGATAACCAAGAAAGCGAGAAAACATTTCTATTTATTGGTGTTGATTCTAGGGGGGAGAAAAAATCCCGATCAGATGCGATTATGCTGGCAAAGTACTACCCTGAACAGGAGAAACTTAAGTTGGTCTCCATCATGCGTGATAGTTATGTGAAAATCCCAGGATATAAATCCGGATATAATAAAATAAATGCAGCCTATTATTATGGCGGAAGGGAACTGCTCAAGAAAACCATCCGCGAAAACTTTGGAGTAAAAGTCGATCATGTAGCAGTCATTGACTTTCAGGGTTTTGTGAAAATGGTGGACTTGCTTGCCCCTGAGGGGGTAGTGGTGGATGTGGACCGGGAAATCATTGATAATATGAGCATTCAAACAAGCATTGGTGAAAATGTTTTACATGGTGAGGAAATATTGAAATATGTCCGCTTTAGACATGACGATGAAAGTGATTTTGGAAGGGTAGAACGTCAACAAGAAGTAATGGTTCAATTAAAAACAGGATTTATAAACCAAATCTCATCCTTTGAAGGGATGGTAGCCCTTCCTGAAATAATCGAACAAGGCCTTTCATATTTAGATACGGATATTGGATTGAAAACGATAATGGAAATGGGTCCAAAAGTCGTCTTTCATACACCAGACACCGTCGAAACTTTAAGGATCCCAGTGGAAGGAAGCTTTAAAGATGAAGTATATCCAGAGACCGGAGCCGTGTTGGAAATGGACTACGCTAAAAATAAGAAGGCACTTCAAGATTTCTTTTCAAAGTAGGAATTCCTTCGAAAACATCATATAAAGTTGATCATGCTATAATTTTATAATACACCTCGCAAGAATAAATCAATAAGTTGAAAAACGAGAACGGATATCCGTCTCGTTTTTTTAGTCGTCAATAAATGAAGCCTGAATCACTTAACATAAAGTGGAATGTTTTTGACAAAATCCGGTTGAATGATTCCGTTTTCCGTAATAATACTGGTAATTAGATGATTAGGTGTTACGTCAAAGGCTGGATTGAATGTCTTTACATTTTCCGGGGCGATTCGTACACCTTGAATGAAAGTGATTTCATCTCCATTCCGTTCTTCGATTGGGATGGATGTACCTGACTCGATAGAAAGATCGAATGTGGTTGATGGAGCGGCCACATAAAATGGGATACCATAATGCCTGGCTAATATGGCCAATCCCAATGTCCCGATTTTATTGGCTGTATCTCCATTTGCCGCAATCCTATCGGCCCCAACTATAATACCATTGATTTGTTTCTGATGAATCGTATGGGCTGCCATATTATCAGAAATTAAGGTGACGTCGACACCGGCTTGCATCAGTTCCCAAGCGGTCAAACGGGCCCCTTGCAGGACTGGTCGGGTTTCACAAGCGTACACCTTTATCGGAAAGTCCCTTTCTTTAGCTAAGTGAAAGGGAGCCAAGGCCGTGCCATACCGGGCAGTGGCGATTCCACCGGCATTGCAATGAGTTAGAATGGAATCTCCTTTAGCAAATAGGGACAATCCATGTTCCCCGATTTTCCTGCACATTTCTTCATCTTCAGTAAAGATGGCTTTGGCCTCCGATACCAGTGCTTCTTTGGCAGTCGAAATGCTTTGTGCTGCATTTAATATGTTCTCCATTCTCTTTAAAGCCCAAAAAAGGTTGACTGCAGTAGGCCGGGAAGAGGCAAGCTTCTCAATATGGCTCATTACATTTTTTTTGAATTCCCCTAATTCCGTGGATGTTTCTTGTTTGGCACCCAGTGCTACCCCGAATGCTGCAGTCAGTCCAATTGCTGGGGCCCCGCGTACCTTTAATGTTAAAATGCTGTCATATACATCATCAACTGAATGAAGTTTAATAAATTCAGTGATAGAGGGAAGGCCTTGTTGATTTAATAGGGTGATATGGGTATCATCCCATTGTACCGAAAATGGTAATGGCGCTAGCGTAGTCATGTATAGGTCTCCTTTTAAAGGGTTGTATAAGATGGCAGTGTATGTTGCTTCAACACTTCAATTATTGCTGGAACATCCAATTCATCCCGTTTTTTAATTAAACGTGCACCAATCTCCAATGATATCGTTTTGGCTGCGACCCTTGTTTCTTTATCTTCAATGACATTTAAATCTGCAACATGAGAAAGGCCGATTGTTCTCCGAATCAGTTCGCAGCCGGCAAAACCGAATGCGTCTCTTTTGAATTTAGTCAGTAAATAGGTCAAATAACCATTCACATGGCGGAAGGGACTTTTATTTTGGGTGTTCCAAAGTTCAGTATATGTTTCTTCAAAGGCATTCCAAAATTCATGGAGGTATGTGAAGATCTCTTCTTTCCCAGCTGCATTGCGTGTGACTGCCTGAAAGAGAAGGTTGGCGGTGTATTGGCCTAGGTCAAAACCGACGGGGCCATAAAAAGCGAATTCTGGATCTATAACCTTTGTTTCAGTTTTACTTGCAAATATACTTCCAGTATGTAAATCTCCATGAAGCAAGGCTTCCTGCTCGGTTTCAAAGCTTTGTTTCAGCTTAGCGACTTCGAGTATCACTTCTTGATCATTCCAAATCTTTTTGGCGGCATCAGTCAATTCCACCTCGAAATCTCCTGGGAGCTCCTCGAAAAATGGATCCGTGAAAATAAAGACCTCGGTGATTTTGCAGAGCTCTGGATTCGTGAAGTGACGGGCCACTTCTTTTTTCGCAGGTGGTTCTAAATGATAATCGGAAGTGAAGAATGTCGTCTTTGCAACATACTCACCAATATGTTGTGAAAGCAATGGATAGGGATCACCATCAATCAATCCCGTCCTTACGATTTTTAAGTGTGATAAATCTTCCATGACTGTGATGGCAAGCTGTTCATCCGAATAATATACTTGCGGTACGAATTCGGGGCAATAGCTTTTGAAATGAATAAGTGCATTTGCTTCAATGGCAGCCCTTTTCAAAGTCAGCGGCCAGCTTTCGCCAAGTACCTTGGCATAAGGGACCGCTTGTTTGATTATTATCCCTTTATTTGTGGCTGTGTCAGTAATATGAAAAACGTAATTTAAGTTGCCATCGCCGATTTCTTTACAGTTTAAACTGGCATCTGAATTGACCAACCCTAGTTTTTTTGCAAGGGTTATAGCTGTTTCATTTGTTAATATTTTAAAATTTGAATGGTTTTGAGTCATTCTTTTCCCCTCCACATTTTAAGAATAAAAAAGCCTCTTTCATTAAGAAAGAGGCAGAAGTTTTAGCTTCGGACCTCTTATCTCCCAGAAAAAAGTTTTCTGGTGGAATTAGCACCGTGCTCTGCGGATTTCAAAATCCGGCGGTGAATCCGCCCCATTTCACAATGGTATTACAGTCGGTTGCTGGGCTTCATAGGGCCTTTATCCCTCAGCCTGCTCTTGATAAGAGTATATGTTTTCTGAAATTTTAATCTTCGGGAAAATAATAACAACTTTTTAAATAGTTTGTCAATGGGGAAATTAATAATAATCCGGACGGCGATCTTCAAAAACAGGTATTTTGTTGCGAGCTTTCGAAACTTTCTTGTAGTCCAGCGTGCCTGGCAACAGTTCGTTTTCATCTCCGGCTTCACTTACGATAGCTCCCCATGGATCTTTAATCAAGGAATGTCTGGCAAATATATTTTTGACATCCGTACCTGAACGATTCACGGCTACAACATATACGTGGTTTTCGACGGCACGGCTAATCAATAGGGGTCTCCAGTGATCGGCAATCTCATTTAACCTGGTCAAGTCGTATCCGGTTGTCCAAAGCTCTGGTAAAATAAAGATATCGGCTTCTGATCGTGCAGCTTTTTCGATCCGTTGTTCTGCAACCTAAAAGTTGATATCTGGTTGCTCAAAGGCAATATCGATTTGGAGGCAGGCTATTTTCCGTTTCATTGTATAAAACCACCACATGTAAAAAATGCTTTACAAGACGATGATAAACATATATCATTTGTGACTAGAATTTCAAGAAATTTCAGAGAAGGTGTAAAAATGTTGCAATTTGAAAAATCAAGACTGCTTCAGGAACTGCCCAAGCAGTTTTTTGCCTCTCTAGTCGCAAAAGTCAATGCGATTACAGCACAAGGACATGATGTCATTAATTTAGGTCAGGGAAATCCTGATCAGCCGACACCTGAGCATATTGTGAAAAGTCTACAGGCAGCCGCTGAAAAACCGATTAATCATAAATATTCACCGTTCCGTGGGCATCAATATTTAAAAGATGCTGCCGCTGTCTTTTATGAACGTGAATATGGGGTCAAGCTCGATCCCAATAGCGAAGTCGCGATTCTCTTTGGTGGAAAGGCAGGACTTGTGGAATTGCCACAATGTTTATTGAATCCTGGGGATACGATTCTGGTTCCTGATCCCGGCTATCCTGATTATCTTTCCGGTGTTGTTCTAGCTCAGGCAAAAACGGAAGTCATGCCGCTGACAGAAGAAAATGGTTTTCTTCCGGATTACAAAGATATACATAGTGACGTGCTTGATAAAGCAAAAATGATGTTCTTGAACTATCCGAATAATCCTACTGGTGCATCTGCAACTTTAAGTTTCTTTGAGGAAACGGTCTCCTGCGCAAAAGAGCATTCCATTTGTGTGGTCCACGATTTTGCATATGGGGCGATAGGATTTGAAGGGAAAAAACCGATAAGTTTTCTC
The DNA here is from genome assembly GCF_918698115.1 of Peribacillus sp. Bi96. Taxonomy (GTDB): domain Bacteria; phylum Bacillota; class Bacilli; order Bacillales; family DSM-1321; genus Peribacillus. The sequence continues at coordinate 94,103 of NZ_CAKKLV010000017.1, forward strand.
CAAGCTGAGGGAGCGAAGGATATAGGAATTGAGATATATACACTATCGAAAACATATAATATGGCAGGGTGGAGAGTCGGCTTCGCAGTTGGGAATAAAAGTGTCATAGAAGCGCTTGAGCTTTTGCAAGACCATCTTTATGTGAGTCTCTTCCCGGCGATACAAGAAGCAGCGGCAAGTGCTTTACTTGACTCGCAGAGTTGTGTAGAGGAGTTAGTGAAGAAATACGAGGGGCGAAGGAATGTTTTCATTGAGGGATTACAGGCCATCGGCTGGGATGTCAAAGCTCCGGACGCCTCTTTTTTTGCCTGGCTCAAGATACCAAAAGGGTTTACATCCGAGAGTTTTGCGGATTATTTATTAACGCATGCCCACGTAGCTGTAGCTGCTGGAAATGGATTTGGTGAATTTGGCGAAGGGTACGTCAGGGTAGGGCTTCTTACTTCCGAAGAACGGCTTAAAGAGGCTGTCGAACGGATACGCGCATTAAACATATTTTAACTGGGGGAGAAGTTATCCACCTTAAATAATCATAAACCTATTGACAATGTACGGATTACCTGTCAGAATACAAACTAAATTCTTAATCTTTCGATACTTAAACATAACTATATATCAGCGTTTTCTTATTTTGAGCAGGTGGAGGGACTAGCCCTATGAAGCCCAGCAACCGACCGTAATTCCATTGTAAAATGGGGCGGAATTCTTCGCCGGATTTTCTTGAAATCCACAAGGCACGGTGCTAATTCTTGCAGCTAATGGCTGGGAGATAAGAAGATGGCTTTTTAAAGCCTCTTCATTGTGAAGGGGCTTTTGCCAATTTGAGATTTAAAGTTAATGACTTCGAGATTCTACTAACGTGTTATAGGAGTGATCAGATGAGCGAGATAATCGCTACTTACTTAATTCATGATTTTGATGGAAAACATGAGAAAAAAGCAGAAAGCATTGCCTTGGGTTTGACTGTGGGAACATGGACGGACCTGCCCCATTTAGTTCAGAAGCAGCTGGAAAAGCATAAGGGACGTGTCGTCTCTGTGACACCATTAGCTGAAGAAGAGAAGGCTAACCGCTATTTTGATCGTAAAGTGTACCGTTCATTCATTAAAATTGCTTATCCAGCAGGGAATTTCTCTAATGATTTACCCGCAATCCTCACGACGGTCTTCGGTAAACTTTCATTGGACGGTGAAATTAAACTGATCGACTTGGATTTTATCGGTGATATTCACAAGGCTTTTCCTGGTCCGCAATTTGGTATTGCAGGCATAAGAGAGAAGATTGAAGTATATAATCGGCCTCTTGTGATGAGCATTTTCAAAGGTGTGTTAGGACGGGATTTAACATTCCATAATGAGCAACTGAAGCAACAGGCATTAGGAGGTGTCGATCTTGTAAAAGACGACGAGATTCTCTTTGACCAGGAACAGACTCCTTTTATCGATCGAATTAAAACCGGAAAAAGAATATTGAATGAAGTCTATGAAACCACTGGTCACCGAACTTTATATGCTGTCAATCTATCAGGGAAAACATTTGAATTATTGGATAAGGCAGAGCAAGCGGCTGAAGCAGGGGCAGATGCTTTATTGTTCAACGTTCATACATATGGTTTGGATGTAATGCAAGCCTTGCGTGAACATGATCGAATCAAGCTGCCGATCATGGCACATCCCGCATTTAGCGGAGCGTTGGCTTCTTCATCTTTTTATGGAATCGGCTATCCATTATTGCTTGGTAAATTAGTGAGGCTATCAGGTGCAGATTTATCCTTATTCCCATCCCCTTATGGAAATGTCGCACTTGAAAAAGACGAGACATTAGCCATTGCAAAAGCTCTGACAAAAGATGAACTTTCTTGGAAAAAGGCCTTCCCTGTTCCTTCAGCTGGTATTCATCCGGGCATGGTTCCCGACCTAATCAAGGATTTCGGTATAGACAGCGTAATCAATGCCGGAGGTGGTATCCACGGACACCCTGACGGAGCAGAAGGCGGGGCCAAGGCTTTCCGTTCTGCTGTGGAAGCCGTTCTAGCAGGAAAGGACCTATCTGAAGCGGCGGCTGAGGAAGAAACACTAAAAAAAGCTCTTGTTTTATGGGGAGGCTTATAAGAAATAATGAAACCGATCATCTTTTGTGATTTTGACGGTACGATCACCAACACAGATAATATCATTTCTATCATGAAAAAATTTGCGCCTCCAGAATGGGAAGAGTTGAAAGATGCGGTTCTTCAACAAAAAATCAGTATATCCTCTGGGGTAGGCGATATGTTTTCCCTGCTTGACAGTACCTTGAAGGATGAAATCATTCAATATGTAATAGACACAGCTGGCATTCGGCCAGGGTTTTATGAATTCGTTGAGTATACGAAACAAGCTAACATTCCTTTATATATAGTAAGCGGAGGCATGGATTTTTTTATCGAACCTCTTTTACATGAAATCTTGCCCCCAGATTCCGTTTTTTGTAACAATGCCTACTTCGATAAGGAAAGGATCTATATAGAGTGGCCCAATGCTTGTGATGACCAATGTAAAAATGATTGTGGCTGCTGTAAGCCTTCAATTATGAGGGAAATTGCAGGCGAGGATGATTTTAAACTCGTCATCGGAGATTCAGTGACTGATTTTGAAGCAGCAAAACAGGCTGATTTTGTCATTGCTCGTGACATTCTGCTTGAGAAATGTAATAAAGATGGAATCCCACATCAAGGATTTGAAACGTTTTATGATGTAATTGACATTTTAAAGCAGCGGGAGGAGCCACGGGCATGAACACACAGAGTAAAGAATGGCTGGAATTGGCGGAGATTAAAGCAGAACTGGCCGAAAGGGATTGGTTCATGGGAACAAGCGGGAATTTATCCATTCGTGAACCCAAAAGCCCTTTCTTTTATATTACGGCAAGCGGTAAGGATAAACGAAAGCAATCGGATTCGGACTTTTTACTGGTGGATTTAAAAGGAAACCCAGTTGAAGAAACGGAGTTAAGACCTTCGGCCGAAACTTTGCTTCATACCGTTATTTACGGGAAAACCAATGCGAACTGTGTACTCCATATCCACACAGTGGAAAATAATGTGATGTCGGAATTGTACGGGGATGAAGGTCAAGTGACTTTTCGGAATCATGAAATCATTAAAGCGACTGGTAGGTGGGATGAAGATTCAGAGTTTCGCATTCCAATCATATATAACCACGCTGACATTCCGCTGTTATCTGAAAAATTCAAGCCGCATGTCGAAGAAGACTCTGGTGCCGTGCTCATCCGTAATCATGGTATAACGGTTTGGGGTGAAAGCGGGCTCGAAGCAAAAAGAATACTTGAAGCTTGTGAATTTTTATTTCAATATCAACTTTTGCTCAATCAACAACAGGCACTTGCAGGTTCTGTAAAATAAAAACTATATCGAGGAGGAATGAATGATGGCGACAATTAGATTCCATGAAACAAACGAGGTTATTGAAAACGGTGAACAGGTAAAAGGTTTTTTAGAAACACAGGGCGTAATATATGAGCAATGGGATATTTCGAAATTACCAGCTCATCTTGTAGAAAAATATGATCTAACAGATGCTGACAAAGAGGAAATCCTTTTAACATTCAAATCCGAGATAGCGGAAATTTCGGAAAGAAGAGGCTATAAAGCGCATGATATCATCACATTATCCGATGCAAATCCAAACCTGGATAAAATGCTTGAAAACTTTAAGCAGGAACATCACCATGAGGATGACGAAGTGCGTTTCATAGCAGGCGGAACGAGTATCTTTGCCATTGAAGGCAGTGATAAACAGTGGTTTGATGTACGGCTTAATCCAGGAGATCTGATTAGCGTACCAGAATCAACAAGACATTATTTCACGTTGGCGGAGGATAGGAAAACCGTTGCAGTTCGGATTTTCGTTACAGCGGCGGGCTGGGTGCCAATTTACGATAAAGACGAAGTTCAAGCATGAGTCATTGTTGAAAAACCAGCTTACGGGCTGGTTTTTTTATGTGGTCCCGGCAAATGATTTAGAAGGATAAGTATGATAGAATTTAACGGAATCAAATTTAACAGGATCATAGGAGCAGATACGAATGAAAACAACGGAAGTTTACATATTAGGCGGTTTTCTCGGCAGCGGGAAAACGACGCTTCTACGAAATATTTTAAAACAGGAAAGTGAAGCGGGTAGAAAAGTGGCCGTTCTTTTAAATGAACTCGGCAGTGTATCGGTGGACAGTGGGTTGATAGGTGATGAAGTCCCTCTGAAGGAGCTTTTTGACGGGTGCATTTGTTGTACCATTCAGGATAAGCTGGAGGTACAGCTCCATGAATTGTTAACTGAAAACGACCTGGACGCCGTTTATATTGAAACCACAGGCGCTGCACATCCTGTTGAAGTACTGGATGGTATCATGTCGCCGCTTTTCGCTAAAAGGCTAGAATATAAAGGGATTATAACAGTTGTCGATTTATTAAGGTGGCGCGATCGGGAAGAGCTCTCGCCGCAGCTGCGGCAGTTGCTTGCTGAACAAATTCACCATGCGGATTTCATATTATTGAATAAAGCGGATTTAGTTAGTGAGATGGAAGCCGCACAGCTGATTTATACGATACAGGCGCTGAATACGGATGCGGTATGTTTATTGACAGAGTATGCAGCCGTTTCCTTGGCATCGCTGCAACAGATGCAACGAAAAAAACAAAAGGGCGTTCAAAAGCTTAATGTCCACGACCATTTGCATCTATCTGCAGTCGTTCATACTTTTGAAGGAGCTGTGGAACAAACTGACTTTGAAGATTGGCTTAGGTCTCTTCCGGAAACGGTCTATAGAATGAAAGGATACATTTCCTTTACACATTCACAATACCCTCATTTATTCCAATACTCATACGGAATGCCGATGTATATGAATGAAATGATAAAAATGCCATTGAATATCGTCATAATCGGGGAAAAGTTGGAGAGGGAGAGTATTATCAGTACGTTGAAGGCTTTGGAAGCGAAAGCGGCTCAATAACGTTTACCGCCTATTTATGAAGGGAAATATTAAAGAGACTTTCTAAGGAGGCGGTATACATGCCATGGAATAATAATGATTACCCGGATTCAATGAAGAATTTAGATAAAGATGTCAGGGAAAAGGCTATTGAAATTGCAAATGCAATGTTGGATGAAGGATATGAGGATGGAAAGGCCATTCCAATTGCCATAGACCGGGCTGAAAAGTTTGTGGGAAAAGATTGAAAAAATGGTCAGACCCATTATTGGGTCTGACCATTTTTATTGCTGCATTCCAAAGGCGGCAAATGTCTTTTCGTCTTCTATTAATCCGCAAGCAGCACATTGAACCCGAACTTCAGGACCATTATATGCTAGATGGAATGGCTGAAGGGAATCGTTTGAATATTGTTCAACAATCTCACCGGATTGCGGATCCTTTTTAATGGGGGTTGCTACTTGCTGAATGAGATTGAAGCGAGATTTATTTGTCCGGCAATTTGGACAGCGGTATACTTGAGACATTGTACTCACTCCCTTTTGAATTTTTAAAAGCGTAATCGTATTATTAAGATAGTCTTTACAAAGTTGATTCATAATATGTATAAATTAGTAATGGATGGAAGGGATAAAATGAAAGAAACAGACATGCAAGAAGAATTGTTGGAGGCTTATTTAAGTATATGGAATAATCGCAAGGTGACGGATGGAGACGGAAGGGAAGTGTTATCTGAACTCATCCGTCGTGAGCTTTTGGATGAAAATGCACATCCGCGTGCCCGAAAACCAGTCTTGGAGAAGTTTTACCTCAGCATTAAACGTGTGATGCAATCTTCACTTTCTAACGAGATGAAAACCGCGATCGCCATGGCCTATGTCACTGAACTGGAAAGATTATGATCGCCGTTCAGACACTGCGAATGCTGTTGGCAAATTTTCTTTTCCGCTTCATACTTTTTTCACAACTCATTGTTAAAATTTTATAAAACTAGTTATTTAATGAATAAGGAGCTAAAAATATGAAGTGGGGCATTGCGCTTTTACTTGCCGTCTTACTGCTTACTGGATGTACTAGCAGTAATACTTTTACTAAAATAAACAAAGGTGAATCTTTCTTGGCGACCGTCAATATCAAGGATACCTCCCTTACTTTCATAGATGAAAACTATCATGCTTTTGCCACATGGGATATTTCAGAACCATTTACCGGAGCGTTGCTACTGGCAGATAAAGATACTATCCTAATTTATGGGAAAGAGATGGAGAAAGTCCAGGCGTATTCTTTATCAGCTGGAAAACTGATTAACAGCTGGGAAGTAGGGAAAGGAATCGTCAATATGCAGTTGTTGCATGATGGAAAAAGCATCGTGGCAGTCAATCAATCGAATCACTCCATATACTTTTTTAATGATGAAGGGGAGGAGCAGGATATAGTCAAGGTAGGAAAAAGCCCCTTGACCGTTCTTCAAGGAGTGGAGGAGAATCGTTTGTATGTCATTAACTTTGGTGATACAAAATGTTCAGTGATAAATCTTGAAACGAAAAAGGTCGATTTTGAATTTCCTATACATAGTTCTAGCACCGGCTCTTTATTAAGGGAAGAAAAGGATGAAATATGGATAGGGGGCCATGGTGATGGGGACCAAGTGGAAGAAAATCTATATATTTATTCGGCAAGTACCGGAGAGTTGAAGAGTAAGTTGAAGGCTCCCACCATGCCGATAAAGTTCCTTGAGAATGATGATGGCATTTTTGTCCTTAGTCACGGTACAAGCTCCTTATATAAATTAAATGATCAATATGAGGAAGTGAAAAGCAAAGTGGTCGGCGTCAATCCTTTTGAAATGGCGAACTTTAAGGAAGATGTGGTTGTGGCGGGGTATGATAGTGATGAAGTGTATGTGATGGATACTGAAACAGTCGATGTTAAAAAAACGATTAAAGTCGGCGAAGGTCCATTTCAATTCATGTTGAGGGAGTAGATTGACATGCATGTTTACACCATTTTAGTCGTTGATGATGAAGAAGATATGCGGAATCTGGTTGAAATGTATTTGCTGAACTCAGGTTATCCATGCCTTCAGGCTGCAAATGGAAATGAAGCCGTAAGTATGATTGAAAAAGAGGAAGTGGATTTAATTCTATTGGATATCATGATGCCAGGTATGGACGGTTTCTCGGTTTGTGAAAAAATCCGGGAAAATTGGGATATCCCTGTGATCTTTGTCAGTGCGAAAGGTGAAGAATGGGATAAAGTGAAAGGGTTGAAGCTCGGTGGGGATGATTACATCGTCAAGCCGTTCAATCCAGGAGAATTGGTCGCAAGAGTTGAAGCGGTATTACGAAGGACAGGAAAACTATCTATGAATGAAGAAAGTCAAAACTATGTCCGATTCGGTAAAATCAGCTTAAACTTACAATCCAGAACGGTCTCGGTGGAAGGGGAAACGATCAATTTAACCTTGAAAGAATTCGAATTGCTTTTATTCCTTATGCGTCATAAAAGTCAAGCACTCAGCCGGGAACAACTTCTTGAAAATGTATGGAGCGGGGAATATGGAGGTTCTTTACGGACCGTGGATACACATATTAAAACGTTGCGGATGAAATTAAGGGCGGCCGATTACATTCAAACCGTCTGGGGAATCGGTTATAAGATCGAGGAGAAGAAATGAGAGCCAATTGGAAATCCCTTTCTATTAAATTATGGCTGACCATCATCACTGCCATCATCCTATCCGTTCTGTTCGCATACTCCCTTTCTCAATATTATTATAAAAATCTATATGTGGAGAAGCTTAAAACGGATTTAGTCAATGAAGCATCATTGCTTGGCGCGGATTATTCTGGTGGTGAAATCACCGATGACTTCAAACAAAAGGTTGAATGGTTTAACAGCAAGAATGACAGCGAGGTCTTTGTCGTCAACAACCCGAGGGAATTGAGTGCCTGTCTGCCTTTTGAAATCAATTATGACACCCTAATATCTGAAGAAGAACGACAAATGCTTTTAGAAGGAAAAGCGGTTGAAAAAGAAGGCTATGAGAAAAGGTTTGAAAAGAATATCGTTGCGGCCATTATCCCCCTTATTGACGATGACCGCCTCGAAGGCATCATCTATACCTATATTCCAGTAGACTCAATTACGGTCTTACTTAAGGAATTTGCTGCAAAATGGATTGCTGCGGTTCTTTTGTTCTTGATTGTCGCGATTTTTTTTACAACGAAATGGTTGAAAAAGCTAATCAGTCCGATTAAGGAAATCGAGACTGCTGCTCATCGTGTCTCTGAAGGGAATTATGACATACAGGTTCAAGTAAGGAGTCATGATGAAATAGGTAAACTGGCACAAGCCTTCAATGATATGGCCAATTCCATCCATTTGGAAGAAGAAAGGAAAAAAGAGTTTCTTGAAAATGTTGCACATGAACTCAGGACTCCGCTTAGTTACGTAAAGGGTTACACGCAGGCTATATTGGATGGTGTCGTGAAGAATGATGAAGAGGAACGCAAATACCTTCAACTCATTTCAAGGGAAGCTCTTAGGCTGCAGCGGCTTGTAGGTGATTTGATGGACTTATCTAAATTGGATAGTGATTCATTCGTTTTACATAGAACCCCGATTGCCTTTGCACAATTCATCGAAGATGTGCTTGTTAAATATGAATCGATCATAAAAGAAAAGCAATTGGACCTGCAGCTTCAGCTAGATCCGGACCCAATTATTTATGGGGATGAAGGGAGGATGGAGCAAATCCTACATAACATTTTTGATAATAGCATTCAGTATACCGAATCTGGAGGATCCATCAATATTACTCTAATTCAGCATAAAGAAGATTGTGAGCTAATGGTTACTGACACAGGTAACGGGATCCCTGAAGCAGATCTGCCATATGTAATGAACCGTTTTTACCGAGTGAATAAAGCACGCAGTCGTTTCGATGGCGGGTCAGGGCTCGGACTTTCCATCGTTAAGAAATTGGTGGAATTGCAAAATGGCAAAATAGAAATTGAAAGCAAGGTAAAAAGAGGAACAAAAGTCAGGGTTGTGCTGCCGACAATAAAAGAAGAATGGAATTCATAAAAAGGGGATACGTGTAAAGATGAAAAAAATCATGTTATTTTGCATGGCGTTAATTTTGTTGGCTGGTTGTGGCAAGGAAGAGGAAATTCCGCAAATGTTAAATGTCGATTTATCAGTCGTTCCTAATAAGGGCAAAGTGAATGAGCCTGTGAAGTTCCAGGCAAAAGTATCGTATGGCGATGAAGAAGTGACAGATGCAGATGATGTCAGTTTTGAAATTTGGCTTGCAAATAGCGATGATCATGACAAGATTCCTGCAAAACATAAAGGGAACGGTATTTATGAATTGGAAAAACCGTTTGAAGAAGAAGGAACCTATTATGTATATGCTCATGTAACGGCACGGGATATGCACAACATGCCCAAGAAAGAATTCGTCATAGGTAAACCAAGTCCTCCAGAACAAAATGATGATAAAAAGGAAATGGACGAGATGAACGGCGAAGAAACGAAATGAGTAGAATACCAAAACAATTCGGGTTTTATATCCGGATTGTTTTTTATTTTGTAAAAATATTCATTTTAATAGGGTTGTTTGAAATAGACTTACCTTTTCTTATCAATGGAAGGACAAAAAGTGAATTTAAATCGAAAAATTTGTAACATAAAAGTAAAGAAAGTCATATTATTCAGCTTGGAAACGATATGTCAATTAAAAGTTATTAGTATTCCATGGAAATGGTTCTATGTAACTACCATTGACAAGGAATGTTTGGAAAAATATGAGCATTTATACTGTTGGCAGAAACATAGATAGTTCAAGCATTCTTGCTTGCTTTCTCTGAAAATTGAATAATAATATTTTCTCATTCGAATCCTGTGAATTTGATGGGAATTGTTGGTGCATATATTACAAAAAATGCATGATATGATAATTCCAGAAGCAAAGCACAACACAAAACGAACATCACAGGAGGAATTACGAATGAAAAAGAAAATGTTTATGTCAGCAGCAGCGGCTGCAGCTATTATATTCACAGGAGTAGGAGCTAACCAAGCTGAAGCAGCCAACTGTGATACTGTTAAACCAGTAACTTTTAAATATACTAATAAAGAGGATATGCAAAAAGTCCTTGACAAATATCTAGCTAAATACAATATCACTTTACCTGCTGCACAGGTGCAACAGCAACAAAAGCCGGTTGAAAAACCAGTTCAAACACCAGTTCAGCAAGAAGTTGGAAAAACGAACCAAGCAAAACCTGAAGCTACACAAGCAAAACCTCAAGCACCAGAAGTAACACCAGAAAAATCCACTGATAAAAAACCAGAGACTAGCTCTGAATTAAGTGCTTTTGAACAAGAAGTTGTGAAATTAACGAATGCAGAGCGTGAAAAACAAGGATTGGCTGCTCTAAAAGTTGACACTGAGTTGAGCAAAGTTGCACGTATCAAGTCTCAAGATATGAAAGATAAAAACTACTTTGATCACAATAGCCCAACTTACGGCTCACCTTTCGATATGATGAAACAATTCGGAATCAGCTATAAAACAGCTGGCGAAAACATCGCTCAAGGTCAACAAACTCCTGAAGAAGTGGTACAAGCTTGGATGAATAGCCAAGGACACCGTGAAAACATCATGAATTCTAGCTTTACTCATATTGGAGTAGGTTACGTAGAATCTGGTAACTACTGGACTCAACAATTCATCGGAAAATAATAGATTAATAGAAAAGTGCACCCCAAAGCATGGGGTGTGCTTTTTTTTTGCGCGAATAATTGATTTCATTTAATGGAATAAATTCAATTGTGATCGATTGTGTTTATAGTATGTACCGAAATTTAAAATAGATAGGCACCAAAAAATAGCAGGAACCACACCTTATGATTAGCGTGGTCCCGTTGAAGCAACTTAAATCTCGGATACATCGATTTCTGAATACTGGGTATTGAAACTTTTCTGAAGACGTATTTCCAATGTAGATTCTTTATATTGGGCTGATGCCCCTTTTTTCTTCACAAGTGCGGGGAGTGTGATGACATGCCGATCCGACTTTTCTGGAATCCCCTCGATGATGGATTGGTTAGAGGTATGGTAAAGTTTCATTTTCTTTAGCCAAGATTCATCTTCAATGGGAATTCTTACAAAAACATATAAGTGGGTTTCAAATACATCAGCATGTAAAGGATGTTCTGTTCTGACATTTTCCTTTTGTGATTTTTGTGAGCCGCTATCATGTTGGTTCATCATACCTTGCATATTGTCAGGGATTACCTGTGAAAATACTTTTTCAATGAATGATTGAACATCACTTTGCTGCATATTTTTCATGAAGTCCTTTTGGTTCGGGTTATTCTTAAAAGAAAAAAGTGAATTCCAGGGAAACATGTTGAATTCCTTTCTCCTGCATGTGGACTGACAGGTTTATTTCTTATATTTTATGCAGGCGAAAGCCTATAGGTTCGTTTTTATAATTACTAAATTATAGAAAATGCGCACAACTTATGTATAATTAAGTAAAATCCTTTAGATAAAGAGGGAAAGCCTGTGGATGAAAAAGTAGCTTTTATTACTGGAGGAGCAACGGGAATCGGCAAAAGAATGGCATTTTCACTGGCGGATAATGGAATGTCCATTATCATTACTTATCGAAAAAGTAAAAAGGCAGCATTGGACTTGGTGGATGAATTACAAGAAAAGTATCAAGTAAAGGCACTTGCGATTCAAGGCGATGCCTCAAGTGAGAAAGATTGCAAAAATATCATTCAGTTGATTCTGGATGCCTTTGGCCATGTTGATATCTTCATTCATAACGCTGGGCCTTATATGCATGATCGTAAACCAATGACAGAGTATAGCAGTGATGAGTGGAAGTATATCATGGACGGTAATTTAAATGGTTTTTTCTATATTGCCAAGGAGCTTATTCCGCTAATGCGAAGAAGAAGTTGGGGAAGGGTCATTTCATTAGGTTTTGAACGGAGTGAAACCGCACCAGGTTGGATCTATCGTTCCGCTTTTGCCGCTGCAAAGAGCGGATTGACCTCACTAACAAGAACATTAGCTGCGGAAGAAGCCGCCTATGGGATCACCGTGAACATGGTCTGTCCTGGCGATATCATAGGTGAATGGAAAGAGGAAGAGATTAAGGGTGCGAAAATGGTGAAAGATGTAACTGTTCCAATCGGCAGACCGGGTACAGGGGAGGATATAGCGAGGGTCATCACATTCCTATGTGATGAAAAATCGGATTTCATTACCGGAAGCATCATACCGGTTACAGGCGGGAAAGATGTTCTCGGGAAAATATATAAGGCCTAGTGGTGTAGGTTGTGATCATCTGAATGAAAAAAAGAGTGAGGCCATTATCCAGCCTCACTCTTTTTACGCCATTTTTTTATATTTTACTTGCTGTATGAACCTTAAGCGAGCAGCCAATCCTATAGCTCCGAGAGCCAAGCCGGAAATTAAGCCGATCCAATAACCAAAGGCTCCCAAATCCGAATACTTTGCAAAGAAAAAGCCAATGGGAAGCCCGAGAATCCAATACGAGACCAGAGACATCGCAAAGGTGACATTTACATCTTTATATCCACGCAATATACCCTGTATAGGGGCCTGCAGGGCATCTGAAATCTGAAAAAAGATGGCATATATTAAAAAATGTGAAGTCAGCATCATTACGTCATGATCTTTAGTGTATGCAGAGGCGACAGGTTCCCGGAATAGGAATAATATAGTCGATAAGACAAGCGACATCGTCAGTGCCATGGAAATGCCAATCCAGCTGTACTCTTTGGCATCTTTATAACGAGCTGCCCCAATTTCAAATCCTATGACGATCGTCAATGCCATGGATATGCTTAACGGCATCATATAAAGCAGTGACGCAAAATTCATGGCAATCTGATGTGAAGCGATTGTCACGGTATCATACTTACTCATCAAAAGAGTAACGGCCGAGAAAATGCTTGTTTCGAAAAAGATAGCCAGCCCTATTGGCACGCCAATCAATAATAAGGATCGCCATTCTTTCCAGGAGACCCGAAAAAATTCACCGAAAACCTTATACGTTGAAAATGGGTTGATTTTCACCACTACGAGGATGGCAACAAGGGCAATTAACCAATAAGTTATGGCTGTAGCATACCCGGAACCGACGCCGCCAAGTTCGGGGAATCCAAACTTTCCGTATATTAATAGGTAATTAAATAGGACGTTAATCGGAAGTGCGCACAACGTAATGAACATGGAAATCCTAGTCTGACCTAGTGCATCTATGAAGGCTCTTAACGCATTATATACGAATAAAGGAATGATTCCGATGGAAAGGGCAATCAAATAATCATGCGCCACCCGATGTACCTTATCTTCTAGATTCATGGCATTCAATATGGGATTCAAAGAAAACGCCCCAATGATTAAAATGACCAAGGCTAAAGCGACAGCTAAATAAATGGCCTGCATAACTGAATAGGAAACGGATTTAGACTGCCTGGAACCAACGAGCTGTGAAACCACAGGTGTTAAAGCAATCAATATCCCGCTCAGCCCCGTGTAAACGGGTGTCCAAAGAGAACTGCCAATCGACACACCGGCAACGTCCTGGGTGCTGTACTGTCCCGACATCATGACATCAAAAAAAGTCATCGCATATAGCCCGATTTGAGTGATTAGGATAGGTATCAATATATAAAATAATAGGCGGATCTTTTGTGATTTTGTATAAGTCTGTTTCATTGATGTACCTCAATATCAATATTTGTAATTTTCAACACAATGAAAGAATTATATCACATAAGCATGTGATGTTTTAAGATTTTATTGTTGAAGCTAAAAAAAGACTTGTTTGTAAGGCAAGTCCTAGACTGTCTTGAATTCGAACGTTGATTGGTGCGTAGAGCACTCGCTTTTTCATCATGAGTATCGTACATTCGTTCCAATCAACTTTGGTTTTGACATTTCGTGAGTACAAATCACCCAAAACCATATGTGCGACTTGTTCATTTTTTTACATTATCCGGAAAGTGGGGACACGCCATATTTGGCAAGAATATATGGAAGAAGTAAAAACTATATATGTGAAACGCAAAGCTCTATAACTGCTTCAATTCCAATATAAAAAATCAAAAAGGTTACGGAATGAGACATTCCGTAACCTTTTTTGTCAGTCGCGCATGGATTCAAAATCATTCATGGCTTCCATATTTGAGTCTTTTTGAAGAATGAAGGCTTGAGCAGGGATGGCAATTTGTACATCTTCCTGTTCCAATATCTCCATAATTTTAAAGTTCACATCTTCTTTGATTGATAAATATCCTCCAAAGTCCGTTGCTTTCGTGAAGAAATAAAGATAGAGATTGAAACCGGAATGACTAAATTCATCAAATTTAACCAGAATGGTTTCCGGGTGTACATCTGTGTGATCAATCAACATGTATTCAATGTCTTTAATGACATTTTCCAACTTATCTTTTGGTGTTGTAACACTCACACCCAAATGGAAAGCAATCTGTCTTTTCCCCATTTTTGACCAGTTAATGATCGGTTCATTCGAAAGGGTAGCATTCGGCACGGTAACCAGCGCTTGGGCAAAAGTCCTGACTTTGGTGCTTCGGAAGGTGATGTCTTCGATGGTTCCCTCTACACTTGGCGTTTTGATCCAATCTCCTATGGTAAACGGTTTTTCGGTAACGATGACGATTCCTCCAAAGAAATTGCTGACAGTGTCTTTAGCGGCAAGAGCGAAAGCCAATCCACCCAAACCAAGCCCAGCAACAAATCCATCAACATTGAATCCCCATTCTTCCGCAATGATGGAGGCACCAAAAGCAATGATGATTAATTTGATGATTTTCGTAAAGAACGGCATGACAATTTCATCGACTTCAAGGCCAAATTTACTCACTATTTTTGGGAATAAAATGGTTAAGATCGAACTGATATTGAAAATCGTCCAAAAGAACAAGAAAACAAAAAATGATCTGTATATTTTCGATCTTAGTTCGAGCGATGGTGTGTCAATCGGGAAATAGTGCATTGAAATAATTACACCAATCAAAACGATGAGCAATCTTACCGGCTGTTCTATAGCGAGCATTAAGTTGGCGGCAAATTCAACTTTATGTTTTTCTGCGATTCGAAGAAAGAATTTGAATATATACGTAGTAAATACTTTCCGAAGCAAAAGGAAGATTAGAAAAATACCTATTGATATTCCTAATTTGGTCCAGGCTTCGATTCCATCAAATTGATGGAGAGATTCAGAAACTTCTTGCAATGTATTACTCCTCCAATGTATCTTGTAGTATTGTAGAATACTAAGATTATAATATATTCATGCTGAAAAAGGAAAAATAATCGATGATTACATTAAGAAATGGGTTTTACGGTTCACTTAATCCTTTTTCAAGTTATTAATGGCAAGAATATATGGTAATATGGATGCAAAGTGATTTTTTAAGTTTGGAAGGTGGAAATATTGACTAAGAAAATAGTGTTTACCGGAGGCGGTTCTGCCGGTCATGTATCTGTTAATGCAGCAATCATCCCAGAATTTTTAAAGCATGATTGGGATGTTACTTATATTGGTTCAAAAAAAGGCATTGAAAAAAATATTATCGAAAAGGAATTTCCCGAGGTCCGTTATGAAACGATATCAGTTGGGAAATTCCGACGTTATTTATCTGTTGAAAATATGAAAGACCCTTTCCGAGTAATTAAAGGAATTTTTGATGCACGAAAAATATTAAAAAAGACCAAGCCGGATTTCATTTTCTCAAAAGGTGGATTCGTTTCCGTTCCCGTCGTTTTGGCAGGGAGGATGCTGAGAATTCCAATCGCGATTCATGAATCGGATTATACGCCTGGCCTGGCCAATAAAATTGCCATGCCGCTTGCATCGAAGATTTTCACTACTTTCCAGGAAACGGAAAAAGGCCTTCCGAAGGAGAAGGCCATGTATCTTGGAGCTGTTTTGCGCGATGGGATTTTTAAGGGGAACCCTTCTGCTGGTAAGGCATTTTGTGGATTCACGAATAATAAACCGGTGTTACTCGTTATGGGAGGCAGCCTTGGGGCCGTAAAAATCAATAACTTGATCACAGATAACCTAGATGCCCTATTAAAGGATTATCAGATCATTCATATATGTGGCAAGGGAAATGTGAAGACTGAATTGAAACAAAAGGGATATGCTCCATTTGAATTCGTTCATGAAGAATTATTTGATCTTTTGGCGGCAGCTGACGTCGTTGTGTCAAGGGCTGGTTCAAATTCAATCTTTGAATTCCTTGGTTTGCAAAAGCCGATGTTGCTTATCCCTCTTAGTGCCAATGCATCCCGTGGCGATCAAATATTGAATGCTTCCAGCTTTGAAAAACAGGGCTTTTGTAAAGTCATTCAAGAAGAAGATCTAAATGATCAGATTTTTAATACTACATTAGCAGACTTAGTGAATCAATCGGATGAATATCAGGAGAAAATGCGTCAAAAACGCCCATTCAAAACGGCTACTGAAATGTATGAATTATTACTTGAAATCATGACTGCAAAAAAATAAGTATCAATCCCCTCTTTAAAGCATATCTTTTTCGAACAGAGGAGGGGGTAAGATGGCGTATGAATATTCAAAAGGATGGTTCATTCAGCAATTAAAAGCCGAAGGGATTAGCTATCATCCCATTGAGAAAAGAAAGCTGGAGCTGTATAAAACCCATATTCTAAGGCGTTTATACAGCGACCTGCAAAAAGATAAAACATAAAAGAGCCGCAACGTCATCGACGTTGCGGTTCTTTTTATAGGAAATGATTTATTAAAGGAAAGAAACAGGAAATAAGGATACCTGCGATAGCCATTGCCGCACCTGCAACTGCTCCAGTAAACTCACTTTCCTGAGCCGCTTGGGCTGTTCCGAGACCATGGGCGATTGTACCATAAGCGATCCCACGGGCGAAGGGCATGGTAATGTTTAATTTATCCATCATTTTTGGGGCAATCATCGTACCCAGCACCCCGGTCAAAATAACGAAGGCTGCTGAAATATTAGCGTTACCACCATAAAGTTCCGTAATTTCTACCGCGATTGGCACTGTAATGGACTTAACCGCCAGCCCTTGAAGTATGAACTGCGGAAGTGAAAGGGCTTTTGCAATGGTGAAGGCAATGATCAATGTGACCATAAGACCAAAAATCATGCCGCTAATCGCCGGTATTGCATATTTGACGATTATCTTTCTGTTTTTATAAAGCGGTACAGCCAACGCAACGGTAGCAGGGCCCAAGAAATAGGTGATGATGTCTTTTCCTTGTGAATAATCATCGAAGTCCAAACCGCTGATAAGCAATATGAGAATAATCGTAACCGTACTGAAAAATACGGGCGTCGTAAAAGGTGATGGATGTTTAGCATAAATTTTTCTGCCAATGAAATAGGCGAGGATGGTTATCAAGATGCTATAAATTGTGATGAGCACTGTCATGCTGATTAACCTCTCCTCTATGGGATAACTTCTGAACAGTCCAAGCTGCAACGATGAATCCAAAGATCAAGCTGACTCCCAAAGTTAGTGCCAACGGCAAACCAAAATCAATGAAAAGCCATCCCATGGTCATTAAACTGATCGAAATGGGAATGAAGAAAAAGGCCAGGTGTTTCACTAAGAATCCTGAAGTAAGTTCGATCCACTCGACTTTTAGAACCTTCGTCTGTAATAAAATGAATAACAGGATCATGCCGATGACATTGCCTGGAATCGGTAAATGAAGTAGATCAGCTAAATAATAGCCGAGCTTACAAATGATGAGCAACAGTATAAGTTGTACGATAAAAGCAAATGTTTTATTCATAATTAGATCCTTTCAATGATGCCATTAATGTTGAATTGTATTCATTATAAAAAAATATTTCTAAAAAGAATAGGGAATTGCAACAATCTTTCCTGAACATCTATGAAAATGGAAAAAAGAGCTTTCCAATTTTGGAAGCTCTCGGCCTTTATATGAAAAGATAAGAAAATTGATTTTTTAATCAACTGCATTGTATTATCTTTTTATGCTTCAAGTAATTGCTGTTCGTCATCATCAGGCTGCCTAAGGATATGAAAGGTGTATAAATCTTTAGGGATTTCATACAAATCGAAGATATCTCCTTCATGATTGATCTGATCATAAAGGGACTTTCTTGTTTCGTTGGCATTGACAGCATAGGGAAGTTTTTCTGCGGCTTTTATAGAGCGGATATTTTTTTTGCGAATACGCATGAAGACCGTTTCCAAACCGAGCTCGAAAAAAAGCTCTTTAAAAAAAGCGTCTTTTGCGATGGCATTATACCCTTTTCCATGATAAGGCTTGCCAAGCCATGTGCCTAAGAAACCTGCACCATTTTCAATATCGTATAAAGAAATGCAACCGATGGGATTTTCCCATTCATCCAAGATTGTTCGTGAAATGAGTTCCCCAGCATCTTCTGCCTCAATCGTTTGCTTAGTAATGAAAACATATTCTTCATATGAATCTACTTTATGGCGCACGAAAGGGAAGACATCTGGATGCGTCATTTGTTCATAAAGAGAAAAACAATCTGTGAAATCTCTCTTTTTTAACATTTCCGTCCCTCCGTTTGAGGGCAGATTTTATGCGTAGTCGCTGCCCACCCTCGAAATTTTTTAAGTCGTTCATCAAAAAATTTCGGGGTGGGAATCGAACCCACTAGAACCGGAAACCGGTGGCGCACCATTTGCCTTCCCTATTTTTATTGTCAGAAATTATATAAATCTAAAGAACCTTACGAAGGTATAATACTAAAAAAAAAACGGTTTGGGAATAGGTTTTTTGCCTTTTTTTTTCGTCAAATTTCAACTTTTTTTTGAAGGATAAAATTGGAGTGCAAACGCCTGCTTTTTTTCTTGAAAAACTGCTTTTTTCGCCTGTTTTTTAAAGAGAAATGGAAGCTTTTTTAAAATTCACCTGTGAATTGCATGAATAAAATGATTGCTCCGAGTGACCATACATATATGGAGAATATTTTCAGTGAACGCTTCTTCAAGAAATTGATCATCCATACCACGGCAATATAACCGAATATGGCTGAAGCAAGGGTACCGACGAAAAGTGCGGTGATTGGAAGCCGTTCAACCTCGCCTGTAAATATTGGTTTCATTTGAAATGCAATGCCCCCTGAAATGGCTGGAATTGAAAGCAAAAAGGAAAAATAGGCTGCAGTGGCCCTATCCAGCTTGCAGAAGAGCCCAGCGGCTATCGTCAAGCCGGAACGTGAAAGAGCTGGCATGATGGCAGCTGCTTGAAAGCTTCCGATGATCAGGGCATCTTTAATGGAAATTTCATTCAGTGTTTTTCCCCCTTTTTTCACCCCATCCGCTACCCATAAAATCAGACCGGTTGCTAAAAATTCCCATCCGATGGTCACACCGGATTTTGAAAGGCCATCAAACCAATCACTGAGTAAAAGGCCGGCAATCACTGCAGGAATCGTTCCAGCAACGAGAAGCAGAGTCATTTTGGAGAAAGGGTTTTTCAAAATGGAAAGGATGTCATTCTTGTATACCGCCAATAATGCCAGCAAGGTTCCGATATGCAGCATGGTATCCAAAAAAATGCCGGCCTCGTCAAGATGGAATATATGCCGTCCTAAATATAAATGTCCCGTACTTGATATAGGTAAAAACTCAGTCAAGCCTTGAATGATTCCAAGGATAAAGGCTTGAAATTCGTTCAGCAAAAAAAATCACTCCAATCTAGAAGGTATAGGACAATCCATTATTTTATCTGTATGCACAAGACGGATGAATATGTTCAGATTTTTCTTCATATGAATTACCACAATGTTTTATGAAGAAAGGATAGTCCCATTTAAAGTTTTTCGAATATAATAAAAGGAAAATGAAACTATTTTTCATCTTATTCGTAAATATTTATAGGAGAGAGGAGGAGTTAACATTATGCCTACTAAAGATGAAAGAGTGTTTGCTGCTCTTATATATGTGATCAGCTTTTTTACAGCATTTATCGGTCCGTTGGTCCTTTGGTTATTGAAGAAGGAATCGTCACAATTTGTGGATTATCACGGAAGGGAATACCTTAATTTTTTCATTTCCTATACCGTATATTCGATTATTGCAGGGATACTGACAATTGTATTGATTGGATTCTTGCTATTGCCGGTCATCGGGGTTGCTTTAGTCATATTCACCATCATTGCAGCGGTTAAGGCCTATGAAGGAACGGATTACCGCTTCCCATTGATTTTTAGGATATTATAGGATGATAAAAAGGACTCCGATCCATTCGGAGTCCTTTTTATCTGGAATGAACCATGAGGGGAAATGCCCTATTATTAAAAAAGGGAATAGATCACATTAAAGCGAATAAAGTATTATGATATGTACTTCAATGCGCTTTAAGGGAAGTGGAAGCCGGATCGGCTTGCGGCACACCTAATCATTGGTTGCCATTAAGGTGGCAAGCTTTCTTGTAAGGAGTGAGGAGCAGAGCTGAATATGAATATACGCGAATATTATCAAAAAACGAGCAGTTCAAATTTTCATTCATCCTGGATTTCTCTTGGAATGGCCGTTGTTTTTTTCATTTGTCATATTTTTTCGCTGATCCCAGGAAATATATTATTGATAACGGCTCCCTTTATTTTATTTAGTATTGCCCAATTTGTCAGTCATCGAATTTATGAAAATAGAATCAAGGAATTGCCTATTGGACCCATCGAATTGAAAGCCGGGTTATTAAAAACTGAATATGTTTTATTGACATTTATGCCAGCACCGACATTGCGATTACTTCTCTATGCGCCTAATGGATCTTTAATGGGTGAGATCCGGGATTTGAATATGAAGTGGTTCATGTGGATGATTCCCAATTTTTTATCGATACTTTTGGCCAAGCGATATGAATTGGTGGACCATGAGGGTCGTGTACTTGCTAAGTACCATATCAAAAGGGGTCTTTTCAATAAAATGACAATCATGGATGATCAAGATTGCCTTATTGGATCGTATCAAGAAAATAGATCGCTTCTGAAGATCAGTGGAATGATATATAAGGAAGACGGTACGGAATGGATGCCCATTCAAACACCGGGAAGTTTAAATTCTTTTGAGATTACGACAAAAGACGGGGAGAAGATCGTGTCATATCAGGAGGGCTGGATGCCTATTGAGTGGGGGAAACGATTCAAGACAAATACACCTATACTTACTTTTTCATCCAATGTCGAAGAAATTCCTAAAATCATTATCCTTGGGTTCTGTGCAGCCACTCTAAATCATCGTTCAAATTGACTAGTATTCCCCTTTAGCAAATCTTTTCAATATTTGATATAATTATAGTGAATACATAGATTTAATACACAATAAAAGGGTGGTAAAAATGAGTTTACTTAATGAGATTCTTGATTTTAATGAACAATTTGTAGAAAAAGGGGAATATGTTAAGTATAAAACTGATAAATTCCCCGAGAAACGTATGGTCATCATAAGTTGTATGGACACTCGGCTCGTTGAGCTATTGCCAAAATCATTGAATGTCAAAAATGGCGATGTCAAAATACTCAAGACTGCAGGAGCAATCGTCTCCCATCCATTTGGAAGTGTCATGCGGAGTATCCTAGTAGCCATCTATGAGCTAAAGGCAGATGAAGTACTCGTCATACCTCACCATGACTGTGGAATGGCATCAGTCGATGCTGATGCAGTAGTTGAAAAGATGATCGAACGTGATATACCAAGGAGCACCATCGATACACTTGGAGCTGCTGGAATAGATATACGCAGCTGGCTTCGCGGTTTTGATGATGTATATGAAAGTGTTAGGAAAAGTGTGGAAGTTATAAAAGGACATCCTTTGATTCCTAAACATATTCCTGTGCATGGTCTGATCATTTCGCCCGATACAGGGAAGTTGGAATTGGTAGTCGACGGATATGAAGAAGAAAAAAATAATTAATCATGTTCATCGAGAGCTGTCGGGATTATTTCCGGCAGTTTTCTTTATTTTTGAGTAATACTATTTATTTTTATCGTTTTTTTTGTTAAAATCGCCAAGTGTAGTTTGTCACTAATACAAACGGGTGGGCGAGGGATAAATTAAATAAGGATACAACATGAAAAAAATAAACTTGGAAGCGTTTTTTCATTTTTCCAATTATGGAACGAATGGAAAACGTGAAATCCTTGCCGGAGTTGTCGGCTATTTTACGATAGTCTATATTCTCATCGTGAATTCCCTGATTTTATCGGAAGCGGGCATACCGATTAATGGTGCAGTGATTGCCACAATTCTTTTATCCGCTTTAAGCTGTATCATGATAGGGGTATGGGCAAATGTCCCGATCCTCCTCGTTCCAGGTATGGGCGTAAATGCTCTTTTTGCTTATACCATGGTTCAAGGAATGGGCCTATCTTGGCAATCGGCGCTTGGTGCTGTTTTTATCTCTGGGATTATTTTTGTAGTTATTGCCTTTACAAAATACTCTACGTTAATCAGTGATTCGATTCCAAGTTCGATAAAAGATGCCATATCTGTTGGTCTTGGCTTATTCTTGATGCTAATAGGTCTCGAAAAGGGCGGAATAATCACGGGAGGTTCATCATCTATCATCGCGCTGGGAGATTTAAGCGATCCGGCGGTGTGTGCGACGGTGTTGACCTTTTTACTGGCTATCACCCTATTCATCAAAAATGTCCCCGGTAACTTCATGATTACCATCCTGGCAGGTAGCTTTATTGCCTATTGGTTCGGGACTGTTCAACTAACGGAAATCCACTTTTCAGGCATAGACACAGCTTCCTACGGTGACCTCTTCTTTTCATTATCGTTCATGGAAGCGGACCGTATTGAATTTTGGATAAGTGTCTTTGCGATGACAATGGTTCTTGTTTTTGAAAATATTGGTCTTGTACATGGGCATGTAGACAGTATCAACCGCCAGGATGCATATAAAAAGTCGCTAGCCGCGACAAGTGTCTCCGTTCTGTTTTCAGGTCTATTCGGTTCAAGTCCTACGGTTGCAACAGTTGAGACGGCAGCTGGAATCGCATCAGGAGGCAGAACTGGTTTGACCTCAGTGGTGACAGGTTTGCTATTTATACTATCACTGCTGTTCATCCCGGTGATTAAAGTGATCCCTGATAGCGCCATTGCTCCCATTTTGATTATTATTGGGATTTTGATGCTCGGGAACATTAAAAAGTTAGATTTCAGTGATTTAACTGAGAGTATACCTGCAATCATGATCATCACGATCATTCCATTTACGTACAGTATTGCAGATGGAATGGCATTCGGTTTCATCCTGTACCCGTTCTTGAAGCTTGTAACCGGGAGAGCGAGAGAAGTCTCACCCCCGATGTATGTGAGTGCAGGAATGTTTATCGTCTATTTCATCGTTGGTATGATCGGTTAATATTTTGGAAGAGCGGTTGGAATGAGATAGTTCTTATTTCAACCGCTCTTTTTATTTTGTTTTTTCAGCGGAAAAATGGATTTATTGTAATTTACGCGATGACACATCCATCTTGAAAATGCTATGATATAGAATATTAAAAAAATGATAATTGAAAAGCAGCATATTAGAGGATGTGACAGGATGATTATTGAAGGTTTAAAGAGCCATGGTTCAGGTAATGATTTCTTAATCATTGATGAATTGACTACGGCCTTGACGTTTACTGAAGAACAGCGAAAAAATTTAGCGAAGGCCCTGTGTAATAGGGAAAGGCTTGGAGCGGACGGTATTTTGTTTGTGATGAAAAGCGAACATGCAGATGCCAGGATGCGTGTCTTTAATGCGGATGGCTCGGAAGCTTCGATGTGTGGGAATGGACTTCGCTGTGTTGCACGTTACGCGAATGACGTTTTAGGGCTTGATAAAATGATCGTGGAAACGATGAAAGCGAATTTACTCGTTGAGAAAACGGAAGATATCTATAATGGAATTCCGACTTTCAAGGTGGAAATTTCTCCAGTCAGTTTCAATCTGAAGGATTTGCCACTAATCATTGAAAAAGAGCAGTTGCAAAACGAACCATTGCCGGAACTTCATGATACCCTATTATTTTCGGCATTGGCGGTTCCCAATCCGCATCTAATCACGCTCGTCGATAGTGAAGTCTTACAAAGTGATTTGCAGGCAGACCTTTCAACGAAGGTCAATCAACCGAACGAGCTCTTCCCTGATGGTGTCAATGTTAGTTTTGTGAAAGAGTTGGAACCCGGCAGCATTTATGTGCGGACATTTGAACGGGGAGTCGGCTTCACGAATGCATGTGGTACGGCAATGTCAGCTTCCAGCCTAGTAACATGCTCAGTTGGATTAAACGCATTGGAAAGTGAAATATCCGTCTACAATAACGGCGGAAAGGTTAAATGCGTCGTGCATTATGACGACGAAGGTCAAAAGTATTCAATAGATTTAATCGGGAATGCAACCTATGAATTCAAGGTGTCAATCGACCTAGACCTAGACCAACCCGAAAAATTTGAAATCCTGGAAAAACAGGACTTTGAAGCGGAAACAAGCTTATATGCTAAGTTGCAGGATGAAGTTCAAAGTTATTTGAAAACTACATTATAAGGAAAGTACCAACTAGGTGTTAGTCTTAGTTAAAAAGGGGTTCGGAATGTTTTAATTCCGAACCCCTTTTTTAAATTTGTTTCAAAGTTTAGAGATTGTGCAAGGCCATCTATGAATCTTAACAAGTCGAAAATTACTAGATTGCGAAACTCACGAGTAAAGGCGCGAAATTCACGAGTAAAGGCGCGAAATTCACGAGTAAAGGCGCGAAATTCACGAGTAAAGGCGCGAAATTCACGAGTAAAGGCGCGAAATTCACGAGTAAAGGCGCGAAATTCACGAGTAAAGGCGCGAAATTCACGAGTAAAGGCGCGAAATTCACGAGTAAAGGCGCGAAATTCACGAGTAAAGGCGCGAAATTCACGAGTAAAGGCGCGAAATT
>NZ_CAKKLV010000018.1 GCF_918698115.1 Peribacillus sp. Bi96
AAAATAGCGGTCATTTTCAGAAACGAAGGCAAAGATAGTTTCATTGCCTGATTGTGGTGTAATAATGGTACCATTCCAATTTTCAATTTCAATTTTTAGAACTTTACTGTACCATTTTTTTATATCCTCTAGATTTTTAGTCCTCCAAAAGATTCCTCCAAAACCCTTTATTATCATAAGAATCTCCCTCCTATCCCATTGGTTATTAATTTAAATTCTAGTTTTGAAAGCGAATTCCTTCTTTCACTAACCTGTCCCGATAGTTGCATAGGAAAAAGCTGCCTTAAAGACAGCTTCGATCCTCAACAAACGCACCCGTTAGTGAAATAAATCTTAGATAAAAATCACAATAAATAGTAATCCTATACCAATAAGAACTCCACCAATCAACTCATAGTTGTCAAACAAGAAGAACAATTTACTTTTATTTTTAAAATCGAATGAAAGAGTTCTTTTTCTTAACCAAAATGCAAAAGTGACAATAAAAAGCAACGCGAAAAGAAGTAACATTGGAGTATTTTTAATATATGGTTCACAAGGTTGCCTCAGCAACTAGTAAAGCATCCATAGTTAAAGAAAGACATAGCTAATGAATGAATTTCCAGTTGTAAAAATGAGGAATGCGCCCATTCCGATAAACAGAATCCGCCAAAACCAATAGCTACTTATGAAAGGAAAAAAATCGATTTTTCCTTCTTCAATCTCTTTTATACCCTTATACAACCACTTGTTCTGAAACAAACCAAAATACAGGAAAACTACTCCCGTTACAAAAACAAATGAACCACCTATCATTTCCTCCACTTAATCGAACTCCCTACTTACTCATCTTACCATTATCTTAGTATTTATTACTTTTCAACAAACCTGTCCCAATAGTTGACTAAAGAAAAAGCTGCCTTAAAGAATACTTTAATCACCAATTGCTACTATTAACTTGTTTTTCAGTAATGCTTCTTTGCAAAGTTCTATTAACTTTTCAGCAAACTGTTTTATTTTTTGTCCGTATAAATTTTCTGTTTTGTATTTAACAACTATGCCCTCGCAAATGTTTACTAACTGATTTATTTCTTGCATCTAAAATATTGTAGCACCATATTGATCTAACCCTATAAGCAAATCAAAAGATCCTTTTTCCGTACAACCTTTATCGTAATCTTCTTTAATCTGAAGATACCCCTGCGACTCTTCATTAAATTTTACAGATTCATTTAAGTATGCTGTCTCTTTTATTGTGTTTGCAATAAAGAAATCAATTCCTAACATCGTGGTACAGCCAACATTTCGAAACTTTTTTTACTCAATTTCTGCCCAGATAGTTACATAATCCAATCTACAATTTCCTATTTTATGTATGGTTGGAGGTACTTTACTCCCATGAATTTTCGTACTTTTTTCTAATTTTATCGACTTTATTATATTCGCAAATGGTATCTGCTAATTGAACTTTCATCGTATTTTTTTCGACTATAATAGTAAAATTATTAGAGCCACCACCATAATCAAATTCGTAATCATTATTCTCTATATGCTTATATGTTCCAGAAGATTGTTCTCCGCCCTGGACTCTTGAATTTTGAATTTCGAAATTGTTTTCCCCTTTAAAGATAAAGGAGTCTCGACAAACACTATTTTCTTCATCCACCTTTTTCCATGTACCTTTCCAAGATTGTGCTTTTTCTTCACCACACGCAGCTAATACTAATACAGCCATCGTTGAGATCATTAACATTTTTTTCATTCATACACCTACTCCAAAGGTCAACTTTATTTCCGACTTTTAGTACGGACAAACAAGGTAAAAGTTACCTTTTCATAGTCATTATTGAAGTAAAGCAACTGTTAGTTGATAAAAAAAAGAAGAACTGTCGAAACAGCTCTTCGGATAAATTCTACGTCTATACTTACTTTTTCAAAACAGGGATCCATATTTCACTTCTAAATGTTGGTGAGGTTACATCTTTTTTTTCGTTCCAAAGGATTTCTGGCCCTTCTATTTGTTCATAGTTAGAGGATGGAAACCATTCCGAATAAATACGTCCCCATACATTTTGCAGTGTTTCAGGAAAAGGTCCGGCTGCTTCGAATACCGCCCATGTAGATGCATCAACTTCAAGCAGTGTTAAGTTATTTGGACACTCCCTCGTTGTTGCTACGCCTATATAATGATCAAGCTCCCCTTTTTCCTCCAACCTGCCTCCGGAAAAGTTCGCTGATGCACTAAGCAGTCCTAATGGCTCGACATTCGATAGTTTTTTGAGTTCATTTATCGTTTTTTCGTCTAAACTTTCCCACATAGAAGCAATCTCTGGATTAACCCCGTTAAAAATGATTGGAACTCTTTTTTTAATTCCAATAATGCGAAATGCCTCTTTTCCTTCTATTCGATAGTTCATTTCACTGCCTCCTTTAATAGATAGTTGGAAGGACATCGGTGGATAGGCTTTAAGTGAATGGCCATTACTTCTTGCTTCTGATGGTGTGATACCATGCAAATGTTGAAACGCTCTTGCAAAAGAGTCTGGTGAGCTGTACCCGTACATTATCGCTATATCAATAACCTTTATGTTGTTATTTTTAAGCTCAAACGCTGCAAGCGTAAGTCGTCTTCGGCGGATGTACTCGGATAGCGTAATACCTGCCAGGAAGGAAAACATCCTTTTAAAATGATATTCCGAGCAATAAGCTAGCCTTGCAACTTCTTTAAAGTCAATATCGTTCGTAAGATTTTTCTCAATAAATTTAATGGCACTATTCATATTTTTGAGCAAATCCAATTCAATGACCTCCTTATATCCATAGAATAGCAGGAGTTGAAACTACTCATCCGACATTTTGTGCACCATTATGTAGGGTATATTCCTTCAACTAACCTGCCCCTTTAGTTGCATAACAAAAAGGTTGCATCAGCAACCTCCCTTATTGATTCTGTAAATTTAATTCGCATACAAGCGATATTGGTCGCTTAATGTATCTCCATTACCGTAAATATAAGCTTTTGAGCCGGATGTATAGGAGGAATTATCATACTTCCATTTGATTCTGAGCCCCATATACCCACCTGCTCCATATGTGTTCGTGCCATTCTTCTTTATATATTGCGAGAAGCTGTCCCATGTCCGGGGGCCAACCACACCATCTACTTTCAAGTTGTTTTCTTTTTGATATTTCTTTACACCAGCTTCGGTTTTCGGTCCAAAAATCCCATCAACGTCAACGACTGCTGAATCCGTATAAAAGCCCATGACATTCAGGATATATTGCATATTCCTGACCTCTACCCCATGAGTGTCCTTCCGCAAAATAGAGTTTTTATCCCAGCTATCTGGATGGTGAAATCCTCCAGCAGATGCTGAAGCGGTGGAAAAAGATATCCCTAGGGCCATTGCTAATACTACCAAACTAGTAAGTAATTTCTTCATAGCGCCATCTCCCTCTTTTTTTGTGCATCCTAACCTCTTTACTATTTCCTTCCAGATAAGATATTCCCCTTCCGACCAATGTCCTGTTTTGAACCTGCAGCAAACAGTCACCAAAAGGACTACAGAAATAGGATAAATATACGCTCACAATGGGGATTTCTACGTTTCTAAGTGGCCCATGAAAACATTGTACTTTGCCTACTACTAAAACATAGTTGAGGATCACCCCTCAAAATAGCCCTTTTCAACTTCATTTTCATTTCTTAAAGCAAGTTATGAGCCCTCTCCCTTTATTCCATTCATAATTTGGGCAGCCACGAATCTTCTCTTCCCTTTTCAAACTCTGCGAAGGTCCACGAATATTATTGCAATGCTGATGGTCATAATATAACCAATCAAGAATAGAAGAATATATCGTTCCCCGAGTGTTTCATAGGAAGGAGGGAAGAATGATTCCTAATCAAAAAGTAAATAAGGGACTCATTGTGTTTGGTACGATCATCATCCAAATAGGTCTTGGCACTATCTACACCTGGAGTTTATTCAATCAGCCCTTGGCAGACAAGTTCGGCTGGAAACTCAGTTCAGTGGCCATCACCTTTTCCATTACAAGCTTTGCTCTAGCATTGGCAACCCTATTTGCCGGGAGACTTCAGGAAAAATGGGGACTACGTCGGTTAATTGCTTTGGCAGGATTAGTGCTTGGAACGGGATTAGTCGCTAGTTCGTTCGCTTCTTCGTTAATGGTTTTGTACATCACGGCAGGGATTGTCGTGGGGTTCGCAGATGGATTAGCCTACATTACTTCATTGTCCAACCTAATCAAGTGGTTTCCGGAGC
Source organism: Peribacillus sp. Bi96 (assembly GCF_918698115.1). Taxonomy (GTDB): domain Bacteria; phylum Bacillota; class Bacilli; order Bacillales; family DSM-1321; genus Peribacillus. Next base: position 4,263 of record NZ_CAKKLV010000018.1, read on the forward strand.
GCAAGGGCCTAATTTCAGGAATTTCTGTTTCAGCATACGGAATGGGGAGCCTGTTATTTAAATACATAAACACATGGCTATTGAATAATGTAGGTGCCTCACAGACGTTTTTGTACTGGGGAATCATTGTAATGGCCATGGTAGTGGTTGGGTCGCGTTTTATACGGGAATCAACTGAGACAGCTGAAACTAATGCGTCCTCTCTCAAAGATTCAAACAATTATACCGTCAAGGAAATGATGCGGACAAGAGAGGTATATCTATTGTTTATCATGTTCTTTACCGCTTGCATGAGCGGGCTTTATTTAATCAGTATTGCTAAGGATGTGGGTGTAAAGTTAGCTGGCTTGGATGTAGTCACTGCCGCGAATACTGTGGCCATGATTGCCATTTTTAACACATTCGGACGACTGATCCTGGGAGCCCTTTCAGATAAAATCGGCCGGATGAAGGTGATTGCCTTTAACTTCTTTGTTACAGCTGCTGCAGTTCTGGTATTAAGCCTGGGGAATATTAGATACGGTCTCTTTTTTGCCTGTGTAGCTGGCATCGCCTTTTGCTTTGGAGGCAATATTACCGTATTTCCAGCCATTGTTGGTGATTATTTCGGGTTAAAAAATCATAGCAAAAATTATAGTATCGTATATCAGGGATTCGGCCTTGGTGCCCTTTCAGGAGCCTTTATTGGGGCAATCATCAATGGATTTAAGCCAACTTTCATGATAATAGCCATTTTATGCATCGTGTCCTTCATAATTGCTCTCAGGGTGAAGCCGCCTATCGCGCGCAGTGGAAAACCGGTATAAAGTTCCCTTTGAGGAGCTAGGTGACCTATGCAATAAAGGGCTTATGGTTGTATCCGCAAATACAAAAAAACATATACCACTATGAACAAACAGGAGGAAAAGAATGAAGCAAACAATCGCAGATTTATTAATTGACTCATTATTGCGTGCAGGGGTGAAAAGGATTTATGGGATTGTTGGAGATTCCTTGAACGCTGTCCTAGATTCAATCAGGCGTTCTGGCAAGATTGAGTGGATTGGGGTTCGACATGAAGAGGTAGCGGCATTTGCCGCAGGTTCGGATTCCCTATTGAGTGGCAGCATTGCTGTTTGTGCAGGCAGCAGCGGCCCTGGTAATCTTCATCTTATCAATGGTTTATATGATTGCCATCGCAGCCGTATTCCCGTTTTAGCCATCGCAGCCCATATTCCAAGCAACGAAATCGGGAGTGAGTTTTTCCAGCAGACGCATCCCGAACATCTGTTTAAGGAATGCAGCCACTTCAGTGAGGTGGTGACAAAGCCTGAACAGATGCCTCGAATGGTTACAATCGCCATGCAGCATGCAGTTTCAAGAAAAGGTGTAGCTGTGTTGGTTCTGCCAGGAGATGTAGCAGCATTGCCTGACAATCAAACCGTCCCGGAACAGGTTGTACATGTGACTCAACCTATTGTTCGTCCATCCGATGCCGAATTGAAAAAACTGGCGGAATATCTAAATGGAGGGAAACGGATTACTTTATTATGCGGTGCAGGATGTGAAGGAGCCCATTCACAACTAATGGAACTCTGTGACCGATTGAAGTCCCCTATGGTCATTGCCCTAAGGGGGAAAGAACATCTAGAGTATGATAACCCTTACTCTGTAGGTCTTACCGGCCTAATTGGCTACTCCTCCGGCTTTCACGCAATGATGGATTGTGATGTATTGCTGATGCTCGGTACTGATTTCCCTTATAGACAATTCTTTCCTAAGAAAGCCAGTATCCTTCAGGTTGACCTCAGGGCAGAGAACCTTGGGCGCCGGGCAAATCTAGCCTTGGGGCTTTGCGGTGATGTCAAGAACACGGTCGAAGCTTTGCTTCCTTACCTAACAGAGACGCATGGCTCGCGGCACCTGGATAAATATGTCGATCATTATAAAGATGTCCGCGAAGGGCTTGATGAACTTGCGGCAGGGAAACCAGGCCATACACCGATTCACCCTCAATATTTAACGAAAATGGTCAGTGATCTTGCCAGTGAGGATGCTGTATTTACATGTGACGTCGGAACACCTACCTTGTGGGCAGCCAGGTACCTCGAAATGAATGGGAAAAGAAGATTATTGGGATCATTCAATCACGGTTCGATGGCAAATGCCTTGCCGCAAGCAATTGGGGCTCAGTGCATCGATTCAGGCAGGCAAGTTATTGCCCTTTCAGGCGACGGTGGCCTTGCCATGTTAATGGGGGATATGCTAACTCTTCAACAGCATAACCTGCCTGTAAAGATCATCGTTTTCAATAACAGTGCGCTAAGCTTTGTCGAATTGGAAATGAAGGCAGCGGGCTATTTGGAGACCGGTACAGAGCTTAAAAACCCGAATCTAGCAGCCGTTGCCCAAGCAATGGGAATCATGGGGATACGCGTAGAAGACCCGGCAGACCTCCCGGATGCACTGAAGCGAGCTTTTGAACATAATGGACCTGTATTATTGGATGTACTCGTGAATCGCCAGGAAATATCCCTTCCCCCACGAATTGAATTTGGCCAGGCACAGGGTTTCACATTATGGATGGTCAAGGCAGTTCTGAATGGTGACGGTAATAAATTAATTGAACTTGCCAAGACAAACCTCCTTCGCTAGGTTCGATAAAAAGGGATTCATATACTAACTTTGAATCCCTGATTATTATGGGTGATTTATGAAATGAGTATTTACCACCTTTTACCTTGAAGTTCAAAAACAAAACCAAGTATATAGTTTTTCCATTTTCTTCTTTATTGACAAAATGAATAATTAAAAATAAGTTTCTATGATTATCAAACAAGTTACCTCAGATGAAAGACGTAGCAAGATATTCAAAGCCTTATCAGAAGTAAAGCGGATTGAAATCATTCGTTATCTTTATCATGATGAAAATAAAGATAAAAATTCATACGGAGAAATTGGTGAATCAATCGGAATAAATAAGTCAAACGTTTCATACCACATTAAAATTATGGTTGAAGCAGACCTAATTGATGTAGGGCGTGATGGGCAATTTAAATATATAAAAATAAGGAAGGATACATTTCAAGAATTTTTACCTGTTTTTTTGGCAACTTTATAGTGGCCGAAAAACCATTCTTTTTCATCATTAGTTTTAAAGTTTTAGAACTATTAAATAAAAAATGAGGTGAGTTTCTTATGCGAAATTGCGGGAGTTTCTCGCTCTGGCTTTTATAACTACTTTTCTTCAGAAGCTCAAGAAAGAAGAGAGCAAAGAGAAGAAAAAGACTTGATACTTAAAGAAAATATTTTAAATGCTTTTCATTTTAAACGCCGTCCTTACAATGATTTTTGAGAGGATGTGTCCGTCTTGGAACGTAAAAATACAGGTAAAAAATATAATAATGAATTCAAGAAGACTATTGTAGATCTTTATCACTCGGTTAATTCGGTCAAAGAATTAAGCGGCGAATATGGAGAATCAGAAGTTACCATTTATAAATGGGTTAAAGAATTTACCCCTATTGGTATAGGGGAAGAGTCTATGACTCCAAAGGAATTAGCCGCCATATAGAAGGAAAACCTTCGGTTAAAGCAAGAAGTTGAAATCTTAAAAAAGGCTATGGACATATTCGCGAAAAAGTAACCGAGACAGATCTTACCGAATTTATTGAGGAACACAAGAAACAATATCCCGTACAGAAGATGTGTGAAATACTAGAAATCCCAAGAAGCAGCCATTATCAGTCCCTTCAAATAGTCATATCAAATCGCGAACAGGAAAACCAAGAACTCACAAAGGAAATCCATCTCATTTACTTGGAAAGCAAGGGACGAAATGGGGCGCCAAAGATTCATGAAAGCTTATTAATCAAAGGGTTTTCCCTAAGTCTAAAGCGTGTTCAACGTTTAAGGAGCATGGCAAGAATTCGTTCTATTACTAAGAAAAAATACCGTCCCTATCCATCTAAAGAAAAGGTTATTCAATTGGATAATTTGCTAAAACGGGACTTTACTACTCAGACCATTAATGAGAAATGGGTAGCAGATATTACGTATATCCACACGTTAAAAGACGGACGGTGTTATTTAGCTTCGGTATTGGATCTTCATTCTAAGAAAATAGTAGGGTATTCATTTTCTCGTTCAATGACGACAGAACTGGTCATACAAGCAGTCAATAACGCTCACTTTTCCCAAAAGCCCTCGGAGGGCTTAGTTCTTCATACGGATCTTGACTCACAATATACAAGCAGTGAGTTTACTTAACATATTCAAAATCATCATATTAAGCAATCCTTTAGTCAGAAAGGTTGCCCGTACGATAATGCCTGTATTGAATCCTTTCATGCCCTATTAAAAAAGGAAGAAGTCAACCACGTACAATATCTAGACTATCAAACAGCTAAATTAGCGATGTTCCAATTTATTGAAGCAGCTTGGGCTATCAAACCCCACAAGCCATTGAAGATTTAATTAGGAATACAGCTTAAGATTTAACTTTTTTGTGTCCAAAATATTGACTCAAATCCATTATTTAACTAAACTCAAGTTCATTATTTTTGATATTTTGTATTTTGCATTGCCCATAAAACCCACAAAACCATAATTAAATTAATAAAAAATAAATTCATTGTAATTCTTTCATGAAAAACAATTGAAATAACATCATTAACAATTAAACTAACTAAAGTTAATAAAACACCTATTAACAATGCATGAACAGATAGTTTTAATATCTTCACTTCTGAAAAGTTTGGTGAATTTAATATTTTATCTCACTCCTTAAACAGCATCGTAAGCATATATAATTACCAATAGCACCGATCTTCAGCTAACGCACCCGTTAGTTCTTTAAGACTTATGCAGAGTTGACACAGACTGTCTGGGTTAAAAATTTGTCATAACTGCTTAATTAGCATCTTTTTTTTCATAAATAATCAATGCTACCCTGATAATTAAAACTATGAAAAGGGCAATACCTATACTAATATCTAGTGTTCCTTCGTCTTCGGGTTTATTAAAGAATCCATTAACTGTAGTGAATGCTAGAAGAATTATATAAATATATACTTCATTTTTTTGGAGAAATTTAATTGGGACTACCCCCTTTAGTTCAATATGAAAGAGCTGCCTTAAAGACAGCTCTGATTTTCAGCTAACGCACCTGTTAGCTCAGTAAGGAATGATTCAATACTCAACTATATTTAGCCACAGACCACCAGGACCAATGGTTACGTGAGGGATTTTATTTGATTTAAATATGTTGTAAATATCAATGTTCTTCTTGTTTAATATATATAAATGTTGAGATACATCAGTATCTGAAAACACTAAAAAATCCATTGTTGTAGACCGTAAGTAAAATTCGTACATATATTGTTTTTTCCTATCCTTTACATACCCTAAAAACCCTATTGTTCTTACGGATATGTGTGTTAGAGGGAAAGGAAATTTATTAATTATAATAAATTCATTTGAAAGTTCGTTAAAGAGTTCTTCTTCCCATTCAGGAATAATGGCATAGATATAACATTCCTGCTACTTCACAACAAATGCAACAATCCCTATAATAATAAACAGAATTCCACCCAAAAATTGTCCTAATCCTGAAGCTTCTCCCATTAACAGTAAATTGAATATGTTTTTGTTTTTTCGATTTTTTCCAAATAAGCCATCATCTGTTCTCATACGATAAATACCCCAAACTACTAAAACTAACCCAAAAATAAATGGTATAAAAAGCATTACAATTCCTCCGTTGTTTGGTTAATATGTGCATCTTTGTGAAATGTATTATTTGTCATCCTCATCGAAAATAAAAGTTTCTTCGATTGGTAAATTAAAAACTGTAGCTATTTTATACGCTAGTAGCACAGATGGATTATACTTTTGTTTTTCTAATGAGATGATCGTTCTAGAAGATACACTTACTTTATCAGCTAATTCTTGTTGCGTTATTCCATATTCTATTCGCAATTCTTTTACTCTATTTTTCATAAATCCTCCGAATTAAAGGACAAGATTGTAATACTTTCTAGACCCAATTTCACTAATTATTAAAGATACTAAGACAACAAATAATGCAGTATTTGTTGGAATTACCACAAAATTAGTTAAAAACATAAGAATTATAATTTCGCATATTAGAATATGCAAAGAAAAGTGAGCAACTTTTCCATCAATTAAAGCATCTCTTTCGTCATATTCCTTTGATAATTCCTTTTCTAGTGATTTATTCTTTCGGGATGTTATGTAAGAAATTGTTGAGTACAACAAAAGTATTCCACCTAGGAATACAACGATATATCCAAAATTAAATCCTACTGATGTATCGAGAATTATTTGAATGATTCCCAATATAATTACCAAGGTTGAGACTAAAAAACGCTGTATGAATAGATTTTTCAAACGTACCTCTCCTAATCAACTTATTCTCTTGGAGTGAAGTTTACTTCATGTGAAGTTTATTTCACGTGAAGTTAATTTCATAATAACCTTTTATAAAACAAACGTCAATCGGTAAAAAATAGTTCTCTAAGTAACGAAATTTTTCATCATTTGAACAATTTTAGTTTTACTAGTGTTCAACTATCCTGCCCCGATAGTTGCATAAAGAACAAGCTGCCTTAAAGACAGCTCTGATCTTCAACTAACGACCCGTTAGTTCTATAAGAAAAGCGAACCTTCTTCAAGAATCACGCCCTTTAATGGAACAATGAAAATAGGAACCCAAATGTTAGCTTGTTTTTCTTGAACTAACGCTCCCGTAGAATTCTCCACAAACCTTGCTGCTAATTTAAACCATTACATGAATGCTGTACTGTTAGTACGAATTTAAGCACGATTAAAAGTTCCCTTTATAAACTCTATAATTACCAGACAGGTTTTAACCTCGATGATAGTTTATCTTCATTTTCTTCATAAACTAATTTTGTTAAATCTTCTTTGAGCATTTGCAGGCGTTCAGCACCTATGTTTTCAATCCAACGTTGCTCAATCTCAGTTAGTATCTTCTCTTTTGCTTTCACAACTAACCAACCTCGTTCGGTCAAAACAATAATTTTCCCTCTCTTATCAGTGGGATGAGCTTTGCGCATTACATAGCCACTTTTCTCAAGATAATCCACCATTTTACTCACAGCTTGCTTTGTAATTCCTAAATATTCGGCTAGTTCTATACCTGTTGCTCCATTGGGAGTGATGCATTTAAACATAAAACCATGTGCAGGTCTAATATCTCCAAATCCCAATTCACTCAATCTGTCATGTAATTCATTAATTGATGTACTAAAGGATAATGATAAAAGCGATGTAAGATCCAATTCACTAAATACTTCATGATTCATACATAAAACCTCCTTAAATAAAGTCAATTAGGTTGACTTTATTTGAAATCCATTGTACTATACGTAATGTAGTCAATCAAGTTGACTATAATTCGATTATAAAAAATAGGATTCACCGAAACAAAATTAATACATTATGGAGGGTTCTCATGGCTAACATCTTTAAAATTAGAGGAAGTGTATTTGCACCGTATGCTTGGTTGGAACCTATTAAAGATCCTGCAACAGAAAAGATATTCGAATACACTGGTGACGCACGTGAATTTACACCATATGCTGTAAACACTATGCGGTCAAGATTAGAGCAAGAAGTGATTATTGATTTTTATAAAAAAGAAATTTTTTCACATGCAAATGCTTGTATCGTAACTGTTAAAATTACAAATCCAGATGGTTCACTCGAGTATAAAAAGGGAAAAACAAGTACAGACAATATTGAATGCACTAATGTTGTGTGGGGCGATGACGAAGTTTCTTTTAAAATGAGTGCTAGTGCCAGCAATCCTTTAAATGCAGCAGCACCCGCGGCTGATTATTTATTAACTATACATGTTAACAAGAGTGGTGTTGTACAAATTGAAGGTGCACATGATGGGTTCCCCTGCTATGAATTTTATAAACAAACAGATTTTGGTCCATTTGAATTAATATATACACATGATTTCAGAAAAACTGGTGACACTCCGGCAGCGCTAGCTGGGGATATGGAATACAGTTTTAAAACGACAATCTAGATATAAATACCAAGTAGAAGTATACAAGCAGCAAATATTAAATGAAAAGCAATTGATCATACGAAAGAAATTGTGATCTGTTTTGCTCAATGGGTCAATATTATTATTACCCAAAATAAAATTAAGAATTACAGAGGTGTGCCTCATGACTAATATCGTTAAAGTTAGAGCAAGTGTATTTATCCCAATGTCTTGGACTGACCCTAAGAAAGATATTCAAACGGGAAACATAATCCAATTCGAAGGTGATGCACGTGATTTTACACCTTATGCGGTAAACGCTATGCGTTCTAGAGTGGAACAAGAAGTAGTTGTAGATTTTTACAAAAAAGAAATTTTCACATATGCGAATACGGGCATAACAACAGAAAGAATCACAACTCCTGATGGTTCCGTTAATAAAAGAACAGGAAAAGCTAATACGGAAGGCATTTTGTGCACTGATGTTGTATGGGGGTCAGATGACGTCAAATTTCAAATGAGTGCAAGTGCTAGCAACCCATTAAATGTATATGCACCTCCGGTTGACTATCTATTAACTGTACATGTCAAAACAGATGGTATTGTCGATATTCAAGGTGAACATGATGGATTCCCTTGTTTTGAATTTTATAAGCAAGTAAATTTTGGTCCGTTTGAGCAACTTCATACTCATGACTTCAGAGAAACTGGTGATACACCTGAAGCTCTAGGCGGAGACATGGAGTATAGTTTTAAAAAGATATTGTAAAGACAATATGATTCCCTTTTTAGTGAATAAATATATAACAACATAAGAGTGAGCAATAGGAGGAAAAGCGAATGACATCCATTTTATTTGTAAAAGCAAACAATCGCCCAGCAGATCAATCGGTTAGTGTAAAATTATATGAGGCTTATTTATCGAGTTACAAAGAATCACATCCAAATGATAAAGTAATAGAGCTTGATTTATACAAGGAAGAATTGCCATATGTAGGAGTAGATATGATTAATGGCACTTTTAAAACTAGTAGAGGGCTTGAGTTAACAGCAGAAGAAGCAAAAGCAGTAACTGTTGCTGATAAATATTTAGAACAATTCCTTGCAGCTGATAAAGTTGTGTTTGGTTTCCCATTATGGAACTTAACAATTCCGGCTATACTACACACATATATTGATTATTTAAACCGCGCGGGCAAAACATTTAAATATACGCCAGAAGGTCCAGTAGGTCTGATTGGAGATAAGAAAATTGCATTATTAAACGCAAGTGGCGGTGTATATTCTGAAGGACCAAAAGCTGAAGTAGAAATGGCTATTAAATATGTAGCAAGTATGATGAGCTTCTTCGGTGTAAAAAATATAGAGAAAGTAGTGATTGAAGGTCACAATCAATTCCCAGATAAAGCAGAAGAAATTATTGCTGCAGGGCTTGAAAAGGCTGTTAAAGTAGCAAGTACGTTCTAATTAATAAAACACTTGTCACTCAATATAGCAGTACCACCACTTTTATAGCGGTGGTACTGTTTTTTTATTCTCTCATCTTGCTACTTTTGGGGAGTTAGAACCCAATTGATGTAATATTTCCATTTTAATCTTATAAAAAGATAGAAAGAAGAAATACATTACAATGGAACGTTGATAGACAAAATATATACACTTGATTTCCTTCTTCAACTATTCTGACAAAACCTTGATAATGCATAACCCTATAAAATAATTTATATAGAGATATTTTCGCAAAAATTTCATATATTCTCCCCTTGAAAATAAATCCAATTGATATCTAAAGTCTATCATAAGCCCAGTTAGCTACCATTAAGACAGCTCCGATCTTAAACAATTTCTGGTTCATCGAGGTATGAATTACTATTTTCCCCATTCCTTAGCTAACATACCGTAAACAATGTGGTCAACATAATGGTCATACAACCATTCTGCTTGTCTGATACACCCTTCATTAACAAAACCCAATCTTTCGGGAATTCCTCTACTTTTCTTATTCTCCACAGCCACCCTAATTTCCACTTTATCTAGTTTCAATTCATTAAATGCATAATCAGTCAATGCCTTAGCTACTCTTGTCATAATTCCATTTCCTTGATAACCTTCTCCGAGCCAATAACCAATATATGCCGTTTTGTTTGACCAATTTATTTGGTTATAACCTGCTACACCAACAATAAGTCCGTTATACATAATAACTGTATTAACACTCTTGTTTTCAGCAAGACCTTGTAAAGTCATATGAATGAACCCTTTTGTATCTTCAAGTTTTGTTGTACGATCCAGCCAAGGAAGCCATTCTCGTAGGTATTCCCTGGATTGATTTGTTATTTCGAAAACTCTTTCTGTATCCTTTAATTCTATCAGTTTCAATGATAACTCCTCATCTATCTTATGTAAGAACATACTCATCCCCCTAGTTTTTCTATTGGTTTATTTTGTATATTAACATATATGATTAATAGATAAATGACTTGGAGTGAATCCGACCCTTTCGTTCATTAAAACCAAAATCAAGTAACGACTTTATAAATAAGCTCTTAAAGGACATGACAAAACCCCACCTGTTATCGTTAGCAACTGGTGGGGTTTCTATTTGGCTTCTACATCTACATCAACCGGGAGGTCCATCTTGTTCAATCACGCCCTTTCATTAAACAGCTAATTTACTGTATTGATCCAACTGATCTTTGGTTAAATTTTTAATGAAGTGGTCGAAGTTGATCGACTCCATTTCATATCTGTCACAAATCTTTAAATAACTTTCATAGGCTTTAACGTAAATGTTCATCATCTTGACTCCTCCTTCTGTTATATAACAATAAATTTAACTTGTAAATAATATATAACAATGTTAATTTATTGTCAATATAGTTTTCTGAAAATTCTAATTAAACATCCTTTCCTTTAGTATTTCCCCCATTGTTCTTCTCTAACCGTCTCAGTAAAAAAAAACTGACATTGCTCTTTAATTGGATAGTTTGCCTTTATATGAGCTCTTTCAAGTATACCTATCCTATAAGTTCCTTAAGAATATTGAAGCAGGGCACCTGTTAGCTGATTAAGGATTTTCCCAAACATAAAAAAAGCCAACAGCTAGCTATTTCTACCTTTCGTTTCCGAAACTAGCCAATTAAGTGTTTAACTATTATGTCTTGGGCAAATAAGGATAAAAACCATCCTCCCATTCCTAGGCCTAATGAAACAAATAAGTGTATTGAATGCTGTAGTGCCATCCATATTATCACCAACATAAAACTGTTGCCGGTATACCCCATAACACACTTAAAGCAAATTCACTTAATGTTTCCATCTGTTCTCCTTGTATATATAGCCATAAAATACTTAGAACGCTAACGATAGGTAATGCAGCAATGATTCCGCCTTGATTAGGATATCTTCGTGAAATTTCTGTAATAACCCCAATGATAATAGCTGATACGATGATTTTAACGATTGTAAACATCTTTTGCTCTCTCCTTCATTAATGTAAATGCTTCTAAGATGAGTGGCCTTTCCTCATGACTCATTTTTTCAAAGAGAAGCTGTTCAAGCTTTTCTTCATCGAGACTGGAATGACGGTGCAATACATCACCTCGCAAGTCAGTAAGCATTAGAATTACCTTACGCTCATCCTTAATGCTGCGGGTTTTACATACATACTTTTTCTCTAATAAGCGATTAATATGCTCTGATGCGGTGTTATGGGACACATGAATGGCTTTAGCAATTTCCTTATCCCCACTTCATTTTCTTTTTGAATAACTTGCATGATCCTTATGCTTTGGTGAGTGATTTTTTCTTGATGGGTATAACGCAATTGATAGTAAATATCCGTCCATAGTTGATTTACCTGCACAATTTCTTTCAACATATGAATAAAAAGCAATTTATTCAACAAACAAAAAAAGTTATGCACATAGTCAGGAGAAAGATTTGAAGAAATAAGGATTATCCCTATTTCCCCTTCCTTTATCCACATCTTGTGCACAACTTTATTGAAATTTCTTCACGTACATCTGAAAAGTAATCATGATTTTTATGATTATCATCATTCTTAAATGAACCGATACGGCTTCAATTGTTAGGGGTCCACCTTTTCATCCTATGAAGTAAGGGACCATCTGAATGATTATTTTCCCCTATTACAAAATCCGTCATATAGTAGGTCAAATATTGTCCATAATGATTATTGGTTTTTAACAATAACTCATCTACATAATAAACCCCTTTTGGGATTTGATCCATTAGCAGCACCGATAAGGCAGCATATATACCGCAAGCCACTTGAAAGTATGTGGCATTGGTTTTATATTTGGAAAAGATATCTTCATTACTTGGTACATTGTACATATAATGCTCTTTTTGTTGATAAACAATAAGGACACCTACTAGATCTTCCCCTTCAAGTTCGTCTTTAAGCGGATCGAGAACCTCCATTTCATGGTCCCATAATTGATCTACGTCATCCAGTTTCGAGCGGATTAACTCCGTCGTATGGTCATTTACCTTATATAAAAAGCCGCCTTCCATATCAAACAATTTGCCCAAAGTGTATACTTCTTCATGAGGCATTAAACAACCGTAAAACTGCTTGTCCCCTAAAGTGACTTTGAAATCCACATCATAAACATTTTCATATAAAAAGAGCGGCGTATGGTGATTCATAAACATCGGGTAGCTTGATATGGCCTCATCCAGAAAGCCTTCGGGAGACCATGTTGTGTAAATGACGTCCTTTTTTGCCTTCGCTTTGTCCTTAAAAAAATAATTGTCATGCTCTACAATATAACAGCCAAGCGGACGTTCCCCTGAATCTTTCTTTAAAAGCTCAATGGCCATCCATTGAACCACCCCTGGATTCATTCCCGAACCAATGATGGCTGTTGAATTTGAAAATTGATCTTTATACTTTTCAAAATGCCTGAATCGTTCAATTAAAGGAAATCCATGAGATAATTCTTCCTTTTCATCGATCGTTGTTTTTTCTAAAGCGGAATTAATATAATTAACACCTAATGCATTACAGCAATCTAGTATTTCAACCGTATCCGCCCGTGATAGATCTATTACACAAAATGTTTTTGTGCTTTCAAGATGCTTAGTAAACCTCTTTGTATCTTTTAAATCAAGTTGATGGAATACAAAGTGATTTTTTAGCTGTGGAAATAATTCATGATAATATTTTTCTTCTTTTTGTTTAATATCGATTAAATGTAAAGTACAACTAGAAATAAAATGATGGATTGGATCCTTTTTATCAATAACTGATTTATTCAATATCGAAAGTATTGATTTTGCGGCCCCTCCCGCACTTCCTAGAATGGTTATCACTTTTTTGTTATCATCCATTTCTACACCTCGTCACCTTTTACTTTAAACTATGTAGTTTAAGATGAAATGCAATGGACAAGTATCATTTATTCTTGAATTGAGCCATATGTACAAGCTATTTTCTCTACCCTTTTATAAAAAAGAAGCAGAAAGGCAGTTTCCCCCCAACAAAAAAAGTCATGCGCAAGATTAGGAGAAAGGAAAAAATTAAGGATTTCCTCCTTTCTCTTCCTTTGTCCACACTTTATGCACAACTTTACATTTCATACGGATCTATTCCGCTCTAACGAAGCAGTGCCCCATAATCTTTAGACTAAATCAGATTTCCATGCCCCATCGATTCTTTTCGGTTTCCTTCATCTGTTTTTCCGTTTTCTCGGGATGGACGGTACGAAATTTATGATGGTCAGCAGGGATGATTTCAATCATCTTCTCAATCATGTCTTCCGGATCGAATTGGTTCTTTAATCCCTCTTCTTGTTTTTTCATATCCTCTGCTCTTGTAAAATTCTTGGCTTCATCAAACCACTTCCATTTTTCCTCTGCCGCCCTGTCGTTAAAACCGGTATCGTAGGCACCAGGATTGATGGTCGCAACCTGCACCCTAGATCTCTCAAGCTCATCCTTCAAGGTTAAAGCAATTCCCTCGATGGCATGTTTGGTTGCTGCATAGGGACCGCCATATGGTGTCGTGATGATCCCAGCCATTGAACTCAAAAACACGATTTTCCCGCTTCCTTTTTTGACCAGCTTTCTTGCAGCATGCTGAACGGTTTCAAGTGTAGCGAATACATTCACTTCGAAAAGCGCCCTGAATCGGTCCATCGGCATTTCCCCGAGCGGTCCGCCCTCATTGATCGCGGCATTTGCCACAAACACATCAAAGTCTTGGTTATCAATTAAAGCTCGATCACGTGTGTTTGTAATATCCAATTTGAATACGTCCATATCCAAGCCCTGTTCCTGCGCTTCCCTCATTAGATCCGTTTTCTGAGAAGTGATTTCCGTTGTGGCAATTACCCGATGACCCCCTTTTTGCAAGTCCGAGTGCGGCGCCTCTTCCAAGCTCGCTGCCCGCGCCAGTAATGAAAATTGTTTTGGCCATCTTCCATTCCTCCTATCAAAGCTCTCTACTGTTTCTACTTCCCATAAACGAATGACATAAACCATTAAAAATGGTATACCCATATACGCATTTATCCGTTCTATTAAAGGGAAAATGATAGATATCACCCTAATTCCTGCATCTATTATCCTGATATGAGTAATAAACATAAAGGGATACCCCAAGGAAAAAGGAGAATGACTATGAATTATAAAAATATCATGATTGCCGGCTGCGGGGTTTTAGGTAGTCAGATTGCATTTCAAACCGCTTATAAAGGATTCCATGTATTTGTATATGACATCAATGATGAAGCAATAGAACGTGCAAAAGATAGAATCTCTAATTTGAAGCCATACTACAAAGAAGATTTATGGGTTACGGAGGAAGATCTCAATACTGCTTATGCTCGTATTTCTTTCAGCAGTGATTTATCTACGGCATTTGCTGAAGCTGATTTTGTGATTGAAGCGATTCCAGAAGTGGTTCAAATCAAAACGGATTTTTACACGGAGTTAGGAAAACTGCCTCCCGAAAAAACAATTTTCGCAACGAACTCTTCGACATTATTACCGAGCCAATTTGCCAAACCGGACTTTTTACAAGAATAATGAAGTTGTATGCAGGAGAAGGAGATGTCCTTGGAACATCTCCTGTTTTTAGTGTTCAAAAAAAGACCCCGAAATCAGGGTCAATTGATGATGTGCATGATTAAAATAGTGATATTTTGATTGAACCTTATCCCCTATATTTATAAGCTAACCCTTTTAAGAAATTCCTGGCGAATTTATCCCCGCACTCTTTATAATTTCTATGACCAACTTTTCTTAAAATGGCGCTTAATTCTCCTTTGGTAATCATGACTCCTGCTTCTTCCAAGATATCAATCATATCCTCGCTTGTTAATGTCAGCGCGATTTTCATTTTCTTTAGCAGAATATTATTCATGCTTTCCTTATTCTTTACAGTAGGTGCCGGGTTTTCTGGCTGGCCGGGTTTTGGTTCTTGTTTCCCTCTTTTAAAAATGATCAAGCCATTTAAAAAGGACTCCAACATCGTATTATTACATTTTAAACCTTCATCATCCATATCATCTTCATCGTATTCATCATAGAAACCATCTTTCGGCTTTGTGAGCATCTGCATGACTTCTTCTCTTGTCACTTCAATATCCCCTAGTTTAAATATCTCTACCATATCTTTATTTTTTATATCCAGCGCATATCTTAATCGAATTAATATATCATGATTATGCATTCATAAACCTCCTGTATATTTTTCTTTTTTCAGTACCTTCATTATTTCACAAATGGATGGGAATAAACGCAGCTGAAAATCCTGGAACCCCTTTACGGATTCCCGGATCCATCTGCCTATTATTTTCTTTTCAGTTTCGTGACTACTTCCACATGTGCAGAGTGTAGGTGGCAACACAAGGGTGCCGGTGGGTTTATTACATTCTTAAGACCTTTTTCTTTCAGAAAACAGACTTTATCAAAACAAAAGTTGCCGGCTTCAAAGGAACTTGAAACTGAATAAAATAAGTACACATGAGTTGATGTGATTCATTTTTTCTCTAACTTTTTGAGAGTTACATCATTTCACTGTCCCCGTCCCATCAACATTCTTTTCCAAAGTTATCAAGCAATGCACGCACTTCATCTGTTGATTTCGTGTTCATTAATTGATTTCTTAATTCACCAGCTCCACGGAATCCTTTGACATAAATTTTGAAAAAGCGATGAAGCCCTGTGATTGAACGTGGCAGTGCTTCCGCATATTGATCTTGAAGATCAAGCTGCAGTCTTAAAAGATCAAGGTATTCTTTACTGCTATGCTCTTTTGGCTCTTTTTCAAAAGCAAAAGGATTTTTAAAAATACCTCGCCCGATCATAACGCCATCAATACCATATTGTTCAGCAAGCTGTAGCCCAGTTTGACGGTCAGGAATGTCTCCATTGATTGTTAGTAGCGTATTTGGTGCGATACGGTCACGTAATTTTTTGATTTCCGGAATTAGCTCCCAATGCGCATCTACTTGGCTCATTTCCTTTCTTGTACGCAAATGAATAGAAAGGTTCGCAACATCCTGTTTTAAAATATGCTCTAGCCACTCCTCCCACTCATTTACATCCTTATAGCCAAGTCGTGTTTTCACGCTTACAGGCAGTCCGCCCGCTTTTGCTGCTTGAATAAGTTCTGCCGCAACGTCTGGACGCAGAATAAGGCCACTACCTTTCCCTCTCGATGCCACATTCGGTACAGGGCAGCCCATATTAATATCGATGCCTTTAAATCCTAGCTCTGCCAAGCCAATACTCATTTGACGGAAATATTCGGGATTATCCCCCCAAATATGTGCCACCATTGGCTGTTCATCTTCTGTAAAAGTCAAACGGCCACGCACACTTTTCATGCCCTCTGGATGACAATAGCTATCCGAGTTTGTAAACTCTGTGAAAAATACATCCGGTCGACCGGCTTCACTTACTACGTGACGAAAAACAACATCTGTCACATCTTCCATTGGTGCAAGTACAAAAAATGGTCGTGGTAAATCACGCCAAAAATTATCTATCATTTCAAACTCAAATCCTCTCACTATGGATACAACTTCAAACTCTCGGTCAAAAAATATAAAGCCAAATGTTCCACTTCTTTTACACTTATATCATGCTTAATAACTTATTATCAAACACAAGTACATTTGGACATTTATAATTTGTGAAAAACTATTGGTAAAAAGTTAAAGGAAATCTTAATACTAAATAATTTAACACCACAAATTCTCCATTCATTAGTTGAAAAGATTACTTGTACTTCAACTGGCGATATTCATATCAATATAAATTTGTTAATCTGTTACAAATAAAATAAGGAAAAGGCAACTCCCGTATAGGGTTAGTTGCCTTCTTTTAAAATGAGTTGAGAGACACACTCCACATGGCTCGTCTGCGGGAACATATCCACAGGCTGCATGGATTCTACTTCGTATAATGCGCTCAAATCTTGAAGGTCCTTCGCCAATGTAGACGGATTGCAAGATACGTACACAATGGTTTTTGGTTTAACTTTCAAGATTGTCTGAAGTAAGGATTGGTCACAGCCAGATCTTGGCGGGTCGACGACCAGAACGTCCGGTTTCCAGCCTTCTTTCGTCCAGCGTGGAAGGATATTCTCGGCTTTGCCTGTTTCATAGTATACATTTTTGCGATTATGTTTTTTTGCATTTTTCTTGGCGTCCTCAATCGATTCTTTAATAACGTCCATTCCTCTGACTTCCTTGGCATTTTCAGACAGCCATAGTCCAATGGTTCCAACGCCGCAATAAGCGTCAACGACCTTTTCCTTGCCGGTTAAAGCTGCTGCTTTTTTCACTTCATCATATAAGCGAACAGTTTGGACCGGGTTAAGCTGGAAGAATGTACGGGCTGAAAGCTCATATGAAAGGTCACCCAATGTTTCGTTGATGACTTTTTCGCCTGCCAGGTGAATCGTTTTTTCGCCAAAGATAAGCGACGTGTTTTGGTTGTTAATATTTTGAACGACTGATTTCACTTCAGGCAGTTGGTCACGTATTTGTTTAAGCAGCTGATCTTTTTGTGGAATTTCCTCTGCTCCTGTAACAAGGACAACCTGCACTTCGCCTGTTTCAAACCCTACCCGTGTGATGACTGTACGGATTACACCTTTTCTTTTTCTTTCGTTATAAATCGAGATGTTCAGGTTCTTCAGGATCTTTTTCACTGTACGTGTAACCTTATTTGTTGCCTTATGCTGTACAAGGCAGTTCGGGATATCGATCAGTGTATGGGAATTCAATCCATAAAGGCCAGCAATCAATTTACCATCTTTTTGTCCGACTTGGTACTGACTTTTATTGCGGTAATTCCAAGGATCTTCCATACCGATCGTTTCTTGTATATTTAATGAAGAAACCGGGAAATTCGAATGACGTTCCATTGCTTGAATGACGATATCGCGTTTTTCAACAAGCTGCTGGTTATAGCTTAAATGCTGTAACTGACAGCCACCGCATTCTGCGTAAACCGGACATGGTGCTGCAATTCGGTGCGGTGATTCTTTCCGGATGGTTTTAATTTTCGCCTCGGTGAAGTTTGGCTGTACCTTTGTGACCAATGCTACAATTTCTTCACCTGGTAAGGCTCCCGGGACGAAGACGACTTTCTTTTTGAAATATCCGACTCCCTCTCCGTTAATGCCTAGCCGTTTAATGGTCAGTGGAAGGGTTTGGTTCACTTCTAGTTTTGTATCTTGAATGTTTGTCATTTCTTTTCACTCCGTTTTTCGATGCTTCTCCACAAATAGAGGGAAGCGTAGCTTAGATATGGAGCCCATTTAACACTATAGGTTTCCATTTCTTCTTGGGTTGGCTTTTGCGGTAGGCCATATAGTATTTTCAAGGCATTTTGAATGCCAATATCGGCTTTTGGAAAAAGGTTCGGCCGTCCGAGTCCAAAAAGCAGGAAGTTTTCAGCCGTCCATCTGCCGATTCCGCGTATTTTTATTAGTGTATCCATAACCTCTTGATCGGATAGGTTAGCCATTAAATCAAGATTAAGATGGCCTTGAATGATTTGCTCGGAAAGTCCGATCACATATTCTGCTTTCCTGCCACTGAATTGAATGGCCCTTAATTGCTCAATTCTTAGTTGGGCGGTTGTTTCCGGTGTTGGATAAAACCATGCCCCATCTATCTGATAGCCGAATGTTTTTACGAATCTTTCTGTGAGCGTATGCGCAAAAGATAAGTTTAACTGCTGATGTATAATGCATTTGACGAGGCAACTGTAATAATCGAAATCCAAGACTATGGCTGTACCGCGGTGCTCTTCGAAGATTTCCTGTAAATCGGATTCCCGGAAATGCTGGGAAACCCCTTCTAACGGTTGATGCCAATGAAAAACCTTTTTTAACTGTTCGATTGCTTTAGACTTGTACGCCTCCGAATGGCCTTTAATGATAAAAGCTGGTTCTTCGATATTCCCAATCGCTTGAACCTGCAAAACGATAGGTTCTTTTTCTATATATAGCGGAACTTTTACCGTCCTGTTAGTAAAATCAACTACCTGAAGTGGGTCTAACGATAATCGTTCGAGAACTAGATCGAAATTATATGGTCCTTGGACCAGTAATTTTTCTGTCCACACAAGCGATCCATCCTTTAGCAGTTTTCCACGTATTATAGCATGTTTCCTGAAATATTACTTGAAATTGAGGAGAATGGAAAAAAGCGGGACCTGTATTTTCCCTGCAGGACCCGCCTTTTATTAATAAAGCATTCGGTTTGGCAATTGTTTTTCAATCATTAAATCATCAAGGCTCCTGAATGTGTACCCCTGTTTTTCAAGATCCGTCAAAATCGAGTCCATTGCCTCCGCGTTATCTTTTGATACGGTATGCAGTAATAAAATTGCGCCGGGATGAATCTGCTTAAGCACTTCATCATGAGCGAACGCAGCACCCCTTTGTTGGTCAACGATCCAGTCTTTATAGGCGAGTGACCAGAAGATGTGGTAATATCCCTCTTCTTTTGCGACCTCCATGGTTCTTTCATTAAATACCCCACGGGGCGGCCTTAAGTAATTCATCCCCTGTTGCCCAGTTAATTTCTCCGTAGCTTTTTTAACCCGCTCCAGCTCGGTGCGAATGACATCGTCCGTTACACTGGTCATATCAGGATGGTTCCATGAATGGTTCCCTACGATATGTCCCTCATTCGCCATACGGACAACAAGCTCTGGTGCCGTTTTTAAGTAATGACCCGTGATGAAAAAAGCTCCAGGAGCCTTATGTTTCTTCAGAACATCTAGAATTTGTGCTGTATAGCCATTTTCATAACCGTTATCAAACGTTAAATAGATAGCTTTTTTCTTCGTATCACCTTTATAAATCGCATCATATTTAGGCAGCATCTCATTGAAGTTTTTTCCAGCATCGGCTGGTGTCCCATTTTTCCCTTTATTGAAACCCCAGTTATAGGACTCCGCCCAAGCCGGGCTTGCCAAAGAGCAGATCAAGCATATGAAAGCTGATAAAATCACCATTTTTTTCATTGGAATATCCCCCATGTCCATTTTTCTTAGTGTTTGGAACATGTAGATTTATATGCATGATATTGTGAAGGTCGGATATTTGGCTTGAAGGTCGAATTCCTCTCGCTTTAGGTCGATTTATTGGCCCGAAGGTCGAATTCCTTCCGCTCATGGCCGAATGATTCCCACCTGCGTGGAATCCAACATACAAACCTGATTCACCACGCAAAAAAGGGCCTTTCCTCCGAAAAGGATTGGCCCCCCATGTTATTTTATCCTTTAAATAGCGCTTGTGCCGCCTTCCAAACAATGACGATTGCGAAAATGATAACGATTACAATTCCGACTACGTCTAGGAAAGTTTCAAGACCGGAGAAGATCGTGTTTGCTACAGGAAGTTGGATGAAAGCAAAACCGGATAACATGGCAATAAAGAATAAGAAATAGCTATTCTGCATGAAAATCCCCCCTTTCTCTTCTAATGTATGTGCGAGGGTTCCAAAAGATTGTACTTTTTTGAGGTAATTATCGCCTTTTTTTTCATATACATTAGCAAGGGGGCGAATACGATGCTGGAATGGATAATAACCATAGGTTTTATTGGTTGTCTTGGTTTAGGTGCAGGAGTGTTTGTTCATTTTGTAAAAAGTGGATTGAATTTAGAGGATTCATCAAGGATTGATCCATTGCCGGATATAGAGGATTGAGGATAAAAAAGACGCTCAACCGATTGGTG
This sequence comes from Peribacillus sp. Bi96, assembly GCF_918698115.1. Lineage (GTDB taxonomy): Bacteria > Bacillota > Bacilli > Bacillales > DSM-1321 > Peribacillus. The sequence continues at coordinate 25,523 of NZ_CAKKLV010000018.1, forward strand.
AGCGTCTTTTTCCATTCTATTATTTAAATACAGGCTCTTTGAATTGAGCAAGTTTTTCCAATGAAGATTGCTGAACATCTTTATGCAGGCTGTTTCCATGTGAATCCATGGTAACCACAGCAGTAAATCCTTCAACGTTCAGATGCCACATTGCTTCTGGAATACCAAATTCAGTGAAGTTTACACCCTCGACTGATTTAATGCAGTCTGCATAATATTGAGCAGCTCCGCCGATCGCGTTTAGATAAACGCCACCGTGTTCGCTAAGGGCTTCTAGTGTTTTTGGCCCCATTCCGCCTTTACCGATAACTGCACGGATACCAAATCGTTTCATGATATCGCCTTGGTACGGTTCTTCACGAATACTTGTTGTCGGTCCCGCAGCCTTCACATGCCATTTACCTTCTTCGTCCTTCAGCATAACTGGTCCACAGTGATAGATGATTTGTCCATCAAGGTCGATTGGTGCTGGGTTTTCAGATAAGTGCTTGTGAATTGCGTCACGGCCGGTATACATTCTACCGTTAATATGGACTACGTCCCCAACTTTCAATTCACGGATTTGTTCTTCCGTAATCGGTGCTTGCAGGGTGATTTCACGGGAAGCTTCAACGTCTGTTTCTACAGCTGCTGCCACTTCTTCCTTTGCGGCTTTTTCTGCTTCTAGAGCAAAGTCGATTTTCTCACCATCTTGATATAGCCATTCATTGATATCGCCTGTTTCTGGATTCACTTTCACTCCTAAACGACGGAAAGCCCAGCAGTTGTATGCAACGGATACGAAAAAGCTTGCCGGGATACGGTGCATGACACCGATTTTACAGCCAAGCAGCGTGGTTTCCCCGCCAAAGCCCATCGTGCCGATTCCCAATTCATTGGCTGTCTCCATGATGTAATCTTCAAGTTTACGAAGATCCTCATTCGGATTCACATCTTCATTACTGCGGAAAAGTTGAGCCTTTGCCAGATCATATCCGGATGAACGGTCCCCTCCGATACCTACTCCGATGAAGCCTGCACTGCAGCCTTGTCCTTGAGCTTGGTACACCGAGTGAAGGATACATTTACGGATCCCGTCCAAATCACGGCCCGCTTTTCCCAATCCTTCAAGTTCCATAGGAAGACTGTATTGGATATTTTTGTTTTCACAGCCGCCGCCTTTTAAGATGAGACGGACATCAATATAGTCTTTTTCCCATTGATCGAATTTCATGACAGGAAGACCTTCCCCAAGGTTATCCCCGCTATTTTCACCCGATAAAGAGTCAACGGCGTTTGGACGAAGCTTTCCGCCTTTAGTCGCTAATATGATTGCATTTCGGATTGCTTCTTTTATTTCAAGTTGGTTCACGCCAACTGGAGTTTTAATTTTGAAAGTCGGCAGACCAGTATCCTGACAAATCGGCGATACATTGTCGTCAGCCATTGTAATATTATTCGTGATCGTAGCCAAGCTCAACGCAGAACGAGTTCCTGCATTTTCACGTTGTTTTGCGCCTTTGACCGCACGACGAACATCCTTTGGAAGATTCGTTGAAGTTTCAACGATTAGACTGTACATGCTTTCTTGGAATTTTTGAATATCCAAATTTCTCTTCCCCCTCTTATTTCCCCTAGATTTAATCATTTCCCCACTTCTCTATAAAGAGCGAATGATACAACACCCGTTTTATTATACATCTAACATAATCTTTCGAAAACAAGTAATTCATTTTCTTAAAGTGAAAAGCAATCTGGCTAAAATTGATCAAGTCGGCAAGAATGGCCCCTGAGAATAAAAGTATTCCCAATCATTACCTATTACAGGTGATGATTATCTAACTAAAAAAGGATGACGCTAATTTGCTCGTCATCCCTTCATGAATATTAACCTGGAAAAAATCATACTATCGATACAGATATTATTCTTCTTCGCGCGTTTTGAATTGTTCAACCTTACCTTCCAAATCATCTAACATGCCTATTAAGCGGTCTATATCTTCCAATTCAGTATTTTCCGGTTCGATATGATCAAGAACCTCCATGAACATCGTGAGGCGTTCTTTTAAGTATGTTAATTGTTCGTTTTTACCTGTTATGGATTTTCCCATGAGGCACTCTCCTTCCGTTCTTCTTTCATCGTAACGAAATCCGCTTGAATGTGCAATGGCAGGCTAAAAATACAGTTCTCCGCCATTTGACAATATTTGTCCCCATTGTTCATAATGGGTTAGTGCATTATTACGTAAGGAGTTATAAATATGGCTATAATCAAGCAAGATCTTTTAACACCAATTACACCCAAGTATGATCCTTGGGAAGCATATATGGACGTTGAACAATATGGAAAGCTCAGTCTGACCAATGTGGAATTCACCACCACCACCCTTTGTAATATGCGTTGCGAACATTGTGCTGTCGGTTACACACTTCAGCCCAAGGACCCGGATGCCCTTCCTCTTGAATTACTGATTCAGCGCCTTGATGAGATTCCTCTGCTTCGTTCCCTCAGTATAACTGGTGGAGAACCGATGCTATCAAGAAAACAAGTGAAGAATTATGTATTGCCTTTATTGAAATATGCCCGTAGCCGTGGGGTTCGGACACAGATCAATTCCAATTTGACCCTTGATTTGGAGCGGTATGAGGAAATCATTCCATATTTGGATGTCCTACACATTTCCCATAACTGGGGAACAATCGATGAATTCATTGATATCGGCTTCGCCATGATGGACCGTAAACCGTCCCGGGAACAGCGAAAGAAATTATTTGATAAAATGATCGAAAATTCACTTGCCCTTACAAAAGCTGGTGTGCTCGTTTCCGCAGAAACGATGCTTAATAAACGTACCTTGCCGCATCTTGAGCATATCCATAGACAGATCGTCGATGAAATGGGATGTCAAAGGCATGAAATTCATCCGATGTATCCAAGTGACTTTGCATCGGCACTTGAAACGTTATCATTGGAGAATATGCGTGAAGCGATTCATCATTTGCTTGATATCCGTGATGAAAATGTATGGATGCTTTTTGGAACACTGCCATTCTATCCTTGCAATAACAACGAAAAGGATATAGAGCTGCTTAAACGCCTTTATGGTTCACATAAAGTGACCGTTCGGAATGACCCTGATGGACGCTCTCGGTTGAACGTCAATATTTTCACCGGGGAAGTCATCGTGACAGATTTCGGAGATGCACCTACTTTAGGAAACATCATTGATCGGCCATTGACCGAATCGTATGACACATGGATGAATTCAAAACTTGCCAATGAATTGAACTGCCACTGCCCGGCGGTAAAATGTCTAGGCCCGAATGTTCTTGTCAAAAATGCTTACTATCCTAAGGAAGACTTCAAGATCAGGAAGTCGATCATATGAGAAAAAACTCGCCCATCCGGCGAGTTTTTCTATTTTACCTGGGTTGCTGCGAGACTGTAAAGCTGAAGGAAACATGGTCTTGAACCGGTATCCATGCCCCTATGCCTTGTGAAGTGATGTTTTTGATCGTAATCGTTCTTTTATTACCTTTTAGGTTCAAATACACTTCGCCATATGTGACCTTCCCTTTTTCATTGACGGCGGAAGCATAACTGGATAAGTAACCGATCCTATTTGAAGCAACATTGTATACTTCATCTTTTTTGGTACCCGCTCCAATGATCGTTTCGAAAGCCAATGGCAAATGGGTCTTTTCCGTGGCTTTTAACAGCATCATTTTTTGAACATCCTCGGACTTAGGGATTTTCGCTGTCAAACCGCCGCTTACTGCCTTTTGACCTTCCTGGACGTAACGGATCCTATATGGCACTTCACCGCCGCGATTATCATAGTAATTCATGTTGATTTTTTGGTATTCCCAGTTTGGAGCCGTTTCTGATGACTCATAGTTCAAGGCCCAATGGCCAAGATAAATGGTCGCTCTGTAACCAAAAGCAAGCGGAGCCTTTGCAACTGCTGATTCATTCAACATATGAATGAGTTCTGGATTTTCAATTTTTATATCCGACGAATCAATCAATTGTTGGGCAAACTTACTCGGCTGCAGCATCGGGAGATCCTGGGTCGGGTTCGGATACGTATTCTCCTTTGCTATATTCAATACAGAAGGCGGGATATTCACCTTATTCGGTGTTGCTTTATCCCTTGGTATATCGGCTGCATAACTTACATTCGCCTGAATAAAGGCAATTAGGGCAATCATCGTAATAAGAATAATTCTTCTCATGCTGTAGCACTCCTTTTTAAGGGTTCAATCATTTTGTTTATAGATTTTGTTTTTAGTCAACATTCTATACATTTCAATACGATGTCGATTTTGTAATGTATTTGTAAAGTTCAGAATATTTACTTTTCTATACAAATCGTTTATAATAAATTTACATTATAAAAAGGAGGCGAAATCGATCGTTCATACCTATTACAACTTCAGGAGGTATGCTTATCGAACAATCCATGACACCCTTTTCAAGGATGACAGAAAACGAATTCGCCTATACTTAAATTTGATATAAAAGGATGGTGTGACACTCTAGAATATTTCTCAACTTTTACAAAAGCATGATGAAAAATTTTGGATTAACTTATGAATGGTAATTTACTAATATAGAAATGACTCTGCTAAATCTAACCTGAGCAGAGTCATTTTTATTTATATAAAAAAACCTTCCGAGTCGGAAGGTCTGGAAATCTTATAATAAGTAAAAACCAATCCCCATAATGAAGTAAGCAGCTAATAGTGTAAGGCCTTCAAACCAGTTCGTTTCCCCGTCATTGGATATCATGATCATCAGAAAGACAGCTGAAACCATTGAAATCAGCTCTGGCCATGTAAAAATAAGCGGCATATGTGTCGGATACATTAACGAAACCAGTACGAGGACAGGTGCTACGAACATCGCTACTTGAAGTGTGGAACCAACTGCAATCTCAACAGCTACATCCATTTTATTTTTATAGGCCATTATGACAGCGGAAGCATGCTCGGCCGCGTTACCTACAATCGCTACGATTATGACACCGATGAATAACTCCGTCCACCCGAAGGTTTCCCCCACTTCATTGAACGTATGGACAAGTTTTTCCGATACGTACGCAACAGCCAGAGTAGCAACAGCAAGTATTGTTATCGCCTTTTTCTTGTTCCATTCCGGTTCTTCCTTTTCATGCTCCTCTATTTTCTCCGTATGCTGATATACCCCGCGGTGAGTAACCAATTTAAAGAACAATGCAGCAAGATATAATAAGATTAAAATAATGGAAATTCCGACACTCAACGACATCGTGCTTGATGCACTCATCTTTTGTGTGAACACTTCCGGTATAACGAAGGCTACAATAACAGCAAAGATTAACAGACCGGCATTATGTCTGGCATCGAATACATTAAATTTCTGCCGTTTGTATTTGGTCCCGCCAATAAAGAAGGAAAGTCCTGCCACCAATAATAAGTTTCCTAAAACCGAACCAGTCAAAGATGCCAATACGACACCCACCAGCCCCGCTTTCAATGAAAAGATAGATATGATCAATTCGACTGCATTACCAAAGGTTGCATTCAAAAGCCCGCCAATCCTTGGTCCCATAACAATCGCTAAACTTTCCGTCGCTCGGCCCATGAAGCCCGCTAGCGCAATGATTGTTAAGCAATATACGATGAACATGATTACGCTTGGCCAATGCAATAAAGAACCAATGACAGATATAGGGACACCTAATACGATAAGTCCCAAAAATATTTTATTCACGAAACTTCTCCTCACAATCTTTTATGTTCTTTTATGTAACAAAAACTTCGTGCTTTAACAAAGGTACATTTTATCATTGCTTCTCATCTTGTCAATATTTACCCAAATTTCTATTGCTTAATCCTCTTCCAAGGATGTAACATCAACAAGGTAAACAATTCTTAGGAGACATGGATTTATGAATCAAAAATTGCTTATAAGTGTTTTAATCTTTATGGTCGGCATATCAGGTTTTTCTCAAGGAATGCTATTACCCATCATTGCCATCATTTTTGAAAATGACGGGATCAGTTCTTCCTTAAACGGCTTTCATGCTGCGTCCCTTTATATCGGAATTCTGTTGATTTCTCCTTTTATGGAAGCACCACTCCGTAAATATGGATATAAGCCTTTGATATTATTTGGCGGAATGACAGTCATCCTTTCACTTGCCTTGTTTCCTGTATGGAAATCATTCTGGTTTTGGTTCGTGCTTCGTTTCTTCATTGGCATCGGGGATCATACGCTTCACTTTGCTACTCAGACATGGATCACCGCTATTTCACCTAAAGCAAAGCGCGGAAGGAATCTTGCCATTTATGGCCTTTTTTTCAGTCTTGGCTTTATGGTTGGCCCGCTGATGACGAAGCTTCTCGAAATCAATCAGTCATTGCCCTTCATCATCACATCCATACTTAGCCTGATCACTTGGTTAACTGTGTTCCTAATTAGAAATGAGCTTCCTGAACAGGATGAATCTGAAAACACATCATTCCTTGGCACACTCAAAAGGTTTACGAAAGTGAGCCGCATAGCTTGGGTCGCTTTTTTACTTCCGTTCACCTTTGGCGTGCTCGAAGCATCATTGAACAGCAATTTTCCAGTATTCGCCTTGCGATCAGGAATCGACTTAACTGCAGTATCCATTATCATCCCAGCATTTTCAGCTGGTACTCTGCTTACACAGATTCCTCTAGGAATGGTCAGTGACCGCTTGGGCAGGAGAAAAACCTTGCTGATTATCCTTTTTTTAGGATTTATCATATTTACACTTGCAGGAATTTATTCCCTCTCAGTACTTGGCCTTTTCATTTGCTTTATGCTTGGCGGAATGATGCTGGGTTCGACTTTCTCGCTAGGAATCAGTTATATGGCAGATCTTTTGCCTAGAAATCTTTTACCTGCAGGAAATTTGTTATGCAGTATCTTCTTTAGTCTCGGAAGCATCGGCGGACCATTTTTGGGTGGCTTGGTCATTGAACATATACAAGGGGGGAATTTTTTCTATATGATCAGCATCATGCTTTTCCTTGTCTTCATTTCATTAGCCCGGTTTAAGGAAAAAATGCCTGCAACAGATATGTAGTATAGTTTATTATCTGAACAACCCCATTTATTATTCAATTTGTTGGAGTTTATCAATAGTGCCTTTATATTGAAATAAATGGCACTTTATATTTTTTCCTAGATTAGAATCATTCTTCTTTATTTTTGAATAGGATATGTGGTAATATAATATTAGCAAAAAGGAAATCACGTATATAAACCTCTGAAATCATTGCTGTCATCGCAATTACGATGGCAGCTTTCATATTTTATCCAGAGATTTGACGTTGATTATCTTTCTCAATTATACGAAGCGCAAATGATAATCTATATCAATTACACAAAAATAGAGAAGAATGTGGGAGGGAATCTTATGACTACAGATACTAAACATTTAACCCAACCGGCTACGTGCAAAACCTCTTGGTTGGAAAAAGTAAAACCTCATTTAGAACTTATTGCTGCATTATTCAGCGGTTTATTAATAGTGTTCGGCTGGGCTCTTTCAAAGACCGGAATGGAGTCCACCTCCATCGTCATATACTTGGCCTCTTTCCTGATTGGCGGATATGCCAAGGCAAAAGAAGGCATAGAAGATACGATTGCTGACCGGGAATTGAATGTTGAGATGCTAATGATTTTCGCAGCCATTGGTTCTGCGATCATTGGATACTGGACAGAAGGTGCCATATTGATTTTCATCTTCGCTTTAAGCGGTGCACTTGAAACGTATACGATGAATAAAAGCCATAAAGAAATTTCGGCGCTTATGGACTTACAGCCTGAAGAAGCCCTACGCATCACTAACGGATATGAAGAAACCGTATCCGTTTCCCAGCTGCATATCGGGGACCTGATTTTAGTGAAACCAGGTGAAAGAGTACCTTCAGACGGAAAAATCACAGACGGACGCACCAATATCGATGAAGCGGCCATAACTGGTGAATCCATTCCTGTCAGTAAATCACTGGATGATGAAGTCTTTGCCGGAACGGTTAATCTTCGTGGAACGATTACCGTGGAAATCACCAAACCAGCAAGTGAAACGTTATTTCAAAAAATAATCACTCTCGTTCAATCCGCTCAAAGCGAAAAGTCCCCTTCTCAGCTGTTCATTGAACGGTTTGAAGGGACTTATGTAAAAGTCGTATTGACAGTTGTCGGCTTGATGATGTTCGTACCCCATTTCGTATTGGGCTGGAGCTGGACAGAAACATTCTACAGAGCGATGATCCTGCTCGTTGTTGCTTCTCCTTGTGCCCTTGTGGCCTCTATTATGCCAGCTACACTATCAGCCATTTCAAATGGTGCACGTCATGGGATTTTATTTAAAGGCGGTATCCATCTCGAGAATCTAGGTAACCTGCAGGCAATTGCCTTAGATAAAACAGGCACATTGACAAAAGGTAAACCAGAAGTGACGGATGTTATCATCCGCGAAGATTTAAACGAAGAAGATTTCTTATTTCATATTGCATCCATTGAAAATTATTCAAACCACCCTTTGGCAACATCGATCGTACGTTATGCTAAAACGAAATTGGAAAAGGACATCATGAAACCGGATAACATGGAAGATATCTCAGGTCATGGGGTTCAAGCTTATTTTAATGGTGTACTTTGGCAAGTAGGTAAAGCTGATTTCGTCGGTCGTAATGAAGCCGAACGATTCCAAAATGGCGTTGCGCTGACATTGGCAGAACAAGGAAAGACGATCGTTTATGCAAAAGATGATAAAGGGATTGCCGGTATACTCACTTTGAAAGATGTTGTACGTGAAGAAACGATTGCTGCCATCGAAGCTTTGAAAAATGAGGGCATCCATACTGTCATGCTGACAGGCGATGGTGAAAAAACGGCTAAAGCGATTGCGGCGGAGAGCCATATTGATGAATTTATTGCCGAATGCCTACCTGAAACGAAAGTGAATGAAGTGAAAAAAATGAAAGAGCACTTCGGCACTGTAGCAATGGTTGGGGATGGCATTAATGATGCACCTGCTCTGGCAACTGCTTCTGTCGGAATCGCAATGGGTGAAGGTACGGATGTTGCCTTGGAGACAGCGGATGTTGTTTTGATGAAGAATGACCTGCCTCGTATCGCGGAAGCCGTTAAATTATCCAAGAAAATGAATCGAATCATTAAACAAAATGTCATTTTCTCAATTTCTGTCATCATGATCCTGATAGCATCCAACTTCCTTCAATTCTTAGACCTGCCATATGGCGTCATTGGCCACGAAGGAAGCACAATACTGGTTATACTGAACAGCTTAAGACTTTTGAGAAATTAAAAATGGAAAAGGAGCCCTTAGGGCTCCCTTTTTTTATGGCACTTTCATTTAGTGATATCCGTTTTTACCGTTTGCTGAACCTGATGTTTTATGGTTCGAACCTTTTTTTCCTTTTTGCTTTGTGCTGCCATCCTTTTTACTCATGAAAGAACTCCTCCTCTATAAAAGTTGTCTTTTCAGAAATAGTATCTGCAGCAGGATCATACGCTATTACGGGAACTCCAGGAAGCTCATTCACATTCTGGATTTTCCTTTTCACTTAAAAGGGCATTTATTTCCCCGCCCAATATAATGATGAGTCCCGATAAATAAAACCAAACCATTAATATGATTATCCCTCCAAGGCTTCCATATGTCGCGGAATAATTAGCAAATCTCTCCACATAAAATGAAAACAAAAAGGAAACGAGGCACCATCCTGTAGTTGCAAAGACAGAACCAGGCAGCACGGTTAGGCATTTCAGTTTTTTGTTGGGCGCTATCCAATAAAGAATCGTGAACACAATTAAAAATACAAGCGAACTAATCACCCAGCGCAGTCTATTCCAAATCGTTAGAAACTCATCGGATTGTCCAATTTCGGCAAATAGGAATATTCCAATCTGTTTTCCGAATACCGGAAGCAATAAAACGACAATAAAAACAAAAATCATCGCTAAAGTGAGAAGAATCGACATTCCCCGGGAAATAAAGAAAGTTCGACTTTCTTTTACACTATATGCATGGTTAAAAGCTTTAATGATTGCATTCATTCCATTCGATGCAGACCAAATCGTTCCTATGACACCAATTGACAATAAAGTACCATTCGCCTCCATCACTTCCGATAGGTTAGCCTCAATGATTTTCATCGAATCTTCAGGTGCATATGTACGGACAGTATTTAATATATCTTCTTGGGAAAATGGCAGATAGGCCAATAAAGTGAACAAAAAAATTAGTAACGGAAACAGCGAAAGTAAGAAGAAATAGGCCAGCTGTGCAGCTAGTCCCGACACATCATCCATCTGTAACCGTTTTATGAAAGTTTTGAAGAATGAGCCTTTCAGCCATTCTTTTTTATTGGCCATACCTCCACCCCATTTTCTAATTTAAGGAAACACGTTCTTTCTGATCATCACTTGAAGACGATTCTTCCTGACCCTCTGAAGCAAAGACTTCCTTCGTCTCCATCACCACTTGCGCAACTTGCGATGGAATATCTTTCATCTCCTCTACCTTTTGGGAAATGAAGGATACATCATCGGTAATTTTTTCAACAGTGGAACGGACTTTTGATGATGTTTCACGTACTTGTGAAAGTACCCTATTGGGATTCTTTACTAATTCCTTCATATTACTCATGCAACCTTTGCTGTTTTCCAATAAAGACTCACGCGTGTTCTTATCAAAAAGGCTTACCGCGGCCCCTGCTAACGCCCCTAATAAAACTGCTTGCATAAATTTACTTTTCTTGGCACAATTATATTCTTCTCGAATGTTGCTCATATATTCTCCTCCTCTTCATATATTGGTTGATGGATAATGGTAGCTATCTCCATTATACAATGGATTAAAAAGTTTTTTCCTATCTTTTCCCACTCTCTCTCACTTTAAAACGTGGAGACACCCTTGTGAATTGGAGCTCATGCTTCGTTTTCTACTTGAATATTCATTGACTTCTAGGGGTAATCATGCAAAGATGAAAATAATTTAGGAACGTATGAAAGGATGAGTGAAATGGATTTAACACAAAACACTGCCGAAAGTGTCGAGTTTATGGTTGAAGCAATTAAGGATAAGTTAAAAGTGATGAACTTCGGTGCAATCAAATCCACCCATTTTGATATCGAAATGTACGAAGAACTGCATGATATTTATAAAATGGTGATGAAAAAAACGAATTTCAGTGTCCGTGAAATGGAAGCTATCGCTGAAGAACTTGGAAGACTCCGTAATAAGTAACATTCAGGTCCTCACATATTGGTGAGGATTTTTTCATTTTTTTATAAAATCTGCTACATTTGTTATATAGATTATTGTTGAAAAACAGAAGGGAGTTGTTCGCATGGTGGAAAGAAGAAAACCTATCAGTATCGCAGAAGCAGTGGAAAAAGTGATGAAACATCAACTAAAAGGACATGTGGAGCTGATTCCTCTTGACGAAAGCCAAGATCGTTTTTTGGCTCAGGATATAACAGCTACAAATGATGTTCCGCATTTTAACCGATCGCCATATGATGGATTTGCCCTAAAATCCAATGATACCGTTGAAGGGTCCTTAAATAATCCACTAGAGTTCGAAGTGGTTGAAGAGCTTGCCGCGGGTATGGTATCAACTATTCCCGTACAACAAAACCAAGTAGCAAGAATCATGACTGGCGCTCAGATGCCAGCTGAATGTGATGCCGTAATTATGCTCGAGCTCACAAAGGAGTTTGAAAAGGACGGAAGAAAATACATATCGTTTAAACGGTCCCTTAAGGAAGGGGAAAACGTTTCTTTTCAAGGTGAGGACGCAAAGAAAGGAGATATTCTCGTAAAAAAAGGCTCGGCGATCAATCCAGGGATCATCGGCTTGCTGGCAACATTCGGTTATGCTGAAGTGCCAGTTGCCACAAAGCCTGTCATCGGATTATTCGCTACGGGTTCGGAACTTCTTGATGTTAATGAACCATTGCAGCCCGGGAAGATCCGCAACAGCAATTCGCATGCCATCTCCGCCCAAATTCGAAGGGCTGGAGGAGAAGTCCGTTATTATGGAAAGCTTAAGGACGAATTTGAATTAAGCTACGAGGCCATTTCAACTGCCTTGGAGGAAGTCGATCTGCTCATTACAACAGGCGGCGTTTCCGTCGGTGATTTTGACCTCCTCCCTGATATTTATAAAAAACTTGGAGCCGATGTCTTATTCAATAAAGTGGCCATGCGACCGGGAAGCGTGACGACTGTAGCGGTATATAATAATAAATTTTTATTCGGTTTATCCGGTAATCCATCCGCCAGCTATGTCGGCTTTGAACTATTTGTAAGACCGATGATCCGAACTATGCTGTTTTCTGAAAAGCCCCATTTACGAAAAGAGAGGGCACAATTGGCAGAGGACTTCTTAAAGCCCAATCCATTCACACGTTTGCTGCGGACCCGGTTATTTTACGAATCCGGCCAGTTGAAGGTAATTCCTAGCGGTGTGGATAAATCCAATATTACAACAAGCTTGGCAGGTGCCAATTCACTAACCGTCTTACCTGGGGGGACCCGTGGTTTTCAAACGGGAGATATCGTGGACATCCTGCTACTTGATGACCAAGAAGGATGCAAATGGTCTTGGTGAAGAAGCCCTTTATTTTTCAGGTGGTTGGCTATCAAAATAGAGGAAAAACGACATTCATAACGAATATAATCGAAAAGCTTCGCGCAGTAAAAGTAGAGACAGCCGTTTTAAAGCACCATGGACATGGCGGAAAACCAGATATCATAGGTATGAAGGATTCCCAAAAACACTTTCAGGCTGGGGCTGCCGCTTCACTTGTTGAAGGAGATGGAACAATAGAGTTGCTCGGCAATTTCAAGACTGGAGCCCCTATTACTGAGCTCATTCAATTATTGGGTCTTTTTTCTCCCGATGTGATTTTAGTAGAAGGCTATAAGCAAGAGGATTTTCCTAAGGTCATTCTAATCAAAGAAGAAAGTGACCTCCTCTTATTGGAACGGCTTACGAATGTCAAAGCAGCGGTGGCTTGGTCAGAATGCCTGGAACGAACCAGAAATCATGCCTTAGTACCCGTCTTTCCTTTGAATTCTGATCAATTCTTTTCATGGCTTTTAGAACAAATATGAAGGAGGACACAATGTTCATTCAATTTCCCTTAGAAAAACGACGCAAGATGATCGAACGTATCCAAGAGTATGTGTATCAGGAACACGGAAAGGAAATCGGTGAAATCGCTGCTGAAAATCACTTGCAGTTCATTTTCGAAAACATAGCTCCCTTTATTTATAACGAAGGTATAAAAGATGCTAAAAAAGTGATGGACGACAGATTAGGGAACATCGAAGAAGATTTATATTCATTGGAACGACCGATTGATTAAGACAAAAAACAGCATCATACTTGATGCTGTTTTTTTCCATTCATTGTTCGGTCAGAATAAGCGGACCGTTCTTTGTTATGGCAATCGTGTGCTCATATTGGGCCGAGTATTTCCCGTCTGCTGTGGAAGCCGTCCATCCATTTGCATCCCTACTGGCTTTATATGTTCCTACGTTGACCATGGGTTCGATTGTGAATACCATGCCCTCTTTAAGACGTGGACCTTTATTCGGCAGCCCATAATGCGGAACCTGCGGCTCTTCATGAATGACATTACCTATGCCGTGTCCGATGAAATCACGAACGACCGAGAAGCCTTCCGCTTCGACATATGTTTGAATGGCATGACCAATATCACCAATCCGCTTGCCTTCCACACACACTTCAATCGCCTTATATAAAGATTCCTTCGTCACATGCACTAAATGTTCCGTTTCCTTTGAAACCTTACCGACCGTATACGTCCAGGCCGAGTCGGCTAGAGCCCCGTTGTTATTGACGACCATATCAATCGTTACGATATCTCCATTTTTCAAAGGTGTTTTTCGAGGGAAACCATGGCAGATTTCTTCGTTTATGCTTGCACATGTCGCATATTCATACCCTTTGTACCCTTTTTGTTCCGGCTTTGCCCCATGTTTTTTTAAGAATCCTTCGACAAATTCTTCTATTTCCCATGTTGTCACACCGGGAACAATCATTTTCGCAATCTCCCTATGACAAGCTGCCAAAATTTTACCTGATTCATGCATCGCTTGAATTTCACGTGCAGATTTTAATACAATCAATCGTGACACTTCCTTTTTTATTCGTCTCTCCTTTTATTTTACTGCAAAGCAGGAAGTATATGAATCCTTTACATCTTATAAAATAAAAAATCCCGGCATCTGCCGGGATTCTTTATTATTTCAATAAGTTAAGCGATTCCCGAGTAAATGCCGGTAAATCTTCTGGTGTCCTGCTTGTTACAAGTTGATTGCCGCAAACTACAACCTCTTTGTCCAAATATGTGGCACCCGCATACTCCATGTCCACTTTAATGGATGTATATCCTGTTGCATGACGTCCTTCAAGTGTTTTTGCCGTAATCAGTAACTGTGGCCCATGACAGATCGCGAATACAGGTTTTCTATCATCCATGAATGACTTCGCGAACTTTACGAAGCGTTCGTCTGCACGTAATTGGTCAGGCGAGAAACCGCCGGGGATGAATAATGCATCGAAATCCTCTGGCTTCACTGAATCGATGCTTTCATCAATCTTGACTTCCACTTCCCCTTGTTTCCCTTTAACCGTTTTCCCTTTTTCCATTTCAATCGTCGTTACCGTATGTCCGGCTTCTTCAAATGCCTTTGCCGGTTCACTGTACTCCGAGTCCTCAAACATATTCGTTACTACACATGCGATTTTTTTACTCATAAAAAATTCATCTCCTCAATTTTAGATCGAATGAACTTACTTTGTACTCTAGTTATGTTCCCTTCTGCACACTAAATAAAACACAGAAATCATAATGCTCCCATATAATCCTCTTCGTTTACGCGATAAATCCCACTTCTATTCCCAATCATGGATATCTTCCTGGATTAGATCAAAAAAAGATAAGGGGCCGCTTACCTCTTATCTTTTCCATGATATCAATGTTTAGGATACTGCCCTACAACGTGTATGGTATTGATGACTCTCTTGTTGATCCATCTCCGGTTTTCTTCCGTATTTAAACTTTCAAACACCCGCTTACGCCCTTCTTCCGTGGTTACATAGTAATTAGGCAGGTTATTCAAAGATAATGTGATGATGTCGTTTTTACATTTGCTGCACGAACAAAAAGTTTGGTATTCTACACCTGACATGAGAACCTGAACCCATGTCACAACGATTTCTTCCATCACATTTGTATATTCTCTTTGCATATAGGCTCCTTCAAAAACCAAAAACCTGTCCCTTCCAGACAGGTTTTCACTCATTTATTGCTGTCCGTGGAACAATCAGGATTTCAACTCTCCGGTTTTTCGCTCTTCCTTTTTTCGTATCATTAGAAGCAACCGGCTTGAATTCCCCATGCCCCTTAGCGCTGAACATTTCAGGATCCAACTCTTTATTTTCGAGGAGAAGTTTCATGAAATTCACGGATCGCATCACGCTCAGATCCCAATTGGATTCGTACTGGTGAGTCTTAATAGGAACATTATCTGTATGTCCGCTTACAATAATGTTTCGGGGTAAGTCCATAACCAGTAAAGATGAAATTTCCTTAGCGATCTTTTTGTTTTCACTTCTAACTTCCGCAATACCTGATTCAAACAGCACATTTTCCCGAATTGAAATCAACATACCTTCATCCGTTAGGTTCGTCCCCAATTTATCCGTTAAATCATTCTTTTTGATATAGGCATTTACACGCTCCTGAACTTCTGCAAGCTCTTCTTCCTCGTTTTTCCCTAACTTCTTGAGATCTTCTGCCCCTGCCTTTTGTTCTGGTGATGTCGGCTCATTGCTGGGGGAATCACTTGGGAAATCCATAAATCCCGTTCCGCTCGTAAAAACCTGGTTAAATACATTCGACAACTGTTGGAACCTGACTGCATCAACCGAACTTGAAGCGAATAAGACGATGAAAAGTGCAAGAAGCAAGGTTAAGATATCTGCATAGGGAACCAGCCATGATTCATCAATATGCTCTTCATGCCTTTGTTTCTTTTTCCGCCTAGCCATCTTCTCTCACATCGCCTTCTAACCACTTTTTGCGATCTCCAGCAGGCAAATAAGAGGTTAGTTTCTGTTCAATCGTTCTTGGTGCTTCCCCTTCAATGATCGATAAAATCCCTTCTATCATCATTTCTTTGATCCGGACTTCCTGCTGCGATTTCCGTTTTAGCTTATTAGCAAATGGATGCCATAACACATAGCCGGTGTAAATCCCCATCAAGGTTGCAACGAACGCGGCAGAAATGGCATGTCCCAATGCCTCCGTGTCAGCCATATTGCCCAATGCAGCGATCAACCCGATGACCGCACCCAATACTCCAAGTGTCGGTGCATATGTTCCAGCTTGACTGAATATCGCTGCCGCGCTTAAATGGCGTTCTTCCATCGCGTCTATTTCCTCTGCTAAAATATCACGAATATAATCTGCACTCTGACCTTCGACAGCAAGATTCAAGCCATTTTTCAAAAAGGTATTATCCACTTGATCGGAAATGCTTTCCAATGCCAGTAAGCCTTCTTTCCTGGCAATGACCGCCCATTCCGAAAAAGTTTTTATTAATTCTTCAGGCTTTGTCAATTTTTGTTCCAAGAATAAAATCTTGAATATTTTTGGCAGTCTTTTTAATTCTGACAAAGGGAAAGCCGTTACGACAGCAGCTATCGTCCCTACAATAATGATCAAAATAGCCGCCGGGTTAATCAACGCCGTAACACTAACGCCTTTCAACACCATTCCGACCAAGATGGCCACAATGCCAAGAACTACGCCCAAAACTGATGTTATATCCATAGTACTCACCCATTCATTTAAAGTCTCGTCTTCTCCTTATATCGGATGAAGTTTGGAAAAAATGAGGATTTTTTTACTATTCCATTCTAAATTTCATTAAACGATCACAAAATCTACCTGCTTTACTCCTTGCAAAGATTCGATTCAACAGTATTTTTCAACAAGTCGGATAAAATTTTCTTCGTGAATCGATTTTCAAGTCATTCCGTGAGTGACTTGCGGCATAGCGCCTGAAATTTATTCTTTTACTCGTGAATTTAACGCTTTTACTCGTGAGTTTCAGTGTTTTACTCGTGAATTTCAATCAGCTTTTGATGTTTATTTATTTGTTGTGATTTTTTCCATATTGAAACAAGGACAAAGCATGTCAGCTTTGTCCTTGTTCTTGTTTTCCCTGACTTCTTCCATCCAGCCATTTGATGATGGGGGATAGAAAAAATAAAATGAATAATATCCTGAATAAATGAAAGCTTGTGACTACGGATAAATCTACATGAACAGACATGGCTGTGACTGCCATTTCCGCCACGCCGCCTGGCGCCATGCTCAAAAACAGTTCGTTTGCCTGTAAAGATAAGAGCGGCGCAAATTGTATCGACAGATAATAGCAAAATCCGATTAACAGGACATTACTGACGAATACCGCTCCGAACATCTTTCTGAAAAGTCGGGGGTTATCAATCTTCAGTGTGTAGCCTAAATGAGCGCCAATCAATAGTTGTGACAAGTTCAACCAAAAGTCAGGAATTTGCGGAGCACCCGGACCTCCTAAATTAAATAGAGCAGCCGCCATGAGGGGCCCTAGTAAAAAAGGCAGCGGGAAGTTCACCTTCTTTGTGATGAAGATGAATAATAGCAAGATTGCCAACATCATGAGGGCTAATTTCGCATCATACTCAAATAAGAAAAATGGCCGCTCCGATATGGCTGCAACTGCACCAGATTCGGCTGAAATGACATGTGTCACGAGCCAAGGAACAATGGATATTACCAGGATGACCCGAAGTGTTTGCATGAAACCTACAACCGTTTCATCACTATCCTTCATTTCCTCACTTAAAACCACCATCTGGGAAAGGCCTCCCGGAAAACTGCCAAGCATGGAAGTGCTGAAAGATAGATTCATTCTTTTCCCAACGAACCAGCCCGTCAACACCGTAAATAAAATGATTGCGATAGTCGTAAAAAGCATAACCGGTAAATATTCAATCATCTCATGTAACGATTGTTTGGTGAATGAACTGCCCAGTTGTAAACCAAGGATGACCAATCCGGTGCTTCTAAAGGTTTTAGACCAAAACATATACTTCCCTAATTTTACTTTCGCAATCATCACCACAAATAATGGTCCGAGCATCCATGGTAAGTATATTCCAAGGCAATCAAACGCATATCCGCCTAAGAAAGCTAGAAAAGCTGTAAACATGACTCTAAAACTCTTACTCTCACTTAAATATGTACTCACCACAAATTACCTTCTTTAACTATGTGAATTAATCATCTATATCTTAACATAAAATAAGGGCTTTTAACGGCCGGCTTTCAGCAAGGAATTGTATCCAAGCTCGCGCCTACACATATGAGGGGCCAATATTTTGTCGCAGCAAGCTTACGTTTTACTAAAGGCAATATGTTGCCCCGATGTCAGGATGGCTTGGTTACAATTGGACATTTTCCGTTCTTGGCACCTTTGCCATCGCCAGCGCATTTTAATATTTCATCATGTTTTCCCTATATAAATGAGACTAATGTGAAGCTTCCACTATTTACTAGATTTCCCACCCCCACAAATTCATGATAAAAGGTAGAATGATTATATAGGGGTCAAACTCTTATGGAGGGGTGACTAAATGTTATCAAATACAGAAATAGGCATTGATTTAGGAACTGCAAATACACTAGTTTACAGTAAAAATAAAGGAATCGTATTTAATGAGCCATCGGTGGTGGCCATTGATATAGAGACTAATAAAGTATTGGCAGTCGGTGTGGATGCAAAAAACATGATTGGAAAAACACCTGCAAATATCGTTGCAATCCGTCCACTTAAGGACGGTGTCATTGCGGATTTTGATGTAACCGCGCAAATGCTTCGGGAAATCATGAAAAAAGCAAGTAAGGACCTAGGCTTATCGATCCGAAAGCCTAGTGTCGTGGTCTGTACGCCATCAGGTTCCACATCAGTGGAGAGGAGGGCCATTCAGGATGCAGTCAAAAGCTGCGGAGCCAAACAGGTCCACCTCATTGAGGAACCGGTAGCGGCAGCAATCGGCGCTGGCCTGCCTGTCGAAGAGCCCATTGCTAATGTGATCGTCGATATTGGCGGCGGCACGACTGAGGTGGCAATCATCTCATACGGCGGTGTCGTTTCTTGCAATTCAATCAGAATTGGCGGAGATCAATTGGATGAAGATATCAGCCAATATGTCAGAAAAAAACATAATGTGTTGATCGGTGAAAGAACAGCTGAGGAAATAAAAAAAGAAATCGGCTATGCACTCGTTGAACATTCCGTAATCACCATGGAAGTCAGGGGCCGTGATCTTGTAACGGGTCTTCCAAAGCCGATTACAATTTCATCCTCTGATGTTCAGGAAGCCATCCAGGAATCGCTTCTTCATATATTAGAAGCAATCAGGGCCACTTTGGAAGATTGTCCACCTGAATTAAGCGGGGACATCGTCGATCAAGGCGTCATCTTATCCGGAGGGGGCGCACTTCTCAACGGAATCCAAGAATGGCTGACGAATGAAATTGTCGTACCAGTCCGACTTGCAGATAATCCGCTTGAATCAGTGGCCATCGGAACCGGCCTTTCACTTGAAGTCATTCACAAATTACAAAAAGCCGTATACTAAAAAGATGAAGGAATCCCTACTCGGGATTCCTTTTTTTCTCGGGCAAAAGTTCATATGATTCTCCGCTATATAGAGATATATAACTTCCCTGATATATTTTAATTGATTTGAGTAGAGAATAAGGAAGAGGTTTTTTTACATTCAACAGTATGCATTGCATTTGGAGAAGGATTAACTTATCAGGTCTTAACACATGCAATGTTACATAAAGTGTGATATAATATAATTATGTTACATTGGTAAGAGGAGAAGATCTATGGAATATGTAGAAGCCTTTAAGGACATCAATCAAATCAGCAAAATGAAGACTTACTTACGAGCTCACTCCAGTCGGGATTATTTATTGTTTGTAATCGGCATCAATACCGGTATGAAGATAAATGAAATGCTGGAAATCACCGTCGCCGACGTTCTCGATGAATCGGGAAAAATCAAGGAGTTTTATGAGCAACGGATGGAAAATGACGAGGTCAACCAAATTTATTTGAACCTGAAAGTTCGTACTGCCTTACAAGAATACCTTAAAGGCTCGAAGGTTATCGAAGGTCAATTTTTATTTCTTTCCCCTAAGACAAAAAAGCCGATCACACGCCAACAGGCGCACCGAATCATCCATGATGCTGTGGAAGGTGCTGGCCTGACAGGTAAATTCGGAGCAAGTTCGATGCGCAAAACTTTTGGCTACCATGCCTATAAACAAGGAGTGTCACTAGCTTTGATACAGAAGCATTACCATCATTCAAGTCCATCGGAGACACTAAAATACATCGGCATATCAAAGGAAAAGAAATTCAATACGAATATTGACGTTAACTTATGAACATTCTGCTATCTTCAATAAACTCTAACCAAATTTTAAGGAGGAATTCCAGTGAAAATTAGAGAAAGTGAACTTCCTGGTATTGGCCAAAAGTTCGAAATCATAACGAGAAATGATGAAAAGTTAGTGATCGTCATTCACGATGACGGCCGTCGGGAATTGTACCATTTTGATAATGAACATGAAGATGTCATTTCCAGCATCACCCTTAATGACCAGGAATCGCGGCAACTGGCTTCCATAATAGGCGGCATGGTTTATAAACCACAAGCACTTGAAACGATTGAAATGTCATTGGGCGACTTAGTGATTGAATGGTTTAAAGTGGAACCAGGTTCCAAAGCCATCAATCAGACAATCGGTTCGATCGATATCCGGAGCAATTATAACGTAACCGTGATAGCCCATTCGAAAAAAGGAAAAAAACAACTGAGCAACCCTGGTCCTGAGTCCATCATCGAAACAGGCGATACACTCGTGATATCCGGTGAAAGAAAAGATATCCGTAACCTGACTAGAGAATTATTGACCGACGAAAGGAGTGATTAAGCTCATATGGACCATTTAGTCTTTGAAGTGGGTACTGCCCTACTTCTAGTAGCGTTCGCTGCTCTCTTTGCAGGTAAATTTAAAATATCTAATGTTCCAGTATTAATTATCATCGGGATGCTCGTTGGCCCCCATGCCCCAACCTTCGGGGTCATTGACCTCCGTTTCATTGAAAGTGAAGAAATCATCGCTTTCCTCGGCCGTGTCGGTATCTTATTCCTTCTGTTCTACTTAGGCCTTGAATTTTCCGTTAAAAAACTAATGAAGTCCGGAAAAAATATCGTGACAGGCGGAACGTATTACATTGTAATCAACGCCGGTTTGGCATTGCTTTACGGTTTCCTTCTCGGTCTTCCTTTAAAGGAAGTACTGATCTTAACGGGGATTATCAGCTTTTCTTCAAGTGCCATTGTGGCGAAGGTACTTGTTGATCTTAAAAGGACCGGTAACAATGAAACGGAGCTAATTCTTGGTATCATCATGTTTGAAGATATCTTCCTCGCTGTGTATTTATCAGTCGTATCAGGATTGGTATTAAGCTCTTCCGGTTCCGTTTGGGGAACGTTACTTTCAACTTTTATCGCGATCGGATATATGCTTGTGTTTTTTGTTATCGCCCGAAAAGCATCTGGGTTCCTAAACAAATTATTCAATATAACCTCCGATGAAATATTTATTATTGTCGTGTTCGCTTTACTGTTCTTCATCGCAGGTTTCTCGGAAACCATTCACGTAGCGGAAGCCATTGGTGCATTACTGCTCGGCCTTGTCTTTTCTGAAACGGAACATAGCGATAGAATCGAGAAGCTTGTCATTCCATTTAGAGACTTCTTCGGAGCCATATTCTTCTTCAGCTTTGGCTTGAGTATCGATCCGACGACCCTTGGTGGAGCTGTCTGGATGGTTCTGGGAGCCGTCATCATCACTATAATCGGTAACTTTGTGGCTGGAATGATTGCAGGACGCAAATCCGGCTTATCTCACAGGGCCTCCGCAAACATCGGATTGACGATTGTTTCACGTGGTGAATTCTCCATCATTTTAGCCAACCTAGGCATTGCTGGCGGTTTAATGCCTATACTAACCCCGTTTGCGGCACTTTATGTTTTAACCTTAGCGATTCTTGGTCCAATCCTTACAAAAGAATCCAAACACATCTATAATATCCTGAATAAAGTCTTCAAATGGAGCCCCCCGAAGGTTCAAAAGGAACCTGAAAAAGAAGTTCAATAGCTAAAAAGGCCAGATATGCTGTCTGGCCTTTTTTCTGATTACTTTTAAAGTACACCTTTGATGTTAAATGGGGCTTTCTGTATAAGTGCCATTAGATATTTAACATACCTTGTACTAATATTAGCAATGTTATTCATAAGCTTTGAAGTACCAACAGCACAAGCTCACGTGGTTAAGAATATTTGTTTTCCGATTCTTTACTCCCGATTTTCCTCGACATGATACTCACATACCTGGGAATTCAGCCAATGGAGAAGTGAATGGGCTAATGTAAGTAACCATTAACTTATCATTCATATACTCGGGTTTCGTTAATGCATGTTATATCAAGCATTAGCGCACGGATTAAACATGAAAAGGACCTCTTTACGAAGTATCTTTCAATTTCTTTTAATTAGAGGATTAACTTACCTGAACAGAGGGAAAAGAAGCAGATAACCTAAGTAACTAATCAGGAGTGAGGCCCGGATGAATAAGTCGTTAAAATTTTCCAAAAAACTCATCAAAGAAATAAAGGAAGATCGTGTAACGGGGCTGGCAGCAGAACAAGCGTATTACTATTTACTCGCACTATTCCCTTTGCTCATTTTATTGCTGTCCCTACTTCCTTATCTGAACATTGATATTCAGACAGCCTTGGATACGCTCAAAACCTTCATGCCAGTTGAAACGATGGATGTCATCGAGAAAAACATCATCAACATATTGAGTGAGCGTAACGGCGGCTTACTGACTTTTGGTTTCCTTGGCACCATATGGTCCGCATCAAACGGAATGAATGCATTCATCCATTCCATGAATATCGCTTATGATGTTGAAGAAACAAGGAATTTCATTAAAGCCCGTTTCATTTCCATTGTATTGACTTTAGGCTTGGTTGTTGCATTCATCGTCATGTTAGGTCTTCCCGTCTTCGGGAAAGTCATCATCGATTTAATACAGCAAGTCATTTCAATTCCAGAAGAAATGCAAATCTTATTCAGCTTATTACGGTGGGTTATCGCCGTTGTGGTCATTTCACTCGTCCTGACTTTTTTATATCGTTTTGCACCGAATAAAAGTTTTCCCATTAAACATGTCATTCCTGGGGCAGTGACCGCAACTGTACTTTGGTTAGGAATATCACTTGGATTCTCATTCTATGTCAGTAATTTTGCCAATTATTCTTCCACTTACGGCAGTTTGGGAGGCGTCATCATCTTGATGCTATGGCTATATTTAAGTGGTTTGATCTTTGTGATAGGCGGAGAAATCAATGCGATACTTCATCGTCAAAATTCCATACCAAAAAAACCATCGCGCACGATCGTACATCCCGTTCCACTTAAAAGGTAAAACATGAATAGGAAAGCGGCTGCCCCATTTGGACAGCCGCTTTCCTATTCATCCTTTATTGACAAACTCTTCATATCTTTCATCATGGGCAAGCCATGCTGAGTATTTCCGCTTCATGTATTTTTCCGCTTCCCCAAATGTATCGAATGTTTTTTTCTGTTGTTTTCCGTTGATTTCAACAATCCATTCTTCCTCTTCATCTTCATAGATGAATATGTCCTGTTTTTCTCTCGTTGAATATAAGCAGCCCTCTGGGGATTCTTTTACATTCAATTGATTTTTATGAGCATCACGTTTTAGCGGCTCGGCAAAGAAGGTTTTTTCGACGTATTGGCTATATGCCTTTTCAGACATGGTACACCCCGCAGCTTTTTGATGGCCACCCCCATCGTACTTGCCAGCAACTTCAGAAACATCTATGTCATCGTGGATTGTCCGAAAGCTGATTCTTTTACTTCCGACCATCAGGATGGCGATATAATCCAGATGTGAGAATTCTTTCGATAGTTCATTTCCAAGTTCTGAGTGATAGGACTCTGCGTGGACCACACCAGCTGTATGGGGGCCGACCGTAGCTTGATAAACTTCTCTTTTTTTCCTGTTTATGTACCGATCTACTCGACTTTCTTCTACATTCAGAAGAGTTTGCTCCACTTCGTCAAAAGTGAAACTTTCAGCAGTAGAAAGCTTATGTGCGATTTTCATTTCAAATTCTTCAATCGGAATCATGAAAAACAGGTCATTTAACCGTTTTGCCGTCGCATTTTTATTAACTTCCCATTCCCATGTATCGTATTGGCGGACCAATTCGACAAATTCAGCTACGATGCTTGAAGGTTCCAGCAGATTATTTTCAACTGCATACTGATAGAATAATGAAGTCGCTGCTGTCTGTTTACCGTCTTCCTGCTCGACCGTTACAGATGCCCAATCATGTTCGTTCAAATGCAGAGCTGACTTATGATGGTCTATCAACAGCGCTTTGCCTCCGTCTTCCACAAACTGCGAAATCATCTTTTCATTATCTTCATCAACCGAAAGATCGGTAACAATTAAGGTATCTTCAATTTTTGCCTGCTCAAGAAATGCTCCTACATTCTGATTAAGGCGACCGATCGAATTGTAACTTACCACTACTTCTTCTCCAAATGCCAACTTAGCTACAATGCCGCAGCCGACTCCATCTAAATCATTATGTGTAAAGAGATGGTACACACAAACCCCTCCTAATAACTAATAAATTTACTTTTCCCTAAAGATATCAATTTCAATAGCAATCTTTACAATTGTAGCATAATCATATCCGCATATTTTACCATGCTTCCATTCCTCCATGATTTTGTTCTTTTTTTTTTGAAAAACTCCTAATAATTCGTTATTTACCAGATTTTATATTGAATCAAGGCATGTTTTCATTGATCACTTAAAAAGTCACTATCTGGGGTTAACCAAAGCTTGGAAGCAGCCAGTTTGTTATTGAAAAAGTCCGAGGATGTCGAACGTGTCATTTGAGGAAATTGAAGGAAACACGCAAGAAGTCATCGATCAAACCCATACAATAAATGGTCAATAAGAAAGTTTACTCAAAAAAATCCGCAGGGATGTTCTTCCCTGCGGATTTCCTGAATGAAATTACTGTTCAATCAATTTTCCAAGGTTCGCCATTTCAATCGCACTAACGGCCGCTTCATAGCCTTTGTTACCAGATTTTGTACCGGCACGTTCGATGGCTTGCTCGATATTCTCAGTTGTCAACAAACCGAAGATAACTGGTACACCTGTGTCCAAGGAAACGGCAGCCATTCCTTTAGCTGCTTCATTGCAGACATAATCATAATGTGTAGTGGAACCCCTGATTACCGTTCCAAGACCGATCACTGCATCATATTTGCCTGTATTCACAAGTTTCTTCGCAATTAATGGAAGTTCAAAAGCACCTGGGACCCAAGCAATGTCAACATCATTTTCATCCACACCATGCCGCTTAAGTCCGTCCAATGCTCCGCCTAAAAGCTTGCTTGTGATAAACTCATTAAATCTTCCTACAACGATTCCAACTTTCAATCCTGATCCGATTAATTGTGCTTCAATAATTTTCCCCATGTCCAATTCCTCCTAGTTTTTAAAAAATATCTTTTTTCATGTGTAGATTTCATTGCGCAAAAATCATCCCTTACGCATTCGGAATGTTCAGTTCAAGTTCCTGTTTCCCGCTTGTATCGCTTTGTTTAAGGTAACGAATCAAATCGGCTATCGTGATGAATTTCAGGTTGAATTTCTCAGCGATGACTTCTAAATCTGATACACGTGCCATCGATCCATCTTCATTCATGATCTCACATATGACACCAGCTGGAGCGGCGCCGCATAACTTTGCCAAATCCACCGATGCCTCCGTATGCCCTGCCCTCCTTAATACGCCGCCTTCTTTAGCGACGATCGGAAAAGTGTGACCAGGTCTTTGAAAATCTTCAGCGACAGAATCTTCTTTAAGAAGTTCAAGAATGGTCAAGGACCGTTCAAAAGCACTGATTCCTGTAGAAGTGCTTTTATGATCGACACTAACCGTAAACGCAGTGCCATGATGGTCGGTATTTTCTCCTACCATTGGATGCAGGCTCAATTTCCCTGCCAGATCTTCAGTAATGGTTGTACAAATCAAGCCTCGTCCATGAGTCGCCATGAAATTAATCGCTTCCGGTGTTGCCTTTTCAGCCAACACAACAAAATCCCCTTCATTTTCACGGTCTTCATCATCGGATACGATTACTACCTTGCCAGCTTTCAAATCTTCGATCGCTTCTTCAATTGTATGGAACATCATTACACCGCCCTTTTATTAGAATCCGTGTTCTGCCAAAAACTCTAAATTCAGTCCTGGTTTTGAATCGCCTTTTTTCATTTGATGTATAATATATTTCCCTATCATGTCGTTTTCGATGTTAACGATATCGCCAGCCGCCTTATGCCCCAATATGGTGTCCTGATGAGTCAAGGGGATCAGTGATACAGTCAAAAGGTCTCTTTCGATCCCAAATATCGTCAAGCTCGTTCCATCAATGGCAACGGACCCTTTCGGAATGCAATAGTTACTGAGTCCTTCTTCCAATTGGATTACATAATAGACGGCATTTTCTTTACGCTCTTTTTTTATGATTGTTCCTGTTCCGTCAATATGGCCTGAAACAAAATGACCGCCAAACCTTCCCTGTGCACTCATGGCTCGTTCGAGATTTACAGGTGATCCCAATTTTAACGTCCGGATCGAGGAAGCTTTGACCGTTTCCGGCATTACGTCCACCGTAAACAAACTTTTCGTGAAGGATGTTACCGTTAAGCAGACCCCGTTGACTGATATACTATCCCCGAGATGAACATCTTCAAGGATTTTCTCAGAACGAATCGTCAACTCCATACTGCTTGTTCCTTTTTTCAAGGAATGGACGGTACCGATATCCTCAATGATTCCCGTAAACATGTTTTTCCCCCTTTTATAAAATATAAAAAACCCCTTAGAAATGACCTAAGGAGTTAGCAGGAGAAATGAGTGAAAAAATTGTATACCTAAAAAGCCCAATATTTTCATTTTTGAAAAATTAGGCACACGTATACATTTGGGTTTCACACGTCCTTCTCCCATCCAGACTGTACTGTCGGCTTTGGAATCTCACCAAATCCTGCCTTTATCAGGCTCGCGGGCTTAGAATTTCTTCATCACCGCCGGTTGGGATTTTCACCCGACCCCGAAGGACTAAAATAATATGAATCTTTGAATATTTTAACACCATAAAGTGAAGATGTAAAATTTCTAACCTTAAATGGTTCAATTGTTACAGGAATTCCTCTCTTTACGGAAAAATAAACTCCACGTACCCCGATGTGCTCCAAAAAGGTTAACCAGGCTAAAAGTGTGGAATAAGGTAAAAGGAATCACAATTCATACAAGGAGGAAGGCCATGCTCATTACCATCATCAATTTGATTTTCTATCTATTCGTCGTCACAATGAATTTTTTAGCCAATTTCCTGCCATTGAACGACCAAACATCAGGAGAGGTTTCCGATAAACTGGATGTACTTTTCACTCCAGCCGGTTATGTATTTTCCATATGGGGCTTCATTTACTTTTTGCTCGCCATCTGGGTATTCAGGCAGTTTTTAAGCAAACATCAAAACAGCCCTGCTTATAAGGCATCCTTCCCTTGGTTTGCTTTAAGCTGTGCGCTCAATGGCGCTTGGCTTTTGGCTTGGCACTATGAACACTTTCTGTTATCCGTATTCATTATCATTGCTCTGTTGACTACTTTAATGGTCATTTATACAAGCATAAAAAAAGTGGAGCACACTACTTTTGATTTATTTCCGTTTTCCGTTTATACAGGCTGGGTAAGTGTTGCAACCATGGCTGACATTGCTTATTACCTCACCTATATTGAATGGGACGGCTTTGGAGTTTCCAATGCTTGGACGATCGTCTTGCTGATTGCAGCAACAATCCTGGCCTTTGTCTTTGCAAGTAAAAACCGGGATTGGTGCTATCCTCTCGTATTCGTTTGGGCGTTCATAGGCATAGGGATACGAAATGGTGCTGCCTACCCGATAATCTCAGATACTTCCTTTATCCTGGCTGCTATCACCTTTATCATAGCCATCACCATCTTCATTAAGAATAGAAGGAAC
Source organism: Peribacillus sp. Bi96 (assembly GCF_918698115.1). Taxonomy (GTDB): domain Bacteria; phylum Bacillota; class Bacilli; order Bacillales; family DSM-1321; genus Peribacillus. The sequence goes on from NZ_CAKKLV010000018.1 coordinate 53,900, forward strand.
TGAAAAGTAAATATGGTGGCCTAAAACGCTTGCTGGAGATCATGCCAAACATCCTGCCAAGCTTCAAGGCCAACTGAGAGACGGACCAGCTGGTCACTGATGCCCATTTGCTGTCGCGATTCTTCAGGAACGGCCGAGTGCGTCATTGTGGCGGGATGTTGAATCAATGTTTCGGCATCCCCTAGGCTGACGGCAATTTTGATTAGTTTCAATTTATTGAGAAATTCCTGCGCATCCTTTTTCGTGCCATGCAATTCGAAAGAGATGAGGCCGCCGCCATGTTTCATCTGTTTTTGCATGATATAATGATCTGTTGAAGCTTCATCCCCTGGATAGTATACCTTTTTCACCTTTGGATGTTTCTTCAGTTCGCGAAAAATCTCCATTGCATTGGCGGAATGCCGATCCATCCTTACAGGTAAGGTCTTTAACCCCCGCAATAGTAACCAGGCATCAAATGGTGAAATGATTCCACCAATATCTTTTTGTGTCGTGCCAGCTACCTGATTCATAAATTCCTTCTTACCTACTACTAGGCCCGCGACAACATCCCCATGTCCGCAAAGATATTTCGTAGCGCTATGAAGAACGATATCACAGCCATATTCAAGCGGTCTTTGTAAGTATGGTGTCGAAAATGTATTATCGACTACGACCGTCACATTATATTCCTTCGCAACCCTTACTACCATCTGTAAATCAATCATTTTCATCGTTGGATTGATTGGAGTTTCCACATAAATGCAGGTCGTTTCCGGCCGCATCATTTTCCTTACCTGTTCCTCTGTGTCCATTTCACAGAAATCATGAGCGATGCGATATTTATTTTTCATTAATTGCAGAAGGCCAAACGTACAGCCGTATAGCCCCTGCGAACAAAGGATATGGTCATCTGTTTTAGTTAACGCAAAAAGTACTGCCGAGACTGCAGCCATACCTGAACCGAAAGCAAGCCCCGCTTCCCCTCCCTCCAAAGCGGCAATCTTTTCTTCAAGCACCTGTACCGTTGGATTCCCGAGGCGTGAGTATATATAGCCATCTTCCAAACCGGCAAAACGCCTTTCCCCTTGCTCGGCCGTTTCGAAAGTGAAAGTTGAGGTTTGGAATAGGGGTGTAGTCAAGCTTCCTAAGTGCTCCTTGGAGTCATATCCTCCATGAATGACTGCCGTTTCAAATTGTTTATATTTTTCTGCCATATTGTCTCCTCCTATCCTGTTTCTATTTCTATTTTATGTCAGAAAACTACATAAAGGAAGCGTTTTCATCAACTGATCATGCCTATTATCACGGCTACCTCTTGCTGGATGAACCTGTTCATTGGAACGTTGCAGTTGGAGGATCACTCAATTTCACCGCATTTTTTTGGTTAACTGGGAATCTGATCATGTTCAACCGGCCAAAAATGGCGGGTGGAGCGGATGCTGCAAAATAAGCATCCAGTAATATGTAAAACTAGATGCCTTGTCTTTCCTTAATCTTTTTCCTATTGATAAAAAAAGAGACAGCCGCCTCGGCCATCCCTTTTCCAAGCAATTATTCGTCGTCTACGATGTTTCCACCATAGAAGGTTACTCTCGTTAGTGGTATCTCCAGTTCACGAGCCATTTTTTTCAACTCGCGCTCTTCTCTTTCCGTTACAATCGAAATAACGGTGCCATCTGCACCCGCGCGGCCTGTTCTTCCAGATCTATGGATATATTGGTCGATGTTATCAGCCATATCAACATGAACGACCGCAGTCAGACCTTTAATATCAAGTCCCCGTGCGGCTACATCCGTTGCCATCAACATCGGTGATTTTCCAGAACGAAGCTTACGTAGCGCTTTCTCACGGTCGACTTTATTGGATTCGCCATGTAGGACGCCCATTTCAACCCCTTTATAGCTAAGCTTTTCATGTAAGACACTTAGTTCTGCAATATCGTTCAGGAAGGCAAGGGCTTTGACATCTTTTAACCTCGTGATTTTTTCAAGAATCTTTGACTTTTCCCGTCTCTCTACAACAAAGTAAAGATGGTCCACTTTTGATTCCATTTTTTCATGCTTATCGACCTTGATCAACTCCGGTTCATTCATGAATCCGCGGGCCGCTTTTTCCGTTTCCTCTGGCAGAGTCGCTGAAAACACCATGATTTGTCGATCTTTAAGCGTTGTTTTGATGATATTATTGATCGTACCCAAATGCTCTGGAATAATCAACTGGTCGCCTTCATCAAGTACGATCGTCTTTACTTCATGCATTTTCAATTTCTTTTGGGCAATCAATTCGTAAATTCGTCCTGGCGTCCCAGCAATGACCTGTGGATGCTTCTTCAGTTTGTCCAGCTGCCTTTTTACATTAGCACCGCCGATGAATGCTGCACCTGTCATGCCGCTCCCCTCTGACCAAATACGAATTTCTTCATTGATTTGCATGACCAGTTCACGGGATGATGCCAAAATCAAAGCTTGTGGTGATTTTTTATCAGGATCTATTTTTTCTAGCAATGGCAGTAAATAAGCTAATGTTTTTCCCGTTCCAGTCGGTGATTCAGCCATGATGTCTTTTCCTTCAACAATCACGGGAATCGCTTTCGTTTGAATCGGTGTAAGTTGTCCAAACCCGGACTTTTTCCAAACCTCTTGGATAAATGGTTTTCTATCGTTCACTAATGCAGGTAATTCGCTCATATCGTTCTCCTTTAATATAAAACTTTTCCTATCTTTCATAGTACCATTTATTCTTGTCCAGTAGCCAACGGAATACGAATTGTAACCGTCGTCCCTTTGTTAATCTCACTTTCAAAATACATCTCCCCATCAAGGCGATGTACGATCTTCCTGCAAATTGCAAGCCCGATCCCTGTGCCCTTTTCCTTCGTGGAATAAAAAGGTTCACCAATCCGTTCAAGGCGCTCGGGTACCATGCCTATGCCATTATCACTAACGCTGACTACAGCGTGATCATCGATGATTTGCAGGGATATACCAATTTTCCCATTATCGACAATCGCTTCAATGCTGTTTTTTACAATATTGATGATGAGTTGTTTAAGTTCAATTGAATCAGCCATAACATAAATCGGCTCGGCGGTTTTAACCCTCAACCCCATCTCGATATTATTCAAATTCGTCTCTGCTTTCATCAGCGTGAAGACCTGTTGTAAACTGTCGGCAAAATCGATCCTTTGGAAAGCCACATCCTGTTTCTTCCCAAGAACCAGCAGTTCACCTGAGATAATATTAATTCGGTCAATTTCCTCCAACATGATTTCAGAATGCAGCGGGTTGACTTCCTTTGTCATATCCATTAGCTGTACGAACCCTTTTAACGATGTCAGCGGATTCCTTATTTCATGTGCGACCGCCGCAGCCAGATGTCCGATTACGGATAGCTTTTCAGACATGATCATCAATTCCTCTTCTCGCCGCGATTCGGTAATATCCCTAACGATTGCATATACTCCAAGCATTTCCGACTGCACGATGATCGGTAAAAAAGTTACACGGATGATCCGCTTGTCTTCATTCTTATTCTGGATGGTCGTTTCAAAATTAGCTGCCTCGCCTTGAAGGGACTGTTTAAAGAAAACAGTTACTATATCCCTTTCGCTCCAGTTGATGAGACGATCGGCACTCCTGCCCTTCAAGTTATCACTTTGGTGACCCAACAGCTTTTCAGCTTCCGGGTTAATCGAAACGACCTTTCCTTCGAGGTTCAATTCAATGACACAATCCGGATTATGTTTGAACAGCGACTTGTACTGTTCATCCTTCAGATTGAATTCCTGTTGGGACCTCAGCATTTTTCCCGTCCAATAGCGGATGATGAAGTATAAGACAATCCCGGTTATGAAAATGAACATCCATCCTTTTGAATGTTGAAACATCGCATAAATTTGTACATCTGCCTTTGCCTGGTTCATCGAGATGTAATCCGTAACAATAATCCATAAGACCCCAATGATTATATATATAATAGCTACTTTACATGCAATTTTATGAGATTGGTTCATGTTTTATCCTTTGTATTGTTTTTGGTTTATTATTCCCAAATCGCTCAAAAAAAGCCCTCATGTTTTACACACAAGGACTCTTTTGATATTGTACCATATATATTGTATTCATTGGTTTATATCTCTTTAAAATACAGCACCATTTTAATTGGATGTTTTACTATCAAGAGAGATTTTTGATGGCTTGATTGAATTCTTCTTCTATTTCTTTAGAAGGTTTCTCGGATAATAAGCTAAAGATCACGACCGCTATTGAACCAGCGATGAAACCAGGAATGATTTCGTATACTTCAGCGAACTTATCGATCATTTCCCAGACGATCACGGTTGCCGTACCGACGATCATACCCGCCAGCGCACCCCATTTCGTCATTCGCTTCCAGTACAGGCTTAGCAGAATGACCGGACCGAAAGCCGCTCCAAAACCAGCCCATGCATAACCCACCAATTTAAGGATCGTACCACTTGGATTAAAAGCTAATAGGAGGGCAATGCCCGCTATTGCTAATACACCAAACCGCCCAACCAGCACTAATTCCTTATCAGATGCATCCGGCCGGATGAACTGCTTGTAGAAATCATCGGTCAGAGCACTTGCAGATACTAACAGCTGGGAAGCAATCGTACTCATGACCGCCGCTAAAATCGCCGCCAGTAAGAAGCCTGTAATTAAAGAAGGAAATAGTTCTTTTGCTAAAATGATGAAGACAGATTCAGCATTTCCCACCCCTAAAGGACTGCTTGTCAGGTTAAAATAAGCAATCCCCACCAGTCCGGTGAACATTGCTCCTACGATAGCAAAAACCATCCAGCCCATACCGATCCGTCGTGCACTTTTCAATTCTTTCACGGAAGAAATCGCCATGAATCGAACGATGATATGAGGCTGTCCGAAATAACCAAGGCCCCATGCCAGAAGTGATATGATGCCAATGGTTGATGTACCTTCAAAAGCATGTAATAAATTCGGGTTAATCGATTTTATTTCATTGAAGGTAGGATCCCAGCCACCAATGTTTACAATAGTGACAACTGGTACTAGAATTAAGGCAATGAACATGATCGTACCTTGTACGAAGTCCGTCCAGCTTACAGCGAGGAAACCACCGAACAATGTATAAAGAATAACAACGCTCGCCGTCAGCCAGATTCCCCATCGGTAATCCATATTAAAAGCGGAGCGGAAAAGCTCCCCGCCTGCTACCATCCCTGAAGAAGTGTAAAAGGTGAAGAAGATTAAGATCACCGATGCTGATACTACTTTTAAAATCCGTGATCCATCTTTAAACCGATTTCCCAAAAAGTCGGGAATCGTAATCGAATTATCGGCCACTTCCGTATATGTCCGAAGACGCGGCGCTACGAATAACCAGTTTAAATAAGAACCAACATACAGGCCGACGACAATCCAGCCGGCACTTAAACCACTTATATACATGGCACCTGGAAGACCCATCAAAAGCCAGCCGCTCATATCGGAAGCACCTGCACTCAATGCAGTTACAGCAGGCCCTAAGTTCCGTCCGCCAAGCATATAATCGGTCAAGTTGGCCGTTTTCCGATAAGCCAAATAACCAATTAACAGCATACCTGCCATGTAAATTCCAATTGATATTATAATTCCATAATCCAAAAATGAATCCTCCTATTATAGGTTAATTTTCATCTAGAAAGCTTATCAGAAAAAAAAACATATGTTAAGAAGTTCTTGCACCTTTCAACCATTTCACTTTCAATATAATTAAGAAAATTCATTTTCTTAGAATAAATTATTAGGAGGAATACGCCATGGAGTCCTATATCAATCAGCCAGATGGAATCTTTCCCTCTGTTTGCTCTCTAGATTGTCCTGATCAATGCGGTTTACTGCTTCACAAAAAAGATGGAAAAATCATTAAAGTTCAAGGAGACCCCGATCACCCAGTAACTAAAGGGAATATTTGCAACAAAGTACGTAACATGACAGCCCGCCTCTATGACCCCAATCGCCTAACGCAACCATTGAAGCGCATCGGAACGAAAGGGGAAGGTAAATTCACCCCAATCAGCTGGGAAGAAGCCATAGACACAATCACTTCCAAATGGAGAGTTTTGATTGAAAAACATGGTCCGGAAAGCATCCTTCCCTACAGCTTTTATGGGAACATGGGGAATCTCAGCGCAGAGGGGATGGATCGCCGTTTTTTCCACAAACTCGGGGCAAGCATGCTTGAGCGTTCCATTTGTAACGCGGCCGGATCAGTCGGATACAGCTATACAATGGGCGGTTCATTCGGCATCGACCCGGAAGAAACGATCCATACAAAACTTTTCATCATGTGGGGCATAAACGCAGTGAGCACAAATATGCATCAAGTTACGCTTGCCCAGCAAGCCCGGAAAAACGGGGCCAAAGTAGTCGTCATTGATGTACATAAAAACCAAACCGGTAAGTGGGCTGATTGGTTCATACCGATTCTTCCCGGTACCGATAGTGCCCTCGCCCTTGGTTTAATGCACATTCTATATGCCGAGAATCTAGTAAACCAACCTTTTCTCGATGAATACACTGTGGGTGCTGATAAACTGCGCGAACATGTCCGGCAATATGATCCTGCGACAGTCTCGGCGATCACTGGCGTTCCAATTGATGACTTATATGAATTAGCGAGGATGTACGGGACCACCACCCCCTCATTCGTTCGAATAGGCAATGGCCTGCAGCACCATGACAATGGCGGAATGGCAATACGTACCATTGCATGCCTGCCAGCACTTACCGGCCAATGGATGATAGAAGGCGGCGGAGCGACCAAAGGGAATTCAGGATACCTGGCGTTTAATACAAATGCCTTGAGACGCCCTGATTTATTGCATAATAAAGCGACTCGGACCATTAATATGAACCAAATCGGTCAAGCCCTTTTGAAAAAGGAAAACCCGATTCGCTCCATGCTTGTATATGGATCCAATCCGGCGCTAGTCGCGCCAAATGCAAATAAGGTGCAGGAAGGACTGATGCGGGATGATTTATTCACAGTCGTCCATGATCTATTCTTAACCGAAACAGCCATGTTTGCCGACCTCGTCCTCCCTGCCACATCATCTTATGAAACCGAGGATTTTTATAATTCATACTGGCACAATTACGTCCAAATACAAAAACCTGTAGTTGAAAAATATGGCGAGTCGAAATCGAATGTTGAATTGTTCAAACTGTTAGCTGCTGGAATGGGCTTTGAGGAACAAGCTTTCAAAGATTCTGAGGAAGATATGATCCGTCAGGCCCTGGATTTCCCTGAAAACACGTATTTAGAAGGCATCACCTATGATACTCTTTCAAGTAATCAATTTGTCAAAGCAAAGATGAGGCCGATGTTCCCAGGCAAACTGCCGACACCAAGCGGAAAGATCGAACTTTATTCGGAACGAATGAAACAGCTTGGGTATGAACCGCTGCCAACATATACGCCAATCATAAAAGATAGTGACCTGCCCTTTTTATTCATTCCGGCACCTAACCACAACTTCTTGAATTCAACCTTTTCCAATAATGCCAAACATATATCGTTGGAAAAGGAACCGAAACTGCATATGAATGCAGCTGATGCCAAAACATTAGGGATAGCCTCTGGTGATATGGTTAGAATCTGGAACGATCGCGGTGAATGTGTGCTCAAAGCTGCTCCTGGTGAAAATGTGTTACCCGGCGTCCTTGTCAGCCAAGGCTTGTGGCAGAAAACACCTGAAACGAAGCAACTTATCAATGCCCTTACCCCAGACCGCCTTTCAGACATGGGTAATGGCGCCGTTTTCTTTTCAGGGCGGGTCGATCTTGAAAAAGTCCACCAATCCATTTAATAAAAGGATCAAAGTTAAGTTATATATCCGCGATTCTGTGATTATATCGACGAATATGTGATTATATCGTCGATTCTCGCTTTATATCGTCGGAATTTGGAGTTTTATCTCCGATTCTGGAGTTTTATCGACGATTCTCGAATTTTATCGACGATTCCACGAAAAAGGCTGTTCCACATGGAACAGCCTTTTTCAACTAGCTATTTACTCTTCATCAAACCAACCTGTTGGCTGGATATCCAAGTTGTTATTGATTTGCTTCACTTCCGTGTAAGCTTCATAACCGAAAGTGCCTAGCTCGCGTCCATTTCCGCTTTGCTTGAACCCGCCCCATGGCGCTTCGTTATAAGTCGGATGGTAAGAGTTTATCCATGTGATGCCGGCACGCACTTTTTTAATGACACGATATGCTTTTGCGATATCGTTCGTGAACACAGCTCCCGCTAAACCATATTTCGTATCATTGGCAAGATGTAGGGCTTCCGCTTCATCCTTGAATTTTTGAACGACAAGCACCGGACCAAAAATTTCCTCCTGTACGATACGCATATCTGGTGTCGTATCGACAAAAATCGTTGGTTCGACAAAGTACCCGTTTTCCAAGCCTTCTCCTTTAATTCGATTCCCACCAACGATTAATTTGGCTCCTTCTTCTTTTCCAATTTGGATATACGATAATATCTTGTTCATATGGACTTCCGAAACGACAGGTCCCATTTGGCTTTTTTCGTCAGAACCTGAACCCACTTTGATCTGTTTCGCCTTCGCAGTCAGACTTGCAATGAACTGATCATAAATGGACTCTTCCAAAAGTAAACGGGAACCGGCTGAACATACTTGTCCTTGGTTACAGAAAATCCCGTATAGAGCATAATCCACGGCAGTCTCAAAGTCAGAGTCCGCAAACACGATATTAGGGGACTTACCTCCAAGTTCCAATGTCACTTTTTTTAGGTTCCCCAGCGAAGCTTCCATGATTTTTCGACCTGTTGCGGTTCCGCCCGTAAAGGCTACTTTATCGATTTCCTCATGCTCGGCAATGGCCTGCCCGACAACTTGTCCCGCTCCTAATACAAGGTTTGCCACACCTTTTGGCAATCCGACCTCTTCCATGATTTCAAACAGTTTGACGGCTGTCACTGGTGTAACCTCTGATGGTTTGAACACAACGGAATTCCCTGCAGCAAGCGCCGGAGCCAGCTTCCAGGCTGACATCAAGATTGGGAAGTTCCATGGAATAATCTGCCCACAAACACCGATTGGTTCCCTGATGACCATCGCTTGCTGACCGTCAGGCACTTCATACGTCTGACCCGTCGGTTTTGTAGCCAATCCTGCATAATATCTAAAACAAGCTGCTGCATCATCGATATCATAACGAGCTTCCCGTAAAGGTTTACCATTATCAGCTGTTTCCAACGCTGCTAATTCTTCTGCTTTTTCTTCCAATTTGTCTGCTATTTTGAATAAAATACGAGCTCGCTCGACTGCCGGAGTTCCCCACCATCCGCCTTCATAGAACGCATATTTAGCTGCCTCGACCGCTGCATCCACATCTTCCCGTGTTCCTTCTGCAGCTGTGGCAATAACTTCTCCCGTGGCCGGATTCAATACATCCCTTTTCTCACCTGAAGTCGAATTCACCCATTCACCATTAATGTACATCTTTAAGTCCAGTGCTCCTGTTCCTTTTTTCCTGTTATTTTGTAACGTTTCCTGCATGTAAATTCCTCCTCGGTTTTAAGTAATCTACCTATATAAAATATAGTTGCAAGATTCATGCCAGTTTGAAATATTAGGTAAATTGCATATTCCTTCCCTTACCCGCCTCATTTAAATTCAATCTTGAATTCCTTATTCATATTTGCATAAGAACCTTTAGCTACCCTTCTCCTCTTTTGCCAGAAAATCTTTTAAAAAAAAGAGATGAGCAGCTGCTCATCTCTTAATTTCTTCACTTCATTAATTTCGATTAATAATGATCAATTTCATTTCGGTCATTTCTTCGATTGCATATTTTAACCCTTCGCGGCCCATCCCGCTTTTTTTGACTCCGCCATATGGCATGTTATCGACGCGGTAAGTTGGGATATCATTAATGATAACACCGCCGACTTCCAATTGTTCTGCTGCTGAAAGCGCCAAATTGATATTAGTCGTGTATATCCCAGCCTGCAAGCCGAATTCGGAATCATTGACCAATTCAATGGCTTCCTCAACGGATGAAACCTTGTTAATCAAAACAATGGGTGCAAACACTTCCTGACAAGATACCTTAAGCATAGCATCCACTTCAAGCAACACAGTAGGGTGCAGGATATTGCCTTCTGATTTGCCTCCTGCTGCAACAATCGCACCGTGTTGCTTAGCTTCATCGATCCAGTCGAGGCTTCGTTGTACATCTCCAGGACTGATTAACGCCGAGATATCTACCGATGGGTCCAGAGAATCCCCGAGCTTCAAGTCCTTCGTTGCTTCTGTGAATTTTTTGACGAATTCATCATATACCTCTTCATGAACATATGCTCGTTGTAAGGAAATACAGACCTGCCCTTGGAAAGCGAATGCTGCCGATACACAGCGCTGGATGATTTTATCGATATCTATTCCTTTATCCACGATGACGGCTGCATTTGAACCTAGTTCAAGACTCACCTTCTTCAATCCAGCCTTATTGCGAATCCCGATTCCTACAGCCGGACTGCCTGTAAATGAAATGCTATTCACGCGTGAATCAGTCACTAATTTATCACCAATTACCGACCCGCTTCCGGTAACTACATTAAACGCACCATCCGGTAAATCCGTCTCGGCTAAAAGCTCCGCAAGAAATAGTGAAGATAGCGGTGTCTGACTCGCAGGTTTCAAAACGATCGTATTTCCGGCAGCAATGGCCGGGCCGACTTTATGGGCAACCAGGTTCATTGGGAAATTAAAAGGCGTTATCGCACCCACCACGCCAATCGGCTCACGAACGGTGTATCCAATCCTTCCTTCCCCGTCGGCTGTAGCATCCATCGTCAATGTTTCCCCATGAATCCTTTTTGCTTCTTCCGCTGCAAATTTATATGTGGCAATCGTCCGGGATACTTCTCCCATTGCCGTTTTAATTGGTTTCGCTGCCTCTTTTGCAATAATTTCAGCAGCCTCGTCTTTGCGGCTTTCCAAAAGACTCGCAAGCTTTTCAAGTATCGCAGCCCGCTTATGACTTGGTAAAGCTGCCATTGCCTTTCTTGCTTGATAGGCTGATGCTATCGCCAACTCGACATCTTCAAGACTTGCCGAAGGAATTTCTGCAAGAACTTCACCGCTATAAGGAGATTTTAGAGTCGTGAACTTTTCAGCTTCTTGCCATTTACCATTAATGAATAATTTCTTTTTTAGCGTTTCCGTCATGACCATCCTTTTCACCTCTTATAAAATTTCTTTTTCAACTGCTGTAAATGTCTCATCAAGGATTTCTATAATTCTTTCAACTTCTGATTTAGTAATGATTAAAGGCGGTGCGAATACAAGTGTATCTTGATCAAACGTAACAGAACGGCAAATCAAACCATTTTTAGCCGCTTCAGCCACAAGTCTTGGGGCTAGTTGAGTTTCAAAGCCTTCCCCTGTTTGTTTATCCTTAACGATGGAGATGCCCCCAATCAGTCCTAGTGCTCTGACGTCCCCAACGATTGGGTGTTTGCTTTGAAGCTTCTTAAAGCCGGCAAGCAACTCTTCACCACGCTTTTTCGAGTTTTCGATAAGATTTTCACGTTCAATTATTTCGATGTTTTTCAAAGCAACCGCACAAGCCATCGGATGACCGCTGTATGTGTAGCCATGTAAAAGCGTGCCTTTTGATAGGGAAATGAAATCCTGATGCATCTTATCATTCAGGACCACACCGCCTAACTGTGCATATCCGCTCGTCACACCTTTTGCAAAGCACATCATATCCGGCACAACACCAAAGTGTTCAATTCCAAAATAAGTCCCTGTTCTTCCGAAACCTGTAATAACTTCATCCGTCACCATTAAAATGCCGTATTCATTACAAAGCTCCCTTACTTCCTTAAAGTAGCCTTCAGGAGGAAGATTCACGCCACCGGCTCCTTGAATCGGTTCAGCGATAAATGCCGCAATCGTTTCTGGTCCTTCCTGTTCAATGACCTTACGCAACTCTTCAATGGATGAACCGTCTACATGATAAAAATCCGGAGCGGTGGAATTCGTGAAGTCACGGAACGGTTTCAGGCCAGTCGCACTTGTAGCTCCCATAGCTACTCCATGATAGGATTTAGAACGGGAAACGATTTTTTGACGATTAGGCTGCCCTTTTAAAATCCAGTAATGACGAGCAAGTTTGATCGCCGTGTCATTCGATTCCGATCCACCTGAAGTGAAGAAAACAGCATTCAAATCCCCAGGAGCGACGGAAGCGATTTTGGCTGCCAAACGGATCGCCGGCTCATTGCTGAAAGTAGCGAAGCTTGAAGTGAAAGCTAACTTCGCCATTTGTTCTTTCGCCACATCAGCCAACTCTTCTTGGCCGTGTCCAATATTCACGTTCCAAAGTGAAGCCATGCCATCAATGACTGTCCTGCCCGTGATGTCCGTAAGATATATTCCCTTACCTTCTTTAAAGATGAAACTTGGACCATCTGCCTGCTGTTGTTCAATTGCCGTAGTCGGATGAATAAAATGCTTTTTATCCAAATCTATTAATTCCTGAATACCTGACTTCTCTTTAATCATGTAAAAAACACCCTTCTTTTGTAATGGATTTTTTATCATTTGCTATTTATATATTTATAGATATTGCAAGATGCATGCCAAAGTATATGAACCTTATATAAAAGGGATTTGAGCTAAATTGATTCATAAACAAATCAAAATGAAATGGTTTTGATTCATATATAAATCATTCGATTCATAAACAAATCGATATATCCCTCATCCTTTTCACTAGATGCTAATATAAGTGATGTTTGTCGTATTTCATCATAATTCTTAGCGGTGTTACATAACCTGACATAAAACGTTGAATTTTCAGAAGATTTGTATTATCATCATGTTATTAATATTTCATTCCATTTTGTGCCGCTTGGTTAATCTAAAATGAAAGAAGTTGATATATATGCAGGTAGGTTTTGAACTTCACCAAAAACAAACCTTGAAATTGTCATTAACCCCTGAATTACAACAGTCGATCAATATCCTTCAATATTCCGCCCATGAACTAATAGATTTCCTACATAGACAGGCTAACGAGAATCCAGTTCTCGAAATAACTAAAATAAACAAAGAACCCCTCGCATCTCTCACTGAATCTAGTATTCGTTCACAAAAAATAAACTCTCAGATACGGTCCTCTAAAATTCGATCCAACGGAAATAATGACTACGACCCGATCAATAATTATTCCGTCAACACAGAAACATTGGAAAACCATCTACTGGAACAAATTAGTATGCTTAGGTCCTTGAAAGCGATTGAAAGGGAGATTCTCCAATTTTTAATCGGAAACTTAAATGAATACGGATTTCTTGTATTGGATGCAAATTGGACCGCTTCGCTTTTTTCCGTGTCCGTGGATGAAATAGAAGATATGATTCAAGTATTGCAATCCCTTGATCCCATTGGAGTAGGTGCTAAAGATCTGACTGATTGTTTACTCATTCAGCTGCGTGAGCATGATATTTACAATGAATTGGCGTGTACGATCGTTCAAAATCACTTAACAGATTTAGCTGAAAAACGCTACAGGAAAATTGCGGGCCTACACAATGTGACCATTCAGGACGTACAAGAGGCCACTGATTTCATCCGTACGTTAAACCCTCGTCCCGTCAGTCATTTTTCCAATGACATGACTCAGTACATCGTTCCGGACGTTTACGTGGAAAAAGATAAAGAAGGATATTTAATAACGATCAACGACAGCTTCACACCCAACCTTTCCATTAATCCTTATTATAAGGATTACGTCGCCATGAAGCCGGGCAATCGAGCTAACGATTACATCAAAGACCACATAAATGATGCTCAACTACTTATTAAAGGACTTGAACAAAGGCAAATGACACTTTACAAAGTGACTGCGACAATCGTTGCGGAGCAACAAGAGTTTTTCATGACAGGGATTGCTGGATTAAAACCTATGACACTGAAAGATATTTCTGAAAAACTACAGCTTCATGAATCTACTATCAGCAGGGCCACGAGCAACAAATACATCCAGACGCCACACGGCCTCTTTAAACTAAAGAACTTCTTTACTAGAGGGTTAAATCGCGTGAACAGCCACGAAACTGAATCAACTACGACCATCAAAGAAAAAATAAAGGTCTTGATTGCTGATGAGGATAAAATAAAGCCTTTTTCAGACCAGAAACTTTGTCAAATATTTGAAAGTGAAGGAACGAAGATTTCCCGTCGTACCATTGCAAAATACCGGGAAGACCTTGGCATTCCAGGCTCCTCAAAACGGCGCAGATTTTAGTTCATATGGCAGCCTCTTTTCATTTTATAAAGGCTCTTTCGAAAGAGCCTTCTATAATACTTCCTTTCATTCCCTTTTTAGAATCCGGATGCCTTCCTTCAAACTTAACAGAGTTTTATTTTTCACCCCATTTATCGTTGAATATAAGTTCATCCATCGCCCTTCTCTTTTCCCAATTGGCTAGTTCAAGAATGGGTTTATCCGGGTATTGATCCGTATATCCAATCGACATAAGTGCAATGGGTTCTACGTGCGGCGGAATATCCAAAATGTCACGAATATCATTTTTCTTATAAAAACTTACCCATCCCATTGCCAACCCTTCCGCATAGGCAGCTAGCCACATATTTTGAATCGCACAGGCGGTGGATAAAATATCCGTTTCCGGAATGGAGTTCCTCCCCAAAACATGGGAGCCACCCCGTGTCGGGTCACATGTTACGCAAATGGTATATGGTGCTTCTTTTAACCCCTCCACTTTCAAACTAAGAAACTTATTCTCTTTACCGCCTTCATAATGAATGGCGAGCGCCCTTCTTTCTTTATCCGCTGCCCATGCCAAACGGTTCTTGGTTTCCTGAGATGAAATCACAATGAAACTCCAAGGTTGCATGAATCCTACAGACGGAGCATGATGTGCAGCATCCAAAATTCTGCGGAGTATATCTTTTGAAATGGGCTTAGGTAAAAAACTCCTTATATCCCTTCTGTTATAAATGGCTTTATATACGGCAGCTTGTTCTTCATTAGTAAACATCGTTTCCCCCCATGCTTCCGACTCCCCGGAAGTTTATCTGAAAATCCAATAAAAAGTGCACAGGTAAACCTCTACAATGTAGATTTACCTTTCAAGATATCCCTGATTCAACTTGTTCCATCTACCACAAGATCCGCTCTTTCTCGGGGCCTTTGCGCGTCCACATAGAGATCTTCATGAACCATCCAATTATCCTCCCACATCTGACGCGCATCTTCACCATCCCGCTCGAGGCCACGTTTCAAACGTAATTCACGAGGACATTCAACCCAAATCGTGAAATTCTCGGCCCCTGCCAATTCTTTACGGATTGAATACGTTCCTTCAATAATGACAAGGCCTTCAGCCGGAACCTTATGCCATTCAGCCATCGTGTCCGTTTCCCAATCATACCGTTGATATCTTGCTTCCTCCCCCAAGGTAAGCGGTTGCAGGATTTGGTTAAAAACCCGCTCCCAATCATAATCTGCACCAATTTCTTTTTGGCAGGGGGGCAGTTGGATCCTTTGCGATGATGGCAAATAAAAGTCGTCCATATGAACAACCGCACTACCCGGACATGCTGCTTGGATACGGGAAGCTAGTGTACTTTTTCCAGACCCACCCCGGCCATCTATGGCCATTATATATGGAGGTCGTGTTTTTGAAATTGCGTGAATTTCGGCTATAAGACTTTGAATCGTATACTGTCCGTTAAGCGTTGGAAAGTTCATGCGCATTCCTCCTATACTACTTATTTCTATTCGTCCTCCCTTGTATTCCTTCCTTGAGAGAAAATATGAACAAAAAAATAAGAAGAAAATGCACCTATTGACTAAAATCCAAGTCCCTCTTCGTGTTTTTCAAAAACTTTCCAAACCGTCGCCATTTAGATCAAGGAATGAAATTCCGATATCGACGCAGCAAAGAAATACCGCTTATGCGCTGCAGGATGCCCAGTCGGATTGGACGAAGACAAAAAGAATGGGCTGATGCTGTTCTACTCATCGAAGGTTCTCCGGAACAGCTAACTTTCGTGCCCCATTGGATACTATAGCCCGGTTGCTAATACGTTTTCTTGTTCTGCCAGCATCACGACTATCTTATCCTGGATGGCCGTGATGCCTTTTTCTTCTACAAAATTATTCAGGATGATGGAAAATATGACTTTTTCCCCTCTTTTGGTCGTCACATAACCTGATAACGAGCTCGTTCCTGAAATGGTCCCTGTTTTCGCGCGAACGTTCCCAGCTGCATCCGTCCCTTTCATCCGCTTTCTTAACGTACCGCCAACCATCCGATCTTCGTTCCCCGCAATCGGCAAAGCATTGGAGTAAGCAGAAAACCAAGGTTTTTCCTGTACGGCATATAGCAGCTTCGTTATTTCATTCGCTGGAATCATATTGACTTGGGAAATGCCCGATCCATCACGCATCTTGATCGTTCGCGTATCGAGCCCCATACCCTTCATCTGATTTCGGGCGACTTTCAATCCATCTTCCCAGCTTCCGTCCCCGTTCGCCTCTTTGCCCATTTCCTTTATCAAAACTTCGGCATGGCTGTTGTTGCTCAATTTCATGAAAGGTATAAGAAGTTGGGAAAGCGGCATGGAGTGGTGTGTGGCGATCAAGTTCGCTTCTACTGGCGTATTCCCTTTTCTCCTGTCTCCTAATACTTTAATTCCTTGTTTCTTCATTGATTTTTCAAATAGGTTCAGTGCATATTCTGTTGGATCTTTCACCGAGATCCACTCTTTGATCTCTCCGGCATGCTCCGGGATGGTTCCGGTCACCGTAACGACATGTGTGTCATGAGACCGATCGACCTCAATTTTCTTTTTGCCGTCTGCCGCTACTGTTTTCGTTTTGTTGATGATCTTCACATAATCCGTCTCCGGTTTCAGCTTCACCGTTGCCACACTTCCAGCCTTATCACCTGGTGTTACCTTCACGATAATGGTTCCGGTATCATAGTCTTCATCCGGGGAAGCGGTTAAGGCAGAAACAGCTGCCCCGTAATATTCCTGTTCATCGCCCCAAACGAGATCTTGCGAATAACGAACATCATCATACCAGGAATCATCGCCGAAAAGATCTCCATGGACGAGCTTAACTTGTTTTCTCTTCAGTGAAGCTGCCAATTCATCAAAATCTTTTTCCAATAATGTGGGATCTCCCTTTCCTTTCAGATACACATTTCCCTGAAGAACATGCCCAACCTGCACTCCCTTCATATATAATTCCGTTTGAAATACATGATCTTCCCCTAATGTTTCCAGTGCAGCTGCAGCAGTCAAAAGCTTAAGGTTAGAAGCAGGACGCAATCGCGTTTGCGAACCTCGTTCATATATCATTTCCCCCGTTTCTGCTGAACGAATGGATATTCCCGTTAGTGCGCCTGACAATGCCGGGGAATTATCCAGAATACGTTGAATTTCCATACCAAGGTTTCCCTCATCATTCGCAGCCTGCATCGATTCTCCATTAAAAAAACAAATCAAAAACAGGAAGAAGATAAAACTTAACTTCCTTTTATATGTCAAAACTATCACTCCTACTCTAAAAACTAACTCCTACTATCTTGTCCATTTTCCATTCTTATAAAAGGAAAAGATTTACTCGAAGTTCCCTATTACACGCACTCAAATAACGATCTGATGATTTAAACGCCGTTCCATAGTTTCATATATCTGTACGATAAACTGGGAACTTTTATGAAAGATGATCCGTATAAGTATAAAGACATAGTAAGGAGTGAACATATGTATTCAAAGATACATCCACCAACGAAGAAGATTTCCAAAGAATCCGTGAAAGTTTGGCGAATGACTGAAGCCATTACCAATCTCATCATCCTCGCCGTCCTTGGCACCCTATTGTTTGTTGATAATTATTTTGAATGGAGAGAATGGATTGGATGGATTTTAAACGGACTTATCTTTTTACTAATTATCCATGCCATCTGGTCCATCTTCATTGAACCAACCTTGTTGCAAAAATATTGGCGTTACGACGTGAACGAAGAATTCATTCAAACAAAACAAGGCTCTTGGAATGAAACCCATGAACTCATTCCGATGACGAAAGTTCAGTCCGTCAAATTGAACCAAGGTCCGTTTTTGCGAAAATATAACCTTTATTCACTTAGTATCGGAACTATGGGGGATTCTCATGACATACCTGCCATCCCAGAGAAAGAAGCGTATGAATTACGAGATAAAATTGCCCATTTCGCAAAAATTAAGGAAGTGGACTAATGATGGAAGAACATGCAAAACGGTTACACCCTTTCATAATCACTTTCGAATTATGGAAATTGCTGAAAGGGAACGTTTTTTTCATAATCATGCTTTATGTACTGAACTTCGGTTCTGAAAAGATATATATGAAGGTACTCCAAATCGGTTTTCTAGTTTATCTGGTTTGGAAAGTCATTTCCATCATTCTTAAATGGTATACCTATAACTATCAAATAAAAGAAGGAACCATATATATTACCTCAGGACTTATCTCGAAATCGTATCGAACGGTCCCGCTTCAAAAAGTCCAGAATGTTCAACAACGTACGACGTTATTCCACAAAATTTTCAGCCTGACTTCTTTAACTTTCGAAACAGGAATGACTGGCGATCAGGGGACTGTCCCTTTCGAAGTGATTTCTCGAAAAGAGGCTGAACGGCTTGAGCGGGTGTATTCGTCAAAACAAGAACTTTTCGATATTGAAGCAGATATTCCAAAAGAGCAAATCGTGGAGAACATGGAATCATTGACTGAAAAAAAGATCCATTTCACCCCAACCAAACAAGATATCCTGAAGGCCTCCATTACATCGCTTAGCTTTCTGGCTCTTATTCCCATTGTGGCTACGATATATAACACACTCGATGATTTTATCAATTTGGAGAATGCCGAAGGGTTCCTTGCCACGTTTTTGGATACGTGGTGGGTCATGACCATCGTCATTACAGCCCTTATATGTGTTGCCGTCGCCTTCGGAATCGTCTCCACATTCGTTAAATATGGAAAATATGAAATTTCTTCCGATCACGAGCGCATATATATCAAGAAAGGTGTACTGGACGAATCCGCTTTTTCGATTCAGAAAGAAAAGGTGCAAGCTGTTGAAATCACCCAATCACTCATTAAAAGAATGCTAGGTTTGGCAGAAGTTAAACTGATAAGTGCAGGAAGTACGGGCGATGAAGAACTTGAAACGAATACGCTCTATCCTTTTTTATCGATTGAACGGGCTTATGGGATGGTAGAAGAGATTTTACCCGCATATAAAGTGGAACGGTCAATGAAGTCGCTATCGAAACAAGCCTTCAAAATCCGCATGCTGCGGCCGAGCTATTTCTGGATTCTTTCGACTGTGGCAATCTATTATTTCAAACCGGCCATGTGGTATGTATCATTGATTTTACTCGTCCTCATTTACACATTGAGAATACTGGATTACACAAATAGCCGTTACTTGTTAAATGATGAGTTCATCCAATTTAAATCCGGGAGTTTGGGAACATCGCTATTCATTACCAAAAGAAGCAAGGTCATTCAAATTGAAGTGGAACGTTCGAAGTTGCAAAAGCTTTTCGGGCTCGCCTCCATCGAAACGATCAACCGCTCCAAGCCTGTGCACCATACAAAGCTTCAAGACGTATCCGTTGAATATGCTGACGAGTTTTACACGTGGTATACAGGCAGGACAATGAATATTCAAATCGAATAATAGGCCACCAATTATGGAAGAGTTGACTAGGGCAGTCAGCTCTTTTTTTCATCTATATCCCCTCTCGCCTACCCGTATAATACCTTTTTTGAAATCCGCACTCCCAAGCACAACTAATTATGGGAATTTTCTAACTTAAAGCTTCAAAAAAGTGAATGCAGACCGAAATATCTTATAGAAGCCAAAATTAAATTAAAGGTACATAAGGAGCATTGTCAATATGAAAAGACTTACAAACTGGTATTTTAATTCGCTAAAAAAACAAATATTGATTCCTTTTTTAGCTATGATCATGATTAGCGGATTGGCCATCTCTTACATGAGTTATAAAAATAGTATCGATTTGACGACCGAGGAACTTACCATAACGACGAAGGAGCAAGTCAAGTCAATGGACGATTCTTTCGAAATTTTCTTTCAAAAAACGGAAGATCAATTGGATAGGATGAGTAAGTATCCTATCATGGGTGCTTATGATAAGAACCCCGATTCCATAATAAGTGAGTTTTCCAATACCCAATCCAGCAACTCAGAAATAAATGGCTTATACCTTGGCACAGAGAACGATGGGAAAACATTAATATTCCCAAAAGCTGAATTACCGGCTGACTTTGATCCAAGACAAAGGGAGTGGTATCAATCCGCATTGAAAGAAAAAAACAAGACGATTTGGACCGAACCATATACAGATCAGGCTACGAATACACTTGTCATTACCGCAGCAAAGGCCATATATGATGGTGATGAATTAATAGGCGTGCTCGGTGTCGACATCTCTATCGACACGTTGGTCACGATGGTTAACCAAATGAAATTCGGTGAAACGGGTTATACGGTTTTGGTGGATAAGAAAGGCTCATTCGTTACCCATCCAGTTAAAGAAAAAATTCAACAAGATATATCGACGGAAAATATTTTCAAAAAAATGAAAAGTGAATCTGGATCCATGATCGAAGAATTTGAAGGAGAAAGCCAGATCATCGGATACGCCACAAACCCAACCACGGGATGGCGAATAGCTGGAGTAATGGAAGAAAACGAAGTGAAAGACAGATCAAGTTCGCTGATAATCGATAATATCATCACACTGTTAGTCGTCTTCACTGTCACTGTACTTTCTGCTGTCTTCATCACCCGATCGTTAACGAATCCCATTAAAAAGCTGCAAGAATCCATCCGAAAAATGGCTGACGGCGATTTCACATCCAAAATTTCCAACTCCAGGAAAGATGAGATTGGACAACTTGCAGAAGACACCAGCATCATGACCCGGAATATGAGCCATATGTTAGAGAAGGTCAACAACCTTTCCGATAAAGTATCCGATTCCTCCATGACGCTTGTGGCTAGTGCAGATGAGAATTCAGCTGCAGCAAATGAAGTGGCCATGACGATGGAACAAATAGCAGCCGGTGCCATCGATCAGATTGAAGTCAGTCAAAATAACGAAAATGCTGTAAAGCTTTTAGCTGACAAAATCAATGATCTTGAAGCGCAAACGAGCAAAATGGCCATGGAATCCGAGAACATGTTCAAGGCTTCCGAAAACGGAATCACGCAAGTGAAGGACCTAAAACAGCAATTCAATGAAACGTCCCTGATATCCAATAAGATGAGCACGGCAGTCCAATCATTGGATGCACGTTCCCATGATATTAGCGCGATCGTAAAGACCATAAGCGGAATTGCCGGACAGACAAATTTACTCGCTTTAAATGCTGCCATTGAGGCAGCCCGGGCTGGTGAGCATGGAAAAGGGTTTGCCGTTGTTGCCAATGAGGTGAAGAAATTGGCAGAGCAAACGGAACACTCCCTGAAGGAAATCTCGGAAATCATTCGAGCCATGCAAACCGATACAACCAATACTGTCCATTTAATAGATCAAGTCAATCAAAAAATCCGTTATCAGGATACTTCCGTAACGGATACGGAAAATGCCTTCAGTCATATTGCATCCATTATCGCGAGCACATTCAGCAATTTTGACGAAATAAAGAAAATGATGAACGATATGGTATCCGAGGTCACACGGATGGCCGGCAATGCAGAACAATTAAACTCAATCAGCCAGGAAACTGCGGCCGGAACTGAGGAAGTATCTGCTTCCATCGAACAAACGAATGCTTCCATGGAGCAATTAAATGCCTTGGCTAATGAATTGGATGCCCTCTCCCAGGAAATGCACAATGAAATAAAGACTTTTACATTTTAATCAAAAAAAAGGACGGTCCATAGGGATCCGTCCTTTTTTTACTTTATGATTTATAGAGTTCTTCTACTGTGCGTCAGCGTTTCATCCGTTTCTGTAATTCCTGAATAAGAGGAATTTGATTTACGTGCATCTGAATCGACTAACACAAGCAGCTTGCCACTCTTTACATCGGCTTCATAACGATCCGCGTCTTCTTCTGGTATGCCCATGCCGATTAATGTACCGGCCAAACCGCCTGTCCCAGCACCCACAGCCGCACCCGCTAATGTTGCTGCAAGCGGTCCAGCTGCCAGTACTGGTCCGATTCCTGGAATCGCCAACGCACCAACACCTGCTAATAACCCGGCAGTTCCGCCCAAAATACCTCCGGTCGCTGCACCTGCTGCCAGTCCTTCTTCAACCTTTGTACCCGTTTCGTCATTCACTGTCTTTAATTCTTCTTTATCTTTCGCTACTACTGAAATATCTTCACGATTATATCCTTCGGCCTGCAGGCTCTCAACAGCCTTAATTGCCTCTTCACCAGTTTCATATACACCAATTATGCGCTTATCCATATCTATCATCCTCCTTAAAGAATGTAAATTGTCGCTCCCCCTTTACATACCCTAGGAAATGAAAGATCTAAACGTTTTTTAACAGGAAAATATTTTTAGTTAACCGTAACTTAGAAAGGGTATATATAATGATAGTATGCATATTTTAGGAGGTTTTCTGTTTGCTCATCGAGTTACTTAAAGACTTAGTATCAATTGACAGTTCATCGAAAGAAGGAGCCAATGAAGCGGTTGAATACTGTGCGAATTGGCTTAAAAAGCAAGGTCTTGCCGTGAATGTAATCGTTAATAACGGGTATAGAATGCTAGTTAGCGAGATTGGCAGCGGAGATAAGACCCTCATTTGGAATGGCCATGTCGATGTTGTCAGCGGGACGCCGGATCAATTTTTCCCCGAGATTCATGAAGGTAATTTATATGGACGCGGGGCTGCCGATATGAAAGCAGGGGTTGCAGGGATGATGTGTGCATTTTCCGAACTGAAAGATAGGAACCTCGGTTTGAAAATCCAGCTGCAAATCGTATCGGATGAAGAAATTGGCGGGTTGAACTGTTCTGGATATTTAGCAAAACATGGTTACAGAGGGGACTTCGTAATCTGTGCAGAACCGACGCAATTGGGAATCGGCCTCCAGGCAAAGGGGGCCCTTCGCCTCGATATTGAAGTATCCGGTAAATCCGCACACGGTAGCCGTCCGTGGGAAGGCGTGAATGCGATCGAAAAGGCATATGAGCTCTATCAAAAAATAAAGGAACTTCCTTTCACCCGGGATCATACGCCCCTGTATTCATCACCTTCACTTAACCTAGCAAAAATAAAAGGTGGAGATGTCTATAATAAGGTACCAGATGCCTGCTTGCTCAGCCTTGATATTCGCTATCTTCCTACGCAAACCATGGAAGAAATCATTGCTCAGATTGAAAGTGTGACAGGTAAGAATATCTACCTTAATATGTACAGTAAGCCTGTAAAAACAGAAGAGTCAGAACCATTCATCACGCTGCTGCGTCCAATTATCGAAAAGAACACCAATCAAGAGGCTGTCATTTTTGGACAACACGGTTCCGCGGATACTGTCTTTTTCGCGGCATATGGTATTCCGGCCATTGAATTTGGACCAAAAGGGGAGAACTGGCATGGCGACAGGGAATGCGTGAATCTCGAATCTGTTGCAGTCTATCAAAAAATGCTAATCGATTTCGCATCTGAATTTGTGTTAGCTTAATTCTACTCATATTAAAAGCCGGCATCTCGTAGATGTCGGTTTTTTTACTTTCTAAAAATATATAGAAATAAATTATCTATTATTACGTTGCTTTTTTTTACAAAATATACCATTTTACCAACATCATTAAACAAAAAAGTGCTCATACTGACAACATAAATAATGAATATCATTTTAAAAACAAGGGCTTTATACCCACGATATATTACATTTATTTATCAAGAGAAATTTTTTTGTAACACAATTACTATTCCACCGAAACATTATTGTCATATAGACCTGTTATTCTAAGTCTACGATTTAAAACAAAGGAGACTATTCATTTTGAAAAAAATACTACTTCCACTTTTCACTGCTTTCTTCCTGGTATTTAGTTTTTCCGGAGTTTCATCGGCTGCTACTACTACATACAAAGTCAAAAGCGGCGACACACTATGGGGTATCGCCAATAAACATAATATAACAGTCAATCAACTCAAAAGTTGGAACAACCTGAAAAAAGATAACATCCATCCAAAACAAGTTTTAAAGGTTAAGCAAACTTCAACATCTTCTAAACCTAAAGCTAAAACGACATCAGCCAAGAAATATAAAACGATCACCGTGAATGCGACAGCTTACACTGCGGATTGTAAAGGTTGCAGCGGTATTACAGCATCAGGTCTTAACTTAAAGAAAAACCCTAAAGTAAAAGCCATTTCAGTCGACCCTAAGGTCATTCCACTAGGAACAAAAGTTCACGTAGAGGGATACGGGGAGGCCATTGCGGCAGATAAAGGCGGCGCAATCAAAGGGAATAAAATTGACGTCTTCTACTCTTCTAAATCAAAAGCTATCAATTGGGGTAGAAAAACGGTCAAAGTCAAAGTCTATAAATAATAGTAAGTACCAGCCTGAAACCTATCAGGCTGGTTTTTTGTTTTTCCCCATTCGTAACACTTCTAAACAACATGTTACCATCATACGTTAAATATTTACCGAAAATTCCGTCAATGTTATGATTAGTACATCTTAATTAAAAGAGAGGTGTGCACTTTGAATATTGTCATTATTGGCGCCGGGGCACTCGGTTCCTACTTTGGAGGAAGATTACAGGAGGCCGGGCAGCATGTTCAATACCTGGTCAGAAAAAACCGGGCCAAACAATTGGAAGAAAACAGCCTTCGTATTACCAGCCCGCACGGAAACTACCAATTTAACGAAACGCATATCATTGAAAATGTTAATGATTTAGGAAAAGTTGACCTGGTCATCCTCGCCGTAAAGGGTCAGCATCTCCCTGGTACTATCCCAGACTTAAAGGTTCTTGTTGAAAAGGGCGCAAAGGTCCTTCCGCTTTTAAATGGATTGGAGCATATCTCGATTTTACAGGACGAACTTGGCGGGGAAGCCGTCATGGGAGGAAGCGCATTCATCATCGCCACTCTTGATGAAAAGGGTCATGTCATTCACTCCAATGATAATCACGATTTAATCTATGGCCCGCTTCACCCATCACAGATGTCGATTTGTGATGAATTTGAACAGGCGGTCGGATCAGCTATCATGAGGGCAAGCAGAACGGAAAACATATTAATGAGGATGTGGATCAAATACATGTTCATTACCGCATTCTCCGGTGTAACAACCGCATCCAACCTCCCTATCGGCAAGATACGGAGCTTTCCTGAAACAAATGGATTGCTAGAAAAGGTCCTTGTTGAAATGAAGGATCTTGCAAACGCTTATGACGTCGGAATTACCGGGCAGAATGTTGCTCAGGCGCTGGAAAACATGGCAGGTTTACCGGATGAATCCACCTCATCCATGCATCAGGACCGTCGGAAAGGCCAAACCCTTGAAGTGGAGCATTTACAGGGCGGCGCACTGCGTCTTGCTGACAAGGCCGGTTTGAAGCTTCCTGTAATCGGAACCCTTTATGCACTCATAAAGCCATTTGAAAATTAATTCACTCTAATACCGGTGTTACACCGGTATTTTTTTTGCGTCTCTTCGGGCTCTATCTTACATCAACCCTAAATCATTATTAATTCCTCCCCTTCCCCACCATTTATAAATAATCCTCAGACCAAAAAGACCAAAAAGAACAATATCACCAAAAGAATATTCTGATTCTTTATTCTGTTACACTAAAGTTAAGTTAAGAAAGCGCTATCATATAACAAAGGAGAATGCACCTTGAAAATATTAAAAAATCTAACCGTTCAGGTCGTCATCGGTATCATTCTAGGTATAACAGTCGGTTTCTTCTTTCCTGCTTTCGGTGAACAGCTGAAGATATTAGCTGATTTATTTATTAAAATGATTAAAATGGTCATTGCACCAATCATCTTCTTAACCGTCGTAATAGGAATTGGCGGTATGGGCGATATGAAAAAGGTCGGCCGCATCGGCGGAAAGGCCTTGCTCTATTTTGAAATCGTTACCACGTTCGCCCTTGCCATCGGAATCATCGTAGTCAATCTGTTGGGACCTGGTAAAGGGTTTAACATCGACTCAGTCGAAGGCGGAGATGTATCACAATATACAACAGCCGCTTCCGAAACGGAACATGGCGCCATTGCTTTCATTTCTAATATTATTCCTGATAATGCCGTTGCCGCATTGGCTGGCGGAGACTTACTCCCTATTCTATTCTTTGCCGTATTATTCGGATTATCAATGGCTGCAATGGGACCGAGAGTGCAGCCAGTCGTTTCCTTCTTTCAGCATATTGCCGATATTTTCTTCGGCATCGTCGGCATGATCATGAAAGTCTCTCCACTGGCAGCATTTGGAGCAATGGCTTATACAATCGGTAAGTTTGGCCTTGGTTCTCTAAGCTCTTTAGGACAATTAATGGGTAGCGTATATATCACTATGGCACTATTCATCATTTTTATCCTTGGCACGATCGCAAAAATCTACGGCTTTAATATTTTCAAATTCATAGCCTATTTAAAAGAAGAAATCCTATTAGTATTAGGTACTTCATCATCAGAATCGGCTCTGCCAAGCGTGATGAAAAAACTCGAAAAATACGGCTGTTCCAAATCGGTGGTCGGGTTGGTTGTCCCGACTGGTTATTCTTTCAATCTTGATGGCACATCCATCTACTTATCCATGGCAGCGATTTTCATCGCCCAAGCCTATGGTGTCGATTTAAGCATCTGGCAGGAATTGACCCTTCTGGGAATCTTGATGTTAACATCCAAAGGAGCTGCTGGTGTAACAGGTTCTGGATTCATTACACTTGCTGCAACATTAGCTGCTTTCCCTATGATTCCAGTTGAAGGAATGGCCCTCCTGCTTGGAGTCGACCGCTTCATGTCTGAAGCACGTGCCATCACTAACCTAATCGGTAACAGTGTCGCTACTGTGGTCATCTCTAAATCCGAAGGTGAATTCAATCCAAATCAAGGCGTGTCCGGTGATATGGGTGAAGTGGCCGTCTCATCTGAAAAATAAATGAAATCATGAAAAAGAGGTGTGCTCATTGCACGCCTTTTTTTATGCCTTCTCTCTCCTTCCTTCAATGAATATACGAGTTTCTAAAAAAAGCCAATCAAAAAAATTTCAGAATCACTAAAAAATGTTTATACTTTTATGTAACAGGTAAAAGTATAAGGTTAAGAGTTATTTTAGTAGTTTGATGGATTTAACCAAAATGGGAGGTTTTATCATGAAGGATTACGGATTATTTATTAACGGTGAGTGGTCGGATTTTGGTTTGGATAAAATTGAGGTCATTAATCCAGCAACGGATGAAGTCGTTGCCACCGTCCCTAAAGGCGGTGCAACTGAAGCGGCGAAGGCTGCAGATGCCGCTTATGAGGCCTTTAACGATTGGGCGGCACTCTCAGTCTACGAACGGGCTGAATTAATTTGGAAATGGCATCGATTAATTGATGATAATAAAGCTGAATTAGCTAAAATCATGACTGAAGAACAAGGTAAACCATATAAAGAGGCGCTTGGTGAAATGACCTATGCAAATGGCTTTCTATCTTGGTTTGCCGAAGAAGGAAAACGGGTGTACGGCGAAACGATTCCTGCGTCCGTCTCCAATAAGCGGCTTTTCGTGACCAAACAGCCAGTTGGTGTTGTGGCTGTCATTACGCCATGGAACTTCCCTGCCGCGATGATTACAAGAAAAGTGGCACCCGCCCTTGCTGTCGGCTGCACGGTCGTCATTAAACCTGCAAACCTGACTCCAATTACCGCTTTAAAAATGGCTGAATTGGCAGAGGAAGCTGGCATTCCAAAAGGAGTCATCAATGTCGTGACAGGAAAATCATCAGAAATCGGTGAAACCTGGCTTCAAGATACAAGAGTCCGTAAATTGACGTTTACCGGTTCTACAGAAGTCGGTAAAACCCTAATGAGAGGATCGGCCGACACGGTAAAAAAAATCTCGCTTGAACTCGGAGGTCACGCACCAGCAATCGTTCTTGAAGATGCCGACCTTAATAAAGCGGTCGATGGCATCATCAGTTCAAAATTCCGAAATGCTGGACAAACATGCGTCTGTTCAAATCGCATTTATGTCCACGAAGCCATTCAAGAAACTTTTATCGAAAAGCTTGTAGCCAAAGTTAAAGAACTAAAAGTAGGCAACGGATTGGAAGATGGCGTCGATATTGGTCCGCTTATCGACCAAAATGCTGTGGACAAGGTTCAAAAGCAAATTGATGAAGCGATCAGCAGCGGCGCTAAGCTCGAGGCAGGCGGAAAATCAATCGGGGGTCTTTTTCTTGAACCAACCGTACTATCAAACATTGATGACAGCATGCTCTGCATGAAGGAAGAAACATTCGGACCACTAGCTCCAATTGCCACCTTCAAGACTGATGAAGAGGCAATCAAAAGGGCAAATGACTCCATTTTCGGATTAGCGGCATACGTTTTCACTGAAAATATCACCAAAGGCATCAAATTTACCGAGGCACTTGAATTTGGTATTGTAGGTTTGAATGATGGACTTCCTTCCGTTCCACAAGCTCCTTTTGGAGGATTCAAGCAAAGCGGGCTTGGCCGTGAAGGCGGACACCAAGGCATCGAAGAATTCCTGGAAGTAAAATATATTTCTTTAGGTTTGTAAAGTATTCAGACACTAAGAAAAAGGGACCAGCTCAAATGAGTCGGTCCCCTTTTTTCATTCCAATATGTCTTCTTCAAGCTTTTCCTCTTTACGGATCCTGATGAACTTAACGATATTCAATACAATCGTTTTAACAACGGAATAAGTCGGAACGGCCAAAATCATGCCGATGATACCGGCAATGTTTCCGGCAACGAGCAAAAGGATGATGATGGTAAGCGGATGTGTGTTCAATTTTTTCCCGATGACTAACGGTGAAATGAAATTACCATCCAATTGCTGAATGACCGTTACAACCAGAATGACCAATAACGCCTCGGTCGGTGAATGAATCAACGCCACAATAACAGCAGGAGCGGCTCCGATAAACGGACCTACATATGGAATGATATTGGTTACAGCACCAATCAGCGCGAATAAGAACGCATAAGGCAAACCAATGATCAAATACCCGATGAACGTTCCGATCCCGACAAACATACAAACAAGCATCTGCCCTTGTATGTATGTAGTAAGCGTCCCGCCAGTTTCCTGAAGTACTGTTAAAGCTGGCTTTCTATAGCTAACCGGTACGAATTTCATGATGGCACTCGGAAGTTTATCTCCATCCTTCAACATATAAAATAGGATGAAAGGAACCGTTACGATCACTAAAGTAATATTCGTGACCACACTGAAAACCGAAGACAAACTGTTTGTTATATTACTAGGTAAGTTCGTCAAATATTTTTGCAGCGAATCCCCTACTTCTTGCAGAGGTACATAATCTTGTTCAACCGTCCACAAAAACCATTTTGATTCAGCTGAATCTTCAATGAACTTCCTTACTTGATTGAAATAATCCGGAAGGTTATTGATTAAGTCCGTAACCTGTTTAGAAAGTGATGGACCAACCAGACCAACCAGTAAACTAATCAACCCAAGGAAAAATACGTAAAGCAATAAAATCGCCAATCCCCTTGGCACTCTCCTTTTAACAAGGAAATCAACGGTAGGGTTGAACAAAAAGTAGAGAAAACCTGAAATCAAGATGGGAAAGAACAATGTTGAGGTAAAAATCACGATTGGTTCAAAAAGAAAAGAAATTTTAGTACCAACATAAAAAAGTAAAGACAATAGTAATAACTCTAACGTCCAAAAATGCAGTTTTTGCTTGAACAAATAATCTCCTCCACTATAAGCATTCTATATGACTCCTTATTTCTAAGGAAACGAAAAATTCTATGTATGATCATCCTTCATTGTTAGCAGTTTACCATACTTCTATAACTTGAATGTATAATTATATGCAAAAGTAAAAGAAAAAAGCCTAATGATACTGTTCCCTATCTATATAATTCCAAACCACACATTAGAAAAAGTCATGTACAAAAACTTCAAAGAATTAGGAGTTCCTAATTTTGATGAATCAGAGAAGAAATTTGCCGCCGAAATTCAAAGGACGCTAACTGAGCAAGAAAAAGGTACTGGTCTAGGGTATAATGTGGACGGCGAATTGAAAGCAGCGATTATGCAATTAAGAGGTAAATCACTTTCAGATCTTCTGCTGCCTTATAATGAAAACATGGAAAAAATCATTATGCCAGGAAGCACAGATGTAGGTGACGTAAGCTGGATTGTACCGACAGCTCAATGTTCTACCGTTTGTCTCGCGCTTGGAACACAATTGCACACATGGCAAGCTGTTGCAACCGGTACTACTTCCATTGCTCATAAAGGAATGCTACATGCCGGTAAAGTCATGGCAGCCACAGCAGCTGAAGTCATGCAAAATCCAGAACTAATCAAACAAGCAAACCAAGAACTACAAAATCGATTAGGCGGCGAATCATATGTTTGCCCAATACCAAAAGACGTGATGCCAACACCTCTAAAATAAATAAAAGAAATGTTGAACCGCAAAGAGCTGAACCCAAATAAAAAAAACCCCGCCGTATTGGCGGGGTTTTGACTCTTATTTTTGATCTTGAAGAGCTGCTTCAAGCATCGTACCGTTTTTAGCTAGGTTCGTATGCCAAGAGAATGCTTTTTCAAGAATATGCGGAGTTTGGTGTCCTCCAGTTTGCGCAACAGCTTCTGTGAAGTATGCACGAAGCTGCGGACGGTAATCAGGATGTGCACAGTTTTCAATGATTAACTCCACGCGCTCTTTTGGTGCCAGACCACGTAAATCAGCGATCCCTTGCTCTGTCACTAATACATCCACATCATGCTCAGTGTGGTCCACATGAGAAACGAAAGGAACGATACTAGAGATATTGCCGCCTTTTGCATATGATTTCGTTACGAAAATACCTAGGCGTGAGTTACGGGCAAAGTCTCCCGATCCACCGATTCCATTCATCATTCTTGTCCCAGAAACATGCGTGGAGTTTACGTTACCATAAATATCACACTCTAACGCCGTATTGATTGAAATCAATCCAAGACGACGGATGATTTCAGGATGGTTAGATATTTCTTGCGGACGGAGAACTAGTTTATCGCGGTATTTATCAAGCTCACCGTAAACTTGCTTTCCTTTTTCTTCAGCTAATGTAATTGAACAACCTGAAGCGAATTTAACTTTTCCAGCATCGATTAAATCGAATACCGCATCTTGAAGTACCTCTGAATACACTTCCAAATCTTTAAATTCAGAATCAAGGAAGCCAGCGAATACGGCATTAGCCACTGACCCTACTCCTGATTGAAGCGGAGCAAGACTTTCAGTTAAACGGCCAGCCTTGATTTCTTCACGAAGGAAGTCAATAAGGTGGTTGGCAATGGTTGCTGTTTCTTCATCCGGCGGCACGATTGTAGAAGGTGCATCAAGATCTGTTGAAACGACGATACCCATTACCTTTTCAGGGTCAACTTGGATACCGATTGATCCTAGACGATCGCTTACGCTAGTCATAGGAATCGGCTCACGCTCCCCTTGCTTTGCTGGTGTATATATATCATGCATGCCTTCCAATCCTTCTGGATGAGAAACATTCAATTCAATGATTACATGTTTCGCTTCTTGAACGAAGATGGCTGAGTTCCCAACAGAAGTGGTCGGGATGATTAATCCTTCTTCTGTAATCGCCAATGCTTCGATGATCGCAAAATCGATTGGTCCGACAATGCCTTGACGAACTTGTTCAGCTGTATGAGATAAATGCTGATCCACATAAGTGACTTCATCAGCGTTTATTTTATTACGAATACCTTTATCCGCTTGGAACGGTAAGCGTTTGTTAATGATACCCACTTCCGCCATATGTTGGTCGACTTCCGGTCCTAATGAAGCACCAGTAAAAACGTCAACTTTAAATTTTTCTGTTTTAGCCCTTTCGACTAGAGCCATCGGGATAACTTTAGCATCACCAGCACGAGTGAATCCACTCATACCAAGTTTCATCCCATCTTTGATCCATGAAGCTGCTTCTTCCGCTGTTACAACTTTCCCCTTGAATTGTTCATTGCGAATTTTTTTGAAAACGCTTTCGTTCATACAAAAGACCCCCATTTTCGCTTTTCTTACACTTAATTTTATCAAGCCCGTGTAATTGTCACATTCATTTTCGAATGAAAAGCCTTAAATAGAGCACAAACCAGCATTTTTATCACATAAAGGAGAAACCCTAAAATCCCAGCGCTCTTCTGAATTGACTTGCATAAGTTTGACTGACTTGGATTTTTGAATTGTCCTTCATTATAAGTAAAAATGTAGAATGAAAATCAGGAAGAATCTCATGTATATAGTTGATATTGACGATGTACGAACGATGCACCCGAATGAATAAATCACTCGGTAAAATGAATTCTAATTCACTTAAGTTCATTTTATGAAATCCACTCACATCTTCGGACTGAATTCTAGTTTTCCTATTTTGAGCTTCTAAATACATAATTTCGTCATATGGAAGCGGAATCCAGCGGTCATCTATTTTAATGGTCAAAAATGATGTCGGTAAGATTAATGGCTTTGACGGTAAAATGGCCGTTACCGCCCCCAAAGGATTGCCCTCGTCCATAATTGGTACACTTAACCCATAGTAAGGTACGCCAAATACATTACTTTCAACTTGTACCCCAATTTTTTTACGAACACTCAACGCTTTGTACGTCGCTGTGTTTTTACTTATTAAATCACCCGGTTTTATTCTTAAGTCAACCTGCTTACTAGGTTGGTAATAAATGTATTTTTCAGAATCAGCCACAGAAATTGAAGCATCCTTCGGTACAAATTCCCTTATGATATTTAAAACGGATTCGACCGTAAATTGATCCATTTCCCTTCACCTCTTAAAAGAACATATTAATTAATTTGCCCATTATTAAACAGGGCATTCGCGACATAATTCATGGATTATACGAAGACTTACATTTTTTGTATTAACTTTTTCGCAAAATAAAGAAAAAACGAGTTAACTAAGCGAAAAGTGTCAAAAAAAGCAATAAAATTGGATTTAAATTTATGTCCTTATTCATTATAGTTGGAAAGCTCCCCGATTTCCATGGGGGATTCAAGAAAAAAGTTTCGTTATATATATAATTTAGCGCAACGCTATATACGATTAAAATACTACTTCTAATTTTGGGATTAACAGGAAAAAAGCCGTTCTCCTTACAAAGGATTACGGCTAAGTGGCTATTTTTTTAAACGGGGATTTTGAATCGAGGACTTTATACGAAGGGATAAAATTTCCTCTAACTTTTTTAATGGTAAATCGAATAAAAAGAGTCGGTCATCGGGTTGATATACCCCCTCTGAAATGAGTGTATTAATGATCTTCTGTTTTTTTGCATTAACAATTCGGACCAGTCTCCCCATTTTCAACTCCCTTTCTTTGACCTATGGTTCCGGCATATTCGCTCGGAATGATCATCACAAAATTAGAGATCATTCTTTAACGCATCATGCCCCTCTTTTCCTGTACGGATATTAACAACATTCGCCAATTCATAAATGAAGATTTTACCGTCGCCAGGTTTACCGGTGCTTAAGAATTTTCTTGCTACATCCACAACATCCTGAACTGGTACTTCGCAAACGACGATTTCGATTTTCATCCGGTCATGTAATGACATTTCCCTATTTCTACCTCTATATGTTTCCACATAACTTTTCTGAAGACCCGTTCCTTTTACTTCCGATACAGTCATTCCGCTCACTCCTATTTTTGCCAATTCCGCTTTGAATTGTTCGAACTTTATAGGACGTGTTATGATCTCTATTTTCGTTAAAACCTCGGACATATGATCCCCCCTTAAATTGATTCGTGATAGGCTTTTTCACCATGAAGCGTTATGTCTAGCCCCATGGATTCATCTTCTTCACTGACACGTAACGGAACGAAAACGTTAATGACTTTAGCTATGATATAAGTCACCACTGCAACGAAAATATAAGTCGCCACGATCGCTACAAGCTGCTTCCACAGTAAATTGAAGTCACCATAGAATACACCATTAGCTCCAGCTTCATTGACGGAAGTGGTTGCGAATAAACCTGTAGCGACGCCACCCCATGTTCCACCGATACCGTGTAGCCCGAATGCATCGAGGGCGTCGTCGTATCCCAGTTTATTCTTCAAGAAGAATACTCCCCAAAAACATACGGCCCCGCCAACGACTCCGATGATGATGGATGATGCAGGCGTTACGAATCCGCAAGCTGGTGTAATGGCAACCAACCCAGAAATCGCTCCGGATACGGCCCCCAGCAATGTCGCCTTTTTATTAGCCATATACTCAACGATCAACCAGCCAATGATGCCTGCAGCTGCTGCAACTGCTGTATTAACGAATACATTCATCGCCACTTCATTGATTGTCAATGCACTTCCTACGTTGAAGCCGTACCAACCGAACCAGATTAATGTTCCGCCAAGAAATGTTAAAGGAAGGTTATGTGGCGCGCTGTCCCCCGATTCTTTCCTTTTGCCTAACAGGATCGCTAATACCAGTCCGGCAACCCCAGAAGAAATATGAACAACGTTGCCCCCTGCAAAATCCAGTGCACCCAGTTCTGCTAACCAGCCTCCTCCCCATACCCAGTGAGCAACAGGGGCGTATACGAATAAAGACCAAAGGATTGTAAAAATCAAAAATGCTGAAAACTTCATCCGCTCGGCTATGCCACCTGCAATGATCGAGACGGTTAAAACGGCAAAGGTCATTTGGAATAACATGAATAAGCTATGAGGAATTGTTTCGCTGTATGGACCAGGTTCGAAGCCAACATCTTTTAAACCAACCCAATCCAGACCGCCTAGGAGTGTATTTCCTGGTGCAAATGATAGTGAATATCCGATCAGCACCCAAAGAATCGAAATGACTGCCAGTGGCATGTAACTATGCATAGCGGTATTCAGGACATTTTTACTTTTTACCATCCCTCCATAAAATAAGGCAATCCCTGGTGTCATGAGCCAAACCATCATTGTCGCCAAAAACATAAATACCGAATCTGCATTTTGCATTTTGTTTTTTTCCCCCTTTTATATTTATGTTATGTTTATTAACACGTTGATGTTATATTTTTTATCATAAACTTAATTTTCTAATAATTCAACTATTTTTTTTGATTTAACAAAAATAACGTTAGGTTTAATAACATCGTTTTAAGTAAAGAAACACAAAATAATGATCCAGTCTCGATACCCACTTAATGGAATACGTTTCTTATAATTAGTTAAGAGGAAATCCGAAGATAAAGAAAAATTTGGAGGGATAAATGGTAAAGGTTAAGTTAAAGTTAGAGCAAATTTTTTTATGAATGGGGATGATCAAAGGAATGGGCAACCTTAATCTTTCGCAAATGCAACAGCCCTTCTCCGATTTAATATCGAGAAAGGGCTGGTTTTTACTACACTCTTTTTTCAACTGTCTACTTCACAGAAATATTTGCATTTTTCATCTCTTGCACCCACAAGCAATATGCATGTGGTTTATTCTGACTAACCGGGCGATTATAAATAAATCTACCTTACAGGGACTTACTAACAAACTACTCTAAAATAGTTCCGTATCCATTATCTATAAACCACATATATAAGGGGAAGCTGCCCTCAAAACGATACGATTTTTCTCGCCAGTTTAAGGCCATTAACGGGCCATTTGCCTATTTTCCCTTCCTCCCTTTTATAACTAAAAAAGGGCCCTCAAATGAGGACCCTTCAACGGATATTCAGTTAACAGCAACGAGACACTTTCCCGCCTTTTGCGTTATATCGTTCATCCTGTGCTTCACAGAAAAATTCTTTCCTCGTCTTTACAGGATCTTTCGGATGGTGAACTCTCATATGCGCCACATAGGTATCATAACTAGGCACGCCGACAAGCAAACTGACAAACTGTTTTCTGTAGCTGAGAATCTTAATCAATCTTTTCAACACTGCCACCCCTCCCTTATGATGTCCTTCTAGATACATAAGGTGATTCATGTAAATCTGTATTTTGATTCTTCAAGACCTTTATCCACAACCTTATGGCAGAAATCAGGACAGTGATTACAACGATCATGAAGATGGCACAAAGGGCTGCATCCACATAATCATTGACGATAACCCGTTTCATCTCGGCTAGAGTGGCTGCCGGAGCAAGAATGTCCCCATTATCATAGGCTGCACTAAATTTATCCTTATGAGCTAAAAAGCCAATGGCAGGGTTTTCATGGAACAGCTTTTGCCATCCCGCCGTCATGGTCACTATCAATAAGAATGTAGTAGGCACGAGAGTGACCCATGTATACGCTTTTTTGCCCATTTTGAAAAGGACTGTCGTCCCAAGCAGCAATGCAATGGCTGAAAGCATCTGATTCGCAATTCCAAACAACGGCCAGAGGGTATTGATCCCACCAAGAGGATCGATGACCCCTTGATAAAGGAAGTATCCCCAGCCAATTACACAAATGGCTGTCGCAATAATATTAGGCAGCCATTTTTCCGTTGCGGCAAACGGCTTGTAAAAAGTTCCGATAATATCCTGTATCATAAAACGCCCTACCCTGGTTCCTGCATCAATGGTCGTCAATATGAACAAGGCCTCGAACAGAATCGCAAAATGATACCAGAACGCCATCAGGGATGCTCCACCAACCACTTTCGAAAAGATATGGGCCATACCGATTGCAAAGGTTGGCGCTCCTCCAGTACGTGATAAAATGGTCTCTTCCCCAACATCATCTGCTAAACCGGTAATCATTTCAGGTGTCAAAATGAAACCCCAATCGGATATCGTAGCCGCCACTTGAGCCGGATTCGTTCCCACGACGGCACCTGGGCTGTTAATAGCGAAATAAATTCCCGGAGTCAGTACACAGGCTGCTATCATCGCCATGATGGCTACAAAGGATTCAGTCAACATAGCCCCGTATCCGATAGGACGCGAATGGGATTCACGTTCAATCATTTTAGGAGTTGTCCCCGATGAAACGAGTGCATGGAATCCCGATACCGCTCCACAAGCGATCGTAATGAATAAGAATGGGAACAAATTCCCGGAGAAAACGGGTCCTGTTCCATCAATGAATTGAGTGACAGCAGGCATTTCCAGGCTCGGCATGACGATAAAAATACCAAGTGCAAGTCCGATGATCGTTCCGATTTTCAAGAATGTACTTAAATAATCACGCGGTGCCAATAGCATCCATACCGGCAAAACAGAAGCAACGAAGCCATATACAATCAACATGATGGCGATCGTTTCCCCATTGAATGTGAACATTGGCGCCAATGTAGCACTTTCGGATACAAAGCGGCCGAAAAATAACGCAAGCATCAATAGAACGATGCCAATAATGGAACCTTCTCCAACACGACCGGGCCTTATATATCGCATGTAGATGCCCATGAGGACTGCAATCGGTATCGTCGAGGCAATCGTGAACATCCCCCAAGGACTGCCTACCAGCGCTTTTACAACAACAAGGGCAAGTACCGCTAATAAGATAACCATGATGCCGAGGATTCCGATCATCGCAATCAAACCTGTAATCGGTCCAATTTCCTCTTTGATCATCTCCCCCAAAGATTTACCGTTACGGCGCATCGAACCGAAGAGAATAACGAAATCCTGAACGGCACCAGCTAAAACAACTCCGACTACAAGCCATAGTGTTCCTGGCAAATATCCCATTTGCGCCGCAAGGATTGGACCTACGAGGGGACCGGCTCCGGCAATTGCCGCAAAATGGTGACCAAACAACACCCACTTATTCGTAGGAACGTAGTCCTTCCCATCATTATTCGCTTCCGATGGGGTCTGGCGATCATCATCTAGCTCAAACACTTTCTGTGCAATGAATTTACTATAAAAGCGATACGCAATTGAATAAACACAGAGTGCTGCAGTGACAATCCACATGGCATTAATACTTTCCCCACGGTTTAACGCGACGAAGCCAAAACTTACCGCACCCACAGCAGATATAATTCCCCAAAGAATGACCGACTTAAGCGCTTTCATTTTTCACCATCTCCTCTCATTCGGTTTACTATAAAAAATCTTCATATCATATGGAGTTAGACTATGATCCATTTAATTTAAAGAATTTTACGTATATTCAGAATTATATGTTATTATAAGGTTTTTTAGCAATAGGAATTAAGTCAATTTGTCATGTATTTACAAATATCTTGTCGATTTATCCCTCTTGTTCCACTTTATCTTTTGGTCACTTCAGGATATGAACGTCAATATCACAGCCAGTCCGTTAAATATTCCATGAATCAAAACAGATGGCCAGATGGACCCTGTCTTTTCGTATGCCCAAGCAATTACCAACCCGCTTATAAAATTGATCATTAATGTATTATAAGTAGGGATATGAACGATCATGAAAAGGAAGGAGCTTATGAACATTCCCCTGCACTTTCCCGTTCGGACTCTGACCCAACGGTATATGAAACCCCGATAAAAGATCTCCTCATAAACGGGAGAAATGATGGCGGCAGAAATGAAGCCTATGAAGAAATTAAAGATTGTGACATTCTGTTTTACACTTTCCGTTTTTTCATTTTCATACGTTCCCCCTGCGGACATCATCAGGGCAAGCACCATAATACTGCTAATTATCAATACAATGGTCCAACCTGCTATCGGCCCCCAGTAAGACGCCGCAAATCGGCGAACCCCCACTTCCTTCCAAGATAAGCTGCAAGGCTTTAAGCATACGAAATAAACCCCCAACATAAAAACGATGGCCATAATGAAGCCCATGGTCGTTCCTGCATATAAACTATTCCGAAAAAATGAATCGAACTGCTCTCTCAGCAAGTTTTCAATGAAAACAGGCACAATGAAACATGATAACCCCAACATCCATACTCCTTCCTTAATTCCCCAAGGATCATCTTTAAAATACTCATCTTTGTCAAAATCCATTTTATCCCTCCTGTTCAGTTAAGCTATAATGTAAGTGTAGATGATGACGCAACGTCATCTTCAATATTAATTTGGAGGTAAGACAATGGAATTTTGGACCGTGGGGCAATTGTCCAAACTGGCGAACGTTACGATTAGAACGATTCGGTATTACGACCAAATCCAATTACTGACACCTGAGTTCCGACACGCAAATGGCCGCCGGTATTATACGGAAAAAGACCTCAAAAGGCTTGAAAAAATTTGCTTACTTAAAAGCCTTTCGGTCTCTTTAGATGATATAAAGACCGTGTTGGATAAAAAGGCCTTCAAAGAATTGCTCCTTCATCAACAACAACAGACACTATCAAGCATAGGAGAAGCGGAAAACACTCTTAAGAACATCCAAACCTTGTTAAATAGCATAGAAGTCGAAGGAGATCTCGATTGGGAGCTGCTGCTGCCGCTAATCAAAAGAAAAGAACATAATCGTGATCAATTCTTCAGCAAGGAAGAACGGCAATCCTTGGACAAACTACCTAAGATGGAAAAAGATAATATCCAAACGAAACAATGGATCAACCTAATAAAACGTATAGAATTAACCATCAAAAAAGGATTTCCTGCCGAATCCGAGGAAGGAAGGCTGCTCGCTGAAGATTGCCTGCTTTTATCCGAATTGATTTTCGAAGGAAACAAAGATCTAGAGGAGAAATTCTGGGAAGTCCGTAAATCCGCAGCTGACTCTTCCTCGGCAGGTTTATATCCGGTAAAGGAAGAAATCCTCATATTTTTAGAAGAGGCAATTGCCTCGTTAAACGAAACGGATTGCAAGTCCAAAGTATAAGGTTTTGTGATCAACATAAAAAATGTGCGCCTAACGGCACACATTTTTTTCATCATCCGGTCTGATTTTCCTTTAATGAGCTGCGATATAGTTCGTAATAAAAACCCCTTTTCCGCAACAATTCATCATGGGGTCCCATTTCGATGATCCTGCCTTCATCAAGTACGAGGATTTGATCACTTTGCTGAATCGTATTCAATCGATGGGCAATGACAAAACTTGTCCTTCCCTCCATCAAGCGGTGTAATGCTTCCTGAATTTTAAGCTCGGTAATCGTATCTATACTACTTGTCGCTTCATCCAAGATCAATAGAACGGGATCGGCTAATATAGCCCTTGCAATCGATAAAAGCTGGCGCTGTCCCTGACTGATTCCGCTGCCATCTTGATTCAAAATGGTATCATATCGATCAGGCAGTTTCATGATAAAGGAATGGGCATTGGCAAGCTTGGCTGCATCCACCACTTCTTCATCATTCGCATCCAATCGACCGTAGCGAATATTTTCCCGAATCGTACCTTGAAACAAAAAGGAATCCTGTAAAACAAAGCCCATATGCTTGCGGAGACTTGCTCTCGTTACCTGCTGGATATTCTGGCCATCGATCAATATCCGCCCGCTGTTCGGCTCGTAAAATCGGGCAAGAAGATTGATGATCGTAGTCTTACCGGCCCCAGTCGGCCCCACTAGCGCGATGGTATCACCTTTTCCCGCATGAAAACTAACATCATATATCGTTTGGTCCTCTTCATTATAGGAAAAGGAAACACCTTCAAAGTCCACCTCACCACAAACATCCCGAAGTTCGCAGGCCTGCTTCTCATCCATTTCTTCCTCTTTTTCATCAAGAATGGAGAAAACCCGCTCCGCACCAGCAACAGCTGAGAGGAGTGTATTAAATTGGTTAGCCAGATCATTTAGCGGTCGGGTGAATTGCCTTGAATATTCCGTGAAAATGACGATGACACCGATGGAGACCGTTCCTACTCCGTTCAGCGCCAAAAACCCGCCGACTGCTGCTATTACCGTAAAACTCAAGTTGTTCAGTAAATTCATCAGCTTGGGAATCAGCCCAGAATAAGATTGTGATAAAAATCCGGCTTTCTTTAAGTTTTCACTCCGGGTGATAAAATCACGAATCACTTTATCTTCCTGTGAAAAGGCCTTTACGATCCTCTGTCCAGAAATCGTTTCTTCAATAAATCCATTCAGTTCTCCAAGGTTCTTCTGCTGTTCTTTAAAAAGCTTTCCCGTCCGGTTCGTTATCCATCTCAATCCGAAGAACATAAGAGGAACGATGAATAAGGTTAAAACCGTCAATAACGGGCTCAAATACAGCATTACCCCGATGGTTCCGATCAGTGTCAGCACACTTGAAAAAATCTGGATCACGGAACTGTTCAAAGTGGAACTGACATTTTCTATATCATTCGTGACCCGGCTCATCAATTCCCCATGCTGACGTCGGTCAAAAAAGGGAATGGACAATTGGTGAAGCTTTTTGAACAATTGATTGCGCATCGCATAAACCGTATCCTGCGCAATGCCGATCATCCAATAATTCTGAAGCCACATGGATAGGGAATAGAATATATAGACGCAAAGAAGCCCGATAAGAAGGCTAATCAACCCACCGCTATCCTTTGTGACAATATAATCATCAATGGCCCTGCCAACAAGAAACGGGCCAAGCAAACCCAAAACCGAGCTAATCAATACCATGAAAAGGACACAAAATAGCAGGCTTTTTTTCGTCGCCAAGTAGGGGATGATCCTTTTTATCGTATTCCATGAGTTGACCGGTTTTGACTTTGCCTTATCGGGAGATATTTTTCGACTCAAGAGAAATCCCCTCCTCCCCAAACTGTGAGTGAACGATCTTCCTATAAAGATCACTTGTTTGAATCAAATCTTCATGTTTCCCTTCGGCGAGCACTTCACCATTTTCCAGCAACAAGATTTTGTCCGCCTCCATGGCTGTACTTATTTTTTGTGTAATGATGATTGTCGTGCACGTATAGGCCTTTAAAGCGGTGAGCAATTTACTTTCCGTTTTCAAATCCAACGCACTTGTACTATCATCCAGAAGGAGAATCTTCGGTCTGCGCACCAATGCTCTCGCAATCGATAACCGCTGCTTTTGCCCTCCTGACAGGTTCACTCCTTTTTGCCCTAACTGCGTTTCATATTGCTTCGGGAGTTTCATCACGGTTTCATGGACCTGAGCATTCATGGCTGCTTCCATTATTTCCTCAATCGCGGCCCCTTCTTTCCCCCAAGCAATATTATTTTTTATCGTTCCAGAAAAAAGCAGGGCCTCTTGTGGTACATAGCCGATCGCTTTCCGAAGCGAATCCAGGGGAATATCTTTCACATCCTGATCATCTATACGAATGGAGCCGCTTTCAACTTCGTATAATCTTGGAATCAGCTGAAACAGGGATGTTTTTCCGGACCCTGTTGCTCCCATGATGGCAAGTGATTGCCCCGGATCGATAGAGAAGTTCAAGTTTTTCAATACTGGTGTATCTGTTCCAGGATAGCGGAAAGATACATCAAGAAACTTGATTCCTCCCCCCTTGACGGCCTCACTCTTGCTTTCCATCTTACCTTCATCGTTATCTATCGGAGTTTCAAATATTTCCGTCACTCGTTCCGCCGAAGCCTTTGCACGGGAAATGACCGTGATCAGCCATGAAAAAACGGAAAGTGACGCCACAATCCTTGTTGCATAATTTACAATTGCCACAACTTCCCCAACCTGTATATCTCCCGTTGTAATAAACTCGCTTCCCAGCCAAAGGATGATAAGGATCGCGACATTCATGACCAGCATCAGCATGGGCATGGTCGTTTCAATTAAACGGAGGGAAGTGACAGT
The DNA here is from genome assembly GCF_918698115.1 of Peribacillus sp. Bi96. Lineage (GTDB taxonomy): Bacteria > Bacillota > Bacilli > Bacillales > DSM-1321 > Peribacillus. The sequence continues at coordinate 96,828 of NZ_CAKKLV010000018.1, forward strand.
CTTTCTTTTCAACTCGTCATTCGCGTCGTCAAACCGTCCGATCTCATGGTCCTTACGAAGAAAAGCTTTGATCAGGCGCATGCCTATCAGGTTTTCCCGCATGACGCTATTGACGTTATCGAGCTTTTTCTGGACTAGCTTAAATAACTTGGCCGCTCGTTTCATTACCCACCCCAGGAAGAAAACAAGAACAGGAATCGAAATGACCAACACAAGAGATAGTTTCAAATTGACCGCAATAGCCATGATTGCCCCGCCGATTACGATTAATGGTGCTCTCGCCATGATACGCAGGCCCATAAAAACCGTATTTTGAAGTTGGGTCACATCATTCGTCATCCTTGTAATCAACGAGGAAGTCGGGATGTTATTCAAATTCGCAAAAGAAAACGCCTGTATTTTACCAAAAAGGCTTTTCCTGACCTCATGCCCAAAACTTTGACTTACATGTGATGCTGTAAAGGAATTAACGATTCCTCCAAGAAATGAAAAAATGGAAAGTCCAACCATGATACTTCCCCATTTAATCACCACCGATAAATCTTTTTGTAAAATGCCATCATCAATTATTTTTGCTATAAATAGAGGTTGTAACAGTTCAACACCGAGCTCGACGACCATTAATAATAAAGCAAGAATGATCAAGAGCCAGTACGGTTTAAGAAATGAGGACAGTTTTATCATCTATGACACCCTTCGATTCTTCATATGTAGATAGCATCTTTCATCTTCTCATTATACATTTTTATACAGATTTTTTAAAAGATTTAAGCTGATTTAAAGGTTAGGCAAATAACTTGTTTTTTTTTTCATAAATGCTCTTGACAAATAACAGGAAATAAGCGAAAATTCTAATTGATAATGATTTTCAATTTCATTATCGATCTCTGAAATTTGATAAGCAATTGCGATAATCTCTTATCGTACCCTTTTGATATTGTACATAGTTACAATGTCGCCCCGGCTTCTCTGTGCCTAGTAGTAAAACTTATATGCTCGTTAGCGAATGCATGTCACTGGAATATTGCCCCCTCTTTATTCAAGTCATTTTATTCACGTTGGAAGCATATTAGGCAGCCGGGGTTATTTTTTAAAAAACTAATAAACTTACATATAAGATTAAAGGAGCAGGATGATCATGAAACTTGAAGATATCATTAAAGAACGGCGCAGCATCAAGCGATTTAAGGACATTCCTGTTCCTCTTGATACCATCCAAACTTTATTGGAAACGTCGACGTGGGCACCAAACCATAAAATGACCCAGCCATGGCGCTTCGTCGTGGTTCAAGGTGACAGCCGCATAAAACTGGCAGAAGCAACCCGTGCCTTCATGGCAGGCAAAGAGAAGGATCCGGAAAAGAAAAAGGAAGCAGGACAGCGTGGATATAACAAACTTATTGGTGTCCCGATGTTTATCGCAGTAATCATGGAAGAGAATCCAAATCCAATGATACGAGAAGAGGATTATGCAGCTACAAGTGCTCTGATCCAAAATTTCAGCCTGCTTGCCTGGGAACAAGGAATCGGGATGATATGGGAAACATACGGCATGATACACAGTATGGAGTTTCGTAATGCTCTAGGCGTGAAGCCTGGCGAGAAAATCGTCGGTAGTCTTCACGTTGGCTACCCTGATATGATCCCCACCCCACGTCCAAGGAAAGCGATCGATCAAATACTGACCATTATGGACTAATATAAAAGGAAAGTCTCCAATCTTTAATTGGAGGTTCAGACTGTAGACAAACTTCGATGAAAATCGAGTTGAACTGCCCCGTAAATGTTAGACACCAAACTAACATTTACGGGGTGTTTTTTTATGGCTTTTACAATTTGAACGTTGTTTTAACGTAGGGAACTCGCTTTCGCGGGCGGTCCTGGAGCCTCCTGGGCTTACGCCTGCCGTGTCTCCCCTTGACGCGATTTCCCTGCAGGAGTCTCGCACCTTACGCTCATCATAAAGAACCAGATAAAAAGTCCAGCCGTACGTATAGTGACTAAAAGATTGATCACAAAAAAACCTCCTTCTAAAAGGAGGTCACTGATCTATTATTCTCAAAAGAACTCGTGATATAATGCCTGAATTGCCGTCTCTTCATTGAATCCTTTCACGCCGAACATCATGCTTACCTCTGAAGATCCTTGGTTGATCATCTCAATATTGACCTTTGCATCGGCCAGCGCTTTTGAGGCTCTTGCCGTTGTACCAACATTATGGCGCATTCCTTCACCTACAATCATGATTAAGGCAAGATCATGCTCCACCATCACTTCATCAGCATGCAGTTCTTGCTTGATGCGTGAAATAATTTTCTTCTCGGCATCACCCTTCATCTGGTCCTGCCTTAATATTAGTGTCACATCATCAATGCCTGACGGAATATGCTCATATGAAACACCGTAATCTTCAAGGATATGCAGCAGTTTCCGGCCAAAACCAACTTCACGGTTCATCAAATATTTGCTAATGTAAATACTGCAAAATCCCTTATCACTTGCAATCCCGATAACCGGACCATTCGTATTATCCCGTGTGCTCACAATGCGGGTCCCTTGTGCCATCGGGTTGTTCGTATTTTGGATATGGACAGGTATTCCCGCACGGAATGCAGGTATTAGCGCCTCATCGTGGAATACCGAGAAACCGGCATAAGAAAGCTCCCGCATTTCGCGATAAGTTAATTCCCGGATCCCTTTCGGATTGGAAACCACATTCGGATTCACCGCATAAACGGCATCTACGTCCGTAAAGTTCTCATACAAATCAGCTTTGACGCCATTCGCAAGTATCGAACCCGTAATATCGGAACCGCTCCTAGAGAAGGTTAAAACATCACCATCTAACGTATACCCGAAGAATCCTGGGAATACTACGATTCCAGGTTCATCACGAAGAGCATATAATCGATCATAGGACTCTGGCAGCACCTTGGTAAATCCACCTTCATCCGTTACGATCAAGCCAGCCTTCTTTGGATTTATATACTGTGCCTCTATCCCGCGGCTTTGGAAATAACCTGCGACCAGCTTCGCATTATTATCCTCACCGCTGGCCTTCAAGGCATCCAAATAGCGCTTCGGGTTAGTTTGGTCTGCATGCAACAGTGCCATTAAATTTTCATGAATCCCAGTGATGACACGCTCGGATATATCCAGCTCTTCAGCAATGCTCGCATAGCGGGAGACCACGTCCTCAATTAAAGGCTCACCGTTATTCCCGCGCAGCTGCTGTTCTGCAGCCTCAATCAATAGATCCGTCACCTTTATATCATCGGAATTGCGTTTCCCTGGAGCCGAAACGACCACGATCTTCCTCTCTGGATCTGAAACAACAATTTCGAATACCTTCCTCAACTGTTCACCTGATGCAAGTGAACTTCCTCCAAACTTTGCAACTTTCATCTCGACATCCCCTATTTTCGTAAATATTCTGTCAAAATCAACTCTCCCTATTATTACGCTTTTTAGCGAAACAATCAAGTGGAAATTCCATTATAGGAGGACATTTGTATTTTTAAAAAGGACAAAGAAACAGGACCGCTAATCGAGAATGGCTAAAACAAAAAAAAGACAACAGGCATATGCCCATTGTCTCTCCTATTCTTTAACGATTATCCACAGTTTCCGGGTATAAGTCATGATTCATCAAGCGGTAATCCGCCATTTCCTCATACTTCGTACCTAGTTTCCCATAATTGGTGTATGGATCGATGGAAATTCCGCCCCTAGGAGTGAATTTACCCCAAACTTCAATATACTTCGGATCCATCAATTCGATTAAATCGTTCATGATGATGTTCATGCAATCTTCATGGAAATCACCATGGTTCCGGAAGCTGAATAAATAAAGCTTCAAAGACTTGCTTTCCACCATCTTCACACTTGGAATATAGCTGATGTAAATGGTTGCAAAGTCTGGCTGCCCCGTTATCGGGCATAAGCTAGTAAACTCCGGGCAATTGAATTTGACGAAGTAATCACGGTTAGGGTGCTTGTTATCAAACGACTCCAGAATTTCAGGTGCATAGTCGAATGTATATTTTGTCCCTTGATTCCCAAGCAATGTAATATCATTTAATTCTTCTTCTTTTCTTCCAGACATAAAAAAGTCCTCCTCTTCCACGTTTGTCAGGGGAGATTCATAAAATGGGCCTCTATATAACAAAAACCATATCTCCTCAAAGATATGGTTGATTCGCGAAAAATATCAAAGCCATAGTTTTTTTAAGAGGGTGATGCTATGAACCTCTCCCGTTATCGGGAAATATTTTAAATTGTCATAGTAAATATAAAAAAAAAAAGACAATCTGTCAATGCAACTCTCTTAAATTGGGTTTGATTCCTTTATATATTCAGTTTAAAATGAAACAAGCAGTTCACCCTATAAGAAGGAAGAGATCATACAAATGTGGATTTTTGCAGCACTCATCACCAGTTTATGTTTCGGTATCAATAATAGCATTTTCAAATGGAGCAGCGGAAAAGGCTATTCCAAGATACATATCCAATTTTTCTTTTATTTTTCAGCTTTTATTTTGTCCATTTTTTATGGAGTATTTATGGATGGTTTGAAGCTGGATTGGCTATCTATCTTGCTTGGTGCAGCTATTGGTATACTGAACGCTAATGGTAACATCCAGATGGCAAGCGCCTTTGAAAAAGGGCCGGCAAGCTTGACATCACCATTAATCGCAGCGAATGCCATATTCCCCATTCTCTGTGCAGCTTTAATTTTTCACGAACATATTTCTACCCTGCAGTGGAGTGGAATCGTCTGCATGTTTCTCGCTACCTTAGTCATTCAGTATACACCTAATGCTAAAGGTAACCATCAATATGTCCCTTGGATTATGCACACATTATTCTCCATCTTATCTTTTGGTGTACTCGGCATTCTTATGACGACATCAACACGTCTTCATTTAAACTCCCTTGATATCCTTGTATCAATGTATGGAGGCGGAATGCTTTATCTTCTTTCGGCTCTAGCCTTTAAAAATGAAAAAATCAAGCTAAAGGAAGTCAAAATCGGTTCCTTAGTAGGCTTTTTAAGCATGATAGGCTATGGATGTTATTTCTTTGCATTGAACACCGGGATCGCAAGCATCATTTTCCCTGTCGTCAGCCTGAACTGTTTAGTTGTCGTATTCGCTGGATGTTATTTATTCAAGGAAAAACTAAAAACCTATCAAATTGCCGGAGTATTTGCAGCATTAATCGGCATTATCTTAACTAAAATATGAATATAGTTCATTTACAAAAACAACCTGGCTGTCATGTGCACACAAGCCAGGTCGTTTTTTTATTTAGCCGGGAAATAGGATTGGTTCAAAAAAAGTGTTGACACATCCTTTTAAATAACAGATAATTTTGAATATTAATTCTTCCAATTTTGCTGCTTTTGAAATGTTTGAAAAATTCTCTGCCACGGGTATAAAAGAAGTAGGTACAACCATCTCATTTAATTAAGAAAGGAAAGATGCAAAATGGTAAAAGTTACAGTAACAGTTGATTTCCAAGGAAAATCTTATCAAACTAACGTCCTTACTAAACCGGGTACTAATCAAGAAGAAATTTTACAACTAGCCCTTCATCAAGTAGAAAAACAATGGAAAGCATAAAAAAGCAGGCATCGTAATAGATACCTGCTTTTTTATTACCTTTTTGATCTAATTTCTAAAATCACTTTTCACATGCACTATAAAGATCCCCTTTACAGATATTCCCTCCCACTTAAAAGCAATTGTTTTTTCCTTCAATCTGAATAACCAGTAATTTAGAATTACACAATAAAGACTTATAAAAAAGACGGTCTTTTTAAGGACCGTCAAGTTTGTAGACAAAAGGAATCCTATCTAACGGTTAAAACAAAGTTGGTTGGAACGGTTGTGCGAGAACTCCTGCGGGAAAAGCGCGTCCAAGGGAGACCCCTCAGGCGTAAAGGAGCAAGGGGGGCGGAAAGCGAGTGCCTGGAGTGGTAATCTAATTTTTACATACCCTCAAAAAAACTGTAGACAAACTCGATTTTCATCGAGTATATCTACAGTCTGAACGCTCATTTTAAGGACCGTCTTCTTTAATGTTTTTATACTAAATTTCTTATTAATGGCATGGAATGTTCTTGAAGGCTATCGGAAAGCAGGCTATAAGAAACTAATTTCTTCTTGTACTGCTTAACTACATCAACATGATCGTTGTAAATGTACACAAATAACCTAACATCCTTTTTGCCACTTTTAGTATCAATGACTAATGGAGTCCCACTGTTCTCTGGATGTAAAAACAATTGCTCGTTACCCGGGAATATGTGATTTTTCTTTAGAAATCTAGCTTCATTAAAATAATTTATGACTTGGAGTTTTTTTTCATTTTCCAAGCGTTTTCCGTTAAGGGTTACGATAGAGTTGGCTTCGCTAAGTTCAGAATGCAGTTTAAATTTGCTCAGAATCCAATTCACTGTATCGGTCGGAAGACAAGAAACTAATATTTTAACCAAACTTAAGATAATTGTTAAAATCAAAACAGGCAATGTCATATTTCATCATCTCCGCTATGGTCTAAATTTATTGGCATATAACTAATTATAACAAAGGGACGGATGGATTTTCATAGAAGATGTGACCGTTCTATTAACGTTTCGCTTTTCGTGAACCCCGAAATAAGATCCAATTTTCATGCAGCGAATTAGAAAAATATATACCTCAACCACTGCAATTAAAAGCAAAAAAACTGGACGTCATGATGACGACCAGTTTTTTCGGAATTGCTTATTGATATCCCCAAATCATTGTTAGCATTGTACCGAAAATCGTAACTAATGCAACAAATAATCCATAATAAACGTTTGTATAAATCGATGCTTTATCTTCAGACTCTCCTGCATGCATGAACATGACCAATTGAAGTGCTGCTTGCATGAAGGCCGTCACAAGCAGGACGATCACTCCCATTTTAAGTGAAAGATCAAACACTATAACTGAAAGTGCAACCAAAGTCAGGACTAGTGAAAAGGCAAATCCCATTACTTGTCCCCGTGGGAATAATTCTTTCATATTACATCATTCCTTTCAGGTAAACGAAACTGAAGATGAAAATCCAGACAACGTCTAAGAAATGCCAGTATAGTGAGAAGATGAAAGCCTTGTTTGTTGTTTCTGGAGTAAAACCGCGTTTTTTAGTCTGCAGAATGATGAATGTTCCCCAGAACAAACCAAGCGTAACGTGAGCTCCATGCGTACCTAGCAACGTAAACAAACTAGATAAGAAAGCACTTGTTTGGATCGTTGCTCCTTCATGTACATACTCCACGAATTCGTAGATTTCAACTCCCAAGAAGCCTAAACCAAGAATAAGAGTGATAACGAAGAAACTTAGCATTGCTTTCTGTTTACCAAGTCTCATTGCATTGATTCCAAGGCCGATGGTAAAACTACTTGTTAAAAGGAAAATGGTTTGAAGCATTAGGGTTGGCACTTTAAAAAGTTCTTCCCCTGATGGGCCATTCCCAGTTCCCTCAACTAATACAAAGTAAGTGGCGAACAGTGTAGCGAAAAGAGCTATTTCTGCTCCCAGGAAAATCCAAAATCCAAAAATCTTTAAGCGATTTTCTTCCGTGCTATATTCTAGTGGCAGCGAGCTATCTATTTTCATTACTTAGCACCTCGCAATTTATTTTCAGTTTCTTCAATCTCTTCAACGGAGATATAACGTCCGTGATCTTTTTCGAATGAACGAAGCGTCATACAAGCAAAGATTCCGATTGTTGCAATGATTGCAATGATCCACATGCTGAATACCATCGCAAAGCCCCAAACGAAGAAGATACAACTCAGGATAAATGGCACGCCGCTGTTATTTGGCATATGAATCTTTTCTATTTTACCGCTGAATAATTTAAAGCCCTTTTTCTTAGAATCCCAGAAGGCTTCCGTAGAATCAACTGTTGGTACAACGGCAAAGTTGTATTCAGGAATTGGTGTATGCGTTGCCCACTCTAGAGAACGTGCATCCCATGGATCGTTTGAAATATTTCTTGATGCATAACGAGTGCTCCAATAAATGTTGTACAAAATTAAAGCAAAACCTATTGCTAAGCCAATCGCTCCAACGAAAGAGAGCATATTCAATGGACCATAGCCCGTTGATTCAGAGTACGTGTACATACGACGTGCTTGCCCATCTAAACCAGTGATGAACATCGGGAAGAATGTTACGTTAAAGCTTATTGTAATGAACCAAAACGACCATTTCCCAATCTTTTCGCTCAACATGAAACCGAACATTTTTGGCCACCAGTACGTAAAACCAGCAAGTACGGCAAATACAGTACCTGGAATCAATACGTAGTGGAAATGAGCTACTAAGAACATTGTATTATGGTATTGGTAGTCAGCACTTGCCATCGCAAGCATAACTCCCGTTACCCCACCGAGTGTGAAAATCGGAATGAAAGCTAAAGAGTAAAGCATTGGGACGGTAAAAACGATTTTACCTTTCCAAAGTGTGAACAACCAGTTGAATATCTTAACACCGGTCGGTACGGCAATTGCCATCGTTGTGATGGAGAAGATACCGTTAACCATTGCACCGTGACCCATTGTATAGAAATGGTGAGCCCATACAACGAAAGAAAGAGTAGAAATAGCTACCATGGAGATAACCATCGAATTATACCCGTATAGGTTCCGGCGTGCAAAAGTTGAAATGATTTCACTGTAAATACCGAATGCAGGTAGAATGACTATATAAACTTCAGGATGTCCCCATACCCAGAACAAGTTTGCCCAAAGCATATCACTACCGCCATTAGCCATTGCAAAGAATTGAGTTCCGAATAGGCGATCCATTGTCATCAACGCAAGAGCAACCGTTAATACAGGGAAAGCGAAAACGATAATAAAGTTTGTTATCAAAATGGACCATGTGAACATTGGCATTTTCATTAAACTCATGCCAGGTGCTCTCATTTTCAAGATGGTTACGATAAAGTTGATACCAGTCAGTAATGTACCGATACCAGCAATCTGAATCGCAATCGCGTAATAGTTCGAACCGACTGATTCAGCGAATTCGTTACCTGCCAGTGGGAAGTAAGAAGTCCAACCTGCATCAGGAGAACCACCGACTACGAAAGAGATGTTAAATAACATCGCACCCATAAAGAATAACCAGAAGCTTACTGCGTTTAGACGTGGGAATGCTACGTCACGCGCTCCAACTTGTAATGGTGTAACAATGTTCATTAACCCAATAATAAATGGCATAGCCATGAACAGGATCATGACAACCCCGTGTGTTGTAAAGATTTCATTATAATGCTGTCCATCCAACAAACCGTTATCTGGAACAGCCGTTTGAGCACGCATCATGAGGGCATCTGCGCCACCACGGAAAAGCATAAGTAATGCTGACAAGATGTACATGATACCAATCCGTTTATGGTCAACTGTTGTTAACCATTCACGCCATAAGTAACCCCATTTTTTAAAATAGGTAATTCCGGCAACAACCGCGATCATGGTCAAGCCAATAGCAATCATGGATGCATAAATTGCAGGACTTGGGTGAGGTACGGCAAATCGATCAAAGTAATCCATACTTTTGTGACTCCTTTCAGGAAAATATTCCTTATCGTGTAAAACTAGTAGTTTAATAGAACGTGAGTTAAAACCTTAATGATTGCTGTGTTCTGAATGTCCCTCGTGTGAATCTTTGCTGGACTCCTCAGAATCAGTTTTTTCAGTATCAGATGTTCCGTGGTGATGACCTGAATTTTCACCCTCTGGAGCTGGAGAAAACTTCAAGTGAGTCCCAGTGAACGTGGATTGCCCCACATGACCTGGTTCTAATAATTCATTGAATTTATCCTCAGTAATTGGTTTAGCCGTAGCTTTAATTTCATCTACCCACTTATCGTATTCTTTTGTAGGCAATACATTAACGTTGAACGTTTGCTGAGCAAAACCTGAACCACTGAAGTTTGAATTTCGACCCATATACTCCCCTGGCACATCAGCAGCTAAATGCAACGTGGTAACCATGTCGGACATCGCGTATTTTTGTCCACCAAGTTGTGGAATCCAGAAACTGGCGATTGGACCGAATGAGTATAGTTTAAATTCAATTGGCCGATCAGTCGGTAAAAACAAATAGTTAACTGTTTCTATGTCTTCTTCCGGATAACTAAAATGCCACTTCCAGTTAGAAGATGAAGCGTAGATAACTAATGGTTCTTGTTTTTCGTAACCTTTCGGTGTTGCCTCAACTTCATTTGTTGTTTTTACAGTAACAACTGAAAGGAAAGCAACGATTAAAATTGGAATCGCAACCCAAATTATTTCAAGAACCTTACTTCCTTCAATATGAGGTGGTTCATAATCATCACTCTGTTTGGAAGCACGATATTTCAATATCATAAGGACATACAGTACGACAACGACAAGAACGACAAAGGCCATTGTCCAGATCGATATCATAATAACATTTGCTTGTGTTGCAGCTACTGGCCCTTTAGGGTCCAAGACCATTAATGGGTTATCGCAACCAGTTAGTACAGTTGCAATAGTAAAAAGTATAGTTAATAAAGCCCATTTCATTTTCATAGTACTACCCCTTTCTTACATATTAAAATTCCTATTGGTAATTATTCGGATAAAGTGTTACCATATTCACAAATACCGACATACCAATATTAATCCCAAGTGTTAAAAAAGACAATACAAAGTGACATCTGTCACATAAAGTTCATGAAAGAGCAGTAAGAAGATGGTAATTGACCTGAAATGTTCGAAAACCTAGCGCAAATGAAATATAATAGGAATTTATAATCTATTCCCGCAAAGGTCTACATACTGTTATAGCTATTTACAGCTGTTCCCTATCTTATTTTAATATAATGAGTTATAATTTCACCTTATAATTTCGTACATCATTAGTCCCTTTATAAGCCCTAATGAATACACTTTTATTTACATCTTGAATTAAACACGAAGAGTAAGTAAATGAAGGGTTAATATAATTGAAGAAAAACAAATTTAATTCCTTTAAATAGCCACATGCACAAAATTCCTACAACGGATCTGTTGATGCAAATAATAAAGCCACCCACACAACCGTAAGTTCAGTACATTATATCCACCGGTTTTGGGTAACAAAAAAAAAAGCAGGGTGTCAAATTGACACCCTGCTTCTTTTTGCTTTGGCCTTTGTTTTGATTTTTATGATTTTGGTCGTTTCCGGTTCAACTCTTTCACCCTTATGAGTGTTCATCACCATTTCTTCTGTCAGGACAAAAAATATGCCAACTAGAAAAATGGCAGCTGCGCTTAATGTGATAGCCATTCCAACAGCGGTTAAAATATAATCTTTATTGTAATCGCTTACAAAAAAACTTAAGGAAAAAATGATCATCCCGATTACACACCCTGTGCCTGATACCCATTTCACTGCATCTAACATCTTCTGATTAGCTTTCATTATTTCATCCCCTTTCTTTCTATTTTATGACAATTCACAAATTTGTCAAACTTTTTATAATTTTCAATATATTCTCAATGAAAACCTTGACAAATTAAACTGATTACACCAGGCTTTTAGGTATTTAAGACTATACGGAAAATTAATAAAACAGGATAAATACACTATCATTTTTCCCTATATTATCCTTTTCTATACCATTTCTTTTACTATCATTTACAAAGAAAAAACCCCTGAAGCATATCAGGGGTCAAACTACATTCTATGATTTCTGTAATGTTATCGTTACCGTTTTCTCTTCCGTCCCCCTATACACCTTAACCTTTACTTTATCGCCGATTTTCTTATTTGTGTATAAGTGTTTCCTTAATTCTGCAGCGGAATTGATTTTCGTTCCATCAATCTCCACGATGATGTCCTGTTGCTTAAGACCTCCATTCGCTGCAGCCGATCCTGATTCTATGCTCGTAATCATCACACCTGTTTTTGCAGCTTCAGGTATATTTTGAAGGGAATACTGCGGCAGCTCTTCTATACTTGCCAGACTCACTCCTAAATAAGGCCGTGTGATTTTTCCGTTTTCAATAAGCTCCGTTACAATTGGAATTACATCATTGCTCGGTATGGCAAACCCTAGGCCTTCGACACCGCTTTCGGAGATTTTCAGACTGTTTATGCCGATTACTTCGCCAGCCGTGTTGATCAATGCACCACCGCTATTGCCAGGGTTAATCGCCGCATCCGTTTGAAGGACATCCAGTTCCCACTCCCCGTCCGATGTATCGACTGAAATGGAGCGCCCGGTCGCACTGACGATCCCTTGAGTAACAGAACGTGAAAAATCAAGTCCAAGAGGGTTACCAATGGCCAATACTTCTTCGCCTGGACGTATGCTATCTGAATCCCCGAAATTAATTCCCTCTGGTGCTTTCGAGGCATCGATTGTCAAAACCGCCAGGTCCGTCAAAGCATCAGCGCCGACAACCTCTGCCGTCGCCTTTTGTCCATCATACAATGAAATTTCGACTTCCTTAGCACCTTCGATTACATGATTGTTCGTGATGATATAAGCCTTCCCATTATCTTTTTTATAAATGACCCCTGAACCAGTGCCGCTCTCAACCGTTTCACTTTTCGTGCTTTGCTGCTGGAAGGGGTACTGATTTTGCACCTCTTGTAAATTCACGACCCCTACGATCGATTTGGAAGCTGATTCAACCATATCTGCCCGATCGTTTGAATCTGAACTTGTCGATAACTTTTCTGCATTGACACTTCTATTCTTTTCCACGCTTTCCGTTTGCTCTACCCCTGCCGTTTGGGTTGACTCATTCATTGAGTTTTTCCCTTGATCAATAAAGTCCCCGCCAAATACAAATACAGAAGAAGTAACCATGGAAGCAATTGTCCCAGAAACAAGGCTAGTTAGCCAAAGAGATTTGCCCTTTTTCCGTTCTTCCTTCACCCTGACTTGCTCATCACCTTCATAATTCTCCATCTTAATCCCTCCTATGAATGTCCTTTACTTGCTTCAATCATAAACAGGAAATATTAAAAAATTCTTAAGAAATAAAGAAAGAGTCAACTTTTTTAAAAAAATAGGTTTTTCCATCGAATCCTGCTACGTTCATGTCGCCTAATCACAAAATAAAGAGACCTCAACAGGGCCCCTTTTCAATTCGACCATTCAATTATCCTTACATGACTTCATAAACTTCTTTTGTCTTCTTATTCACGCCATACCGGCCCCAAATAGCATTGTGGCCACTTTTCTGACTGCTATCCATTTCGAACACTTGAAAAATGTAATTTCCCTTTTTGTCATCATGATCATATTCGATTTGCAAATGCGGAAAGTTTTCCATGTCCACGTAATCTTTAACAAGTTTCTCCGCTTGAGATTTACTTAATGTACTACCTGACCCCTTACTCCCTTCTTTTCCTTTTGTATCCATTGCCGCCTTATCATCTATTTTGGATGTAATGGTCCCGTCCTCATTTGCTTCCTCAACCTGCTCCGCTTCATCATTCCCCTCTGCTGTTTCTATCGTGGCAGAATCTGATACCGGATGCATGTCCCCCGCCTTTAAAACCATCCGTTTACCTTCCTGGTATTTTGCCTTATATGCGGTTGCTTCTTCAAAATCTCTTTTGGCCGAATCAAAATCCTGTTCGTCGTATTTCTTCATTCCACTCGCCAGAAAACCTGAAAGATCCATTAACTCTCTTGATTCCGGTGTTTTTGCTTCTTTATAAGCTAATTCAAATGCCTCGTGGGCTTCTACATAATTCTCCTCATTCAACTGACTTTTCCCTAAATCCATATTGGAATCATAATTCCTGGTTACGCATCCTGAAGTAATCAACACCAAAAAAATAACCATGATTGATCTCTTCACTATATCCCTCCTCACTTTCCCAAAGTACTCTTCCATATTATTCTAATCTTAAACCATTTTATTAGAAATCCGATACCTCAATTTCATTAAGGAAATGTTTACTTTTATGATTAACTTTTTACAAATAGTGGTACAGCATCAATAAACGTATGAAAGGATGATGTGCAGAATGATGCAGGAAAAACAGACCTATCATGTCGATTTGGTCAGCGGCGACGTACTCGGACAAAAACTTGAAGAGAACCCGAGCTTCACCATACACGCAACAGATGAGGAACTCGCAGAATTGAAACAATGCTTAGAGGAACATCGGACAGATGACTTGGAGGCATATGCCCGTTCACATGTTCCATATCTTCTCTATCATCATGACCGGGCAAATGATAAATACGATGCAGCCATGAAAAGGCTTTATGCCCTCATATATAAATTAGGCGATGAAACGGCCCGAAATCATATTGAAGAAATCGGTATATTGAAGGATAACAAATTCGAGGGCAATGAAGAAGTGCAAAAATTCAAATAAAAAAATATGAACAGAACCTGACATTTGAACTGCACCCCAATTGTTAGACAACATCTAACAATTGGAGGTGCAGTTTTTTTGACTAAATATACGATAGACGAAAAATTACATGCAGTTTTAGAGTACTTAGAAGGGAAAAAATCCTATAAATCCATTGCACAAGAAAGAAATGTAGGTTTATCCCCTCTGAAAAGATGGGTCGCTCGCTATCTAAAACATGGGATGGAAGGACTTGCTTCATCCTATACAAATTACACTCTGCCCTTTAAACTAGAGGTACTTAAATATATGAACGAATATGGGGCATCAATCAACGAGACCGCTGTACA
>NZ_CAKKLV010000019.1 GCF_918698115.1 Peribacillus sp. Bi96
ATATCCATTACTACAATCATCAACGAATCAAGGTAAAATTAAAAGGCATGAGCCCGGTAGATTACCGGATTCATGCCCTCAAGGCTGCCTAATTAAATAAAGTGTCTAACTTTTTGGGTTCACTTCATTTGCAGCTCCTTCTTCTGTGCATCCGTTTGTTTTCCTATCGTGATAGGGTACCTTGCAGACGATTCGTTTCGGTGATTACTTTTTCTTCATCAATTGTTAAGCAGCCGCCATCTTTTACGACCATTTTGCCATCAATGTATACATCACATACATCATTTCCGCGTGCTGCATAAAGCAGGTGCGAATAGGCTTCACTCAATGGCTGCAGGTGTTCTTTGTTATATGGGTAAATGGTGATGAAATCTGCTTTTTTACCAGCTTCCAGTGATCCTGTATGACCCATGCCTATCGCTTCGGCACCCATTCTCGTGGCCATGGCGAGTGCTGTTTGGGCAGGGAATTTAGTGGCATCCTTATAGATTCCTTTTTGCAGTAATGCAGCTGTCCTCATTTCTTCGAACATATCGAAGTTGTTATTGGAGGCGACGCCATCCGTTGCAACTCCCACTTTAATGCCTGCATCAAGAAGGCTGACGACATCTGCTATTCCAGATCCCAGCTTCAGATTGCTGATTGGATTATGGGCCACGCGAACATCATGCTGTTTTAGTATCGCACGCTCTTCATCATTGAGAACCACTCCATGTGCCATCACGGTTGGCTGATCGAACAGCCCTAGACGGCGAAGGTGCTCGACAGGACGGGATCCGTAACGTTTTTCGATGTCGAGGATTTCAAAGTCAGTTTCCGATACGTGAATGTGAACCATCAAATCATTCTCTTTTGCAATCCGTGCACTTTCCAGAATCGCTTCAGGTGTGCAGGCATAAGGGCTGTGTGGTGCGACCATGGTAGTGAGGCGGCCATCGGCAAACGTTTTATAGTTTTTTGAAAACTGCTCAGCCCCCATGAGATTCGCTTTTTGATCTTTTTCCGTACCCAAGCTGAAGATCGTATAGGAAAAGGCTCCGCGCATTCCTGTTTCGCCTATCGTTTCCATGACAGCACCTGCATCTATTCCATTAGGGTTAAACATATCCGAAAATGTCGTGGTTCCAGATTTCATCATTTCCATGATGCCAAGCTGAGAGCTTACAGAGGCGATTTCCGTTGTAAACTGGCTTTCAATCGGCCATATTTTCGTTTCAAGCCATGGCTTCAGAAGCATATCGTCCCCGATACCGCGTAAAAGGGTCATAACAATATGCGAATGGGCATTCACAAGGCCTGGCATGATCCATTTCCCGCCAAGGTTGACCACTTGATCTGCATCTGCCAATTGTTGTTCATCATGCTGGCCCATGTAGGATATGGTTTGGTCTTTTACAATCATCATACCGTTTTCAAAGATTTGATTTTCCTTGTCCATCGTAAAAAAGGTAGCATTCACATATATTGTTTTCATTAGTATTTCCTCCAAAGTCGTCTCATTGATCAACATGTTCTATTCCGCATTCTAAACTAGCACCATATAGTTAATCAAGTAATTCCATATTATCAGGGGCCATTTCCATTTACCTTAGGAACCTATTGGAAGAGCTCCAAGATGATTGTTTCCTTCAATATATCCGTTCAATCAGCAAACCACCATTACATTTCAGGATGCAAAATCAGTTGTTTAAAAAAAGCTTCCCTCTATTGCTCTCAGGGGTTTCGGTGACAATAATGGCATCTTGCACATCTTGAAGGCTGTAGAAGGAATCCGGCATCATGAATTTCAACTTTTTATCATTAATGAACCCCATCAAAAGGTTAAACGTTTCATGCCAAGTTTGAACGGAAGCCTTCTGATTCCAATGCCGAAGATGAAACATTTCCACATTCACTTTTGTACTTTGGGAAATTTTCGCCCAATTTACAGACTGTCCTGATAAAAGGCCAATCGTTAATAAGATGCCATTAGGCCGAACGCAAAAAGCTAGGTCTGAACCATCGATGCCGCCCACTGAATCAATGGCCGCTTTCGCTCCGCGCCCATTCGTCCATTCCATCACTGTATCATGCAATGATGATTGGGACGTATCGATCACATGTGACGCACCAAGTTTAAGCAGTTCTTCCGTATACTTATTGTTTCTCGTTACAGCAATCAGCTTAAATCCAAGAATCTTGGATAACTGGGTAAAGATACGGCCAATGGAAGATCCGCAAGCATTTACGAGTAATACATCATCCGGTTTCAATGCTAATACTTCTGTACAGATTAACCATGCGGTAATCGGATTTATATATAATTGTGCTGCTATATAATCCTCGATCGAATCGGGAATGAAGATGGCCAGCTCCGCAGATGTTTTAACATAATCCTGCCAGGTCCCTTCACCTCGCAAAGGCAGAACGCGCTTGCCTATCAGCTGTTTCGAAACCGATGGACCCACATCTTCTACAATTCCGACCCCCTCATAACCAGGTATGGAAGGCAAGGGAATTCGGTGGGAATATACACCGCGAATGGGCAGTAAGTCAGACGGGTTAATGGGACGTGTGGTCATCCGAACGAGGACTTCCCCCTCGAAAGGTTTTTGAATAAATTTATTTTCAACTTTTAAAACCTTTTGCGGATTCCCAAACTCATAGAATTTAACACATTTGGCTTCCAAGATAATAAGTCTCCTTTAATGTATAAGTCTATCTATTTTATCATTTAAACTGAACCTGGCCAGTATTCTAAAAAACTTAAAGAGCTGTTAACTCTGGATTTAATGTATTGTTGTTTTCCACATTTTAATCACTTCTAAGTAAGCATTCCGTTTTATTATTATAATCCCTTTTCACCTTCAATTGACCTGCCCTAAAAAAAGGTTGCCGCAGCAACCCAGGTTTTGAAGTAAAACATTCTTTTGTTAAATAAGAACCTAATCATAACTTTCCTAATATAAAACCCCTATCAGTTTAATCCGGCATTTTAGTAGTAAACCCGGGATATTTCACAACAGGCCATTTCTCCTTGCGTAGTGAATCGAGCAATTCTGACCCAACATTCAAGTTGCTTTGAACTATCTCTTTAGGAGTCAGTGCCATCCACTGGTTTAGAGATACGTCTACAAAGCGATTGCTTTTGAACATTTCTAAAAACCATAACGTTTCGGTACCAGTGTTCTGAATATAGTGCCCAGTAGCAAAGGGTACATATCCGACATCACCTGCTCTATAATCAAATGTACGTGCTGTACCGTTTCCAGTAAATACTGTCATGCGCCCTTGTCCAGTAAGGTAATACTGCCATTCGTCGTTATTGGGATGCCAATGAAGTTCTCTCATTCCACCCGGCTCAATCTCAACGAGTGCTGCTGCGATTGTTTTTGAAATTGGGAAGTTAGAAGAGTCAACAATTCGCACGCTTCCACCAGGGGTTTTGATTGGTGTTTGTTTCAACAGCTCGTGCTTAAAGGTTAAAGGTACTTCTCCGTAAGGCGACTGGACTTCCTGACTTTCCAGTGAACCGGGTACCTTTCCCTGATAGATATAGACCTGATCTGAAGGAATGGAGTTAAAGGCACTCTCTGGAACGCCGAAATTGGCCGACAGAACATCTTTTGGAGTGTGTGCAAACCAATCTGAGATGGATAAGGTGTTAAGATCGGAAAAGTTTCCGTCATCAAAGACGAGCAAAAATTCGCAATGCTCCAACCCTTGAATCGAATGTGGGATTCCTGGGGGAAAGTACCAAAGATCGCCCGGGCCGACGTCGGCAATGAAATTTCGTCCTTCTTGGTCAACCGAGGTTATGCGTGCCCGCCCTAACAGCATATAAGACCACTCTGCTTCTTGATGCCAATGGAGTTCACGTACTCCTCCTGCCGTTAAGCTCATATTTACTCCCGCAAGTGTGGTCGCAATCGGAAGTTCCCTTGCGGTGATCTCCCGTGACCATCCCCCGTGATTTAATGTCATTGAAGTGTCTGAGAATGAGAATCTCAAATTAGGAAGCAAGCCTGCATCTGTGATAGGGGGGACGAGCAAATTTGGATTTTGAAGATCCCGCATAATATTCCGCGGGCCAGAGTCAATCGCTCCAGCTCCATCACTTCGAATAGGCTGTGGCACATTCCCGTCCATTTGATTAATCGTTCGTTTTTCCATCAAAAAGCACCTCTTTTTGGCATTATAAAGGGATAAGCCTTTATAGTAGTCTTATGATTTGGGCTTCGAATGTATGCCACTGTGCCTATTGTGAAAAAACAAAAGGCATCCTCTTTTGAAGGAATGCCCCCTTTAATGTTGGTTGGAAGAAACTACTTTTAATGATTTTGAGATAAACCAATTGGAATGCAAAGTGGCGTTTGATCAACAGGATTTTCAATAATACAGCATTCCAGTCTGAAAACGTCCTTGATCATATCTTTTGTAAAGACCGTTTCAGGCGGTCCTTCTTTATAGATTTTTCCCTTAACGATGCTAATCAGATGATCGGCATACTGTGCCGCTTGATTCAAATCATGTAGAACCATGACAATCGTGCGCCCATAAGTTACGTTTAAATCGCGCAGTAATTCCAATATTTCAATTTGGTGTGCTAAGTCTAGATAGGTTGTCGGTTCATCTAACAGTAAAAGGTCGGTTTCTTGTACTAAAGCCATCGAAATCCATGCTCTTTGTCTTTGTCCTCCAGATAATGCATCCAATGTCCGATCAGCGAATTCCGTCATTTTTGTCGCTGATAACGCACGTTCGACAATAGCATGATCTTCCGGGGTTTGTCTGGAAAATAAGCCTTTGTGCGGATGTCTGCCATAATAGCATAGCTCTTTTACGGTTATATCTTCAGGAGCTTCCGGAGCTTGGGGTAGGATAGCCAATTTCTTTGCCACTTCCTTGGAAGATTGCTGATGAATAGCTTTTCCATCTAAATAGATCGTGCCTTCTTGAGGTATTAATAATCTAGCTAAAGACCGTAGAATGGTAGATTTGCCACAACCATTGGAACCAATGATTATGCTGATCTTACCTTCAGGAATTTCTAAATCGATATTATCAATGATTTGAGTTGTTCCATAAGAGAGAGAAAGATGCTCTGCTGATAATGTTGTCATGATCCCCAGCCTTCCTTATGTTATTTTTCGTTCACGACGTAATAGATATAAAAAATATGGTACTCCAATCACCGCAGTGATAATTCCGGCGGGTATTTCTACTGGAGGGAATAATCCTCTACCAAGGCTATCGGCAACGAGTAGAAAGATAGAACCGAAGAGAGCTGAAGCAGGAAGTAAAACCTTAAATTTAGACCCTACCACTCTCCGGGCAATATGGGGGGCAATTAAACCAATAAACCCGATGGAACCAACTGCAGCTACACATACTCCGATTAAAATGACAGCAACACTTAACAATATATAACGCAGTAATTTTGATCTTTCACCGAGACCTGTAGCTATTTCATCTCCAAGACTCAGTACATCCATTTTAGACGTTAATGCAATTAATAGCGGGACAAGAACAAGACATGGAAGCAAAAAGAATACTTGGTCCCATCCTCTTCCCCATAGACTGCCTGTCAACCAAAGCAGTGTCGTATTTACATCATCCGGGAACTTGACCATGAAATACTCTATGCCCGCTTGACATATTGCCCCTAAAGCAATTCCCACCAAAGCTATTGTATTTGGTTGAGCTCCTTTTTTATAAACGAATATCATCAAAATTGCAGCCATGACCGCCGCTCCGATGAAAGCTGAAAGGGGCAGAATGATAATGGGCGATTGTGGAAACAAAACGATCACAATTACAGCTGCCAATCCCGCCCCTTTTGTTACCCCAATCACATCGGGAGAAGCCAATGGATTTCGAAGGACTCCTTGCAAAATAGCTCCAGCCGTTGCCAATCCGGCTCCCACTATCACAGCAATTACAATCCGTGGTATACGATAGTTGTGCAGAATAAATGTCTGACCTTGTATGCCATTACCAAGGAAATTTTCGATGATTTCTAAAGGTGAGATATAAATGGCGCCTAACCCCAGGCTCACCATTGATAAAATTAGCATAGTTATTGTCAGCATCAGGAGTATAGCATAAGGGTGTAAAGTTGATTTCGACCCAAATGTCCGTTTTAGTTTCATTGCTTAATATTCCTCCCTCTCTTCGCTAAATAAAGGAAGAATGGCGCACCGATAATAGCTGTTACGATTCCTACTGGCGACTCAAAAGGATAAGCGATAAACCGGGAGAGAATATCGGCGTAAACTAAGAGTAAAGCGCCGAATAATGCAGAAAAAGGGATGATTCTTCGATAATCCCCGCCCACCAGTCTCCTGACGATATGAGGAACGATCAATCCAACAAAGCCCACTGGGCCAGCGACGGCAACCGAAGATCCTGCCAAAATGATCACCAATATTCCTGCTAAAATACGGATTCGATACACCCGTTGCCCAAGTCCTTGCGCCATGTTTTCTCCTAATACAAGGATGGAAACAGATCGAGAGAACAAGGCAGCAACAATTAGCCCAAAAAGAGACCAGGGAAGAATCATGTTAACATGCGTCCAGGTTTTCCCATTAATAGACCCGACTAACCAATAGAGCACATCTTTCGCTTGTTCATTAAAGATGATCATGCCTTGCGTTAAAGAAGTTAAAAAAAAGTGAACAGCCATTCCAGCCAATGCCAGCTTTACTTGTGTCATTCCTCCGCCAGAAGCAAAAGAATAGACTGCCATCCCTCCGACTGCTGCACCAACAAATGCAAGGCAAACAAGAGAGACGGAAGATAGGTTAGGAAAGAAAACAAAAGCGGACACAATAAAAAATGAGGCACCGGCATTAACACCAAATACTTGTGGAGAAGCTAATGAATTCCGGGTAATAGCCTGCATGAGAGCGCCTGCCACCGCTAAATTAGCACCGACTAATGCTCCAACTAAAGCTCTAGGTAATCGAAGAGTCCTTATAATAGTTTGTTCTTTGGACGAGTCCACCTCAAAAAAGGACTTCATAACCATTGATGCATCTATATCGGCCGCTCCCACAGAAATACTTGTTATGACTCCTAAAATCAACAAAACCAACCCAGCTATAGCTGTACAATGCACTCTCATTTTACTTCTAACTACAGTTTCCATTGACTCTACAACACACTTCCTAACAAAATTTATAATGGAAAGAGAAGTAAGAATTAGATCTCTTACTTCTCTTTTGTTTCTTTATTCTTCACCAAGCATTTTTAACGTATCTTTAGCAATGGCCTCTGCGGATACAACACCACGGTATCTCGTCCATAAGTCACGATCAACACTATAAACTTGTCCGTTTTTTACAGCCTTTAGGTCTTTCCAAAGAGGATTGTCTTTCCACTCATCAGTAAGTAACTTACCCTCATTGTTCGCCAAAAGCAGCACATCTGGATCAATCTCGACAAGCTGCTCCAGATTCATTTCAGCATGTGGCTGTTCCTGCTGAATCGCATTTTTCAATCCCATACGTTCAAGCAATTCTCCATCATATGAAGAAGAAGTATGGGCTTGGAACGAAGTATCCCGTACGACTGCAGGCAAAACCGTCATATTTGAATCGACAGTAAGTTGTGCTTTAAGTTCCTTAATCGTTTTTTCATGCTCGCTTAATCTTTTTTCAGCAGCCTCTTCCTGATTGACTGCCTTTGCAATCGTTTTAAAAGAATCCAAATTTTCTTGATAGGTAGATTCACGACTTTTCAAGATAACGGTAGGAGCAATCTGCTGTAAATCCTTATAAATACCTTTATGACGCTCAGCATCTGCAATGATTAAATCAGGCTGTAAAGAACTGATGACCTCTAAATTAGGCTGTTCACGCGTCCCTACAGAAGTATAATCCATTTCGTGACCTACAAGTTTTGTAATCATCTCTTTTTTGTTGTCATCTGAAATTCCAATAGGTTTCATTCCTAGAGCATTTAAAGAATCAACGAAAGATAACTCAAGGGTAACTATTTTTTTTGGAGTATTTTTAATTTCCGTTTCTCCCATTTCATGCTTAATCGTTCTTATTTCTTGATTCTTTGTTTCGGCAGATGTCTTCTCTGCTTCTTTAGTTTGAGAGGTATTACATCCTGATAACACCATCATAATCGTGAATAACAGGATTAATATTCCTCCCCCAAATGTTCTTACTTTTTTAGATTTCTGCATTTTTTGCACCCTTTCTCATCTATACTTATGTAATATTTCTTATTCAACGAGTGAATCATAATTGAAAATGATTATCATTATCCTGCTGTTATGATAAAGTCATAGATTGATACCGTCAATATTAATAAGATTTTGTGAATAAAAATCATTATGTCCATTAAGACATCCTATATATTTTTAATTATTCACATCATCGGCTTTCTCGATTTGACATCTATCTGATCGATGTTAACTTTAAAACAGTAAAAAAAGAGATAGTCATTTATGACTATCTCTCAGACTATAGACTACTCGAAATTGAGTTTGCCCTCCAGTTTTTTGGATGTTTAAAATTTGAACGACCACTCCAGGCACTCGCTTTCGGAGTAGCTAATATTCAGGTTGTGTTAGCTATTTGATTCTTTTTGCAATAGAACCTTGTGCTCAACTGTTGTGGTGTCCAAAACATCATTATCTTTATGAGTATTAGTAATGTTTTTTGTCATCACACTGACAACCACTAAAACTACGATATTAACAAAGAGGGCGATAATTCCTTCATTCAAGTCTTTAATTGCTTGAGGAAGATAAGGAAACAGTTGACCAATTTTTATGTTCCCTAGTTCCATAAAAGAGACTAGCCCTCCCCCAGTTATTATCCCAGCAAATGCTCCATGTTTGGTTACAAAGTTTCTTCTCATCAAACTGGCGAAAAAGGCAGGTGCTAGTTGTGTGATAAAATTATAGGCGATTAGAGCAAGACCAAAGAGAGTATTTCCACCTTTAAAGGTCAAGTAAATCCCTACGAGAGAAATAAGGGGAACCAAGTATTTGACCAGTTTGGCAATCTGACTTTCCGTTGCCGATGGAGTGAATACGCTATATACATTTTTTGCAAGCAATGTTGATATGGACATCAGCAGCATGGAACTTGGTACTAAAGCGGCTAACACGCCAGTGCCACCAATTAAGCCTACAAACCATGGATCAAAATCCTGTTTAGAAAGCTGCAGCAAGATAAGATCGGCTTCGCTGCCTTTTAATCCAGGCGTCTGTAAGATAGCTGCAAATCCGACAAAAAAGGCAAACAACAAAATCAATTGGTACATCGGCATTAGGATCGCATTTTTTCTTAGAGCTTTTTCGCTAGAAGCAGCATAAATAGGAGAAAACCCATGCGGCCACATATAAAATCCAATAGAGCTTAATATAACGGTCGATATATACCATGAAACACTCATTCCTTGATTCGGAAGTATGGTATAGTTCGGCTTTGCATTTTCAATGGCCTCATACATAGGCTGAAGACCGCCATAATAATGAAGAGGGAAATAAACTCCTAAAAATACGACAATGCCGAGAATCAGAATATCCTTCAAAATAGCTGTCCTGGCAGAACCGTGAATACCGGAAACCATTACAAAAATGGTTACACCAATTGCTCCTACCCAAATGGCAGCTGTAGAAGAAATGGCCCCATAGGATGTTGCAGAAACGATATACCCTAGCCCCTTCAATTGCAGGACTAAGTAGCAAGTACAGGCTATAACACCTATTACAGCGACAAGCACACCAAGATAAGGACTTTGATATTTTTTTACAAAAAAATCTGATTGGGAAACTAATTGGTGTTTCTTTGCATACCTCCAGATAGCAGGAAATGTCCAGTAGGAGATGACTGTAGCCAGACAGCCGTATGATACGATACTAAAGATTGATCCTCCTTCCCCATAAGCCGATCCACTTGCACCTAAAAAGGTAAAGGTCGTATACATTTCACCTGCGGACAAGAGGAAAATCAAAAGGGCTCCCATTCCGCGTCCCCCAACTGACCATTGTTCTAAGGTCATTTCTTTCCCTTTTTTAGCCTGGATACCAATCAAAACAGAAATGATGAAAAAAAACAGGATGAATAACACGGCAATATTCATCTAGGATCTCCCTTCTGATTAGCAGGATCGAGTAGATAGATAGTCCCCATAATACCTGTTGTCAGTACAGACCAGAGTACAATCCAAAAGTGAAAAAATGGCATTCCTAGAACATAGGGAGTCACTTTATTTGTAAACAAAGCGCCTACAATAAAGCCAAGAAAAGGGATAATTCCGAGCCAATATATTTTTTTCATACTCATAACCCCCTAGTATGTTAGATTTAACATTTTAATAGTCCCGTGAACAAATAACTTTACCCCATATTGTAATGCCTGTTCATCAACAGTAAATTGGGGATGATGGTGAGGATATATAATCCCTTTTTCTTCATTACGAGCTCCGATTACAATATAAGATCCCGGAACTACTTTTTGAAAAGCAGAGAAATCTTCACTTCCCATAATCGGCTTTAAAATCTCCCGACTCTCTTCACCAAATACTTCACAGACGGTTTCGTCCATCAACCGGGTAACTTCTTCATCATTAATGGTCGGAGCATAACCGAACTGATAATCGAATTCATAAGTCGCTCCATGCGCTTCCGTAATTCCTTTTAATATGCGTTCGATAAAGGTTGGAATCTTTTCCCTCAGTTCCGGATTAAAGCTGCGAACGGAGCCACCAATGCTTACCTTACTCGGAATAACATTAATCGCACTTCCCGCATGGAACTGAGTCACTGAAATCACAAGTGCTTCTTGAGCATCTCGATACCTCGATACAATGTGTTGGAGATTTGATACAACCTGAGTTCCAATTGCAATGGGATCAACGGTAAGTTCAGGCTGTGAGGCGTGCCCCCCCTTACCCACCACGGTAATTGCAAAAGTATCAGCTCCTGCCATCGTTGGACCGTAACTCAAACCAATTTTCCCTAAAGGAAGTGTCGACAAGAGATGGGTGCCAATGATCCTATCCACTCCATCAAGCACACCGGCTTTCACCATCTCTTGGGCTCCACCAGGCGGCAGTTCCTCGGCATGTTGAAATAAAAAGCGCACCTCCCCTTTAATATGATCCTTTAACTGTGTTAGAATCTTTGCCGTACCAAGCAGCATCGCCGTATGCCCGTCATGTCCGCACGCATGCATCACGCCTGAATTCTTTGACACAAAGTCATAATCATTCTCTTCTTCAATTGGAAGCGCATCCATATCTGCCCGCAGTGCAATAATCTTCCCAGGATGCCGGCCAATCAAACGAGCCATAATACTTGTTTTTGTCGGACGTGAAATTTCCAAATCACCAAAAGTTTGTAGTGTTTCATAAACAAATTGCGCTGTTTTTACTTCTTCAAAAGAAAGCTCCGGATACATATGTAAATACCTTCGCCATCCAATCACTTCATCTTTCACAGCCTCGATTAAATCATCAATCATTATCGTTTGAGACACCCAATACATCCCCTTTTCATCCAATTTACATGGCAATTTTTATTTTCGGTTAGTTTAAGGAATAAATTCCTTAAATAGAGTATAATATCCCGCGATCTGTATTTCAATGTTTTTTGAAAATTCTAAACTATTTTATCTGATTACTAGATTTAATGGTGGAAGTTCTCCTTTTAACGCTTTAACATGCAAAATAAAAAAGCACCCAATTTTGGGTGCTTATAATAATCTATAAATTTTACTCGGCCTTCCACGTGTGGCTTGAGCCTCTTCACCAACGCATTGTGCCAAATCAACTTCGCACATATCCGCAACAATGCGCCGTACATTACGCTCTGTCATCTCAAGATGTATCGCTAAGTCCTTTGTTGTAAAATTACCCCAGCCCATTCTTTGTACAACGGCTGATATCTTCTTATACGTTTTTACACTGATATTCCCCTTTTTTAACTTTTCGATAAGGAGTTCATTGTGGGACCGGGTCGCATATTGTAATTCTATCTTTTTGCCTGGTGATTCAATAATTTTTCCATCATCTTGAATAATCACAATTTTACGCTTCTTCATCTCTTTTGAATGTTGAATAGCCCTAAAAGCATTGATTTCCGCCGAATAGGCAGTTTCGCCGAAGCCAATTCCAACGGCAACGGTTGTATCTGCTTCAAATGCCAATTTTTGAATGGTATCTTCGAGCGTAATAATTTCCCGTTCAATTGCGCCGCGAGAACTAAAAATCATGTATCTTCCATTCCCTTTCTCTGAAAAGGAACCATTTATTTTCTCACCAAGTTGAATTAGCATTTCTTTTAGCCGAAGCTCCAAGTACTGTAAATGATAAGGAGTTTTCATTTCCTCTGCCACTCTGTTAAAATATTCAACTTCAATGATTTCAACACCAATTTGTGTGTCTTTAAAGTAGGAAGTCTTTACTTTTTCAGAAAGAATCCGAAGCGTTTGCCGGATTTCCATCTTACTCATCGACATCCGGTAGGCTGGAATTCCACGCTCCCTTAAAGCTTCACACACGGACGGAAAACAAGATAAAGCCCCTTCTGTCCTTCCCTTATTCCATAAATCCAAGTGAAAATGAAACAATTCATCAGTATCGACATCTGACTCAAACACTGTCGTATAGATCTTTGGGATTTTTATATTCAACTGTGACAAAGCTTCTTCACTAATATTATTTGAGGACATGGTATCAATACTTAGCTGCTCAATAATTTTCCCTTGTTCGTAGACCATCTCTAAAAAAGATTTATAAAAACCTGATTCCGTAGCAGGAACATATACCATTATTTTTTCTGTACCTAGTGTTTTTTTTGCATTTTCATAGGGAAGTGGACCGGAAAAAAGCCATGCATGTACGTAAGATTTATGTTCTTTTACAATATTCTCTACCTCTTCGATCTTTTCGTAGGGCAAAGAGATGAATTCCAATTCATGTTTATATTCTTCTGCCAAGTCTAAAATCTGTTCTACAGAAGTTTTTAGACCGACTAGTCCGATTTTATACATCCTGTATTCGACTTCCTTTATCCTCAGTAATATAATCATTGTTCTAGTAAATATCCTGGTTTAATGTAAGTCATGTTATCGAAAACTCTAATTTTTTCTGCTGTTATTCAATAAGTACATCATTATATCTTTAGAATTAATGGGTTCTGTTTACCTTCTGTACTATTTTATCATGTGACATGAAGGAAAAATACGTTGTATACGTTATTCATGTTAGGTTTACATGCCAGCTTTGTTATACATCTTAGATAATCATCCTTTACTTTTGTGTTTTGACCTTAATACAAGCTCATAAACTAACCAGTAATTAAGTGGGATAATTACAATAGAAATAAATCCATACTTAATTGGAACAGATTTTTAAATTAAAAATAAAGCAATAAAAAACCACCTCTTTAGGTGGTTTTCATTAGATACCTTTCCAAACCTTTGTTTCTTGTTTCGTCTCTGATTTTTTTTATTGATCAATGAAACTTTTTCTTCAAAAAACGATACAGACCATCTTCTCTATAGGAATACTCCGTCACTTCATCGGCTTGTTCTTTAACCAGGTCTGTGGCGTTTTTCATGGCAATGCAGCGCCCAGCTAGTTTAAATAGCGGAAGGTCATTTTCCCCATCGCCTATAGCTAGAATATTTTCAGGTTCCAACTGGAAATGCTTCAGTAATATTTGAACGCCTGTTGCTTTTGAAACGCCCTCCACGGTTACCTCCACATTGTGATGGGTGGAGGATGCTGTAGTAAAGGCGATGGTCTGCTTGATTTCCTCCAGATCCTCTTTCCATTTCCCTATCGTGTTCATTTCATTGCTAAAGAAGTAAATTTTGGAGACGCTGTTGATATTCAATCGTTCAGCCCATTTTATTTTATCTTCCATGGCATCCTGTCTTGATAGCCATTCATTTTCTTCAACTGTCTCAGGCTTGGGCACCATGCCTTGTTTAACCATATAGTCTTTATCTTTAAGTAAGGCGATCCGTAAACCATCGTTCGGATGAACTTCGTAATACATCTCTTCCGCTTCTGCTTTGGCGACCAAGCGTTCCACAAGTTCAGGCGGCAGGGCGTGTTCGACAATCTGCTTCCTTCCGATGAATGCAGACATTCCATTCGCAGTCACCATTCCATCAACTTCCAAGCCAGATGGCAAAACGTCCCTCACTTCTTCTAACGTTCTCCCTGTTGCAATGAAAACCAGTTTTCCGCTTTCCCTAAGCTCGCCTATGTATTGTTCTAGCGTCTCATTCACCGTATTCATTTCGTTCAATGTCGTGCCATCCAGATCCAACACAATTGCCTTATTAGTCATGCAAGCCACCTCAAAGTTTCGAATGATGCAAATGCCAACAGCCCATTATCTAAAAAGATCTTAGGCTGCTGGTTTCATTCATTTATTTTCCTTCATGTATAATATCACTATAACAGTTTAGGATAATCCTAAAAGTTTCATTACACTTAAAATGAAGAGACCGACAACACCGAAGTCCGAATCACCAAACGTGGTGCCTTCAAATCCTACATCTCCCAGGAAAACGAGGAGTATCGCAGGCAGGAAACTAATGATGATTCCATTGGCAAATGACCCAAGCATCGCTCCTCGTCTGCCTCCTGTGGCATTTCCAAATACACCGGCTGCCGCTCCAGTGAAGAAATGCGGTACAAGCCCCGGAACGATGACTTTCAATCCAATTGCCGGTAGAAGGAACATGGATAATAGTCCAGCCAAGAAACTGAATAGGAACCCGATGATCACGGCGTTTGGAGCGAATGGAAAGATGGTCGGACAGTCCAATGCAGGTTTTGTATTCGGCGCCACTTTATCGGCAATTCCTTTGAATGCAGGGACGATTTCAGCAATTAACATCCGTACCCCCGCAAGGATGATGTAGACCCCTGCCGCAAATGTTATCGCCTGGATGAAAGAAAATACGATGAAGTTCGAGCCGCCGGATAATTCCGTTTCAATATAGTTCTGTCCGGCAAACAAGGCGACGATCACGAAGAACATGGTCATCGTAAGCGATACAGCGACAGATGTGTCCCTCAAGAATCCCAAGGATTTAGGAACTTTAATCTGCTCCGTTGTCTTTTCCTTATTTCCGAACCATTTTCCAACAGTCGCGGAAACAAAATATCCAATTGAACCGAAGTGGCCGATGGCAAAATCATCGCTTCCAGTAATCTTCCGTACGTATGGTTGAAGGAGGGCCGGGAACAACACCATGCATAACCCCAATAGTATGGAACCAACCAAGATAAGCGGAGCCCCGTTAAGCCCGCCGACCGATAGGGTGACTGCAAGTAGGCAAGCCATGAATAAGGTATGGTGCCCCGTTAGGAATATATATTTAAATGGCGTGAAACGAGCCAGCAAAACATTGACAACCATACCAAAAACCATAATAAGTGCAGTCGAAGTTCCAAAATCACTTTGTGCAGCCGCGACAATGGCTTCGTTATTCGGAATGACTCCTTGAACATTGAATGCATGATCGAACATTTGACTGAATATATCAAGGGCGCCAATAAGCACTGCCGCTCCCGCTCCAATGATAATGAAGCCCATAACGGTTTTTAGCGTTCCAGATACAACATCGGCTGCTGTTTTCCGCTGTAACAGCAACCCAATGAGAGCAAACAGCCCTACTAGTATGGAAGGTGTACCCAAGATGTCATTCATGATAAGTTCCAGCATTGCCTCTCCCCCTCTTCTTTATGTTTTTTTATTTTTATAAATGTGATGATAATTTCGATGTGATTTCAGGAATGCTCATCATGTTTTCCAGCGTGACGATCGTTCTGGTTCCATCATCAAGCTGTCCGACAATATCTGCTGCACCTAGGAAAATATCCGCTTGAACCGTTTTTGCGGATGTAAGATCCGTATGATCCACCTCTGCCGTTTTTCCCATTTCCGTCAATGCTTTCTTCACATTCATCTCCATGATGAAGCTGCTGCCCAATCCGTTCCCGCATACTACCATGATTTTCTTCATATTTTTCTCTCCTTTTTTTATCCTACATGTTTTTCTAATTTAGATTTGATTTCAGGGATGCTCATCATGTTTTCCAACGTTACGATCGTTCTGGTTCCATCGTCAAGCTGACCGACAATATCCGCTGCACCTAGGAAAATATCCGCCTGAACCGTTTTTGCGGATGTAAGATCCGTATGATCCACCTCAGCCGTTTTTTCCATTTCCGTCAATGCTTTCTTCACATTCATCTCCATGATGAAACTGCTGCCCAATCCGTTCCCGCATACTACCATGATTTTCATTCCGCTTCCTCCTTCGAATATTTATGGACGTACTCCATAAGGATTGATTTATCCGACGTGCATAACATTTCTTCGATATTTGCTGGTTCATTCAATAATTGCGTTAGCTGGATCAATGCCCGCAGATGCGAATCGTTATCTACGGCGGCCAAAATGATGATCAGGCGTACCGGTTTATTTGGAGCAAAGTCCACGGCTTCATCCAACTTCAGTAAACTCATGGATAAAGACCTGACCCCCTGCTCCGGACGTGCATGGGGAATCGCCACTCCAGGCGTGATGACCACATATGGACCATTCGTTTCTATGGCCTCGATCATCGCATCCACATATCGTTCTTCGACCGTTCCTAAATCCACGAGAGGCTTGGCCGCAACTTGAATGCCTTCTTTCCAATCAGAAACACGCGGCTGTAATTGTATCGTTTGCATATTGAGCAGTTCTTCTAACACAGGCTTCTCTGCCTCCTTTAAAGAAAATTGGGTTACTTTTGGCGTATGATTATACATATTCGACTGCAATGCTTTTTCGAGCTGATCCAGTTCATGGATGGTTGCATACTTGGAAATGATTTTCACTAATGCGGCAACATCTGCACTTTCCGTCGTATATCCATACAATTCCTGCATGACTTGCTGGCGCAATGTATGTTTATCCTGCATTTCCAAAATGGGCGGTACAACGAATAAAGCTGCATTTGTTCTCATATGCACCGTTGAAAAAACGAGATCGTACGAAAGTGTGTATTCTGCCGCATTTCGAACGGACAGGACATCGAGGAACAAAATATCCGGAAATAACTCCCTCAATGTATAGATAAGGATATTACTGATGCCAATCCCATTCGGACATACGACAATCGCCCTTTTTCTATCATCCAATGTGGTACCTTGCCTGCGCAGCCATCCCCCAAAATAGATCGTGAAGTATGCCACTTCCTCTTCCGATACCGGACAGCCAATCTCTTTCTCTAACACCCACAGCGATTTTTTAGTCAAATGATGAAGTTCGGGATAGACCTTCTGCACCCGTCCCGTCATCGGATTCATTTGCGGGAGTCCATACCGCAGGCGATGATATGCCGGTTTAAAATGAACGTATAATTGTTGGCATAGCTGTTCTTTGTCCTGCAAGTGAACAAATGCCAGCCTCTCGAACTCTTCCACGATTTCCTGCAAAAGATGTTGAATCATTTCATCATCCTTAAGAGGGGAAATGTCCTTCGTTCGATTCATGCTCAGTAAATGTAAGGTTGCGTATAAGTTTTCCGTTTCGCTCCAAACTGATTGAAAGGCATCCGTTTTGGTCATTTCCTCAACCATCTTGTATTCTTCCGTTGCAACAAACGGAGCCCAGCTCTGGTCGGCTTGTAACTCTTCACCTTTTCCTATGAGCTGATCTGTACTTAAAAATAAATAACTCAGTTCATGAAGCCGTTCATCCGTAAAGGTGATGCCCAATTCACGCTCGATCCTTTCAAGCTGTAATCGGATCGAGCTGATTTCATTTTCATGATTTCCCCATATGCACTCCATGATCAATTCACTATTGGGACTGTTCAGTACATCATGTACGAGACGTTCGATGAGATATCTCTTAACTCGACTTTCCCCCATTACCACATAGCCATCTTGTTTGGAATACTGGATCTTTAGCGCTATGTCCTTGTTTTTCTCTTTAAGCCTTTTTAAGTCCTTCAACACGGTATTTCGTGAAAGCCCGGTGATCGTTTGGAAATGATAGACGGACAATTCTTCTCGGCTTAACAGAATCATGAGGTAAAAAACTTTTTCCCTATCTGTCTCTGAAAATATATAATTGCGTTTTGTCAGTTTTACATTCAATTCTTCATCCCTGATTGTTTCAGAAAAGGAGTAGCCCATTTCACGATTATATTGAATCGGTTGATATCCATGAAATTCGAGCCAGTCATTCGCTTTGCTCAGACCATATTGTATTTGCCTTCTCGTCAGACCTGTTTGGGCCTCAAGTTCTTTCATTTTCGAAATGGGCGAATGCTGTAATAGTTTTAGTAAATTGGCGCTTCTTTCATCTAAAAACATTCTCAATCCCTCTCCCTGCTTCTACGATATCTCACTTCTTATTATAAATGTAGCATTTCTAAGTCCGAATGTTGTCATAGGTACTGCACAATAATATACTCTTCAAACATTTGTGCACAATACGGCATCCTTGCTTAAGGCATTTTACGTTCATGTGATTACCATTGAAGAAAAATGACCGAAATAAAAACAGGCAGACTTCAACAGACTAATTAGAAGAGGATATTGGAATGCATAATCAGGTGGAAATATAGTCTACTATGTATATAACAATTTTTAGTTGGAAGGCGGAGTGAGTTCATGAGGCCGAGCGAAAAAAGGGGTTCGGGGTGAAGCTAGAGGGTGAAAACAATGGAGATGTTCATAAAAAAATAAGAGGGGACAAATGTCCCCTCCCTTATTCAATCAGTGCGTTATCTTTATATCTGCTTGCTGAGATCGCGCTGAGCTCCCCTATAACTTCCGATTATATTTTGATAACCAGGAAGCTGGCTAGAAAGTAAAGCACCAAAACCTTCGACATCATTGCGCCAATCACGTTGTAATTCACACGCCACGCTAAACCAGTTCATAAGCTGCACACCACCATGGGCCATACGCGATAATGCCGCATCAGCCACCTGTTTGCTTACTGTTCCAGAAGCATCAGTGACAGCAAATACTTCATAACCTGCGTTCAAAGCGGAAAGTGCAGGGAAAGCAACGCAGACATCTGTAACTACGCCCGCAATGATAAGCTGTTTTTTTCCAGTTTCTTCGATTGCTTTAACAAAATCTTCATTATCCCACGCGTTAATTTGTCCAGGCCGAGCTATTTTTGGCGCGTTAGGGAATAGTTCTACCAGTTCTTGCATGAGCGGCCCGTTTGGCCCGTTTTCAAAGCTTGTCGTCAAAATGACTGGTAGATCAAAAAACTTAGCGGTGTTAGCAAGAGCCAAAACATTGTTCTTGAACTCATCAACACCATAATCACGCACTAGGCCGGAAATAAGACCGGTTTGATGATCCACTAGAAGAACGGCAGCATCATCTTTGGAAAGACGAGAATAGAGATCAGACATTTTAAAGTCCTCCTTTTATTAAAGTAATCGAAGAAAGTTCATATGTAGGAAAATTCATCCCCACTCCTTCGTTTGTTACAGGCAATTTACAGCTTAACTGACTACTGACATTCGTTTATCTATAGACTTATAGCATGTCAATCATATATATAATAAGAATCATTGATTATTGTTAATACTCTGACTTCTTATATTAATCTAGAACTGGAGTGTGATCGATCCAATGAATGAATTGTTGTAAATAACGCTCAAGATAACGTTTTGTTTTATCGTCAGTAAGCACTTTCCGATCGGAATCAATCTTTTTATGTACTTGCGAAATCAGCATTTTTTGAAATGGAAGAACATGAACTTCCATGGCTTCTAGTACTTGCCTGATTTGCATTTGAGCAAATGCAGTACCTAATCCCCCAGGAGTGGCTCCAATTAAGCCAACTGGTTTTTTGGTAAGAACAGAGGACTCACGAGGTCTTGATGCCCAGTCCAATGCATTTTTTAATACGCCTGGTATTCCAGAATTGTACTCTGGGCTTACGATAATGATACCGTCAACGTCCTGAATAGCGGATTTAAATGATATCACTGCTTCTGGTGCGTCACTTATTTCTAAGTCTTCGTTAAACAAAGGAAGTTCATTAATTTCGATCCAGCGAAATTGATAAGAATCAACGATATCCGTCAATGATTGAGCAATGATTCGATTATAAGAGTTTTCCCGTAAACTGCCACAAATAAGGCCGATGGTTCTGGTCATCTACTTCCCTCCTTGTTTGAATTCGTCTCCTATAATACCATAATATACCAATACTAAAAAAGTGACGTTATTCCTAATTACACGCTTTTGATTACAAAATATGGATTAACATAATAGCTGGGTAAAACATGAATTCTAAATTGCATGTTCAAAGTAAGGTAAAAGGTTTTGATTATATTGAATCCTCTTCCATTTTCCGAATATTTAAAACATACTATAAACTAAAAGGTGATGGGGAGGAGTGCAGAAATGGATGAAAAGAAAGTTACATGGTTAGAGCTCTTTTATGATTTGTTATTTGTGGCTGCAGTTGCGGGTGCAACTCATGTATTACTTCATGTAGAAGAAGGATATATCCATCCAGAGTATTTATTAAAATTCGTGTTAATTTTCATTCCTATCTGGTGGGCTTGGGTAGGGCAAACCATATTCATTAACCGGTTTGGAAAGGATGTATTTCATCAACGGCTATTTTTGATCCTGCAAATGTTTTTTGTCCTAATTATGACCTCAAGCTTATCCGTTGATTTTGATCCTTATTATCTTTCTTTTTTAATTGGTTATATTGGCTTAAGGGCCATGACTGCTATCCAGTATCTTGTTGTACAGCGTATCGAAGAGGGCTTTCGAAAAAAAGCAGCACTCTATTTGGGAAGGTATTTTTGGATTGGAATCGCCATTTCTTTATCCTCTGTCCTATTTGATTCTTGGATTCGATATTCTGTGTTGTATTTGGGCATCTTCATCGATATTATCGTCCCAATCCTCGGAAGAAAATGTTTAGAAAAGGTTCCTACAAATACAGCCCACTTGTTAGAGCGATTTGGTCTATTTACCATCATTCTCTTTGGGGAAGCTCTTATTAGCACTCTTGCGGTAATACAACCTAAACAAGGAAATTGGGATTCGATAGCCTTTTCTATCATTTCATTTGCCCTGATAATATCTATGTGGTGGCAATATTTCGATAATATGGAGAAGAAAGTCGACAAGTCTGTACAAACATCCGGCCAAATCATCATTTACGGTCATCTGTTCATTCTTATGTCTTTGAGCATGATTGCAGCAGCCATCAGATTATTGTTTTTGCATGAGGTCCATTATTCATTTATCCTATATTTTGTTTTCGGCTCTGTATTGCTCTATTTCATGTCAACCACTTTCGTTTTCCATCAATATAGGCATAAGCACCAGCGATTGCAAACTTATCATTTAGGCTTATTTTTAGGGATTTTGTTAGTCTTTTTTATCATTAATTTGATTGTAGTAGTACCAAATATTGTGATAATAGGCGAATTAACACTGTTTTTTATCATCTTTGCTAAACTAACAACTACATAAATAAAGAAATCCAAGAAACCAGTATCAAACGTTAATACTGGTTTCTTTAGATAGAAGTTGGAAGTTTTTGCATTTAACATCAAATTAGTTTATTCATAAACTGATTTTGACAAAAGAAGAATGAAGTGACATTCATGAAAGAAAACATAACGAATCCCTCCACATCTAAAAATGAGGATCGACTAGATTTAATGTTATAGTTCCGCATAACACGAATATAGAACCAGAGTATCCGAGAATCCAATCAACATTTAAAAAAATGGAATCTATCAGCAGCCCCATTCGATATCTTGGTTCAAGTGGGTTCCCATGAACGATTGTCTCAACAAGAACTTGCAAACAAGCTTTTTGTTACGAAAGGCAATATCACTCAACTATTAAGTAAAATGGAAGAATTGGGATTGATTAAGCGGGAACAGGAATGGAAAACCAAATACCTTTCATTGACTGAAGAAGGAAAAAAGTTTTTTCATGAAGTTGTTCCACAACAAGAACATTTTCAGGCCTCACAATTTTCCAACCTGAATGACACGGAAAAACAACAGCTTTTAGATCTACTTAGTAAAATTCACCTACTTGAATGGTGAGTAAATGCGCTTGAGGATCGCTATTAAAATTTAGTCAACAAAAAAGAACTGTCCCCATAAATGACTCCCCCTTTCTGAACAGATCATGATAATAGAAAGAAGGCCGCCAATTGGCGGCCCTCTAGCATTAAAACACCTTTTAGTAATTACCAGGTTCCCTCTTTTTTTTTCAGTCCATTATTCGTTCAAATATGCCCATGCATATTGAGCATAAAGTTCTGCACCGGTAGCAAGCGCATCCTCATCGATGTTGAATTTCCCGTGATGATGGGCCCATTCCGTATCTTTTTCAGGGTTTCCAGATCCAACTAAAGCGAAGCTTCCAGGTACTTCATCTAAATAGAAGCTAAAGTCTTCTCCACCCATTGTTGGCTTTTCATTATATACTGCGTCTTCGCCAAACGCATTTGAAGCCACTTTTTGTACTAATTTGGCACTGTATTCATCATTAATGACTGCTTGTGTTCCACGGTAATACTCAACCTTGGCGGTCGCACCGTAAATATTAGCAACATTTTCTGCATAAATCTGGAGCTGCTTTTCAATATGGTCACGTGTTTTATGATCAAAACAGCGGACAGTCCCTTCAATAACGGCATTTTCTGCAATGACATTAAATCGTGTCCCAACGACCATTTTTCCAACTGTCAAAACAGCGGGATGTTGTGGGTCAACTGTTCTTGATACGACAGACTGTACATTCATGACGAATGAAGAGGCAACAATAGTTGCATCGATACAATCCTGTGGCATTGCACCATGTCCCCCTCTTCCTTTAAACGTTACTGTAAAGATATCTGCTGAAGCGAATGAAGGTCCTTGAGTACAAGCAACCTTGTTTGTTGGCATTTGCGACCAAATATGTATGCCAAAAACATTATCAACACCTTCAACAGCCCCTTGTTTAACCATTTCCCTTGCCCCTGTTGCTACTTCTTCGGCTGGTTGAAATATTAATCGTACATTCCCAGGTAATTCTTCTTTTATTTCGTTGAGTGCCTTCGCTGCAATTAATAGCATGGATGTGTGTGCATCATGTCCACACGCATGCATTTTTCCTTCTTCTTTTGAAGCATACGGCAAGTCCTTATTCAATTCTTCAACAGAAAGGGCATCCATATCTGCTCTTAATGCTACCGTCTTTCCTGTCTTACCGCCTTTAATTTCTGCAATAACACCTGTTGGTTCTGCTTTTCGATAAGTAATCCCTAATTTATCAAGGTAGTCACAAACAAAGGCAGTTGTATTTTCTTCTTCCCATGATAACTCCGGTTCGCTATGAAGTTTTCTTCGTATTTCTTTTAATTCATCACTATGGTTTTGAATCGCTTCTTTTATCGTTTGATTAATCATTCTTATTCAACCTCCGTCAAGCATTTAGCTACTTCGTAAAATATTTGCACTCCATTTGCTAAATGACGTGCATCCGACCATTCCTCTGGACAATGACTTAGTCCTGCTTTACTTGGAACAAAAAGCATGCCAACATCTGTCACATCGGAAAAAACCATCGCATCATGACCTGCTCCACTATTAATGGAACAGTATGGTATATCTAAATCGGCACTTTTATCTTTTAATAATGCTTTAATCTCATTGCTCAATATCTTTGGCGGCATATATAACAGCTGTTCAGCAGATGTATGGATCCCCTGTTCATGAAAGGATTCAATTAATTCTAGGATCCGCTTTATGACATTGTTAATATGTTCTTCCTTGCTAGACCGAATATCTACCGAAAATACCACTTTATTTGGAATGACGTTGGCCCCATTTGGTAAAACATGTAGTCGTCCCGTCGTGATAACCGTTCCTTCTCCTTCCTCCATTGCAAAGCTCGGTAATTGAGAAATAATCTGGGCGGCTGCAACCAATGCATCCCTACGGCGATCCATCGGGGTTGTGCCAGCATGGCCAGCCTTTCCTTCAATGGTTACTTCTAATTGCGTTAACCCAACAATCGCTTCTACAACACCAATGGGGATATTCTTCTCTTCAAGGATCGGTCCTTGTTCTATATGCAATTCGAGGAATGATTTAATGCTATTGGGATTTCTCCTTTTCGGAAGAGAAGAATCCAGTCCAATTTCTGACATCGCTTCTACTGTTGTGATACCGTCTTTATCCTTTAAGTTTTTAAAATTTTCCTCACTAAGTGATCCAACTATTCCTCTCGACCCCATTAGTCCACCGCCAAATCGTGAACCCTCTTCTTCAATTAAGGCTACGATTTCCAATGGATATTTAGGTGTTAATTGATTCTCGGAAAAAAGGGCAGCCACTTCAAGAGCGACAATTACGCCAGCTGGTCCGTCATACGCACCACCATTTGGTACGGAATCAAAATGTGAACCGACCAGAACGCTTGGCGCATCTTTTAAAGTACCCTCAAGCTTTCCAAAAATATTTCCCAATCCATCTTCCTGTACGGTCAGACCGTATTCTATCATTTTATTTTTAATATAATTACGTGTTAGTAAGTCTTCCTTGCTGTACGTAAGACGGGTAGTCCCGTTACCGGGTGTTGATGTAAATTCGCTCAAATCATTTATTTGCTTTTCTATACGTTCACTAAGACTCACTTAGAATCCCTCCTATTTTACAAGAATTGCACGAAGATTCCCGCTAAAACAACCGACACGATGGTAACCGATATAAATCCACCGACAAGCATTGGCGGCAGCATATGGCTCAGCAATGCTTCTTTTTCATTTTCATCTTTTGTTAATGAATTGACGACTTCATTGGTAATAATGAAATCGGCTGGAAATCCGTATAATGCTGTTAAAGATACAGCAAACGCCATTCCTTTGCTTACTTTTAACAATTTCCCTGCAATGAATGAGAATATATACATACCGATCACAGCTAAGAAAATGCAAACAACAAGTGGGTAAAGAATCTCCATCATCATACTTGGTGTTGCACTTTTTAAACCGTCAAAGACGAAGAGCATAAGGGCCATGATAGCAAAACCAAATCCATTTGCTTTTTGTAGAGTCTGCCTCTCCAAGAAACCAATACTTTTCGCGATAACTCCGAAAAGTAAACAAAGTACAAATGCATTTATAGATATAATCGGTGCTAATGCAGTAGAAACTAGGTAGGCGAGAAAAGCAACGACCGCAAGCCTGAAAAATTTAAAGTATTCTGTATTATATTTTTCAGGAAGCTTTTTAAACAGTTTAAGTTCCGCCATACCTTCCTTAGCGGATGCTGAATCGTCCTTTTTTACCGTTAATTGCCCATTGCGATATTGCTCCAGCAGCTGCTTCCCCTCTTTTTTCAAGAAAATGGATGTTAAAGGATATCCTGCAAAGCCTTGCATCACATAAATAACGATGGCAAAAACGGACAAACTTGTAAGTCCTGCGTCTGCCGCTCCTTCTGACATAATTAATGAAGAAACCATTCCGCCCACTAAAGGTGGAATCGCCACAAGAACTGTTTGTAGATCAAAAATAAGTGTGCCTATCCCAAATAATATACCAACAATTCCCAGAATACCAGATAGAGAGATGACAATTGTTTTCCATTGATTTACCAATTCTCGTATTGAAAGCAATGTTCCCATGTTTGTGATCAATAGGTACATCATCATGGTTGCAACTACCGGCGGAACACCTGCTATTGAAACGATGTCTTGCGGGAAGAATGTCCAATACCCACATAGAAATAAGATCGCTGAAATAAAAACGGAAGGTACCCAGGCTTTTGTTCGAACCGCCACTATGTCTCCTACAAATAAAATAAAAATAACAATAACTAAAGCCAACATCTGTGACATATGAGTGTCCTCACCTTCCAATTTAATAGTTTGAATATTCTTATAAAATAATAACACTGAACCATTTTAATTAAAAGACAATTCTTTATTTTCAGGTAATTATACACAGATAACAGGAAATGTAAGTGTTTTATTTTTGAATCACGATACTAAATATTCTAAAATAGTTAAATAATTGGATATACTGAAATAATTTTAATCATACATTTACCTTTATATCCTTTGTCCCGTTACTTACAACAATTTGGTGTAAAAATATAACTTCATAGTGCTTGTTTTTTTGTTGATAGAAGTCACTGCCTCCTATTAACTAATCTGTACATTTTAATTCAAAAAAAAAGCCGTCTAAGGACAGCTCTCATTAATTAAAAACCTTTTTACTGCATTTTCTATATAAGTAAACTAGAGACTTAGTTAAGCTATATGAAAGGAAGCAAAATCAATTACATGGTTAAAGACTGCCAAGGGCAATTGCTTTTTTAGAAATGATGAATCTTAAACGTTCAACCATTAAGGAACAGTTAGATAAACCTGAATTTCAATCCATTAATCAAATCTTAGTCGGTGAATTAAAAGCCATTGATATATTAATCAACGAATTCATACAATTATTTGAAATACAAGAATGTGAAGCTGCCGATAAGAAAAGTGAAGAAAAGAAAACTTCCAATAATGATGGGAAAGGAATGGAAATGAATGAAACAAATTAACAGCTATATCGATTCGGTGTTTAATAACCAAGATGATCTTTTGGAAGAAGTCATTTCATCCATAAAAGAAAACGGCATGCCCTCCATATCGGTATCTCCCTCTTCTGGAAAACTTCTTACGATGCTTATATCGATTTCAGGAGCAAAAAATGTTCTGGAAATAGGAGCTCTTGGGGGCTATAGTGGGATTTGCCTGGCCAGAGGATTCGGTAAAGAAGGAAAATTAACTTCCCTTGAATTAGAGGAGAGATACGCAAAGTTAGCACAAAGTAATTTATCTAAAACTGGCTTTGGCGACCAAGTTTCTTATATTACCGGAGCAGCATTGCAAAGCCTTGAAAAACTTGTAAATGATAACAAGAGATTTGATTTTTTCTTTATAGATGCTGATAAGGACAATTATGAAAATTACCTGCACTATTGCATTAAACTGGCGGAATCAGGTTCTTTAATCATTTCTGATAACGTGCTTGCAGGCGGCAGTGTAGCAGACCAGAGTGCCAAACCTAAACAGTATACTGAATTAATGAAAAAATTCAATGAAACAGTGGCCAATCATCCTCAATTAGAATCCCTGCTCATTCCAATCGGGGATGGGCTGACCATTTCAAAAGTAAAGAAATGAAGGATTGAACTGGAGTTTGAAGGTATGTAGTGCACGTGTAAAGATCGAATTTATTACGAGTAAAGTGCGAATTCACAAGTAAATTGCTCAACCTTACGAAATATCGCCCTAACTCACGTTTATATCGAACAATCTTTCGTATTTATCGATCAAACTCACAAATATATCGATCAATCTCACGAAGTCATGAAGAAAAAATAAAAAAATTTCTATAATCTTGAATGAAAATGATTATTATTATCAATAATAAAATGGAAGAAGGGTAACCAGTTAGATGGTTACCCCCGATGATTTAAATTTTAAATTTCTGGATCAAATGTTTTGCAATCCGTTTCTTTGCTATTGGATGCTTGGTTCCCTTTATGGCTGACAACATAAATAGCATCTGCACTACATTTGTTTCCAGAATCCCAATATTTACAATTATTTACTTCACATAGAACATCTTTTGCCATCGTATCACACCTCCTCATTTG
The DNA here is from genome assembly GCF_918698115.1 of Peribacillus sp. Bi96. GTDB lineage: Bacteria > Bacillota > Bacilli > Bacillales > DSM-1321 > Peribacillus. The sequence continues at coordinate 27,687 of NZ_CAKKLV010000019.1, forward strand.
CTATCATTAACAAAATTGAGGTTATTGATACTTTCCTTTTTTAGGTTCATCCATTTTTTGCCCCCTAACTCGTATAATGGAGGGTATAAACTCACGAGTAAAGCGATGATTAATGTAAGAATTTCATTTGCTGGCGCAAAAAAAACCGGGCAGCTTCCGCCCGGATTTTGTTATCATGCTGATCTTTTCAATAGTTCTGCTTGCGGGATTTGCCAAAGCTCGCGCCATTTTTTCAAGGCCGAAATGAGAATGACCAAGCCTAGGCATAACATGGTGATTGATAATATTCCATTCAGGATGCTGAATCCTGTTGAATCTGGGTTTAAGTATACGTTTTTCACCATCCAGTAGCCAGCTACATTAACGGTTACATATAAGTAGGCAAGTGGGATGAGGCATGTCCAGACATACCAACGTTTGTCTGCAATTTTCAAGACGACGGTCGCACCGATGATGAGTCCGATTGAAGCCATAAGCTGGTTGGATACACCAAAGAGTGCCCAGATCGAACCAATATCACCAGAGTAGAGTAGATAGCCCCATATAAAGCAGGCTAATGCACTGGCGAAGATGTTACCCGGTAACCAGTCGACTCTTTTTAATGGTTTATAGAATTCTCCGAAGAAGTCCTGGATCAAGTAACGTGCAACACGAGTCCCCGAATCGATTGCGGTTAATATGAAAACCGCCTCGAACATGATGACAAATTGGAAGAAAAATGAAGCTAATTTGTCAAAGAAGGGAATTTCGGTGAAAATATAAGTCATACCGACAGCAAGGGTAACTGCACCGCCTGTCCGGCCTTCAAGATTAATGCCGATTTCTTCACTTAGTTCTTTAAGGTGTACGGTTTCCATCCCTAATGTTTGAAAAACTTCAGGTGAGGAGTTAATGGCAAAATAATCCCCTGGTTGCAGGGAAACTGCTGCAATCAATGCCATGATGGCAACTACACATTCTACAAGCATCGCTCCGAAACCAACCGATTTGATATCACTCCAACGATTCAACATTTTTGGAGTTGTTCCGGACCCAACAAATGCATGGAATCCTGAGATCGCCCCACAGGCAATGGTTATGGAAATGAATGGCCAAACAGGACCAGCGACAATCGGACCTCCGCCATTAATGAATTCTGTAAAAGCAGGAAATTGAATCTCTGGATTCACTACGAAAACGCCTATGATCAATGCGGCAAATACTCCGATTTTCATAAATGTACTTAAGTAATCACGTGGTGCGAGCAACAGCCAAACAGGCAATGCGGCTGCGAAGAACGCATAAATTGGCAAAATGATCGCAAGTGTACTGGCTTCCAGTGTTAATAATTCACCAAGTGCCGTTCCCTGAATGTTCGGCCCAAGTAAAATCGCTGCCATGATAAGCGCAAACCCGACAATGGTCGCACCTTTTAGATTGCCCGTTTTTTTATGGTAAAGCCCAACACCCATGGCGATGGGAATCGTGATCCCAACAGCAAACGTCCCCCATGGATTATTTTCCAAAGCATGCAGAACGACCATTGAAAGTCCTGCCATCGTAATGGTAATGATAAAAAGCATCGCGAGTCCTGTACAAAAGCCTGCTACAGGTCCAAGTTCTTCTTTTGCAACTTCCGATAGGGATTTACCGTCTTTACGCATCGACGCGAAAAGCACCACGGCGTCATGGACGGCTCCCCCGATTACCGCTCCGATTAAAAGCCATAATAAACTTGGCAAATAGCCGAATTGTGCAGCAAGGATCGGACCCACCAGTGGACCAGCCGCTGCAATGGCTGCGAAATGGTGGCCGAATGCCACCCATTTATTTGTTGGAACATAATCTTTTCCATCTTCTAATTTATGGGCCGGAGTCGGCTTGGAATCATCGAGTTTTAATACTTTAAGCGCTATGAATGTACCGTATAAACGGTAGGCAATCATTAATATACAAATGGAGCCAATGACGATTGTAACCGCATTCATATTTGAACCCCCTCTATTTCTCACATCGTAAAATGATGATATCACAATGAAAACGGATTCAATGTGTTTTCAAGTTATAATGCAGATATTGAGGGATGGGCTGCATTATGAAGGAGGTAAAATGCAGAATTGTGAAAATTTTTAAAAACCAATCAGCTGCTTGAGTTCTTTCACATACGTACGGCTTACGGGAATGTTAGATCCGTCACTCATAATGAGGTTGTATGTTGAATTGAACCAAGGCTGTATTTCTGATATATGTGTAACATTCACGATAAATCCGCGATGCACCCTTAAAAAGGAGCGATTGTCGAGCTTCTTTTCTAGCACAATGAGAGGGTCACCCATTTTATATTCATTTTCTTCGGTTTTAATGATCGTCTTTCCTTCTATAAGTCCTATGAATAAAATGGTGTCCCGGTCGATCAAAACGATCCGGTCATCTATGAGTACAGCCAATTTACCTGTCTGTTCTGCCGAGGTTCTTAGAGGAGACTTTGTCCTGGATTCGTCTTCCCCGATTTTACGCAGCTTCACAAGCTTATCCAATGTTTGGCGAATCCTTTTCTCATCAAATGGCTTTAATAGATAATCAAATGCATATAATTCGAAAGCCTGCAGGGCAAACTCGTCATAGGCCGTCGCAAAAATGAGCGCAGGTGCAGGGTCAAGTTCTGCCAATTGCTTAGCCAATTGTAAACCATTGCCCTCTGCCAGCTCAATGTCCAAAAAGACAAGATCAGGCTTCAATCGGGGGATATCGCTCATGGCATCTTCTATCCCTTCAGCCTCTCCCACCACTTCTACTTGTCTGCTTCTCTTCAGAAGATATTTCAATTCATCTCTTGCCAGTGGTTCATCTTCTACGATAAATGCTTTCATCATCGCTGACATATACTCCTTTTTCCTTGAGTGGTATTGATATTTTCACTTGTGTTCCTTGTCCGGTTTCACTTTGTATAGTGAGGCTTGCCTGTCCATTATAGATCCCTTCCAGCCGTTCCCTGATATTATGAAGGGCAGTTCCTGTACCTTTATTCGATTTTACAGCATGCTTGCCCAATTCATCTAATCTTCCGCTTGAAATCCCTTTCCCGTTATCTTCCACAACAATGCACATCGTTTCGTCTTTAAAATAAACGTGAATGATGATTTCACCTTTGTTTTTCACATTTGGAAACGCATGGTGTATTGCATTTTCAACAAGTGGCTGTAACGTGAACGGAGGTAATAGAACTTCCTTAAGGCTTGGTTCAATGCGATAGACGATATGATATTTATCTGGGAATCGTGCCTGCTCCAATGATAAATAAGCGTTCACATGCTCCAATTCCTTTTCAAGCGGCACCAGTATTTGCCTGGCCCCTTGTAAATTGCTGCGAAAGAAGGCACTCAACTCCAATAATAAATTTCTTGCCTTCTCCACATCCGTCCGGCATAAAACGGATATCGTATTGATCGCATTAAACAAAAAATGAGGATGGACTTGTGCCTGCAAAGCCTTGATTTCAGCATCTTTCAATAATTTCGTTTGCATTTCCGCTTTGGCGAGTTCCAATTGTGTGGAGAATAGTTTCGCCAACCCCTCAGCCAACTCTTGTTCCACTAGGCTTAATTTATCTGGATGCTTGAAATACATTTTCAAAGTCCCGACCGTTTTCTGTTGGACTTGCAATGGCAGGACTACGGCTGCTTCCAATGGACAAGAATCATGGAAACAATAAATATCCTTTCTAGTTTTGGCCACGATGATTTTGCCTTGTTCAAGGGCCTTTTTCGTTAAGCCGGTTGCTATTCCCTCCTTTGGGACATGGTGATCGGACGCAGCACCCACATGAGCAAGTACGCTATGCTCATTGGTTATGGCCACGGCATCGGCTTCAGTGAACCCCAAGATGATTTCAGCTATTTTCTTACAGGAAGTTTGATTCAACCCTTGTCGGAAATAGGGCAATGTCTGATCCGCAATCAGGAAAGCAAGATTCGTCTGTACGGCCCGTGTCCGCGCTTCGTCCCTCGTAATCGATTGAATGATGAGCATGAATAGTAAAGTCCCAAACCCGTTGATGAAAATCATCGGGAGTCCGATTACTTGTACGAGCTCCCACGCCCTTTCAAATGGTTTGGCCGTAACTAGTATGATCCCCATTTGGATCGCTTCCAACGCCATACAAATGGGGATGGCAAACCATGGCGTGATCGTCCCATGCTTTTGACGCTTTTTCCCCAAAAAACCCGATAAGACACCAGCCAAAATGGCTGCAATGGCACAAGCCCCTGCTGTAAACCCCCCGAGAGAATAACGGTGAAGCCCTGCAATCAAACCGACTCCCAAACCAACAAATGGGCCCCCCAGCAAACCACCAATTGCCACGCCCATGACCCGCGTATTCGCAATGGCGTTTTCGGGTGCTATCTCAGTATGCCAATCACCCTCTGGTATGGCATGATTTCCGATTTCGATCCCTGTATAGTTACTTATGATGCCGAAAGTTCCAAATAGGGCGATGAGCATGATTTTCTTTGATATTTGTTGTTCATGGCCGATCATTTGCCGAAAGGGCTTCATATAAGAAAGCAGGAATGCAGCGATCACGATGATCCCTACTTTTTCAATCAACGACGGTAATAATAGAACCATATCATTCACCCCTTTTCTGGCTTTTTCATTCATCTTACAACAGCAAAGAAATCATTGTCGAATTTTGCTTTAGGTTTAGCTGCTGAATAGGAATGGATACAGTTCCAGTGCTCTGGGGAGTTCAGTATTCACTATCCCAAAATTCATCATTTCGCATATCTTCAACAATCTCTTCCAGAGACTAGTGATAATCTCATTACTTTGGTGCTGCACTGTTCCCAACAGGCTATGTAAAATCTTTCAATTTCTTTGTTTATATTAGGTTAAGTACTTATCATTATCGCTCAAATTCAAAAAGAGAAAATTTGGATGGACGAAAATAATAAAAACTACTGGTATATACAGAGGTTCATAAAAAAATGAGGGTAGACCGATCAGAATAAAACCACGTAAAAAAACCCTTGTATTCATTAAGAATACAAGGGATTCACAAAATTATTTTACTGTTACAGGCTTATAGTGTCCGGGTATGCTTTTGGCTGAAATCGCCAATCGGTTCCAGCCGTTGATCGTGATGATTATGGTAACGAGGTCGATATATTGTTTTTCATCAAAATGAAGGCGTACCCTTTCATATAGATCATCTGGTACACCGTTTGCCGAAATGGTCGTGACCGCTTCTGTCAATTCTAGCGCTGCCCTTTCCGACTCTAGATAGAATGGTGATTCACGCCAAGCACTCAAACAGTAAATTCTTTGTTCAGTTTCACCCATTGCCCGGGCATCCTTTGTGTGCATATCCAAGCAGTACGCACAGCCATTGATTTGAGAAGCACGAATTTTAATCAATTCAATTAATTTGCCATCAATTCCCGTCGTTTTCTTGTATTCCTCCAATTCAATCATTAATTTGACTACTTCCCGATTTGTCTTCATGTAATTAATGCGTTGTTCCATGTATATCTCCTCCATTAAATCGTTTTAGGTTCCACTTATAAGACAAAATAGAGGATTGATTTGTGACATAAAAAAAGAGAGCCCACATTTGAGCTCACAGTCTATCCTAATTATGGAACGGGAATATGATCTAATTTATCCGGATTTGAAACAATAAAGATTTTCTGGATATTTTGTTGTTTTGAATCTAGTTCAAAGCAGATGACTTTGATTGGATGCCCGTCTTTTATTTGTAATATCCCTTTCTGACCATTGACCATTACTGGAAGCAGTTCTCCTATGAAACTTCCTTTAGCGGAAATTCCTTTAAGAAAGGAGGATACACGCTGTTTATTTACAATTGGATTTAATGCAGAAATCACTTTTCCTCCGCCGTCAGTAACAAGTACAACATCTTCCGTAAGAATATCCAAAAACTCCTCAAAGTTTCCTGTCGTAGATGCTTTAATGAATTTTTTTGCCAAAAGATCGACTTGTTTAGTATCCTCCGGTTGCACTGGCATATCATTCTGTAATTTCCGCTTAGCCCGGCTGTAGATCTTTCTGCAGTTCACTTCATTCTTTTCGAGCATCTCGGCAATATCCTCATAGTTGTAAGCAAATGCTTCTCTAAGTACGAAAACAGCTCTTTCAACAGGCGAAAGTTGTTCCAGTAAAACGAGGAAGGCATAAGCAACCGTTTCATCCGTTACAACCTTATCTAAAGGCTGCTCTGTGTCGTTTACCCGAGGTTCAGGCAACCAAGGTCCTGTGTAAACCTCTCTTCTCTTACGGGCTGAATTTAAAAAGTTCAGACAGCGATTTGTCGTCATTTTCGCAAGATATGCTTTCATGTCCTTAATTTGTTCTGTATCAAGCTTAAGCTGCAGGAATAAATCATGAACGATATCTTCTGCGTCGGTAACAGATCCAAGCATCCGGTATGCAATGGAAAAAAGATAAGGTTGATATGTCTTATATAATGTATCCAACTTCACTTGCTTCACCTATTTTCTATCAAATTTGTAGAATGACGTTACCTTTGGATATTATGTAATTCAAGTTATGGTTTTCATTATCTTCCAAATGTCGCTGATATGTGTCTGATTTTTAATGCCCGTTGTTTTCTAGGATTGCATAGATTGGCAACTAAGATACACTCCATGCTTGAAGATATGAAGAACGATTAAGATTCGAACGTATGACACCTTTTCATAACTATTCTCTAAGCCAATCATTTATCCTTCTTCACCTGATCAATTCAAAAAAAGAGCAGCCAAAGAGCTGCCCCCCATCATTCATATTCTGTTTATCCAATATACATCCTTCACCACTTATCATTTCATAAATGATAAGTTTTAGTACCTAATGAAATCAGCTATTAATATAAATACCGCACCTATAACGATCCATATCGCTAACAAGGGCCAGAAAAACTTTACCCATTCTTGATATTTGATTTTAGAGACTGCTAAGCTTCCCATAAGCATGGCAGAGGTAGGTAGAATGCAGTTTGATAGACCATCTCCTAACTGATAAGTGAGGATGGTCGTTTGTCTTGTAACACCGATCAAATCGGAAAGTGGTGTTAAAATCGGCATGGTCGTTGCTGCCATGCCCGTTCCTGAAGTAATGAACACATTCATGATGGTTTGAAATATATACATGCCAAGAACTTGGATCGAACTTGGCAAATGGCCTACTGTTGCGGCAAGTCCGTTTACCACCGAATCGATGACATGTCCTTGCTCTAGCACCACGACTACTCCTTTTGCAAGCCCAACAATAAAGGCTCCGAATGTAATATCCCTTGCCCCCTGTACAAACTCGCTGGCAATTTTGCTCGGACCATATTTAGATAAAAACCCAACAACAACACCTAAAGATAAGAAAAATGCAGCTAATTCTTCCATCCACCAGCCTTTTTTGGAGACACCCCAAATCAGGAAGCTAAATCCTATCAACACGACAATAATCGTTAAGTAATGTCTAGGTTTCATGGAGGATAAAGAGGATATATCCAAATTCTCATGCTTTTCTTCTTTTTCTAAGTCATACACAATACCGGCATGTGGATTAATCTTCACTTTTTTTGCATATCTAATGATATAAATGCTCGTGACAATTAATAATACAACCAAGATGATCCCACGTAACCACATCCCGGAGAACATCGGAACTTCAGCAATGGCTTGGGCAATTCCTACATTGAAAGGATTAAGAAGACCAGCTGTAAAGCCTACAGCTGCACCGAGCATCACCATGGCAGTTCCAGTCATGGCATCATAGCCTAATGACCTTGCAATCGCAATGCCAATTGGTACAAACGCCATGACTTCAGCCGACATGCCAATGGTGAATCCCCCTATTGAAAATAAAGTTAAAAAAATAGGAATAATGACAATTCCTTGGTTCATGAAAGTCTTTCCAACCCTTGCAGCCACGGCCTCAATCGTACCTGTGGAATTAATGATTTGAAATACTCCGCCGACAATGAAAATAAAGAATACAGTATCACTTGCATCAATAAGGCCATGTACAATGGCTAGAGGAATATCAAATATACCAATGGGGTTGTCCTCTACCGAATGGTACGAATTCTCGACTACTACCGTATTCCCTGTTTTTTTATCTTCCACTCTGTCAAACTCACCTGCGGGCACTAAATAACTTAAAGCAGCTGCAAATAAGATCATACAAATAATAATGACAAATGTGTGTGGCATTTTTATTTTACTTTTTTTGAATGGGGGTTCACTCTTTATTTTTTCAGCACTAGCTTTACTCATTTTTCGTACCACCTTTTACATTATTTTCACCTGGATCCCCCGCAAAACGGAATCTTCCCTTATCTTCATTTACATGATTTATTAGCTTTCCACACTTCGAACTCTTCTCGAATTTCATGAATGTATTGAGGGTTCATACATACTTCGTATGCCGTCATTGCTAAAGCCTTTGCTGCTTTATTTAAACCGATCATTCCCTTCTCGGAAGCTGCTGCTTGTACAAACTCCGGAGTATGGGTGATTGCGTCATCCGTTATTTTGATGTACGGATGAATCGTTGCAGTTACTTGTCCAACATTACCAATATCCGATGAACCGATTCCTCCTTTTGCAGGCGGGTCGCATACTACCTCCCCTAACATCTCTAGATTGTCTTTAAATAAGGCGGCTAGTGCTTTATTATTATTTCGTTCCGCATATATGAGACCTTCGGTTATCTCGATTCTTGCACCTACAGCTTCTGTGGCATGACGAGCTGCAGCATATACTTTCTCACGAACGACATTTAATTCTTCCACAGTACTTGCTCTCAATAAAAACTCAGCCTCGCAATAAGCAGGAACTACATTTGTTGCATCCCCGCCTTTTGTTATGATTCCATGGATTCTTACATCATCTTTAAAAAACTGACGCAACGAATTGACGGCAACAAAAGTATTAATGACTGCGTCCAGAGCACTAATTCCTTTTTCGGGAGAAGAAGACGCGTGTGATGCTTTTCCATGGAACGTAAAGGATGCATCCACACATGCTAATCCACCACGTAATACCATGGTCTGTTTTTGCGGATGACACATCATGGCTACATCCACATGATCGAAAACCCCATCCTCTACCATTAAAATTTTCCCTCCGCCTTCCTCTTCTGCAGGCGTCCCTAATACGATGATTTTTCCGGGAAGGTCAGGGTGAGCATCTTTCAGTGCCAATGCTGCGCCAATAGCTGATGTCCCAATAATATTATGGCCGCATCCATGACCAAGTCCTGCAAGTGCATCATATTCAGCTAAAATGGCAATCGTCGGACCACCAGGATGCCCCTCCCATGTTGCCCTGAATGAAGTTTCTAAATTTGCAATACCTTTTTCAACCGAGAAGCCTGCTGTTTCTAATGGCTCCACCAACCATTTCATTGCCTCGAATTCATGGAAACTAAGTTCTGGATGAGCATGAATCTTTAATGCAAGCTCACGCAATTCAGCATCACGGGCTTCAACCGCGGATTGAATCGATTTCTTTCCTTCCACAACATGCATTGACATAAATATACAACCTCCAAAAAATTCAGAAAATTAAATGTTTCTTTTTCATAATATTACGTTCACTTTATTGATAAGTAAAATTAAGGTTTTTTTATGAAACTAAAAAATTTTTTTATAGTTTAAATAGTAATCATCATGAATATTTATAAATTCATTGGTCGCAAACACAAAAAGGAGAACAACCAAAAATAGGTGTTCTCCTTTGTCTATATGTGTTAGTAAAATAGCTTTTTGATCTCACTCACAAACTTGGAAACACTGGCTAATTGTAAGGATGATTGTCGGTATAGCATCCAAGTTCTTCTTTTTAGTTCTTCACCATTTTTTAAAACCAAATCATGGGAGTACAAGTCATCATTTTTTTGTAGAAACACACGGGGAATAATGGAGTACCCAAGCCCTCTTTTTACCATTTCCCTGCATGTCTCATAGCTATCTACTTGCATCATCATGAAAGGAGGTGACGTAAACCTTTCATTCCACCAGTAGTCTATACCTTTTTCGGAGGGAATTTGCGAAATATTTCTATATTTCAGCAAAACATTCGGCTCCTTACGATTAATCATCGGAAATTCTGGAAGGCTATCGACAGGTATCTCATCTTTTGAAATGATGCATATTTTTTCTTCCTCGAGAAGATACTTTTCATCGAACCATTCATAATCGCCTTTTACAATCGCAACATCAATCTCCCCTTGGATGAGCAATTCCATCATTTCCGTACTGAATCCCGTATCAACATTTAAATGGACCATAGGACAATTCCCCATGTACTCTCCTAAAATGGAAGGCAGGTTATAAAGTCCGAAATGGCTGCTTATCCCTAATTTCAAACTCCCCTTCGTTTCACTTCCCATATTCAATAAATACTCTTTTGTTTCACGTAAATCTATGAGCATTTTTTTTGCATAGCTGACCAAATATTCTCCAGCAGGTGTCATTTTAATATTTTTACCATTTTTAGCCAGAATTTCAGTCTGAAATTCCTTTTCAATTTGTCTTACTCTGTACGTTAAAGCAGGTTGGGTCATGTAAAGTCGTTCTGCAGCTTTTGTAAGATTCTGGTCTTTATATAAATATTGCAAAATTAAACAATCTTTTTCATCCATACGTTTTCACCACCCCTAATAGTTTCGCAGCCTAATAATCAACGGTTTCAGCGATCCTCTATCATTCTATGTAAAGAATACGCCACGCTCCTTCCTTCATATTAGCTCATGAGTGGTTCCAAGATTTTGTTTAAATCGGTTTTCATGATGAGCTTCAATGGTTTGCAAGAAGCTTTGCATGGAGTTTGTCATATAAGCATCTTTACGGTGAATGAAGATAGTCGAGATATTGCCGTATTCTTCCGGAATTGCATGCACGTGCACTTTTTCAGTGGTTGCAAGGTGAGTTACCGCTGATTGTGGTACGAGGGTAATGCCAAGGCCGAGTGTTACGCTGGTTAAGATCGTTTCCAATACATTGAACTCCATGATCCTTTTGGGCATCACTTCTTCTTCTTTCAGCCATTGTTCCAGTTTAGAGCGATATCCACAACCCTGACTGAATACTAAAAATGGTTCTGTTATTATTTCTTCAAGGTCAAATGTTTCATTTCTTGTAACTAATACAAGTTTTTCTGTACATACATCGTATGGCTGAATGAGCGGATGCTTAATCGGTCCTGTAACAAAAGCGCCATCCATCCTATGTTCAATGACATCTTTAATTAGGTCTTCGGTTAATCCCGCCTTTATGGATAAATCGACATTTGGATACTGTTTATGATAAGAGGCTAGAATCATAGGAAGGTCGCTGACCGTTTCAACTGTACCGATGTTCAATATCCCTGTAGGTGTTTCACTATCCAGGAATACTTGCTTGAGTTCTTCCACATCAAGCAAAATTTTGTTTACATACTCCAGCATTTTTCGGGCCTCTGCAGTTAAAGACATACCACGTTTATGTCGATTGAATAAAGGTGTCCGTAACTCCTGCTCTAAATGCTTAATCCTCGCCGTTACATTGGATTGGACGTAATTCAACTCAACAGCCGCCTTACTTACGCTTCCATATTTAGCGACGCACTGGAATATTTGTAAATCCCGCATTTCCAAAAAAGTGACCCCTTTCTCAACTATCATTAATAATGATGATTATATTCATTTTAAGTCATTTTACATGATAATGACTTTATCATAAGGTGTGTATAGGAATTTAATCAATCATTATTTTTGAGGGGTAAGCTTTTATGAAAAAAAATCAAGTTTTAATCGGTGCACTTTTATGTTTGACAGCCAGCATTTCTTGGGGAGCCATGTTTCCAGTTGCAGAAAGGGCCCTAATGTATATTGATCCTTTTTATTTCTCTTTTCTGCGATATTTAGCTGTTAGCGTAATTTTAGCGATATTGCTTTTAATTAAAGAGGGGAAGAAGTCATTTTGCCTGGAAGGGAAGGGTAAGAAATTATTGTTTTTTGGAACGATGGCGTTTACTGTATACAACTTTCTCATTTTCGCCGGTCAAGACTTACTGGGACATAACGGGGTAATTGTTGCTTCCATCATGGAATCATTAATGCCCATGATTTCCATTTTAATAATGTGGGTTTTCAAAAATGCCAGACCCATGAAATATACCATCGCCAGCATGTTCCTTGCCTTGATTGGGGCCATTCTTGTTATTACCAATGGCAACATATCATTCCTATTTTTATTGAAAGGTAGCATCATCCCTATCCTTTTCATTCTTATCGGGGTTATAGGATGGGTTATATATTCGATGGGCGGCGACCAATTCAATGGATGGTCAACACTCCGCTATTCGACTTTAACGTGCATTTTAGGAACAACTGTATCAGCAATCATTACATTCTTCGCAACTGCAATGGGCCTGTCAGTCCCTACAGCAGAAGTTATGCAATCCATTTATGGCGAGATGATCTTCATGATTATTTTCCCCGGTGCCATAGCCCTTCTAAGCTGGAATTTAGGCATTAAACTTCTAACGCCAATTAATGGGATCCTATTTATCAATTTAGTTCCAATAACCACGTTGGTCATCGTTTTTATCCAAGGAGGATCACTATCATACTTCGAATTACTGGGAACTTTTTTAGTGATATATGCATTGATTCAAAACAATTATTATCAAAGAAAAAACTTGCCTTCCCAAGTTGAGAAATTGAATCCAAGTGAAAAGAATCATTTAATTAAAGGTACACAACATCAATAGGAGGGCAACAATGGATTTATTAACGCTTATGCTAATCTTTGGATTAGCTGTTCTATGGGAATTGGCCACGATTAATAAGAATGTGAAAAAGATGAATAAGCAAAATGCAGAATTAATTAATCTATATCATGATAGAAGTAAAAGAATTCAGTAAAGATTGTAGGTATTCCAGTACTTTTCGTTTTAAGCTAACTATTTTAGGCGATACAAACAAAGAAAACCGGGGCAGCATTCTTGCCCCGGTTTTCTGCACTTTTATCGTTGGTTAGATGACTTCACTTTTTTTCTCTAAATCCATTAAGTCTTGGTCTTCTTCGATTTTCTTTTGATCCGTAACATCATATTTTTCAGGAGATTTTGCGATTTTGTAGAGTGCAATCAATACTCCGAGCTCCAATATAAGAGCTGGTACACCACCAAGATTAGAGAGCATTTTAATCCCGTCAATTTTCGCAAAGCTGATCATCATCCATGAAACAAAACTTACGGTTATTCCCCAAGTAGCTTTAATTAAAATTCCTGGTTCGGGACTTTTTGGAGAGATGCCAGACGAACTGATGCCACCCATTGCTGCGGTATTTGCATCCGCTCCCGAAACAAAGGAAAGGAAAACGATGAATAAATAAAAAGGAATCACAATATGAGCGAAAGGCAGCGCCTCAAATACGGCATATAAAACCGATTCAGGACCACTGTTATTCAATACTCCTGCGAGTGCTCCCCCATCCACTTGCATCTTAATCGATGTTCCACTAAAAATCGTCATCCAGATGCCGCCGAATAATGCCGGCAAAATAAAGTTGACAAAAATTACTGTTTTTACCGTATATCCATAAGCGATCCTCCCTAGAAATAAAGCCGTAATCGCTGCCCATGAAAACCAGTTAGCCCAATAAAACGTTGTCCACCATTGTGGCCATTGATCTCCAGCTGCAGCTCCTGTAAATAAACTCTTCTCAAAGAAGTGTGTTAAGTAGTAACCGAATGATTCCGTTCCTAAATTCAGCATATAAGAAGTCGGTCCTGCAATTAGAAGGAATAAGGCAACAGCATAGAAAGCTTTAACGTTAATATTCGATAAAATTCGGATTCCCTTTGTCAATCCACTTGATGCTGAAACAATAAAAATAGCTGTTCCGACAAGTGTAATAATTCCCCAAACAACGGGTGTACTTTGTATTCCAGTCAGGCTTTTGATTCCACCGGCTAGACTCATCGTACTTGTACCCATGGAAGCTGCCATCCCCAAAGCCAAAGTATATAGGCAGACGGCATCAATCACTTGTCCGCTTTTCCCTTCCAATTTCTTACCTAGAACAGGTGATAATGTAGACGATAAGCTATATGGTTTACGCATATTATAATAAGTAAACGCAAAAACAATAATAGGTACACAATAGATGGCATAAGGTGTAATTGTCCAATGAAGGTACATCGTTGACATGGCAAAGATAGCCGCTGCAGGACTATTTGGTTCAATTCCCAAGGATTCTGGTGGTGCTGATACATGGTACACAGGCTCAACGATTCCCCAGAATGTTAAACCAGAAGCAATGGTTGTGGTTAATGTGATGGCAAACCAGTTTTTGAAACTCAAGATGGGTTTCGCATTTGCACCGCCAATTTTAACTTTTCCTAGTGGAGAAAAGTAAGTGGCAATACACGCTATTACCATGAGTAATCCGCTTATACTAAATACTCCTCCTAGGTTTGCAATGACCCAATTGTTTGCATCGGTCGTTATTTTTATAAACGCTTCTTTATTGGTAAAGCTAAGTATAACGGCACCTAACAGTAATAAAAACGGCGGCCAAAACACTAAGTGTCGGATATTTTTCATAATTCCCCTCCTAATCCATCAATATAGAAAGCGCTTACACCTCTCATTTCGAAATGGATGATTTACATTCATCCATTTCGAAATGATAAAAATAAGAAACTTCCAAAATACCAAATTCCTTTTTAAGCATTAACCGGTGAAGGTGTTAAGATCTTGCTGGCAAACTCTTTCAATTCTTCTTTAGTTGCCACACGGCAATTATTTAAACGCATTGGCGTATTTTCCTCTGATAAGGCGATTTCAACAAGTCGATCAATGTCAGCTACGCTTAAACCATCATCTTGAAGTGAAATCTTTAAGCCGCTGTTTTCCACTAACCGGTTAAACACATTCGCCCCTGCTAGAGCTAGTTCCTTCTCTGTCAATCCTTCTTCTTTAACACCGAGAGCACGGGCGATTTCAGCATGGATTTGGGTGGATTCTTCTGCGTTCCAAGGATATGCAGCAGTTAAAGCAATGGAGACAGCACGTCCATGATGAATCCGTCCTAGAGTTCCGAGCGCATGACCGATGCAATGAGCAATTCCGGTGCCACCTTGCTCGATGGCCATGCCTGCGAGGGTTGCTGCAAGTGCGAGATTTCCTCGTGCTTCTAGGTCGGCAGGGTTTTGCAGCGCTGTTTCAAAATGTTTGGCAATCAATCGAATCGATTGTAAGCTTAATGCTTCAATAAATGGATTCGATCTTTTTCCAGCGCAGGCTTCAATCGAATGAACAAGGGCATCGAGGGTTGTAGCTGCTGTTAAAAAGTCCGGCAAGGCTACAGTGAATTTCGGTTCTAAAATGGCCAGTTCCGGTGCCATATCCGCATCCCATCCCCATACCTTTCTTTTTTCGTCCGTAGAAAAGACAACCGTACTTGTTACTTCTGCTCCTGTTCCAGAAGTTGTGGGAATCATAATCGATTTAATGCTCTTTGGTGCAAATGGATGTGCCATAAGCGCATAATGTATTGTCGGATGTTCTGCTCCTGCTACAAGCGAGGCCATTTTTGCTACATCCATTGCAGAGCCCCCACCCAGTCCAATTACACATTTAGCACCGGACCGACGAATAAGTTCTGCCGCTTCATCAATAGATGCTGCTGTTGGATCACTTTGCACATTACTAAAGACAATGGTTTCTACCCCATCATTCTCGAGGGCCTTCAAAATGATATCAGAAAGACCAACTTTCATTACACCGGGGTCTGTAATAAGAACAACTTTATTCTGGCCGCTAATTCGCTTTACATCTGTTCCAATTTGTAAAGAGCGGTCAATTCCGAATGCAATCTGCGTTTTAGGTATGAAATCAAAAGAAATACTCACGATATATCCTCCTACTTTTTCATCTATGATGACTCCTCCATTCATCTGGTGAACGAATGGTTTGGTTATGATTCCTACTATTCTTTTGTGACAATAAAGCCTTACCTGTTCGATCCTTTTACTTACAAAATGCACACCTTGTCCATTTTTAAAAGCTTCATCAATTAAAACTTAAGATAAACCGTTTTGATTTGTAAAAATTCTTCAAATCCATGTTTTCCATCGTCGCCGCCAATACCTGATTGCTTCCAACCTGCATGGTACCCTTGATATGCTTCGCCCTGTTGACGGTTTACATATACTTCGCCGCATTCTAACTTCGTTGTTAGTTCCATCACATATTGATAATTGTTTGAGTACACGTTTGCCGTTAAGCCATATTGTGAGTCGTTAGCCAATTCTATGACTTCTTCTAACGTATCAAATGTAATAATAGGCAGCACAGGGCCAAAAATTTCATCGTGAACGATATTCATTTGTTGAGTACATTGATCTAAAAGAGTTGGAGGATAAAAACTATCAGTCATTCCCTCTACTAAGCTGCCACCGCATAAAATTGAGGCTCCTTCATCAACGGCCCTTAGTACCATGCTGTGAACGCGCGAAACGTCATGAGCACTTATTAAGCAACTCATTTCAACATCAGGATCGATAAGCCCATCACCCATTCGGACAGATTGAAAAGCTTCGACTAGTTTTTTTGTGAATGTTTCTTTTATGTCTCGATGGACATATACACGTTCGGTGTTATTACAGACTTGACCAGAGTTTGCAAGCCGTCCGCCCTTTATGGCCTGGACAGCCAAGTCGATATCCGCATCTTCCATCACAATGGCAGGTGCTTTACCGCCAAGCTCGAGCGAAGTACGGACCATCTGACGAGATGCTTTTTCCATAATGCTTTTACCCACTCTCGTGCTTCCGGTAAAAGTCACCATATTGATTTGATCCGAAGAACTTAATGTTTCACCTACAACTTCGTCAGCCCCTGTCACGATATTAATAACCCCTTCCGGGAAGCCGGCTTGATGAATGCATTGTGCAAGTTCTAATGCAGATAAGGGTGATTTCACGCTCGGTTTGATGACAACCGTATTACCGCAAATAAGTGCTGGAATGATTTTTCTCATTAATACGTAAATGGGAAAATTCCATGGAACTATGACTAAAACAACACCAAGAGGTTCTTTATAGGAAATGATTTTTTCATTTGTATTATCACTATCAACTACGTCCCCTTCAATGCGCCGTGCCCACTGCGCTTGGTATTCACCTAAATCTGCCGCATAGAATACTTCCGACTTTGCAGCAGACAGTGGTTTTCCCATTTCCTGAGTAATAGCTGTGGCAATTTCAGTCAATGGTCCTTCTTTTCGCATTTCGTTTAAAAGATTCATGACGAATTCTGCTCTTCTGTATGAAGGTAACCCTTTCCATGAAGGAAAAGCTTGTTTTGCACCATGAATGGCTTGTTCGGCTTCTTCCTTTGTACAAGATGACACTTGAGCAACTACTTGACCAGTTGCTGGGTATGTGACATCCATATAGTCTTCACTTTGGATAAATTGTCCTTGAATATATGCTTGGTATTTTTTCACGTTTCTGTTCACCCTTCTATAGTAGTTTCATATTTAGAAAGCGAATACCCTATTAAATAGAGACTTTTTGACTTTCTCCTACATAAAAATGATTCACTTCATACTTGCTTAATGCTTCTTCGTCTAACACAATCCCTAAGCCTGGTTTTTCAGGCGCGACTAGATAGCCTTCGGCGTCAATCATTAAGCGGTCCTTTTGAATATAATCGCGGCGGTCATTCGACCATGCTGGCGGATCATAAGGAAATTCCAAATATGGACAATGACTAATTGCTGCAGCTAGATGTAAGTTAGCTAGAAGACCAACGCCATTAGTCCAAGTATGGGGACTGAACCACGCACCGCTACCTTGCACAAGCTCCGCAATTTTTTTCGTTTGTGTAATTCCTCCTGATAAAGCAACATCCGGTTGATATACATCCAGTGAATCACTCTTATTCATTTCTCTAAAATCATGCCAATTTCGATTCATTTCGCCGCCTGCGATACGAATCCCGACCATATCACGCAACTTTGCCATTAATTCAAAATGATGTGATGGAAGTGGTTCCTCTAACCAAAAAACATTTAACTGTTCAAGCTCTTTTGCGACTTGATAGGCCATTTTCAAATCCCAGGTGCGTTCAACATCCCATGGCATTTTCCAACCTTGATTCGCATCAACCATGATTTCCAATTTATCTCCAACTGCTTTTCGTACAGCTTCCACCACTTTAATATCATCTTTTACATCTTTATGGTGAAAGCGAATTTTCATTGCTTTGAAACCTTGTTCCACAAAAGATACGGCACGTTCTGCACGCTCTTCCGGGGTGACTATTTCACCTGTCGAAGCATAAGCGAGCAATTTATTTGAACGACCACCAAGTAATTTATAAACTGGTTGTCCTGTCGCTTTTCCAATTAAGTCCCAAAGTGCTAAATCCAGAGGCCAACAACGTCCATAATGAAAGTCTATATTTTGAATGACCTGTGAATGGCGTTCTATGGCAAATGGATCTTGACCGATAAATAAATGCTCATGACCTTCAAACCCCATCATTAGATCTCCAGATCCAACACCGGTAATGCCTTCATCCGTATGAACATACACAACAGTTGATGCAAACTTTCTTCTCGGTTCCGGATCCCACGCTGCCTTAAATGGTGTATCTAGTGGCAATAAATAATGCTTGATCTCAATACCTGTAATTTTCATGTTTACTCCTCCTATGAACGTCTATTTGCCAAACTAATATTGCAAGTACCATGCCAACTGTTTATGTGGCGCCATAACAGCCTCGTTTAGTGAGAATACTTTGAATTGTAGAAATTTTCTACACAATGACTGTAGAAAATTCCTACAGTGTAGATGTTCTCTACAAAAAAATTGATTTCTGCAAATCCGCACTAAAAAAAAAATAAGCCTTGCATTTGCAGGCTCATTTTTGAATCAATTCATTTGTAACTAAGAAATCATAGGCTACTTTCGATACATCTTGATGAAGAATATCTACCTTATAGACTAATTGATGGATCTTTTCATTTGTTAATTCAGCCGAAAGGCGGTTTAATTTTTCACGAACGACAGGATATTCTTTCATTGTTTTCGTTAACATGACAGGCGCAGCATGATAAGGTGGAAACACCACTTTATCCTCCTTTAATACAACTAAACCATATTCCTCAATATGGCTGTCTGATCCCATCCCAACAGCCACATCCACTCTTCCCTCTTTTACTGCCAATGGAAGAATTTTCGAATCAAGGGCAATCACATTCTCTTTCCCCATGTCTATATGATAAGCCTCGTTTAAACGCTTAAAACCGTCTTCTCTAATCAAAAACTCTTCGTTTGTTGCAATCTTTATTTTCTTTTCTTCTCTTTGTATATATTTCATCAGATCGCTAATGGTATGAATATGATGTTTTTCCACGAAGCTACGGGTAACGAAAAGTCTCCAGCTACTATTAAAGTCACTGCGATTTAACCAGGTGATCCCGCTCATCGCATCTTCTTCTTTTACGAGATTATACAATCGATCCCCATTATAAACAGGAGACTTTTTATGATAGTACATTCTAGCTGTATTTGTGTATTCCCAGTACATATCAATATATCCTTGTTCAAGCGCTTGTCTAATGGAAGGACTGTCTAGAAAGCGAATTTCTTTTACGCTAAAACCTTCATATTTTAATAGCAATGCAGTCATTTTCATTAGCAAATATTGTTCTGTTAACGCTTTGGACCCGATCTGTATAACTGGCTTTTCGGATGTTTCTTCTGGTTTTAGCTGGTTTTCTTTTTTGGTTAAATCTAAAGAATGGGAGTCGTTACAAGACAATAAAAATAGGCAGCATATAAAAATCACGAAAACTCTGCACACTTTAAAAAAACTGCTCAAGATATCCTCTTCCTCGATGTTAGAGTCATGGTTTAATCCCCATTTTTTTCATTTTATAAATAAGAGTATGACGTGCAATTCCCAGCTTTTCTGCCGCCTTTGTTTGATTATCGTTTGTTTCATTAAGTGCTTTTTTAATCATTTGTTCCTCTACCTCTTCCAATACTTGTGAAAGATTATTGCTTATCGCCTTTTGCTCATTGTACATGGATGGTGTGTGATCAACATGGATTAATGGCTTGTTAGTATAGCTGTCCTCTAAATCGGCTAAATCGATCGTTCCTATACGCTTTAGGATGTGCATCCGCTCTATCGTATTTAAAAGCTCCCGAATGTTCCCTGGCCAAAGGTGTGATGACAATTGTTGCACCACCTTTGGATGAATGGCAAGTTGTTTTGTGTATTTTTTATTTAGTTTTTCAATTTGGTGATATACAAGCGGGATGATATCTTCTTTGCGATCTCTTAATGGAGGAATTTCAACTTCCATCAAATTAAGACGGTAATATAAATCTTCCCTGAACTTCTGTTCTTGGACTAATTTTTTCAAGCTTTTATTTGTAGCGGCAATAATTCTTACGTCCAATGAATGGTACTCATTGCTCCCAAGTTGCATTATTTTCTTTTCTTCAATAACATGGAGGAGTTTAACTTGCATACTTAATGATATTTCCCCGATTTCATCCAAGAAAATCGTTCCCCCATCTGCTGCCAAAAACTTCCCTTTTTGTGAGGATGTCGCTCCAGTAAAGGATCCTTTTCGGAAACCGAACAACTCGCTTTCTAGTAGCGTTTCTGGAATGGCTGCACAGTTAATCGCTATAAATGGCTTGTCCTTGCGAACACTGTTTTCGTGAATCCATTTTGCCAAGGCCGTTTTTCCAACACCGCTCTCTCCAAGAATAAGAATGCTTGCCTCTGTATCCTTTACACGTTGTACCAGCTCCATCACTTTATTCATCTTCTCACTTTGGGACACAAACCTTTGAGTACTCAGCCTAACATCGTCCTCCCCCCGAGGTTGCTGACATACCTTAACGACAATATTTTTTAGTTCCTCAAGTTCAATCGGCTTATTTAAATAATCAGTTGCACCTAGCTTCATCGCCAAGACAGCGCTTTCAACATTTCCATAAGCAGTCAACATGATAACGGGTATATCTTTTTCCTTTTTAATGACTTTTAAGACATCTATCCCTGTCATATCTGGAAGCATATAATCTAAAATAACGGCATCGATCTTTGTTTTACTTATGATATTTAAAGCTTCTTGTCCATTTTGTGCAACAAAAGTACGAAGATGTGCCTTTTGTAATTTACGGGCGATCAACTTACATAATTGCCCTTCATCATCCACGATTAATACATTCCAAGTAACTGTCATGGTGCCCCTCCTCGCTTGTGCAAAGATTTATACGTTCCCACTTGTGGTTTCCGTTATTTCTTCTTTTAAAAATCGGCAAGTCGTGATGGTTCCTTTTCCTATGGCACTTACCATTTTAAGTTCGCCATCATGCTCGGCCAAAATGTCTCGGGCAATCGTAAGTCCAAGACCTGATCCGCTTTCCTTTGTTGAAAAGAAAGGATTGAATAACCATTCTAAATCTTGTTCATTAATTCCAATGCCAGTATCCTCAATGATGACACATACATTACCTTGGCCGTCTATATTTTCTTCCCTTATTGTGATGATAATCGATCCACCATCAGGCATTGCTTCGATTGCATTTAAAATTAAATTCAAGAATACTTGTATTAATTGATCATAAGCTCCCTTTATATAAGAATCGTTCTCATAATTTCTGATGATTTGGATCTTCGTTTCATTTAGCTTTACTCTCAGCAGATGGATAATTTCTTCTAGTATACTTTGCAGAGATATATTTTCTCTTTGCTTCTTATTTACTTTGGCAAAGTTAAGAAAATTGTCTATAATGTCTTTCATTCTATTTATAACAACATAAATATCAGCCGATAATTCCTTGATTTCTTCTGAGCATTCGCTTTCCTCTGCTTCTTCCAATAACATCTCGGCCGATCCGTATAAAATGGCCAGTGGATTTTTTATTTCATGAGCAAGTCCTGCTGTAATTTGACCGATCAATGCCAGTTTGTCACTTTGTTTTAATCTGGCCTCCAGTAGTTTCATTTGTGAAATATCCTGCATGACAGCAATAATACCAATCGTTTGCAGGTCTTCATTGTAAAACCTAGAGGTCGTAATTTTAATAATTCTCTTGTTGCCCTTTGCATCAACAATATTGCTTTCCATTTCTTCACCCTGTTTTCCAGAGTTTACTGTCTGCAATAAGACAAAGTCCCCAGTTTCAGATTTGATAGGCAAGTCACTAAGATGAATTCCAATCATGTCATCTCGTTTATGGTGGACCATTTTTTCAAATTGCACATTTACATAAGTGATGATACTCTCTTGATTAATGGTGATGATACCATAAGGAATTCCCTCAAGGACGTCGTAAAGATAACGCTCTTTCTCCTCCAGCATCTTTTGCTTTTCGTAATTGCTGTTCCCCATATTTATAATCGTATTAGTCAACAGTCCAAGTTCGTCTGGCCGTTCCTTTTTGTTCTCGTTTAAAGGGAGATACGTACGAAGTGGATGATATGTTCGGGCATATTCAGTCAAACGAATGATTGGATACAAAATACTTTTCATCCCCAACCAAGTAAAAAATAAACATAAAACCATAATGGTAATAAAGCTAATCCTTAATGCAAATGAAAGCTTGTGGATAGGTTCAAAGGCTATTCGTTCCGGCACCCCATAGACGAGGTCCCATCCATCTTGCATTGCTTGATAAGCGGCAACACTTCGTTCTTTTTGCCAATTAATCTCCATAGACTCTGAAAAGCCGCTTAACACTTGTAAAGAAAAAGTTTGACCAATTTGATTCTCCGCCGTCGAAGCAATGACAGTTCCTGAGCTGTCGGTAATATAGCTAAAATGTCCCTTGCTCAAACTTACACTTTTCAATACTTCTGACAAGTAATCTTTACTGACTTCTGCTATCAGCACTCCCTGAAATTCTTTATTTTTCGAAAAAACTGGAACGGAAATTGTTACAACATTAACTCCCCAGTAGTTCTGAATATTATCTGAAACAGCATAATTATGGCTCCAGCGCACTTGCTCAAAATTCGGATAATCATAGTAAAGAAGAGACGGCTTTTGATCAAAGGGAGCTTCAAATCTTAACTTTCTGCTTTGGTCTAAAAAGTAGATAGAATGGATAATAGAACTTTGTGTTATCGCTTGCTTAGATTGAGTATACATTCGATCCAAATCAAGTTGTGTATCCGTATCTTTTCCAGCTATCAACTGGAGCTGTAATACAACATCCGTCATCTCTGTATTTAGTCTCTTGACAATCATATCCGTACTTGAACGGTTTTGTGCAACGATATCTTTCTTTATTGTTTGCTCCGCATATCCGATTATAAGATTGTAGATCAAAATAATTGGAATAATTAAAACCAATGTAAAGATATATAAGTATTTTCTCGTAATGCTTTGGTTAATAAATTGAAACAAATTCTTTATGATTTTCATTGTAGACACCCTATAAAGTGCAATTTGATAGATAAGAGAATTATAGCAGATAAAAAACGAATAATTAGAATTTCCATTCTTTTCAGTTTTTCACCGGATTTAGGGCATGATGATCGATAGGTTAGGGTGATGTTTATACAGGAGAAAAAGTCACCGTTGATTCTGATCTGGCTAATGTAAAGCAAAAGTATGTAGTACGGTCATTGAAAGTAAAACCACTATAAGGATTAAAGCAAAATTAAAGGGTATAAGCTCTGTTAATACAGAACTCATACCCTGCTGATGTCTAACTATAATTCTTTTTGACATTTTACCATGATAAATTTAAATGGAGGTTTATTTTCCATATTCTTATGTGGCTCAACAATTTCCGAAAATTCTATCAATCCATATTTTCCAAACTCTTGTTTTATCGAATCAGAATCATAAAAAAACATTTTTACCCCTTCCATTATCTCGAAATAGTCTTTACCCAGTTGTTTGCCCTTTGCAAACATTGGGGCTTCTTTTGAAATAGTAGTAAAGATCATATATCCGTTTGGCTTTAACTGATTATAGCAATCTTCAATAAACTTATCTCTCTCACGATTATTCAATAAGTGAATAAGTGCATAACAAAATATACCATCATAAAGTTTGTTATCAAAAGGCATATCGGTTACTGAACCATGAAAAGTACTAATATTAAGCCCATTTTGCCTTGCCAAATCAATCGCTGTTTTTGAAATCTCAATACCTGTTATATTTATTCCGTTGTCAATAAAAACCTTTGCGTTTCTACCATATCCAATACCAGGAATCAATATATCCTTAACTCTCTTCTCAAGGAAAAAGTCCTTTGTCAAGATTGCGGAGTCTGAAGGTTCAAATCCCCACATCATTTGATTTTCTATAAAACTTGATTCCCAGAATTCTGTCATACCTCAATCTCCTTTACAAATATTAGCTCTCTTTCTTTAAGATCTGTTGTTTTTGTATAAGCATGGGCTACGTTACATTGAACCATCAAGTTCTTTACCTTTATTGCTTCTTTATCATTTCCAAATAGGTCCAGCCATTTGAACCAGTACATATAGTTACTGATATATTTAGTTGCAACACCCTTAAACCTATTCATCCACTTCTATAATTTGCTGTGAATAACATTTATGGAATTTTAGAAGGTTTTGTACCTTAAAAACTTTCAGCAAAAAAACTCTTATGCATTCGAGGATTTTATGCCTCCTAAAGAAATGCAGCTTCAACAAAATCCATGATGACTCCAGCCGCCGCTTTATTGCCCTCCGCCGCCGCAATCACCAGCTGAGAAGGCGTGCTGAGTGATGTATCTCCGCATGCATATACCCCTTCAACCGTTGTTCGTCCAAATGAATCCACTTTAATCCCGCCGTTTGGAGTGACCTCGCAGCCGAGCTGTTCCGCAAAAGGAGCAGACTGCACCAAGTCTGTCACCACAATTCCTGCCTCCCTTTGGATTTCCTGTCCGTTTTTCAGTCGGATCGATGTCAGCTGCCCTCCCTTCGATTCAAGACCTTCAATCTTTTCTTCCACGACTGCCACGTGCTGCCGAGCCAAGATATCCTTCTCCTCATCAAGCACCTGATAGCCATTTGTAAACACAATTACATCACGGCTCCAGTTTGACAGCAGTTTTCCCATATGAAAAGCCCGTTCATTTTCCGCAATCACCGCCAATGCTTGGCCCCGCATTTCCCAGCCGTCACAAAATGGACACCCAAAAACACTCGTTCCGTATACATTCTGAATGCCTGGAATCTCCGGCAAAACATCCCGAAGACCTGTTGCAAGAAGCACTGTTTTCGCCGTGTAATCCGTTCCGCCTTTCGTTTGAATCCGGAACACACCACTGGCTTTTTCAATAATCTCCACCCGCTCCTCCTTAATGGAGACAGACGGATATTTCTGGACATCCGTTCTTGCCCGCTTCTTGAACTCTGAAGGCTTTACCCCATCCTGTGTGATAAATCCGTGCGACTCCTGCGTCACCCGGTTTCGAGGTTTATCCTCATCAAACAAAATTGTTTTCCGTCCAGCACGTCCCATGACCAACGCGGCATTCAGTCCAGCAGGTCCTCCACCAATAATTACACAATCCAACACATGAAACACTCCTTCTTTATAAAATCTATTAAAGACCCTTAATATCTTTAATTTGTGCAAAAAAATTTATTTTTCTTTTTTTGTCTCATGACAATGTCTTTTTTCTATCTGCTCCGCAATGCTTTGAATCGTTCGTTCAGCCAGTTCTTTCTTCATGTTGCCTTCCGCCTCGATCATCACACGCTCAATTAAACATTCGCTTTCGTCATGGTCAAACCCACAGTTGAACAGCACCGACTGACCCTCCACCGCTTCAATAACATTCAGAAAAGAAATGTCCTGCGCGCGGCGTGAAATACTGTAGCCGCCTTTTGCTCCTGGCACTGATTCAATTAATCCTGCCTTCACAAGCTTCGTCAAAATCTTTGACAAGTATGTCGGAGACAAATCCTGCATGTAGGCCAATTGCTCCACGCTTACCGTCTGACCTTTTGGTTCCATCGTTAAATGCACCATTGTATGGAGTGCATAATTGGTTGCCTTTGAATACTTCATTGATGCACCTCATAATTAAAACTATTACAGACTTATAATATCTGTAATTGATTGTAACTCATGCTGCAAAAAACCGCAAACTTTTTCCTCACCTAACGCCTTTTTTGATCCCCTTTCAAGGTCCCAGCCCAATTTCCTTTCTTTATAACTGACAAAGAACAAGTTGAAGAAATTAGCACAACAACATTTGAAAATGATGAAATAGAAGTTTCTGCAAAAAAGATTTTTGACAAAACATTTGCCATTGAAAAGGCACCTGCTGTACAGGTGAAAGTTGGTGTAAAGTTTACTGGCGCTGTATTTAACGGAGCAATTGGCTTTGCTATAGGCGGCGGTGTAGGGGATATTCAAACATTTATTATCAAAAAAGGTAAAAAAGAAGCAGAAAAGGTATTACAAAAACTTCGTTAGTCGTTTAAAAACATGGGGAGATCCAAAATTAGCTTTAGCTACAGTGCTTGTGTAACTATTGCACTAAATTATTTAGATGTTGGCAATCAGATTGCCAAACAACTTGATAAAAGAGATAAGAGGCCAAATAATGGTTGGATAGATTTTCATTAAATTTAAAGGATGATTAATTAATGATGAAAAAATCAAGCAAATATATTGTCCTATTTCTCTGGGTAGTATTTTTTTGATAGTATATGCCCAAAGGTATTTATTATTTTATTGTAGGAATTTCAGTACTTTTTCTAAGTGCACTTTTTATTTTAAAGATGTTTAATCATTCAAAAGATGTAGAAAGCTAATATTTAGGTGATAGTAACAGCCTTTTTTCGAGATGTTGTTTGTATCCCTTTCTTATTTTATCGTTCAACTCTAATTGATTTTGTTGTTTCTTCGCTTTTTGATTATTTTTAAATTTAATAGCTATTAAACTTGATTACTATTAAAACTCACCCTATACATTGTTTGTCTTATCCTCTTTCTTAGGATTGAATCAACCTTTTAATTTTTTCCCTTAACATTCTTTTGATGTTTTCAATTTTTCGGGAGTGCTCTCTGCGCTACAAGCGTGACTGGTAACGATCCACACGAGAAATCAAGGGAAAATTAAAGGGTATGGGCAAGGGGCCCATACCCTAATGATGTCTACTTTTTTGGGTTGAACAAGTTTCTCCCCTTCATATCATTATTGTACTATTCTCTGAGCTTTTTCCGTATATCCGCCGCAACATTCTTTAACGCCTTTTTTGATCCCCGCTCTAAGTCCCGGTCCAATTTCCTTTCTTTATAACTGACAAATAAGGTATTCAGATCATAGCCTTCCGGATATAAGTCGACGGCTTTTATTTCTAGCTCCAGCCTATTGGCATGAACCTCCTTGAAAGTATCTTCAAAAAGCACGACGACATTATTGAACGAATCCTTCTTCTTATAAACGATCGCATATCCATCAAGTTCGCTTACCTTTACCTTGTCACCTACTTCAAATTCATACAAAGCTGTTTTTGAAACGGCTGCCGCTTTCACTTTTTTGATTTTACCTTCCTGAACGAGACCCAAGTCATAGTCTTTATTATCGATATAGAGCTTTGCCTTTTGCAAAACCTTTTCACGAACATTCATCTTTTTCGCGATCCACAGGGCATTGCTTTCCCCGGATTGCCCGATCAACAGCTTATACTTTGGCTCAAGTGTTTCACTATTGAACTGCATAGCCGCATTCATGAAATCACTGTGTATTTCCGAATAACGCTTGATTTCACCATAATGGGTCGTCGCAACGGTTATGCAGCCCCTCTGATAAAATTCCTCAAGGATGGCAATCGCTAAAGCAGCACCTTCATTCGGTTCCGTTCCGCTCCCGATTTCATCGAACAGCAGCAATGAGTTATTGGTTATTGCCCCCATGATTTCCGATATGTTTTTCATATGCGATGAAAACGTGCTCAGCGCATTTTCAATACTTTGATTGTCACCGATATCGACGAATACCTGATCGAAGACGGCAAGCTCAGTCCCCTCTTTTCCGGCAACATGAAGCCCTGACATGACGGCCAACGTAAGGATGCCGATCGTTTTCAGGACGACTGTTTTACCTCCGGCATTTGGACCAGTAATGATCAAGCTACGATAATCCTTACCGATCTCAAAATCCAAAGGTACACTGTCTTGTGGCAAAAGAGGATGTTTACAGCCTTTTAACTGAATATAACCATGATCATTGATTTTCGGTTCGATGGCATCCATGCTTTTACTGAACTTGGCTTTTGCGAAGATCATGTCATATTGACTGATTAGCTCGATATTGATCTTGATCGGTTTCAGCTGCTCGAAAACCGTGCCAGATAATGTGGCTAAAAGTTGATACTCTTCCATCGATTCTTCCGCTTTTAAACTAGCCAATTCTACATTCAACTTTGTCACCGTGGCAGGTTCCATGAACACGGTAGCCCCTTTTGCCGAAACTTCCACGATCGTTCCGGCCACCTGATTTTTATAAGAGGCTTTGATCGGGATTGTATAGCGATCATCTTTTTTACTGATGAAAAACTCCTGAATGAACTCTTTATTGGCCCCGCTCTTCAAGAACTTATTTAGCCGTTCCTCTATTTTACTTTCCGTCTTGATGATTTGGTTCCGAATCCGTTTCAGATCCTTGCTGGCTTCGGAAACGACGATATTTCCCTTTATGGTAAATTGGATCTCTTCCTCGATGCTCCTGAATTCTGTCATGGAGCGGGCGTAGGAATGCAGGGTAGGAGCAAAGAACTCTTTATCGGTCATGAATTTCTTGATATTCCTGCAGCCTCTTAAGAAGTCTGCTATCGCCACCAACTCAGCGGGCTCCAAAATCATTCCCTTTTCCAGTTTGTCGATATGGTAGCCCACATGGGAAATGCCCTTTAAGGGAATATGGCTTTCCGCATTCAGCAAATTCCTTGCCTCTGTCGTCTCGTTTAACCGATTTTTAACAACGTTCAAAATGCTGCTTGGCTTTAACTGATCCAATAATGCTTTTCCTAAACCACTTACACAATGGTTTTTCACCATTTCTTTCAGTTGTATATATTGTAGTTTTTCATATGTCATCAAATTCATATCATGATCCTCCTTGAATGAGTGTGCGATTTGCCTTAAATCCAAAAAATGCCCGCAAAAGTCCCCCTACCTTTACAAATGAACAAGCCATTTGAGTAGAAAGCTCCTGCGGGCACGGCCTTATAAGGACCTAAAATCGATAACAAATTCGGCAGATCTAAATAGACCTGCTTTCAACAAAAAAGCATGGTAGGACAAATCCCACCATGCTTTTCGTCGTAACACCTACATGTTACACGATTTATGGAAAAGGAAGCAGTCTTAAGGTAGGTATTCACAATGCAGAATTGCACTGTGAAAAAAGGCATACTTAATGCACTGACCAAACAGTGATTAAATACCTTATTCAACTAAATTAGTTGATACCTACTCCCGACATAAAACACCACACCTTTTCTTAGATTGGAATTAACATACCATATAAGTAATAAACAGTCAATGTTTTTTCATCTTTTATAAAAGCATGTAAATCGGATATCATTTATTAAGAATTTAAAAAAGAGGAGATGCAATGGATATTTTCCAAGAACAAATACCGCCACGGAGCATTTCCAGAGCTAACTAAACGTTATTGCAATAATGCTTCAGTCACACCCCTTTTCAGTGTCTGAATATTTACTTTAAAATTGGGGTATGTTATCCTTATATTAACATAAACTGAAAACAGCCCCATGCGCTAACATGAGGCTGACAACTAGCAAGAGTGGTTGGTCACAACTAACTTAATTAATCGTCAGAAGAAGAACCATTGCCATCTTGGGAGGATGAGTGGTTCTTTTTCCGTTTCTTGGCGAACACAGACAGGATAAGACTGGTTGCTACAGCAACAAATATCTCTTTCCCCATATCTGTAATTAAGTTCAATAAGAAATGAATCATGCGGTCACCTCCTTCCCCATCTATAATTAGATGGAAAAGCAAAACTGTGACCACCACTCTATCCTCAGTTGTCCCTCTATTTTATCATATCTTTCCCTTAATGGTAATTTTATGAAAAAAATACTGATAAAAAACGTGTATTCTTCCCCTTCTACTCTGGTGTAGATTAATTCCCTTTGTTTACAAGTGCCGCTAACAGCTGAACAACATCACCAAAGTAGGAAACCCTTTGATAAGCAATGACGAAAAGGCTTGCTGCAATAACGACTAATGAGACCGTTTTAATTAGCTCAAATTTCTATTGATTTTGTTCAGTCATAAGGAACATCTTGTGGTTATCCACTGGTCAATGTATAGACGTTTTAAAAGTACCTACATATCACTCTACTTTTTTCAATATCAAAGGTCGGGAAACTTATTCAAAAGTGGATTTATCGATTCCAATCATCTTTTTCCTGGTGATAGACATTGTATGGGGATTAGGACGAGAAGGGGCAGTATAATCTTATTCAGCGTTATTTCAAACGGCATATATTTTTCATCCTGCTATCATTTTTCATTTTTTTATTAGCATTGGCAAAGGGGATTATCCATTGGATAATCCCCTTTGCGGTTTAAGCTTCATCATTCATTATGAGAGGGACTATTTTCCCTTCATTCACGTTGATCAATCCATGGTCGGTTATTTTCAGAGCCGGGCTGACAGGAAGCGATAAGGTGCTTAATGACATGATGACATTATAATGTTCGTAGCCTAACGATTTAAGTGCTTCTGTCAGATGCTGAACCTGTTCCGAAACGATGTCCATCGGCTCTTCGGAAAGAATGCCTCCAACAGGAAGTGGAATCATGGATAGGACCTCGCCATCTTCAACGCAACAGACTCCGCCTTGTTTCCTTATTACTTCGTTAGCGGCGATCAGCATATCCTGCTTATTATGGCCGATCACCAAAAGATTATGGTTATCATGCGAATACGTGGTGGCGACCGCTCCCCGCTTCAAAACATCCCCGGCGATCAACCCGTGCGCCCTGTTACCGTTTTTCCCGTACCGTTCGAATGTGGCGATTAAACCGTATGGGGTTTCCTCCCAGCATAATTCACCATTCTTCCCATTTAAGCTATCATGGGTTTCAGTCGTGAAAGTGGAACCATTCTGCACGTTGATGATTCGGCACTTGATGTGTTCATGATTATTTGAGATTGGGATGTTAAAATCGTTTTCAGTAAGTTCCGCAAGCTTCACACTTTGATAGAAATGCTCAGGAAATTGTCTTTCCTTCACTTCTTGCACATATGGACGTGAAGATTCATAAACGAGCTCACCTTTTTTGTATACTTGTTCAATATCAAATGTTTCCAAGTTGGATACAAGCAGGAAATCTGCTGCTTTTCCAGGTGCAATGGCGCCACGGTCATACATCCTCATCCGCTGTGCAGGTGTATAGGTGCATGCATAAATGGCTTTTTCCGGGGACATGCCCATTAGAATCGCTTTCTTCAAAAGGACATTCAGATGTCCTCTTGTTTGGAAAGAGTCGGTCATGACGTCATCGGTGACAAAGCAGAAATGCTCATCCACCTGCTTTTCCTTCAAGTAATTCATCACTTCTTCAGTCATTGATTTTTCTTGAATCTCAATGAACATTCCGGCAGCGATCCTCGCGTCCATCCCTTCCACGGTCTGGTGTGTATGATCTGAATTCACTCCGGCATAAACAATCTTCTGCAAGTCCAAGTCGAGCAGCTTTGGAACGTGCCCCTCTATGATCAGATCTGGATAACGGGAACGGATATGTGACAAGATCTTATTCGTTTTACAATCAGGGTCGGTTATGACCTCATAGTAATTCATGATCTCGCCGAGACATTTAATGTCCTCCGTTTGCATCAATTCATCTATATCATCTATTTCTATAGCACCGCCTGTTGTTTCCATCGATGTCGCAGGAACGGAACTCGGGATGGCATAAAACATATCCGCTACGCAATCTTTACTCGCTTTGATCATTTCCTTCACACCAGAAATCCCGAAAACATTGGCCATTTCATGCGGTTCCGGCACGATTGTGGTCACGCCATTCTTGATTAACCCGTAGGAAAACGTCGCAGGCGTCACCATCGTACTTTCAATGTGCAGATGGATATCGATCAGACCCGGGACCATATACTTACCTTGTCCATCGATGATTCTATCCGGCTCGAAGGCATCTAATTCCCGTTCTCCAATATAATAGAACTTTCCATCCTTGATGGCTGCATTTCCTTTAATAAATCTTTTAAAATAGCTGTTAAAAACATTGATATCTCTTACTAGCATATCCATTCGCATAACTTACCCTCCTAAGCTAGTCAACAAGCACCATCTGATTTCTCGGAATTTCAAGGATGATTTCCTGACCCGTCCGATAAGATTCCGTCATTTCCTTGTTCACAGTGAAATCACCTATTGGGGTTTCAACGACATATTGATAGCTTCTACCAAGGTACGTACTTACCTTAACCCTGCCAGATAAACTATTTTCCAGGACCGCTCCCATGTCCTCTTTTTCCCTGATTAGCAGATCGTCCGGCCTGATAGCACCTATTTTTCCACTCGCATTGGTCATCTGTGCATCCTTGTGCAGCACAAAAGAGTATCCTGATTTGTTCAGTTCAATTTTGTCTTCATGATCCGTCCGCTTATCAAATTCAATGAAGTTCTTAAAACCGATGAAGTCTGCGACAAATTTGGTTTGAGGATACTTGTAAATGGTGGCAGGATCACTAAGCTGCTCGATGATGCCTTTATTCATGATCGCTACCTGGTCTGATATGGAAAAACACTCTTCCTGATCATGGGAAACATATACCGTTGTAATCCCCAGTTCTTGTTGGATACGGCGAATTTCGACTCTCATATTCACTCTTAAATTCGCATCTAGATTACTCAAAGGCTCGTCAAATAATAAGATATCGGGTTCAATCACCAGCGCCCTGGCAATCGCAACCCGCTGCTTTTGCCCTCCGGAAAGCTCTTGGGGATATCTCTTTTCAAATCCTTTTAAATTAACGATTTCAAGTACATTCATTACCTTTTTTTCAATTTCACTTTTAGAATTCTTTCTAAGACGAAGACCGAATGCAATATTATCGAATATCGACAAATGCGGGAATAATGCATAGTTTTGGAACACAAAGCCAAAATTCCGCTTGTTAACGGGCACTTTCGTATAGTCCTTTTCCTTGAATAGAAACTTCCCTTCGTTCGCCTGTAAAAATCCGGCTATTAAACGCAGGGTCGTTGTTTTCCCACAGCCGCTGGGGCCAAGAAGGGATACCAGTTTCCCTTTTTCAATCTCAAGATTGAAATCTTTTAATATATTCTGTTTGTTATATGCTACAGAGATATCTTGTAAAGTGAATAAAGCCATCCATCATTACCTCCTTTATCGTTTTGTGAAATAAGTCAATCCCATGAGCCGTTCGACTATAAACATGAAGAATGCCGTTATGAACATGAGTAATACGGAAATGGCTGAAATCGTAGGATCGAAGTAGTTCTCTACATACGTCAGCATCTGTATCGGAAACGTACTCACCCCAGGACCTGTCATATAAACGGAAATGTCTACATTATTGAAGGATTCCAAAAAGGCGATCATGACTGCCGCTAGAATTCCTGATTTTATATTCGGGAGGACGACTGTAAAGAATGTGCCCAATTTACTTGCTCCAAGACTCTCCGCCGCCTCTTCAATGGAAAAGTCGAAGTTTGTTAAGCTTGAAGAAATCACACGGATGATGAACGGAAGCATGATAACAGTATGTCCCACAAACAGAGCCGCATAAATCGGAAGCTGGTAAGTCCCCACAATATAACGTAAAAACGCAAAACCTAGTACGATACCCGGAATTAATATTGGAGAAACGAAAAATGCATTAATCACACTTTTCCCTTTGAAATCAAATCGGCTTAATGCATAGGCAGCCGGCACTCCCAGTAACAGTGCCAAAAGGTTGCCTCCCAATGAAACAAGGATGGACGTTTTAAAAGCGACCAAAAACATTTCCACATTAAAAATATTCTCGTACCATCTTAAAGAAAGCTCTTCTGGCGGGAACTTCAAAATATTTCCGCCTTCAAATGACGTAACGGATATGATAAGCAAAGGCCCTAGTAAAAAGAGAAACACCAGGAGAGTAAACAGGGCCAATCCTCGATTTTTTTCCTGCATACACCTCTACCCCTTTGGATTTAATTTTTTTGCCAAACCATTCATGATCGATATGATAAGAACTGTTACCGCAATCATGATGGTTGCGACAATCGATGCCACTTGCCATTCGTTCAATGTAATCGCATTTTGATATAGAAAGGTCGAAATGACCCGCTGTTTCCCACCTAGTAAAGCTGGCGTTGTATAAGCCGTGAAGCTCCCTACAAAAACAAGAATGCTGCCTATGACCAAACCTGGAACCGAAAGCGGAATGATCACTTTTGAAAACACTGCCAATCTTGATGCTCCAAGGCTCTCCGCCGCTTTTAATAAATCGGTCTCGATGTTTTCCATTACTCCCACCAACGTCACAATGATCAATGGCAAGAATAAATGGACCAATCCGATGATGATCGCAGTTGGCGTGTACAGAATATCAAGCGGTTGTTCAATAAGGCCCATGCCCATAAGCATTTTATTCACCACACCGTTTTTACCGATAATGACCATCCAGCTGAATGAGCGAACCACAGGGCTTGTTAATAGCGGGAAGATCGTCAGCAAAAGCATGATGGCTTTTTTTCTTTGTTTCAGTTTCGAAATATAATAAGCTGCTGGAAATCCTAATAGAATACAAATGATTGTCGTGAACAGACTCACCCTAAGAGTCGTTAGCAGAATTTCAATAAAGTATCGATCCTTGAAAAAATCGAGATATCCTTGTATGGAAAATCCGTTTTCAGTAAAAAATGTTGTTCCGATCGTTAATAGGATGGGAATGATCATGAAAATCGTCAAAAAAAGTAGCCCTGGCAACAGCAACAGGTAAAGATAGCGTTTTTTCACCTCGGAACCCCCTGTTCGTATTATTTATGAATTGATTATGCGAATAAACAGGTCGAAAAACGCTTCCGCATTGACGTCTAGACAAACATGAACATTTGCTGGCTTCATCAGCCGATTTTGAAAGTCACAAACCATCTGTCCATCACAAAGCTCACTTTTTGTTTCAACATCCACATAATATTCTTCTCTAGTGACAAGATCTTCTTGCAGAGCGATAGCTACAGCTAATGGATCATGCATGGCACAAGCCCATATACCGTTACGTTCAAAATACCTTTTCCGATAATCGGATGTACTTTCTCTTATATAGTCAGAAAGTACATCGTTTTGAACCGATTCGATATGCTTTTCTCCCAATAGAACCTTTCTCGTGACATCAAGACCCACTTGCGTGATCGATTCGAACCCCGCCTGTAATACGATTTTGGCTGCTTCAGGATCAACATATGTGTTATATTCCGAGGTTGGCGTGACATTGCCAACCCCTTTTATAACTCCGCCCATAAAAATGACTTCTTTTACAAGTTTGGTGATTTGCGGACATTTTTTCACTGCTAGTGCCAGATTCGTAAGAGGTCCCGTCATGACAAGCGTTACTTCATCAGGAAAATTCAAAATGGAATTGATAATGAAATCAGCAGCAAAACCATCATCCGGCTTCTTTATGGATGGCACATCCTTCAAGGCTCCGCCAATCCCGTCTTCCCCATGGATCCGGTGTTCAAAAAAGGGGCTCCTTATTATTGGGCTATCTGCCCCCTTTATGACGGAAATGTCCTGTTCACCCAACAAATCCAATATTTTGCATGTATTCAGTGTGGCTGTATCGAGTGATACATTCCCGTTTACTGTTGTAATCGCCAATATGTCGAATTGACGGCTTTTAACAGCAAGAATGATCCCAATCGCATCATCTATTCCAGTATCCACATCAAGAATCATTTTTTTCTTCATCAATCACACCTCTTTACTTTCTTAGTGTGTAAGTTCACGATTCCAACGATCGATCCATTGTTTAGATTCTTCATTTACAAACTTCATGTCCAATACACGAAGGCTGTTAATGACGTTATCTCCATAGGTTAAGCCTTTCGCTTCCGTTTTTGAGAGCTTGACTTCCGTATTGACAGGAGAATCCACTTTCGCTTTCGCTGATTTTTCCTGAACTTCCTTGCTTAAGATGTAATTCATGAACTCCCCAGCCAATTCTTTTTGATCACTGGCTTTAACAATATTCACCGTATTCATGACTGCGTAGCCGCCTTCTTTTGGGGAAATGAACTTAGCATTAGGAACTGCTTCCTGTAAATCGCCAAAATACATTTCCATGATCGGGCCTGCTGCAATCTCCCCTTGTGAGAACATGTTTACGAACTCTGACGTTTGTCCATATTCTTTTACCGTATTCGGCATGATCTGTTTCATTTGAGCAAATGCTTTATCTTCATTGAACTCTTCACTTCCACTTACTTTCGAAGCGGCATCCAAAAACATCGGTCCAGTTGTTGAAGTGATGGATGGGATCGTGATTTTACCCTTCAAATCCTTGCTCCAAAGATCTTTCCAAGAGGTAATCGGTTTACTCACTTCATCGGGATTATAGGCAATGCCAAATTGTGCAATGGTATAAGCTGGTCCAAAGTCAGCGCCGTTTGGTGCTTTTGCTTTGTCGTATATTTTATCAATATTCGGAATTTTACTATGGTCAACTTTCTCAAATAACCCTTCATCGATGCCCTGCTGTGCATAGTAGTCGGATAAATAGATAACATCCACATCGTTATTCGCTTGGCGTACCTTGTTCAAACGATCAGCATTATTTCCTGAATCAACGACAATCTCGACATTATGCTCCTTTTCAAATGGTTCGTAGACTTCCGGCCGGAAGAAATCATCGGCAAATCCCCACGTGGAAACGACTAATTTTGTTGGTTTTTCCTTTCCTTCCTCCTTTGAAGAGCATGCAGCTAAAACTAATGTGAAAAGCGATAACATCATTAATATTTTTTTCATCATCCAGACCTCCAATTTTATATTGTTTAAACTTTCCTTTTTACTGATATAAATGTAAAAAAAGACAATCTTAAATAGAATTTAAATTCTACCCAAGATTGTCTTTTCTTTGTAAACAAAGATAAAACTTATCATTTGGCTCACTTGTGGCGTTCCCTCCAGATAAATCCGAAGTGAAATCCATTTATATGATTATATAATTTTTTCCTTCAATACAATATTGGTGAATGCCAGCTGCGTCGCTGAGTCATAATCCCTCAGGACGGCTTCGATATCCCAATTCGTTTGCGTTTCCAGCTTTTGTTTCAGTTTCTTTTTATAAAGCAGGGACATATGAAAGTCAACCTCCTGCTTCAGGCTGGGAACTTCCCCTTCTAAAGCTTCAGAGCGCGGGGCACGCCGATGTTTGGCCTGAAATGTAATCACATTCTGTTCAACGGTAACCTTCAGCAGCGTCGTACCAAAGCCGAACAATTCCTTCGATACCTCATTATACATATGAGAAAGCAATTTCTTCGTTTCGTTAGAGTTTATCGGTAAGATGACTATCACCTGCCAAACTATCATTTGAGGTAATTATATATACTTTTTCTTAATTGCACAAGATAATATTCGGATTTCGCACAAAAAAAATGTTTTTTTTTATTAAAAAGTACATTTACTCACCAATTCACGAATTATAAAGATAAGTATATGAGGGTTTTATTATACTTATATAACTTTATATCCAAATCAGCACCCCCTATTATTCAATAGGAATTTTACTCTGAAGAAATCAATAAATAACTTATCAGCTTTAAGGATTTTTAGGGAATTCCTGTTTTGAAAACTTTTTCAGAGAAATAAGCGCAAGATTGAAAACAATTGATATAATCCTGTTTCGTATTGAAAACGCTATCATAGGGATTTAATATAGCTAGTATAGATCGACTAAAAATAGAGAGTATCAAAGGCTCGTTAAATAAGGGAGGAATTTTTATGAAGAAAGCTTTTGAGAAAGCGCAGCAGTTCGGAAAATCTTTTATGCTCCCGATTGCCGTTTTACCAGCGGCCGGTTTATTGCTGGGAATTGGTGGTGCGCTTTCTAATCCAAATACAGTTGAGGCCTATCCTTTTTTAGACTTTGCTTGGCTGCAGGCCATTTTCACAATCATGAGTTCTGCAGGAAGTATTGTATTCGGCAACTTGCCGGTTATTTTTGCCGTAGGTGTTGCAGTAGGATTGGCACGTTCGGATAAAGGAACCGCTGCACTGGCAGCCATGATTGGCTATTTCGTCATGAACAGTTCCATAAATGCACTGCTTCAAATAAACGGGGAACTTGCCAAAGAGAATTTGGCAGGTGCCGGACAGGGAATGGCGGTCGGGATCCAAACACTGGAGACTGGTGTGTTTGGCGGTATCGTAGTAGGTATCGTTGCCGCACTTTTGCACAATAAATATAATAAAATTCAGCTTCCGCAGGTGTTAGGATTTTTCGGTGGTTCCCGGTTCATTCCGATCATCGTTTCCTTCGCGTCCATCTTGGTTGGAGCCGTGCTTTTTATCGTATGGCCTTACTTCCAACTTTTCATAAACCAATTAGGTGCGCTGGTAACGAGCACAGGTACGATTGGGACTTTCTTTTACGGATTCATATTACGGATGCTCGGGCCGTTAGGGTTGCACCACATTTTCTACCTTCCCTTCTGGCAAACAGCTTTAGGCGGAACGATGGAGATTAAAGGGCAGATTGTTAGCGGGACCCAGAATATCTTCTTTGCGCAATTGGCCGATCCAACTACCGTCAAGTACTATGAGGGTGTTTCCCGGTTCATGTCCGGACGGTTCATCACGATGATGTTTGGTTTACCCGGCGCTGCACTGGCCATTTATCACTGCGCTAAACCTAAAAATAAGAAAATCGTGGCCGGTTTACTTCTTTCAGCTGCCTTAACATCTTTCTTAACAGGCATCACCGAACCGCTTGAATTCAGTTTCTTATTTGTCGCTCCAATCCTTTATGTTTTTCATGCCTTATTTGATGGACTTGCCTTCATGATGGCAGACATATTCAATATAACGATCGGTCAAACCTTTTCTGGAGGATTTATTGATTTTACTTTATTCGGGATACTCCAGGGTATCAGTAAAACCAATTGGGTGTATGTACTTCTCGTCGGCATTCCATGGTTTTTCCTATATTACTTCACTTTTAAATTCTTGATCAGGAAGAAGAATTTAAAAGTGGTCGGACGCGAAGATGATGAACAGACCGCTGTTACACAAGTAACGGCATCAGAGAGAACCCAGACCATCGTCAATGGATTAGGCGGACAGGAAAATATCGATATAGTCGATTGTTGCGCAACTCGTCTGCGTGTCACGGTAAAGGATGAATCATTGGTAAAAGAGGACGTCATTAAACAAACCGGTTCAAAAGGCGTCGTAAAAAAAGGGAATGGCATTCAAATAGTTTACGGTCCCCAAGTAACGATCATCAAAAACGAAGTGGAAGAATTCTTGGGTCATTGAGAACATAGATAACGATAAGGACGTGTTAAACATGCAACAGGTGATTGATAAAATTAACAAAGGCTTAATTGTATCATGTCAAGCATTGGAGAATGAGCCGCTGCACAGCTCTTTTATTATGGGTCGCATGGCCATTGCTGCCAAAGAAGGCGGTGCAAAGTGCATTCGCGCAAACTCTGTAGCTGACATAATAGAAATCAAGAAAAATGTGGACCTTCCAGTCATAGGGATCATTAAACAGGTGTATGGACAAAACGATGTCTATATCACGCCCACCATGACCGAAATAGATGCATTGATGGAAACTAAAGCGGAAATCATAGCGACGGATGCTACAGCCCGGGTAAGACCGGATGGTAAAACGTTACATCAGTTCTATTGTGAAATAAGAGCAAAATATCCGGATGTATTACTAATGGCGGATGTATCTACCATTGAGGAAGCCGTATACGCTGACGATTTAGGATTCGATATTGTGGCCCCCACTTTATACGGCTATACGAACGAAACGATCGGCCAGAAAATATACCAGGATGACTATGCTCTGCTCAAAGAGATAGTACAAGCAGTGAAAAAAGCGAAAGTGATCGCTGAAGGGAACGTCATCACACCAGAAATCGCTCGCTCTGTTTTGGATATGAATGTCCATGCAGTAGTAGTGGGAGGTGCCATTACCAGACCTCAGCAAATCACTAAAAGATTCGTAGATGCTATCCAAAAATAGAAAATTGATAGGAATGAAAAGACCCAGACTGGCCACAGTTTGGGTCTTTTTTATCTGGAGTCAAAGCTTCGATAATCCCAAACACTTCCGGAAGTGTTTGGGTCGTATTCAAGTTTCAGAAAATACCCATTCCATTTCCGGTTTTACAGTTACACAGTCAATATGAACATTTGATTTGATCGTGCCTCCAAAGGTATGGTTTGAACCGAAAGCAACATGAATCGTATTGTAGGCTTTTTCATCTTCCAAAATATTACCGGTTACTCTTGCGGCATGGTTTGTCCCGATTCCCAGCTCACAAAGTAATCTTCCATCTCCATTTCCAAGGAGTGAGAGTAATTTCTTCCCCGCTTCACCTGTTGCTTCGACAAGTCTGCCTTTTTGGAGCGTTAAAACAATCGGCTTTTCCAAAAGCCCAATTCCTGCAATTGAACCATTAATTTCAATTTGTCCTTCTGCTTCGCCTTCTACAGGGGCGATATAGGCTTCACCTGAAGGCAAGTTACCCGAAGCAGATTTTTCTTTGAAAACGCCAGTACTTGGAACACCTTTTCTCCCATGCAGCGGTATCACTAACAGGTTTTTTCCGGTTTTTATAATTAGTTTTTCAGCTTGTGATAATCTTTCCGTCATTGCTAATGTTTCTTTTTCCACTCGTTTATAATCTGCATTTATTGCCCCATGTAAAAACATATCTTCCGTAATTCCCGGCATTGTAATCACACCTATGCCGTGAAGGTTCGCGTTTTTCCGTGCTACTGTATGTGTTAATGAATGTTTTGTTAAACAAAAGACAATATCATGTTTCAGCATCTCATCAGAAGCTTCCTTCGGTGGCTCTTCGCCTGATTTCTTTCGATCTTCCATTTCATAAAAAGAAGCACTCCAACCGTTTGTTGATAAAGCATTCCTGAATTTCTTTGCTAATAAAGAGGTACTATAATCCGTTAATACTAAAATGGAATCAGATTTAGTGACATTTAAATTATTTGCCATGATATTTGCAACAATTGTGTGTAACTCGCTCATGCTTATTCACTCCCCATTTCTTTAAACATTTTTTTATTCATCATATAAACACTTGTAAACACAAACAACAATCCAAAGAGTATACCGCCGTTTACCTTTTCTTCAAGAAACAGAACACCTAATATAATGGTCATAATTGGCATTAAATAAGTAACCAACAATGCAAAAAGAGCCCCGCCTGGTTTAAGTTAACCATACCCAAAACAATGAACAGTAAAAATGGTTTCAAATCATTGAAATGCTGAAAACTTTTCGGCTCAACAAACATCATGAATATGCCAGAGTAAATACTGCCTACAAGCATTGTCATAAATGAAAGAGTGATAAGCGAACAATGCTTCAAATACTTCGCAGCACGGCAGACATGGAATAGAAACAAACTGCCACTAAAAGCAGTCCTGCTGGCCCAAAATGGAATGGAGCACTTCCATTCATCCCAGCTATCAATGTCGTGCAAATTCCACCGAAGCCAACCAGCACGCTCCATAATTCAAGTCAAGTAACAGGGACTTTAAAAATTAACACACTCAAAACAA
This sequence comes from Peribacillus sp. Bi96, assembly GCF_918698115.1. Lineage (GTDB taxonomy): Bacteria > Bacillota > Bacilli > Bacillales > DSM-1321 > Peribacillus. The sequence continues at coordinate 69,550 of NZ_CAKKLV010000019.1, forward strand.
TCCCGAATATTGGACCTGATGCATTCAGAACCCCTCCGATAGTCGTATCGAGACCTCTTAAGCTTATGCTCATGAAGACCCACGGAATTCCTGCACTTATTCATGTTATTAATAAGAGAGTAGGAACTCTATGAAAGTCTTTTTTTGATTTTCCCCATAACAAAAAGGGTAATAAAGCCATCATTCCAAATAAACATCGATAAAACACAATCGAAACGGGAAGAAAATCAGGGAGAAGCAATTTTGTAAAATAAAACGTCGACCCCCATAGAAGACTTAAAAGGAATAGAGCAGTGATAAGCATTTTTTCATCCTTCTCCTTAAGTTTAAGAAAAAGAGATCCGGAAAACCGGATCACCTCTACTATACATATTCTGCGACAATGCGTGCAGTTGATCGAAGGTTATCATTTCACTTTGATCTCACTAAATAGCTTATGCTTTAAAAAAATCAAGTAAAAATAAAAAACAAGAACTATGCCTTTAACACTTATGTTAATAGACATAGTTCTTCCGATAAATATTCAATATATGTTAAAGTTATCTACTCATTTATTTGTTATTCTCGATCGAAAAGAGAAGCACCCGCTATACCAGGCTTGGTCATCTCGTAAGGGTTTAGAATTAAATCTAATTCCTCTTCTGTTAACACATCATACTGTAAGCAAAGTTCGCGAACTGATTTGCCTTTTAAAATCGCTTCACGCGCAATACGTGAAACCACTTCATATCCAAGGTGAGGATTGACTGCTGTAATCACTCCAACACTTTGTTCGACATAATTTTTTAAATGTTCCTCATTCGCTTCAATACCTTCTAAACAATAATCCGTAAAGACATTGAACGCATTATTCATGATGCTAATTGATTGCAATAAATTGAATACAAGTACTGGCTCCATAACGTTTAATTCCAATTGACCTGCTTCTGACGCTAAGCAAATCGTATTATCATTCCCAATTACTTGGAAAGCAACTTGATTGATCAATTCCGGCATTACTGGATTTACTTTTCCAGGCATGATTGATGATCCTGGTTGACGTGCAGGAAGCATGATTTCCGCTAATCCAGCTCTTGGCCCTGAAGCCATCAAACGTAAATCATTAGCAATTTTAGACATATTCATCATACATACTTTCAATGCAGCGGACACTTCAGTATAAGCATCCGTATTTTGTGTTGCATCCACTAAATGTTCCGCACCCACAAGTGGCAATTCACTAATTTCAGCTAAATAAATAACCACATTTTCGATGTAACGTGGATCTGCATTTAATCCAGTTCCAACCGCTGTTGCTCCCATATTCACTTCATATAAATGTTGACGTGATTGACTTATTCTCTTAATATCTCGCTCTACCACGCGACTATATGCCTCAAATTCTTGGCCGAGACGAATTGGCACTGCATCCTGAAGATGCGTACGGCCCATTTTGATAACATGATCAAATTGTTTTGCTTTTGCCTTGAAAACCGAACTCATCTTTGTCATTGACTGAATTAACTGCTCTAGCAGTCGAAGTGTTGATATATGAATAGCGGTTGGAAATACGTCATTAGTCGACTGCGACATGTTAACGTGGCTGTTTGGACTAAGTTTTGCATAGTTACCTTTTTCGTGTCCCATTAATTCTAAAGCTCGGTTGGCAACGATTTCATTAATGTTCATATTCATCGAAGTACCAGCGCCACCTTGAATTGGATCAACGATGAAATATTCATGCCATTTTCCATCGATCACTTCATCTGAAGCTTTAACGATGCCTTTTCCAATTCCTTCATACAAACGTTTTGTGTCCATATTTGCTAAGGCTGCCGCTTTTTTTATCATGGCTAATGCACGAATCATTTCCTCATTGACTTTGTAACCTGTAATCGGAAAGTTTTCTACAGCGCGTAAAGTTTGTATTCCATAATAAACATCTGATGGAATTTCCTTTTCACCAAGAAAGTCTTTCTCAATTCTGCATGTTCTCTCGTCTATCATCATTTCCCCAGTTCCCCCATGTTTTAATATTTCTGTAATAGGTGTTTCCTCATTCCTTCATCTTATGTGAATCCCATTTTTTGCAGAATATCACCTTCCGTTTAGGATCGATTGGCACCGTATTTCTATTTTTGGAACGAATATTGACATGCTCATCGCCCCAAGTCCTCTAATATCATATAGTAATGACAACAAATATTCCATACCCGGCCAACTTATTCTATTTCCCAAAATGTATCACTGTGAAATGATATACCATCACTACCTTAACTTTCAATTATTTGGCTTTAGTTCCGGGGTACATTATCCAAAGCAACATCAGTGAAGCATCTAAACTCTACTTCCTTATTCTTTGGTAAATGAACAATCTAATTATACTCCATTTTCTATTAATATATAGGAGCAATATAAAGGTAAATTAATATATAGAAGCAATAAAAAGGTAAATTTATTCTTAACACGAGTCTTGGCTTTTCGTTCTCAATTTCATGCTACACCTTGTATCGTTAGTTCATCTGATATTGAAAACAAGCCCCTTTTTTTCCAAAATGAAACCCCTGCCATAAAAGTCAACATCCATGTTTGATCATGATCCTTTTTACACTGTCTACATTGGGATAATATCATAGCAGCTGTTTAAAAGATCTTTTTTTCAATTTTTTTCTGTTGCACCCTTCCATTCATGTTAAACAAATCGGTTATTGACGTCCCTAATGGATACATTAAACTAAGGAAGGGATACTTTAAGAAATTTGAAATGGGTGATCAGATGGAATATCTAGCAGAAAACCTCATATATGGCATTGAGTGCAGTATGGGTAAATTCACCAAAACAGAAGAAGAACTAGCCAAATATATTCTAGAACGCCCTGAAGAAGTTAGTTCGTTAACCATTAGTCAAATAGCTAAAAAGCTTCATATTTCGCCAGCAACGATTACACGTTTTTGCCAAAAATTAGCTTTTTCTGGATTTAATGAATTTAGGCATGAGTTAAAGAGGTTCGTGGATCTCCGAAATACACCGATACATATGAAGAACATCATGCAGGTGGATTATTTCGCTAAACTTTATCAAGATCACTTAGGGATCATTGATCATACCTTTCATATAACAATATATGACGATATCCAAAAAGCGGTATCCTTCCTTACACAGGCATCGAAGATACATGTTTATGGAATAGGGAGTTCAGGTATAGCCGCCCATGAATTTAAATCCAAATTTTTCAGAATCGGCTTACCTGTCGAAGCTATTACGGATCCCCACCAGTCCATGATGGATGCGGCTTTATGTAACAAGGATAGCGTTGTTGTCGGCATTTCCATTTCCGGAGCAACAAAAGAAGTAATTCGCGCAGTTAAAATCGCTAAGAAACAAGGCTCGCTCATCTTGGTATTTACAGGCGATAAAAACTCAGAGCTCTCACTTCTGGGTGACATATCACTATTGGTCACGAGCAAAAATAGCATGCATATGGGACAGAACATCTCTCCTCTTCTTCCGCTCTTATTACTTTTTGATTTACTATATACAGAGTTAGTCGCAAAAGATTATAAAAACAGGATAAGCATTAGAGAAAAGACTTTAAAGGTATTAACCGAGAACGACTGACTTTTGGCCGATCCGTTAAAAAAAGTACATGTTCTCACCAATACACGAATTATACAAAATCCATTGGTTATTTTTTGAGATTTTATTTACAACTGCACACAGGCAAAATCACCCAAAATATGGATTCACCCTTCTTATATTCTTATAAAAGCGACTCCCCCACAGCGCCCGTACAACTACAGATTTAAGATTGGCGGAAAATGGGGCAAATCCATTGTTGGTGATATGATGGTAGGGCTGGAAGTTATCAGTTTGTTTTTTTAGCTGAACCTGACCGAAAGTCATTTTCATTATTCATCATAAAAAAACTGCATCTCCAATTGGTTAGATGTTACTAACAATTGGGGTGCAGTTCACTTTAAGAGACGTCTTTTTTTATGTTCCTTTTAAACTAAATTCCTTATTACTGGCATGGAACTTTCTTGGAGGCTCTCGGAAAGAAGACAATACGCAACTACTTTATTCTTGTACTGTTTGACTACATCCACGTGGTCGTTGTAAATATACACAAATAATCTAACATCGTTTTTTCCTTTTTTAGTATCAATTGTTATTGGAATCCCACTGTTCTCTGGATGTAAAAACAATTTCTCGTTCCCTGGGAATATATGATTTTTTTTCAGAAACTTTGCTTCGTTAAAATAATTAATTACTTGAATTTTGTCTTCACCTTCCAAACGTTTTCCATCAAAGGTTACGATTGCATTCGCGTCACTAATTTCTGAATGTATTTTAAATTTACTCATCATCCAATTCACTGCATCGGTTGGAAGACAGGTAACTAATAATTTAAGCAAACTTAAGATAATTGTTAAAATCAAAACAGGCAATGTCATATTTGATCATCTCCGCTACGTTATTATTTAATTATTAAATGAAAGAGGCGGTCAGTTTTACTTTGAAGTGACCGTTCTATTAACGTTTCATTTTTGGTGAAAAGTTGTACTTGAAGGAGGGCACAAAACATAATCAAACTCAATCAATATATTTTTTCGTTTAACTTTTTTATCCTTAAATGACAAAATTCTCATTTGATTGTTCACACAGCTTACAAAGGTGATTTTTTTCACGTATCTATCAGATTCTTTTCGTTCACATTTTTGCCATATTCGTGAATAAATTCACAATTTTTCACAAATAGAGTATGGTATTGTAAATCACTCGAACAAGACATGACCTTTATACAATTACGCCTATTGTTCTGTACATTTTGATATTATAATAATCATTCAAGTGGTATCTTAGGCTAATTTTATGACGAAGTAAATGATGCCCACAGTTAATACTAGGGCAAGACCAATATAAATATAACTAAGGTTCAACAAATTCCCTCTCGTTGCAGCAGAATAATCACTATCACTCTTTCCCGTTAACGAAAGGGTACCAACCAGAGCAACTAAACTAATGGCTACTACTAATATTACACTTATCGTCATGATTTAACGCCTCCCAGTATTATCTATTTCCTTGAACCATTTCAAATTATTCCGATTCTCATCGTAGTGTAACTACATAAAAAATCGTTCCCCATTTGCATGTCAATATTAAATTGTCCAGGTAGATCGCTCTTCGTTTTTTACTGAGTAAATATATTAGAATAAGCCTACTTCTCTATAATAAAAGAACAACCAATTTTAGGACCATCCAATCAAGTGAAATTTCCCCCATCCACTTGTTGAATTCTTTCGTTAATATACATAGAAAAGTGCAAAGCGCCACTGAAGAAATGGCTAAGATACCACGTATAGTAAGAACTCAGACCTAACTTACTTCATCGAAAAGGACAAAAGGAGTTTGGAAAACGTAACTTTTATCAAATGATGATCCTAAAAACAACACCTTCAACTCCTCGGGTATGGCACCTATCTAAAGTTTATAAATAGTTGATTGGAGAGGAAGGTGCGAGACTCCTGCGGGAAAAGCGCTTCTACGGGAGACCCCGCAGGCGTAAGCCGAGGGCGGACCGCCCGCGGAAAGCGAGTGCCTGGAGTGGAAATCAACGTCTAAATTGTACAAGCCATAAAAAAACACCCCGTAAATGTTAGTTTGGTGTCTAACATTTACGGGGCAGTTCAACTTGATTTTCATCCACTGCAGTTTGGAATCATGACTTTGTCATGATTCTCTCTTGTGAATATTAAAGCATATGATTATAAACTTTGTAGAGCCTCTGCAAACCTTTTGATGCCTTCGTGAATGGAATCCTCATTTTCCCTTGCAAAAGTAAAGCGTACGTATTCCTTATTCGTACCTAGTGTTGAACCAGGAACGTATATGACTCCTCTTTTGATAGATTCCTCCAGTAACTTTATTTCGTTCAATGGCACTTTCAGCTTACACCACAAATGAATTCCACCATTTGGCGAATAATAATCAACTTTTTTTTGCAGGAATTGTTGAAGACTCGAAACCATTGCATCCCTTCTTTTTTCCAGTTGCCCCCTTAAGTAGGCAATATGGGCAGGAAAATACTCTGAATCCAAAAAATCGTTTGCTATCCATTGAGTGAATGAGCCGTGACCGAAGTCAACCTGCTGCTTAGCATCAGATAGTCTCCCTATAACTGGTTTTGGTCCTATAATCCACCCAATTCTTAAACCGGATGCAACAATTTTTGACAAAGAGCTTATATATAAAACATTTCCGTTGTTGTCCATCGATTTTAGAGTGGAAATTTCTTCCCCAGCAAAGGAAGTTAAACTATAAGGATCGTCTTCTATGACCGGTATTCCATATTCGGATGAAAGTTCAAGAATCCTTTTACGACGGTTGATATGAAGGACAGTTCCTGTAGGATTTTGAAATACAGGGTTCAAAAAAATCATCCTGATCCGATGTTTTTTATGGAGTTCCAGTAAATCCTCTGGGTTGATGCCATCCTTATCAACTGGTAAAGGAAAAATTCTTAGCCGCGCGGATTGAAAGATGGGAAGGTTGTAACTATATGATGGATCTTCCAATACAACGGCATCTCCTGGCTTTAACAAGCATTGGACCACCAGATGTATGGCTTGCTGTGCACCAGAAGTAATGAGTATAGAAGATGGATGCGTGTCAATTCTCCTATACTGTTTAACATGATTGGTTATCGTTTCCCTTAAAACCGCATTGCCTTGAGGGTGATCATAACCTAGGCTACCAATGAAGGACCTATTAGAAATGATTTCACGCAAGGATTGGACTGGAAATAAGTCTTCTGAAAGCTCCCCACTAGCTAAGTTAATAAGGTTATGCCCTTCCGTCTCTTTACGTATTCTTTGGGTTACTGGCATATTGGGCAAAAAAGAACCCGCTTCGATATATCTATTCCAACTAGGTATACGTTTACGAGTAATTCCCCAAATATCCTTGCTGATCATCGTTCCGCTTCCTTTTTTTCGTTCAACTAGCCCATTTGCTTCCAATTCATCATAAGCCGCAACAACTGTGCTTCTATTAACTCCCAGTTCACTTGCCAAGAAGCGTTCAGACGGTAGCGGCTTATCCAATAAAAATGTTCCATCAGCAATGCCACTCTCGATGTAAGCTGCTATTTGTTTATATAAAGGCTTCTTGGATTTTCTGTCAGTTTCCCATTCCATAAGCTACATCCTTTAAAATGTTTAGTTAAAAGCGTACTAAATTATTAACGTTATATACTTATCCATTCCCAAAAGTAGTAAAAGCTTTTATTCCAGTATAATCTTCAGCCGAGATTATTGCACTCTTAGGATAGAAGCTGTACTACAAAATAAAAACGAAAGCCTCCATTTCTTAAATGAAATGGAGGCTTTCGTTTCATCTTTTTCAACCATGCAGACTCCCCTTCAGCCAAGGGCGATCCCGATAGTATCCGATCGGGATTTGGATTAAACTCGTTTTCCCTTGAATACCTCCCAGTTTGTAAAGTTCATCACTACTATTCACATCAAACCCGAGCAGGGGATGCCCGTTCATTCCAAGAGCTGACGCCGCTATCAGTAAGCGCTGGACAAGCATCCCGGCCTCCATTTGTTGGATACGGTATCCTCTATATCCAAGTTGCGTTTTGAAATAATCCTGATCACCAACTACATGTAAGCAAATCGGTACTTGCTGAAAATTCATGATATCCAGGGACAATCCGTATTGCAGGTGGAGCCGATGATCACCTGGTTGTATCAGTCGTAATGAATGTGTCGTGCTGTCATAATGGTAGGCACCATCTTGAATGTCTTCCACATTATACAAACAAGCATATAAGGAGACGCGATCTACATGGTTTTCATTTGTTTCATCCAAATCATTTCGATACGAGAACGAAGCTGTTGCCTCTTGCAGGAGAGCCGCCAGTTTTACTTGACTTACCTTTCCTAAAATGAAGTCCATTTCAGGTGAAAACCGCTTTTTGCAAACAGAAGCAAAATCATAGGACAATCGCTTCACGATAGGAAGAGCGATCGTATGTCCTTCGCACTCCTCCCCTTTCTTAGTATGGATCGGCCGAAATGATCGGGTGGATTCGATCATGGAAGCTTCATTCATTTTAATTAACATCGGATACTCCCTGATCCTCTGCGACCGTACATAATGTTTTGGATGGATATCCGTCAATTCCTGGCACAATTGTGTCGAAGTGACAGGTCCGTCTATCATCTTTTCTTCCGTACACCAATTTGCAAGTTCTTCCGATAAGGGAATCACCGCATACGTGCTCTCTTCCTCTTCCGATAACCCAAGCAGATGATTGATGGCCCGATCAAGGAATTGGAAGTACACCTCAGATGCGATTCCAAACCGTTTAGCCCCTTCGAGTAACTGCCCTATGAGTACGCCCGCGTCCAGCCCTTGCAGACGATATGAAAAATTATTATATTTGTAGAAGTTTTTCCAAAACATCGTCGATACAAAAACCATGCCAAAACAAGCGGACACATCACAGCGATCACCAAGGGCCATGGTTAAATATGAATCAAAATCCCCTTCTCGCAACAACACCAACTGATGGTGTGCCGCATCATAATGGTAAACGCCAGCAGGCACTTCCTCCATCTTCAAATACACGTACAATTCACTGGGATACAACCCTCCCCCTGAAGGCGGAAAACGCCGGAATGATTGCATAAGGTCCTCTTGATCGGTGGACCTCAAAGACTGACTGATTTGGGTAAGGCCATATGCATACCATAGAAAATGGCCGATTCCTTTGAGGTCGTGTTTTGTGGGGATGCTGGCCCCTTCAATCGTCAGCGGCACCTCCAGTGACAATGGAAATGCGGGCAAGTCACGGTAAAGCTTATACGTAAGCGGTGCATCATCCCAATCCACTTTCCAATCCTGCGGACTGGCCTTTTCGATGTCAAAATGCAAATTGTGCAGAAATGCCTCTAGCCTCATCCTCCTACCTCCTAAGTCACCGCTTATGGAAACGGATGCGGATGCGGATTGAGCTGGTCGAATTCAAGCGGCTTTTTTGCATATCCGAGTTCCATTGGAACCCTCAGAATCCTCTCAAGCCCTGTTACGCGGGTAAGATGATGGCCGAATGTCATCGGCAGCATTCCCGGAATCAGCACTTTCACGCAATGTAATCCATTTCGTTCAATTTCCGGTGTCGTTTGGTCCACCACAATTACCTCTAGTTTCAATCGACGAAACTCTTGAAGAATGTCTTGCAGATCATCGGTCAAGTCCGAATGCATCACCCTTTTCTCGAATTCTTCATCAAACGTTCGCATTGGACGGTCATCATCCAGCAGAAACTGCAGTCGCTCTTCCGATTGCGGTAGACCGTATAGCATGCCATGATCATCCATCTTCGTTACCAGTGAGGAATCATGCAGCATTTTTACAAACTCCTCCTGGTTTTCTTCCAATTTATCGTCAAGGGTCAGCATCATGCCTGCCAACTCGAAAACCGCGCTTTTCACCGCCCGGATCGGGTCCAGATGCGCCCCGGCTGCACATATGATATTCAACCCTTTTTGTTTCCTGTTTTTTGCCAATGCCCAAACACTCGGTATACCATGTTCCATTGTGGAATTAAACAAATGGATATCATATCCCGCCACAGCCCTTGCCCTGTCAATCATCAACTCCAGCTCTTTATCATTTGCCGAATAAGGGTCAAGCCGTGTGAGGGGCAGCTGCGCGTACCATGTCAATAGAAACGAATCACGTTCCACCACTTCCATGATGCCGTAGAAAATGGACTCCTCCAAACTTCCCCCTAAAGCGCAACCATTGGAGGTTTCATAGACAAACCCATCTCCGCAGCCCAAGCTGTAATAGGAAAGCAATTCTGGAACGAGGATCGGACGCTCTTGCAAAAATGAGTGGCCCCAGACCCAATCTATCGAGCGGTCAGGGTTAAACGGTCGAAACGGGAAATTCGGCTGTGCATAATGTTCCTTCGAGTGTACTCCTATTTTGATGGGATTCAGTGCTTGATCCTTCAGGTTGTTGTAGCTGTCATGCACGACTGTACGTTTCCCACGGGGCTCCATTCCGCAATATCTTTCCAGGCCCTCCAATATGGCTGTCATTTCACTTGCGGCATATGAAAGAGTCCGGCCTGCCGTCCCCTCATCTCCTATGAGCAAAGGTAAATTAACACTTACATCGGCAAATGGCGGTACAAGGTCTATCATTTTATTATTCAAGAATCCCGTGCGATGATCCAAATAATCCTGGGCCAGAACTTTATTTAAATCTTCCATTGAACGGGTTCGATAACTTTCAGGACTGATTTTCGGACTTGGCTTTAACGAAATCCTTGCGCGTTCCTTCGAGTCATCCGGTAATTGACTGCACACTGGACACAATGGATCAGGTAAAAACGAATGCCACGAACCATTCAGCGTTTTCAGGTTGATTAATGATATACGCCCTTCCGAACGGGCCCGATCTCCTTTCATCACCTTCCTTACCTCTGCCCCAATCAGGTGAGCCATCTGTAAAAGGCCAGTGCGCGAAGCCGCCACATCACGCTGAATCCCTCCATTTTCTTCCAGCTGTTTGCGGATTCCCAACATTTCTTGACGATCACGTCCTGCCATGAGATGCCTAAGGTCTGCACACTGCGAGCACCCCAGAGTATCCGCACGTACCAGCGGACCGACCACTCCTTCTCCAAATGATACGAACCCTCGCAGCCAAGGAATGCCTGTTGGCCTTAACAACTCCTCCGCCTTTTGATGGACAGCAGGATTCCAAGCATCTTGCAGCACGAGGACCAAAGCAGTCGTTTGTGGGATTCCTGCCTCGAAATCGGATTGGCGATTGACTTGATATTGGCCGGACAAGTCTCCTGAAACATGGTCAGCCAACACTCCTTCCCCGACAACCAATACGTCAGCTTTCACCCTGTTTCCTCCTCTCGCAAAAACACCCCAAATACCCCTGCCAGTTCTTCTTTCAAGTAAGGTTCCAGTTCTAATTCAAAAACGAACATTTGCTTCTTGTTCTTCTCCAAGACATGCATGGCGGACTGCAATATCTCAGAATTCGCTGTAACCTCGCATGAAGGAATCACAAGGTTTTGCAGGACCTTTACTTCAGGCGAAACCAATAAATCTGGAGCTGTGAGGCAAACGGTCTGATTTTGGACTTTCATAACGGCCTTTTGTAAGGCGTTCCGTAATGCGATGGTTACATTCAACCCAACAGCCCCAGACCAGCCGTCACTTGTACCGACCCATACCACGGGGAACCCGGACACATTCTTACCCAGCCCGATGATCGGTTCACCTTGCAGCCGGGTCAACGCTTGTATATAGTACTGGCAGCGTTCATCTTCCACTGTCCCCAACTGCACCGATACAAGATCCTCTTGACCGAATTGTCGTTTTCCAAACTCTGCATCCAAACTGCCCTGCAACCCACGGCAAACACATTCAACAAATGTTTCCCCTGCTCCAACACCAATCGATTCCTTTATTTCCCCTGCATCGGGAAGCGAAGGAAGAGTCGACATGAGCTGGCTGAGTGTTCGGGTTACATACGCTTCGACCCCTGCAAGACCGGCTTCCCTCCTTGCTTCCTCATGAGTCAGTTCCGAACGGATAATATCAGGCAGAAGTTCCGCTGGACCGTTAGACAACGGATCAACAACCTGAATGCGGCATTGAGCCAACGGCAGCTGTTTTAAATCTCCCTCTTCCCAAGTATGAAAGATTCCAGATTGCCTTGATGTCAACCGGCTGAAATGCAAAAACACCTTACCAGGCTCACCCCTGCCTGATTTTTGTTCGAGCCGCTGATCAACATCATGAATCCATTTAGCAGTCCCTTGACCCGTGACCCTCGGGTGAGGAAGGAACGGGTACCAGCTCCCCTCCAATGTTTCCATATTCAACAGATAGAATTGATTGTCTTGTTCTGCTGTAGTAACACCTGTAGCCTCTTTAAACCACTCGAATACCATTACATTGGCTAACATGGCTCCTCCTGTGGAGGAAAAAGAGGAAGACTTCTGATTTTCTTCCAGCACAGTTTGATGTAAACGAAGCCATGCCGACTCCCAACAACCCTTGGATTCCGGATGGACAAGCGGACCTGCCAAGCCAACTTGATTGATGATCACTGCAGGGAACAGTACCTTTTTCCCTTTCCTGCAAACCGAATGAAGCTCTCTTACTTCCTCTATATCACCCTCCTGTGACACATATAATATCGAATCAAACGGCCTTGCAATTCCCTCCCAATTCCTTCCACCACCCTTTAACTTGACCTCCACTATCGCTGCCTCATCGTCCGCTTTACGCGCATTAGCAACAATTTCCTTTAATCTTTGTCTATCGGTCGGTACCGTGTCCGTAATGAGGATATGAAATTTAGACAATCCGGATTCCATCAGTGAAGACACCATTGAAAGGAACAATGGTCCAGAGCCTATTGCCAACGCCTTTACCTTTCGATAAGCTTGAAAACGGCGAGCCCCGGAATCGCCAAAACTGTCCAGGAACTCAATTTGGGACGCATAGTGTTCAAGAACCTGATCCCCCAATTGATGAGGACTGTCCTGACTTACATCCCGAACAAAACCATTTTTGTACAAAACTTCGGCAATTTCCATCACGCGGTTCCGATATGGACCTGGCAATCCATCTGTTAATTCACTTAACGTATGGTCCCCGTTGAACATCGGCAATAACTTTTCAATCCACTGGACGATCGTGCTGCCCTCCATATGGAACGAACTTATGTTATTCCGGAAATACACACCTCTGTTTGGTTCAGGGAGAAAAAAAGTGTCCCTTTTCACTTTCAGACGCATAGAAGGGGTCAAATTTCCCATTCTGCTCCTCCTAACCCGAAGCTGTTCTAAGTCCTGCTTTATCACTTCACTTTTATCCTATGTACGACAATTTGTCTCTTATGTCTATTGCAATAAGAAAAGTCCCTGCACATGCAGGGACTTTTGTTTAGAAGACCTGAATCCTTAATGGCCGCAACGTCCACAACGACCGCCGCACCCTCCGCAGCGTCCGCATCCACCACAACGACCGCAGCCACCGCAACCAAAGCAGCCAAAGCATAAGAAACAGCCAAAACAACCAAAGCCACCACCCACACCAATGAATTGTCGAGACGAATCATCCAAATTGTACTGGTTTTGCTCCCAAGGAACTGGCTGACTCACCTGAAAATTGTCTACATTCAACATTTGAAGTTGATTTTGGAACTCATTCATTTATATTACCTCCGTATATTCATTAATAATGTGACGCCTAATAGCAAAAAGAGAAACAGAAGAAAAGTAGTCCGGGAATCCACACCATGTCATGCACTCCCTTCAACAAAATATGTAAGGCTAGTGGGGATTGCCACTGATTCAAAAGCCTATTTTCCATAGAATTAAAAGATAAATGAAAAAACAAAAAACCAGAAGGTTATATCCTTCCGGTTTTCATGTTCTACTCTTATTGATAGTACAAGTTCATTAGCTTCTTCTTTTTCCTTATTTCAATGGTGGATCATTATATGTACACACATCGATCAGGTAAATGGAACATACCCTTAATTCTGTTGCGGTTCATACTGCTTCCAGTTCACCAATTTTTCCAGCACTATGGATATCAATACTCCCATAATGAGCCCATTCGTTAAAAAGGGCCGTAAAAGCATGGGAACGCCCGCAAATGCGGTGGGCAAGATGTTCATCAAACTCACTCCGATCAATACGGGTACGGCAAGCCTAAATATCGTGTCCGAAGTAAAATGCTCATCCTTGACGCTATTGAAAGCCGTTCCAAACAGTTGAAGATAAGCAACAAACAATACAGCATTCCCGACGGTTATTGGCATGGTAGCAAGGAAAGAGATTAAAGGAGGAAGCAATCCAATTATGGTCAACAGCGTGCCTCCCAATAAAAACGGCCTTCGCTCATAGATTTGCGTACTTTGCAAAAATCCGATGGATGAGGTAAAAGGCGTGTATGGAACAAGGCCAAGTACCGGAGCGAAAATGGTAAAACCACCAGTCATAAATAAAGAATTTCGATACTGCTTGTGTTCAGCTTCATCACCGATTAATTCCGATGCGGCCTGAATGGAAGCGAACGTATTGCACAAATTCAGTAATCCTGCAAAAAAGGAAATCGCTATTATCCCGAATTCCAAGTTTGGAGCACCTAATGGGAAAAATGAAAAAGCGGCACCCGTAGTGCCCATTTCTCCCCCCGCATCCGGAAATAGCAGCGCGTAAAAAATCCATCCCACGATAATCCCGATCAATATGGAGAAATTGCTTATGGTCCTTGGGCCTTTTAGTTTTAATATACTTACTAATAAGACAATCCCCAATGATAGAAAACTGACCGGGATGTTAATTTCCCCATTCTCCGTAATTCCCAGCATCCCCTTAAAAAAAACGAAAATGAGCTGAAACGTCAGAAGGAATAAGTAAACGGTCATGACCATCGGGGTGAAAATCTTCTGGACGTAAGAAATCAGGTTGAAGGCAGAAATAATCAGGGTCACGATACCTGCTGCAATGAGGCCGGTAGCTATCCCCCCTCCTATTTCAGCATAACCGAGCCCTATCGATGGTGCAGATAATCCTAAGTTCAACATCACTCCCCACAATAAACCAGAGTGACCTTCCATAATTGGATACTTATGCCCTTTCCAACCTTGGATGACACAAGCGATCCCAGTGAATATAAGCGAGCTTCTCATGGTCATTTCCGTGACATTGGAAGGAAGATCAAATGCTGCTCCAATCGATATCGGCACTACTACCGTATTTGCAAAAATAAAAAACAACCATTGAAAAGAAGAAAATAGAGTCACAGATGATCCCCAGCTTTTCATAGTTTCCATCTCCTTTGAACATGATGCTTTTCAAGCTTATGGTGAATACAGGATTCCTTCCATCGCCTTCCCCTTAAGCGAAGGCGCAGGACAATACCCATGTTAATAAGACGCTTCCCCCTGATCATCATGCTAGCAATATTTTAATAGTAACCGCTATCATGCATGGAATCTATGGGAAGCAAGGAATTAAAGAATGATTGTTACCAGCCCTTTTTTGAATCGAATTCATTTTATCTCTTTAAAGTGTATAGGGCAATAACGATAATGACATGGGAGGGAAATCCTTAACCAATATAGCAAAAAAAAATGACTTCCCCAGCATATAACACAAATTAGTAAAAGTACAAGAGAACGGAAAATGATGAACAGCCAGCTTTCCAAGCCTTACATTGACCAAAACGAAAAAGGAAATCCGGAAGTATCCAGAGATCCTTTTGGGGTTAACCTTACAAGTCAATTGACTGCTTTTGTTTACTCAGTGAACCGGAAACGATGTTTCCCTTGTAAATGACCGCTTTACGCCCAGAACGCCTGGCAACTGCTTCAGCAGAACAGCTGGCGTCAATTAACACTAGGCTTGCAGCATCCCCCACCTTTGGCCATACCTGGTTACCATTTTCATCTAATGGGGTTTTTCCGCCAGTTATATGCCTTAGTGTTTGGGATAGGGAGACTTCATCAACCCATTTGAAACGTTCTGCCAGCCTGCCAGCTCTCTCTAAAATATCACCATTCCCGAGTGGTGACCATAAATCAAAGATATTATCATTACCTACAGATACCTCAACCCCTCTTTCATGTAATAAATCAACAGGGGGCATTTGTCTGTTAATCGGGACGCTGGTGACAATGGAAATCCCTGCATCCCTAAGAATGTCAGCCAGCTCATAGGCTTCTTCTTTGGATACATCTCCGATACCAAATGCATGGCTTACAGCTACCTTACCTTCCCAGCCTGCTTGCTTAGTTAGAGCTGCCAAACGTTTCATCGTGAACGTACCCAGGTGGCCAGGGTCATGTAAATGCAGGTCAACATCGGCATTCGCTTCCACTGCTAAATCCATCAATTGTACCAGGGATGCTTCAATATCGTTATCGATTGTGGCTGGATCAACTGCCCCTACGATTCCTGCTCCGTTTCGCAATGCCTCTCTGACAAGCTTTGTAGAATCAGACCGTAACAATCCGTGCTGTGCAAATGCGACTATCTCTGAACTTAGTCTATTAGAATAACCAGCAAGCGCCTGTTGTACTTGTTCTAAGTTTTGCAATCTCACTTCCGGGTAGATATCAACGTGAGTCCGTACATGAGTGGAGCCCGAAGCTAAAAGTATTTCCAGTAAAGATTCAGCACGTTTACGTGTGCTGCTTCCAATAGTAGGAAGCACCTTCTTCTCATTTTCAAAACGTTCAGTGACACTTGATGAAGGAGTGCACGCTCTCCATACATCTCCCATCAAGGTCTTGTCAAGATGTACATGCTTTTCAATGAATGAAGGAAGCACCAGCAATCCTTTTGCGTCTTCCCATGGTACATCGGTAGAAATGGGATCCCCATCTTTGACAATCTTCGTGATTCTTCCATTCTCTATTAATAGATGAAATAGCCCAGTTATTGTGCCTGTAACTCTTTCATTCTCTTTTTGGTAACCACATTCCAAACGTGCATTCTTTAACCAATAGATTGTATTCATGCCCTTCATCCCTTCTTGTAATAGACATTAAATTCTCAGTTCAAAGCAGTTTCACCGGCCAGTCCACCGTAAACCAAATTTCCATTGGCAATCACCGCTGCACGCCTAGATCTCCTGGCAACTGCCTCGGCAGAACATGAAGCATCCACTAATACAACACTTGCATCATCTCCGACATTCGGCCATAAACGGTTACCTTTACGGTCGAGTGTCTTAAGCCCGCCCGTAATGAATTGGAGAGATTGAGACAATGCATATTCATCCTTCCAGTTGTATCTCTCAGCTAACCGACCTGACTTTTCCAGCATATCTCCTGTCCCGAATGGAGACCAGGAGTCATAAAAACCATCACATCCAAGCGCTACATGTACACCCTTTTCATGCAGTAAATCAATCGGGGGAATGATTCGGTTTATCGGAACAGTAGACATGATGGCCATCCCTAAATTTGATAAAAGGCTTGCCAGTTCATGGGACTCTTCAATAGAAACATCACCAAGTGCAAAAGCATGGCTGACAGCCACTCTGTTTTTCCACCCTGCTTCATCGATGAAAGAAGCCAGTTTCTTGATTGTATAAAATCCCAGATGACCCGGATCGTGTATATGAATATCAATATCTGCATCAAATTCAACAGCTAGATTCACCATTTCATATAGGGAAGCTTCTATATTATTATCCACTCCACCCGGATCCAAGCCACCCACTAAGGACGCCCCTTCTCTCATCGCTTGTCTCATTAACGCAGTTGAGTTCGTTCGGAGCAATCCGTGCTGCGGGAACGCCACGATCTCATGTGTCATTTTACCGTTGAAGCGATCTAGCGCTTTCTGAATTTCTTCCAAATTCTTCAAACCAATGTACGGGTCAATATTAACATGCGTCCTGACATGCGTTGCCCCGCCTTTTAACAAGAGTTGAAGCATCTGCTCAGCTCGGTGCTGTCCTGTTCGTGCAAGTTCAGCAAGCTCCGCCGCTTCTAATTTTAACCGCTCCATTAAATTTGCAACCGGTGTGCATGATTTCCAAGGCATTCCTAAATAGGTCTTGTCAAGATGGTTATGCATCTCTTTAAATGCAGGAAGTGCCAGTAGCTTGCCTGCGTCTTGAACGGGAAGATGAGTTTGCAAAGGAACATTAGCCAATTGAATTTCCTTTATGACTCCATCATTTATATACATATTATATAAGTCGGTCTTCGTTCTATCGATTCTCTCATTCTCAAAAACATATCCACTATCAAGTGTAACGTTAGTAAGCCAGTATGATTTATACATTACATCACTCTCTTTAATAGAAGATTAGACACCTGTCGTCTCAAATGATGAAATAGATCCGCTTACAACGTTGCCCCTGAAGATGACCGCGGCACGTTTTGACCTTCTAGCCACCGCTTCAGCTGAACAGCTTGCTTCAAGCAGAACGATATTCGCCTCATCCCCAACATTTGGCCATGTCTTGACTCCCTCTTGGTTTAATGGGGTCTTCCCTCCTGTTATGAATTGCAGGCTTTTAGCTAAAGAACGTTCGTCAATCATACGGAACCTCTCTGCAAGGCGACCGGCCTTTTCAAGATTATCTCCGATGCCAAACGGTGTCCAATGGTCAGTGATGCTGTCATTACCCAGTTCGACTTTTACCCCTTTTTCATGGAGCAAGGGTATCGGGATCGTTCTGAAGATAGGCACAGTGGATGTTATGGATATTCCTAATTCCGAAAACCTTTCAGCTATACTCGTTGCCTCCGGAACTGAAAGATCGGCCAAACCGCTGGCGTGGCTAACCGTTACCCTTCCTTGCCACCCTGCGTCTTCCGTCATGGATGCAAGACGCTGCATCGTAAAGAGGCCAAGCTGATCTGGATCATGTAGATGGACATCGATATCCGAATTCGATTCTACGGCAATGTCCATGATCGTTTCAAGAGATCGCTCTATATTTTCATCAATGGAGGCAGGGTCCACTCCACCTACAAGATTCGCCCCATACTTCATGGCCTCCCTGATTAGTCCTACGGAATTTGAACGCAATAGTCCATGCTGCGGGAATGCAACGATTTCATATGTCAATTTATCTTTATAACCTTCCAGCGCTTGTATAGTAGCCTCTAAATTTTTCAAGCCTATAACTGGATCTACATTACAATGGGTCCGTATATGAGTGGATCCGTAATCCAATAATAAATCCAGCATTTTTTCTGCTCTTTCTTTGGCAGTTGGCAATAATTCAGGAAGTAACGTCTGCTCTTCCTCTATCCGGGTCTTGACACCATTAATTGCAGGCATACAAGCCTTCCACGGACCACCATAGTACGTTTTATCAATATGAATATGCATTTCTTTAAACGAAGGGACCATCAGCAGGCCGCGCACATCATACTGTGGGTTTTGATCTGTTATAGATTCGTTTGCAGATATAATAGAAGAAATTTTTCCGTTTTCAATCCTAACGTGGTAATTTCCGGTTGCAGTACCAGTAATCGTTTCATTTTCATTATAAGTAAATCCATTTTCCAAGCGTACATTCGTTAACCAATACGATTGTGACATTAAACTCACCCTTCCACTCCAGATTGAACATGCCTCCATTTCATTATAATTGTAAAGGTTAACAATTAATTTCAGAATTTTTACTCGTTTTTAAGTTATTTTTACTTATTGTGCCAAAAAAAGGTTCACCCTAAATGGATGAACCCCTTCTTCTTATCTGATCATCACTTAATCGTTACTCCATTTATATCTAAATAGCCTGAAGGACTGATTGAAAACCCTTTCACTTCTTTCCCGACTGCGGCAACATTTTCAATGACCCTTACAGGAATATATGGAGTATCACCCATCTCGATTTCCTGGGCCTCTGCGTATAGCTCTTTTCGTTTTTCTTCCCCTTTTTCTTTTCTGGCGGCATCTATTAAATCGTCAACCTTTTGATTGCTGTAAAAGAATGTATTCCCGGCCGCCCCCTGTGAATTCGTATGGAAAAGATTATATTGATTATAGTCAGCATCTCCGGTCGCGTTTCTCCAGCTGATGATGAACATTTCCGATTGCCCTTTATTCACTTGTTCCACGAACGATCCGTACTCCATGACCTGTACCTTCAAATTGATTCCGATCCCTTTTAGTTGGGATTGAAGGACTTCTGCCAAGTTGACTCTTTCTTTACTGTCCATCGTTAGGATGGTCGCGTCCAAACCTTTTGAATAACCTGCTTCAGCCATCAATTTCTTCGCTTCTTTAAGATTGTAATCATAGGCTTTCAGATTAGCGTTGTACCCGAATACTTTAGAGCCCATTAAGGAGTTCGCCTTTACACCCACATTATTAAAGACACCTTTAATGATCGAATCCATTTCAATGGCATGGGCAATGGCTTTACGAACCCGTACATCATTGAACGGTTCATTATTGACATTGAACCCTAAATATTCGGTACCATAGCCTTCACTGCGGTAAACATCCATTGCCGCTGAGGATTCCACCTGGTCCATGACAGCGATGGGAAGAGGTTCCGCGATTTGCGCTTCACCCGTTTCTATCATCGATATCCTCGTTGAATCTTCTGGGACGACCTTGAAGATGACCTTATCCACTTTTGGTTCATTTCCCCAATAATTTTTGTTTTTTAACAATGTGATTTCTTGGCCCGGGGACCATGAGTCAAAAACGAAAGGTCCGGTTCCATTCGGTTCTTGGATAATCTTTTTGCCATACTTTTCAATGGTTTTCGGACTGATGATTCCGCCTTCATGATTCGCCAAGATGGATAGCAGTGGAGAAAAAGGTTCCTTCAGAATGAATTGCACGGTATATTCATCTATCGGTTTCACTTCTTTTACCATTTCGAATACCACCGCTCGGGGAGAGGCAACCTTCGGATCTAAAAGTCTATCAAACGTTTTTTTGACCGCATCTGCATTAAATGGTGTGCCATCATGAAACTTTACATCTTCCCGAAGCTTGAATTCCCAGGTCGTGTCATTTACTTGCTTCCATTTTTCTGCTAGCATAGGCTGTATTTCACTATTCTTATCTCGTTGTACAAGACCCTCATAAATTTTATGATGAGTGACACTAGCGGCATTAATCGTGGACATGAACTGCTGATCCAAATTCTCAGCATCTGATAAACGGGCAATGACCAAAGTCCCCCCTTCCTTAGATGCTTTGTTTTGGTCACTTGCTGTTGTGCTTACGTCCTTGTTAGAAGAACAGCCAGTAATTATGAAAACCATGAACATGACTAGAAAAAGCTTTCTTATCCCCTGTTTTAACCCCATGGATTTGGACCTCCCGATTTCATTTTTTGTCATTTATCTAATTATAAGAAATATTCTGACTATTAATTTTGAAAATCTTTACTATCTTTTTCAATTTCTTTACTTGTTTTTGGAAATGCATATTTACGCTTTTGCATGACTGATCGATTCTACGACCCTAAATGACGACTGGAACAATTCTTTCTCAGGAAGCTTTTGATAATCTCTTTCCATATATCCTCTTCTCATCCTATCAAAATACTTTTGTCCTTTATATTTGATCTCATTCAAATCAAGATTGGGGATCACTTGATCTTTCATGACTATTTTTCCGTTTATGATGGATAATTTAACGTCACTCCCAGATCCACTTACGAACATGGTCCGAATGGGATCATCGGTTACACCCATATGATAACTGTCCAAGTCCACCACAATGATATCTGCTTTTGCCCCTGCGGCAATGCGGCCAAGATCGTTCCTGCCAAGAAAAGCGGCGGCATCAAGAGTGACTGACCGAAAGAAATCGGCAAATGTAGAGCCTTCCACTTCCTTTTCCACGATTCGTGAGAGCATGCTGCCTGTCCTGATGTTCTGGAACATATCTGGAGGGAATGTATCCGTTCCAAGTGCTATATTGATCCCTGCCCTTTTATATTTAGCAAATGACTCTAATGCGGACCCATGCCGACCGATGATCAGCGGACAATGAATCACCGTAGTATTCGTTTCTTTTAGCAGCGCTAAGTCATCACCGTGTCCATATTTGGCTTCACTATATCCGGAAACAAAATGGGCATGAGGTATCCCTGTCCTTGGGCCAAGAAAATCCAGGTCATACAAATATTTAATGGGTGTGACACCAAAGGATTCCCATATGGTGTTGAATTCAAAGCTTCCCTGGGCAGCATGAAGCTTTATCGGCACATCCAATTTTTCACTGTAATATTTTGTCTGTTTTAAGATATCTGCCGTTTGGGACTCGATACGCTCTGGCGCAAGCATCCCTCTGACCATGCCTTCGTAGGCTCCATCGAATTTTTCTACAAACTCTACCGCTTTTTGTAATCCAGCTTCCCCAGCCTTTTCATCCCAATGCAGTTTTATCTTTCCGTCAGGCTGGACAACCCTCATTCCGGATTGGAAACTCGGGCCCAGGTAAATTCTTAACCCCAATCCAGCAGCTTGTTCTGCCGCAGATGCCAATTCATCATAGGTTTCAGCCCAGCTTTTATAAAATACGGAAGTAATGGGCATGGCAGTCGTTACGCCATGTAGAATGAGCTGTGAATAAGCATATAAAGATTTAAAGGATTCTTCTTCCGCTGTCATCCATTCCTGATGACCGCTTTTTATATAATTCTCTGACCAGAGAAGATTTTTCTGTCTGTTGGTACCAGCTTCAAAATGTAAAATATCATGGTCAATGTCGCCTAAAGCATTTAAATCAATGAACCCCGGACTAATAATAGCATTTCCGGCGTCCATCACCTCGTCCACTTCTTCGGCATAATTCTTTCCGACATACACAATCGTGTCCTTTTCATAAACGATCTCTGCATTTTCCAAAATGACATGATCGCACCCATCATACCCAATTACATATCTACCTTTAAGCTTGGTTTTCATCTCATTCCCCTTTCCACATTGTGACAGCGTGTTCTTTTTCGTCATATCTTTTTTCATCTACATAGGCCCTGGCGTGTCCCCAAAAGTATTTCGTCGGCTGCATATACTTTTCGAGCCCTGCCCGCTTTATCGTAGAAAAGGCCTCTTCATTGGCTTCGTTCAGCACTGTACTTTCATGAACCGTTCGTACATTCCTACCTTCCATGATCAATTTCCCGTCCACGATGACGTGCTCTACATCATTCGCCACTGCTTGAAATACAAGCCGATGAACGTGCATGAATTCAGGTGTCAGATGAGGCTGGTGCAAATTGACCGTGATGACATCCGCTTTCTTCCCGATTTCGAGGGAGCCGATTTCATCATCCCAGCCAATGCATTTCGCAGCATCTATCGTAATCATTTCCAAAAGCTTTCCTGGAGGTAAATAATAATAGTCCCTAAGTGCTGCTTGATGAACGAACTGTGTTTTCCTCATTGCCTGAAACATATCAAAACTTGTAGAAGGGGAAGTCCCATCCGTCGAGATTGCTACAGTTGCACCCATTTCCAATAATTCGGTTATCGGTGTTCGGGCATGAACCTGCCCAAAACCAGGTGATGCACTGACATTAGTACCTGTTTCCGCTAATATCCTTGCCTCATCGAAGGAAATACCACGACAATGCTGTAAATGGACATCTGGACCCAACAGGGCATTTTCCTTATCCTGTATCGCTAAATGAATCATCCCGCCAAAAGCGTCGGAATGGATCCTTGTGTCATATTTCCTGGCAATTTCCCTTATTTTTTTCGCTTGATAAAGATCGTGATGACTTAACCCATAAAGCCTGTCAGGAGATGTGGGATTGGAAGGATCCACGGACGTAACGATGACAAATGGTGTAATGAAGGCTCTCGTGCGGTCTTCATTTGCATGATTCAGTGCTTCGATTACAGCTTCTGCCCCCTTCAATACTTCTTCATAGGAAACCTCCTTCACCACCCTTTTCCCGTCAACCCATCGGCTGAATGAATGGGGCCATGGGGGATTGCAAGGACCCGTGCAGACAACCTCCCGAACACCCACTTCGGCGTATGCTTTTGCGTGATTGATTGCAAAGATTGGATCATCGGATCGCGGCATGGAACCTAAAACACTTACTCCCGTTGTCACACCCGCCTTTAATCTCTCAAGAGAAGAGAGCTTTCCTTCGTAGTACCAAAAGTCATCTGTGACAAAATGTTTATACGTATTGGTCATGATGGGCATCCAAAAATCAATATTCTCCATCGCAATCGTTTTAAACATGGAATGTCCACCATGACCATGAACATCTATTAATCCTGGCAATATACATTGATGACTGCAATCAATCACTTTTTTTGCCTCATACTTCGATTTCAGTTTTTCTGTTGCATCTACATCTAAAATTCTTCCGTCGTTTATGGCGATGGCGCCATCTAAAAGTATCCGTCTGTTTTGATCCATGGTAATCACAGTCCCATGAATGAGCAGCAAATCAATCATATTTCCCCTCCTAATCGAGAAGACAGCATAACGGCCTTATGCTGTCTTCCCTCTTTTGATAAATTCTCTACTTCACCGTTATGTCGTCGAGCATTAAATAATTTGCCGGATTCAGCCAAAGTCCTTTAACCGTTTCTCCATAAACAGCCAGGTGTTCATAGTTGCGGATTGGAACATATGGCACTTCTTCTCTTTCAATCTCTTGTGCTTTCGAATATAGTTCCTTACGTTTATCGCCATCTGATTCCTTACGTGCGGTTTCAATCAATTTATCTACTTCAGGATTACTATAAAACGAGCTATTCCCGGCAGCACCTTGGGATTTGCTATCAAAAAGATTGTATTGATTATAATCTCCATCCCCCGTAGCATTGCCCCAACCGCCTATTGAAACCTGGTGCTCACCCTTGGCGGTCGCGTCAATATAAGCCCCATACTCAAGAACTTGGATTTTGACCTTAATTCCAATTCCTTTTAATTGTGACTGTATGACCTCTGCCATGTTTATCCTTTCCTTACGATCACTCGTCGTTAAGGTAATTTCCAAGCCATCCTTAATTCCTGCTTCCTTCAATAGCTTTTTTGATTCATTAATATCATAGTCGTATCCTTTAATATCTGGATCATAGCCAAAAACCTTCGGGCTCATTGTAGAATTCGCTCTCGTACCAACATCGTTATAAACGCCTTTAATGATGGAGTCCACCTCGATCGCATGCGCTACCGCTTTACGGACACGTACATCATCGAATGGCTTATTCTTAACATTAAAGCTTAAGTATTCAACGGCAAGTCCCTCTGTGCGATATAACCCCATCGTATCTGATGATTCAATTCTATCAATCTCAGTCACTGGTACTTGATCGGTCACATGTGCTTCACCCGTTTCAATCATCGCAATTCTCGTAGCATCTTCAGGGACAACCTTGAATACTACCCCATCAATCTTAGGTTTATCTCCCCAGTAGTCCTTATTTTTCGAAAGTTCAATCTCGTCTCCTGATTTCCACGATTTAAAAACAAATGGTCCTGTTCCCACAGGGTTTTGACCTAGTTTGTCACTATGTTCTGTAATGGCTTTTGGACTTAAAATACTGCCTTCATTACTTACTAATATGGACAAAAGAGGAGCATAAGGATATTTCAGCTTGAATTGTACGGTCGTATCATCAATTATCTTGATTTCTTTGATCATTTCCAATTTACCCGCCTGTGGCGAAGATGTTTTTGGATCTAGTATTCTGTCAAAATTAGTTTTTACCGCTTCAGCATTGAATGGTGCTCCATCATGGAATTTCACTCCCTCACGCAGTTTAAACTCCCATGTTACATCATCGAGCTGTTTCCACTCTTTTGCGAGCAGGGGTTGTGGTTTCATATTTTTGTCAGGAACAACCAATGTTTCATAGACCTTTTCATATACAACATTCGCTGAAGGAATGTCGGTAATGAAGTGTGGGTCCAGCGTAGTCGCATCAGACAGTCGGGCTACGACCAATGTCCCCCCTTCTTTCGCTTCCCTCTCTTGTTCCTTGCTGCCGGTTTGATCTGATGTACATCCAGATAAAACCGATGAGATACCTATTAATGATGCAAATAGTAATCCAACCATACCTTTTCTCATTATTTTTCCTCCCTTTCACACTTCCCTATGTTTTCCAATTACCATTTAACGATAAGTACATCGGGCTTAATCAAATTATAAGAAAAAACAATAGTTTATATTTTCAGAATCTTTACTCATTTTTTTATTATCTTTACTGCTTTTGGCCATCATATTTACTTCGATACTTTTTTTGAATAAATTTAATGAAAGAAAAGGAGGAAGTGCCATGAAGCCAGAGGTCGTTATCAATAATACCAATTTGAATGTAAACAAAAAAAAATCTTCAAGACTGCAACGATGGACAGCCTTTTATAAAAAGTTCAAGCGAAATAAATTGGCATTGATAGGAGGATACATTGTACTCTTTTATATTTTACTAGCCATTTTTGCCCCTCTCATTTCACCACAGGATCCCTATGAAATTGATTTAGTCAATAAACTCCAGCCTCCCACATCCGACCATTGGATGGGAACGGATGATAAGGGACGGGATATATTAAGCAGATTATTATATGGAACCCGTCTTTCATTAACGGTGGGATTTGTCTCGGTATTCTTCGGGGCGCTCATCGGCATAATCTTAGGATTAACAGCAGGCTACTATGGAAAATGGATTGATACCGTCATCATGAGGATCGTGGATGTCCTGCTTGCTTTCCCAGGAATATTGCTTGCCCTTGCCATCATCAGTGCTCTAGGGCCAAGTTTAATAAACGTAATGGTAGCAGTTGGTGTCTTTTCCATTCCTATGTTTGCACGAATTGTACGGGGTTCCACACTTTCAGTCAGGAGGCTTGAATATATCGATGCCATTCGCGCATTAGGAGCAACTGACTTCACGATCATTTCCAAACACATTTTTCCTAATATTCTTTCACCTGTAATCGTTCAAGCTACATTGCGCCTGGCTACTGCCATTCTATCTGCAGCCGGCTTGTCTTTCCTGGGGCTCGGAGCCCAGCCTCCTTCTCCAGAATGGGGAGCGATGTTAAGCAGCGGACGGGATTATTTATTCAGCGCCCCCCACATCGCTTTATTTCCGGGAATCGCCATTTCAACACTTGTACTCGGATTCAATGTCTTCGGGGATGGACTTAGAGATGCCCTTGACCCAAGAATGAAAAAATAAGGAGGAGAGAATATGTTTGTATTCATTGTCCGGAGAATTTTGCAAACCATACCGGTATTACTTGGAGTAAGTCTTGTCGTTTTTCTCATCATGCAGATGGTTCCCGGAGACCCGGCAACCCTGCTTGCAGGTGAAGGGGCGACTAAAGAAACGATTGAAATGATTCGGCATCAGCTTGGCTTGGACCGCCCAATCCTCTATCAGTACTTTGACTATGTGATCCATGCTGTACAAGGGGATTTTGGTGAATCTCTTCGCAGCAGCCGCCCTGTATTGGACGAGATTTTGGTCCGCTTGCCCATCACACTTGAACTCGCACTGGCAAGTATTTTCATAACCGTCGTCCTTGGAATGGTGGCCGGAATCATCTCGGCGACCAAGCAATACTCAGCATCGGACATTTCCATAATGATCGTTGCGTTATTAGGAATCTCATTACCTAGTTTTTGGTTAGGTCTGATGCTTATCTACTTTTTTTCCGTTAATCTTCAATGGTTTCCTGTTTCAGGCTGGGGAACGTTTAAACACATGATTCTTCCCGCCATAACCCTAGGGGCGGGTGGTGCTGCAATTGTTGCCAGAATGACCAGGTCAAGCATGCTCGAAGTCGTTCGCCAGGATTATATTCGAACAGCAAAAGCCAAGGGATTAAAAGAACATGTCATCATTTATAAGCACGGTCTAAAAAATGCGCTCATCCCTGTCATTACAGTCGTTGGTCTTCAGTTCGGTGCCCTCCTCGGCGGCACCGTGTTAACAGAGTCCGTATTTGCCATCAATGGACTTGGCAGATTAATCGTTGATGCCATTAGAACGAGAGATTTACCGATGGTTCAGGGGGGCGTCCTTATTGCATCCGTAATCTTTGTATTTATGAATTTAGCTGTAGATGTCCTCTATCGATACTTTAACAAGCGGATAGACTTAAATTAAGGAGGTACTAAGATGAAACAGTTTGATGAAAAAATACTGGAAGTTAAAAATTTGCAGACTTACTTTTTTACGGATGAAGGGACGAGTAAAGCAGTTAATGGAATCAGCTTCACCCTTAACAAAGGGGAAACGCTTGGGATTGTAGGGGAATCGGGAAGTGGTAAAAGTATAACGTCCCTATCACTATTACGGCTAATTCAATCCCCTCCCGGAAAAATTACAGGTGGCAGCATCCTTTTTAAAGGGGAGGACCTGCTTACAAAGACTGAAAAACAGATGCGGTCCATACGCGGCAATGAGATTTCGATGATTTTTCAGGAGCCCATGACATCATTGAATCCCGTTTATTCAGCGGGTGAGCAAATTGCAGAAGCCATCCGGCTCCATCAAAAGCTGGGAAAAAAAGAAGCTTGGAACAAAGCGGTCGACATGCTTCGGCTTGTCGGAATCCCCTCACCTGAAAAAAGGGCCAAACAGGAGCCACATGAGCTAAGCGGCGGGATGAGGCAAAGGGTCATGATTGCTATGGCGCTAGCCTGCCACCCTGAGGTATTAATAGCGGATGAACCTACAACTGCGCTAGATGTGACGATTCAAGCCCAAATTTTAGAGTTAATAAAAACGCTGCAAAAGGATTTCGGTACGGCTGTCATCTTGATCACTCATGATTTAGGGGTCGTATATGAAACATGTGATCGAGTAGCGGTCATGTATGCCGGAAAAATCGTTGAATACACACTGGCAAAAGAGATCTTCACAAATCCTAAACATCCTTACACCATTGGTTTATTAAACTCCCTTCCACGTCTCGACATGGATCAGGAAGAGCTGACCACCATACCTGGGACAGTTCCGAGCCCGTACAATATGCCCAAAGGCTGCAGCTTTGCACCCCGTTGTGCACATGCGAAGAGAATTTGTGAACAGGCTGTGCCGGATCTCCAATCCACCGGCCCAAGTACCCAGGTCAGCTGTTGGATGTTTACCCCCCAATGGGAGCAAGATCATGACGTTCAAGAGAAAGTAGGGGTTTAATGATGGGAGTATCAGTTGAAGAAAAAAAGGTTCTGCTTAAAGTAGATCAATTAAAACAATATTTCCCAATCAAGGGTGGGTTTTTCGGAAGAACCATTAATCATGTAAAAGCTGTTGACGACATTACCTTCCATATTTATCAAGGGGAAACCTTGAGTATAGTCGGGGAATCCGGCTGTGGTAAATCGACAACCGGACGTGCCATTCTTCGATTGGACGAACCTACGGGTGGGAGTATACACTTTCAGGAAAAGGATCTACTTAGTTTGGGTAAAAAGGAAATGAGAAAGACACGGAAGGATTTGCAAGTTATTTTCCAGGACCCATTTGCCTCCCTTAATCCTAGACAGACAATAGGACAAATTCTCGGAGAAGCCTTAGCCATACAAAATGTAGTGCCTAAAGAAAACCGAAAATCCAGGATTGAAGAATTATTGGGCCATGTCGGCTTGAGACCAGAATCCATGGAAAGATACCCGCATGAGTTCAGCGGCGGCCAAAGGCAACGGATCGGTATTGCGCGGGCACTCGCTGTAGATCCAAAATTGATCATATGTGATGAAGCCGTATCAGCGCTTGATGTCTCCATTCAAGCGCAGGTGCTGAATTTATTAAAATCTTTACAGCGAAAATTCGATCTAACCTTCCTTTTCATTTCACATGATTTAGGCGTGGTCAGACATATTTCCGATCGTGTAATGGTCATGTATCTTGGAAAAATAGTCGAGATTGCTGACAAAAAGTCCATTTTCGAACAGCCGCAGCATCCATATACACGGGCATTGCTATCTGCTATCCCAGTACCGAATCCCGTGCAGGAAAGAGAACGAATTCTATTGACGGGTGATGTCCCCTCACCTATCGATCCTCCAAACGGCTGTCGCTTTCATACACGGTGCCCTTTTGTGATGGATATCTGTAAAACACAGGTACCCGAATTGAAACGATCCGCACAAAATCATCAAGTGGCTTGTCACATTGTGTCATAAGTTGTAGATTTCCCGAGGAGTCTTTAGTAAGATACTAATAAACAGAATAATTCAAGTTATATAAAAACAAAATAATCAGAGGTTATCCATGCTTAGTTACGAGGGATTCACGTTAATTATCATGCTCTTCATTTTAGCTCCTATCATGGGAGCTATTGCTCTTTTATTTCTATTCATCTTTGAAAAGAGGATCGATCTTCTTGAAAATAAAAACAAAGAGATACGCCTGGAACAAGCACTGCAGGAAGCGCAATATAATAAATTGAACCAGCAAATCCAGCCTCACTTTTTATTTAATACACTAAACGTCATATTAGGCTTGGCCCGCCTCAACAGGACGGCAGAATTGATTCGTGCCTTGGAGGCATTTTCCCAATTCTTGAAATTCAAGTATAAAGCATCTGAACCATTGATTCCCCTTTCCCAGGAAATTCAGTATACTCAGCATTATCTCGACATCCAAAGTCTTCGCTTTGGTGATCGGCTTAAGATTGATATGGTGTGCCCCGACCAATTATCAATCGCACTGGTACCCCCTTTCATTCTCCAGACTTTAGTGGAGAATTCATTTAAGCACGGGTTAGAAAAAAAAGTGGGGGAAGCCCTTTTGCATATCCGCTTCCATCAGAATTCGCAGACGGTATATTTGGTAGTGAAGGATAATGGGTTAATGGGAAATACCACTACCTTTACAGACGAAGGCGGCCATGGACTTGACAATATCAAAAAACGTTTATATTTGTATTTCAGTGACCGTGCACAATTAAATATATCTTCCAATGAATCGGGAACAATGGTTAAGGTATCATGGCCACTGGTTTATGATAAGAAAGTTGAGGAGGCAAACCAAGAATGAATGTATTATTAGTTGATGACGAACCATTAGTCCTTGAACAAATGGAATATATGATTCAGTCCATCTTCCCTTTTTGGAAGTTTCACAAAGCAGCAGATGCTGTTCAGGCTCTTACACTCAACCAAAACTATAAAATTAACCTCGCTTTCTTGGATATTAATCTACCTGGACGATCCGGTCTTGAATTTGGTGAAGATCTGAGGGCATTGAACAAAGATGTGGAAATCATTATGGTAACCGCGCATCAAAGCTTCGATTACGCCCAGCAATCGATAAGGATCGGTGTCGTTGATTATTTAACGAAGCCTGTCATTGAAAGTGATTTGCGTAAAGTGCTTTCTAGGTATAATGAAAGGGAGTCTTCTCATCATTATTCAAGCTTGATTCATCATTCGCTTTCATTTATTCATGAAAATTATGCTGAAAAAATCTCCCTTTCGGACATCGCTCGGGAAGTGCATACGAACCCAACTTATTTAAGCAGGAAATTCCATGAAGAGGTCGGCACTTCCTTTTCGGAATATTTAATGCAATATAGAATTAAAGCCGCAAAAAGGGCCTTGACCAATAACACTAGTTGGAGCATCTCTGACGTCGCTGAAAATTCGGGTTTCAATAGTCAGCATTATTTCAGCACTTTATTCCGTAAAATAGAGGGAATCACACCCAAGGAGTTCCGCGAGAAAGGAAAATGACATTGCTTCCACGTACATTTCAAGAATACGTACAAGGCCCCATTCAAATTGGTATGGGCTTAGGGATCATCTCCCTCCTGGCACGTTGGGTGACAGGGACAACGATATTATCCTCACCAGAATCGATGGTGAAGTATGGAGTTTTCGGAGGAATTGGCTATGCGCTAATGGGAGCGATCGCCCTGTTCATGTTCAGTTTCATCGGGAAGAGGGTTCGGCAGGATTTTCCCGTGGGATTGACTATGGGGGACTATTTAAAAACCAGGCTTCATCCTTTGGGATATTGGATCTTGATGATGATACTGGTCATGACCAGCTTACACATTTTATTCATTCAAGGAATGGCCGCATCCACCCTATGTCAGTTTCTTTTCGATACGCCGCTATATGTCGGGCTTTTCTTTTTCTTCGGTTTTTGTGTTCTCTATGCTGGCTTCGGCGGGTTAAAACTCATTCATGGTCTTGCAGCTTTTCAAGTCGTCTTCATGTTTGCCGCCGTTATCTTAATTCCTTTATACTTTTTCATCAAGGAAGGGATAGAACCTGTTTATGAAGGGATTCGTTTATACCATCCCTATATGCTCGTAATCAATAAGTATGATCTGTGGAGTTTTCTTTTTGCAGGGCTTCTTGTAGGGTTCGGCCAGTTTTTCTTTGACCTGACATCATGGCAGCGTTTATTCATGATAGAACTGAAAAAGGTTCCCTTAACCTTTTCATTAACTGGCGTTATATGGCTCATATTCCCGCTCTCCTTTTCATCCCTGTTCATCATGGTTATCTTTACTGGCGGCTTCACTGATATACACTCGATTTTAGCTGGTTTGGCAAACAAGATAACGACACCATTCTTTTTCATTCTTTTTGTACTCTGTGCTTTCAGTGCAATCACCTCAACTTTCGGTGCCTGCCTGCATTCATTAGTAAGCTTACTTGTAGCCAATCTTATAGAACCCTTCCAAACCAAAAAAAGCGACCAGCAAAAGATTAGGATGGCCTATCTTCTTTCCATCTGTATCGGAGGATTGGTTTTCATTGCTACCCTTTTCTATTCCCCAAACCTATTAGAGCTTTTATTTTATTCTGGCAATATATACTCAGCATTACTGGCTCCCATTCTGGTGATAGTATTCAGCAAAGGGAAAGTCGCTGATTTCATACCGATAAGTGCCGTCTTGGCCATTGTGGCGTCATACATCCTCCAGCCTTATGTAAGTGAATTTCAAAGCATATGGTTTAGTGGATTGACTTCACTTACCATCATTGTGATTTGTACGATTATTGCCTTCATCAAGAACAAATGGGCTATTCGTAATAGTTAAATCCTTTTCCCGATTTTACCTTTGTAATCTATTGAATGATTATAACGAAACAAAAAAGTTGCCGACGTCAAGTCGGCAACTTTTTGTTTTAAAAGGCGAATCACCCAATTAGGGAGCACCTCATCCTGTAAAACTATTTTTTAGTAAAATTCACCTTATTCAAACCAGAAATATTAATACGATCTCCTGATTTTAGTGTGGTTGTTACGCTTGTTACTGAATAATCATCACGTTCATTTGAAAGGATTTCATTTACAAGTAAACGTTGTCCCCTGTATATAAATAAATTCCCGGATGAACTCGAAGTCGTAATTCTATATTTTCCGGCCGCTATATCTTTACCGACTGTCCAGTATCCAGCATGCAGTGTATTCGATTTAACATTGGAGACTTTAGTAAACTGTACACTGTCCAGTCCAGAAATTTCAATACTATCCCCCGTTTTTATATCCGTTGTAACGACTGTCACACCAAAACCATCATCTTCACTCGATAGAATCTCATTTACATACCGATCGTAGTCATTCATACTGATGAATAAATTACCACTGCCGGATTTCGTAGTGATTTTATAACGGCCTGCCGGTAAATCTTTGCCTGCCTTCCATTTTCCCGCACTTAAACTTTTACTATAAGGTACATGAATCGTGGTGGTACTTGATTTACCATTTATAGTCGTAGCTGTAATCTTGGCCGTCCCTACACCTACTGCTGACACCTTCCCTTTACTATCCACTTTCGCTATTTTCGTATTGGAAGATTTCCACTTCACTGCTTTATTCGTTGTATTACTTGGGCTTACTGTTGCAGATAAAGTTAAGCTTTTACCTTTATTTATAGTAGCGGAAGTCTTGTTCAGCTTAACTGATTTTGCCATGATTGGAGCTGTAACGGTTACTTTTACCTTAACATCCTTTGCACCTTTAACGGTTGCCGTAACAGTGGTCGTTCCTTTTGCTTTGCCAGTTACTTTCCCTTTGCTATCCACTGTTGCTATTTTTGTAGAAGCAGATTTCCACTTCACTGTCTTATCTGTACTATCAGAAGGTGAAACGGATGCACTCAATGTTCCTGTTTTGCCTGCTGTAATCGATAAACTGGTTTTATTTACTTTCACTGTTTTAGCGGAAACTTTTACTGCTACTGTTTTCATCACTTTCGTATTATCTTTTGCAGTCGCCGTAATGGTAGCCGATCCGTTGGCAATTCCTTTAATGTTGCCTTTTGAATCTACTTTTGCCACTTTTTCATTTGAGCTTTTCCATAAAATCGTTTTATTCGATGCATCTGAGGGAGCTACCGTGGCAGTAACTTTTATAGTTTGATTATTAGTGATATTTAATGTTGATTTACTTAACTTCAAACTAGTTGGTACAATATTCGTCACTGTAACTTGAATGCTTTTTTTTATGGATGCATCACCTTTTGCTGTTGCAGTGATGGTCGTACTTCCAGCTTTAAGTGCTTTTACATAGCCTTTCCCATCCACTGTCGCAATTTCCGGATGACTGGTTGTCCAGCTAACGCTTTTATTAACAGCAGTAGAAGGGTTTATCGTAGCCTTTAACTGTGTGGTTCTGTTTACAATTAAGGACAAACTGGAATTACTTAACGTGATACTTTTGGGAACGAGGATTTTTTCTTTAAAACTCATCGTGCCGATTAACGATGAGATGTACACTTTATCCCCTTCTGAAACCGTGTATTCAATAGGCTCATCATAATATAGGCTGAAGGAATCCTTTTCATTATATTGGTTATCCAACATGGTTATATATGCCGTATCATAGTCGTCCTTCGGGTGATCAATGGCTAACGAATATGTTCCTGCGGGAATATCCGTGCCTACCTCATAATAACCAGCGGATATATTTTTCAAATCCATTTTCGAGATCTGCTGTACCTCTATATCAGACCCACTATCATAGGGATTGACATCAATTTGGTCTCCCTCTTTTAAACTTACCGTAAATTGTTTAGACGAGTATCCATCATCACTAAGCGTTTCATAAATGATATCGTTATCTCCTCGACTGATGGAAATGTTTGCTGTACCTTCAGGGATACTGAATTTAGTTAATCCTGCGGATATCTCCTTCCCTGCTGTATATGTCCCATCACTTAACTTAAGACTACTTGTAGCTTGAACCGTCTTACTGCCTAACCCAATCGATAGTGAAAGTATCATCATGATCATCACTTTTAAAAATACGTTCCTCTTCATAGGTAAACCATCTTCCTTTTTCAATTTTTTTAAGCATATTCTTGCTAATAAGTATATCGACAGCAAATATCATATTTTTATTATGCAATAGATTAATGGAATTGTATGGATATTTTTATTTTTTTTGATTTTTTGATATTCGGAAGTGATCGCTGAAAAGATTAATAGAGGTACTTGAATTGTATATTTTGCGGTAAGCCTTGCTTTAAAGGGTTAAGAGTCTTGATCTATAATGATCAGGACTCAAGAATGAAGACTTTAGACGAAATCGATATAACTGATTTTTCCTAGAGTTTGTTTTTAGGGTTTGTATATTTTCGAACGTTGATTTCCGCTCCAGGTACTCGCTTTCCGCGGGCGGTCCGCCCTCGTCGCTCTTTGCGCCTGTGGGGTCTCCCTTGGACGCGTATTCCCGCAGGAGTTTCGCACACCCGTTCCAATCAACTTTGTTTTAAATGGAACCGTGCCTACAAACTGTCTTGATCTATAAAGATTAATCTATTAATTTGCATATAAACTCCCATCCAGACCTGCGGAGCCAAATATACCAAAACTTAGCTTTCCACCTTTTTGAAATACCGATAAACCTTTTCTAATTTTTGGGTTTGTTTCCCCTTCGGACTTTCCATATTACCGAATTCAAAAAACTTCACTTTTTTGATTCCGACAAAATTGAATAACGCTCTTTTCATCAATATTTTATGCGCATCATTCAACCAGAGAAGCGGATACTTTGCAGGTCCCTTCATCGTTGACACACATACGACCGACTTTCCTTTTAAAAGACCTTCCGGTAACAGTCCCGACTTATCCTTGTAGGCAAAATTCGAAGCAAATAATTGATCAATGTACCCCATCAGCATTGCGGGAGGCCGCCCCCACCAGATTGGATAGACAAAGACAATCTTGTCAGCCCAAGTAATTTGATTTCTATATTTTTCAAGATGAGGATCACGATGCATATCACGCCTTCGCTTATGCTCATTGAAAACCAAAAGTGGATTAAAGCCCTCATCATATAAATCCAAAACCTGCAGCCCCTTTATTTTAGGGTTCTCTTTACTTCCTTTGATGACTTTTTCTAGAAAGGCATAACTCAAACTCTTGTGATTGGGATATGTGTAAATGATCAGCATGTTCATGACGTTCCCCCTATTTAATTATCATTTGATAACCATAATATATTCTTTTCGCATTTTGTTGTCAAATGATAATTGTGTTTTGATAATATTTTTGATATCTTCTCAGTAAGAGGTGAAAGTTATGGACAAAAAAGCTCTTTTTGATAAATGGGTGGCATTTACAACTTCCGTTCATCAAGTGACTCACGAATTAACACAAAACGCGAAATCTGATTCCATTACGCCAGTTCAATATAACATTCTTGAATACATTACAGTCAGTCAGCCTGTCACACCAAGTGAAATCAGTGATTGTCAGCATATATCCATGCCTAACACGAGCCGTGAACTAAAAAAATTAAGCGAAAAGAATTTAATTGAAAAAGTAAGTGATTCGGAAGATAGACGAAAGCAATACATCCATCTCTCTAAAGAGGGGGAAATGATGATGAACGAGGCCTTTGCAATCGTGGAATCCCGTTTCCAAAGCCGACTGCAGCATGCTTCGAAGGAAGATTTAGCGGATATTGAGCGCGCAATGGATATTCTTCAAACAAAACTATTTTACTGATGGACCTGAATACGAAAATGGCTCCCCCGACCGAAGTTGACAACAAATCACCTTCAATCGAGGGAGCTCCTTTATTATCTCCAAACACTAGCGGGTTTTTAATTCAAACTCCATTTCATCCTCATTCGCGCTTAATGAGAAGAATGTTCTAGAATCCTTCTTTTGTAATTCAGCCTCACACTAGTTGACTTCTCTAATCCTATACTCAGGTACCGCAAAAGGTCCGGTAAGGTTTTGTTGACGCGGGAAGTGTGGAGTACTCAGCTTGTTCTTCGGAGTGTGCATAAGGGTTCGAAAGGGCATCCAAAAGCTTTTCCATCACGCTGTAGTCCCCTTTTTTCTCGGCTGCCTCGAGTGCTTCTTCCACCCGGTGGTTCCGTGGGATCACCGCAGGATTGCTGTTTTTCATCAACTGAGTCGAGGATGCTTTCGATTCCTGCTCCCTGCCTAGTCTCGCCTGCCAGAGCTCATACCATTGAACGAATTCCGGTGCCCCAAAAAGGACCGAATCCTCCATCGTATCAAAGGTTAAAGCTCGGAAAGTATTAGTATAATCAGCACCATGCTTCTTCATCATAGTGAGAAGTCCATTAATTAAGGCTTCATCCTGTGTTTCTTCGTTAAATAGCCCCAATTTCGCTCTCATTCCCGCTAGCCAATTAGAGTGGTATATCTCATTAAACTCAGAAATCTTATCCTGTGCCAGTTTGACGGCCTGCTCCTGATCATCGTGCAGCAGTGGCAATAGGGATTCGGCGAATCGCGCAAGATTCCACCCTCCAATAAGCGGCTGATTGCCATAGGCATAACGGCCTTGTTGATCAATGGAGCTGAATACCGTTTCCAGATCATAGGCATCCATGAAGGCACAAGGGCCATAATCGATGGTTTCCCCACTAATTGTCATGTTGTCGGTGTTCATCACCCCATGAATGAAGCCGACCAGCTGCCATTGGGCAATAAGCTTGGCCTGACGAGTGATCACTTCCTGAAATAGTGAAAGATAGCGATTTTCATCTGCTTCAACGTCTGGATAATGGCGCTTTATTGTATAGTCGGCAAGGGTCCTGAGTTCTTCGACCGTGCCCCATTTTGCAGCGAATTGAAAGGTTCCGACGCGCAGATGACTGGCAGCCACACGGGTCATGATGGCCCCGGGCAGCCTGGTTTCGCGGATTATCGTTTCACCTGTTGTCACCACTGCCAGACTTCGGGTGGTAGGAATGCCTAGTCCATGCATCGCTTCGCTGATGATGTATTCTCGCAGCATCGGTCCAAGTGCAGCCCGTCCATCACCACCGCGGGAGTATGGCGTTCTTCCTGGACCCTTCAGCTGAATATCAACCCTCTCACCTTCAGGCAAGATTTGCTCGCCAAGCAGCACTGCCCGTCCGTCACCCAACATGTTAAAATGCCCGAATTGATGCCCCGCATAAGCTTGAGCAAGTGGCAAAGCACCTTCGGGAATCTCGTTTCCGGCAAACACCGCTACGCCATCCTCGCTTTCCAACGTCGAAACGTCCAAACCAAGGGATTCTGCCAACCGTTCATTGAGAATGACCAACTCCGGTGAGCTTACAGGAGTCGGGTTCGTGCTGGTGAAAAACTTTTCCGGAAGACGGGCATAACTATTGTCTAAATTCCATCCTGTTTCATTACTCTTAGTCATAGCTTCTCCTTTTCTTCTTTTGTCTTTTTGTATAATGTTCGTTCTCTCATCATTCAGTTAATACACACGATAAAACTCAGTTGCAGTCCATTTTAATGTCTACTTCTGCCAATTAATTATACCGTTTCTACATAAAAATGGCTCTTTTTAAGTCATGTATCACAGTTGATAAAATTTCTATTTTTTATACCATCATTTTGTAATACGGTTAACCATAATATTTAAAGGTGCAAATTAAGTAGAGAGAACTATGATACTCCATTAAAAACACTGAAGTATTTTCTACTTGATTTAATGTAGATTTCTCCATGAATGCCGCCTTTAGCTCCTAAAATTAAAGGCTTTGTTCAAGATTAGTGTTGATTTTTTGAACAAATAAAAAGAGACCACCTAATAAGTAACGGGTTCCCTTTTGAGGTGCAAACATTGCAAATCACATTATATTTTTTGTCACTAATATCCATGCAATTCTCAATGGAATTCTCTGAGTAAATAACATCAATAAACGCAAAGAAGGGATAGCTTAATGGCTATCCCTTAATTACTCTAACGACTCCCGTTAAATAAAATTTGTTGTCTGTTTTTATTGAGTGTCTTCGTCGCTTTTGTACTCCAAAATATCACCTGGCTGACAATCCAAATTCTCACATATCGCTTCTAATGTTGAAAAACGAACCGCTTTTGCTTTCCCATTTTTCAGAATGGAAATATTCGCCATAGTAATTCCAACCCTCTCAGAAAGCTCCGTTACGCTCATTTTTCGTTTTGCTAACATCACATCAATATTAATAATAATTGCCATATCCTCCACCTCAGACCGTCAAATCATTTTCTGATTTTATGTTAATCGCTTCTTGTAGAAGCCGTTGGAGGATAGCAGCAAAAACGGCGATAACCAACGAAGCAAAAATGATGATGAGTCCTATTAATCCAATAGGAGGGTCAACTTTCTTCGCAATAAAACGAAAGAGTGGCAAACCTAATACATACAAACCACTGATTGTAATTGCACAACACTTTATGTTCTTTAACGCCTTTACAGATAATTCCGAGAACGCTGTGTTCTCGTCAATATACCGTAAAAGATTGAAAGCCTGATAGAGAGCAAAGTAAAAAGGCACAGCCGCTCCATACATCACGATGAAAACGAGATATTTCATTGGGGCAATATTCGGATACATTTTTGCTGCGAAATTCGCCATATGGGGCACTAAAAATATACATAAAGCAAGCACTGCAATTCCAGCCAGAAAAATAATTACCTTTAAGAAAGTGGTTGAGCCTCGTTTAACATTCATTTAAAACACCTCACTTATTTAATGACAACATGATTTTAGCATATCATTTATCGTTTAACAATAAATTCGTATTGTTTTTTATTATATTATTATTGTTATAAAAATATCCTTTTAATGAAGTTTTCTCACGGATTTCATTGTCGTCATTGCGGAAGTATGTTGGTTGTTCGTTACGGCAAAAGAGAAGGTCGCCAACGTTATAAGTGTAAAGATTATCTTAAATTAAGTAATGATTTACCTAATTCTCCTATCTATCGTTCCAAAAAGGCAGACAAATGGGTTTCATTTATTGAATGTATGTTGAAGGGGCTATCTCTTCGTAAAACAGGGGAAATAGTTGGTATCACTCACGTAACTGCGTTTTATTGGAGACATAAAGTGTTGTCTGCTCTTGCGAAAGAAAGTATAGGTACATTTGAAGGAATAGTAGAAGTGGATGAAACCTATTTCTTAGAGAGTCATAAAGGCCGAAATACTATCCCAACTCGCAAATCAAGAAAACGTGGTGGTTCAGCGTCAAAAAGAGGTATCTCCAATGAACAAGTCTGTGTATTGGTAGCAAGAAACAAAACAACCCTTTCAAAGCGTGTCGGTTCAGGCAGAATTCTAACAGAACAAATCGATACAACCCTTACATCCCATTTCCAAAGTGATACGGTGCTTATTTCTGATGCTCATAATTCATATAAATCTTATTCGGCTAAAAACGATTTGGAACACATTATCATAAATGGCAGTAAGCAAGAATATGTCAAGAAAGGTATCTATCATCTTAACAATACTAATAATTACCATTCCTAATTAAAGAAATGGATTAGTCACTTTAATGCGTTTCTACGAAGTATTTACAGCTCTATTTAGTGTGGTTTCAGTTCCTTGACATTAGGAAAATGGAAAGTGACTGAAGCAAGAAAAAGCTGATGCTTATTTTATCAAGTGTTCTCGGAACTTGGGAAACCGCAGATACATTAAGACTTAGAAACATCGCTTTTTAAAATTACTCAATATTTCTAATAGAGAATTACAAATATTCATCAATGGTTTTACATAAAAATAGAGCTTGGAACTGTATCCCTAAGCTCATTTATTTTACTGTCCATTTTTTGCTAAAGCACCCGTTAGTTTAAGTGATATACTTTACAAACTTCCTCTAATCCGTTAAAAAGACGATGCCTTGTTAAGGCATCGAACAGTTATAAAATTTATTCAATACTCTCATAGATTTCAATTAGTGAACCCTCAGGATCTCTAAAATGAGCTACTTTAATTCCCCAGCCTTCTTGTGCAGAAGGCTTTGTTATGAATTCAACCTTTTCTTTTAATTCCTTATATTTCTCTTCAACATTATCGACCTTGAAAATTAAAGCAATTTTATCAGTATTATGAGTATAAGAGACACTCTCAGCACCTATTGCTTCAAGCATTTGTTTCCTCTCAAACAATCCTAAAATACAACCACTAAATTTAAATTCAGCATATAAAGAATCTTCATTTCCCCAAGTAACCTCAAAACCTAAAACATTTCTATAAAACAAAAAACATTCTTTATAATTATTTACTAATAATCGTGTGTGTGTCAGCTCCAAACTAATTCACTCCAATTCTTTTCTTTACTATGTAGATATATACCTAATTTCTATATAAAACAAGATTTTCCTTCTAGAACTAACCTGCCCCGATAGTTGCATAAGAAAAGAAGCTGCTGATCAGCTCCTGATAGTGAAGTAAGTCTTTTATTTTTTTTTGATAAATATTCTTTTTAAAATATCAATGACAAAAATTGAAAATATAAAAATTAAAGTAGAGATTATGGCAGATGGATTATCAAATCGAGATTCATAATTAGCTATCAATATAAGATAAACTAATAATCCTGCGAAATATATAAGAATTGTTTTCATCATTAGCTTAGATATCCTTTCGAATTCTTCATCCTTTAATTTAAACAAAAATTCCTCTTCAATCTCTAGAATAATCTAAGTTCTTCCTTAACTAACCTGCCCCGTTAGTGCCATAAATCGAGTAGGAGGAGGCGCCTAGCCTCCGACCTCTCACACCACCGTACGTACCGTTCGGTATACGGCGGTTCAGTTTAAGTCTGACGCAGTTTTGTATATCGTTCATATAGATTTTCTAACCCTTGATGTTGCCAATAAGCATTATTAAGGGTTTTGTCTAGAATAGGGCTATGCGCAATG
>NZ_CAKKLV010000020.1 GCF_918698115.1 Peribacillus sp. Bi96
TCAAGATGAGATTTCCCATGGCGCAAGCTAGTAAGATCCCTGAAAGATGATCAGGTTGATAGGTCAGAGGTGGAAGCGTGGCGACATGTGGAGCTGACTGATACTAATAGATCGAGGACTTAACCAACGCTTTTTAAAAAAATGAAATACCTTCTTATTATCTAGTTTTGAAGGAACAACGTTCCTGATATGTTTGGTGACGATAGCGAAGAGGTCACACCCGTTCCCATTCCGAACACGGCAGTTAAGCTCTTCAGCGCCGATGGTAGTTGGGGGTTTCCCCCTGTGAGAGTAGGACGCCGCCAAGCCATTTTAAAGATCAGCCATCCGGCTGGTCTTTTTTTTTGTCTCTTTGGTTTGATATGGGGATTAGTCGAGAATGAAAACTAATAACATTACGAAATAATGGTGAATAAGCATCTTATTCGTCCTAGACACGATAGAATTCGACAAACAGGCGAATTTTGTATGGAGTCACGAATGTTCGATGAACAAAAATATGTGATGTTCATACTTCCCCAAGGGGATGTCTCGGAACCTCAGGAAGCCATCCAACAAGTTTGGAAATTATATTTGGACAATGATTTCCGTATATGGGTTATATAAGCAATCAGGAGAAACCGAATGGCCGAAGAAAGTCGAGCTGAAAATGGAATTATGTACCGCAATCATAGAGAACAGAGCAGTGGTTTAGTTTGAAGAGGATTAAATGAATAAGAAGGGGCGGAGGTCGGGATATTGAATAAATGTACAGTGGATGATGATAGGGCCCTTTTTTTGCGGCAGAAGGGGCTGAATTAAGCGTTAATCACGTCTTTTTCTGTGAAGTATATGTATTAGGGACATACAAGGGAATTCGAATGGAAACATCTATTGAAATTGACCTTGCCTTTACTTGTTCTTTTCATTATACTAGGAAGAATTTATTAATGATTATATCCAAGTTGGGTGCTAAGGGAGAATGCAAACAATATAGAATTTTGGAAGGGATCGGTATTGTGAGTAAAAAGAGTAAGGAAAAGTTTGAAGTTATCGAGGGAGAGACCATCGATGCATGTTTAGATCGAATAAAAGCAGCAGGTTACTTCCCTGTAAGGCGAACGGAAGAGCCCATCTTTGCCGAGAGAATTGAGAATGGTAAAGTCCATTATGTGCCAGTTGATCGAAAAATTGTATTCGAAGCAAAGTTAATTGAGTAAAACACGAACGATTCATTAATATCATGTAAAAATATTCGATTTTAACTTGACATTAAAATAGCCGGAAGGTAAGATGAAGTTACATTAATACATCTCATATAATCATGGGGATATGGCCCAAAAGTTTCTACCTGATGACCGTAAATCATCGGACTATGAGAAAAGCATCTGACTAATTCGGAAACTAGCCAAGTCTTTTTGAGTTTTTTCTTCAAAAGGGCTTTCTTTTCCGGGCAGGTTGCTTTCTCGATGAGAAGCAATCTGTCCGGTTTTTTAATTTAAAATGTAATAGCTAATGATAAGCGTCCAGCTGCATACTCGGGACGCCATAATATGAGTGTTGGAGGGAATGATGATATGAAACCGCAAGTTGGGGTTATTATGGGAAGTGTCTCGGATTGGGAAACGATGAAATACGCTTGTGAATCATTGGAACAGCTTGAGATTCCCTATGAAAAAAGAGTCGTTTCCGCCCACAGGACGCCGGATTTACTATTTGAATATGCAGAGAGTGCAAAAGAGAGAGGCATTAAAGTGATCATCGCCGGGGCAGGCGGGGCGGCCCATCTTCCAGGTATGACAGCGGCCAAAACGATTGTCCCAGTGATTGGCGTGCCGATACAATCGAAGGCATTAAATGGAATGGATTCGTTATTATCGATTGTTCAAATGCCCGGTGGCGTACCGGTTGCGACGGTAGCAATCGGAAAATCGGGAGCAGTGAATGCCGGTTTGTTCGCGGCTCAAATATTAGCAGCTTTCGATTCCGAGATTGCTGATCGATTGGAAGCTTTACGAGACGAAACCAGAGAAAAGGTGTTAAGCAGCAGTGAACAACTTAAATAATACAATCATTTTACCGGGACAGACCATTGGAATTATCGGCGGTGGGCAATTGGGCAGGATGATGGCCTTATCGGCGAAGGCATCGGGATTTAGGATAGCTGTCCTTGAGCCGACGGCAGATGGTCCATGTGCGCAAGTAGCGGATATTGAAATCACTGGAGCTTATGATGATATAGATGCGTTGAAAAGGTTAGCTGAGGTCAGTGACGTCATAACTTATGAGTTTGAAAATATCAGTTCAGAAGCTTTGGATTGGTTAAAACAACATGCATTTCTTCCACAGGGTTCAAAATTATTAAAGCTTACACAGGATCGACTTACTGAAAAAAAAGCCATATCTGATGCAGGAGCTTCGGTTGCTCCATATCAGGAAATACAGGATATTTCA
The DNA here is from genome assembly GCF_918698115.1 of Peribacillus sp. Bi96. Taxonomy (GTDB): domain Bacteria; phylum Bacillota; class Bacilli; order Bacillales; family DSM-1321; genus Peribacillus. The sequence goes on from NZ_CAKKLV010000020.1 coordinate 2,434, forward strand.
GAAATTCACCTTCATATAGAAAAATTAGGGTACCCTAGTGTGTTAAAAACGACCCGGGGCGGTTATGATGGAAAAGGGCAGTTGGTCATTAAGGAAGAAGCCGATATTAAAAAGGCTGAGACCCTGCTCAAAACAGGTGTATGTGTGCTGGAAGCCTGGATTCCTTTCTTAAAAGAAATCTCCATTATCGTGACGCGTAATGCAAATGGCGAGATAAGTCATTTTCCGATAGCGGAAAACATTCATATTGAAAACATTCTTCATAAAAGTATTGTTCCCGCCCGTATTAGTAAGCAAGCTGAGCGGAAGGCTATTACTGAGGCTTTACAGCTTGCAGAGAAACTTGATTTGGTGGGGACATTGGCAGTCGAGATGTTTTTAACGGCTCAGGATGAGATCATCATTAATGAATTGGCGCCAAGACCTCATAACTCAGGCCATTATACAATGGAAGCATGTGAGACATCACAGTTTGAACAGCATATAAGGGCTGTCTGCAATTGGCCGCTTGGAAATACGGCGTTATTGAAGCCTGTGGTAATGATTAATATCCTTGGTGAACATGTCGGGCCATTAATGGATGAAATTCCGACGCTTTCAGATTGGAAGGTTCACCTTTACGGTAAGAAAGAAGCCAAGATTAAGCGGAAAATGGGTCATGTGAATATTTTACGTCCAACGATTGAGGAAGCTCTTTTGGAAAGTGGTCGAAGCAAAATATGGAATCAACAGGTTGAAACGGAGGAAGTAAAATGATTGAACGTTATACCCGCCCAGAGATGGGGAACATTTGGACAGAAAAGAACCGCTTTAATGCGTGGTTGGAAGTTGAAATCTTAGCTTGTGAGGCATGGTCTGAACTAGGTGTCATTCCAAAAGAAGATGTGAAGCTACTTCGTGAAAATGCTACGTTCGATGTGGAGCGTATCAATGAAATCGAAAAAGATACTCGCCACGATGTTGTTGCGTTTACACGTGCGGTTTCTGAAACGTTAGGTGAAGAACGGAAATGGGTCCATTACGGATTGACCTCTACTGATGTGGTCGATACAGCTCTTTCATATGTGATTAAGCAAGCGAATGATATCCTTGCCAAGGATTTAAATAATTTCGTTGAGATCTTGAAAAATAAAGCGAAAGAACATAAATACACGGTTCAAATGGGACGTACACATGGTGTTCATGCGGAACCGACCACTTTTGGTTTGAAACTGGCACTTTGGTATCAAGAAATGAAACGCAATGTCGAGCGTTTTGAAGAAGCTAGAAAGAACATAGAGGTTGGGAAAATCTCTGGAGCTGTCGGAACTTACGCAAACATTGACCCGTTCGTTGAAAAATTCGTTTGTGAAAAGCTTGGCCTTGAAGCAGCACCAATTTCAACACAAACATTGCAACGCGATCGCCACGCACATTATATGAGCACATTGGCTTTAATTGCGACATCAATCGAAAAGTTCGCGGTGGAAATTCGCGGCTTACAAAAAAGCGAAACACGCGAAGTGGAAGAATTCTTTGCAAAAGGTCAAAAGGGATCTTCGGCAATGCCTCATAAACGGAATCCAATTGGTTCTGAAAATATGACGGGACTGGCTCGAGTAATCCGCGGTTACATGATGACAGCATATGAGAATGTGCCATTATGGCATGAACGTGACATTTCACATTCTTCTGCTGAGCGCATCATCTTGCCGGATGCAACGATCGCTTTAAACTACATGCTGAACCGTTTCAGTAACATAGTGAAGAACTTGACTGTTTATCCAGAAAATATGAAACGCAATATGGACCGTACGCTGGGATTGATTTTCTCACAACGTGTGCTGTTATCCCTTATCGATAAAGGACTTGTCCGTGAAGAAGCTTATGATACGGTTCAGCCGAAAGCGATGGAAGCATGGGAGCAACAGGTTCCATTCAGAAGCCTGATCGAAAAGGATGATAAAATCACAAGCTTGCTTACGAAAGAAGAACTTGATGATTGTTTCGATCCTACACATCACTTGAAAAATGTTGATGTAATCTTTGATCGTTTAGGTTTATAAAATGAAGGCGGCAAACATAGTACCATTAGCCGGTATTATGTTTGCCAAGCCTGACAAATGATAGGAAGATTCATAATATTCACAATGCGGGGGTCTGGACAGATGGAAAAACGAGAATTGTTGTATGAAGGAAAAGCGAAACAGATTTTTGCAACGGACAACAGTGAAATAGTATGGGTGGAATACAAGGATTCGGCAACGGCGTTTAATGGTGAGAAGAAGTCAGAGATTGCCGGAAAAGGTAAGTTGAATAATCAAATTACTAGCTTACTATTTTCAAAGCTTGCCCAAGAAAATATCCCATCCCATTTTATTGAACAGCTTTCCGACCGGGAGCAGCTAGTCAAGAAGGTATCTATCATTCCGCTTGAAGTCGTCGTTAGAAATACGGCTGCCGGCAGTTTCTCTAAAAGGACTGGCATTGAAGAAGGCCAGCCGCTCAAGAAAACGCTGATTGAGTTTTACTATAAAGATGACGAGCTCGGCGATCCTCTGTTAACGGAAGACCATATTGAAGAATTGGAACTTGCAAGCAAGGAAGATGTAGCCATTTTAAAAGAAAAGGCACAAGAAATAGGCAGCGTCTTAACTTCCTTCTTTAAAGAGTTGGACATTAAATTGATTGATTTTAAATTAGAGTTCGGTAAAACCTCGAATGGGGAAATTTTACTGGCTGATGAGATTTCACCTGATACCTGCCGATTATGGGATGTAAAAACGAACGAAAAGTTAGACAAAGATGTATTCCGTCGTAATTTAGGAAGTTTAACAGATGCTTACGAAAAAATTCTAGCAAAGTTGGAGGGTACTCAACATGTATAAGGTTAAGGTATATATCACACTACGCGAAAGTGTACTAGATCCACAGGGAGCAGCAGTTCAACAATCACTTCATAGTTTGACATATAACGAAGTAAGTGATGTTCGAGTGGGGAAATACATTGAACTTACAATTGAAGATACAGACCGTGATTTAGATCAACTTGTGAAAGAAATGTGTGAAAAACTATTGGCCAATACGGTAATTGAATCTTACCGTTATGATGTTGAGGAGGTTATCACCCAATGAAATTTGCTGTCATAGTTTTCCCTGGTTCCAATTGTGATGTCGATATGTACCATGCGATTAAGGATGCACTAGGGGAAGAAGTGGAGTATGTATGGCATTCCACAGACAATCTAGATCAGTATGATGGGATTCTCCTTCCTGGAGGCTTCTCTTATGGAGATTATTTACGCTCTGGAGCAATTGCCCGTTTTTCGAATGTAATGGCCGAAGTCGTAAAAGCGGCACAGGCAGGAAAGCCTGTTCTTGGAGTATGCAATGGTTTTCAGATTTTACTTGAAGCAGGACTTTTACCTGGAGCGATGCGCCGTAATGATGGCTTGAAATTCATTTGCCGTAATGTAGGATTGAAGGTTAAAAATAATCAATCGATGTTTACGACAGGCTATGAATTAGGTGAAACGATTACGATCCCGGTCGCCCATGGTGAAGGGAATTACTATTGTGATAATGAAACATTGGCTGAATTGAAACGAGATAACCGCATCTTGTTCACATATGATGGTGAAAATCCAAACGGAAGCTTGGAACAAATAGCGGGAATTACAAATGAACAAGGAAATGTCCTCGGAATGATGCCTCATCCCGAACGTGCTGTTGATTCACTGCTTGGCAGTAAAGACGGCTTAAAGATTTTTCAATCCATCGTAAAAAACTGGAGGGAATCACATGTTATTACAGCTTGAACCAAGTCCGGAAAAAATTAAATCGGATCGTTTATATGCAACTATGGGACTATCCGATGAAGAATTTGCAATGGTGGAGAAAATCTTAGGCAGACTGCCGAATTATACGGAAACAGGATTGTTTTCGGTTATGTGGTCAGAGCATTGTTCCTACAAAAATTCAAAACCCATCTTAAGGAAATTCCCGATTACAGGGGAGAAAGTGCTTCAAGGTCCTGGTGAAGGGGCAGGAATCGTTGATATCGGTGACGATCAGGCTGTCGTTTTTAAAATTGAAAGTCATAACCACCCATCGGCAATCGAACCTTATCAAGGTGCCGCTACTGGTGTCGGCGGAATTATCCGTGATGTTTTCTCCATGGGTGCCCGTCCGATTGCGATGTTGAACTCTCTTCGTTTCGGTGAGTTAGATAATGATCGTGTTAAATATTTATTTAAAGAAGTGGTAGCCGGGATTGCAGGATACGGGAATTGTATCGGAATTCCAACTGTCGGCGGTGAAATTCAATTTGATCCATCGTATGAAGGAAATCCTTTAGTCAATGCCATGTGTGTCGGTTTGATCGATCATAAGGACATTAAAAAAGGACAAGCGCATGGAGTGGGCAACACAGTGATGTATGTGGGTGCAAAAACTGGACGTGATGGTATTCATGGTGCAACATTTGCATCTGAAGAGCTATCAGAGTCTTCAGAAGAAAAGCGGCCTGCCGTACAAGTGGGCGATCCATTCATGGAGAAACTGCTTTTGGAAGCATGCCTTGAATTGATTCAAAATGACGCTCTTGTTGGCATTCAGGATATGGGAGCAGCGGGTCTTACAAGCTCATCTGCCGAAATGGCGAGTAAAGCGGGTTCAGGCATTAAAATGAACCTTGATTTGGTACCGCAGCGTGAAACGGGAATGACAGCTTATGAAATGATGCTTTCTGAATCACAGGAGCGGATGTTGATCGTAGTTACTAAAGGACGTGAACAAGAAATCGTTGACTTGTTTACGAAATACGATTTAGAGGCTGTATCTGTTGGGGTAGTAACGGATGATAAAAATCTAACACTTTCTCATCAAGGTGAAATCGTTGCTGAGGTTCCGGTTGATGCTTTGGCTGAAGAAGCTCCGATTTATAACAAGCCATCTGCAGAACCGCAATATTTCCGTGACTTCCAAAGCATGACGGCAGAAGTTCCAGTCATTGGGGATTATAAAGAAACACTAGTGTCACTATTGAAGCAACCGACAATTTCGAGTAAAGAATGGGTCTATGACCAATATGATTACATGGTCCGCACGAATACAGTTGTCTCACCTGGATCGGATGCAGCGGTAGTACGTGTCAGAGGCACGAATAAGGCTCTTGCGATGACGACGGATTGTAACTCCCGTTATATATATTTGGATCCTGAAACAGGAGGTAAAATCGCTGTCGCTGAAGCAGCTCGTAACATTATTTGCTCCGGTGCGGAACCTTTAGCGATTACGGATTGCTTGAATTTCGGGAATCCAGAAAAACCTGAAATATTTTGGCAATTGGAAAAAGCGGCAGACGGTATGAGTGAAGCTTGCAGAAGTTTAAGTACTCCTGTAATTGGAGGAAATGTGTCGCTTTACAATGAAACGAATGGTGAAGCGATTTACCCTACACCTGTAGTTGGGATGGTCGGCCTTATCAGTGATCTTCAACATATCACTACGCAATCGTTTAAAAATGAATCCGATTTGATTTATGTTGTCGGCGAAGCAAAGGTGGAATTTGGCGGCAGTGAATTACAAAAAATGCTCGAAGGAAAAATCTTTGGACGTGCACCAGAACTTGATTTGGCCGTTGAACAAAAACGTCAGCAGCAAATCCTTTCTGCGATCCAAACTGGACTTGTAGCATCAGCCCATGATCTTTCGGAAGGCGGTTTGGCAGTCGCTTTAGCAGAGTCTTTATTCGGGGCAAACAAGCTTGGGGCAAAAGTGAATATATCCGGCGAAGCGGTATCCGAACTATTCAGTGAAACGCAATCACGATTCCTGCTATCCATCAATCCTGATAATCAAGCAGCATTTGAAGCACTTGTTGAAGATGCGGTATGCATAGGCTCGGTAACTGAGGATAATAAATTGGTCGTGACGGCAGATAATGATGGCAAAGTATTGGAAGCGGCAGTCGAAGAGTTACAAACAGCTTGGAAGGGAGCTATACCATGCTTGCTGAAATAAGAAGTCTAAACGAAGAGTGTGGCGTAGTTGGAGTCTGGGGACATCCCGATGCAGCACAGCTTGCTTATTACGGTTTGCATAGCTTACAACATCGTGGTCAAGAAGGAGCGGGCATCGTCGTGACGGACGGTGAGCAAATGTCCATCTCTAAGGGTGAAGGTCTTGTTACAGAGATATTCACGGCTGAAAAAATGCAGGCTCTTTCCGGTACTGGAAGAGCTGCAATCGGCCATGTACGTTATACAACGGCAGGCGGCGGCGGGTATCAAAATGTACAGCCTTTCTTGTTCAATTCACATACAGGAGGGCTTGCCCTTGCCCATAATGGGAATATCGTCAATGCCCATCAGTTAAAAGCACAGCTTGAAGGACAAGGAAGCATTTTTCAAACGACTTCTGATACCGAAGTTCTGGCCCATCTGATTAAACGGTCCGGCTACTCAGATGTCAGAGATTCCGTGAAAAACAGTTTAAGCATGCTTAAGGGAGCTTACGCATTTGTCATCATGACAGAAAACCAAATGATCATGGCGAGAGATCCGCATGGTTTCCGTCCGCTTTCCTTGGGGAAAATAGGCGATGCATATTTCGCTGCATCCGAAACATGTGCACTTGATATTGTAGGTGCAGAATTCATTCGCGATATAGAGCCGGGTGAACTCGTTGTCATTAATGATGAGGGGATCACATCCGAATACTTTTCACTCTCAAGTCAACAGGCGATGTGCACGATGGAATATGTGTATTTTTCCCGTCCGGATAGCAACATTGATGGGATCAATGTTCATACTGCACGAAAGAACCTTGGCAAGCAAATGGCGCTGGAAGCTAAAATTGAAGCTGATGTCGTTACAGGCGTACCTGATTCCAGCATTTCAGCAGCGATAGGCTATGCTGAAGCGGCAGGCATTCCCTATGAAATGGGTCTAATTAAAAATCGTTATGTTGGACGGACATTCATTCAGCCATCACAGAGTCTTCGTGAACAAGGCGTGAAGATGAAACTTTCACCTGTAAGAGGTGTCGTAGAAGGTAAGCGGGTCATAATGGTTGATGATTCAATCGTCCGCGGGACAACGAGCAGAAGGATTGTCCGCATGTTAAAAGATGCAGGCGCTAAAGAAGTGCATGTTGTAATCAGCTCACCACCGATCAAGAATCCTTGTTTTTATGGCATAGACACGTCCAAAAAAGAAGAATTGATCGCAAGCTCAAAATCGGTGGAGGAAATAAGAGAAATCATTGGTGCTGATTCCTTAACTTTCCTAAGTGTCGAAGGTATGGTCGAAGCGATTGGCCGCCCGTTTCCTGGAGAAACGCGCGGGTCATGTCTAGCTTGTTTCACCGGAAATTATCCGACTGAAATTTTTGAATACGAACGAGAAAAAACAAAATGTTAATCATGTCGGAATTGAAGATTGATTTTCGGAGGGGGATTTCAAATGGCTAATGCATATAAACAGGCTGGTGTTGATATTGAGGCTGGTTATGAAGCGGTAAATCGGATGAAAAAACATGTGAAGCGGACATTTCGTCCAGAAGTAATGAATGGTCTGGGCGGTTTCGGGGGCATGTTTGATTTGTCTTCCTTGAACCTTAAAGAACCTGTGCTCATTTCAGGTACGGATGGAGTGGGTACGAAACTTTTGTTGGCGTTCATGATGGATAAGCACGATACAATTGGAGTGGATTGTGTAGCTATGTGCGTCAACGATGTTGTCGTTCAAGGTGCTGCACCTTTATACTTTTTAGATTATATTGCTTGCGGTAAAGCGGATCCAGAACGAATCGAAATGATTGTCAAAGGAATTGCAGATGGGTGTGAGCAGGCGGGTTGTGCATTAATCGGTGGAGAAACGGCGGAAATGCCAGGCATGTACGACACGGAAGAATACGATGTGGCAGGCTTCACTGTAGGTGCAGTTGAAAAATCACGTCTAATTACTGGTGAGGAAATCTCTGCTGGTGATGTTGTGATTGGACTTGCTTCAAGCGGCATCCACAGTAATGGATATTCTCTCGTTCGTAAAATTCTTCTTGAAGATTCAGGTATGGACCTTCATGAATTCGTACCGGAATTGGACTGCAAGTTAGGCGAGGAATTATTAAAACCGACAAAAATCTATGTGAAATCGATTTTATCTACATTGGAAAAATTTGAAATTAAGGGCCTTGCCCATATTACTGGTGGCGGGTTCATCGAAAATATCCCGCGTATTCTACCTGAAGGAGCCGGTGTGGAAATCGAGCTTGGAAGCTGGGGAATTCCGCCAATATTCTCATTCCTTGAAGAAAAAGGAAACCTTGTAAAAGAGGAAATGTTCAATATTTTCAATATGGGAATCGGAATGACGGCTGTCGTGAAAAAAGAAGAAGCATCAGCTGTGCTAGCCCATCTAAAGTCTTGCGGTGAAGAAGCATCGGTTATTGGAACGATTGTGGATGGAAATGGAGTGTCGTTTAAATAATGAAGCGCCTCGCTGTCTTCGCGTCAGGTAACGGTAGTAATTTCCAATCAATTACTGATGCAATTAAAAGTGGAACGTTGGAGGCTGAAATCTGTCTTGTCGTTTGCGATCGTGAAGATGCTTATGTACTTGAGAGAGCTAAGCTTGAGAATATCAATCTTTTCTCCTTTTCACCGAAGAATTACGCTAACAAGGCTGAGTTTGAAACGGAAATCCTGGAGAAACTTCGCCAACACGATGTAGATTTTATCATTCTGGCTGGATATATGCGTTTGATTGGTCCCACATTATTACAAAAGTACTCACAGAGGATTGTAAACATCCATCCTTCACTTCTGCCTAGTTTTCCAGGCAAGGATGCAATTGGCCAGGCTTTTGACGCCGGAGTGAAGGAAACAGGGGTCACGGTTCATTATGTTGATGATGGAATGGATACAGGACCGATCATTGCCCAAAAAACAGTGCCAATTCTTGATGGGGATACGAAAGATATTCTTCAAAAAAGGATTCAGGAAACGGAGCATGACATGTATCCGTCAGTTTTGCAGCAGCTATGCCAAAAGAAACTTACTTAATGGAGGGACCCACAACACATGAAGAAACGTGCTTTAATAAGTGTATCGGATAAAACAGGTATCGTAGAATTTGCTCAAGGACTAATTGAGACAGGTTTTGAAATTATTTCAACAGGCGGTACGAAAAAAACGCTGCAGGATAATGGCGTTGATGTGATCGGAATCAGTGATGTCACCGGTTTCCCGGAAATCTTGGATGGTCGCGTTAAAACGCTTCACCCGAATGTCCATGGGGCAGTGCTGGCAAAACATGATGACAAGGACCACGCAGCACAGCTTGCAGAGCATAATATTGAACCGATTCAACTTGTCTGTGTAAACCTATATCCATTCCAAGCGACTATTTCCAAACCGGAAGTCACTGTGGAAGATGCCATTGAAAACATCGATATCGGTGGACCGACAATGCTTCGTTCTTCTGCTAAAAACCATGAATATGTGACCGTTATCGTTGATTCCAATGATTACCCTACCGTATTGGCTGAGCTGAAAGAAAACGGCGGCGTATCAAAAACCACGAATCGCCGTCTGGCTGCAAAAGTCTTCCGCCATACAGCAGCATATGACGCTGTTATTTCGGAGTATATGACAGAGCTTGCCGATGAAGAAAATCCTGAATCATTGACTGTTACCTATGAATTGAAACAGTCGCTTCGTTATGGGGAAAATCCACATCAAAAAGCAGCATTCTATAAAAAACCGCTTGGTTCCGTTTTTTCAATTGCTGAAGCGAAGCAATTACATGGAAAAGAGCTTTCATACAACAACATTAATGATGCTGATGCAGCACTTCAAATTGTTAAGGAATTCAATGAGCCGGCCGCTGTTGCAGTCAAGCATATGAATCCTTGCGGCGTAGGTGTCGGAGAGACCATTTTAGAAGCATATGAAAAAGCTTATGAAGCAGATTCCACTTCCATTTTCGGTGGAATCATTGCTTTGAATCGTGAAGTCGATAAAGCGACTGCGGAAAAACTACATGAAATTTTCCTTGAAATCATCATTGCGCCTGGATTTACGGATGAGGCAGTGGAAGTATTAACAAGCAAGAAAAACCTTCGTTTATTAACGATCGATTTCGATGCGGTTAAAAAGCCTGAGCGTAAATTAACTTCCATTGAAGGCGGATTACTTATTCAAGATCGCGATGCACATAGCTTAAAGGATGCAGAAGTAAAGGTGGCAACGAAACGTGAGCCTACCCCTGAAGAGTGGAAAGCCTTGGAACTTGGCTGGAAAATCGTGAAGCATGTAAAGTCGAATGCAATAGTGGTAAGTAACAGCCAAATGACATTAGGTGTTGGCGCAGGCCAAATGAACCGTGTAGGAGCGGCAAAAATTGCTCTTGAACAAGCTGGGGAAAGAGCAGCAGGCAGTGCATTGGCATCGGATGCTTTCTTCCCAATGGATGATACAGTTGAGGCCGCAGCGAAAGCGGGCGTCACGGCAATCATTCAGCCTGGTGGCTCTGTTAAAGATCAAGATTCAATCAAGAAAGCTGATGAATATGGGATTGCGATGGTATTTACAGGAATTCGTCACTTTAAACATTAATCAAAAATGAGGTGCGATAATGAATGTTTTAGTAATTGGCCGGGGTGGCAGGGAGCATGCTATAGCCCGCAAACTATTTGAAAGTAAACGGGTTGGGAAGGTTTTTGTAGCACCAGGAAATCCAGGCATGGCTGATGTAGCGACCCTTGTTCCAATTGAAGAAAACAATCATGAGGAATTGGTTGCCTTCGCTAAGAAAAATGCCATTTCATTGACGGTGATTGGGCCTGAAACGCCATTATTGAACGGACTTGCTGATGACTTTACGGAGGCAGGCTTACAGGTATTCGGACCAAATGGCCGTGCCGCAGTCATCGAGGGAAGTAAATCCTTTGCAAAAGATTTAATGAAAAACTACAGCATACCGACTGCCGAATATGAAACGTTTTCTGATTATGATTCAGCAAAGGCATATATTGAAAAAATGGGTGCCCCTATCGTCATAAAAGCGGATGGCTTGGCTGCGGGGAAAGGTGTCGTTGTTGCGATGACAATGGAAGAGGCGCTAGACGCCATCCATGATATGCTCGTCGGAGCAAAGTTCGGGGAAGCTTCTGCCAAAGTCGTCATTGAGGAATTTCTTGATGGAGAGGAATTTTCTTTGATGGCATTCGTGAACGGGGAAAAAGTGTATCCGATGGTCATTGCCCAAGATCACAAGCGGGTTTTTGATGGAGATAAAGGTCCGAATACAGGTGGAATGGGTGCTTATTCACCGGTGCCGCAAATTTCCGATGAAATGGTTCAGACTGCAGTCGAAACCATTCTTCAGCCCACGGTGAATGCAATGATTTCAGAAAACAGGAGTTTTACAGGTATATTATATGCCGGATTAATCGCTACTGAAAAAGGCACAAAAGTCATTGAGTTCAATGCTCGTTTTGGAGACCCGGAAACGCAGGTTGTTTTACCGCGCCTAAAAACGGATTTCGTTGATACACTTGAAGCGGTCCTTTCTGGGGAGGATTTACAGCTTGAATGGCATGATGAAGCAGTTCTTGGAGTGGTCGTGGCAGCTGAAGGATATCCTGGGGATTATAAAAAGAATTCAATCATTAAAGGTTTGGACAAGATTGAATCGGATGCCCATATTTATCATGCTGGAACAGCTCTCAATAGTGAAGGGGACTTTATCTCGAGCGGCGGACGTGTTCTTTTGGTTGCTGCAAAAGGGAAAGATTTAGCCTCTGCCCAAGCTAAAGTATATAAAGAGTTGGGGCATGTTGAGAAAGACGGCTTATTCTGGCGAATGGATATTGGCTACCGTGCAATACAATAAAATTTTCCTGATAATATGAAAGAAGCTGACTCCAATCGGAGTCAGCTTCTTCTTTAGAAAAAAACTTAATAGGAATCAGAAGGATTGGAGTCATATTCTTGGTTTTGCTCTTTCTTCATAAAGGTCTGCCCATTCTCCATAGCATCCACGATTGGACAATAGCGAAGAATGCCCTCGCCTATTTTCATGGCAGAAATCATGACGACGACTAGATAAGATTGGTTTTTCCATGGTTTTTTAACCATCTTGGCCGTGGCCCATGTTAGAAAGGTAAAGCCACATGTAATTCGCATTAAGGCATTGATTATACTGATATTTTGTTTAAACTTCATTTAAAGTACATCCCTTCACAAAAATTTAACAATATTCTGGGTAACATTACTGTTCTATTGAGGCAAGTATGTTACTATGAAATAAAATTGGATTGAAAATGGTTTTTTTAAAACTTTGTTTCTAAAAAATTATGGGGGAATGTTTTATGCTTGAACAGCGCTATAGATGGAAAAATAAACATCTAAGAGAACATATAGATGTGCTGGATGGCAATAGGGCACCACACATTCTGCTTAAAAATACGACTTATTTAAATCAGGCTTTGCGAAAATGGGTGAAAGCGAATATATGGATATATGATGATCGCATCATCTATGTTGGCGAAAACCTTCCTGATAACATAGACAGCTGTGAAATTGTTGACTGCACAAACCAGTACTTGGTCCCGGGTTATATTGAGCCGCATTCACATCCTTCTCAATTATATAATCCCCTTTCTTTTTCACGTTATGCATCTCATTTTGGCACAACGACATTGATTAATGATAACTTGCCGTTTCTTTTGCAGTTAGATAAAAAGAAAGCGTTTTCTCTTTTGAAAGAATTACGTAACATTCCTGTTACAATGTACTGGTGGAGCCGTTTTGACGGCCAAACTGAATTGATCGATGAAGATGTGGTATTTTCCCATGGGGCCGTTAAATCCTGGCTGGAGCATGATGCCGTTTTACAGGGCGGGGAACTGACCGGCTGGCCTAAGCTTCTCGATGGGGATGACATGATGCTGCATTGGATTCAGGAAGCCAAGCGGATGAGGAAAAAAATAGAGGGACACTTTCCAGGTGCTTCAGAGAAGACTTTGGCAAAAATGACCCTGTTCGGCGCCGACTGTGATCATGAGGCAATGACAGGTGATGAAGTCATGTCCCGATTGCTGCAGGGCTATTATGTGTCGCTACGGCATTCTTCGATCCGGCCGGATCTTCCTAAGATGATATCTGAAATCCATGAACTCGGCATTGATCATTACGACAAATTCTTTTATACCACAGATGGATCGCCGCCTTCTTTTTATGAAGATGGATTCATAGACTGTTTAATAAAGATTGCAATAGAGCATGGCGTTCCGGTCATAGATGCTTACAATATGGCAACTATCAACATCGCACGATATTATAATATTGAATACCTTCATGGCAATATTGCTACTGGAAGGGTGGCGAACATCAACTTCCTAACCGATGTAAAGGAACCTGCACCGGTTTCGGTAATGGCAAAAGGGAAATGGGTGAAAAGGGATGGTGAAATCATTTCCGATTCACAGGAAATCGAATGGAGTGATTTTGATTTTAAACCACTTGATATTGATTGGGATCTTAGTTTAAAGGAAGATTTTGAATTCTCGATGCCGTTTGGAATTGAATTGGTCAATAACGTAATTACGAAGCCGTACTCCCTTGCCAATGATGTTGGTCATGAAGAGTTGAACTTTGAGGATGATGAGTGCTTTTTCATGCTCATTGATCGGGAAGGGAAATGGCGCATCAATACGATATTAAAGGGATTTGCAAATAAACTTTGTGGCTTTGCTGGCTCTTATACGAATACCGGAGACATCATACTGATCGGTAAACGGAAAAAGGATATGCATTTGGCATTTAACCGGTTGAAGGAAATTGGCGGTGGCATCATTTTAACCGAACACGGTAAGGTGATCCATGAACTTCCTCTAAAATTAAAAGGAGTCATGTCCACCAAGGAAGTACCTGAACTGATCGAAGAAGAGAATGAGTTGAAAAATTTGCTGCGTGAAAGGGGCTATCGCTTCGACGACCCTGTGTACACCATCTCGTTCTTTTCGACGACCCATCTGCCTTATATAAGGCTAACTCAGCGAGGAGTATATGATGTCATGAATAAAACTATACTCTTTCCTACTATAATGCGTTAAAATATAAGAGAAGAAATAGCTAATAAATCAGAGGAGTGGAAGGATGAATTTTAAGAGAATTCTTTTCATGATGATTTCTATTTTACTGCTGGCAGGCTGTTCGACGAAAGAAGAACCTGCAACGGATGACAGTAAGCCGAAAGACCAAGCTGTCATCAAAAATACAGATGTGAAAAATGAGCCTTCCAATAAGTTCCCACTTACTGGTATAGCCACCGATGAAAGCAGTGAGCAAAGGGCTGTTGCAGTGATGATTAATAATCATCCAAAGGCACGCCCACAATCGGGCCTATCTCAAGCCGACTTAGTCTACGAAATGCTCGCAGAAGGTGACATAACCAGATTTTTAGCTATCTTCCAAAGTGAAATGCCAAGCCAGATCGGTCCGATTCGGAGTGCAAGGGACTATTATATCGAACTGGCTAAAGGCCTGGATTGCATCTATGTGTGTCATGGGAATAGCCCAGAGGCAAAAAACATGCTGGACAAAGGGTATATTGATAACTTGAACGGATTATATTATGATGGAACTTTGTTTCAACGCTCGGCGGATCGAAAAGCACCGCATAATTCTTACATTTCTTTTGATGACATCCAAAAGGGTGCGAAGGAAAAGGGATATGACATGAACGGTGCACCTGAGCCATTTACTTTCCTTACTGAGGATGAGGAGGCTGGTCTTCAAGGGGAACCGGCACTGAAAACCAAGATATCCTACGGATCGGAAGAGTATGATGTAGAGTATGAATACGAGGCCACGGAAGAGAAATATAAACGTTATTCGAATGGTGAGCAAACAGTCGAACATAAATCGAATAAGCCTATTTTACTGGATAATATATTGATCATTGAGGCCACTCATCAAGTGATTGACGATAAAGGGCGTCGTAAAATCGATTTGAAGAATGGTGGAAAAGGTTATTTACTTCAAAAAGGAAAAGCGAATGAAGTAGAATGGGTTAATAAGGATGGTCGGATTATTCCAGTGAAAAACGATAAAGAGGTAGGGTTGATTCCAGGAAAAACCTGGGTCAATATAATTCCGAATCAACCTGGTTTAGTAGGGGACGTCTCATTTTGATACCCATGAAATTGAGGGGGAGTAACATGCAAATTGATAAGTTAAGAGGAAAAGAGACGGATCAGCTGTTTAAGTCGATTCTTTCCTTGCGCGATTTAGACGAATGTTATCGATTTTTTGATGATTTATGCACAGTTAATGAAATTTCCTCATTAGCTCAGCGACTTGAAGTAGCTCGGATGCTTGAAGAAGGTAAAACCTATCATAAGATCGAAACGGAAACGGGTGCAAGTACCGCTACGATTTCAAGGGTCAAGCGCTGTTTGAATTACGGAAATGACGCTTATTCCATGGCTCTTAACCGTATTAAAGAAAACGTTGAGGAAACAACTGAATCTTAATGCACAGGATTTTTATATGGTGAATGAGAAAAAGCCGAGGAATTCATTTCCCGGCTTTTTATTTTGATTTTTTTGCGCTTTCTTTGTCAGCTGTCTTTCAGTCGTATCCGTGTTATATTGGATTTTAGATTCAGTGGTTTCCAATTGGTAAACATTTTATCGATACTTCTCTTTTTTAATGAAAAATCTTAATGCTATAATGGTGTAATGGGAAGTGTGAATGGAGGATTATAATGTACGATTTTCGCGAGTGGAAACATGTTTTCAAACTCGATCCAAATAAAGAAATAAGTGATGAGGCTCTGGAAAAAGTCTGCGAATCCGGTACTGATGCAATCATGATCGGGGGAACGGATGGAATCACACTTGAAAATGTGCTTCATTTAATGGCACGGGTCAGACGTTACACCGTGCCATGTGTGATGGAAATTTCATCAGTTGAAACGGTGACGCCAGGTTTTGATTTATATTTTATTCCGAGTGTCCTGAATAGCACCAATCCGGATTGGATGATGAAGCTGCATCAGCAAGCAGTCAAAGAATACGGATATCTTTTGAATTGGGATGAAATTTTCGTTGAAGGCTACTGTATCCTGAATCCTGATTGTAAGGCGGCCGAATTGACAAAAGCAAATACGAGTTTGGATATGGATGATGTGGGAGCTTACGCGCTGATGGCAGAAAAGATGTTCAACCTGCCTATTTTTTATCTGGAATACAGCGGTGATTATGGCGATGTCCAGATGGTGGAAGCGGCCAAAGAGAGTTTGGAGAATACCGTGCTGTTTTATGGCGGTGGGATAAAGTCGGTTGAACAGGCCAAAGAAATGTCGGAGTTTGCAGATGTTATCGTTGTTGGTAATGTGATATATGAAGATTTGAAAGTGGCACTTGCAACAGTTCCGGCAGTTAAATGAAATCATGGAATAAATGTAGTATACTAAAACGGAAACGAATGTTCGTATAGGTGGTGTGATAATGCAATATTTAGCGGAAAAATTACTAATAGGTTTGAATGAACAGCAGCAAAAAGCAGTAAAATCGACTGATGGCCCACTTTTAATCATGGCTGGAGCGGGAAGTGGAAAGACGCGTGTGCTGACTCACCGTATAGCTTACTTGATGGTCGAAAAGGAAATAGCACCTTGGAACATCCTTGCCATCACGTTTACCAATAAAGCGTCACGTGAGATGAAGGAGAGGATTCGTGCCATACTTGGCGGTGCGTCCGAAGATATCTGGATTTCGACTTTCCACTCGATGTGTGTCCGCATTTTACGAAGAGATATTGATCGGATCGGAATTAATAGGAACTTCTCGATATTGGATACGACAGATCAGCAATCGGTCATTAAGCAAATCATGAAAGAGCGTAATATGGATACGAAGAAATATGATTACCGTGCCATTTTGGGCAGCATCAGTTCAGCAAAAAATGAATTGGTCAGTCCGGAAGAATACCTGAAGACGGCATCAGATTTTTTCACTAAAGTAACTGCCGATGTATATACGGAATACCAAAAACGGCTGCGGAAGAATTCAGCGCTCGATTTCGATGATTTGATCATGATGACGATTCAATTGTTCCAACTAGTACCGGAAGTGCTTGAATATTATCAGCGCAAGTTTCAATACATTCATGTGGATGAGTATCAAGATACGAACAGGGCTCAATATATGCTTGTGAAACTACTAGCTTCGCGTTTTCGTAATTTGTGTGTTGTTGGGGATTCAGATCAATCGATCTATCGTTGGCGAGGTGCGGATATTGCAAATATCCTTTCTTTTGAAAAAGATTACCCGAATGCTAACATGATATTCCTCGAACAGAATTACCGCTCGACGAAAAAGATTCTTGAAGCG
This sequence comes from Peribacillus sp. Bi96, assembly GCF_918698115.1. Taxonomy (GTDB): domain Bacteria; phylum Bacillota; class Bacilli; order Bacillales; family DSM-1321; genus Peribacillus. The sequence goes on from NZ_CAKKLV010000020.1 coordinate 19,822, forward strand.
GCGAATAAGGTCATCGATAACAATCAAAACCGGAAACCAAAGAATCTTTGGACTGAGAATGCAGATGGTAATAAGATATTCTATTATCGTGCAGACAATGAACAAGGGGAAGCGCAATTTGTTGCCGGAAAGATCAATGAGTTAGTTATGGACGGCAGTAGAAAATATGCCGATATAGCAATCCTTTACAGAACAAATGCACAATCCCGTGTCATGGAGGAAGTTCTGCTTAAATCCAATATTAACTATGCAATCGTCGGCGGCACTAAGTTCTATGACCGTAAAGAGATCAAGGACCTACTAGCTTATCTTCGCCTTATTGCGAATCCTGATGATGACATCAGTCTTCGCCGTGTAATCAATGTACCAAAACGCGGCATTGGTGCAACCTCAATGGACAAAGTGGCAGATTATGCAGTTCAGTATGATGTTTCCATTTATAAAGCACTTGAATCAGTGGAAATGGTAGGGATAAGCGGGAAGGCTACCAAAGCAGCTAGGGAATTCCATACGTTAATCACTAATTATACAAATCAGCAGGAGTACTTATCCGTGACTGAGCTGGTGGAAGAAGTCATTAAGAAAACTGGTTACCGTGAGATGCTGCAGGCAGAAAAAACGATTGAATCACAAAGCCGGCTTGAAAATATAGATGAGTTTTTATCTGTTACGAAAGCATTCGAAGAAAACAGCGAGGACAAATCATTGGTTGGCTTTTTAACTGACCTGGCATTGGTTGCAGATATAGATCAACTAGATGAGAATTCCGAAGAAGCTACAAACACGGTAACGCTGATGACACTTCATTCTGCGAAGGGACTAGAGTATCCGGTAGTCTTTTTACTGGGTCTTGAAGAAGGTGTTTTCCCTCATAGCCGCTCGCTCATGGATGAAGAGGAGATGGAAGAAGAACGCCGTCTGGCTTATGTGGGGATTACAAGGGCTGAAAATGAGCTATTCATAAGTAATGCCCAAATGAGGACATTGTATGGACGGACGAGCATGAATCCAGTTTCACGTTTCATCGGAGAAATACCAGAGGAACTTCTTGAAGATCTTAAACCAAAACCTGCTCCTAGAGCTAGGCAAACACCTTTCAGTTCTTCGTCGAGAAGCGGATCTCCTGCAGCACCTTCCGGAAGAAAAGTGCCGGCCTTTGGAAAAGCTGTTTCCGCACCATCTGCAACAGGCGGTGAAGAAATCGGCTGGGCTGTCGGTGATCGTGCATCCCATAAAAAATGGGGTATAGGAACCGTGGTGAGCGTAAAAGGGGAAGGCGAAGGAAAGGAACTGGATATTGCATTTCCTAGTCCAATCGGCATCAAACGCTTACTGGCGAAATTTGCACCAGTTGAAAAAGCTTAAGCTATTTTTATGCGTCTACTGGCAAAGAATAGGGATATCTGACTTTAGACACCGCTCTTCCATAGAAGTGCGGTGGAGTCTTCTTTAGAAAGGATTGAACGTATGGACTTACAAGCTGCAGAGAAGAAAGTACTAGAACTGCAAACATTATTGAACCAATACAGCTATGAATATTACGTGATGGACCAGCCATCAGTACCTGATGCTGAATATGATAGGCTACTCCGTGATCTTATTGAGTATGAGGAGAAATTTCCTGAACTGAAAACGGCGGACTCACCAACACAACGTGTCGGTGGCGCCATTTTGGATATGTTTGAAAAAGTGGAGCATACCTCACCGATGCTTAGCTTAGGCAATGCTTTCAATGAAAGTGACTTACGGGATTTCGACAGAAAGGTCCGGCAATCCGTAGGTGACGATTTTTCCTATGTATGTGAATTGAAAATAGATGGTCTTGCCGTCACGCTTCAATACGAGAATGGATATTTCGTAAGAGGGGCAACCCGTGGAGATGGAACGATCGGGGAGGATATTACAGCTAACCTGAAAACGATCAAGTCGATTCCATTGAAGGTGCGGGAGCCGGTTGCCATAGAAGTGCGCGGTGAGGCATTCATGCCAAAAAAATCATTCGAATCCTTAAATAAAGCTAAGGAAGAACGTGGTGAAGAACCTTTTGCAAACCCACGGAATGCTGCTGCTGGTTCCTTAAGGCAACTTGACCCAAAGCTTGCTGCGAAACGGAACTTGGACATTTTCCTTTATGCGATTGCTGATTTGGGCGAAACAGGGGTCCAATCCCATAGTGAGGGTCTTGATTTATTGGACCGACTGGGGTTTAAGACGAATAAGGAAAGAAAAACATGCACGAATATAGAGGAAGTACTGGCCTATATAGTAGAATGGACGGAACAACGTCCAAACTTAGCTTATGACATTGATGGAATTGTCGTAAAGGTGGATTCCCTTGAACAGCAGGATGAATTAGGTTTTACTGCAAAAAGTCCGCGATGGGCCATTGCTTATAAATTCCCAGCTGAAGAAGTCATTACAACCCTAAGGGATATCGAGCTGAATGTCGGCCGTACGGGTGTTTTGACCCCGACCGCCGTTTTGGATCCCGTCCGGGTAGCAGGTACGACTGTTCAGCGAGCTTCCCTGCATAACGAAGACTTAATCCGTGAAAAGGACATCAGAATCGGAGATCAAGTTGTCGTGAAAAAAGCGGGTGATATCATTCCAGAGGTGGTCAATGTACTGGCAGAGCGCCGTACAGGGGAAGAAATCGAATTCCAGATGCCGACTGAGTGCCCGGAATGCAGCAGTGAACTTGTTCGGCTAGACGGGGAGGTTGCTTTACGCTGCATAAACCCGAAATGTCCTGCACAAATACGGGAGGGCTTGATTCACTTTGTATCCCGGACGGCCATGAATATAGACAGTCTTGGTGAAAAAGTGATTAGCTTGTTGTTCAAAGAAAAACTCATACAAGACGTGGCTGATATTTATAAGCTTACATACGATCAACTGATTGCATTGGAGCGGATGGGGGATAAATCGGTCAATAAACTCCTTCAAGCAATTGAAGCTTCGAAAACCAATTCTTTGGAAAAATTACTATTTGGACTAGGTATTCGTCATGTTGGTTCGAAAGCGGCGAAAACGCTAGCACAAGAGTTTGGGACGATGGAAGCCTTAAGTAAGGCGAGCCGTGAAGAACTGACATCCATTAATGAAATAGGTGATAAGATGGCCGATTCCATCGTAGCGTATTTTGAATTGGAAGAGGTCCATGCGCTATTGAACGAGTTGGAAGCATACGGTGTGAATCTCACTTATAAAGGGCCAAGAGCTATTCCCATTGAAGACATTGATTCCTATTTTGCCGGTAAAACGGTCGTTTTAACAGGTAAATTGCATCAGCTAACACGTAATGAAGCAAAAGAAAAATTAGAGGCGCTAGGAGCTAACGTTGCTGGAAGTGTCAGCAAGAAAACCGATTTGGTCGTGGCTGGCGAAGATGCCGGTTCCAAACTGGAAAAAGCGGAAAGCTTAGGCGTATTGGTATGGGATGAAGAGAGACTGGTTGAGGAACTAAAAAAATAAGAGGTGTAGCTATGAGGAAACACTCTATTTTGGGGATGATTCTTATACTGCTTCTTGCTGGATGTGCACCTAGTTTTGAGGATAAGCAAGAGGTAGTTCAAGACTCCAAAAGCAAAAAAGAAACGGCAATAATTCCGAAGTATAAAATTTCGGATGAATATTATCAAACAATCCTTCCGTTTGAACCATCAAAAGCACGCGGGTTAGTCGTATCGAATTTAAATACCCGATATGATATTGAAGAATTCGAAAATGGTCTTATGCGGTTGGCACAAACACAATTTGATCCTGACGATTACCTATTTCAAGAAGGGCAAATGCTTAGTAGCTCCACGATATCTTCCTGGCTGAACAGAAAATATACCAAAAGTCAGTTGAAAGAAAAGGACATGAAAGCCTCGGAGAACCTTGGCTTGAATCCGGTTGATCCTGGTAAAGGTGACATCGATAAGCGGAATGAAGAAAATCCAATCTATCTTGCTCATATTTTAGAACATAATTATTTAGTAAAAACAAAAGATAATTCAGTGAGCCTTGGTGGAGTGGTAATAGGTCTTGCGATGAATTCAGTGCATTACTATCAAAAAGAGGCATATGGTGCCACATATGAACAGAAAATCGATAGTAATAAGATAAAGCAAGAAGGGGAGAAAATTGCTGCTGAAGTTTTAAAAAGGCTGCGTAACACAGACAAGCTGAAAAATGTTCCGATTACGATTGCCTTATTCGAGCAAAATGAAAAATCCTCTGTAGTGCCTGGGAATTTCATTTCCTATACGAATGTCGGACAAAATTCTGATAGTATTGGAAAATGGACAGACTTGGACGAAGAGTATTTCTTATTTCCTTCTGCTAGTGCTGAAAAAAAATATAGGGATGATGTCAATACTTTCACGAACTTTAAAGAAGATGTCGAAGAGTATTTCCCTAATTTTAACGGAGTCATCGGCAGGGCGTTTTATATGGATAAACAATTACAAAGTCTGAACATCGATATTCCCATTCAATTTTATGGGAACTCGGAAGCGCTTGGGTTTACCCAATATGTAGCTGGGCTTGTAATGGAACGCTTCCCTAACTATATTTCCGTACAAGTATCCATTACCTCTGTAAATGGGCCTGAAGCGCTCATTGTCCGTGAAGCAAATCAGGACGAACCAACCGTGCATATATATGAATGAAAAATGAAAAAGATGAAGCTTAACAGCTTCGTCTTTTTTTTGTATTCACCATCCGCTAAATGGTGAATGTTTAATCGATTCTTACACGAAACGAGCACGACATAAATTAAAAATGCATCGGAGTCACCTATGGACGCAATGAGTAAGTAAATAATCCTTAACATGCTTTTGCAATCATACCAAAGAGAGTAAAACCTTCCATATTAGGAAACGCTTCCTGATATTACAGACGATCTTTTGTCGAATTCTAGGGCCATCTTGTCATTTCCCCGGAAATTTCGGCAACTTCCCCATATTTCCCGGAAAATATCTCTTTTTCCTTATGAAATATTTGAATTTCGACAATGTATCTCTTGTTGCTTTACTGTGTAATAGTTTGATATGATTTAAACGATGATTTTATGGATAAAAGCGGCGAAATTCAGTCGATTTGGATATTTTTTCGGAGGTGAAGAGAATGTCACGTATTTCTATGGAACAAGTTAAACACGTTGCCCATTTGGCCCGTTTGGCAATTACGGAAGAGGAAGCACAACAGTTTCAACATCAGCTTGACCAAATGATTTCATTTGCGGAGCAGTTGAATGAGCTTGATACAGATCAAGTAAATCCGACTTCTCACGTTTTGGATATGAAAAATGTAATGCGCGAAGATGTCGCAAAGCCAGGATTACCAGTAGAAGAAGTAGTTAAAAATGCACCGGATAGCAAAGATGGATATATCCGTGTACCATCTATAATTGAATAAGGAGGGACAATGATGTCGTTGTTCGAACAAAAGGTTTCTGAGCTTCATGAACGCTTACATAAGAAAGAGATCAGTGTCACTGATCTTGTTAACGAATCATATGAGCGAATTGGACAGGTAGAAGACAAAGTAAAGGCATTTTTGACACTTGATGAAGAAAACGCTCGCAATCAAGCAAAACAATTGGATGACCAATTAGTAAAAGGCGAGAACGAGGGCTCTTTATTTGGTATGCCAATCGGAGTGAAAGATAATATTGTCACAAAAAATTTACGGACGACTTGTGGGAGCAAAATCTTGGAGAACTTTGATCCAATTTATGATGCAACCGTCGTTCAAAAGTTACAGCAGGCAGAAACGGTGACGATCGGAAAATTGAATATGGATGAATTTGCGATGGGTTCTTCAAATGAGAATTCCGCATATCAGGCAACACGCAATCCTTGGAATCTGGATTATGTACCAGGTGGTTCATCAGGCGGTTCTGCTGCATCTGTCGCTTCCGGTGAAGTCTTATTCTCTTTAGGCTCCGATACGGGTGGATCGATCCGCCAACCAGCGGCATATTGTGGAGTTGTCGGCTTAAAGCCTACATATGGACGGGTTTCCCGTTTCGGACTTGTAGCATTTGCGTCTTCATTAGACCAAATCGGTCCGGTTACTAGAACAGTAGAAGATAATGCCTACTTGCTTGGAGCGATATCTGGTTTAGATCCAATGGATTCCACTTCTGCTAACGTTGACGTACCGAATTTTGTGAATTCATTAACAGGCGATGTAAGAGGAATGAAAATTGCAGTCCCTAAAGAATATCTCGGTGAAGGCGTTGGCGAAGAAGCTCGTAATTCCGTTCTTGAAGCGTTAAAAGTATTAGAAGGACTTGGAGCTGAGTGGGAAGAGGTATCCTTGCCACATTCCAAATATGCCCTAGCTGCATATTATCTGCTTTCTTCATCGGAAGCTTCAGCTAACCTTTCCCGTTTTGACGGAGTGCGCTACGGACACCGTACAGATAATGCAGAAACACTTATAGAAATGTATAAGCAAACTCGTGCAGAAGGATTCGGTGACGAAGTGAAACGCCGTATCATGCTTGGAACTTTCTCCTTAAGTTCAGGTTATTATGATGCTTATTATAAAAAGGCTCAAAAAGTACGTACATTAATTAAAAAAGACTTTGAAGATGTCTTTGAAAAATATGATGTCATCGTTGGGCCTACTACACCTACGCCTGCATTTAAAATTGGTGAAAAAGTCGATGATCCATTAACGATGTATGCGAATGATATTTTAACGATTCCAGTCAATCTTGCTGGTGTACCAGGTATATCCGTCCCATGTGGATTTGCAGCTAATGGGCTCCCGCTTGGACTGCAAATGATTGGGAAGCATTTTGATGAAAGCACGATTTACCGCGCGGCTCACGCATTTGAGCAAGCAACAGATTTTCATAAACAATTTCCTAAGCTGTAAGGGGTGAAAAAAATGGACTTTGAAACGGTCATTGGTCTAGAAGTACACGTAGAATTAAAAACGGATTCAAAAATTTTCTCAGCGAGCCCGAATCATTTCGGTGCCGCTCCAAATAGTAACACGACTGTAATTGACCTAGGTTATCCAGGCGTATTGCCTGTCGTCAATAAAAAGGCTGTTGATTTTGCAATGAAGGCTGCAATTGCTTTGAATTGCGAAGTGGCTGAAATAACGAAATTCGACAGGAAAAACTATTTCTACCCGGACAATCCTAAAGCATTCCAAATTTCTCAGTTCGATCAACCGATCGGTGAGCATGGTTGGATTGAAATCGAAGTTGGCGGCAAGAAAAAGAAAATCGGCATTACCCGCATTCATATGGAAGAGGATGCAGGCAAGCTGACACATAAGGGGAACTATTCACTTTGCGATTATAACCGCCAGGGAACTCCTCTTGTCGAAATCGTATCTGAACCGGATATCACTTCTCCTGAAGAAGCATATGCTTATCTGGAAAAATTAAAATCCATCATTCAATACACGGGTGTTTCCGATTGTAAAATGGAGGAAGGCTCACTTCGCTGTGATGCTAACATTTCCTTGAAACCTGTCGGGCAAAAAGAATTCGGTACGAAAACCGAATTGAAAAACCTGAATTCATTCAACTTCGTTCGCAAAGGGTTGGAGCATGAAGAAATCCGGCAAGCGGAAATTTTGAATGAAGGCGGCATAATCGAGCAAGAAACACGCCGGTTTGACGAAGCTACAGGCAGAACGGTTCTAATGAGAATTAAGGAAGGTTCCGATGATTACCGTTACTTCCCGGAGCCGGACTTATTGACAATCCATATCGACGAAGAATGGAAAGCACGCATCGCTGCCGAGATTCCAGAACTTCCGGATGCCAGGAAAAAACGTTATGTCGAAGAATTTGGCTTACCGGAATATGATGCGGCCGTTTTAACAGTAACGAAAGAAAGTGCTGATTTCTTTGAAGCGACTGTTGCTGCAGGAGCGGATGCAAAACTTGCATCTAACTGGATCATGGGTGAGGTTTCCGCTTTCTTAAATGCAGAAGGAAAAGAACTGCATGATGTCGAATTGACTGCTGATTCATTGGCAGGAATGATCGAGCTGATTGAAGATGGCACGATTTCTTCTAAAATAGCTAAAAAGGTTTTCAAAGAATTGATTGAAAACGGTGGGGACGCAAAAACGATCGTCAAGGAGAAGGGACTTGTCCAAATTTCTGATGAAGGCGCGTTGCGTACTGCAGTTGAAGAGGCATTGAATAATAACCCGCAATCAATCGAAGACTTTAAGGCCGGTAAACAAAAAGCAATCGGCTTCCTTGTCGGGCAGATTATGAAAGCGACAAAAGGACAAGCTAATCCGCAACTTGTTAATAAAATCTTGGTGGAAGAAATCAATAAGCGTTAATCTGGACCGTATCACTTTTAAAGTGGTACGGTTTTCCCATGATTAAGAAGAGCGTTTTACGAGAAAAATAAACGAACCTGTGCAAGCGAATAAACTTTTTGATTTTTTTTGGAGTTATCTGTAGGGGTAGCTCCTTTTTGCGTCGTCTATTACATGAATGCTTAAAAGGGAAGGAGGAAGAGAAGTGACGGATGAGTTAGTTGAGAGGGTCAGGGCTGGGAATGATCATGCATTCCGAATATTGATTGAAACGTATAAACAGACGATTTTTAGAACCGTCTATTCCGTTTTACGCAATCAAAAGGATGCAGAAGATGTCACCCAGGAGGTCTTTATCAAAATCTATACTTCTCTTCCTCAATATAAGAATCAAGGTTTCAAAACTTGGATTACCCGTATTGCAGTCAATCATGCAATAGATTTAAAGAGAAAAAGGGAACGCCAAAAGGAAGAAACGCATGAGGAATATTCATCGGAAGCTAAATTGGGCTTATCTGATGATGTCGAGGCAGTATTTTTTCGGAATGAAAGAAGAAAGCAAGTATTACGAAAGCTGAATGAACTTCCGGAGGGGTATCGGGACGTTGTCTATGGCTTTTACATAAAGGAAAAGACATTCAAGCAAATTGCAGAGGAACAGCAGATTCAAGTTAAATCTGTGGAGGTAAAGCTATATCGGGCAAGAAATTGGATGAGAAAACATTGGAAAGAGGAGGATTTTTCATGAATCATGTTCCAGAAACAGGATGGGTTGCTTATTTGGCAGATGAAATAACTGAGGATTTAAAATTAGAATATGAAAATCATCTATACTCCTGTGACGAATGTTTATCAGCCTATATGAACGCGATGGAAAAAGAAGAATCCATTCTGGACGCTGAAGGATTGGATATTGCAGGTGCTGTCATGGACTCAATCAACCTCTTGAAAGGCGAATCTCTTGAAGAGACAAAGCAAATCCGAAAAGAGAAATCTCTTCGGACGATCACAAGACATTACCTGATCGCAGCCGGGTTCACGATCTTATTAATGGCAGGCGGAGTATTTCAATCATTGACAAAATACGTCGATTCTGTGGAATCCAGCAGTGTTAAGGAAACACAATCATTAACGGATGGCCTTATTGATAAAACATTTAATTGGATGGACTCTATTGAAAAGAAAAATAAGGAGGGGTTTAGAAATGAATAAAAGTCCGGTTTTAGCTTTCTTGTTATCGTTTCTGCCAGGTTTCGGACACTTTTACCTAGGAAGGAAATATAAAGGTTTATTTTATTTTCTTGCCACGGCTGGATTGGGGCTTGGAGGTCTTTTTCTAGCATTGATCAGTCAAACGGATTCTTTTCTGGTCATTTCCATGATTGGAATGGTTTTTTATCTCATCAGTATATTCGACTTGGTGGTCACCTCTCTAAGAAATCCTAAAAGTGAAACGGAAATAGAGGGAACGGCAGATCAGCCGGAAGCAGAAAGATTCTATGTTATCATCCTTTCATTCATTCCAGGGTTAGGGCATTTTCAGCTGGGGCTCATGAATCGGGGACTCATTTTTCTCATTGGCTTTTTAGGCCTTGGCATTATGGTGATATTCATCAGTGTGATGACACAAATGGAAGGTCTGTTAATATTTCTGGCTTTATTGCCGGTAATCTGGATTTACAGCTTTTTTGATTCTGTTCAACAGCTGAATAAGAAGCAAAGTGGTGAGGAGCTTATCGATCGGACCGTTTTGGAAGATTTCGAGGAGAGACGGGAATCCGGGAAAAAAAGTAAATCGGTCGCGTCTTTATTCGCGATTTTCCCCGGCGCTGGTCACTTATATTTAGGCCTGCAAAAACGCGGTATCCAATTGATGGCCGGCTTTTTATTCGCCATTTACATACTGGATTTACTTCGTTTAGGTTTCTTCTTTTTCCTTATTCCGATCATCTGGTTTTATAGTTTTTTTGATGGATTGCAAAAGGCCTCAAAAATGGAGGAGGGGCCTGTTGAAGATACGCCCATTATTTCAGGAATCGTCAATCAAGAAAAATGGGTAGGAATTGGTTTAGTGGGACTTGGTATCTATTTCTTGGCAAGTAATATAATCGTTCCGGCAATTGCTCCTTATTTAGATGACTGGATTGGCAACAACTTGGAATATTGGTTTAGAGATTATTTTCAAAAGGGACTGGTATGCATTCTGCTTATAGGTGGGGGAATCAAGTTGCTGGCAGGGAGCAAAAAAGCGCAAGTGAAGGAGGAGACAAAGTGAGAACATGGAGAGTCGGAACGATTTCAATGGGTGTCTCCCTCGTTGGTTTGGGTGTGGTTTTAATGGTTTCTCAAATTACCGAAATGAATTTGACGACGATTCTGCTATCTTGGTGGCCGTTGCTGTTCATAATTTTGGGAGCGGAGATTCTTTTCTATATTTATTTTTCCAGAAAAGAGAGTTCTTTTGTTAAGTATGATCTTCTTAGTATTCTTTTCGTGGGATTAATTGGCACGACGGGGATTGCTTTAGTTCTGCTAACATCAAGCGGATTGATGGATCAAGTCAGGGCAGCCGTGAAAAGTGAAGAAAAAACGGTCAATTTGCCTGGTTTCAATGAAAAGGCTGGGAAAGGCATACAGAGAGTTGTCCTGGATTCTGGATCATACCCATTGACGATTGAAAGTGGTGCTGATGCGGAAGTTTCCATTTTTGGAACATACGATGAGCGGGTAATGGAAGATACAAGTTCATTGTTGAAAAAGAAGGAAGATTATTTAATGGTTGAGAGAATTGGAGATACTCTTTATATCAGGTTCAAGGATTTACCGATTCAAAATGGACTTTTAGACAGCGGGACGATGAATCTTAAGGCCACTCTTATCATCCCTGCTGAATTGGCATTAGAGATAGAGGGACAAAATACCGACCTTGTCTTGAAGCCTAGGCAGCTTATGAATGATTGGAGTGTAAAGGATAGTGGGAATGTTAGTGTATTCCTTCAAAATGATAGTGATATCAAGATAGATGCAAGAGGGGTCGAAGAACTTGAAGGTCCCGAGAACAGTTGGAAGATGACTGAAGAAAAAGAAACAAGTGATACTGTAAAAAAGAATGGGATATTCAATATGGGAAAAGGGAATCATATTTTAACCGTCACAGATACGTTTAACGTGAAAGTTCATTATCCATGATTGAAATCATTTACTAGAATAAAATTGTAAAAAGCTTTATAATTTCCCTGATAAGATTTCTAGTAAAATGAATATAAAGAAATGGACCGAAATACGGTCTCTTTTTTTCGAATATTGCTTTTCATGTAATGAAGGATTAAGATGTAAATTATGGAATCAATATGTATAAGGATGATGGGAAATGAAAAGAGCAAGGTTGATTTACAACCCGACTTCGGGACGGGAAGCCATTAAGAAGAGCCTGCCAGGTGTGCTAGCCAAACTTGAAGAAGCTGGTTATGAGGCTTCTGCACATGCGACGACAGGTGCTGGCGATGCGACGAAAGCGGCTAAGATTGCGATTGAACGCGGCTATGATATTGTCATTGCTGCAGGGGGCGACGGAACGATTTATGAGGTTGTTAATGGACTGGCCACTGCAGAAAAGCGCCCGAAACTAGGAATCATTCCGACTGGAACGACTAATGATTTCGCGCGGGCACTGCATTTACCGAAGTCAATCGAAGGGGCAGCCGAAATTATTGCCAGTGGGCATACGATGCCGATAGACATTGGTAAAATGAACGATAAATATTTCATCAATATCGCTGGCGGTGGCCGATTGACTGAGTTGACCTACGACGTGCCAATCAAGCTTAAAACCATGCTAGGGCAGCTAGCGTACTATATTAAAGGAATTGAAATGCTGCCTTCCATTAAACCGACGGAAGTTTCCATTGAATATGATGGAAAGATTTTTGAAGGAGAGATCATGCTTTTCTTAGTGGCTAACACGAATTCGGTCGGAGGATTTGAGAAATTGGCTCCAGATGCATCTCTGAATGATGGTATGTTCACGTTGCTCATTTTGAAAAAAGCCAACCTAGCTGATATTGTCCGTGTCGCAACATTGGCAATGCGCGGTGAACATATTCATGATAAAAACGTCATTTATGAAAAAGCCAATCGAATTAAAGTACAGGCCAAAAACGACATGATGCTTAATTTGGACGGAGAGTTTGGCGGAATGGCCCCAGCTGAATTCGTAAATCAGTACCGCCATTTTGATGTATTCATTCCACAAGGATTACTGCCGGACGATCCGGCAAATAAATAGGAAAAAAAGGTCACAGAAATCGGGTGGCCTTTTCAGCTTAATTCAGTAAGGAGTATGTGTAAACATGTATATCAGGAGAGCGACACCGGAAGATGCGGAGAAGTGTGCTGTATTGACCCGGTTAGCGATTAAGGAAATTGCAGAGGCATTGACCGGCGAAACGGAAGAAGAAAGAGTACTTGCCGTTCTTGCCGAGTTGTTCAGGAAAAGTGGAAATCGGATCAGCCATGAAAATACGTTCGTCAGTGAACATGATGGACAAGTATCGGGATTAATCATTGCTTACCATGGCAAGGATGCTGAAAGCTTGGATGAACCAATCGTCAAACAATTAAGGTTGAAAATGAAAGACCCAAGCGTTACGCTCGATAAGGAAGCGGAAATGAGAGACTTCTATTTGGATACAGTAAGCGTTGACCCGACTTTTCAAGGAAAAGGAATTGGCAGTGCACTGATTCAATATGTTGAGGGATACGCTAAACATAAGGGATATCCAAGGGTTTCCTTAGTCGTTGAAAATGAAAATGAAGGGGCGAATCGTCTCTATAACAGATTAGGTTATAAAAAAATAAAAACGATTACGATTAGCGGTTTTGAATTTGGCTATATGGTAAAAGAAATGGAAGAACCCCCTGTTTGACAGGGGGTCCTTTTTTGTTTTTTTTGATATTTGACAATACCATGTTAATACGTTTTTTTGCTCGTGTAATTACATCTGCTGTCCGTTCATGGCAGCCCAATCAGCGTATTCTCCACTACCATTACAGCCGGGACAGTCGTGTATATCGGAAAAATGATATTCCGTTGGTACGAAGGAGCTGTATCCTCGCCCGTAACAATCCGGACAGAGGCCTTTTTCCTCCATACTTACACGATGTTTTTCTAACCTTGTTGCATTCCAGGCTGATATAGAGTTAAATAAACCCATTTCCTCACCTCATCTATTTTTCCTTATTTTTCTTATTTTGTTGAGTTTTTATACATGGAACTATGAAAAATCCGTAATTCCTTCCACTATATTTTATGAAAACAAAGGTAAATTGGTGAGTCGTTTTGTGGCAAGGCTCCTATTGTGGTAAAATACAGGCTAGCATAAAAAAGAAAAGAGAAGATGATATGAAAAAAACAGCACCTGTTGCTAAGAATGATATTATAGAGGTTTTATTCGAAGATTTAACACATGAAGGAGCTGGAGTGGCTAAAGTTGATGGCTACCCGATCTTTGTACAGAACGCCCTTCCTGGTGAAAAGGCAAAAATAAAAGTGATGAAGGCAAATAAAGGTTATGGCTTCGGACGGTTAATGGAAATTATAGAAAATAGTCCATACCGTGTTGAGGTCACCACTGAAGATTTCCATAAATACGGTGGTTGTCAGCTGCAGCATATGAGTTATGAAGGACAGTTGGAATTCAAGGAAAAGCAAGTACGTGAAGTGATGACGCGCATCGGAAAACTTGAGGATGTGAAGGTTCACCCGATCATAGGGATGGAGAATCCAACTCATTATCGCAATAAAGCTCAAGTACCTGTTGGCGAAAAGGATGGCAAGCTAATAGCGGGATTCTTTAAACCGCGGACACATGAAATCGTTGAAACGAAAGAAAGCATTATCCAAAACGAAGTGATCAGTGAAGCCGTTCAGGTTGTGAAAGAGATTTTCAGTAAACTTGGTATTCCTGCTTACAATGAGGAATCTCATAAAGGTGTATTGCGCCACATCATGGCCCGTTATGGCAAGCAAACAGGCGAATTAATGATTGTTCTCGTTACAAGAACAAATAGTATCCCTTTCATCGAAACTATCGTGAAGGAAATCGCTGAACGTCTTCCACAAGTGAAATCCATCGTTCAAAATGTGAATTCCAAGAAAACGAATGTTATCTTAGGTGATAACATGACAATCCTATGGGGCGACGAAGTGATCCATGATATGATCGGTGATGTGAAATTTGCCATTTCTGCAAAATCCTTTTATCAAATCAATCCAGACCAAACGAAGGTCCTTTATGATAAAGCCCTTGATTATGCAGGGCTTACGGGTGAAGAGACGGTAATAGATGCTTATTGCGGCATTGGTACCATTTCTTTATTCCTAGCTGGAAAAGCGAAAAAAGTCATCGGTGTCGAAGTGGTGTCAGAGGCGATCGAGGACGCACGCCGCAATGCTGAATTGAATGAAATCTCAAATGCAGAATTCATCGTTGGCGATGCAGGTAACGTTATTGCCGAATGGTATCAAAAGGGCAACACGGCAGATGTCATCGTCGTCGACCCACCTCGTAAAGGTTGTGAGGAATCCCTTCTGAACACAATCATCGAGATGAAACCGAACAAAGTCGTATATGTGTCATGCAACCCAGGCACTCTGGCGCGTGATCTTCATATCTTGGAAGAAGGCGGATATAAGGCCGTTGATATTCAACCTGTTGATATGTTCCCGATGACGACACATGTTGAAAATGTAGTGTTATTAGAGTTAAAATAATGTGAAAGAACTCAGGTCATTAGACCGGGTTCTTTTTTTGTTGAAAAGGAAATGAGCAAAATCTTTGTGTTCCCTTTTTTGGGTGGTTTAGCCGAAGAATAGTGGTAAGGGTCATTGCGAATTTTTTTTTTGCATGCATATTCTTGATGCTCCAACTTGGACATATATTATAGAAAATGGAATGGGAGGTAAGGTGATTTTATTAATTTTCAAAAAGCGGTGGCTGTAATTGTTGGTAGTTTTTTGGTGGGTATTGGAATCAATGCTTTTTTAGTTCCTCATCATTTAATAGATGGCGGCGTTATTGGAATTGCACTCATCCTTCATTATTTCTTTGGTTTTCAAACGGGGCTATCCATGTTAATTCTTAGTGTTCCTATATTTTTATATGCCTGGTACTATGAACGTCCCTTTTTCTATAGCAGCATCCACGGGTTACTTTTGACATCCCTTTTTATGGATTGGCTAAGTCCATTGAAAAGGGTCTTCTCCATTTCGATACTGACTAGCTCCTTGATTGGTGGGGCGATCATAGGAATGGGCATAGGGCTCATGCTTCGATATGAGACAAGCAGCGGGGGAACGGATATGTTAGCCAAAATCATTTCCAAATCTTCCACATTAGATATTGCTTTAGCCATTATTATTATAGATACACTTATCATTTCAGCCGCTGCCTTCACATTGGGTATGGAAATTTTCCTTTTTTCATGTGTGACGATCTTCATCATTGGACTGATCACTTCGGTTATGAAAGTGAGGGATTGAATTCACGGTCATCAGTTTTTCAAGATATGGGCTACATCATCTATTGCCTTTTGCAGTTTTTCGCTATTTTTACTATACATTTCTTTAGCTTCCTTTGATTCAGTTCCAAGGGCAAACAACTCTAGGTCCGCTTGGCATTTTTTCAAGGTTGCTAGCATTAAAGGCTTTTCTTGAGGAGAAGGAACTTTAAGTTTATCATCAAAAAGGTCCACAGTTAATTCACCGTTTGAATTCGCTTGACCAAGAAAAACATTCTCGAGGGTTACGCCCAACTTATCCAATTCAGTATGAAGCCAATTTCGGTTCAGTCCAATCGTGGAAAGTGGTTCATCAAGTATGCTGCCGTCCATAATGATAGTTTGTGGTTCCTTGACTGCAGCAACTGCCAAGTTAATGTCCTTAGCTGTTAAGGGTTGATTTTGCTTTTTTAGCATTACGGAAAAATCCCCGTTCGCTTCCAATAAGGCAAACTCGACTTCTGAGATATCGAAGACATCCTTTTTTCGGAGTAATGCCAACAATTCATCAATGGTATATTTCTCTTTTTTTAAATTGTCTTCCATGACTTTGCCATCTTTGATGAAAACCGATGCTTTTCCTTCCACAAGGTCACGGAACGTTTTACTTTTTAAAGATATAGAACCTGCAATGAAGGGTGCTAAGGCAAAGACGAGGATGGACAGTACTCCATGTATAACATTTCCTTCGACCTTCGTAGCTAATTCGGCCCCAACATTACCAATGGTTATCCCCGTTACATATTCAAAAAAGGAGAGCTGGGATAATTGTTTTTTACCTAACACTTTCGTGATTACAAAAAGAACGATTAAAAAGAATAGTGAACGCAAAATAATTTCTAACCAACCCGGCATTACTTCACACCTCCTGCATAGTCATTTTGTTATTAGAAACCTTTATATTGTGGTTCTTCCCGTTCTAACTCACCCACTCGCTTTTGTACTTCCTTCATCACTTCATTCACCTCCAGCATCGTTTCATGCAAGATGCGTTTCGATTCATCGTCTTGGGTCCGAAGTGCTAAGCTGGATAAACCTGCTTCAACTCCTTTAAGGCTAGAGACACATTGTTTCACTTCAGAAGCTATCGTCATGCTGCATCCTCCTTATCCTTTAGGTTTAAAAATAATGGCTCCTATCATTCCAAAAATGATCGCCGCTGAAATCCCGGCACTGGTCACTTCGAACATGCCTGAAATAACACCGATCAATCCATGCTTTTCCCCTTCTGCCAACGCTCCGTGTACAAGGGAATTTCCGAAACTCGTAATGGGTACCGTTGCTCCTGCACCTGCAAAATCAATGAATGGTTCATATAAACCAAAACCATCCAACAGTGCTCCCGCAACAACAAAGGTACATAAAGTATGAGCAGGCGTGAGTTTGAATACGTCAAACATGATCTGCCCGATTACACAAATTGTGCCCCCGACAACAAAAGCCCAAAAGTAGATCATGGTTGGGGCTCGCCGCCATATTCAATCGATACGGCATGGGCAATACATGGAATCGTTTCACTTTGTTGAAAGGATAGAGGAGATAACAAGGCACCGGTAGCTACGACAAGCATTCGTTTGATTTCTCCCTTTTTCATGCGGTTTAATAAATGACCGTAAACGACGGTTGCCGAACATCCGGCACCGCTTGCTCCTGATAGGACAGGTTGCCCATCCCGGTATATCATTAATCCGCAATCCCTATACTGCTCTTCCTTAACTGGAGTACCGTGCTTTTTTAATAATTCCAATGAAACTTCATGTCCGATCTTTCCTAAATCCCCAGTTACAATTAAATCATAATAGGAGGGGTCGAGGTTCCGTTCTCTTAAATGGGCTTCAATCGTATCAACAGCGGCCGGGGCCATGGCACCGCCCATATTGAAAGGGTCGGTCAATCCCATATCGATTACACGGCCTATTGTAGCTGAAGTGACCCTTGGGCCAGCCCCTGCATGGCTTAATAAGGCCACGCCGGCCCCCGTAACGGTCCATTGGGCAGTTGGAGGTTTTTGCCCGCCGTATTCAGTTGGGTAACGAAATTGCTTTTCAACGGCTGCGTTATGACTTGATGCACCTGTCAATAAGTAATCTGCCCCTTTGGTATTGACAAGGTATGCACCTAGAGCAAGTCCTTCCATGGAGGTAGAGCAAGCTCCAAATAAGCCAAGATAAGGAGTACCCAGCGTTCGGCAGGCAAAACTTGTAGGGGTTATTTGATTGATAAGGTCGCCCCCAAGGAAAAATTGAATCTGTTCTTTCTGAAGGCCAGCCTTTTCGATTGCTTTTGTACAAGCTTCTTCCAATAAAACTTTATGTGCTTTTTCATAGGTATCTTGATTTATCCATAAATCGGAATGAAGGAGATCGAAATCATCAGCGAGCAATCCGTTTGCTTCAAATGGTCCACCCACAGTTCCTGTGGAGATGATGACAGGCTTTTGGTCAAACACCCATGTGCGATGCCCGGTAAGCATTATAAACCACCCCATTGTATGAGTATTGTTTTTACCAGTGCTACGATAAATGCAGAAAATACGCCGAATAAAATAACGGAACCAGCCAATTTAAATATGTTGCCACCGACTCCTAAAACGAAACCTTCTGTTCGGTGTTCAATGGCTGCCGATATAACCGCGTTCCCGAATCCTGTCAGCGGCACAGCAGAACCTGCCCCTCCAAATTGGGCAATTCGGTCATACACTCCAAATCCTGTGAGGAGCATGGCGATGAATATTAAGGTACCAGCCGTTGGATTTCCAGCTGTCTGGTCCGTGAAGTCGAAGTAACGGATATAAAAATTTGAAATGCTTTGACCCAATAAGCAAATTATGCCGCCTGTCATAAAAGCTTTTAAGCAATTTAGCAGTACAGGTCTTTTGGTTTCCAATTGGGTTTGAAGCTGCTGATATTCCTGTTGGACAGGTGTCAGCTTTTTCTTTTTATTATTTGACATCTTCTTATCACTTCTTCCATTTGTTACGTTTTTTCATTCAACAAGGCTTTGAGTCTTTTGAAATCTTTTTCTAAAGATTCAACCTTGGTATGATCCGTTTCCACTTTTTGCTCGAGTTGATCAAGTTCTATAAACATCTTTTGATCTGTCGAGACCAGTATTTTATAATAGGGAAACGTATTTTCCAATTCGGTTTGCGCTTTCTTTTCAATCTTTTTTAAGCGAAGGCGATTGAAGTTATCCACCTTAAGGGCCACCAGCAATTCCTTATTGGAATTCACAGCTTTTACATTCGTGACTCCGTCCGCATTCGATAGCGTATCTTTAGCTTGATTGGCCACTGATTGGTCAATGGGATTATTGGTATGTACCTTTCTTATTTTCAAGTCCTGATCCTTGTTGTCGATTTGACTTGAGTTTGGCGAACATCCAGTTATAAGCAAAACGATGATAAGAGAAAAAATGGGAATGTAACATTTTAACTTATAGGGCAAGATAGCGTCTCCTTATAGATGAATTAAAGATATAAAAAAGGTTGGTTGTCCTCAACCAACCTTTTTTATATGAATAATCATTGTTTATATTGAGGTTCCTCACTTTGTATCTCATTAATGCGAGGGGTGATGCTGTCTACAATCGTTTGTGTTTGTTGGGCAGCTTGTTGATAAAGTTGTTTGGCTTGCTCATTATCTGTGGAAAGTGCAAAGGTTTCAAAGCTTGCTTGAGCACTTTTGAGTCCCGCTAAAGTTGTTTTGACATCATTGATTACTGTCATGAAGGGTACCTCCTTGTTTGTAACTGCCTTTTTAGAATAAGGAAAAAATGATTATATATACCTTCCAAATTTTATCTGGATAATTGAAGTTGTAAATTTGATCTATCTCTCCATTAATCAAACGTTTGATTAATGAAGAAAAAACAGGTAGGAAGGCATTGGTGACTTCCATTAAATACGATTCATTCGTTACGTTTTTGTTTGTGTGTAAATATTGACTGAATTCAGAATTATGCATATAATTATAGAAAATATAACGTGATTGCGTGAGGTGATATGACATATGATGATTGTGGATGATTTGTATAATAGAGTTGTTTTTGAAATTTCATCTTTAGAATTGATAAAAGGATTGCTATTCCTTAAAAGCAAACAAGAGTCGGAAATTGAATCGATCAAAAACAAAATTCATAAGTACGAGCAGAAACGAAGTGCTGAGGAAGCATGGTATCAATCTCTATCACCGTTTAAACGTTTTTTTACAGGGCGTGCTCCAAGTCATCACCAGGCCGTGGAGCAGTTGGTGAATGTTAAAGATAGATATAAAAAAATCGAGAAGATTAAACGTAAGGTCGCTTTATTAAATGAGGTGATCATTTTACTTGAAGCAGAACCGGAAAAACGAAAAATGAATTTACCATCAGACATCATTAAAGAGATAATGGCCTGGCAGAGAGAGGATGGACTACCAAGATGACAATCGAAACGTTAAACGCTGGCTTGGATACAATTTGGGTTGTCCTGACAGCAGCCATGATCCTATTGATGGAGGGCGGGTTTGCCTTATTGGAGGCAGGGTTCGTTCGTACAAAGAATAATGTGAACATCATCATGAAGGTTTTTGCTGATATCACGATTGGGACGCTTTGTTATTTTGTCGTTGGTTTTGGCTTAATGTATGGAACGGATATATTTGGCACTATCGGAGCAAGCGGCTTTCTGCTGAAAGGTAACCTGTCGCACATCGACCTTACGATTTCCATAGATGCATTTTGGTTATTTCAAGGGGCATTCGTCATTGCTGTCATTTCCATTGTTTCCGGAGCCGTTGCGGAACGGATTAATTTTCGTGCCTATCTTATTTTTGTCGTAATGATGACGGCATTCATCTATCCGATTGCCGGTCACTGGGTATGGGGGGGAGGCTGGTTAAGTGAGCTGGGCATGCAGGACTTCGCAGGCTCTGCGGTCATTCATGCGCTAGGCGGATTTTCGGCACTCGCAGCTGCCATTGTCATTGGGCCGAGAGCAGGTAAATTCACTTCACGAGGCACTAGTTCCATTTCGTTACCAAGTAATCTCCCGTTGGCATCTGTTGGGGCATTCCTCCTATGGTTTGGCTGGTTTGGGTTTAATGCAGGAAGCACTTTGCAGGCTACAGACGGACGGATTGGCCATATTGCCATTGTCACGATGCTCTCAGCGGCATCAGGGGGAGCTGCGACAATGCTTTATACACTGTTTAGGTATGGACGCTCGGATGCCCCTTCCGTCATCAATGGCTCACTTGCAGGCCTTGTCGGGATTACGGCAGGTTGTGCATTCGTCAGTGATCTGGTGGCAATCCTGATTGGAGCAGTATCTGGAATGCTCATGTTGGCTGCGACAAATTGGTTGGAATCAAGGAAGATCGATGATCCGGTGGGTGCCTTTCCTGTTCATGCGGTATCCGGCATGTGGGGTACGATAGCGGTAGGGCTTTTCTCCTCGGAAGACGGTTTGTTTACAGGCGGGGGATGGCATTTGCTTGGGGTTCAATTGTTAGGATTAATAGTGCTGTGCATTTGGGGCTTTTCATTGACATGGATCGTGTTTAAAGTTATGAACATTTGGGTGCCTATAAGATCGACTGATGAAGAAGAAGAACTTGGATTGGACATCAGTTATCACGGCATCATGGCCACACATACATCGCCGGAGTTCATTAAAGTAGAAGACTATTATAAGCAGGATGAAGAATTGAAAAGATAAGGACATATATATATACTAATGGCAAAGTTAAGTAAGAGGTGGAGTATAAATGGGTACATGCAATCTTAATCATTCACAGCAAGATGTCAGGCTGAAGTTTGAGAGTCAAAAGGCATTTTTACCAACGGAATTGGGTCAATCAATTAATCTTTTTTTAGAAAATGAGCATTCACAGGAAATGTTGAATGAACTTTTTCATCTGTTAAAGAAGTATGACTTGTCCTCCAAGGAAGAACAAGAATCTAGAAATGAAAAGTTGAATCAAATAATGTTGTGAATTTGAAAGAATGGGAGCGCAAGTATGGCTCCCGTTCTTTTTTGTTTTGCCTCGGACCATTCTTGGAATAGCCGACATTCAAACGATGCTAAAGGGAAGAAGGGTGTTCCCTTTATTTAAGGAGTGTTAATGATACTATCTCATGAAGTTTTTACATACTTATACAGTGGGTGAAGGGAAAGCTTACTCTATATTAGTAATCAAAAATATCAGAGAATCGATTTGAGGTGAGAAATTGAGAAAAGGACATTCAAATGCGCCTAAGAGAAGGTCTGAAGTACTTATTATTTCTGCATAATCCGATAAATGGAACATAAATTGTAGGCTTATATATTGTAATGAGTAAGAAAAGGGAGAGCGACATAAAAAATGAAAAAATGTAAATCATGCGCGCATCCTGTTAGCGAGAGTTCTCGATTTTGCACATTCTGTGGTGCGCCTATAGTTGGTGAAATAACTGAAGAGGAAAAGTCTTCTAAAAAGCATTTTAAGAAAAAAACGTTAATCATTACAGCAATATTGGCCTTTATCATGATTTTCAGTGCATCAGCTATTATTCTCCATAAAACCCCGAAAGAGCTGTATCTTCTTTCTGAATATAAAACGTACAAGAATGCGAAAGAAGGATGGGACGATAAGTTTGGCGATACAATGGAATTTCAAGAGAGAATGAAGAAGGAACCTTCAAGTTCAGAGGTGACGCTAAGCGGAAATGTCAAAATGGATTCATTAACGAATGATCCAGACATAGAGATGGTTCAAGAATTATTGACCCAAGCATCGTTCACTGCCAAAGCTGAACAGGATCCAATAAGCAATCAAGGTTATTACAAATTAGCCTTGAATGTTGATAAGGAAAAGGCAATGGATGTAGAAATGTTCCAAACTAAGGGGCGACTGGGTATGAAGGTGCCAAAGTTATATGAAAAATTCTTCTATCTAAATTTAAACGAATATGGTGAGTTTCTGCGGATGTTAAACCCATCATATTCTGGCCCTGAAACGTTGGAAGTATCTGACCTTGAATGGCAAGACTTGAAATTAACGGAGATAGAACAGGAATACATCCAAAAACGATATGGGGCATTTATGTTGGACCGGTTGAAAGAAAAAAACTTCAAGCTGAAAAAAGGCCTGGATTATAAACATGAAGGCGAAACGAGGAAAGTAAGGGAACTGACACTTAAACTATCTTCTTCCGAAACTAAAAAGCTTGTAAATGATTTTTTGGACCATTTAATTAAAGATGTAAAGCTTCATAGCATGATAGTTACTAGGGTACAAAAAGTATCAAACACCGGCACAATGACAGATGAAGCTAGGAGTTCTGATACTAAAGAAATAAAACGGCAATTGGTCGATGGTTTAAAACATGTAAAAAATGAAATCAAGGATAATAGTTTTCCTAAAGGATTTTCTTCCACATTGCTTATCGATAAAGATGAGCAAGTCATCGACCGTAAAGTAACGACGGCTTTTGGAAGTAACCATAACCAAGTCAACGTGGAAATGAAAAGCAAAAACGTTCCATATGGCAACAATCAAGTTTTCAAAGAATTTAGCGTGGCACTAGCTCTTGAAAAAGATGAGGAATCAAAGCTTATGTTCCTGGTTACGAATGATGTGGCTTATAAAAAAGATACACGGATTGAGAATCTTAAGGCTTTCCTTGAATTTGAAGAGTATGGGGAACATGAGGAAATCAAACTTTCGATGATTAGTGATATTGAAGGAGAAAACGGAGAAAAGCAGAAAATCAAAAGGAATTTCAATCTAAATTTCGTCAGTGGCCATATCTCTTATTTGCCATCCTCTTTTAAAGGGACAATGAAACAAACGAGTGATCTTAACTTAAAGAAGGACTATTCCTACGAGAAAGTCGAATTGAAGCTTGGGATAGAAGATGTGGACTCAGGTATGGTCACGGTCAAGTTGGATGCTAAAACGAAACTGAAAGATAAGCTGGAAATGGCGGACTTGAAAATTAACTCTGGTGAAGGCGTAAGCTTAGTAAACATTCCCGAAGATGAAATGGATGAAATTCAAGAAGAAATAGGAATGAATTTAATGGAGTTAGCCGTTAAATACGGAATTGTGCCAAAAGGTGTTTATCAGTTTGACGGCTATGATGAAGCTAGTTATGACGGCTATTATGAAATAGAAGATGAAGATTCTAAAGGGAAGTTCTAGCTTGGGTGTGTTTTTTATAAGAAACACGTTAGTTAAACGCCGCAGGGATGTAGCTGACTAAAGGTTACCGGGAACGGCCAACGGCTGAGCTAGCCCTACATGATATGGAAAGCTGCACAAAGCGGAATCCAATGCTCGAAATTAATCAATCGTTTGATTAATTTTCTTGTACAGTACTGATTATCAAGTATTTGCTCCATGAGGAAGGCACAAATTCACGAGTAAATAGTCGAAACTAATGAGGCAGGCACAAATTCACGAGTAAAGAGCCGAAACTAATGAGGCAGGCACAAATTCACGAGTAAAGAGCCGAAACTCACGAGTAAATGCACGAAACTCACGAGTAAACGGCCAAAACTCACGAGTAAATGCACAAAACTCACGAGTAAACGGCCGAAATTCACGAGTAAACGGACGAAATTCACGAGTAAATGCACGAAACTCACGAGTAAACAGCCGAAACTAATGAGGCAGACACAAACTCACGAGTAAATGCACAAAACTCACGAGTAAACGGCCGAAACTCACGAGTAAATGCACGAAACTCACGAGTAAATAGCCGAAACTAATGAGGAAAGCACAAACTCACGAGTAAATGCTCCCAATTCACGAGTAAACAGCCGAAACTCAAGAGAACGCACAAACAGCAAAGCAGATAAAAAAGCAGGGCTCATAATGAGCTCCTGCTTTTTTATTAAAAGCCATCATCTGTTGCGGTGAAGGGGATGTTTAGGTTTCGTTCAACGGCACGAAGTCTTTGATTTAGTCGATTCAGCCTATTCGTATGGCGTTGATCATTTTGATTCAGTCTGGTTATTTCCTGGTTTACACGGTTCACTTCTCGATTTATCCTTGTAATTTCTTGGTTCTGCCGAGTGAGTTCCCTCGATTGACGCTCGTTTTGACGTTCAAGTTCCCGGACTCTTCTTTCAAGTTGCTGAGTTTGCGGCTGTTGTCTATCTATATCTAACGGGTCGGACACTTGGGTGTATGAATTTTCTTGAACTTGCTGATAATCCCAATCTCTCTGATAATCCCAATCCTGCTGCGGGACATAATCAAATCGTTCCGGTTGTTGGAAATATGGGTTGTAATTAGGTTGAATGTACTGGTGATTTCCATTTTGTTGTGGAAAAGGATAAAATCCGTATGAATTCATA
The DNA here is from genome assembly GCF_918698115.1 of Peribacillus sp. Bi96. Lineage (GTDB taxonomy): Bacteria > Bacillota > Bacilli > Bacillales > DSM-1321 > Peribacillus. The sequence goes on from NZ_CAKKLV010000020.1 coordinate 44,999, forward strand.
GTCAACTCTCCTTTTAAAATCGGGATGGTACGTTATAACTTATGTAAGTTCCAGATAAGTGACTAGGCGATAGCCCATATGAGCGAATCACGAGGTATGTTTTTTAAAGAAAAATTTCAATAAATTTGCAGAAATCATCCTGTTCCTATATCGTTTAGGGTAAGAGAAAATCTTTTTTTATCATGAAACCAATCAAAAGGATAATCCGTATATATAGAAAAGAGTGTAAGTCAGGAGTGTAATGATCATGAATCGATTTCTAGCTGGTTTTGTTCCGATATTGATTGGATTTCCAACGGTTTTACCAGTTTGGCTAATTAGCTATTTTGTATTGAATCAACCGTTTGTTTTGTCTGTTGCCATTTCCTTAGCGGGAGGGACGCTTGCATACTGGCTAAGTTCCGTTTATTTTTCCTCGCGCTTCCTCAAAAAACATGAATTGACGAGAAAAGAATATCAATATATAAAGAAAAATTTAAGTGAAGCAAAACCGAAAATATGGCGAGTGCAAAAGGCGCTAATCTCGGTCAGACATATCTCTTCTTTTAAACAGAGGAAGGATATGATTAAAATGATCAGAAAAATATATAGTCTGACTAAAAAAGAACCGAAGCGATTTTACCAGGCGGAACAATTTTATTATTCGCATCTGGATTCTGCCACGGAGCTTGCGGAGAAATATGTTTTTTTATCACAGCAGCCAAGAAAGAATAAGGAACTCGAACTATCTTTAACAGAAACCCGCAAAACCTTAAAGGAACTCACTAAAACGATAGAAAAAGATTTATACAAAGTGATTGCCGATGATATCGATCACCTTAACTTCGAATTGGACGTTGCAAAGCAATCGATTAAAACTAAAAAAGAGTCACAAGTAATTGATGAAAGCAGGAGGTTAAAATGAATAACAATGATCCAAACCTGTTGAATAAAACGAATAATGCCAATTTGATGGATGATCTTTTAGCCAATCCCTTTAATGAGGTGCAGGAGCTGGAGAAAGCGTCTCCCAAGGAAGCGAAGCCGGTTAAACTGATTGATGTCATTCCAGAAGAGAACCGGGCCAAGGCTTATCAGCTTGCTGAACAAATTGACCCAACGAATCATCAAGCGATGATATCCTATGGTACACCCGCCCAATCAAAGCTCCTGACTTTTTCGAATTCGATGCTTGAGCATGTACAGAAAAAAGATGTTGGTGAAGTAGGCGACATTATCAGTGATTTAATGAAGAAGTTAAACGAGCTGAGCCCTGATGAGCTTAAACCGGATAAGCCCTCATTTTTTGCGCGGATGTTCGGGAAGCTCTCGGGAACTGTACAGGAAGCGCTTTCCAAGTATCAAAAAACGGGTGCCCAGATTGATCGCATCAGTGTGAAGCTCGATCGGAGTAAGAATATCTTGTTATCGGATATCGTAATCCTTGAAAAGCTATATGAAACGAATAAGGAATATTTCCAGGCGTTGAATGTCTATATTGCGGCGGGGGAAATTAAACTCGAAGAAATTCATGAGAAAACGATTCCTGAGCTAAAGAAATCTGCGGAATTGAGCAATGATCAAATGCAGTTTCAAGAAGTCAATGATATGCGCCAATTTGCTGAACGGTTGGATAAAAGGCTGCATGACTTGAAATTGAGTCGTGAAATCACGATTCAAAGCGCACCGCAAATCAGGCTGATCCAAAACACGAATCAGGCGCTAGTCGAAAAAATACAATCTTCGATCATGACGGCGATTCCACTTTGGAAAAATCAGGTTGCGATTGCATTGACCCTAATCAGGCAGCGTCATGCTGTAGAAGCGCAAAAGCAGGTTTCCAAAACCACGAATGATTTGTTATTGAAGAACTCTGAAATGCTCAAAACAAATACCATTGAAACGGCTAAAGAAAATGAGCGGGGAATTGTCGATATTGAAACTCTAAAGAATACCCAAGCTAACTTGATTTCTACACTTGAAGAAACCATGCGGATCCAAGAGGAGGGCAGGCAAAAACGCCGACATGCCGAACAGGAATTGGCGTCCATGGAAAATGAGCTGAAACAAAAACTATTGGAGATTAAGGGATAAGGGGAGATAATATGGAAACTATCGAAGCTATAAAAACGAGAAGAAGCATTGGGATCGTTAAGCAAGATCCGGTACCTAAAGAAATGATTGAGCAAATTATTGAAGCTGGAACATATGCACCTAATCATCATCGGACGGAGCCTTGGCGTTTTTTTGTTTTGACTGGAGATGGAAGAAATAAACTTGGGCAGGTATTCGAAGAAATAACGCGAATTGAAAACGCGGATGATACTCCGGAAAATTTAATAAGTAAGCTTGAAAGGCAAAAAAAGAATCCCCTTAGGGCTCCGGTCATCATCGCCGTGGGCATAGAGCCTAGTGATAAGAATAATGTCCTCGAAACCGAAGAATATGCGGCAGTGAACAGTGCTATCCAAAATATGCTTCTTGCTGCACATTCCTTAGGGCTGGGGGCAGTGTGGAGAACGGGAAAAATAACTTATCATGAAAAGGTCCGGGAATTTTTCAATTTATCCTCAAAAGGAGAAATACTGGCATTCATTTACTTGGGCTACCCTGACATGGAGCCGAAGCCTGCTAAGAAAACACCGATTGATGAATTGACCACATGGATCGGATGATGGATAAAGGGGGCAGCTGCATCAGTGCAAACACACTGTTGCAGCTGTTTTTTATTGGATTGTTTTAATCCTTTTACCAAAAAGGGACTTATCCTAGTCACGCTTCGTTTCAAGTGACGATTGAGGATTTAGGTTGTACAATACATAGGAAGAATAAATTTTGATGAATTAGGATGTGTCTATAGATGAGAACGATTGATCCATTTGAGATACTTGATGGAAAAGCGATAAAGTATTTGGATGTTTTTGGCGTTGAGGATGGAATTGCTTTAAAGAGTAAGTACGAAGACAAAACGTATTGGATATATGATTACTATTGCATGCATCAGACATGTGATTGCCAGGAAGTATACCTTGAATTCGTTGAGGAGAGCAAGTCCAATAAACAGGCAGGACAGCATTTTGGAGTGAGGGTTTCTTTCGGGGATAATCAATTTACCCTAGAGGATTATAATATTTCCAAGCAAAAGGCAATGGATATTGCGGAGGACACGTTAAAATACAGTAAAGACGTAATGGATTTATTTAAACAGCGATATCAGCAAATGAAGGAAAAAGGCACGCAAATCATCATGGAAAGTGCAAAGGCAGCTAAAATGCCTCATGTTCATACGGAGCCGGTCATCGGCAGGAATGAACCATGTCCATGCGGAAGCGGAAAAAAATACAAAAAATGCTGCGGCGCAGCTTGATCATTCATGGAAGTTGACTCGATTAGGAGTCACTTCTTTTTTTTTGAAAATCGTAACGGTTGAAAACGAATTGTGTAATAAATAAAAAAAACATGGTGTTTTACGAACGTTTGTTCTATAATAAGAGTACCAGATAATAGCAGTAAAAGAAATAAAAAGTAGTCATTTAGATGGAATTTTCCGAAAACTTCTTTATTATTTTCAAAAATCTGGTATATATAAGGGAGAAGAGTTTTTTGATCTCATCTCTTTCAACGGTAGACGGCAGCCAGACGGGATGAAAATCCCTACAATGATGGCAGTTTAACTTTGAACGAAGGAAGGGGTAATCAAATGACAAGAGAAAAAAGATTAATACCGTACAAAGTTCTTGAAGTAATGGAGACTGTGAAAGAAAAGATTCCTGAGGGTGTCGAACTTGTGAAAGCCCCGGCAATTTGGGAAAAAAGCAATCATGGTGAGGGCGTGGTAGTTGCCGTCATCGATACAGGCATTGATAAGGGACATCCAGACCTCAAAGAAAGAATCATTGGTGGGAAGGATTTTACCAATACCGGTGATTATCAAGATGATAACGGGCATGGAACACATGTGAGTGGTACGGTTTTGGCGGCCATTAATAGTGTTGGTGTAGTGGGAGTGGCCCCGAAAGCGAGCATATTAGCGTTAAAGGCCTTAAATGGCCAAGGTCAAGGTGATATTAATTGGATCAATGGAGCTTTAGAGTATGCGATCAATTGGCGGGGACCGAATGAGGAAAAGGTTTCAGTTATTTCACTTTCACTTGGAGGTCCTGCGGATGAAGCAGAACATAAGCTCATTCAAAGGGCGCTTCAGGAAGATATCCTAGTTGTCTGCGCAGCTGGAAATAGCGGGGATGGGCGTCATGAAACGGACGAATTGGATTATCCGGGTGCATATCCAGAAGTGGTGGAAGTCGGTGCTGTGGATTTAAGCAGAAATTTAGCGGATTTTTCAAATACAAATGATGAAATAGACTTGGTGGCGCCAGGGGTTGATATTCTCTCTACGTATCCAGGAAATAAATATGCTAGGCTGAGCGGAACGTCAATGGCTACGCCTCATGTAAGCGGTGCAGCAGCTCTCTTGAAAGTGATTGCTGAAAAGGAGTTTGGCCGCACGCTAACTGAAGCGGAATTATATGCACAGCTAGTGAAAAGTACGGAAGATCTCGGAATAAGCAAAAAAGCACAAGGGAATGGACTGCTTAACTTAACTATAGCGGAACAAAGGGTTAATCAATCCATTAAGGTTTCACAGAAAACCTTCTAGTTCCCGAGTAAAACGATGGTTATGGAATAGTAGAAGTGAAAAAAGGTGTCCCAAGAAAATTGGGGCACCTTCCTTAATGATTATTTTTTCCTTAGAGCCGCAAAAAGCGCTACAATGGAGAGTATTAGTGATATGACAGAAAGGGTGATGATCAGCGTTTCATTGCTATCATCTTCTGTCTGTACCGTATCCTTTGAATTGTCAGTTGCCTTGGTATTATCCGTATCAGCTTCATCTTTGTGACCATGGTCCGTAGATTCTGCATCAGCCTTAGGAGCTAGTGAAATTTCCGTTACAGAATGCGGTAGATCTGAGCCTTCGTCACCGCTCCATTCAACAATTTCACCATCTTCGTAATATTGAAATGCATCCCAGGCCACATTCGTTTCTTCTTTAGGGTTTTGGGCAACGAATGAGAATTGCTGGAACTGTCCAGCTGCAATTCCTTCATCCGTTGCAGTCCAAGTTACCGTTTTAACATGCCCATTTTTGTCTTCGGTGGTTACTTTCCATCCTGGTACAGGCTGATAGCTTTCAAAAGTAACCCCTTCAGGTATTTTTAAGGTCACTTTTGTTGTGGCCGTTTCTTTTTCAACGGGCACTTTAATTGTATAAGTTTCCCACGCTTCAGGGGCAGATGAACTAGGCTTGACTGTAACGTGTGCATACGCCGAACCGGAGAAAATGAATAATGCAGCAAATGTAGAGATCAGTAGCTTTGAAAAGTTTTTCATTTTTATAAAATCCCTTCTGTTATGAATTTCCTATGAAAATTGTAAAATCAGCATTGATTGAATCGAGGCTTTCAGTTAATCCGTGAATATTGATTTTCCATTTTCCTGGCATGGTTAATAAAGACTTTGATGTAAATGTACCTGTAGTTTTTTCTTGCATTTGCAGCTTTAGTTCACCGCCAGGCGTATCGATTGGCTGCATCGTGATTGTAAGCTGTTCTATTTCAGCAATTGGCTTGCCTTCATTGGATAAATCAACTTGAATCAGATTGTCCCCAACTTCATTTGGAGTCACCAATAATGTAACCTCATTTTTTTCTTCCGTCATTACCGTTTTCTCAATTGGCCCAGGGGAAGACATCGCAGTTTGGACATTTGTCAATAGAGCCGCAACAAGGAGTACGACGATCCCTAAACCAAATTCCATTCCCACACTAAAACCAAGTTTTTTCGCTTGCGTTTTCCCCCTGAAAAAATGAAAGGCTCCTAAACCGATCATGACTAACATAAGACCGATTTTCGCAAGTAATAATTGTCCATATGTTGTGTTTAACAATGAATGGAAAGTCGGTACATGTTGAAAGCTGCTATATATCCCGCTAATGATCAGTATGATTACAAATAAAAACGCCCATCTGGAAAACCTATGAATGATCGACCAGTAAAATGTTTTCTTATCTTTTTGGACTGCCTGTCGATTGGCAAGCCCAGGCAAAATAACCAATAAGGCCATAAGGCCGCCAAGCCATAAAGCCATGGACAGTAAGTGGAGGAAATCCATTACAACAGCCAGAATGTGATTAGGAACAGCAGCTGTATGTCCTGTGAATGCCTTACAGACCATCAAAATGGCTATAATGATAAAAGAAAAGATGGGTAATGATTTAATCAAGGAGTTCTCGAGCATGAAATAAATAGCTAAAAATAGAAGGAGCAACATTAGAATTTCAATGACCCAGATGTTTCCGAAGTTTGTAGCATTCAATACTTCTTTTATATAAGTCACATTAAACGCATCCGTCCACCCTACACCAGCGTCAATCGTCACTTTTAAAGGCAGACTGCAGAAGACGGAAAGTGCCAAGCTTGCATATGACACCCAAAGGTATAGACGTGCTCTCCTGCTAGCTTGAAAAAGGTTGGTATCCTTCGTTAAAGATAATTGGAAAAAAAGGACGCCTGAAAGAGCTGCGAAGCTTATGTATTGTAGACTTTGTAGGAAAATGATGATGGAATTCGGAAAACCTGCGTTCACTTCAGAAATGTCTTGATCTGATAGGGCGGTCGAGTTTCCGAATTGAAAGGGGATTGTCCCTTCGATGGGGTGGCCATCACTCGAAACCACTCTCCATTTTATGTAGTAAATCCCTTCATCGATTTTGCCTTTCCACTTAGCTTCCAGTATTGTTTCACTTTGTTCCGAAATTTTACTGTCTTGAATTTGAATTTTGTCCCCATTCTGGCTGAATACTTCAAGCGAATGGAAAGCTGGTTGTATATTCTCACTGAATTGAATGCTGATCTTTTCAGGCAGATTTTCCATCGCTTCATTTGGGCTAGGGTTAGAGCCTATTACTGTAGCGTGACCAGAAGCCATTGCCGGGTATAAAAGTAAACTGAATAAGCTTACTACCACCCATAAATAATTCTTCATCTTGGTGTGCCATCACCCTTTCATTAGCTTATGTAAGATTATTATAAGAGCAAAATGTGAAAAAACAGTGAAATTAAATGAATGATCTAAAGGCAGTTTGAGATTCAAAAGAAAAGGGATAACGATATGAATAGAATAGCCTACCTCCCAACATTATAGACATGTAAATAATCAAAAGGAAATATTGGTTTGGAATTCCTTTGCATGATGTTGTTGATCATTAGGGGTTGGATAGTTAGTGCAACAGCCCATTAAGAAATAATTAAGGTTTCTTTGTTACTATGACCCTATCGTGTTTGCAGGAATTATAGGGGGGATAGGCTTTGCTAAAGAAGGGGTTAAAAGAAAAAAGCGTGAAGGTGGTCTTGGTTTGTTCTCTTGCGGGGATAGGAATATCATTTTATATGCCTGCCGCATACGCTGAGGAGGGGACAGCCGTCATTCAGGAAGATGACCGAACGGTGAATAGTCTTTCGAAGCTAGAAATAAAAGATATTGCATTGGATCAAAAATTTGCAGAAGATGTACTCGACTATAGTGCAACAGTGGCGAATGAAGTTGAAAAGATCACCTTGCTTGCTGAGAGTATCAATGAGAATGCCACCATATCCGTGAATGGCGTCAAACTGACAAATGGGAAGGCCAAGGACCTAGCTCTTCAAACTGGCATCAATACATTCAAGATCACAGTCAGCGATGGAATAAATGAAACGATGACCTATACCGTCAAAGTTGAAAAACTTGAAAGTGATGACAACCTTTTAACTTCGATTGGATTATCAAGCGGCTCGTTACCGTTTGATTCTAAAGTGACGGCTTATAATGTTTCTGTGGAGAATGAAATCAAGACAATTACTGTGTCTCCGACATTGAGTGATAGTACTGCAAATGTAAAGGTGAACGGAACGGCTGCAACGAGTGGAGGTGTAAAGGTACCCCTTCGAATTGGTAAGACAATGGTGAAGATTATCGTTACTGCAGAAAATGGGGATGAAAAAACATATACGCTAACGATTACACGGGCTGCAGCTAAGAAAACGGAATCGAAGGATAAGGATGCCGAATCTAAAGAGGATACAGTTCAAAAGGAACCTATTACTGGGGCGAATAAAACTCAGCCATCCGCGTCTAAAGGAGATAAACCATCTTCCACCCCTGTTGATTCATTTAATAATGTAAAAACAAGCAATGGCAGCAAAGTATCGAAGGTACAACAGAATGAAAACATTTCAACACAAAAAACGAAATCAATTCCTGTAGAGGAGGTAGTATCTGCTGATTCTTTAGGTGAAGAAGGTAAAACCCCGCCATTTTTGAACAATCTGACAGTATCAACTGGAGTATGGAACAAGCCTTTTGATTCGAATGAGCATACCTATCATGTCAAAGTCGATAATGATATTACCTCAGTCGAAATGAATGCTGCTTCAAGTGCTAGTGGAGCCACGGTTGAATATGAAGGTGAGAGCAGTAGGAATGTAAAGATCAAGGATAAAGCGAAGACGGCCATTTCAGTTACGGTTTCAAAAGATGGGAACCGGCGTACTTACGTTATTGTTTTCGAAAAGGATATGGATGTGGAAATGGATGAAGAAGAAACCGTGGACGATATCAAAACAAATGAAACAGAAGTTGAGGCAACGCAAATGAGTACAGCTGGTAAAACGGAGACTGTTCCATCGAATGACAAAGTCGTGCAGGGGATGTTGAATGGGAATGAGCCTGCAGCGGCGGGGTCATTCTGGGGGAAGGTCAAGGCGTTCTTCACTTCCCTTTTTTAAATGCACCAAAAGTTATTTTCGATCATGCAAAAAAGGACAAGTACTAACACTTGTCCTACGCTTTATATGGGCAAAATGATTTGAACTTCGGTTCCTTGGTTTAGCTCGCTGTTAAAATGGACCTTTCCCCGATGTGCCTCAATGATTCGGCAACTGACTGTCAATCCTAAACCGGTTCCTCTTTCTTTAGAAGAATAAAAAGGTTCCCCAAGATGCTTTAACCGATTTTTTTCTATTCCGCTGCCATTATCTTTGATGGTAATGGAAAGGTTTTTGTCCATATGCTCGAAATCAATCCAAATGTGATCGGCAGATGCTTCCATGGAATTTTTGAGCATGTTTATGAATACTTGCTTTAGTTGGTTTGCCTCACATGAAAGCAGGGGGATTTCATTTTTTACGGATATTGATATTTGGGTTGGATAAGAGTCTGCCTCCGGTTTCAATAAGGTCTTGACTTCATTCATCAGTCCGATGATTTGATGTTTGCTGAATGGAAGTTCCTGTGGTTTTGCCAGAACGAGTAACTCGCTTACAATAAGATTGATCCGGTCCAATTCGCTTAACATGATTGTATAGTATTGTTCAAATGGATGATCGTTCTTTTTAAGCAGCTGGACGAATCCTTTTAACGAAGTTAACGGGTTACGGACTTCGTGGGCTACACTGGCGGCAAGTTCGCCGACTATCGATAATTTTTCCGTTCTTCTTAATCGTGCTTCCGTTTCTCGTATTTGAGTGACCTCTTTAGCATAAGTAATGATTCCGACTAATTCCTCACCAATCATCATCGGGACAAACGTACAGGAAAGCAAGATGGACTTCCCGTATTTCGTAAGGAATTCAATATCTTTCCCTTTCTTGATCCCTTTATGGTTTTCCACGACATATTGGCAAGAGGTACGGATCAGTTCTTCATCCTCCTCTGAAAAGTTCAACTGTATGAATGAGGCGCCATGGATTTCTTCTTGTTGAAACCCTGTTACCGTTTCAAACCTAGGGTTTACGGTAGTGATCATACCGTTTAAATCAAGCATGAGCATCGGATATGGGTTGTGTTCAAACAATGATTTATAGCGTTGTTCACTATCGAATAATTGATTCTCTGCGACAACTCTTTGAGATATATCCCTGCCTATTACGACTAAGCCTTTTCGGGAACCATCCTCAAAGAACAATGGGACTTTGATCGTATCAAAGGTTTTGTGATTGCCATCGGGAAGAGGGATGATTTCCTCACACCTTGTGATTTCCCCTTTAATCCATGTTTCTTCATCGGAAACTTCACAGTAGATCAACGACTCTTTATAAAATTCGGTGTATTCTGCGAGCTCGCTGTCTTTTTTGCCCTTATAGTCTACATGCTCCAATTGAAATAATTGCAGTCCGAAGGCATTGGATTCAAGCCAACGGCCTTCACCATCCTTGAAGTTAACGAAATCCACCATTGAATTAATGAGTGTACGCCGACGTTGTTCCGCTTCTTTTAATTGTTTGAATTCTTCCCTTTTAGCTAAATAAAGGTATAGGACCAAGCCTATTGATAAAAGAAAGACAATGCCTTCCGCTCTTTGAAGTTGAATGAAAACCACTTTGTTGTGGATATTTGTAGTTAAAAAATAGTCGAACACGACTAATGTAAAAATCCCGGAAAGGATATATATTGCTAAGATGGAGCGTTTGGACATGGAGATTCTCCCTGATTTTAAGACATTTCTAAGGTAAAATTACATACACATTTTAACAAACTATCGGAGAAAAATATATGCAGAATCATAAATAAAAAACAGGGACCAATGCGGTCACCTGTTTTTCCTGAAGATGGTTAGGGCTTTTTTCTTTTTTAAACGTTTATAGATAATGATAAATAGTAAGAAGAGGATTGCGAGTGCAGCTACCGTGTACAGGTTCATTTCAACAGATAGGAGTCCATATGAGATTAGCGATAGAAAGAAAAAGTATATAAGGTTTCCCAGTGCTGTCGCAAATAAAAAATCCTTGAAAGTGACGGTACTGACTCCAGCAGCCAAGTTAATTAAACTCGTTGGGATAAGCGGGAAAATCCTCCCTGTAAATACGTACATAAAGCCATGCTCCACAACGGTTTCTTGCCATTTTTCGCCCATCTTCTTTAAGAGTGGTTCCTGAAACCAGTTTCTTGCTGCATAAAAAATCAATCCGGACGCAACAACACTTGTAAACCAACTCCATAGATAGCCATATATGAACTCGAATATCGTGACATTGATAGTAAGGAGCAAAATTAAGGGGATGATTGTAAATGAATTCTGGATAAACATCAATACGAATGTCACGAAAAAAGTGAGCAAAAGGTTTTCCTTCAATATGTTAATGACTGAATCAAGATCACTTTTCCAAACCAAAGTAAACAATTCCGCATTAGAATAAATGAATATTGCGATTACCAGAAGACCGATTAAGGTCAGGACTTTTTTCAAAGGGTCACCACCATTCTTACTAATAGTTTATCATTTTCAGGCTCATTGGTGAAAAAAAGAGCTGTCGCATGATGCACACAGCTCTTTTACATTATAGTGGGTTTACGAAGCGAAGATTCCTTTAAAGCCACTTTTCAAACTGAATTCTTTTGTTCATTCCATAAATAATTGGCGCACCAATCAAGAGGACAACGAACTCACCGACAGCCGTGGTCATCCAGCTAAACCAGAATGGTAAGCCAAAGGCAAGGTTCAGTTCAATTGCAATCAAAAACATAGTGAATGTGAAAAAGATAATCGTTGCGATCATCCGCCCTTTAATGCTTTTTATGAACCGCGATACAAAAATGACCAGCAATAAGGCGAGCACGGATTGCCCCACCCCAAAAATCAAATCATACGGAACCATCGGTGAAAAGAGCAGATTCGATATGAAGACTCCGCCGACGATACCGTAGATATACTTTTTATTGAATACAATCAGATGATTCAACATTTCCGGAACTCGAAATTGGAACATCTCAAAAGCGATTGGTTTAAACACCAATGAGACCGCCACATACAAGGCAGCCAATAACCCGTTTATCACGAGTGTACGAACATTCATTTTATTCTCTCCCTAGTTTTTTATCGTGGGATGGTTACGAACCACGTTTAGGCTTTTTCCCGAAGATTAATAGTAGCCCATATATGCTTGTTGCGTCAATTTGTAAAGAATGGTTTTTAAATGATAACTCATCATGCAGTGAAAGTCTAAAAGGATTTTGATTTATTGCAATGAAGGATGATATTATTTTTATATGTACTTCAAAGGAGTGAATATAATATGTCGATCGAGAGTGTCAAAAGCCATTTTAAACAATGGGACCGGGAAGGCGATGTAATGGAGTTCGAAACATCAAGTGCTACGGTGAGTGAGGCAGCAGAAACCATCGGCGTCATCCCTGCTCGGATTGCTAAGACTCTTTCTTTTAAGGGGGAAGGTGAAAATGCGATTTTGGTTGTAGCAGCTGGGGATGCAAAAGTGGATAATAAGAAGTTTCGCCAGATGTTCGGATACAAGGCACGAATGCTGTCACCTGAGGAGGTGCTTGAACAGACCGGACATGCAATCGGGGGAGTTTGCCCATTTGGACTTGCAAACGACCTAGATGTTTTTCTTGATGTATCAATGAAGCGTTTTGAGTCATTGTTCCCGGCATGCGGCAGTGCGAACTCAGCAATAGAACTTACAACCACGGAATTATTTGAATATTCGAACGCCGAGGATTGGGTGGATGTTTGTAAGGCTTGGGAAGAAGAAGGGAATGAGGAAACGGCGGTAGGCAATGCAGTAGATTCGCAATAAATAAAGTCCACTTTGTGTGGACTTTATTTATTGATGACCGTTTCTACTTTGTTCCACTTCTTTTGAAATAGCTACACCAGATGCAAATTAACGGTCTATAATTGGTGGTAGGCAATCGCGGAGAAAGTTTATAAGTGGAGGGTGAAAGATGTTAAAGGGAAGCGATAAAAAAAACAATAGCAGCTATCTTAGTCTTAAAACTCTTTATGAAGAAAACATCACGGTTAAGAGCATAGCCCAGGAACTTGAGTTTTGCCATAAAAATGATGAAGCAACTGACATACAAAAAGCGTTGGAAAAAAAGAATTTCGATATAATGGCAGTGCAAGATCAAGGGGAAATCATCGGATATATCGAAAGGCAAGAACTTGGTGAAGGGATCATCTCGGAATACTTGAAAAGTTTTTCACCTAGGGAAATGGTTTCGGATTCAACCCCTTTGATACAACTTCTTCGTATTTTTAAGAATAAAACAAGGGTGTTTGTGTTAGAGAATAATTCTATAAAAAGCTTAATTACGCATGCCGACCTTCAAAAGCCCCCAATCAGGATGCTGATATTCGGATATATTACCCTATTGGAAATGAGGATGAGCGATATCATCATGCATAGGTTCGGTGATGGCATCTGGTATCCAATGATCAGCGAGGACCGTTTAGAAAAGGCAAACGAATTATATAGGAGGAGAATCGATAAAAATGAAGATATCAATTTAATAGAATGCCTGCAAATCAGTGATAAATTCGATATCATTCATAAAGATAAGGAATTGAGGGGGTTCTTCCAAATTCCTTCGAAAAGCAAGGGGAAGAGGGAGGCAAATGCCATCCGGAAATTAAGGGATAAGATTTCCCATGCTAATGAACTGGGGCTGGACATGTCGTGGATGGAAATCATTGAGGTGGTCGAATCCTGTGGCCAACTTCTTGAAATCTCTGAATCCTATCAGTATGAATAATAAGGATCCGGCTATCATGCTGGGTCCTTTCTCCGCGTTTTTGATCCAAAAGAAAAAAACTGCCCATTTCAGGCAGCTCCCTCAAAAAGTCAAAATTCCGGTAGTTGATCCAAGTTATTTTCTTTTATCCCATCGGGCTCACTTCGCAATATATCACGTCCATATTTATGGAAGACGTCGACATTGGCAAGGTTGCCTGCTTTTGCTTCGGAAAGGGCAGTGGGGTAGTCTAGTTCGCGACCAGAGTTCGTCTTGATTGCGATAATATTGTCCTCTTCATTTTTCCTTACTGCTATGATTTCTTCTTTTCCAGATGAATCAATTTGGTTTGCTTGCGGTGTACCCTGCTGTTTATAGGTTTCATAGGCTTTTTCAAATTGGTCCATGTTTTGGACACCTCCTATTTATAGGGTGAGCCATTTGTTCTGCAATATACAAACCGAATTTCGTCTAACTTGAGCCGTTACTTTGTCAGGATGTGCCGATTTATCGGCACGCTTCATGAGCGAAGCCTGTCTTCTTGTCCTTTTTGCTCTGGCATGGCACTTGAATAAGTGGAAGTGTGAAACTATATCCACTTAATAAAGGGAGGAATATGAATCCAAATCATAAAAAAGGGAAAAAGGTGAAAGCTCCGCATTTAATTGACGAAAAAGAATTCAGATCATGCATAAAAAAAGAGGAGGAAGCCTGTTTCTTTTTTTATGTTTAAAAATGGAAATTCAGGGGTAGAAAGTCTAATTCGGAATTGGTTTTGATGAGAAGAATTTCCTAAATACCTAGCGTAAATAGCTTATTTATCCCTATTTAACTGTAAGACTATAATCCTTATAATAAAAATTATGAAAAATATGACAGTCTACATAATGAGATCTTTGAGGTGATTTTTTAAGTGTATGCAAATTCATTGAGTGAAATTCACTCAGCCCTCTCCAGTAAAACGTCCGATGTGAATGAAAAAATCAATCGTTTGGAGCAGGCAAAAAGACAAATCAAAGAAGAACAGAATGCTTGTCTTGGGGAAATCGCTAAAATTAAAAATCCGGATTTGGAAAAAAGCTGGACGGGAAACCGTGCAGAGGATTTTCAAGATGCCCGCAGTGATGCATATAAGGCTATGTCCACGATCATTCATGATGATTATGACGACTACCAAGAGAAAATCGAGGGAAAGATCACGATACTGAATATAGAGAAAATAGCTCTGAGTGCAGCAGGCGCGATAGCGCATGAAGCGGATGTCCTTTTAGGTAAAGGGGAAGCCGTCATACATCAATTGGAAAGTAAAATATCGTATTTAAAAGGGTGGTTGTTTTAATGACGACAATCAAACTGAATCATCCTGCCGTAACGAAGCAAGTCGATCAGGTGAAAACGGCGCTTGGTACAGTCGCGTTTGGAAATCTGCCGGCAGGTGAGCTTGGAAAAAATAAATTACAATTCACCTCAAAATGGATCGACCGGGAAACGAACCTCGAGAAGGTCTTTGAGCAATATATTAAAATCGTCCAGAAAAATGTGGAAGATACCCGTGCCAACATTGACTTATTAAAAGAACAGGATGAAGCCATCGCCCATACGTCTTCACATGGGTATCCTACGCGATGAAAATATATGAAGCCAAGACATTGACGGCCGCAACCAAGTCGCGTGCCAAGCAATATGAAGAACTAAAGAAGGAAGTCACAGCCCTGAAAAAGGAATTTCAGGGTATTGTCGGCCTGGAAAACGAGTTTCAGGGAGCCGGTGCAGCTGCCATCAAAAGCTTCTATGAAGCGCAAATCGAGGTGGCGGACGCCTGGATGGAACTATTCACTACCCAGATCAGTTTTTTGGAGGGTATTCCGGCCAGTCTGGAAGAGGCGGACCTCTCCGGAAATACGGTGGTCGAGGTTCCCTTTTTAGATGGCGAAGTCTCAAATGGCATAAACCAAGCAAAGTCCCTTGTCGATGAACAAGCGAACGATCTTCAAAGGATCCTCGACAGCATTGATGATATCCTGCCTCTTGATACGTTCGACCAAAAAGACTTTAATGAAAAAATCACGCTGGCCGGCCAGAGACTGGATGACACCGTGACAAAGGTCGAGAATGTCGACAGGCAATTGGTCGAGGAATATGATGTATCCGTCGGCCAGGAAAACGTGGCCGTTGGCCTTTTCCGCGCCTTACTAGATGCCACCAAACAGGATGGCAATGTTTCGCCGATAACGTTCAACCAAACGGCCTTTAAGAATAGTGACATCTATCGAGTGAAGGATGAAGTCGCCGGTCAGATGAAAGACTATCAGACCTTTAAAAAGCAGCAAGCCGATGCACGGAAAATCGAACGCGAAATGGAAGAGCTCGAAAACCGCCCATGGTATGAAAAAGCCTGGGATACGACAAAAACCTTTACAGGGGAATTCACCGGATATTATGATTCTATCAGGGCAACGACCGGAGTCGATCCAATAACGGGCCGCAAGCTGTCCGATGCCGAAAGAATCGCAGCAGGAGCCATGGCCGCAGCCGGATTCATCCCCGTCGTCGGCTGGGCTGGCCGGGCCATCAAGGGCGGAAGCGCCATCTACAAAACGGCCAAAGGACTCAACGCAGCGAATCACGCGCTCGATGCCTATAAAACGACAAAAGGCTTTAGCCTCCTCCAAAAAACCGAATACGGGATATACGGACTCCTCGCAGCCAACGGCCTTGGCGAAGCAGTTACAGGCAAGGACATGTTCGGCAACCAGCTAACCGAGGAACAGCGCCAGAACGGGCTGTTGATGGCACTTGGAATCGGCGGTGTGGCTGGTGCTGCTAAGTATGTGGATAGTCGACAGCTTAAAAATATTAGTGAACAAACAACTAACGGTAGAAAAGTTAAAACCCAATTTGACTCAAAAAAATTAAAGGACCTACAAGGCTTTAATAGTAAAATAGATGATGTACTCAAAAATGTGGGCATGACCACTTCAGAGTTTAAAGACTTAAAATTAAAATCGCATGATGAGTTAACGGATTTGGAAGTAGAAAAATTAAAAACAATTAGAGAAGCTGTTCCACCTATTAAAAGGACCACTATTTTACAGAAAACCATTCCAGGTCAGGATATAGAAAAATACTTAGATGGCACATATTCTGAAATTGGAGGTTACGTTGCAAAAGCCGAAGATGTACATGATATAAAGCTTTATGACGATTTCGTTGAAAGTTTGAGGCTAGATTATACGGATTGGAATGGAAAAAGACCATTTCCAGAAGGAGGAAGTACCTACGGTGTTATAAAATTTATGACACAAAAAGTAGATAATGTATATGTTCCGTATGGGGAGAAATTTGGGGGCTTAAATACAGATGGTCCTCCATGTACACTAAACGGCTTTACGGGGGCTAGAAATGATAAAGTAATACCTGAATTTAAATTTGAAGGTAGATTCCTACCAAGAAATGGCGCAGAATTATATAAAGTTGAAAATGGCGAAGAAATATTAGTCGGGATTTTTGAAGGTAGAGAGAAGAAGTTTGTATCTGTAATATAAAACTAAGTAATGGAGGATATAAATGATAAGAAAAGGTGAGTATACTTTATATAATGGGAAAGAATACAGGTTTATAGAATCTGATAAAGTGGAGTTCATTGAATTAATAAGCAATGATAAAAAGGATATGGACAATGGATTTACTCATTATAAGAATAATATTTACACAAAATTGGTTCATATAAATCAGGTTAATGATTTATTTTCTATAAATCCTTATGCCAAATATAAGGGGGAGTTATTTCCTGCATCTGAAGATGGGAAAACAGGTAAAGTGCTGTTGGATACAACTAACACTGAACTTGCCAAAAAAATGGATTTTGAAAGAACAGATAAATATATGTACTCCAAATATGTAGAATGGGATGAAGTTGAGATAATTGAGGAGAGGAAGCCCTATTCATTAGATTAACTTCCTCGCTTCAAACGCCTATAATATTTATTGAGCTGTTTCCCTAATATGCACAATAGAAAAGCCCCTTATTAGGGGCTTTTCTATATCTTATAACTTTTATAATTATTTTTTTAACTCCACTTTGCAGCCAGCTAACCGAGGAACAGCGCCAGAACGGGCTGTTGATGGCACTCGGAATCGGCGGTGTGGCTAAGTATGTGGATCATTTACAGGCAAAGAATCCAGCATTAATAAATAAAGGAACAACATCACTAGATAAAGCAGGTCAAGGGGGACTTGGAGATAACTATAAGTATAATATGATAGAGAATCCAGGACCTTTAGCAGACATTAATCCGGGAGCTGCATCTACCTTTAGAAGTGGAAAGTATAATGTGGAAGTACTTAAGCAAGATTTGATTTTATATAGAACGGGAAAAGCAGGTGGTGGGAGAAATGCTTTAGGCCAATATTTTACAAGAGAACCTTCAACTAGAATAGAAGGAAGAATTGATTTGGCTGTAAAGGCACAATGGATTGATCCAAACCAGGTTCACTAACTGGTTCATCGCCACTAGATAGTGTTTATACACTGAAAATCCCTAAAGGAACTACTATATTTGAGGGGCCGGCGGGCCATCAAGCTGGAATCTATTCAGGTGGAGGAAATCAAATTTTTGTGTCAGAACCATGGGAAATTAAGGATTTAGAAGTGATTAATGAAATTCCAATAAAATAATTGTAATATGGGGGATAAACTTGGAGCAAACATTATTAGTTATTAAAGGTGCTTATGTTCGTTTGGTGAAAATATTGACAAAGGAAAAGAATGATTTAGAATTTATAATAAGACAAGCTAAAGCCTCAATTGAGTTTATTGATTCATGCTTATTGGGTTGTGAATCAGCAGAACCATATCGTAAAACTATGATGGAATTGAGTAGCATCTATCGTGATATAAATAAACCTAGAGTGGGTTTATCTGATTATTTTATTTGGCATGATAACTATGACAAGAGAATTGTTGCTAATAACGAATTAGATGAAATAAAAGATATTTTATTAAAAGAATTTAAAAGAGACATTTGATTTTATCAAAAGTATTTCTTGCTAATAGAAGGACCTTAACATAAGTTGTTAAGGTCCTTTTATAATAATGAATGAAGGACTTTTGCCTCCTCCAGAAAACCGAATACGGAATATACGGACTACTCGCAGCCAACGGCAGTAAGCTGCTGTTACCAAATCACCCGCCGGGACCAGAATTATATCAGCCTAAGTAGAGCCTGTATACCTGTTAGGAGTATCCCGATTATAAAGCCACAAACCGCTCCGTTCACACGAATCCATTGTAAATCTTTTCCTACACCATTTTCCATCATATCAATCAGCGTTTCATTGTCTAGCTTGTCTAAATTTTCTTGTACAAGATTGCCGATCTGCGTATGATTATTTTCAATGAGAACAGAAATTTGTTTCTGTATCCAAAGATCAATGTGGGTGCTATTTTCTTTAATATTGTCTAGTATGTGATGAATCATAGGTGCCAGATAAGTATCCATGAAATGTTCATTCTCGACGAAATCCAATGCTTCTTGTTGAATTTGTTGTAAACTTCCCGTTATTGTTGCCTCAGGCTCCCATTTTGTTAGAAGTTGTTCTTTCCATTTTTCAACTCCTTCTAACAGTTCCCGGTTATGGTTAATGCCTTGAATCTCTTTCCTGATATATAAGATTAAAGCCTCTCTATTTGGTTCGTCCTCGTTTTGTAAATTATTTACGACACTTAATAATAGATTTTGTATGATATTCCCAAGTTTCTCTTCGTTAAGCAGACTTTGAATGGATTTAACGGCAAACTGAAGCATGCCTTCCAGTTCAATCTTGCTGAGTACATCCATGGAAACAGTACCTAGGCGGTGACTGGTTTGTTTTTTTCCTAACCAATCTTCAGCTTTTTTCAAAACATGATCCAAAGCCTTCTTATCAAACTCTTCGTTAAGTAACTGTGAACTTACTAAATGTAGAATTTTACTCATGTCTATGTTAGAAAGCGATGCTTTAATTTTTTTTGCAACGAAAGGTGTTATCTTTTCTATATCTATATAACAAATCATTTGCTTGATAAGTTTAATCAGGACTTTTCTAAACGTATCACTTTGCATCTCTTTTACTAAAATGGGGATCAGTTTTTCTGTAAAAGGAACATGTTTGACTTTGTCTTGAATGCTTTCCTTAGAAAGCCAGTCATTTTTTAACATCGAAACGAGTGCATTTGTCATTCTTTTCCGATTGTTGGGCAAAAGAGCTGTATGAGGGATTGGTAATCCAAGTGGATGGCGGAATAAAGCAGTGACTGCAAACCAATCCGCCAATCCTCCAACTAGACCTGCTTCAAACCCTCCATGTAATAAGTCCAACGGTAAAGAACCTTGAAATGGAGTGGTTGCAATATAGCCTGCCCCCATGATCATTAGTGAATATCTAGCGATTTTTCGTGACGATTTTATTTTTGCTGACATTATATTCCCTCATCCTTAAAATGAAATTCAATGACTATTAACGAATCATCTGTATGTTTTTATATCTTACTTTTATCTAGTAGTATAGCAGGTAGTTCAAAAAAATACTCCCAACAAAGGCAGTAAGTTTACTTATTGGGGAATGGATTTCTATATGAATCGAAACCACAATCTATGATGTTTTCCTTTGAATTTCAAAGTTGCCGATGGTTGATTCACAAAAAAAAGCCGATTTATTCAATCGGCTTCAGCTTTTTTGAGGGTTGTAAAATTCAAACGTTGATTTCCACTGCAGGCACTCGCTTTTCCCGTAGGAGTCTCGCACACCCGTTCCAATCAACTTTGTTTTAACATGTAGATAGAACCCCTTTGTCTACAGTCATTTCGGTTAATAAAAATGAAAAGTGTTAGTGGTTCATCTCCAACATTATGATACGTCTGTTTTTATCGAATTATTTTTAACGGTTCCTACATTTTTTTTATCTTTCATGCGACTGAAGATAAAGGCTAGAACGGAGCCAGATATATTATGCCAAACACTGAAAATGGCACTAGGTACAGCGGCCAAAGGAGAGAAATGGGCCGTTGCTATAGCTACACCCAAGCCAGAGTTCTGCATTCCAACCTCCATAGCGACTGCTTTCTGCTTAGCTAAATCCATCCCGCATAAACGAGCAAAGAAAAAGCCGAGAATAAAACCAAGAACATTATGAAGAACGACTACTGCAAAAATCAGCAAACCTGTTTTAGCCAGCTGGGCTTGGCTGCCTGCTACGACAGCGGATACGATCAGGACAATGGAAATAACAGATACCAGAGGCAAAGCCTTTGCACCGGCCTCTGCCTGTTTACCGAAAAACTTTTTAACAATAAATCCAAGCATTAGTGGGATGATTACCACTTGAATGATGGAAATAAATAATGACCCAATACTAATATTAACCCATTTACTTGCCAAGAGCAGAATAAGCAGGGGTGTTACGATAGGTGCTAGAATGGTGGAAACAGAAGCAATGGCAACGGCAAGTGCAACATTCCCTCTTGCCAGAAACACCATGACATTTGACGCTGTCCCACTAGGGCAGCATCCAACCAAAATAACCCCAACAGCCACCTCTTTCGGTAAATCGAACCCTATTGCTAATGCAAACGCTAATAATGGCATAATGATAAAGTGTCCAGCCACCCCTAGTGCCACTTCTTTCGGTCGACGGAAAACTTCTTTAAAATCCGCTGCTGATAGTGTAAGTCCCATGCCAAACATGACAATTCCTAATAAAGGAACAATATATGCACCAATCCATATAAAATGATTAGGTAAGATATACGCAATTACTGCAAATATAATGACCCATAATGTAAATGTTTTACCAGCAAATCCGCTGATTTTCTCTACTAAACCCATAGTGACCTCCTAGATGTTTTAAAATAAATCAATTATAGTTTATATTCAGAATATTTAAAACCCTTTTAGGCAATAAAAATTCAAACGCGTTTCTAACAAGCCGTTTGGGAATCAATTTATTACTCCATTATGTTTATAAGGAAGCTGGTTATTGGTAGTTTCATTATGGTCATTCATATTGGAAAAAGATGATTTTTGGAACTGTAATTCTCTTGCGCTGAACTAGTATGAATATGACGATTTACTATAGGAAAAAAGCGGACAGGTTTTTTTAGAAATTCTGTTCGCTTTTTTTTTTTCTTTATATTTTAATAAAAAATAAGAGGGACCTGTATATTAGTGGCAAACTAATTTATAAGGAACTGGAGATGGAATTAGTATTTGTTGTTTTCCGAGCTTAATTATTGCTATTGTAGGTTTAGCTAGGGCTATAAAAGAAGTGGAGATGTGGTTTCTTTGATACATATATTAATTGCGGATGATGATCGGCATATTCGGGAGTTGCTTAAATTTCACATGGAAAAGGAAGGGTACATGGTATCAGAAGCGAAGGACGGGAATGAGGCTTCGTTGATACTGGAGAAGGAACGGATCCATCTGGCGGTTGTCGATATTATGATGCCGTTTAAAAACGGACTGGATCTTTGTAAGGAAATCCGGGATCAATATGATCTGCCGGTCATTTTATTGACAGCTAAAGATCAACTTATCGATAAGGAAAAGGGGTATTTTGCGGGTACGGATGATTACCTCGTAAAGCCGTTTGAGCCACGGGAACTTCTATTCCGGATAAAAGCTCTATTGCGAAGGTACCGTATGGTGAATTCTAAATCCATCTCATTGAATCAAACGGTCATTGACCGTAAAAGTTATGAAGTTCGAATAATGGGGAATACGCTGCTCCTGCCGCTAAAGGAATTCGAGCTGCTGGCTCAGCTGGGGAGCTTTCCTGATCAGGTCTTTACGCGTGAGCAGCTTATTGAATTGGTATGGGGTACTGATTTTGAAGGGGACGATCGGACGGTTGATGTCCATATTAAAAGGTTAAGGGAACGTTTTGCCGGGCGAACCGATGATTTTGTTATCACGACTGTCCGTGGCTTAGGTTATAAACTGGAGGTCAACAAGAAGTGAAAACACTCTATTTCAGGATTGTTATTCAAACCATTTTGATCATGGTGCTTGCCAGTGTCATCGCTTTTTTAATTTCCAATGTCTATTATCATCAGGTTCAAAAACCCAACAATGGTGAGAAGATAAAGAAAGTCGCAAGTGATATCGTCTCCTTATATGAGGAAAATCCTGATCAGGATATTGATGCGTATTTAAATCATATTGCAGGATTGCACTATCAAATGTATCTATTTAATGAGCAGGGTGAAGGAACTTTATATGGTGAGCCGTTTCGGGAAACGGCATTGGACACAGATACGATTTCTGGAGTTTTGAACGGGAAGACCTATCAAGGGATCGCCAATTATAATAATGGGTTATTTATTACCGGATTTTTTGAAGATGTATTGATTAATAGCATTGGGGTCCCGTTGAACGTCAATGGCGAAAAGCATGCATTGTTTGTAAGGCCGAATATAGAGCTGCAGTTTGGAGAGTTCCGCTTTTACCTTTCTGTTTTGCTCGTACTTACGCTCCTACTCAGCTTTTTATTTGTAATTATTAACACGCGTTTCATCGTTAAGCCGATTACGAAATTAACGGAAGCTACAAAGAGGATTGCTGATGGGGATTATAGTAGTGAATTGAATGTTACCCGCAGTGATGAAATTGGATATCTGGCTCAAAATTTCTCGAAAATGACTCATAGCATACAGCGGTTAGATGATATGAGGCAGGAGTTCGTATCGAATGTATCTCATGAAATTCAATCTCCGCTTGCATCCATCCAAGGTTTTTCCCAAACCCTCCAATCGGAGGAATTAACAAAAGAACAAAGAAATCAGTACTTGTCCATTATTGAAAAAGAAAGCAGGCGCATGTCGTTGTTAAGCAAACAGCTGCTCATGCTTGCTTCGTTGGATAAAGTAGATGATCCGCTGCAACGGTCCAATTTCGATTTAGCGCAACAAATACGGCAAGTGTTGTTCATGCTGGAATGGAATTGGCGGGAAAAAGATATGGTAATCGAAATGGATTTGCCTTCAACCGTCATTTCTGCAGATGAGAAACTTTTAAATCAAGTATGGACGAATTTGATAACCAATAGCATTAAATACTCGGAAAGCGGCAGTTCAATCAATATTCGGATTAAAAAAATAGGCAGTACTGTTGAAGTGATGATCGCGGATACGGGCATAGGAATTCCAGAAGAAGACCTCCCTTATATCCTTGATCGGTTTTATAAAGTCGACAAAGTGAGAAACAGGAGTGAAACAGGCAGCGGATTAGGACTTTCGATTACGAAGAAGACGGTTGAACTTCATGGGGGAACGATCGAAGTTCAAAGCGAACTCGGTAAAGGGACCACTTTTTATATACGGTTGCCCCTTATGTAATCAGCTGTTCATCTTCCATTCATATTGAACGTTTACAATCGGGTCATACCGAATAAAGTAGGACCCGATCGGTAAACAAAAGGAATGGGGGATGAAATAATGTTTTTGGCAATACGTGAACTAAAGCATTCAAAGTTACGTTATCTGCTGATTGGACTGATCATGGTATTGGTCGCTTTGCTTGTCTTTATCATTTCAGGATTAGCTAATGGACTTTCTTCGGATAATGCTTCATCCATACAAAACATGAAGGCCGACTATTTCGTAATGGAGCATGACTCCAAAAATAAATTGAACCGATCGATCATATCCATGGAGAAGCTGGATGAAATCCGGGCTTCAGCGGATGTTAAAGCAGCCGAAGGTCTGGGGCAAATGATGATCACATTGAATAAAATCGGCTCATCGGAGAAAACGGATGTCACCATTTTTGCGACCGATGCCAGTGGTATTTTAGCACCGAAGGTCATTGAAGGAACGAACTATGACAATAAGAAACAAGGTGAAGTCGTAGCAGATCGTTCTTTAAAAGAAGTGGGTTATAAATTGGGTGATTCACTTAAAGATGACCTATCAGATAAGGTTTTCACCATTGTTGGTTTTACTGAAAAGCAGTCTTACAGCCACTCACCGGTAGTTTACATGAACGTTAAGGGGTGGCAGGAGATTAATCCTGCATTGAAAAATCAAGAGAAAGATTCAATCAGCACAATAGCCGTGCAAATGGATTCGAAGGCAGAAGAAAATGTACGTGAATCATTGCCTGAAGGCGTAACGCTCATTTCGAAAGAAGAATCACTTCAGAGTATACCAGGCTACAAAGAGGAACAGGGTACGTTGAAGATGATGATTGCCTTCTTGTTTGTCATAGCGGGTTTCGTTTTGGCTGTATTCTTTTATGTGATTACCTTGCAGAAGACGAATCAATTTGGAGTCCTTAAAGCACTCGGAGCCAATACGGGCTACCTGGCAAAAAGTATCGTTGGTCAAGTAATGCTGCTTGCCGTGACATGCATAGCCATCAGTGTTGCACTGACATATGGCGTCACTTTAATCATGCCAGAAGGAATGCCATTTGAATTGAGTGCCGATTTGGTCATTAAATATTCCGTGTTACTTTTGGTTGTATCCGTATTGGGCTCGCTGCTATCACTATACCGAGTAGCGAAGATAGACGCGATCGAAGCAATTGGGAGGGTATCATGATGGGGGAAAAACTATTATTTGAAAACGTCAGTAAGATTTATGGGGAAGGCGATAATAAAGTGATTGCCCTTGATAATATTTCCCTGAATGTGAAAGCGGGGGAATTCGTCGCCATCGTGGGTCCTTCAGGCTCAGGAAAAAGTACATTTCTTTCAATAGCAGGTGCGTTACTTTCCCCGAGCAAAGGTCGCTTACTGCTGGATGATGAAGATATAACAACATTATCTCCAAAGGAATTGACTCGAGTGCGCCTTGAAAAGATCGGTTTTGTATTTCAATCGTCGAATCTAGTGCCATATCTAACTGTACGAGATCAGCTTCTGCTACTTTCTGAACTGCTTGGCAAACAGGATAAAAAAACTGTGAAAAAAGCAGACGAATTGCTTAGCCATCTTGGACTTGGACATCGGGCAAATCACTTGCCGGAAGCACTGTCGGGCGGTGAGCGGCAGCGTGTAGCCATCGCCCGTTCGCTGATGAATGATCCAGAAATCATTTTAGCGGATGAACCAACGGCAAGTCTTGATTCCAAAAGAGGCAGGGATGTTGTTGAAATGCTTGCACATGAAGTGAAATCAAGAAATAAAGCGGCCATCATGGTAACGCACGATGAAAGAATGTTAGATTTATGTGATCGAGTGGTCAATATTACAGATGGCAAGGTATTTGGATGAAGTTATACACGATCTCATGAGTTGAGACATTTTAAGCGGTAAATAGGCCGCCGATTCTCCAAAGGAATTAGGAGAGGCGGCGGCCTGAATCGCGCTTGAATTGAACCTGGTTAATCGACAGTAAGCAGCTGAAATGCTAGATTGAACTAGTAGTCGTTACTTACGGCCTTGTATCCCAGACGGTTATCTTTTCGGATTAATCATGTTTTTTTATCTTAAAGAACAAACAATGATAGGTTGCCTTCACACCTGATTCATTTCGGTATTCTCTGTCGTATATGTCGATCAACTCTCGAAAAAGGGAAGGGCGCTGGCAGTAGTTTTCTTTGTTGCTGTTGGCTGCGCCAATCTTTTTAATTGAAGTGAAAAATTCACGTACTGTCTGAAAGTACTCCAGTTCAAGTTTTTCCATTTTTGTTATCTCTAATGGAAATGCTTGTAAAGAAGGAATTGCTTCTTCACAAACTTTGGATAATTCATCTAGAGTATAAAACATTTGGCCTGGTGAGCTATCAATGGCAAGTTGAAGCTTTTCTTTCGCATATTCATAGGACATATGTAGCTCTTGAAAGGTTTTATTTCCAAAGGTTGAAAATATCAGGGTTCCTCCAGACGTTAATCGTGTTAACAATTTTTCAAGGGTTGCGGGAAGATTATTCAGCCATTGAAACGTTGCATTCGAGATAACCAAATCATAATTTCCATTAAGCGTCATGTCCTCAATATCCCCACATAAAAAAGTAACACTGACTTCCTTTGTCATTCCTTTTGCGACTTCAACCATTCCTGGTGCCAAATCAACAGCCGTAATTGCGGCATTAGGAAATGTTTTAACGAGTAGCCGGGTTAAGTAACCAGTGCCGCAGCCAATTTCAAGAATGTTAATTTTTTGATTGCTGTTTTTTTGAGGAAGTAATTCAACTAATTGTTTTGCCATGCTTTTTTGAACATTGGCATATGCATCATATGTTTTCGCATGTTCACTGAACCGCTTACTTAACAATCGTTTATCAATCATGAACGTACTCCTTTTGAATAAATGTTTTCATAAGCTGTATACATTCCTGTGGTTTTGTGAAAAATGGAATATGACCTGCACCTTCCATAATATGAAACTCGGCTTTCCCACCCAGATTTTCTTTAATGAAAGATGAGGCTTCGATTGAACAAATTTTGTCTTCCCTCCCATGAATCAATAAAAGGGGGGAATCAATCTGTTCGAGCTTTACTCTAACATCTTTCTGAAGTAAATAATCCAAACCTAAAAGGAGCGAAAACACATCATCTCCATGAAACTCGCGTTGAATTGTCGCGGTAAATTGATGATAAAAACCTTCTTCTTTTTCAGATTCGGAAAACATTGCTTCATAAAAAGAAGTCAAAGTCTTCTCTTTATTACGCTGCAGCTGTTTCTTCATGCGCTCGACAATGCGGGGGTCCCAGCCAAATGAATAGTTTTCACTTGTGGTAAACCGGCTTGTAGCCCCAATTAGTATAAATCCTTTTATTTTTTCTCGATACGAACTTGCCAGTTCAAGTGATAATAGAGATCCTAATGACCAGCCAAGTAAAAAAACAGGACCGTCAATGGAAGCGAATACGTCCATGACTCGTTCTTCAAAGTCATTTAGTGTTTTCATATCTCTCCATTCTATAAATGAAAGATGAAATGCTTCAGAAAGAGGTTTGAATAACGGTTGAAACGCTCCTTTTTCCATTCCCCAGCCAGGAAGCATGACTAAATTCAGCTGTTTCATTCAATAACACCCATTTCTTTTCCAATAATCGAAACTTTTTCAATGGCCCAATCAAGATCTTTTTTATCGTGGAGAGCTGTTACGGTAAACCGGATTCTCGCCTCATTTTCAGGAACGGTAGGCGGTCTGACAGCAATACCTGCAATTCCTTCTTTCTGCAAACGTGTGGCAAATCCCATCGCTTTTTCGTTTTCCCCGATGACGATAGGAACAATTTGTGATTGGCTTCCACAAATATTAAAGCCGTAATTTGTGAGTTCTTTTCTAAAGTACTCTGAATGTGTTTGGAGCAGTGTACGGCGTTCTGGTTCTTCTTGCACAAGTTCAATCGCTGTTTTTATGCTACTAAGAATGGCCGGCGGGAGTGCAGTTGAATAAATGAATCCACGCATGCGATTTTTTAAATAGTCGATAAGCCACTTTTTCCCGACAACATAAGCCCCGAATGAACCGAGAGCTTTACTAAAAGTACCCATTTGAATATCTACTTTATTTTGAAGGCCGAGATGATAGGCATAACCTTCACCATTTTTTCCATAGATGCCGCTTCCGTGTGCTTCATCTGTCATTAATATTGCGTTATAGCGTTCTTTTAACCAGACAAGGTCTTCTAGAAAAGCAAAGTCACCGTCCATGCTGAAGACAGTATCCGTTACGATTAACTTATTTGATTCAATTGATGCATTTTTTAATAATGCTTCTAGATGAGTTAAATCATTATGTCGATAGCGCTTATGCTTCGCACGGCTCAAAAGAGCTCCATCGACAATGCTTGCATGATTCAGCTTATCGCTAAAAATAAAATCGTTACGAGACAGCAGGGTGGAGATGATTCCTAGGTTTGCCGTATAACCACTGTTGATGATAAGTCCTGCCTCGGCGTTCTTCCAATTGACAAGCACTTGTTCTGCTTGCTCGTAAAGTGGATGGTTACCAATAATTAAACGAGACGCTGTTGCTCCTGCACCATATGTATGTACTGCATCAATCATAGCCTTTTTCAATCGTTCATCTCCGGCATATCCTAAATAGTTATTAGAAGCAAGATTTAACATCCTACGCCCGTCAATCATGAGCCATGGCTGCTCGGCAAATTTTGTTGTAACGAGCTGCCGTTTTTGAGATATCTCTTCTAAGTTAGCCAGTTCAGTCTTTATTTTTTTTTCCCAGGGTAATTGTTCTTCACTGTGCATAGCCATTCTCCCTTTATTATATGTTAACTATAATTAATTTAGGTTGACATATAAAATATCTAATCATGACTCTATGAAACTGTCAAGCTTTGACAAGGAACGGGATAAATAGGTGATATTGGTCATTGTAATCCATAAATTAGGGAAAACTCGTGGAACGAAAGAAGACAACTATCATCTGCGTGCTGGTTGGTTCTATTAAACCATCAGGCTAGAAATAGGATTACACTTTAGCCATTATCGGAAAAAGGCTACTGTCGAATTTGAATACCGTTGTTTTAGGCATCTTCTTGGGAGAGTCTTTTTATAATTCCTGCAAATCTTTGAAGGAATAAGTGGAATTCCATGTTACTATAGAGCAGTGAAATTACCCATTTTCTTTCACATTAACAATACTTAAAGGCAGGTAATAATTATGAAAAAGATTTCTTTAGATGTTTTCTTTATATTAATAGGAGCTTTTATTTTCGCTTTGGCAATAAATCTGTTTGTTATTCCTAATGAACTCGGTGAGGGAGGAGTCACGGGGATAACGATTATTTTATTTTATCTATTTGAATGGTCACCAGGGCTGTTAAGCTTGATCATTAATGCTTTCCTGCTTATTGTCGGCTATAAATATTTGTCGAAAATGACGACGATTTATACAATCGTTGCCGTTGCATTCAATTCGCTTTTCCTCCATTTAACCGAAAGTTGGACTATATCTTCAAATGAATTGGTCATCAATGCAATATTTGGCGGGGTTTTTGCCGGTGCCGGAATTGGGATAATCATTCGAGTTGGTGGTACGACTGCCGGTACAACAATCCTAGCCCGAATTACGAATAAATATTTGGGATGGAGCTTAAGTTATGGACTTCTGTTTTTCGATTTAATCGTTGCGTTCTCATCTTATTTCATCATTGGTGCAGAAGGTCTCATGCTTACGATCCTTATGCTTTATATTGGAACGAAAACGATGGAGTTCATCATTGAAGGATTGAATCCGAAAAAAGCGATTACCATCATTTCAAAAGAAGCGGATCAGATTGCAAAACAAGTAACCGTATTGATGGACCGAGGGGTCACTGTATTTAGCGGTCATGGATACTATACAAAAGAATCCAAGGAAATTTTATATATTGTTATAAGTAAGCAAGAGGTACTCAAGTTAAAAAGAATTGTGAAGTCAACGGATAGCAATGCTTTTATAGCCATTCATGATGTTCGGGATGTATTTGGTGAAGGATTCCTGGATATTTCGAAGTCATGATGTGATTTATAAGATGCCGGATTGATTTAGTAAATGAAGAAGCCTATGGGCTTTTTTATTTTGCACAATGAAAAAAATCTGTTAATTCAGAATAATTTGTTATATTATGTAAGTGAGATACCACACCCTGAGGAGTGCAGCCATTAAATATGGAGGTGTCCAAGATGATCCTTTTAAAAGTGGATGACAGGAAGTTTGGGAAAAGCAATATCAAGTACAGTGTAGTTGATAAAGAAACGGATGAATTGATCATTAGCGGTGTGTTTGAAGAGTTTGGACAAGCAAGCGATAAATATTACGAATTGAAGGATGAATATGGTTCATCCAATGTGAAGATGGTATTGAAATGAAATGAGGGGGACCGTGGGGTTTCCCTCTTTTCGTTCGTAACTTTAGGCATGAAAAAAGGCCAGTACGATAAATTTAATTTTATGATCGGATATAGGAATAATAAAAGGTTTCTGAATCATATAATTAGGTTGAGAAGGTTCTTAATAACCTTTTTTTACAATATACTACAATTTTATTGTAAAGTTTGGAATTTGGTGGTAACATTAAGCGCATAAATGTAAACGTTTGCAAAAATCTTTGGTGAGGAGGTGATGTAAAAGAGAAGGGATAGACTATGAATATAATAGATTGAAAGCTTTTATTTTATTATTTTATGCAAACGTTTTCTTAAAATTGCATGAATCTTATGAAAAAGGGAGAGTCGGTAGGCATGAAGCGTAAAAAATGGTACGGGGGAATCTTTTCTGTTTTATTAATTTTTAGTGTTATTTTGGCTGGATGCTCTTCTTCTACTGGTGGAGACGGCGACTCTAAGGATAAAGTGACGCTGGATATATTTCAATTCAAGGTAGAATTCAAGTCGCAATTCGAGACTTTGGCAAAACAATATGAAAAAGAAAATCCGGATGTGAAGATCAAGGTATCGACAGTCGGCGGTGGAAATGATTATAAATCAGCCATTACGGCAAAGTTTGCATCCGGTGAGGAACCAGCGGTTTTTAACATTGGCGGACCTGTTGATGTTAAACAATATAAAGATAGATTATTAGATTTAAAGGACACGAAGGCAGCGAAATCTGCACTTGATGGTACTTTGGATGGCGTGGAAGAGGACGGGCAGGTACTTGGACTTCCTTTTAACCAAGAGGGCTACGGCTTGATTTATAACAAACGGATTTTTAAAGAAGCCGGAATCAATCCAGAAGAAATCACTAGTTATTCAACTCTAGAAGCGGCCGTCAAGAAAATGGATTCACAGAAAGATAAATTGAAAATCGATGCAGTATTCGCTTATCCAGTTAAGGAGAAGTGGGTGACAGGAAACCATTTATCCAATGTGTTTTTAGCTCCAGAGTTTGATGGGAATGTGTTAGAAGCAAGTAAGTCTCCAACGATTAAATTTACTGATGGTGACAAGTTTAAGCAACTGGTCGATATCCAAAATAAATATTCCGTCCAGCCGACAGCAAGTCTTGATTACTCGCAACAAGTGGAAGAGCTGTTCTCACTTGAAAAGGTTGCCATCATTCAGCAAGGGAACTGGGTGTATAACACAGTGTATGATATGGATCCTGAGTTAGCTGAAAAAGGCATCGGAATCATCCCAATTCCTAATGGAGAAACTGCTACAGGCATGCCAGTCGGCGTACCGAACTATTGGGCAGTAAACAAGAAATCGGATGAAAAGGTACAGGAAGAAGCGAAGAAGTTCCTCGACTGGCTGTATACATCTGAAGAAGGAAAAAAAGCTGTTTTGGAAGACTTCAAATTCATTCCTGCTTATGAAGGATATGATGTAGAAAAAATTGCCGATCCAATTTCAAAAGAAATTTATAAGTACTCCCAGGAAGGAAACACGACTGGCTGGGTGTTTAATGGATATCCTGTTGGTTGGAACGATGATCTTGGAGCAAGTGTCCAAAAATATGTAACTGGTAAGTTGACATGGGAGGAACTTGTTCAACAAAATATTGAAAATTGGGAAAAGATTCATAGCAAATAATTGTTCGGAATGGAAAATGACCAATCGGCATGAAAAGTGTGTCGATTGGTTGTTCCTTAATTATAAGAAATTCGCTAGGGGAATTGTCCCGAATAACACATTCTCATTTTGCAAACCTAGTCATCATCGATGATTATAAAGCTGTTCACTAAATTATTTTTTTCAAAAGGAGGTCGGTTTCGTTGAGAAATCGGGATGCCGCATATTGGCTGTTTTTGACACCTGTTCTTGCTGCACTCATTTTGGTGGTGATCATACCACTCATCTACGGTTTTTATTATTCCTTTACGAATTGGAACGGTCTTGGGACTCCAGACTTCATCGGACTTAAGCATTATTTGGACTTGTTTACGGATAAAGGGTTCCTGGATACGTTTTGGTTCACCATTAAATTTTCCGTAGCTGCCATTGTGGTAATCAATATCATCGGATTAAGTTTGGCTCTTATCGTGACATCGAAAATTAAATCAAGCAACATACTTCGCACGGTTTTCTTTATGCCCAATTTAATTGGCGGTTTGATTCTCGGTTTTATTTGGCAGTTCATTTTCATTAAGGTCTTCGGTGCAATTGGTGATTTAACAGGCATAGAAGCATTTAATGGATGGTTATCAACGACGGATACAGGTTTTTGGGGATTGATCATCTTAACGTCTTGGCAAATGGCCGGATATATCATGATCATCTATATTGCTTATCTGCAGGCTGTTCCAGAAGACTTGATTGAAGCAGCAAAAATTGATGGCGCCAACAGCTTTCAACGTTTTCGTCATATTACTTTCCCGCTTGTGGCACCGGCTTTCACCGTCAGTTTGTTTTTGACGTTGTCCCACTCGTTCAAGATCTATGATCAAAATCTTTCTTTAACGAACGGAGCTCCCTATAATTCAACTGAAATGGTCGCGATGAATATCGTAAAATCCGCTTTTACCGAAAATGATATGGCATATGCGCAGGCAAAAGCCGTTATATTTTTCGTCATTGTGGCGGTAGTTTCACTAACACAAGTGTATATCAATAAGAAACGGGAGGTTGAGCTGTAATGAGGGACAAATGGAAATTGTGGCTGATTGGATTCATCGGATTCATTTTGGCTATATTATGGCTCACTCCGTTTTATTTAATGATTGTCAATGCTTTCAAAATGAAGCGGGATATATTTGCCGATACACTGGGACTGCCTGAAACCTGGACATTCGAAAACTTCATTCAAGCGTTCGAGCAATTGGATTTCCTCCGGACTTTATTCAATTCCTTATTGATTTCGGGCGTGAGTGTAGTCATCATCATCATCTTTTCTGCGATGGCAGCATATGCTCTTTCACGAAACAAAAGTAAAATAAGTTCCTTGCTTTTCTTTGTGTTTGTGGCAGCCATGTTGATTCCGTTTCAGTCTGTGATGATACCTCTTGTTGCCCAATTCGGAAAGCTTGGCATGCTGAACAAGGCCGGACTGATTTTCATGTATTTAGGCTTTGGCTGCAGCCTTTCCATATTCTTATACCATGGAACCTTAAAAGGGATTCCCATCTCGCTCGATGAAGCGGCAAAAATTGATGGTGCTAATCGGTTTCAAGTATTTTGGTATATCATCTTTCCATTACTAAAACCGATGTCCATTACAGTGGGGATCTTAAATGTCATTTGGATTTGGAATGACTACTTGCTGCCATCCCTTGTTATTGGTGGCGCGGGATCTGAGACCATTCCGCTTAAATTATTCTTCTTCTTCGGGCAATATACGAAACAATGGCATCTAGCCTTGGCTGGACTTACTTTATCCATCATTCCAGTCATCATTGCGTATTTTTTTGCTCAAAGGCAAATTATCAAAGGAATTGCAGATGGAGCCGTTAAATAACTATTTAAATATAGGGAATATTAAACCATGTGCGGTTAAAGAGGGTGATGAATATGTCTGTTACAATAAAGGACGTTGCCAAAAAAGCGAATGTCGCTCCATCAACGGTATCGCGTGTAATCCATAACAGCCCGACAATCAGTGAAAAGACAAAGCGTAAGGTTCGCAAGGTATTGAAGGAAATGGGCTATCATATGAACGAAAATGCCCGGAATTTAGTCACGAAATCCACTAAGGCCATTGGAATCGTCATGAAAAGTTCAGCAAGGGAATCGCTTTACAATCCCTTTTTTCCAGAAGTGATCCGAGGCATCGGGGATTTTTGCAATAAAGAGGGGTACAGTCTTTCTCTGACAACCGGTGAAACGGAGGATGCCATCTTTGAGGATGTAGTGAAAATGGTCCAGGGCAGAAGAGTGGACGGAATGATTGTTTTGTACTCGAAAAAGGACGATAAAGTGGTGCCGTATTTATTAAAGCACGGCTTTCCATTTGTTTTGATAGGGAAGCCAAGTACGAACATGAGCGGCATCACATTCATAGATAATGATAATGTTCAAGCCGCCAGGGAATTATCGGAGTTTGTAATCAGTCTTGGACATCAGCGAATCGCCTTTTTAGGAGGCAGTCCTGAGTTTGAGGTGATTTCTGACCGCTTGACGGGGTTTCAACAAGCGATGGAACAGGCCGGGTTAGAGGTGCCTCAGGAATATATCAAATTAATCCCTTTAAATCGAACAGATGGAATAAAGGCCATTGACGATTTGCTGGAATTAAGGGAGGCCCCGACCGCTTTTTTGGTTATGGATCTATTATTGGGTGTTCTTTTGCTCGGAGTGTTAGCGGAAAAGAACCTGAAAGTACCACAGCAAATAAGCGTCGTCTGTTTTAATCATTCAGAATTCATAGAGTTCTTAAGTACGCCGCTGACAACCGTTGATATCCACACGTATCAGTTAGGATATGAGGCTGCAAAATGCGTATTCGATTTAATTGCAAATCCCGAAATGATGGAAAAAAGCATTATGATCCCTACCAAAATCATCAAGCGGGAGTCGCATTTTGCTGCTAAAAAGGAAATTAAATGAAAATTGTAGAAATGTTTTACTAATTAAAGCTTGATTTTTGCTAACATAAATTTACAATAAAGATTATCACTATTCTTTTTAAACATTCATACTTTTATGAAGTCATTAAGTATGTTCTTATAAACGACTGGAATTTGATCATTCCTAACGCAAACGTTTGCGTTTAGGATAAAGAGGGATTAGTTAAATATACAGAGCAAGTAGCCTACAACTTAATATGGAGGAGATTGTTCATGAGGGTTCTAGTATGGAATGAGTTTCGCCACGAGAAAAAAAAACCTGAGGTTGCCGAATTATATCCAGAAGGAATCCATGTGGCCATTGCCGGCTTTTTACAAAGTGAAAAGGTTGTGGTGAAGACGGCCACTCTCGACGAAGAAGAGCATGGGCTGACGGAAGAAGTACTGAAAGAAACCGATGTACTTCTTTGGTGGGGTCATGTGGCACATGATGAAGTTCAGGATGAAATCGTTACAAGGGTTCACAAGCGAGTACTCGAGGGAATGGGTCTCATCGTCCTCCATTCTGGTCATTTCTCAAAAATCTTCAAACAATTAATGGGCACGACTTGTGATTTAAAATGGCGGGTGGCGGATGAAAAGGAACGGCTCTGGGTTGTCGATCCCAGTCACCCGATCGTTGAAGGTATTGGAGAATATATAGAGCTTGAAAAGGAAGAGATGTACGGGGAACATTTCGATATCCCTGCACCAGATCAATTATTATTCGTCAGTTGGTTTGAAGGCGGGGAGATATTCAGAAGCGGTTGCACGTATCAACGAGGAAAAGGAAGGATTTTCTATTTCCGTCCCGGTCATGAAACATATCCTACTTACCATAATCCGGAGATACAACGGGTAATCAAGAATGCCGTTGATTGGGTCAAGCCGAAATTCGGAATGGTAACGACGAACTATGGGAAAGCCGAACCGTTGGAATCCATCTCAGGTAAAGAGCTGAAGTGAAGGAGAGAGCAGAATGGGCAAAGTGAAGGTAGGAGTCATTGGATGCGGTAGCATTGCAAAAAATAGGCATTTTCCGGAGTATGATGCACATCAGGAAACAGAGATCATTGCTGTATGTGATATTGTGCCAGACCGGGCGAATGCAGCAGCACAAAGGTATGGAGCGCAAGCATATACTGATTATATAGAACTTTTGAAGAATGAGGAGATTGAAGCGATCAGTGTATGTACACCGAATTACTTGCATGCACGCATCACAATTGCGGCCTTGGAAGCAGGTAAGCACGTACTTTGTGAAAAACCAATGGCTACTTCTTTAGATGACGCTGAAAAAATGAATGAAGCCGCAGTGAAAAGCGGCAAAATCTTGATGATAGGTCATAATCAGCGTTTTGTTCCCTCACATCAAAAAGCGAAACAGCTTATTGAGAGTGGGGAGCTAGGAAAGATCTATAGCTTCCGGACGGCGTTTGGACATTCCGGACCAGAAACCTGGAGCATAGACGGACGGGAAAGCTGGTTTTTTAAAAAGGATCAGGCAGTCATTGGTGCAATGGGCGATTTAGGCGTTCATAAAGCTGATTTGTTAAGGTATATCCTTGGAGAGGAATTTGTTGAAGTGGGAGCCTTTGTGGAAACGACTGCCAAGAAAAATACAGACGTTGATGATAGTGCAGCCTGTATCCTCCGAACGGAGAGCGGTATCATTGGTACTCTTACCGCCAGCTGGTCTTATGCAAAAGAAGACAATGCGACGGTCATTTATGCGGAAAAAGCCGTATTGCGCCTTGAAGACGATCCAACATACTCTCTAATCGTCCATCATGATAATGGAAAGACAGAAACCATCCAATTAGGAAGCATCCAGACAAATGACTCTGATGGACAGCATGACTCCGAAGTGATCAGCCACTTTGTAAAATGTGTGTTGGACAATGAGGAGCCTCTTGTCTCAGGAGTTGAAGGATTAAAATCATTAAAAGTCATTCTTGGCGCGATGGAATCAAATGCATCCCGAAAAATCATCCGCTTATAAAGGGGTTAATAATCATCATGTACAAAATAAAAATGGGTATTATCGGTGCTGGCGGAATTGCCCAAAAAAGGCATATTCCAGCTTTTCAAAAATTTCAAGATAAGGTTGTTTTATACGCCATCCAGGATATAGATGAACTGAAGGCAAGAGAAGTTGCACGTGAATTTCATATCGAGAAGGTTTTCACCAATTATGAAGAGATGTTTGCTGAAGTGGATGCTGTTACGATTGCAACGCCAAACAAGTTCCATGCGGAGATTTCCATTGCTGCGCTTCAAGCGGGTGTACATGTGCTATGCGAAAAGCCAATGGCCATTACAACCGAGGAATGTAAGGCAATTACCGAGGCTGCAAACCTATCGGGTAAAGTGCTATCGACTGCGTATCATTACCGCTTCATGAAGGAAGCACAGGCTGCAAAGAAAATGATTCAGGCCGGTGAAATCGGTGAGCCTTATGTAGCGCGTGTACAGGCAATCAGACGCCGAAAAGTCCCTGGATGGGGAGTGTTTACAAGTAAGGAATTGCAAGGCGGGGGAAGCGTAATCGATTACGGCTGCCATTTGCTTGATTTGGCTTTATGGCTGATGGATGATCCAGAACCGATTGAAATCGTAGGTTCGACATATAATTATGTCAGTAAGGGTGTCGATCAGGTCAATCTATGGGGTAATTTCGATGCCTCGGTATTTGAAGTGGATGATCATGCCACCGCATATATCAAATTTGCCAATGGAGCCTCTTTATTATTCGAAACATCCTGGGCCGCGAATATCCGTGAAGAAGCAACGGTTTTGAGTTTATCCGGAACGCAGGGCGGACTTGATGTGTTCCCATTAGTCTTGAATCAGGCTAAGCACGGCATGCTTTTAAATAGTGAGGCAGTATGGATGCCAGGGGAGGATACACCAGACCTGCAACAAGCAGAGAACTTTATTAATAGCTGCCTAGGGTTGGCAGAACCATTAGTAAAACCATCGGAGGCCATGAAAGTTTCGAAAATAATCGAAGCCATTTATCAAAGCTCTGCAAGTGGGAAGGTCATGAGTATAAATTAAAGAAAAGAAAAGGTGAGGTGGGGCTTGTGAAATTAGGGATATTTACAGTGCTATTCGCTCAAAAATCGTTCGAGGATATGCTTGATTATGTGGCTGATTCTGGTTTAAAAACAGTTGAAATCGGTACAGGCGGGTATCCAGGCAATATTCACTGTCCACTCGATGAACTGCTGGAAAGCGAAGAAAAACGCCAAAAATACTTGGAATCCGTTGAATCAAGAGGATTGACGATCAGTGCATTCAGTTGCCATGGCAATCCAATCTCTCCAGATGAAGCATTCGCTAAAGAAAGTGACGAAACACTCATTAAAACAATCAAGCTTGCATCCTTACTGAAGGTCCCGGTCGTCAATACCTTTTCCGGTACAGCTGGTGATCACGAAGGAGCTAAATATCCAAATTGGCCTGTCGCCCCATGGCCGAATGAGTATACAGAAGTGCTTAAATGGCAATGGGAGGAAAAATTGATTCCTTATTGGAAAAACGTAGCGGCCACTGCTGATGCACACAATATAAAAATTGGACTTGAACTGCACGGGGGCTTTCTCGTTCACACACCTTACACCTTGCTGAAACTGCGGGAAGCTACATCGGATGCAATAGGTGCTAACCTTGATCCAAGCCATCTTTGGTGGCAGGGAATCGAGCCGGTCGGAGCCATCAAGATTCTAGGGAAAGCGGGAGCAATCTACCACTTCCATGCTAAAGACACATATCTGGACCAGGATAACATCAATATGTATGGATTGACCGACATGCAGCCATATGGAAATATCCAAAGCCGTGCCTGGAACTTTCGCTCAGTAGGATGCGGCCACAGCCTGCAAGAGTGGTCCGACATCATGAGCGCCCTTCGCACATACGGTTATGATTACGTCGTCAGTATCGAACACGAAGATCCGCTGATGTCAGTTGAAGAAGGATTCCTACGTGCAGTAACCAATTTAAAAACAGTCCTCATCAACGAAAGCCCGACTGACTTATGGTGGGTATAATATAGCCGATAACGAGCAGCCTATTGAAGGTTGCTTTTTATTTTTAGTACTTACACATGAAATCGTGAAATTCACGAGTAAAGTGGTGAAACTCACGAGTAAATCAACGAAATTCACGAGTAAATGATCAAAACTCACGAGTAAAGGCAATATTCGGCTGAAATAAAGCGGAAATGGTTGGTAGGATCCGCAAACTATCGGGAAAATAATGAAAATGAAGAGGGTTTTATAAAAAAAGCGTAACCAAATAAGCAAAATGAAGGGGTTTGAGCTTATTCACGAGTAAAAGTGCAAAATTCACGAGTAAAGTGGTGAAACTCACGAGTAAATCAACGAAATTCACGAGTAAATGATCAAAACTCACGAGTAAAGGCAATATTCGGCTGAAATAAAGCGGAAATGGTTGGTAGGATCCGCAAACTATCGGCAAAATGATGAAAATGAAGAGGGTTTTATAAAAAAGCGTAACCAAATAAGCAAAATGAAGGGGTTTGAGCTTACTCACGAGTAAAAACGCGAAACTCACGAGTAAAGTGGTGGAATTCACGAGTAAAAACGCGAAACTCACGAGTAAAGTGGTGAAATTCACGAGTAAATGATCAAAACTCACGAGTAAAGGCAATATTCGGCTGAAATAAAGCGGAAATGGTTGGTAGGATCCGCAAACTATCAGAAAAATTATGAAAATGAAGAGGGTT
Source organism: Peribacillus sp. Bi96 (assembly GCF_918698115.1). Lineage (GTDB taxonomy): Bacteria > Bacillota > Bacilli > Bacillales > DSM-1321 > Peribacillus. The sequence continues at coordinate 84,727 of NZ_CAKKLV010000020.1, forward strand.
TTATAAAAAAAGCGTAACCAAATAAGCAAAAGGAGGGGGTTTGAGCTTATTCACGAGTAAAAGTGCAAAACTCACGAGTAAAGTGGTGGAACTCACGAGTAAATCAACGAAATTCACGAGTAAATGATCAAAACTTACGAGTAAAGGCAATATTCGGCTGAAATAAAGCGGAAATGGTTGGTAGGATCCGTAAACTATCGGCAAAATGATGAAAATGAAGAGGGTTTTATAAAAAACGTAACCAAATAAGCAAAATGAAGGGGTTTGAGCTTACTCACGAGTAAAAACGCGAAACTCACGAGTAAATCAACGAAATTCACGAGTAAATGATCAAAACTCACGAGTAAAGGCAATATTCGGCTGAAATAAAGCAGAAATGGTTGGTAGGATTCGCAAACTATCGGCAAAATGATGAAAATGAAGAGGGTTTTATAAAAGAGGCGTAACCAAATAGGCAAAATGGCGGGGTTTGAGCTTATTCACGAGTAAAAACGCGAAATTCACGAGTAAAGGCATAATGATCGCAAAAAAGATGCCCCCTATATAGGGGGCATCTCATTAATCATCTCTGCCTAGGGGGATAATTCAATTCCGTAAATAGTTCGGTCAATTCATCCTTGGTAAGATCGCGCCATTGTCCGAGTGCCAGTCCGTCCAAATGGATGTTCATGATCCGGATTCGATGCAAATCACGGACTTCATAACCTAGCGCGGAGCACATACGGCGAATTTGTCTGTTCAGACCTTGCATCAAAGTGATGTTAAAAGTATATTTGTTCAGCTGCTTAACCTTGCAAGGAAGTGTTTTCGTATCCAGAATCTCCACGCCGGTTGACATGTCTTGAATGAAAGAGGCGGTAAGAGGCTTATCCACTGTTACGATATATTCCTTTTCATGCTTGTTCTCTGCGCGAAGGATTTCATTTACGATATCACCATCATTAGTAAGCAAAATCAGACCGCTTGAGTCTTTGTCCAGCCGGCCGATATGAAAAATGCGGAGCGGATGATTTACAAAATCAACAATATTTCCTTTAATATGTTTTTCCGTCGTACTAGTGATCCCGATTGGTTTATTCAGGGCAATATATACATTTTGCTGTTCCACTTTTATCGGCTTGCCATCTACACGAACATCATCGCCGGGTTCAGCTTGACTGCCAAGCTCAGCTACAGTGCCATTAATCGTCACACGGCCCTCGGCTATCCATTTATCGGCGCCTCGTCTCGAGGTAATTCCGGATTCACTGATATATTTATTGATCCTCAACTAAAGCACACCTTTACATTCAGATTTTCTTCTTTAAAGGATAACGTAAATCATGCTGCATAGACAAGGGGAAAAGACAAGAAAGCCCTCGGTGATAGATTTCAGGACATTTTTTTCATGGTCTTCGTGACTGCAGGATATTCCTTTTTCTTTTTACTTGTCAGATAGACGCCAGTGAAGACAAGGAGACCGCCCAGGATTTGGACAATGGTAATCGATTGACCTAGAATTAAACTTAGAATGGCGGTAAAGACAGCAATCAAATTCAGAAAAATGCCAGCCTGGCTTGCATTGATGTGACGAAGGGAAATATTCCAGAAAATAAAGGAACCGACGGACGGGAAGATTCCAATATATAAGAGACCTATGATCGCTTGACTGCTTAAATCAAAGCTCAGTCCCGAGCCAATGGCAAATGGAGTGACGAGAATCAATCCGAGAAATACAGAAACGGCTGTGGCTGAAATGATCGGAATGCTTTTCAATTTTTTGCCGATTATCGAATAGAAGGTCCAAACGAGAATCGCCAGGATCATCAATAGGTCGCCTTTATTATAAGTGAGCTGAAAAATTTCCAGAAGATGGCCCTTCGTTAACACCAATAAAACGCCGATTAAAGAAATGATAAGGCCGAGTGCATGATAGGATGTAATTTTCTCCTTTAACAGTAAGGCGGAAAAAAGTACAATTAAAGCAGGGTTAATGGAATTGACAAGAGCTGCATTCATGGAAGTTGTATAGGTCAAAGCCCAATAAAGGAAAAAATTATAACAAATGATACCGAGTACACCCATGACTAATAGTAATTTCCAGGCTTTCCATACACTCCTCCATTGTGGTTTCTCAATCCATTGTGCTAGAGGGAATAATAAGAAAACGGCAATTAGCCATCGGATGAATGTTAGTTGAATCGGGGAAAGCTCGGTCACAACGTATTTTCCGAAAATGTAATTACCGGCCCAGAACAAATTGGCCAATATTAGAAATAAGATGATAGTGGATTTTTTCATGAGGCAGCCTCTTTCCTAATTGATGGAATATTCACTAAATATATCAAAGTTGAAGAACGTAAGCAAAGTACCAAAGGAAGACTTTAATGTTAATAGCCTTTGGGTTAGCACATTTTAAAAAAGGTTCAGGATGACATAGAAAAAAAGGAAAAAGCTGTTCAACTTGAGCTGAACAGCCTTTCCCTATCTACTTTTAAGCGAAAATGGCGCTGATTTCAGCGATTTCATCCATGGTTAGGTGGACATCCAATGCTTTAAAGTTGCGTGTGACTTGTTCTGGCTTTTTCGCTCCGGGAATCAGGACATCTATCGAGTGTCGAGTTAAGTACCAAGCTAGCACCACATCGGCGACATCGGCATTCTTCCTGTTGGCGATCGCTCTTACTTCTTCCACTTTTTGCAGGTTGCTTACGAAGGCCTGTCCTTGGAAAAGCGGACTTTTTGCACGTCCGTCCTCGAATGTGGACTCTTGATTATATTTGCCGCCAAGCAGGCCTGAAGCAAGGGGAAAATAGGGAATGAAGGAGATGTTATTTTCGGCCGTATATGGCAGTAAGTCTTGTTCCGCCCCTCGTTTGAATAAATTGTATTCAGATTGCAGGACATCGACATAGCCGTCTTTATTTGCTTCTTTTAATTGCTCGAATGAAAAGTTGGAAACACCGATTGACTTGATTTTACCTGCATCTTTCAATTCCTTTAAGGCACCTACCGCTTCATCCTTTGGTGTATCTTCATCAGGGAAATGGATGTAGAATAAATCGATGTAATCGGTTTGAAGTCTTCTTAGACTTGAGTCCACTGCGTCTTTCAAAAAAGCGGGAGAGTTATCAAAGACGATATTGCCATCAACGAATTTATGGGCTCCTTTAGTGGCAAGGATTATATCCTCACGTTTGCCGGTCTCTTTTAGGATTTCACCGATAAGTTCTTCGGAACGCTCAGGACCGTAAATGAAAGCTGTATCCCAAAAGTTAATTCCCTGTTCCAATGCCGTTCTTAAAACATTTCTTCCTGTATCCTCGCTTAGATTAGGGAATAGATTATGTCCGCCAATGGCATTCGTGCCAAGGCCAATCGGATTTACATACAAATCTGTTTTACCAATACGGGTTTGCTTAGACATATTACTTCTCATCTCCTTTAACCACATCATAACAAAAAGTGGAAGGTGTTTTCCAAAATAAAGCAATGCAGGACATGCAAAAAGTAAGCAGATGATCTGTAAAATCATCTGCTCACTTCATTATCATCAGGTTTCGATTTCCAACTCCTCTGCAGGAGCTGTTTGTCCGATTTGACTGGACAGAAGGCCAAATGCAGTGCCTGCGAGTGCATGGATGATCCATTCCATACCATAGGCAGAAAAGGGAAGTGCATCACTCATTGCTTGCAAGGGTTCTAAACGTAAGCCGAATGCATTCAGGCCACCTATCAAAGCAAAATACTCCTGTAAAGGTCATTGCACTCCGGTATACCTTTTTTGGGGGGCTGAATCGACGGCTGAGGAATGTCAGGACAATCGTTAATGGAAAAGCCATCACAAGGAATAGTACCGATACTTTTAAAATTTGATTCAGACCCATGAAAGAATGAAACCAACGATTATTACAATCAGAATGACGGTTAGTCAATATAATTTATTATTATTCCTTTTTAAAGAGCAGGAAATTAGTCCCCTGTTGACGAAACTTCCTTTATCCAGGGTGTTTTTTGAATGGGAATCGGATATAACTCCCTATTATCTTTCTAACCGCAACTATATTATAATAGAAGGCAGAACACTAAAGGAGATAACAGTATGTCTGAAAATAAAAAGTTAAGCCTGGCGGATGCAGTCAAACAAAAACTGGCTCAAAAGCAAGCGGGATCAAGTAAAGATAAATTGGAAACGGGCGTTGTGAAGAAAACGAAACAACTTAAAAGCCAGTTGACCAAAAAGCCGAATAACCAACGTAAGCGTACAGGGGTATAATCCTAATTTGTCAAAGGACAACGACTGTTCGGAGCTTATCAGAGAGCAGTTACCTTCTTTGAATGAGGGTACTGCTTTTTTCTATGAACGCAAAAATGGGGATTTAGTAATGGACGAAGTAGATAGTTAACGGGCTGGCTTCTGGGAATTTAGAGGGGGAAAGAATGGTTCGCTCACCTCTATCTGATATGGATAAAAGCAGAAAAAACATATTTTCTCGAATATGGAAATGACATCTCTGTATCGGTTTATTAAAAACATTACATTTCTATTTGTTTCTGTTTTAAAATTGTAAGAGTGTTGACATGTTGTTACCATATTGTTTTGTTAAAATAATATTTTAAGGTTTTATAAATAATTTTCTTAACTAAAGGAAGCTATAAATTGGATGTAAGGTCTTTTAGAAGGCTTATCAAATCAGTGATTATCCTTTAATTGAAAATATGAAATATATCGGGGGAATAAAGATGGACGAACGTCTGATCGGAAAAAAATATTATGAAACGATGATTGAGGATTCCAGGAAGCACCCCATTCAAGCTTTGGGTGAAATGTTTCTCGTGGAACAAAAAAAGGAAAGAGCAGATTTAACGGCAATTCGATTTGCTCAGGGGGAAGTATATTTTCAGCACCACGACTATGAAGCAGCCATTTTTAAATGGGAAAACATAGAAGGGGAACTTGGTTCATGGGCAAAGAAAAACATCGCTGATGCTTATTTTGAACTGGAAATGTATTCAACCGCAGAGGATATCTATAAATCCGTCGATACGAGTGAAACGGTCTTGAAAACAGAAGTTCTTTTGCAACTGTTTTCACTGTACATAGTAGAATCCAGAAATGATCTGGCTTCCAAAGTGGTGAAAGAAGCAGTCGAGTTTCAACCGGACTACCCGAATGTCACGGAAATTGCACGCGCCTTTTTTGAAGAACAAAAGGATTGGAACAGTGCGGTGGTATTGGCGGCGAATGAAAGTATCCGTACAGAATCAATGGGATGGTTCGATGTGCTGAAAACGTATATCCAGCAGGGTGTTGCCCAATCGATGGATCCGGATTATTTTTCAACGGTCCTAGGCTCGCTATACACACTCGACCAGGGGCGTTTCGAAAAGGTGACGGTTGCCCTTTGGAAAAATTATAAATATACGGATTCTTATTTCGAATGGCTAAGAGTGATTAATAACTTGATAGATACCATCGAATTAAACACCGCAGATGTATGGGATGAGCTATCCGTCTATTACCGGGATGCTTATGCAGGTCTGCTTGAAGGAACGCACCTAATCAAAGATTTAAGTCCTGTCGTGCCAAGATTGCTGGAAAACTGGCTGAAAATCGCAGATGGGGAGCTATCGCTGTTTGCAGCGGCATCCGCGTTGTCCTGGAATGAAATCTTCCCGGATACGATCAATGCGCTGGTCATTCAGGATGCAGAAAGTCTGTTAGTGAAATCCCCTAAATTGGGAGGCGGACTGGAAGCGGGGGAAAAATTATTCAATTCCATTATCCAGTGGGCTGATGAGAATGATTTAAGGGTTGGCAATAAGCTTAATTGGATGGTCGAGGGGCTTAAGGATACCGGAAATTTCAATCTTCTACTTGTGGGAAGTACAGGAAATGGCAAGACATCCTTTATTCAGTCAATTGTTGGTGAAAGTATTGCTGCCGAAGATCATTCGTCCCTAGTGAGTGTCAAAGACGGGGATGACTTGGAAATCCTCGAAATTACCGATACAGATCGCAAAGCTGTCATGGAGTTAACTGAATTGGATGAAACACGCCGTCAGCGCGGGACGATTGTCGATGTTACCCTTATCAGTGACTACCTGAGAAATAATCGTCTGCGATTATTGGATACACCGGGGTTCAATGGGGAAATAAGCGTAGAATCCGACTTCCAAAGCTATTTGCATGGCAGTGATGGCCTGATGTTCGTTCTTGATGCCCGGGCGCCATTCACCGGAAGTGAACGGGACCTGTTATTGGAAATTCAAATGATGGCCCCGAAACTTCCGATTCATTTCTTATTAAATAAAATGGATACGATATACAGTGATCAAGTCGCAGTTAGAATGGAAGACGAAACGTGGGATAAAGTGAATGCATACTTCCCAAATGCGAAAGTATTCGCTTTCTCCAAACTTTATGACAGCAAGCAGCAATTGAAGGACCTTTCAGTTTTCCTTCAATCGAATTATCAAGATGATAATTGGAAAGAAAAAAGGTCTGAAAAAATCCTTGCTTTCATCCGTAAAACGTTATCTAACCTGTTAGAAAAACGGGCAGCTAATGAGCGTAAATGTGAGCACTCCATTTCTTGGAATGAACAGATGGAAATCAAACTGAATGGAGCGGTCAATCAACTGGCTGATTTGGAAAAAGAAAAAAGTGAGAATATCATAAGGTCATATCGTTCGCTTAAAGATGAAGTGAAAAATCAACTTTATTCCAAAATTCCTGAATTACTGAGGGATTGTTCTAAATCGTTAACGGAGAGCAGTGATTTCAGTCAGGTCCATATACAGTTAAACCAGGAAATGAATGATCGGATCCAAGCATTCATATCTGATAAAATCATGCCGCAGTATTACCGTTCTCTTCAAGATTGGATTGCCAGTTCCCAAATGGAATTCACACAAAGCCAACAATTTATGGATGAGATGAGTGCTGGTTTCAATGAATTATACAAAGAAGAACGAATTACGCTTGCAGGTGACTTCAGAGTATTGGATGATTGGCGTCGTGATGCCGATCGGATGACAAGCAGTATCCGCATCGATGACGTTAATATCCTTATGCGCAGGACTCCATCACAATTGCTGCTTAAAGGAGCAGGAAAGCTGTTTGGGGCGATACCGCAAAATAAAGCCAATATGTACAATCGTTATAAGAAATACCTGGAAAGTGAAGATTACCTGGATGTTGCTGAGATGATCACGGAACGTTTCCTTACCCAATTCGGGTTGTTTGAAAAATCCCTGGATCGTGACATTTCACTTTTCTATCGCAGTTCATTTGCCTTACTTCAAAAAACAATTGAACAAACGCAGACTGAAATTAAAGACTACCAGGCAGCATTGGAGCATATGAAAGAAAATCCGGAAGTTTACCGTGACCCGATCACTTTGTATGAAGTGAAGTTACGTCAGTTGGAGAGACTTGAAAAAATTGAGAAAAAACGTCTAGCCCAACTGCAAAGAAAATAAAAAATAAACAGAAACATTTCAAATATTCAAAAATCTATTGACTTTATGACTATATCCCGATAAAGTGATAATTACAAAAAACGTATCACAATATATTCTCTTATCAAGAGTGGCGGAGGGACTGGCCCTAAGATGCCCAGCAACCGTTCCATTAGGAATTGGTGCTAAATCCTGCAAAACAGAAATGTTTTGACAGATAAGAGAGGGACAAGTCTGCAAATCAGCTGATTAAACCTCTCTATACTAGAGAGGTTTTTATTTTAGGATTTACACCAACTAGATTGATGCGAATAATAAGATATTTTAGGGGGAAACAAGATGAGAAGGTCTATAAAAGGGGTATTCGTTTCAGCCATCGCTTCAGCTTTGCTATTAACGGGGTGCTCAACAGGGCAGAGTTCTACAGAAGCGAAGAAAGAAGAAAAGGTATCATTTGAAAATGTACCGGAAAGATTTGCTGAAGGGGAAGGAGCCAAAATCAAAGTGATCCGTAAAATTGGCGGAGATGATCATACGGCTCAATACTTAGCTGGAGCGAAGGAAGAAGGAGAAGATTTAGGATTTCAAGTGGATACATATACAGCCAATGGAGATACGGCTAAATTCCATGATGCCATCGCCCAGGCTTTGGAGGAAGATTATGACGGCTATATCATCTCCCATGGGGATGATGCAGCGACAGTGAATGACGTTCAAAAGTTGGTTGATGCAGGTAAAAGCGTTGTCACCTTCGATTCTATTAGTGATCTATCCAAAATAGACGGTGTGACATTAACATCACAGGATGATGAAGCACTGGCAACACTCGCTTTTGATAAATTGATAGAAGAACAAAAAGGTAAAGCTTCAATTGCCTATCTTTGGGTGGATGGTTTCCCTCCAATGGTAAGACGAAACGCAGTCTATCAGGAAAAATTAAAAGAAAATCCTGGGATTAAAGAAGTCGAAAGATTCGGAGTGGCATCAGCTGATACTTCCGTTCAGACACAGAATGCAGTAGCTGCAATGCTGAATAAATACCCTAAAGGAAAATTGGATGCAATATTTGCAACATGGGATGCCTTTGCTATCGGAGCGGCTCGGGCTATTAAAGAAGCAGGCCGGGATGAAGTGAAGATATATGGAATTGATGTATCAAATGCAGATCTTCAGGAAATCCAATCAGCTGAGAGCTCATGGGCCTACACGGCAGCAGTCGATCCCAAATTGATCGGTGCAGTGAATATGAGGTTATTGGCAAAAAAATTAGCGGGAGAAGAAACGCCGCAAACATATGACTTAAAGGCTTCACTAATTTCACAAAAGCAAATCCAAGCTTCAAAAGAAGCGGTAAACATGTCCAATCTATCTGGTATTGTCGATGGCTGGGGTGTATCAGCGGAATTTGAAGAGGATTGGATGAAAGTTTTGAAAGACCATTATAAAAAGTAAAAAGAGGCACTCTCTTTCAGTAGAAGGGAGTGTCTGTTCAATAGGGGGGATGGACATGGGCACACAACTAGAAATGAAGAAGATCTCGATTGAGTTTCCGGGAGTAAAGGCGCTAAGTGAAGTTGATTTTTCTGTACAATCAGGTACAGCACATGCATTGGTCGGTGCAAACGGAGCAGGGAAATCGACGTTAATGAAAGTTTTATCAGGAGCTCATGTTCATTATTCAGGTGATATTTTTTTGAATGGGATGAAGCAGGATATCCGTTCGCCAAAGAAGGCGCAGGAACAAGGCATTCAAATTGTGCATCAGGAAGTAGATACCGCACTGATCCCTAATTTAACGGTTGGGGAAAATGTAATGCTGAATGATATGGTCCAAAACATGGGCAAAAAACAGATGGTCCATTGGAAAGAGCTGCACAACAAAGCCTCTTATATTCTTGATGATATGAAAATTCGTGTCTCTTCGAAAAAGCTGGTAAGAGACCTTACCTTGGCTGAAAAACAGATGGTCCTGATAGCGCGGGCCGTTTCGACAGAATGCAAATTCTTGATTCTCGATGAACCAACTGCTCCGTTAAGTCATACGGAGACGACAGAACTTTTTCGAATTGTAAATGAATTAAAGCAAAAAGATGTGGGAATCATTTTCATTTCCCATCGTCTCCCTGAGATATTTGAAATCTGTGAGGAAATTACGATCATGAGAAATGGAGAGCGTGTCACTTGTCGAAAAATGGAGGAAATCACCCGAACCGAAGTGGTCGAGAGTATGCTCGGGAAAACCATGGATGAGCAGTTCCCTGAAGTGAATTCTTCGATTGGACAGGTTGTACTGGAAGTGAAGGGATTGTCAGATGCAGCGAAAGTTAAAAATGTTAGCCTTCATCTAAAGGCAGGCGAGATAATCGGCTTGGCAGGGCTGGTCGGGGCTGGGAAAACGGAGCTGTGTAAAGCCCTTTTCGGTCATACTTCGATCACAGCGGGTGAAGTCGTCCTGAATGGCCGAAAACTTACTTTGAAATCGCCGCATCATGCAGTGAAAAGCGGACTAGCACTAGTACCGGAGGAACGCAGGAAAGAAGGGGTCCTTGTTCAGGAAACGGTCACGGCAAACTTGACTGCAGCCAGTATCGGCAAATTCTGCAAGTCATTCAGCTTCGTGGATCGTAAGGCCGAAAAAGAAAAAGCGAAAGAACTGATTGCGAGCCTCGGCATTAAAACTCCTTCAGGGGAAGTGAGAGTCGAAAACCTTTCAGGTGGTAACCAGCAAAAAGTTGCCATTGGAAAGTGGCTATTAGCCGATGCGGATGTATATATATTCGATGAACCCACAAAAGGGGTCGATGTTGGAGCTAAGAAGGATATATTCGAATTGATTTCACAGCTTGCGAGAAATGGGAAAGTCATCATATATGCATCATCCGAACTTTCCGAAATCATGGGCATTACCAATCGGACATATGTGTTATATGACGGGAGCACTGTCATCGAATTAGAAACGAGCAAAACCAGCGAAGAAGAACTATTATTCTATTCTACAGGAGGAAAATAGGATGAGCGCACCCATTCCTGTTACACAGACAGCGAAGGCAAAGAAAAAAGTGGACTTGTTCGACTTTTTCTATAAATACGGCACAATATTGACAATCATCATTTTGATTGGAATCTTTACCCTGTCCAATCCATCTTTCATTCAAACTAATAACCTGATTAACATTCTACGTTCCATATCAATCGTTACCATCATTGCGATCGGTATTACGATATCCTTAACGGTGGATGGCTTCGACCTTTCCGTCGGTTCTGTCGCATCATTGGCAAATGCTATCGTTATATCAATGTTCGTCTGGTTGTCTCAGGATACATTGATTGCCATTTTAGCCGCAATCGGTGCTTCAATTGTCGTAGGGGCCTTGAATTCATTCATGATCGTTAAATTGAGAATCCCTGATATGCTGATGACATTGGCTACTATGTTCATTATCCAGGGCATTGCCCTTACCTATACAAAAGGGGCGACGGTTTCGCAAAATATGGTCATGCCCGATGGAACATTTGCAACTGGACTAATCAGCCCGCTTTTCGCGAAAATTGGGCAGGTACCATGGATCATATTGATCATGGCAATCATTGTGATAACGACCCATATCTTTTTGACTTATATGAAGCATGGTCGCTATATGTACATTATTGGGGGAAATAAGGAAGCGGCGAGACTTTCCGGGATATCGGTAAATAAATACAAAGTGCTTGCCTATCTGCTTTCAGCACTACTTGCGGCAATTGGGGGAATTGTCCTTGCTTCAAGGGTCATGACATCAGAAATCAATTCAGGATCCCCCTATTTAATGGATGCTGTTGCAGCAGCCTTCATTGGTTCCTCCGTTTTAGGAGCGGGAAAACCAAATGCCTTTGGAACATTTGTTGGTGCAGTTCTTATCGGAATCCTTCAAAATGGGCTGATCATGATGTCTGTGCCCTATTATGCGATGGATATCGTCAAAGGTACAGTGCTGGCACTTGCGCTCGCGGTAACCTATTACAAACAAAAACACTGAAAATGAATTCGTGACGTTTATACAAAGATTCCTATATGCATGCAATCAAAATAAAAGAGAATCGTGTAATTGTGAATTTCGAATAAATATTGATGGAAATCCTGTTGGACATACAACAGGATTTTTCCTTTTTCAATTAAAGGGGCGGGAGATGGATATATGGTCATCATAACTCATTTAATCCATTGAGGCAGTTGAGTATATCAAAAATGCTTGAAACTTACAGTTATTTATCACGTTATATAGGTAAGAAAGGGTGTGGAATAAAGAGTTTATGGAAGGGATTTTTGTTTTAATTGTGATGATTTTAACTTTAAGGATAATCCTCTTCCTCTTTACTTACATTTTGAATAAATTCTTTAAGCCTTGTTAAGTTCTCTATAAGAACGGGCAGTTTTCTATACTAAAGAAGGAGACGCGATTATTAGTGATATAACATTTAATGCAGAAACGCTGGGAGCGACGAGTGACACGACAAGAGACGAATATGGAGGTAATTCAATTAAACACATCAGTGCAAAACTATCGAAGTGATTAAGAATGAGAACAACCAAGATGAGTATGTTTTAACAGGATGTTCTGGCTACGATATACCTTACTATTTAGGAGCAGAGTCTTCTTATATTATCAATTGCGATCGTTCTTTGTCGTTCAGCTCTTTTTCTTATGGAATTAAAGGGAACGGTTAGTTGCATAAGATTTTTTTTGCTTTATAATTAGTACCAACTATTAATATCAAGTATAAAAATGATGCGAATCATAACACGAGGTGGTTATTCTATGTTCAAATCCAAAGCACGTATTACTGCAATAGGTTCGTATGTTCCAGAAAAAAGGTTAACAAATAAAGACTTAGAAAAAATGGTTGAAACCAATGATGAATGGATTGTTAAACGTACTGGTATTAAAGAACGAAGAATTGCACATGAAGAAGAGTTTACTAGTGATATAAGTTATAAAGCTGTACAGGATTTAATGGAACGGTATGATAAATCTGTCGAAGACGTTGATATGATTATTGTCTGTACCTTTACACCAGATTTCAACACTCCAAGTGTAGCGTCTTTAGTCCAAGCAAAGCTAGGAATTAAGAATACTGGAGCTATTGATTTAAATGCTGCTTGTGCAGGATTTACTTATGGGTTGCATGTAGCTAATGGATTAGTAACATCTGGTTTAAACAAGAAAATTCTTGTTATTGGAGCTGATACTTTATCTAAAATTATGGACTATGAAGATCGGGCCACTTGTATTTTATTTGGAGATGGTGGAGGAGCAGTTCTTGTAGAATACGATGAACAACAACCAAGTTTTATTTCTTCACATTTATATTCGGAAGGAGAAGGCGGAAAAAATTTATATAGTACAAACCTTTCGACACGTATAAATGGTGAAGACTTAAATAATAGTGGTAACCTTGTACAAAATGGACGTGAGGTTTATAAATGGGCTGTTACTACTGTTCCAAAAGGAATGCAAACTGTGATGAAAAATACTGAAATTCATTTGAATGATGTTGATTGGTTTGTTCCGCATAGTGCAAATTTAAGAATGATTGAGTCAATATGTGATAGAAGTGGTTTTCCAATAGAGCGTACATTAAATAGCTTAGTGGAGTATGGAAATACTTCCTCAGCAACCATACCATTATCCTTAGATAAAGGAGTAATTGAAGGAAAACTCAGTAATGGTGAGAAGATTTTATTATATGGTTTCGGTGGTGGTTTAGCTCAAGCTGGATTGCTTATCAATTGGACTCTATAACGCTTTTTCTTCAACTATGGCTGAGTTTAAAGTATAATGCAAAGAAACTTTAGACAAATTATGAGGAAATGATTTCTTCTATAAAGAACCGTTTGTGCTATGCTTTGATTCTCAAATTTATACTCACGGAATCATCCTGAAGAATGGTCAAAGGTCAAAAGCAAAAAATGCTTCGTGAATTTAAACAAGCGGGGATTACACCGATAAAAAAAAGCCTTGTCTATACAAGGCTTTTTTTATTAAAGTCAATTGGTTAATTCTTGATATATGTGTTAGTAAGATGGTTTATTGGATTAAAAAATTATATGATTAAGTAGCTGCTTACATAGCTGCTTTTTTTGTTATATCCAAAGTCTTGGCCACTTTTTTGATGACTGGCTGCAACTTCTTTTTTAGTTTTAACTTTCTACAGCAGTTCCGGAAAATTAAACGGATACCCTTGTTATATCAAGGTTTTCCTCGGTGTCACTCATAAGTTGCATAGTAATGCACTTATTACTATCTTTACTTTGCATAATTCATCTCACAATACTAGGAGTAAGGAAAGGCGATGAACTCACAATGAATTTTAGCGAACGATTAAAAAAAGAACGAGAAAAAAGAAATTGGTCACAAACTGATCTTGCAGAGAAGATTCATGTGAGTCGCCAATCTGTGTCCAAATGGGAAACAGGAAAAAACTATCCAAGTATTGAAGTACTCATTAATTTAAGTGATTTATTTCATATTACGATAGATGAATTATTAAGGAGTGATGAGGAATTGAAAGAAAAAATAATACGAGAAAGTAAGCAGTTAGCATTTCCAAAAAGGAAATTTTTTTTTGATACCGTGTTATTACTAGGAGCATTTTTGTTAGTGTCTAAATTAATTATTTTTGGTCTTAACAAATTTGTTGGCACAGATATTACAATTTTGGAAAGTATGCCAGCTGTGTCGAATTTTTTACCATTAGCTTTGATGGTCATTGGTGGTATTGGTTCAGAATATTTGAAAGATAAATATGTAGATTGAAGGACTTTACCTACGAACATTTCATATATATTCCTTTTAGGAGTCTTATCATAAAAGAACAGAACCTTAGAATTGAAGTGAACCCAAAAAGTTAGACACTTTATTTAATTAGGCAGCCTTGAGGGCATGAATCCGGTAATCTACCGGGCTCATGCCTTTTAATTTTACCTTGATTCGTTGATGATTGTAGTAATGGAT
>NZ_CAKKLV010000021.1 GCF_918698115.1 Peribacillus sp. Bi96
ATTCGAAGAAGACTCAGGATGTGCCTATGGAAACAATGGAAATTGCCAAGAACGAGAGTGAGGAAACTCAAAGGATTAGGCGTCCCATTTGGAAAAGCATATGAATGGGGAAATAGCAGAAAGGGTTTTTGGCGCATAGCGCATAGTCCTATTCTAGACAAAACCCTTAATAATGTTTATTGGCACCACCAAGGGTTAGTAAATCTATATGAACGATATACAAAACTACGTCAGACGTAAACTGAACCGCCGTATACCGAACAGTATGTACGGTGGTGTGAGAGGTCGGAGGCTAGGCGCCTCCTCCTACTCGATTTTGTCATCCATCATGGACTGAATAAAAATGGAAAAACGAGAAACATTATGTTTGTCTTCTCTTTTGCGACAAAGTTAGCTTTTTCTTTTGTTGAATGCGGCTGGCACGTACATTAACATTAATGGAAACTATATTAATATGAAGGGAAGAGTGCAAATGGCTCACTTTAATATAAAAGTTGCAGTTCAAAAGTTCGGTAACTTTCTAAGTTCAATGGTCATGCCAAATATTTCAGCTTTCATAGCTTGGGGGTTAATCACTGCCCTATTCATTCCATCTGGTTTCTTGCCAAATGAAAGCCTTGCCAAAATGGTTACACCAATGGTTACATTTTTACTGCCGCTTTTAATTGGGTATACAGGTGGTAAGTTAGTCCATGACCACCGAGGTGGCGTAGTGGGTGCCATTGCGACAATGGGTGTCATCGTTGGATCTGACATCCCGATGTTCCTTGGTGCGATGATAATGGGACCGTTTGGCGGTTACGTCATCAAGAAATTCGATCAACTGATTGAAGGGAAAATAAAAGCCGGCTTTGAAATGCTTGTTAATAATTTCTCGGCTGGGATACTTGGCGGCTTGCTGTCCATTCTATCCTTCTTGGCGATCGGGCCAGCTGTTAACGTATTTACCGGATGGCTTGTAGCAGGAGTTGATTGGCTTGTAGGGACAGGTTTACTGCCACTTACGAGTATCCTGATCGAGCCAGCTAAGGTATTGTTCTTGAACAATGCCATTAATCATGGTGTACTATCACCAATCGGTGTTGAGCAAGTTAAACAAACCGGCGCTTCCATCCTGTTTTTACTTGAATCGAATCCAGGACCTGGTATAGGCGTTCTGCTTGCCTATTGCTTTTTTGGAAAGGGCACTGCAAAGAAATCGGCGCCTGGAGCTGCCATCATTCATTTCTTTGGCGGTATCCATGAGATCTATTTCCCTTACATTCTAATGAAGCCGATGTTATTTTTAGCGGTCATCCTTGGAGGAATGAGCGGAGTTTTCACTTTGGTCCTTTTAGGCGGCGGATTATTCGCTCCAGCTTCACCAGGAAGCATTCTAGCTATTACAGCGGTAACTCCGCATAATGCGGGCGCATATATTGCGAACTTTGCAGGCGTGATCGTAGCGGCCCTTGTTTCATTCATCGTCGGTGCATTCATCTTGAAAACAGGAAAGAAGTCGGATGAGAATATTGAAGATGCCGCGAAAAAAATGCAAGAAATGAAAGGAAAGAAAAGCTCTGTTGCGGATGTATTTGCTTCAGAACCAGGGAATTTGCCAACAAACGTCAGCAAAATCATATTTGCTTGTGATGCTGGGATGGGATCAAGTGCAATGGGAGCTTCCCTGCTTCGTAAGAAAGTGAAGGAAGCTGGCTTGAATATCGCAGTTACCAATACAGCGATCAGCAACCTTCCTGCTGATGCACAAATCGTCATTACACAGGAAGAGTTAACTCCAAGGGCACAGAATAAAGTGCCGAATGCTTATCATATTTCCGTCGATAACTTCTTATCAAGCCCTGAGTATGATTCATTGCTTGCACGGCTTCAGGATGACGGTACAGATGAGTTTCATGAGATTGTCGAAGATGCTGAAGAGAAAGTTCCAGGTGTTCGTGAACATTCCATTGAACCTGGCATCGTAGAAGATGAACAGGAAGATAATGAATTGCTTCGCGAAGAGAATGTCTTCCTTAATCAACATTTCGCCAATAAGGAAGAAGCGATCCGCTTTGCGGGAAGGGCTTTGTTCAATGCAGGTTACGTTAAGGAAAGTTACATTGAAGCAATGATTGCACGTGATGAACTGACTTCAACCTATATGGGCAATGATGTAGCCATTCCACACGGAACCGAGGAAGCGAAGAAAGATGTCCTTAAATCTGGATTCACCGTTCTGCAGATTCCGGATGGTGTCGACTTCGACGGCCAAAAGGCACGATTGATATTCGGTATTGCCGGCAAGGATGGGACACATCTTGAAATACTTTCTGGCATTGCAGTTACCTGCTCTGAGATGGAGAATATTGAAAAGATGGTTAAAGCCACATCAGCCAGGGAATTGATGGATATTATCAATATTGAAAATAAATAAATACTCTTCACCTAGAATAGAAAAGCGTTTTACGCTTTTCTATTCAGTATTTTCTCGTGTTACTCCACCTGAAATGAGTTGGTAGCATGTATATTACTTCAAGGGAAAAATCAATCATAGAATTGATCATTAAAACTTCAGGAAAACATACGGCCACATCCATTGCGACACATCTGAATGTAAGTGTCCGGACGGTTCAGCGTGATCTGAAGTCCATCGAAAAAATCCTGCAATCATTTGAGTTGCATTTAACACGCAATACACATGAAGGGCTATCCATCGATGGGAAGAATGAACAAATCTTTCGGCTTGTACAGCATCTGATGGGGAATCATCCGGTCGATCAAACACCACAAGAACGAAAGTTGCATCTCCTTTTAGCATTACTGCAGGAAGAATCATATAAAACGCAAGTTCTTGCGGGGCATCTCGGTATAAGCATTACGACTCTTACAACCTATTTGGACGAACTGACTGAATGGTTAAAGAATTTTAATATCGTGATTACCAGAAAAAGGGGAGTCGGAATTGAGCTTGCCGGCACTGAAGAAAATAAACGGAAAGCCCAGGCAGCCTATTTCTTGCACTTTTTTAATGAAGAGTTGATTGAAAGTTTATTTTTGTTGCAAGAGGGAAAGTTCCCAGAAGCAAAAATCCTCGACTATTTCGATCCCGACTATCTTCTGGCTATCGATGGGGTGCTGAATTCTACCTTTAATAGTGTCCATTCTCGCCTGGCGGATAGTGGGTATATAGGGTTAATTGTACATATTTATGTAACCCTGCAAAGGAATGAAAGCCAATTTTTTTTGGAGAAGGACTTCAAGAAAATGAGCGAACTTTCGGATGAGAATAATCTCATGAATAAAATAGGCAAGGAACTCAGGACCATGCTGGAAGTCTCTTTTACCATTGATGATATAAGCTACCTGGCAGCCATACTTAAAGGCTCCAAGCTTCATGCGGCTGATGCCGTTCCATATGACAGTGTGTTGCTGGGCCAGCTGATAAGAAACCTGATAAAAGATGTTTCGGCACAACTGCAAATCGACTTGACCAAGGATTTCCCGTTGTATCAAGGGCTCCTGGCCCATATGGAACCATCGCTTTTCCGGATCAAACAGGACATGGGATTGTACAACCCCTTAACCGAAGATATCAAACGAAAGTATCCGGTTCTCTTTTTGGCAGTAAAGACCAGTCTGGAAAAGGGATTCAAAGAAATTAAAGATTTTCCTGAGGATGAAATAGCCTTCATCGTCCTTCATTTCGGATCTGCATTGGTGCTGCGGGAGGAAGAAATATCAATAAGGGCACTCATCGTTTGCCCGACAGGTATAGGTACGTCAAAGATGCTTGCAAGCCGGATCAAAAAAGAAATCATCGAAATCGAGACTGTAGAAATCAAGACGATCAAAGACATCCAGCAGCAGGGCAGTCTGAAAAACTATGACGTAATCATTTCTACCGTCCGGCTTCCGTATATCGATATGGATTATATCCTTGTATCCCCTCTTTTGAGTGAAGAGAATATATTGAACATCAGGAATTATTTAAGGAAGAATATCGAAAACTTCACGAAGAATAAGCGTTATAGCAGTCATTCAGCCAACAAGGATTTCCACCCGAAAAAAGAGGATGGCGAATTAAAAGAAGTTCTTCAGGAATTGAAAGATGTCCAGCGGAACATCGAGTCGATCATGGATAATTTCCGGTTTTATCGGCTGCCGCATCTGAAAGGACATCCAGAAATCATTAAAGAAATGGTCAGGATGGCTGAGAAGGAAGAACTGCTAATGGGTGCGGATGATGTAATTAGATCCCTGAATGAACGGGAGAAAAAAGGTGGTTTAGGCATTCCAGGCACTGGAATGGGTCTATTTCATACCAGGCATAACAACGTGAAAGAATTGATATTCCAGGTAACCCACTTGGAGGAAGATTGTCTCGTCAAAGGTATGGACGGGCAAGACGTCCATATGAAGAACTTGCTGCTGATGCTTGCCCCTGAAGAATTGAGTGTGAAGCAGCAGGAAATCGTCAGCTTAATAAGTTCAAGCTTGATTGAAAGTAATGAATCGATCATGATTTTTTCATCTTCGGACGAAAAAATGATCAGCAGAAGATTGGAAGCTGTATTTTTGGACTATTTATATACTAACTTGATAAAGGGATGATTGTAATGAAACAAGCAGTACATTTTGGTGCAGGAAACATTGGAAGAGGATTTATAGGAGCACTCTTTTCACAGTCTGGATATCATGTAACATTTGTAGATATTGCTGATCAAATCATCGATCAGTTAAATGATAAAAAGCGATATCAAGTCAAATTGGCAACTGAACAACAAGAATCGGTCACTATAGAAAATGTTTCAGGCTTAAATAGCTTAAAGCAGGAAGAGGAAATCATAAAGGCCATTTCCGAAGCAACCTACCTTACCACGGCAATCGGACCGAATATTTTGCCTCATATCGCTCCCTTAATTGCAAAAGGATTGGCTTCAAGAGTGAAGGAAACCGATGAAAAGCTATATGTGATCGCTTGCGAAAACCAAATATCGGCAACGGACCTTTTAGAAGGATACATTCTAGAAAAATTGGATCAAGATACGAAGGCAAGCTTAACTGATAAAGTTTTCTTCTTTAATTCAGCTGTCGATCGAATCGTTCCTTTGCAAAATAACGAAGGATCACTCGATGTTTTGGTCGAACCTTATTATGAATGGGTCGTTGAAACGAATGAAAACATTCCTGCCGTTGAGGGGATGACCATTGTAAAAGAACTCGCTCCATTCATTGAGAGAAAACTGTTTACCGTTAATACAGGACATGCCGTCATTGCTTACCTCGGCTATCTCAAAGATAACAAATCGACGATTGACCAATCATTGGAAGACGAAGGCGTTGTAGAGCAAGTCAAGAAAACATTAGGGGAAACGGGCGCTTATTTAATAAAGCAATATGGGTTGGATGCCGATGAACATCAGTACTATATAGAAAAAATCATTAATCGATTTAAAAATTCGTACTTAAATGACTCAGTGAATAGAGTGGGCCGTTCACCGCTGCGTAAGCTTGGACCGAACGACCGTCTCGTACGTCCCGCCGTAGAAGCGAAGAAAGCCGGACTTTCCTATACGAATTTGGCGAAGGCCATAGCAGCCGCCTTGCTGTTTGATTTTAACGAAGATGAAGAAGCGGTTAAGCTGCAAGCAATGATCAAAGAAAAGGGTATAGCTGGCGTTCTTAAGGAAGTAAGTGGATTGGACGAAAGCAGTGAAATAACCAAAGAGGTTGTCAATCATTACAACAACTTGAAATAAAAGCCGAAGAACTCCTGAAATCTTTTTTCAGGAGTTTTTTCTTAATCAAATGCCAATTATAAAAGGAACATATCTTCCGATAAGCAGCATAACCTAGAAAGCTTATAAAAAAACCTTGTAAACAGTAATCATTACGTTTTATAATGAGAGACAGTCAAGACAAGAGTGACCTTTAAACTTTCTTAAAGTGTAAATCGTAATCATTTTGATTTGTTTGGAGAAGGGGGTATTAATGTTGAAAATATAGGGAATTGCTCGAGATTAGGTTTTACAAAAGGTGGATTAGTGCAGTAAATCGAGAGTTTGGAGCATTTACTCAAGATTTTGCAGCTATTGTAAGAGATTTAGAGCTGATACTCGTGAGTTTAGTGCGTTTACTCGTGAGTTTAGTGCGTTTACTCGTGAGTTTAGTGCGTTTACTCGTGAGTTTAGTGCGTTTACTCGTGAGTTTAGTGCGTTTACTCGTGAGTTTAGTGCGTTTACTCGTGAATTTAGTGCGTTTACTCGTGAATTTAGTGCATTTACCCGTGAGTTTGGAGCAAATACTCGTGAGTTTGAAGCAAATACTCGTGAGTTTAACACGTTTACTCGTGAGTGGATGTTTACTCTCGAGGAGCATTACATAGGTTTCATTTCGGATAAGCTTTCGGCAATGCATTACGTGGTTTGTCATGATAGTAAAGCAAAGCTACAATATAAATCGTAATCAATACGATTTTAAAGCTGCTAATTAAAATAGTTGAGGTAATGGAGGAAATATACCGTGTTCAGAAAATATAAATCGATTTTTATTGTATGTTTATCATTCTTTCTTTTGGCTGCTTGTTCTACAGAGTCAGCTAAAGAGCAAGGGAAAGAGAAGAAGGAAGTGAACTTGCTTTTTAATTTTGCGACTAGTTCGCTTGATCCGAATGTTGATACTAGTTATGTGTCACTAAGGGCTGGCATCACTGAGACATTGGTGCATCTCAATGATGAGGATTTGACCATCGAACCTTGGCTGGCGAAAAGCTGGGATAGCAAGGATGGTCAATTATGGAATTTTGAGTTAAGGGAGGGTGTGACTTTTCAGAATGGAAAGCCGATGGATGGCAAAGCGGTGAAGGCATCCTTGGAGAGGGCGATGAAAGATAGTCTGGCGATCAAGAATGCTTTGCGCATTGAGTCGATTGAAGCGGACGGGAATGCGCTGACCATTAAGACGGAGGTTCCTTTTCCTGAGTTTCCTTCTGAATTGGTCCATCCAAATACATCGATTATTGACGTGAAGGAAAGTGACTATATAAACAAGCCGATAGGGACAGGGCCATTTGCCGTTTCGAAATTCATACCAGGTACGGCTGTTGATTTAATACGGTATGAGTCTTACTGGGATGGAGCAGCAAAGCTTGAGAGAGCCAGGTTTTCGTTTAATGAAGATGCCAATGCACGGTCTCTTGCCCTTGAATCGGGAGACGCCGATATTGTTTTCCGTCCGGAAGTGGAAAGCCTGGAAAATTTAGAGGCGATAGATGGTGTGAAGGTTGAATCGACATCCACTTTCCGCGTACATCAAATGACGATGAATTTGGAACGTAAAGCATTGCAGGACATACACGTCCGAAAGGCGATAGATGCCTTGATCGACCGTTCATCCATTGCGAATACGATTTTACATGGTCATGCAGAAGTGGCAACAGGGCCATTTCCATCCACATTCTCGTTTGCTCCGGACTATCCGAAAAAGGAGAATGGAATGGAAGCGGCTAAGGGGTTTCTTGATCAGGCGGGATATAAGAAAGTGGATGGTGTCATGCTAAAAGACGGCAAACCGTTAACGTTTACACTTCTTACATACAGTTCACGTGCCGACCTGCCGTTAATTGCCCAAGTTTTTCAATCGGATGCCGGCCAGTTGGGGATTGATGTGAAAATCAAGCAAATAGAAATCCCTGAAGAGTATATGGCAGCCAATCGCGATTGGGATTTAACGACCTACAGCAATTTAACGGCTCCGCGTGGGGATGCCGGTTATTATTTAAATGCTACTTATCATCCAAAGGGAGCCTTGAACTTCAGTGGGGCCAATGATGATCACCTGACGTCCCTGATTGATGAGCTGAATGTAACGGTCGGACAGGAGAAGCGCTCGGATTTAGCTGAGGAGATTGCGATGTATGTGGATGAACAGGTGTATAATTCATTCATTTTACATCCGAATACACTTGTTGCTTATGATGCCGATAAAGTTGAAAACTGGATCACTTCGAGAAGCGAATACTACATGCTGACGAATGAACTGGATGTGAAGTGAATGTTTCGCATCTTAGTCCGGCGATTCATTGAGGTCGTGATTTTTGTCCTTGTGATTACATTCATCTCTTTCCTTTTTGTTAGGCTTGCTCCAGGGGACCCAATTCTCTCGATACTTCAAGTGGATGATGTGTCGATCACAAACGAGCAAGTCAATGAGCTTCGTGAAGAATTGGGGTTCAATGATCCGCTGTTAGTGCAGTATGGCGATTGGTTTGCGGACTTTATCCAATTGGATTTCGGGCATTCCTATCTGACGAATCAGCCTGTGATGAAGATGATCATGAGCGGGCTGCCTGCAACACTTGAGCTGGCGGTTGGCGCATTGCTTGTGATGCTTGGTATAGCCATTCCATTAGGTTCGCTTGCTGCATTATACAGGGGAAGCTGGATTGATCAGATAAGCCGTGCCGTTTCTTTGTTGGGCGCAGCCATTCCTAGCTTTTGGCTGGGGCTGCTCTTGATAGATCTATTTGCGGTACGATGGGGGGTCCTTCCAACAATGGGCAGGGACGGATTTCGTTCTTTGATTCTGCCGTCGGTCACGTTGGGGCTGGCCATCACAAGTGTGTACGTGCGTTTGCTGCGTTCGAGTTTAATAGATTCCCTAAGTCATGATTTCATCAGGGCTGCCCGATCTAGGGGGATATCAGAAATACGGATATTCTTTGCCCATGCATTTCGTTATAGCTTGCCCCCGGTCATTACCGTATTCGGTGTCAGCCTTGGCAGCCTGATCGGCGGTGTAGTGGTGATCGAAGTGATTTTTGCCTATCCAGGCATAGGTAAGATGGTCGTGGACTCGATTCGGTCACGGGATTATCCAGTCATCCAAGGGTACCTGTTGGTCATGGCCATCATTGTATTCATGGTTAATAGTGCCGTGGATTTATCTTATCGCTATTTAAATCCGGAGCTAAGACTGAAGGAAAGGAAGCATGGAAAATGGAGTTAGTTATCAAAAAAAAATCCAAAAGGCGCTGGAGAATGACAGTCCTTTTTACGGTGATGGCTACAGTCCTTGCCGTTGCGGCTTACACCTTACTTATTCTGAAACATGATCCGGCGCTGGTCAATCTGGGAGAAAGGCTATGGCCGGCAAGCATGGAACATCCGTTAGGGACGGATCATCTAGGGCGTGATGTATTGACACGTCTTTTGCTTGGCGCACAGCTGACGGTTGGCTATGGTCTCTTATCTCTGTTTGCCGCGGTTATCATCGGCGTCCCGTTCGGGGTGATTGCTGGTTTTAAAGGAGGTCTGATAGATCGGATTTTCATGCGCATTGCAGACGCGTTTCTCGCATTCCCTGATACGATCGTTGCCATTGTGCTTAGTGGTTTATTAGGACCAGGAATCGAAAATCTCCTGTTGGCGATCGTTCTAGTGAAATGGGTGAATTATGCCCGGCTTGTGCGAAGTACGGTGATCACCGAACATCAGAAGGACTATGTCACAGTTGCTAAAATCAATGGATTAAGTTCATTTGGGATCATGCGGAAGCATCTATTTCCTCACCTTATCGGGAACGTGCTGGTCCTTTCTAGCCTCGATTTAGGAAAAATCATTTTGCTCATATCTTCCTTATCATATATCGGGCTCGGGGCGCAGCCGCCGGCACCAGAGTGGGGAGCCATGCTGAATGATGCCCGTCCATACTTTCAATCCAATATGTTGCTGATGATTTACCCGGGGCTGGCCATCGTATTTGTCGTCCTTCTATCCAACATACTCGGTGATTATTTGCGCGATGCATTCGATGTGAAAAAGGAGGTGGAATCATGAGCATTTTATCAGTGAGGCAGCTGTATATCATGGGGAAGCAAAATCATATCGTCAAGGATCTTTCATTAGATGTGCAGGAAGGTGAGTGGTTCGCACTTGTCGGACAAAGTGGGAGCGGCAAAAGCATGACGGCCATGGCAATATGTCAGCTGCTTGCATCCAATCTCGAAGCGAGGGGGGAAATATGGTACGGGGAAAAGAATTTATTAACGCTATCTTCCTCAGAAATCAGGAAGATTCGCGGAAAGTGCCTGGCTTATATTTTTCAAGATTACCAGGGTTCATTCACACCGTTCCTTACCATCGGTCAACATTTCGAGGAATATCAGCGAACACATTTGAACCTTTCTAAAAAGGCAAGGTGCAAGCAAGCAGTCGAGGCGCTCATATCGGTGGGCCTGAATGAAGATATCTACAGCAAATACCCTTTTCAATTAAGCGGTGGGCAGCTTCAACGCGTATCCATTTCAATAGCCCTGCTGCTTGAACCGGATATCTTGATAGCGGATGAACCGACCACAGCCTTGGACAGTGTATCTTCCTTTAAGGTCTTACAGCTGTTATCAAAGCTCCAAAAAGAAACTGGATGTGCAATCTTGTTCATCACCCATGATTTGCGTCATGTGAAGAAATATGCGGACCGCATTGCAGTTATGAAAGACGGAGCCATTATTGAAGCCGGTGATAAAAATCTGGTGCTGGATCATCCGCAGCATCCTTATACGAGGAGGCTGATTCAATCAGCGCCATCACTCAAAAGAAGTACATGCAGGCTTGAAGGAGTGTCGGGATGAGTTTATTAGATGTACGAAATGTCCATAAAACCTATGCTAACGGAATTAAAATACTAAAGGACGTAAATTTTAGCATCGAAAGGAAAGAATGCCTTGGTTTAGTGGGAGAGAGCGGCTGCGGAAAAAGCACACTGGCAAGACTCATCCTTCAGATTGACTCTTTTGACCAGGGCAGCATCCTATTTGAAGGAAACGCGCTGCAAAACAAAAGCGAACGCAGATTAAAACCGTATCGCAAGAACATCCAGGCCGTTTTGCAAAATCCTGCAACTGCTTTGAATCCAAAACTAAGAATAAAAGATTCACTAATGGATCCGTATCTTCAATTTGGCAGCCAGGTCAATCTGAAACATTTTACGTATACAAGTGAAGCGAACTTTATCGGACAGCTGCTGGAATCTGTGGGGCTTCCAAAGAGTTTTGCTGAACGTTACCCGCATGAGCTAAGCGGCGGACAAAAGCAGCGGGTGACCATTGCACGCGCAATCAGCATTGAACCGGCCCTCATTATATTGGATGAACCGGCTTCAAGCCTGGACGTACTGTCACAAGCGGAGGTGCTGAAATTGTTAGGCGGGCTGCGGGAGACTTTGGACATTTCATACCTTTTTATTTCTCATGATCTGCCGGCAGTACAGGAGATGAGCCATCAGATCATAGTGATGAAAGGGGGTGTAATTGTGGATTCTTTCGAAAAAGAACAGCTTTTTTGCAGCGATCGCCATTCATACACAAAAGAACTGATTTCGATGTTTGAATAGTGAAGTTGTGTTTATTTGGGTTTTAAATCGTAATGATTTCGATTAAATGAGAGTTTGATACTTAAGGAGGAAGTAGGGTGAACCATCGATCATATTTGGCCTTGGCCATTCCTCTGACCATATCGACGATAACGACGCCATTGATAGGTGCGGTGGACACCGCTGTTGTGGGTCAGTTACCAAACCCTGCTTATTTGGGCGGCGTAGCTATAGGTACGGTTATTTTCAATACCTTGTATTGGCTGTTTGGTTTTTTGCGGGTGAGCACTTCGGGATTTGCTGCACAAGCACTTGGGGCAAACGACGGGAAGCAAGGCATTTTAGCCTTTTTAAGGCCGTTTATACTGGCAATTGTTGCAGGGGGAGGTTTCATCCTGCTTCAGGGGCCTATTGAACAAGTTTCCTTAACCCTGATGAATCCCGATGCTGAGGTTCGAAGGTATGCGGCTGAATACTTCAGCATTCGAATATGGGGAGTCCCATTCACCTTGATGAATTACGTCATATTGGGTTGGCTGATGGGGATGTCCAAGATCAAGGTTTCGCTATTGTTACAGGTGTTCATGAACCTGATGAACATTGCCTTGGATTTCCTATTTGTTCATGGATTCCAATGGGGCGTGCCAGGGGTAGCGATAGCGACCCTCCTTTCGGAAGTGACGGCCTTTTTCATTGGACTGATCATTATTGTGAAAGCGTCGCCGCATCGAATGGAAATGCCCCCGTTGAAAGAGATGTTCGATTCTTCATCCATTAAGAAAATGATGTCGGTGAATCGGGATTTATTCATCAGGACGCTTTGCCTGTTGGCCGTTTTTAATATCTTCACGGCAAAGGGGGCCTCATATGGGACGGAGATATTGGCGGCGAATGCCGTACTCATCCAAATTCACTATATGATGGCTTACTTCTTTGACGGGCTCGCAAATGCTTCAAGCATTCTTGTGGGAAAAGCGATTGGTGCGGGAGATAAGCCCTTATATAAGAAGACCCTGATCCTTTCGTTGCAGTGGGGTGTTCTGTCCTCCCTGATGATTGCCGTCAGTTACTATTTATGCGGTGATATCATCCTATCGCTTTTCACACGGATACCAAGTGTCATTGAGCTGGCAAACATTTATGGGATCTGGCTTATTTTGTTCCCTCTATCTGCCAGTGTAGGCATCGTTTTCTACGGTGTTTTTACTGGGGCAACAGAAGCTGCCCCTATTCGTAACTCGATGATCTATTCCTTGATTGCCTTCATGATAACACTTTATATTTTTGTGCCGGCATATCAAAACCATGCATTATGGCTGGCCTTTACTGTATTCAGCCTAGGACGTTCGGTATTTTTGGCATTGTATATACCACGGTTAAGCAAAAAATTATTCCCTAATAGGAGTGTGCGCCTTGAAAACGATCAAATTGTCTAGAAACCAGGAAAAAATCATTCATACATATATGGATACTTATAAAATTTTACTAGAAGAAGATGATTTATCACCAAATAACGAAATCATCAATCGCGTTTTAACCGAACTGGTTTCGATGATTTCGAAACCTTTGGATCAGCATGTGGCAGAAGAAATTCTCAACCATGATGAAATCCGATCGATTCGGGGTACCATGCTTGAAAAGCTGACGATTGCTGAAACATTGATGGAGAATCATTATGCCAAATTATTTGTTGGCAGTGTGAACACCCTGGATGACTTCCGTTCTTTCATTTATTGGGATAACTACAAAGAACTGATTCAAACGGAAATCAGTGAATTGAAAAAGGTGAAAAAAGATATTCAATCATTTGCATTTGTAGGGACGGGGCCTCTGCCATTAAGTCCTTTGCTGCTGCAACGGGAGTTGGGTGCGAAAATGACATGTCTCGATATAGATGAACAAGCCCATTCACTTGGCCGGCGCATCGTCCAAGAACTGGATAACGAAGGGAATTCAGACTATATCTTGAATGATGGCGCCCTTCATGACTACACGGAGTTCGATATTGTATGGATTGCCAGCCTGGTTCCTAATAAAGCAGAAATACTGGAACGGATATTTCAGACAAACCCTGACGCAACTGTCGCAATACGGTCGGTGGACGGTATTCATCAATTATTATATGAGCCCGTTGATGCAACAAAATTCAGTATAGTGGCATGTGAGGAAGTCGGGAGAACCATTGCGGATTCTTTCATCATCAATTCAACCATTTATTACACATTTAAATAGTGACACCATGGAACGAGTTGCTTCGGCAATTCGTTTTATTTAGGGGAAAAAAGAAATTCCAATAAACTTACTTGACATTATAAGCTTATTAAAATATAATTACTTACATAAAGTAACCAACAAAAGGAGAGTTCATACATGAATAAAAATGATGCAGGTCAAGTTTTTTTAAGAATTATACTAGGTCTTACTTTTTTCATTCACGGCGTTTCAAAGTTTCAAGGGGGAATAGGTAACACGGCTGGTTTTTTTGATAGCCTTGGTATTCCGGGGTTCATGGCATATATCGTTGCAGGTATCGAATTAATCGGAGGACTTGCGGTTATACTTGGTTTTGGAACACGTATCGTTTCCGTCTTGTTCGCGGTCATTTTGGTTGGAGCGGTTTTCATGGCTAAATTGCCTGCTGGTTTTCTTGGCAACGGGCAAGCGGCGGGCTACGAACTGGACTTGGCACTGCTTGCCATGTCTGTCTATCTAGCGTGTGCAAACACCACGGTTCTTTCTTTGGATAACATGATTTTCAATAAAAAAGGGAAGTGACAATATGGATAAAAATTTTCATCAAAAACCAATTACTTTTGTTGGCGAAGTCAGTATAAATGTTTTGGATTTAAATAATGCCATCACGTTTTACCGAGATATCATTGGTCTTCAAGTATTGAAGAAAACCGACCGACAAGCTGTTTTGACGACAGATGGAAAAAACCCGTTGCTGACACTTGAGCAGCCTGCTGATGTGATTCCGAAAGAAGGGCGGACGACGGGCTTATATCACTTTGCCCTTTTGCTGCCAAGCCGTGCCGATTTATCGACTTTTTTGCGCCATTTACTTCAAACGAAATATCCATTTGGAGCGGGGGATCATGAAGTGAGTGAAGCGCTGTACATTACCGATCCGGATGGCAATGGCATTGAAGTATACTCTGACCGGCCATCCACTGATTGGAGATGGTCCGATGGGGAAGTCGCAATGGGCACGGATCCGTTGGATGGGAATGACCTGCTGAAAGAAAGCGATGGTGAGTGGAGCAAACTGCCTGCAGGTACTCTAATGGGGCATATACATCTGCATGTATCGGATTTACGGAAAACGGAGGAGTTTTACATGCAAGGTCTTGGGTTTACCGTTGTGAATCGATATGGAGGAGCGCTCTTTACTTCAACCGGCGGATATCATCATCACATTGGGTTGAACACATGGAATGGTGTTGGCGCTCCTACTCCAAAGGAAAATAGTGTCGGGCTGAACTGGTATACCCTCGTTTTTGCAGATGAAGATGCGAGAAACAAAGTAACGGAGCAACTAAAAGGAATCGGAGCTGCCGTCACGGAAAAAGAAGGGTTTTTCGCCGTAACAGATCCATCTGGCAATGAGATTCATTTAGTCGTCTGAATTTAAAGCAGAAAGCAATGGGGAGGAAATATGGGATTTTTTAGTAGATTATTTGGAAATAAAGAAGCTGCTACAGGGGAGAATGCAAAAATGACAAAAGTATTATTCGTTAAAGTGAACGATCGTCCTGCAGAACAAGCTATCAGCTCAAACATGTATGACACATTTTTAAAAGCATATAAAGAGACCCACCATACAGATGAAGTGATTGAGTTGGATTTATTTAAAGAGGACCTTCCTTACTACGGAAATACTGCCATTACTGGTTTGTATAAACGCAACCAAGGTCTTGAACTGACAGCTGAAGAAGAAAAAGCGGCCAATCTGGTTGATCGCTATTTAAATCAATTCCTTGCGATGGATAAAGTGGTATTCGCTTTCCCTTTATGGAACTCAACGGTTCCTGCACCGCTAATCACATATCTTTCCTATTTGGCACAAGCAGGTAAAATGTTCAATTATACAGCAGAAGGCCCAGTGGGGTATGCTGGTGATAAAAAGGTCATGCTATTGAATGCGCGCGGTTCGGATTATGCATTAGAAGGAATGGCTTCTGCTGAAATGGCAGTCAATTTAGTAAAAAGTATCATTGGCCTGTGGGGAATCAACAATCCGGACGTTGTGGTCATTGAAGGACATAATCAGTATCCTGATCGGACACAACAAATCATCGCTGATGGTTTGGAAAACGTTGTAAAAGCGGCTGAAACATTCTGATTACTAGGTTTTCAAAAATGGATATGCAAGCAAAGAGGGCCCTCCACATCTGTGGGGGGCCCGTCTTTTGGTAAGCCGTTATTTGACCTGATACTTTTTCAAACGGTATTGAAGACTTTGCCGGCTAATATTCAGGGCTTTTGCTGCTTGAGAGATATTCATGCCATGCTCCTTTAATATTTTCTCCAAGTATAGCTTCTCCGTATTAGCGATATAATCATCAAGAGATAAGGTAGTCTCCTGTAATTCTCCATTTGTAAGGTCATCTTTTTTATCAAAATGAGTGTCCTCCAAATGTGCTTTCTTTTTAAATAAAGTGGGAAGATGCGTAATGGAAATCTTTGTATCGTCCGGTTCCATTAAATTCATGGCCCCTTCGATGATATGTTCAAGTTCCCTTACGTTCCCTGGCCAATCATAATCATAAAAAAGCGAGTAGACCTCCTCGCTGATCCCTTCAATATTCAATTCGAACAGCGCATTGAATTTCTCGATGAATGATTGTGCCAGCAAAGGAATATCCTCTTTCCGTTCACGAAGAGGTGGGATGAATAACGATACGACGCTTAATCGATAATATAAATCCTTTCGTAAATGATCATTTGAAATGGCATCTATTGGATCTTCATTTATCGTTGCTATGACCCGTACGTCAATTTTTTTATCTTTTGTGTCCCCAACACGGCGAATCGTCCTTTCTTGAAGGGCCCTTAATAATTTCGCCTGCATATTCGGATTTAAGGAATTGATTTCATCGAGAAGAATGGTCCCGCCTTGTGCCTGTTCGAATAAACCAGGCCTTTCAATCGATCCGGTGAAGGCCCCTTTCTTCGTACCAAAAAGAATTCCTTCAATAAGACTATCTGGAAGGGCAGCACAGTTTTGGCTAATGAAAGGATGTGTCGAACGGCTGCTTCCATTATGGATGCTCTGGGCAAAGAGTTCTTTTCCCGTTCCCGTCTCCCCGACGATGAGGATGGAGGATGTAGTCCTGGTCGAACGCTTGCTTTTTTCAATGACTTCCAAGAAATTCTCACTGGTTCCAATGATGCTGTCAAACGTATATTTCGTATCGCCCTTATTCAAGATATTATCTTTAATGATTCTTTCAAGATTCGTTATATCCTTTGCCACTTCAATGGCTCCAATGATATTTTGGTTCTGATCCAAAATAGGAAACGTATTATTGATTGTTGTAATTTCTTGTCCGAGATTATTGAAGTAGGTCTGCTTCGAGTTTTCGGTTTTCCTTCCAGAATGAAGCGCCCGTATTAATGTGCTCTCCGTTTCTTCCTTGAATATAAAGATCTCGTGAATCTTTTTCCCTAATACCTCTTCTGAATCCATGCCTTCAATTTCAGCCATTTTCTTGTTATATACAATGGTTCGACCTTTGATATCGATTATATGTAACCCGATATCGATTACGTCCACAAGTGAATGGAGGATGGTTTGGAAACCTTCTATTTTAACGATTTGATCTAAATACATGAATACCTCCCGTTTTTCATTTCATAGAGCTATTGTAGAGGAATTGAAGAAAAGGCGCAATTAAAATTTGCACAGCAAGATTATTTTGCATTAAAGTGCAAAAATATTTTGCGGAAAAAGTGAAAAATCGTTGTTTTTTATGTTATTTCGGCTTGGCATGAATCTTGCATTAATAAAAAGTGTAAGGTTTAAGTGACAAAAATAGGGATTAGAGCAAAAAATAATGGCATTCTTTGTCTGTTTTGCCCCCAAAGTGCTGAATTTCATTGCATATTTCAAAAAATAACAATATTTTTTCGAAAAAATGAAAAGTTGGCACGGAACTTGCTTATTAAATAAGTGTGAAATAAAAACATAAACTTTAGGGAGATGAGCCATAATGGTCCAAACATATAAACACGAACCATTTACTAATTTTAAAATCGAAGAAAACAATAAATCTTTTCAAGCGGCATTGAATGATGTAGCTAATGATTTAGGGAAGAAATACCCGCTAGTCATTAATGGTGAAAAAGTGTTCACTGATGAAGTCATTACCTCTGTAAACCCAGCAAATAAAGAAGAAGTTATTGGAACCGTGTCCAAAGCAAATAAAGATCTTGCTGAGCAAGCCATGCAAGCGGCAGATAAGACATTCCAAACTTGGAGAAAAACGAAAGCGGAAGTCCGGGCAAATATTTTATTCAGGACTGCAGCCATCGTTCGCAGAAGAAAACATTATTTCTCGGCTCTATTGGTTAAAGAGGCAGGAAAGCCTTGGAATGAAGCGGATGCAGATACAGCGGAAGCGATCGACTTCATGGAATATTACGCTCGTCAAATGCTGAAGCTTAAAGACGGCATGCCAGTGGAAAGCCGCCCGATTGAACACAATGCTTTCACCTATGTTCCACTTGGTGTCGGTGTCATCATCTCACCATGGAATTTCCCGTTTGCGATCATGGCAGGCATGACGACGGCAGCACTTGTTTCAGGTAATACAGTCTTATTGAAACCAGCCAGTACAACACCGGTTATTGCAGCTAAATTCATTGAAGTGTTGGAAGAAGCGGGCTTACCTGCAGGCGTTGTGAACTTCATTCCAGGAAGCGGTGCTGAAGTTGGCGATTATTTGGTAGATCATCCCCGTACACGTTTCATCAGCTTTACAGGATCTCGTGATGTTGGAATCCGTATTTATGAGCGTGCGGCAAAAGTTCATGAAGGTCAAATCTGGTTGAAGCGTGTCATCGCTGAAATGGGCGGTAAAGATACAATCGTTGTTGATAAAGAGGCTGATCTGGAATTGGCGGCACAATCAATCGTCGCTTCTGCTTTCGGATTCTCCGGTCAAAAATGTTCTGCTTGTTCACGTACCGTCGTAGTGGAAGATGTATATGACCAAGTCTTGAATCGTGTCATTGAATTAACGAAAGAAAAAACAGTCGGGGAACCAACAGATTTAAACAACTTCATGGGGCCGGTCATCGACCAAGCAGCTTACGACAAAGTCATGAGCTATGTTGAAATCGGTAAAAAAGAAGGGAAACTTGTTGCAGGTGGAGAAGGAGACAATTCAAAAGGTTTCTTCATCCAGCCAACGATCATTGCCGATGTAGATGAGAATTCACGTGTCATGAAAGAAGAGATTTTCGGGCCAGTGGTTGCGTTCTGTAAGGCAAAAGATTTCAATCATGCAATCGAGATTGCCAATAACACGGATTATGGGTTAACAGGTGCGGTCATCTCGAACAATATTGAACATATCGAACAAGCACGTGAGGATTTCCACGTAGGGAACTTGTACTTCAATCGTGGTTGTACTGGTGCCATTGTAGGATACCAGCCATTCGGCGGATTCAATATGTCAGGTACAGATTCAAAAGCAGGCGGTCCTGATTATTTAGTTCTGCATCTTCAAGGAAAAACAACATCTGAAACGCTATAATTTTAGGGGGAATCAACATGACAACAGTAACGGAAAAATTAATCGAGCAAACGGAACAATATGGTGCAAACAATTATAATCCACTTCCAATCGTCATTTCGAAGGCAGAAGGAGTTTGGGTGGAAGATCCTGAAGGAAACAAATATATGGATATGCTAAGTGCCTATTCAGCAGTGAATCAAGGCCACAGACATCCGAAAATCATCGAAGAATTAAAAAAACAAGCTGATCGCGTAACGTTAACGTCCCGTGCGTTTCATAGTGATAAATTAGGCCCATGGTATGAAATGGTTTCCCGTCTTACGCAAAAAGATATGGCACTGCCGATGAATACGGGTGCTGAAGCCGTTGAAACTGCAATCAAGGCAGTTAGGCGCTGGGGTTATGATGTTAAAGGAATCGCTGAAAACCAAGCGGAAATCATTGCTTGTATAGGAAATTTCCATGGCCGTACAATGGCAGCTGTATCCTTGTCGTCTGATGAAGAATATAGAAGAGGCTTTGGACCGATGTTACCGGGAGTCAAACTAATCCCTTATGGCGATCTTGATGCATTGAAAGCAGCAATTACACCGCAAACGGCTGGATTCTTAATCGAACCGATCCAAGGTGAAGCGGGAATCATCATACCACCACAAGGATTTTTAAAAGAAGCTTTTGAACTATGTAAAGAAAATAATGTTCTATTCGTTTCAGATGAAATTCAATCAGGACTTGGACGTTCAGGAAAAATGTTCGCCTCTGACTGGGATGGAGTAGTTCCGGATATGTACATTTTAGGCAAGGCGCTTGGCGGTGGGGTTTTCCCAATCTCTTGCGTAGCTGCAAACCGTGAAATCCTTGGTGTATTCAACCCGGGTTCACATGGTTCGACATTCGGTGGTAATCCATTGGCGTGTGCGGTTTCCATCGCTTCATTGGAAGTTCTTGAAGATGAGAAATTGGCAGAACGTTCATTAGAGCTAGGACAATATTTCATGGACAGTTTAAAAGAAATCAATAATCCTATGATTAAAGATATTCGTGGAAGAGGCTTATTTATTGGATTGGAATTAACTGAAGAGGCAAGACCTTATTGTGAAAAACTAAAAGAAGAAAAATTACTGTGTAAAGAAACACATGATACAGTTATCCGCTTTGCTCCGCCGCTAGTGATCACTAAAGAAGAGCTAGATTGGGCAATCGAACGTATTAAAAGAGTTTTATCCTAATATCCCTATGAGGTGAATTCCATTGAGTACAACAATCAAAGAAGAAAAAGAAACTGCCAGCTTGCTTGAATCAACACAGATCGTCATCAAGGAGGCGCTGGATAAGCTTGGTTATTCTGAAGAAGTGTTCGAGCTTTTGAAAGAACCTCTTCGCATGCTGACCGTCCGGATTCCAATTAAAATGGATGACAATACGACGAAGATATTCACTGGATATCGAGCCCAGCACAATGATGCTGTGGGTCCTACAAAAGGCGGAATCCGCTTTCACCCTGAAGTCGATGAGGAAGAAGTAAAGGCACTTTCGATGTGGATGAGTTTAAAATGTGGGATTGTGAATCTGCCATATGGCGGAGGAAAAGGTGGCATTATCTGTGACCCGCGCCAAATGTCCATGGGTGAATTAGAAAGGCTTAGCCGCGGGTATGTCCGTGCGATTAGCCAAATAGTGGGGCCGACTAAAGATATTCCGGCCCCGGATGTTTATACAAATTCTCAAATCATGGCATGGATGATGGATGAATACAGTAGAATAAGAGAATACGATTCTCCTGGTTTCATTACAGGTAAACCACTGGTACTTGGCGGTTCACACGGTAGGGAAAAGGCAACTGCACAAGGTGTCACGATTTGTATCGAGGAAGCGGCAAAGCGTAAAGGCATAGAACTAAAAGGTGCACGGATCATCGTCCAAGGATTTGGGAATGCAGGAAGCTTTTTAGCCAAATTCATGCATGATGCAGGTGCGAAAGTGATTGGCATTTCGGATGCATATGGTGCCATATATAACCCGGATGGCCTTGATATCAATTACTTACTTGATAAAAGGGATAGCTTTGGAACGGTTACGACACTATTCGAAAACAAAATCACCAATCAAGAGCTTTTGGAACTAGATTGTGATATTTTAGTGCCTGCCGCAATTTCCAATCAAATCACCAAAGAAAATGCACATCTTATCAAAGCCGAAATTGTCGTGGAGGCAGCGAATGGACCAACTACTTTAGAGGCAACCAAGATCTTGACGGAACGCAATGTGCTTCTTGTTCCAGATGTATTGGCAAGTTCAGGCGGTGTGACTGTTTCTTACTTTGAATGGGTTCAGAATAACCAGGGTTATTACTGGGAAGATGAAGAAGTCCAAGCCAAATTAAAAGCGTTATTGGTCAGCTCATTTAATCAAGTCTATGATATGGCAGAGACAAGAAATGTGAACATGAGGCTTGCGGCATATATGGTGGGTGTCAGAAAAATGGCAGAAGCCTCGATATTCCGTGGCTGGGTATAAGCTTTAGCCAAATAATGGGGAGTGGAGGAGTGATTCCGTGTTAAAACCGATTCATGCCATCGAGTGTGCTCATGATGGGACCATCGAACAAGTTTACGTTCAAAAGAATTCCTATGTTTATGAATGGGAGAGGCTCTTTTTAGTAAAAACAGAAGATGGGAAGTTGATTGATGTTTCAATAGGTGCCAGTGGTCACATTACTGAAATTAATGTCACGGCAGGGGATCCTATAAATAGAAAGCTCCCTTTAGCTTTGCTCCAAGACGATTTTGTTATAACTGGCTCTGATTGATTATAGAAAAGAGGGTGTTCCAAATGCGGAGGCTATTCTGCTTTTGGGATGCTCTTTTTTTTGCTGTTTGAATGGGGAAACGAGAGTACCAGGAAAAAGTTTGAAAAGAAAAGGCGCTCTGTTTCATGGTAAAATAGAATGAATTGGGCTATGCACCTTTGTGCCTTTTTCGCGGTTCCCTACTATTCTCATGAGTAAGCCAGGCCGTTCCAATTAAGCAGCTGAAAGTGTATGACTAATCGACGGGACTACTCTGGCTTTGAAATACGTAAAGTGATAGGAGGCTCAGAAGGGTGAATATGAATGCTGATAAATTCAGGCGGTTAGCCGATTTTGATAATGTTTTGGTTGTTGATGACAAAGGGATGATCATTTTTTATGATATGGCAGATTTAAATGTTCTTAAAGAGCTAGGGATAAGGCCGGAGGAATTCATGGGGAAGAATGTGACTTCCTTTTATAAAAACATCACCTACGAAAACAGTACGTTGATGAATGTGTTAAGGACGGGAAAACCGTTATGTAACTTAAAACAAAAAATGATCACTAAAACGGGAGAGGTCATTGAAACGATCAATTCCACATTTCCGATTGCCGAAAACGATAAAATCATTGGGGCCGTTGAATTCTCCAAACGCTTCTTTTCAAAGGATGCCATCCAATACTTGGACAAATACTCGAGCCATAAGATCTTCAGAAGAAATAATACGGTCTATACAGTCGATGATATTATCACGGTTAATCCTAAAATGGAAAGCATAAAAAATAAACTTGGAAGAATTGCTCTAACGACCTCGAATGTCCTGATATCGTTGGGGAAACGGGTACAGGGAAAGAACTTATCGCCCAGGCCATCCATAATTTAAGCGATCGATTTGGAAAGCCCTTTATTTCACTTAACTGCAGTGCAGTTCCTTCTAGTTTATGGGAAAGTACGTTGTTTGGCACGAATAAAGGGAGCTTCACTGGGGCGGAAGACATGCCGGGGCTATTTGAACAGGCGGATGGCGGAACTTTATTCTTGGATGAAATCAACTCCTTGGATATGAACCTTCTAAAGGCCATTGAAGAAAAAACAATCAGGAGAGTGGGCGGTAAGAAAAATATCCACTTGGACATAAGGGTGATTTCAGCAACGAATGAGGTTCCGGATATATTACTTGCGGAGAAACGGTTGCGGGAAGATCTATTTTATCGGATTGGGGTTGTGCAAATTGACCTGCCAAGCTTAATGGAAAGAAAAGAGGATATAGAAGTCCTTGTTGACCATTATCTGAATTTTTATAACAATGCGATGAATATATATATTAATGGTGTTCAAGATGACGTGCTGGATTGTTTCAAAAGGTACCCATGGCCAGGCAATATCCGTGAGTTGAAGAACGCTGTGGAAACGGCATATAATCATGTTCAGTCCAATCGAATCACTTTGGATGATATTCCAGGAAGAATCAGGGATTATGAAGAGGCTCCAATGGCTTACGTTAAGAGTCTGAATGTTGATTCTTTAAAAGATGCAGTTCAGGAATATGAAAAAAAAATCATTGTACGTCAATTGAAAAATTCGGATGGAAAAATTGCTGAATCTGCCAGACAGTTGGGCATATCAAAACAATTATTAAAATACAAGATGGAAAAACATAAATTACGGTAAAAAAATTTTCACTTTAGGAGGGAAAAATTTCATCCCTTCTATCAATGGATTTGTAAAATTCCTATCATAATAAAGGGGTCCCCATTCTTTCTGGTTAATAGAATGGGGACCCTTTATGCCTTGCGTGCAGTGTTTTTTAGGCAGTACCTTCATTTCTTTAAAGAAATAATTAAAATATCGTTAAAATTGGCAGAGGAATTGCAATGATAAATATAAAGGGCGAAGGAACCTACTACGGTATTTCATCGACGGGTTTCAATGAATGATACATGTTAAAAAAAGAGGTGAAAGGATGAATACAAACAACATAGTGCGTGACAGACCTGATATTTCCTCCGACGATCGGACTTGTGCCATGGTCTGAAGGGCCTCTGATGCTAGTGGGTTTGGTTGTTAATGGTTTTGGTTGAATGAAATATGGACATGTTTGATAGATGGGGAATAATCATTTTTGTTAAATTCTAATAGGGTCAAAAGGGGGAATTCCGCCTTTTACTTTTTGATAGGTCTAAAGTTATTAGATAAAATATGCAATACATAAGGCGGTAACTTAGCATATTAAGAAAGTTGCGATGGACAAGTAAATAATGGAGGGCTTCTATGACAAAGACCATTTATACGAATGGAAAGATTTATACACTAGATGTAAACCACCCTAAGGTTGAAACGGTAGTAGTTGAGAACGGAAGGTTTGTAGATGTCGGCT
The DNA here is from genome assembly GCF_918698115.1 of Peribacillus sp. Bi96. Classification (GTDB taxonomy): domain Bacteria; phylum Bacillota; class Bacilli; order Bacillales; family DSM-1321; genus Peribacillus. The sequence goes on from NZ_CAKKLV010000021.1 coordinate 24,267, forward strand.
CTCACAAAGAAATGGTATTGCAATGGGGCAGGGCAGAGACAAACATCATTGATTTACAAGGAAAGACGGCTACTCCTGGACTGATAGATAGCCACCTTCATCTTTCAGGTGTTGCTTTCAATTTTTTAGATCTTAATTTAAATGGTGTTACATCTAAAAGAGAAATGTTAGATAAGATAAAAGTAAAGGCAATGACGCTTTCCCCCGGAAAATGGTTACTTGGAATGGGATGGGATGAGAATTTATTTGATGACAAAAGTATGATTCCGACTATGGCTGAATTAGATTTTGTAGCACCGCATTGTCCTGTATTTTTGAAAAGGATATGTCACCATGCTTTTTTAGTAAATAGCAAAGCCCTGGAAATGAGCGGCTATCATTCAGCAATCGAGGTTCCGCTGGGAGGAAGCGTTGTTTTGGATCATAAAAAAAATCCTACTGGATTACTTCTTGAATCAGCCTCAAATCTTATTACGGCCTCTATTCCTGGAAAAACGTATGAGGAATTAAAATGCGGGCAGGAGCTAGCGATGAAATATGCTGTGAAAAACGGTTTAACAAGTGTACATACAAATGATCCTTTATATATTGGCGGTTTGGATCAGACATATAAGATATATGATGAGTTAATAAATCAAGAAAGAAAAGGATTGCGGTGCAATCTCCTTATAGACTATCCGTTTCTTGACCAATTGAAAGAAAGGGGGATGTATACGGGTTATGGAAATGAGAAGTTGCAAATAGGGGCAATCAAAATGTTTGCAGATGGAGCTTTAGGGAGAAGAACCGCCTTGCTTTCTGAACCTTATAATGATGCACCGGGAGTATATGGGGAGGCGATGCATGATCAAGCCACCCTTTACAATATGGTAAAAGAGGTAAGAAATCACAAGATGCCAATTGCCATGCATACAATTGGTGATCAAGCCTTGGAAAATATTTTAGAAGTACTTGAACAACTTCCAAAAGTAAAGTATCGTGATCGATTAATCCATTTGTCCGTCATTCGTAAGGATTTAATTCAGAGACTGTCGGATCCTAGCAGGATTGCAGACATACAACCAAGATTTGTAGTTAGTGATTACCCCTGGGTGAAAGAAAGAATCGGTGAGAAACGTGAAGCGAATCTATATGCTTGGAAAACGCTGCTTTCTTCTGGTGTGTTGTGTGCAGGCGGATCAGATGCGCCAGTTGAACCTGTTAATCCACTACTCGGCATTCATGCATCGATTACTAGAAGAGACCCTTCACAGTCCAAAGGAGGATGGAATGAAAATGAAAAGATATCCATGATGGATGCTATTAGGTTGTTTACGATTGGCGGGGCATATGCAACAAATGAAGAACATCTAAAGGGGACAATAACGAGAGGGAAATTAGCAGATATGACGGTCTACTCGAACGATCTTTTTTCAATGGAAAATCCGGACGATCTATTACGGACAAAAGTTGAAATGACAATTATTGATGGTGAAGTAAACTCATAATAAAGACTATTGGAGATAATGAAATAAATAGCAAAATAAAAGGAATTGGATGCATGAATATTGAACAGAGGATTCCTTGCATTATGATTAAAAAACACCTTTGCTGCACGTACTTTTCATCATTGTACATTCAACGAAGGTGTTTTTTATTTGAAAGGAATTCTAACTAGATTTATAGCGCGTTTATCTGCGGTGTTCACTTTGAGTGAGCGATGGTTTCAATTAACATTTTTGGCATTGTTAAAAGTTTGGGAGAGCATTGTGACTGAAGTAATAGCTGGCATATTGTCATATGCCCTTTCATAAACTATTAGGGGATACAAACAAGCAAAGAATTATTCATTGCACTGATGGGAGGTGATCATTGGTTGCTTGAAACAAAGATTCTATTGCTTTAAAGATGTTTTGTGTGGGCATTCTAGGAAAATAAGCCCACGCCTAGTAATATTATGTTAAAATACAACATGAGATTTAAATATCAAATAAATAGTGGATTTTCTGAATTCATCCATATTTAAATGAATATGGAAATATTCTGAATTCATCCATTTAAAAAAGGGGAGTTAAATTATAGTATGAGAATCTCAGAGATAAAAAGGAAAGCCCTTCATTCGTTAAAAGGTAAATGGGGTGTAGCCGTTTCGCTTATGCTGCTCTTGTTTTTGATCAATGTCATTTTACCTTTAATCATTGAAGTGATCGCAAGCGGTGGGTTTACACAATGGTTCATGGAGGATGAAACACCGTTATGGTCTAATATTTTCGGAACGGTACTTTCCATCGTATTAATTCCGTTGACTATAGCAACCACGTGGTTTTACCTGAATTTGGTCAGGGAAGGAAATCCTGAAATTACAGAGGTATTCGCGATCTATAAGGACGGAAAAACCTCTTTTAAGCTGATTGGGGGATCGATTTTACAAGCTATTTTCATATTTTTATGGTCATTATTATTAATCATTCCGGGTATCATCAAAAGCTTGGCCTATTCGCAGATGTTTTTCTTATTGAGGGATCATCCAGAATACACCGTGCTTGAAGCCATTACTGAAAGCAGAAAAAGAATGAAAGGTTTGAAATGGAAGTATTTCCTTTTGAATCTAAGCTTCATAGGTTGGGGCATTCTTTGTATGTTCACGCTGGGAATTGGCTTACTATGGTTGATTCCTTATATCGGAACAACACTGGCCGCATTTTATAATGAATTAATTGTGCCTCAAGATGATTCTGACAACGAACAAATAGAAGCATAAACGCTCGGCCGATAGCAAAGTTGCTATCGGTTTTTTTATTGTTAGTATCTCGCATTCAGTCATATAAGAGAAAGACAGTATTGTAGACTATTTAAAGTTTGGAACGAACCCAAGTGAGGCCTTTGACTTTTACTCATAACTCTCCACCATTGCAGGAGTCTCGTACCTTCCATTCCAATCAACTTTGTTTTAACAGTTAGATAGAACTCGTATTGTTTACAAAATGACGGCTGTATGTGCAGCCGTTTTTCTAGGAAGTTGAGGTAAAAAAACTATACTAAAATAACTTGTTGGAAAGCCCTGTCTCTGAATTGAAAAAGAAGATTGGATTTTAAGCATCAATTGAAAGACATAAAAAAATAGAAAAAGAAAGGGAATTGTAAAAAATAAGCAGTTTTACATAGGGTTGATGGGATACGGTCCATTTATGGGGCAAATTTCATGTTGGGTTGCTGGTATGGAAGATGCATGGTCTGTTGCGGATTTTTACCCTATAATGGAATAGTTGTGTATTTTAGGATTTGGTGAAAAAGTCTATCGGGTATGCTCGACCCTATAACAGATCGACGGAGATGGTGTTAGGTATCTTTGAGAAGTGGGAGGAGTCGGTATCATGAAAGAAGTTATTGCAGTAAAAGAAATTACTAATTTTAAAACACGGGTGGAGGAATTTAGTCCATACGCTTGGTGTAAACGGATGTTACAAAATGACCCCGTGAGTTATCACGAAGGAACGGATACGTGGAATGTTTTTAAATATGAAGATGTGAAGCGGGTTCTCAGTGATTATAAACATTTTTCAAGTGTTCGGAAACGGACTACTATATCGGTTGGAGCGGATAGTGATGAAGGTTCTATTCCTGAAAAGATCCAAATCACTGAAGCTGATCCACCTGACCATAGAAAACGCCGTTCACTGCTGGCCGCAGCATTCACACCTAGAAGTCTTCAAAACTGGGAACCTCGCATTCAGGAAATTGCAGATGAATTGATTGGACAAATGGATGAGGAAAAGGAAATCGATATTGTGCAATCATTGGCGAGTCCGCTTCCGATCATTGTCATGTCGGATTTGATGGGCGTTCCCTCGAAAGATCGTTTATTGTTTAAGAAATGGGTAGATATCTTATTCCTTCCTTTTGATAAAGAAAAACAAGAAGAAGTAAATGAATTGAAGCAAGTGGCAGCAAAAGAATACTATCAGTATTTGTATCCAATTGTTGTGCAAAAACGATTAAATCCGGCAGATGATATCATCTCAGATCTATTGAAGTCAGAAGTGGATGGGGAAATGTTTACGGATGATGAGGTTGTCCGGACGACCATGCTGATTTTAGGAGCAGGGGTCGAGACCACCAGTCATTTACTGGCCAATAGCTTTTATTCCCTGCTATATGATGACAAAGAAGTTTATCAAGAGTTACATGAAAACCTGGATTTGGTTCCGCAGGCGGTCGAAGAAATGCTACGTTTTCGATTCAATCTTATTAAATTGGATCGCACCGTACAGGAAGATAACGATCTATTGGGAGTGGAATTGAAAAAAGGGGATAGCGTGGTTGTTTGGATGAGCGCAGCTAATTTGGACGAAGAGATGTTCGAAGATCCCTTCACCCTTAATATCCACCGTCCTAATAATAAGAAACATCTAACCTTCGGAAATGGTCCACATTTCTGCCTGGGGGCGCCGCTTGCCAGACTGGAAGCAAAGATTGCGCTTACTACATTCCTGAAGAAATTCAAGCATATTGAAGCGGTGCCATCGTTCCAGTTAGAAGAGAATCTTACCGATTCAGCGACCGGGCAAACATTGATATCACTACCGCTAAAGGCATGCCGTATGTAAAAAACGATAAAACCTTGTGCACTAACCTGCATAAGGTTTTTTTCGTTTTTGTAGGGACGCTTGGCAAACATGCTGAATGGTATGAATCAAATGGATGTTCCTGCCACTCCCTGAACCATTCGACAATGAATCTATAGTAACCTGAAGTTGAGGTGACAATGACGAATAGAGTAGTATGGAAAAGTGGAAGATTTGTGCTATGTTCTCTGGGTGAGGGCGGCGGGCGATGAAGCATTTACATACACCCTGAAATGAAGAAGATAGGATAAAATCGAAATTTCCATATGAAGCGGTTTTCAAAAGTGAAAGGATGTTATTATGAATTTAAAGCTACAATTAACCATTGCCTTTATTATAAGTGTGTTTTCTTTAATCGGGTTCAGTTTCATGGCATTTACCATCAGTGCGCATGAATACCTGAAATTTGATCGCGAGGTGATTTCCTTTGTACAAGGATTGGAGTCACCCTTATTAACGACCATCATGAAGTTCTTTACATCCATAGGTTCTACCGCTTCCTTGATCATTCTTTCTTTGTTCATTTTGTTTTTCTTATATAAGGTATTGAAGCATCGATTGGAACTAGTCTTATTCTGTGTTGTCATGGTTGGCTCACCTCTCCTCAATTTGATGGTTAAACTTTTCTTTCAACGCGCCCGGCCCGATTTACATCGTCTCATCGATATAGGGGGTTACAGTTTCCCTAGTGGACATGCCATGAATGCTTTCTCTTTATACGGTATACTCACATTTCTGCTATGGCGGCACATAACGGCTAGGTGGGGAAGGATTCTATTGATTTTGTTCAGCACGATGATGATCCTCTCAATAGGAATAAGTCGGATATACTTGGGGGTTCATTATCCTAGTGATATCATCGCTGGATATTTTGCGGGTGGATTTTGGATTGCGGTTTCCATTTGGTTTTTCCAAAAGCATCAGGAACGTCGGAAGAACAAAGATATTTAATAGAGATGCAGATATTATATTACAAGGTAAGCAGTTAATCAGCAGGTGTTCAATACAGTTAGGAGCGTGTTAAATGGAAAACTGGATTACGGAATTCATGAATGATTTTGGGTATATCGGAATTTTTCTATTAATAGCATTGGAGAATATTTTCCCTCCAATCCCTTCAGAGGTCATTCTAACCTTTGGCGGTTTCATGACGACAACCGCGAATATGACGATTACCGGCGTCGTGATCGCTTCGACTCTGGGGTCAGTGGCAGGGGCAGTCGCCCTATATGGGATTGGATTACTGATTGATGTAAAAATAATTGAAAAGTTCGTGGATAGATGGGGGCACATTTTCAGGTTAACGGTATCGGACGTCCATAAGGCGAATTCATGGTTCGATAAGTACGGTGCATGGACCGTGTTTTTCTGCAGACTCGTTCCGCTGATCAGAAGCTTGATCTCGATTCCAGCAGGCATGTCGCATATGAGCTTTTGGCTATTTTTGCTATACACGACATCCGGAACGTTAATATGGAACATTATTTTAGTTAATATCGGGGCAGCTGTTGGGTCTTCTTGGGAAGATATCGTAGGGTATATGGACATTTATTCAAACATCGTTTATGCAATATTGGCATTGCTATTCATACTTTTCGTTGTTTTGATTTTTAGAAGGAATAAAGACAAAGTGAAATAATCTTAGGTTAGTTGATTGGGACGTACGAATGCTACTTTCCCTACATAACCGAATTTAACCTTTGAAGGCTGTCACCGTGACAGCCTTTTTCTTATGTGATGAATAAGGATGGACTCTAGAATAAAGGGGATATGCTTTGGATAAAATGAGTGAAACGAAAAAGGAATGAGGTTCGGTGCTATGGCTTCTTTTTTCAAACAAAAGAGACAAGTGAAGCAACGTGAAAAGAAAAAGGAAGATACAGGTCAATCCAAAAGCAAAACGCCTGATTATATTGATAGTTCCATTTCAGCCAATCTGGAAAAAGTGAAGAAAAAGACGGGAAACAGTCCGGACATCATTATCCGAACGTTGAAAATCGGCCAAAATCCGGAGATAAAAACAACTATTTTGTATGTACAGGGTCTGATTGATAATCCAAGCGTTACGGACTTTTTAATTGAATCCATCATGAAAAATCCTCATCTATCAGAAAAAATCCTTCCGCAAGAAGCATTGGATGTCATTTCTGAAGAAGTGGTTTCTCTCGGTGGGGTAGAAACGGTCAAGGACTGGGAAAAACTATTTTTGTCCTTATTATCAGGGGACAGCATCATATTCGTTGACGGGATAAACATCGCTTTGGTAGCCAGTACAAAAGGGGGAGAACGTCGTTCTATTCAGGAACCGAGCACCCATTTGACTGTCCGGGGATCAAGAGAAGGGTTTACGGAATCGAATGCAACGAACATTGCCATGTTACGCCGCATCATCAACAGTCCGAATTTATGGATTGAGTCGATGAAAATAGGCACGGTGACAAAAACGGACGTTTCCATCATGTATATAAATGGAATTGTCAAGGAAGGGATTGTCGAGGAGGTCAAGAAGCGCTTAAATCGAATTAACATCGATAGCATTCTTGAATCAGGATATATTGAACAATTGATAGAAGACCAGGTCATGACCCCATTCCCAACCCTTAACCATACGGAAAGACCTGATATGGTCGCAGGAAATCTTCTGGAAGGAAGAGTGGCGATATTCGTTAATGGAACGCCTTTCGTCTTGGTGGCCCCGGCAATATTCGTACAGTTTTTTCAATCTGTCGAAGACTACTATAATCGCTTCGACATTGCTTCTGCCACACGTTTTTTACGGATCATCGTTTTCATTATTTCTATAGTCGGACCGGCTCTCTATGTTGCAGCCACGACTTTTCATCAGGAAATGATCCCAACGAAGTTGCTGGTCATTGTAGCGGCCCAAAGGGAAACGGTTCCTTTGCCTGCCGTCGTTGAAGCGCTTCTCATGGAAATGACCTTTGAAATATTACGGGAAGCAAGTCTTCGGATGCCAAAGGCTGTTGGTTCGACCATGTCCATTGTCGGAGCATTGGTCATCGGGCAGGCGGCTGTCCAGGCCGGTATCGTATCGCCGGCAATGGTCATCATCGTCTCGATCACGGCGATTGCCAGTTTTGCAACCCCTTCTTATTCCATAGCGATTTCTGCCCGCATTGTGAGGTTCGGATTCATCATTTGTGCCGGCACATTAGGCTTTTATGGGATGATTTTAGCCTTTATCGTCCTTATTGTCCATTTATGCAGCCTGCGTTCACTTGGAGTTCCTTATATGACACCGCTCGCCCCTCTGAATCCTGAAGGGCTGGGCGACACATTCTTCAGAAGACCTATGTGGGCCTTCAAGGAAAGGCCAAAATTTTTAGCCAACGAAAATAATCTGATAAGGGAAGGCGATAATCAAAGACCCCTGCCTCCTGAATCGCGCGGAATGAAAACTTCTGACGAGAAAAAAGGTGAAGGCAATGAATCGTAAAAGATTAGTTCCGCTCTTGATGATGTTGATCGCCACCCTATTTACTACTGGCTGTTGGGATAAAACAGAGTTAAACGAAATGGCCATCGTCTCGGCGGTTGGACTCGATAGAAATAAAGAAGGAAAGTTAGTGGGAACGTTCCAAATCATTAATCCAGGCAATGTAGCGGGAGCTCTTCAGGGCGGCGGCGGAACAAATCCACCGATATCCATTTATAGGGCCACCGGAGATAATGTGCTTGAACTGGATAGTCTCGCTTCAACCAAGATTTCACGAGATATGTATTTTGCCCATGCCAACCTGGTTGTCATAGGTGAGGAACTAGCAAAAGAAGAGGGCCTCAACGATATTTTCGACGCATTTGAGCGCTCACCGGAATTCAGGGCAACTACGAGGATCGTGATTGCCCGGGGTGTGAAAGCAAGGGATATTGTCGAAACGTTAACCGCAATCGATAAGGTATCTGCTGAGAAAGTCATTAAAACGATTGAAACCACTGAAAAAACCCAGGGGAAAAATATTAGCATCAATCTCCAAGAAGTGATCAAGAATCTGCTTAGTACCGGAAAAGAACCGATAATAAGTGGTTTTACCGTGAAAGGAAACACAGGTAAAGAGGATAGTATGGAGAATACCATGTCCTCGGATATTGAGGCAAACCCTAATGCAGTAGGGATTGGTGTTTTTAAAGATGGGAAATTGATTGACTGGCTGGATGGCGATAAGGCAATAGGATCAATGTGGGTATTGGATAGGATCGAAAGTACCAATTTAAACCTTGATTGGGAGGGAAAAAAAGACGCAATCACCTATCAGGTTATTCGCCAAAAAACCAACGTCGGGGCAAAATTGGTAAACGGCAAACCGAAAATATCGATAAAGGTCCGTGCAGAAGGCGATATCCGCGAGGTGAATGTTCCTTTGAATCTAACCGATACGCATGTTCTGATAGATCTTGAAAAGAAGTTAGCGAAAGACGTGAAGAAGGAGATGGAAGTGGCGATCGTTCGGGCACAGAAAAATAAATCCGATATTTTTGGCTTTGGGGAGCTCATGCACGAATCCCATCCGAAAGAATGGAAGAAACTAGAGAAAAACTGGGACGACGATACTTTTCCTAAACTGGAAGTAGATGTGCAGGTAGAAACTTTCATTCGCCGTACCGGATTACGTAATAAGCCATTTCTTTCAAATTTAAAAAAGAAAGATCAATAATGGAAAGGAAGTGGCATCCTCATGGAAAAGGCAAAAATCAGCGGTTACCAGCTGTTCGTCCTTATTTTCCTGTTTGAAATGGGCAGTGCACTTTTGGTTCCGCTTGCAGGTGAAGCCAAGCAGGCTGCTTGGCTAGTCATCCTTATTGCGATGATAGGCGGATTTTTATTATTTTTCATTTATTATGGCCTTTTTCAATACTACCCTGATCAGCTGTTAACAGAGTTTGTAAAACAGATATTGGGGAATTTTCTAGGCAGGATCGTAGCTTTTCTATACATCCTTTATTTCATCTATCTTGCTGCAAGGGTGCTGAGGGATTTCGGAGATACACTGCTTACTTTTGCCTATCCTCATGTTCCGTTGTTTTTTGCGAACGCTGTATTCATTTTAGTCGTGGTGTATACGGTCCGTAAAGGGATAGAAGTATTGGCGAGGACGGGGGAACTATTCTTTGTCTTGGAGAATTTACTTTTAATGACCTTCATGCTTCTGATTGTTGCTTCAGGCATGATCCATTTAAACAACTTAAAACCCATTTTTGAAATCAGCGGGACAGAGTTGATGAAAATGGGTTTCACTAAAAGCGTATTCTTTCCATTTGGCGAAGTCATAGTGTTTTTAATGATTTTTCCTTATTTGAATGAACCTCAGCGACTGAAAAAAATTGGGATAGGGAGCTTGGCGACAAGCGGTATTTTTCTCGCGATAATAATGGCTGTGAATATTGCTGTACTTGGTGTGGACCTTACAACACGTTCGCAATACCCTCTTCTTACCCTCATTCAGTCAATAGAGGTCGCTGGCATTCTTGAACGTCTCGATGTGTACTTCTTGTTTTTGTTGATGATTGGCGGGTTCATCAAGATAAGTGTATTTACTTATGTAGCAGTAACGGGTACAGCGAATGTTTTCAATGTTAAACAGCCCTCCAGACTTGCTTACCCTGTTGGCATAGTCATTTTATTGATCTCGATTATTATGGCAAGCAGCTATACGGAACATATCCATGAAGGGCTAGGAGCCGTACCGAGATACATCCACCTCCCATTTCAGGTGATCATCCCGTTGCTTCTCTTGATCATTGCCTTTTTTAAGAATCGAAAAAAAGGAAGACAAGCATCAAAATAAGTTCCTAAAAGGTGGAATTGATGAGAAATGAAAATCTTTGGTATTACAGTTTTGATCCTAGTCCCTTTAGTGGTCATATCTTTAGGTATGGATATATTATTGGGATTTGATTTGGATAATTCAATAAAGCATGCCTTTAACCCATTTTTGGTGAAGGACCCCGCTGAACTCATCCTTTTTCTCATTCTTCTTGTATTCCTTGTGTTCAGCTTCTTTTATCGAAAGAAAAAGAAAGGCAACACCAAAGGACAACAATGATGGTGCAATTCCCCTTGCTGGAATAGAGATGAACTCCGAATATGGGAGTTTGTCTTTTTGCTTTTTTACAACCCCGTAAACCCATTTCATAGTATGATGATAAAATGAGCTTATTTTTCAGCGGAATTTAAAATCACTCAACAACCACACCTCGGGAGGAGGACGGCAATTTTGGATATCAAAATAAATCAAAAAATCATAAAAGACATGTGCGGGGCCGTCTCGTTCAAAAGAGGGGAAGCTTTTCATCGTGCCAATAAAGTGACATTTGAAAGGTACCGTCCTGACGGTTGTGAAGCAACGGTTAAAGGCAAGGAAGACTTCCATGTCACGATTGAGGAGGATGCTGTCGGCGGTTTTCAGACAAAATGCAGCTGTCCTACGCTAGCTTCCTTCCATCGCGATTGCCAGCATATTGCAGCCGTCCTGCTGTCGGTTTACGACCATCAGCAAGATGGAACGATCCCTGAAGGCCTGCATGCACCCGGTTCTGATGCTTCAGCCAATAAGAAGTTGTCAGAGGGCTTACTGACCCTTTTCAATAATCAGCCTGTACGCAAAAGCGGTCATCAGCGCCACTTTGAAAACAGGCAGATGCTTGAAGCAGAATTTACGTGTAAACCAGTCTGGATGGGAACGGAACAATATATGTTAGGACTGGAAATGAAAATCGGTTCTTTCAATGTGTCGAATGTCCGAGATTTCCTGAAGCGAGTTAAAGAAGGAAAGCCTGCCCAAGTGTCCCTTTCATTTATATATGACCCTGTATTGCATTGTTTTCAGAATGAAAATGATTCTGTGCTTCAGGAGCTCATTACAGTGATATCGGATGAAAAAGTCTATGTTGACGCCCTGACGGATAAATCTGAATATACATTGGACAACCACTTATTACTTTTGCCTCCATCTTCTTTTCGAAAGCTTGTACCCATCCTTGAAAGAGCGCCAGTGGTGAAGCTTGCCTATGGTGGCCTTACATTCAATGGCTTTCGTTTAGCAAACGGACCGCTTCCTTTACAGTTTGACTTTACCGAAAGCGAGGGCAAAGGTTATCAACTGAAAATTAAAAGGTTGCACGAGATGATTGTCATGAATACATACACATTGGTTCTATTTGAAGGGAAACTGGTTCAGCTCGAAAATGAGGATTTCCAACGCCTTTCAGAGTTAAAGCAAATGATGGAGGATTCGGGGATGAATCAAATTCCAATCCATCATGACCAGCTGGAACTATTTCTGGACAAAGTGGTACCAGGTTTGAAAAGACTCGGTGAAGTCCAGATAGCAAGGTCCATCACCGAATTGTTTTTGAAGACACCGCTGGTTGCAAAGCTATACTTGGATCGAGTGAATAACAGGCTGCTTGCGGGGCTGGAATTCCATTATGAAAATATCGTGATCAACCCTTTGGAAAAACAGGAATCCAAGGCAGTCTCCATGATTATAAGGGATGTTGAGAAGGAGGCGGAGATTTTACAGCTGATGGAGGATAGCCAGTTTGCCAAGACGGACGGCGGCTATTTCTTGCATAACGAAGAGTTGGAGTATGAGTTTTTGTACCACATCGTTCCGAAACTCCAGAAGCTTGTACAAATTTATGCCACGACCGCTGTAAGAAACCGGATTTCCCGTGGGAATGCTGCACCGCGCATTAGGGTGAAAATTAAAAAAGAACGGACTAATTGGCTCGAATTCAAATTTGAGATAGATGATATCCCAGATAGACAAATACGTGAGGTCTTAGCAGCGCTTGAAGAAAAGAGGAAATACTATCGTTTAAGGAATGGATCGCTGCTCTCCCTTGAAACAAGGGAATACGAGGAAATCAATCGTTTTCTGAATGCACTGCCCGTACAGGATGAAGACCTGGAAAGCACGCTGAACATGCCAATCGTAAAAGGGCTGCAGCTCCTTGATTCCGTTAATGACAGCCAGACATTCACAATGGAGGAATCATTCCGTCAGTTCTTGGAAAACATCAAGAATCCGAGCGGCTTGGAGTTCATCGTGCCAGGGAGTCTAGAACCGATATTGCGCGATTATCAAATAAACGGCTACAAATGGATGAAAATACTTGCCGAGTACGGATTTGGCGGGATACTTGCAGATGATATGGGCTTGGGGAAAACACTGCAAAGCATCACGTTCATTTTATCCGAGCTGCCTGACATCCGTAAGAAAAAGCTTCCGGCACTGATTGTCTGTCCATCATCATTAACCTACAATTGGCTGAGCGAATTCACTAAATTCGCTCCTGATATACAAGCCGTCGTCGTAGATGGCAACAAGTCAGAAAGGACAAAGCTGCTGAAGGAAGCAATGGAAGTGGATGCTGTGATCACCTCTTATCCGCTGCTCCGGAAGGACATCTCGTGGTTTGAAAAACGGGACTTCCATACGGTGTTTTTTGATGAGGCACAAGCCTTTAAGAACCCTGTAACACAAACGGCACGAGCGGCCAAGAAGATAAAAGCGACACATCGCTTCGCGCTAACGGGTACGCCTATAGAGAATTCACTAGAAGAGCTGTGGTCCCTTTTCCACGTCGTCTTTCCTGAACTATTCATGGGGTTAAAGGAGTATAGTAACCTCTCTAGGAAGAAGATTTCCCGTAGGATCCGTCCATTTTTGCTGCGGAGGATGAAAGAGGACGTACTATCCGAACTTCCGGATAAAATCGAGTCGCTGGAATCGATGGAACTGCTTCCTGATCAGAAGAAACTGTATGCTGCCTATCTGGCGAAGCTGCGGCATGATACACTGAAGCACCTTGACAAGGATACACTTCGGAAAAATCGGATCAGGATCCTCGCTGGCTTGACCCGGCTCCGGCAGATTTGCTGTCACCCCGCCTTGTTTGTGGACGGTTATAAAGGCAGCTCAGCGAAATATGAGCAACTGATGCAAATTGTTGAAGAATCAAAGCTTTCTGGAAGACGCGTATTGATTTTCTCGCAGTTTACAAAAATGCTGCAAATCATAGGTAGAGATTTAGCTAGTAAGGGACAGTCCTTTTTCTACTTGGATGGACAAACACCATCAAAGGAACGTGTGGAAGTCTGCAATCGGTTTAATGCCGGAGAACGTGATGTATTCCTGATTTCATTGAAAGCTGGCGGTACGGGTCTCAATCTAACGGGTGCCGATACAGTCATTTTATATGACCTTTGGTGGAATCCGGCAGTGGAGGAGCAGGCTGCAGACCGTGCTCATCGAATGGGGCAGAAGAACGTGGTTCAGGTCATCAAACTTGTTGCCCGGGGCACAATCGAAGAAAAAATGAATGAGCTGCAAGAGAAAAAGAGGCATTTGATCGAAGAAATCATCGACCCTGGAGATAAGCCGTCATCTGCACTTACAGAAGAGGATATTAGGGAAATCTTGATGATATAAGGGAGGGGCAATTTTTCATATGCTGTCGTATTAGTTACATCGATTTGGCTCGCATCCTATCGATTGAAAGAGCACCTCATGTCAGCCCGAAAAGGCCGCCCTCCAATGGGTGGCCTTTTTGTTTTATCATTGGAAGGTAACATGCAAATCTAAATCCGCCTTAGCGTTTGGAATGAAGTGGGTCATGTACCAAACTAGATCGACTTCTTCATACCGCACCCTCTGCACTTACGAATATATACATAATCCTTTACCGAACTTTCGAACTGAGCCTTCCCGCAATTGTCACACCGTCCACTAACAATGTCAGGATGATTTTTGTAATCATAAATGATTGTGATGTCATATTCCTTTTTTTCTTCTGGAATTTCTTCGGACAAAGTAAAATCACCTTCACTAATTTATTTAACGTATGTATCATACCAAATATTCAGTTGAGGAGGTAGGTGGTTTGAAATAAAACGAGAATTTTTAGGATGCCTTTATTTTTCCTATGAAACATGTTTTAATCCGACCGAAAAAAACATTGAAACCTTTGAAAATCGAGGAAGAAGGATAAGGGCCGGATTGCTGGGGAGCAGAAGGGATTTTGAATACATGTTCTTTAAGTAACGGGACAGGTTGAACCTATAATAAATTGCATGTTTAAAGTTATCGAGCATTTCTTTGTAAGTGAGGAACGCTTTTTTTGTTTTTTTAAAATGAAAAGGATATTTCCTTAACAATAATAATATAATAAAAAACAACAATGTTTTATTGTAAAACGATAAAATATGTGTTAAATTCAAATTGATAAAAATTAAATGAGGTGCTTTTTATGAAACAAGTGTCAACGACCTTTTTAAAGATAGCTGTTATTCTTATTGGAATGCCAGTTCTTGCTTTGTGCATCTTTTTGGTGCCTGAGATAGCGAAGTTTGCAGCAGAATTGTATCCGGATATGGCTTATTTGAAATATCTCGTTTTAATCGATTTGTATGCATCGGCGATACCATTTTACTTTGCTCTATATCAAGCCTTTAAACTTTTAAGCTATATTGACAAGAACAAAGCGTTCTCGGAATTATCTGTAAGAGCTTTAAAGACTATAAAAAATTGTGCCATCACAATCAGTGGCTTGTATGTGGTAGGCATGCCGCTCTTTTACCTGATAGCGGAGATGGACGATGCCCCAGGTATCATATTAATCGGATTGGTCGTCATTTTTGCTTCAATGGTGATTGCAGTCTTTGCTGCTGTTCTTCAAAGGCTTTTACAAGAAGCCATCGATATAAAATCAGAAAATGACTTAATAGTCTGAGGTGAATAACATGGCAATTATAATCAATATTGATGTGATGCTTGCTAAAAGGAAAATGAGTGTTACAGAACTTTCTGAGAGGGTTGGAATAACGATGGCTAACCTTTCCATATTGAAAAACTGCAAGGCAAAAGCGATTCGATTATCAACTTTAGAAGCGATTTGTAAGGCTTTAGAATGTCAACCTGGAGACATTTTAGAATACCGAAATGATGAAAGCACTGAAGATTAATAGTTGAACGGAAAAGAAAGATTTCATAAAAGGGGAGTTACTCATGAATTTAACCATTCAAAAGTGGAGGCACATATCATGAGAGCACTAAAACAACTCGTTCGTTTTGGTTGGGAGCAGGCCCTATCATGTTTGTTTCCTGTCGTTATTTTTGCCTCTTTGGCTTTTACAAAATTCATTCCGCTCCCTTTCCTACCACGGTATGACTGGCTGCTCATCATTTGCCTTCTGATGCAGTGGTGGATGGTGCGTTCTGGGCTTGAAACAAGGGATGAACTAAAGGTTATCACATTATTTCACCTTATTGGACTTGCTCTTGAACTTTTCAAAGTACATATGGGCTCCTGGACTTATCCAGAGGAAGGATATTTCAAAATTTTCGGAGTGCCATTATATAGCGGATTCATGTACGCAAGTGTAGCGAGTTATCTTTGCCAGGCGTGGAGGAGGTTAAAGGTTGAACTGTTTAAGTGGCCACCGTTTCTGGTCGTTGTACCTCTTGCCGCTGCGATTTATTTGAATTTTTTCATCCACCATTATTGGATCGATGTTCGTTGGTGGTTATCTGGACTTGTCATTATCGTCTTTTGGCAATCATGGGTCACATACGAGGTTGCTAGTACTCGTTACCGTATGCCACTCGCCCTTTCTTTTGTGCTCATCGGATTTTTTATCTGGATAGCCGAAAATATCGCAACGTTCTTTAGAGCTTGGGAATACCCAAACCAAACCGACGCTTGGAGTCTCGTTCATCTTGGAAAGGTAAGTTCATGGCTCTTATTAGTGATTGTTAGCTTTCTTATAGTAGCTACGCTAAAGCAGGTTAAGGGGAAAGGTTCCACTGAGATGGATGCTGGTCAATTTTTATAAATGACTTCACGCTCGAAAAATTCGCCCAAGGCGGAAAAAATTCTTGCTAATTTAAGTTAATGAAAAGAAGACGGCACATAATGGACATATATATGTGTCGTCTTTGATTTTCTAAGCTTATATATAAAATAGGTCCAGGAGTGTCCTTAATAGTGGTTTCATATTCCTTTTTTCTGGCATTTCTACAGACAAAGTAAAATCACTTTCACTCATTCCTATGAAACAAGTTTTAATCCCACTGCTGCGCCAAGCACCATGGCAATAAATACCACCCTTCGCCAATCTTTGGATTCCCCGTATAAGAGCATCCCGATAATCGCTCCGCCAGATGCGCCGATTCCTGTCCAGATTGCATAAGCCGTCCCCATCGGCAAGGTTTGCATGGCGTAAGCAAGAAATAGAAAACTTGCTCCAAATCCGATGAATAAAAGCAGCAGGGATTGCCAATTACGGTCTTTATGCAATTTATTTATCATCGCGACACCAAACATTTCAAATAATCCAGCTAAGATTAAAGAGATCCAAGCCATTAAGTTTCATCCCCTTCCTCAACCTTATCTTCAGTCACTAGTTTCAAGCCGATCACCCCTGATAATAAGAGGAGGATCA
The DNA here is from genome assembly GCF_918698115.1 of Peribacillus sp. Bi96. Lineage (GTDB taxonomy): Bacteria > Bacillota > Bacilli > Bacillales > DSM-1321 > Peribacillus. The sequence goes on from NZ_CAKKLV010000021.1 coordinate 41,337, forward strand.
ATAGCGTTTTGCTCAGCTTGAAAGATTCTCCAAAGAAAATGATTTCAGAAAAAACGGTGCCGGCCGTTCCCATACCTACAAAAACGGCATATACCGTTCCGACAGGAAGTTTCCGGCCAGCCATTATCATCATATAAAAACTGATGATGATGGAAATGACCGTTCCAGTCCAAGTCCAAAAGTCATCTGCATGCTTTAAGCCGATCACCCAAAAAACTTCAAAAAAAGCCGCAATGAATACTTTAACCCAGTTTGTGCTCATGAATTATCGCACCTCCGATTTTATTCTTTACCAAAAAAACAAAAAAAAGCCCAAGAGATAACCGTTAAACAGTTTCTCCCAGGCTTTTATCCTTCCGTGACACAGCATGCTGTGAGTTTTCTCTCGGACCAGACCAGCAATAAGACGCACTGCGGAACCCTAGAAAACCTTTGACATATACAATTACCTTTCATTATACATACTTTTTGAACTTACTCAAGGTAAAAGTTTTGCCAATGCCATGCCCATTTTTGCCTAATATCTGCATTGGTTCCGTAACGTTTCAGTATGGATGACTTAATATATCCCAAGGTTTTTAGTTTAAATGACCATCAGGAAAAGAGGGCATATCATGGATAACAGCAGAAAAATTCACTTCATCTTTCTGAGAAGGAAAAAAGGAATATAAGATCGGTACGTAGCGCGGCATGTGGCTGGAGGAAGATTTTATCCCCCCCTTCCGTTAGGCGCCCGACTTGGTAATACTCTATAATTTTGTCCTGTTTTATATGGGATGAGCCCTCACTAGCTTAAAGAAATTTGCGACACTCCTGACGAAAAACTAGCTAGCCGAGACACCAAAGGGGCTTGCGGCGAGGAGCTTGGCAGACAGTCGGCGGAATGGGAGCGGATTTCTGAAAACGGCTGCAATTAAAAAATCATCAATTTATTATGACCTGTCAATGGAAAAAAAGAACGTAATCAGTTTCTGTTTTCAAGTCAAAAAAGCCCCGAAATCTTATCCGGGGCTTTTTTAGCTTCCTATTTAGGCACTTGCCGTCCGTTTTCTGGATGAGCCTTCTTTTTTATGTGATGCATAGCTATGCAAGATCATTCCTATGATCACGATAAAGATGCCGAACCAAGATAAAGGAGAAGGGATCGGTAAAGATAGAAATAGTAATTCGCCAGCAAGGGCAAAAAGGACTTCCATCGATTGTGTCGCTTCAACGGAAGCTAATTTCTGCATATTTCCACTTACCAGATCGGTCGCCTTGAAAAAAAGGACCGTGGCAATGACACCAGAAAATAGTGCGACCAAAAGGGATTGAAAACTCTGCATCCTCGTCGGTGCCCCAACCGTAAAGAAACCATACAATGAAAGCAAAAACCAGAATGGTAAACTCGCCAAAGTCATTCCTAATACACGTTGGTAGGCATCTAAACGCCCTTCAGAAATTTCCATCATTTTGCGATTCCCCAAAGGGTATGCAAACGAGGCGATGATGATTGGAATCACTCCTAACAAGAGATTGGCCATTGAAATATGTTTGGTGTGTTCCAATTGCATCAGGATGATCCCAAGCAGAATGATCATGGACATGAGGAGGCCTTTCACGGAAACCCTCCCTCTTTGCCTTTCGATCCCATTTTTCGTTTGGGCATTTTCAAAAAATAGCGGGGCAAGTAAAGCGCCTGAAATGATCGTGATTTGCCAAGTGCCAGCGATTAGCCAGCCAGGCGAGTAGGCGGATGCAAAACATAAAGGAGCATAAAACAATCCAAATCCTACAAAACTCCAAAGCAACCAGGATCCCGGCCGTTCTCTCATCACACGTAAAAGGGGAAGCAGGTTTTTTCTGCTTAGAACGATACACAAAAGAAAAGGCACCATAAATATATACCGTAGCGAAGCACTCCATATCCAACTTCCACCAGACAACTCCATGGACTGATTTAATACGAACGTAAATGCAAAAAAGAAAGCAGAACAAATACCTAATATAATCGGACGCAATTGACTCACCTCTATCTGTTTTATGAGCCAGTAATTAGCCAAGACTCTTGAGTATGGCACGTTTCGGCTTTCTTATAGTAATAAATGATGTGAAAACATTGTTTATCCTATTCAAAAATGGAATCACGTTCCAATGCATGAATAGCAGAAGAATGAAATTTCTAAATATTATAATTGCCAATTTAAATTGTCCTTCAAATGCACAAGAAAATCAATAGGATTCTATTAGACCCGTAAATTTCCTTCTCCATCAATCGGCATGAGTAAGATTGATGATAAGTGAATACAGAATGGAAGCGAGTATATTAAAATAAGGGCAATACCAATAAAACCCATATAGAATGTCCGGGAACGCTGTTATGACGCGTTTTATGAAGGGGTTATGGATATTTAATATAAAAATCATATAGAGGTAGATAATATACGAAGATACGAGAATTGACGAATATGGTAGGGAGTGGTATCTTTATAGAAGTGCAAATAATGTCGAATGGTGACGAAATATATAGGTGAACATTCGAAAGAAAATTAGTGAGGTAAATATAATATGAAATCTACAGGTATAGTACGTAAAGTTGACGAATTAGGACGCGTAGTCATTCCAATTGAATTACGCCGTACATTAGGAATTAATGAGAAAGACGCTTTGGAGATCTATGTAGAACAAGAGCGTATCATTCTTCAAAAATATAAACCAAACATGACTTGTCAGGTAACAGGTGAAACATCTGATGACAATATGAAACTTGTTGATGGTAAACTAATTCTTAGCGCTGAAGGTGCGGAACTTCTAATTAAAGAAATTCAAGCCAGCATGGAAACTGCTAAATAATTAATTTGCTAGATAAATAGCATCCAAGTGTAGGGAGACATTTTCCCTACACTTTTTTATATTAAATGGTGAAATGATAGAAATAATTCGATTCTCGGACGAAACCAATTTTTTCGTAAAGTTTTTGTGCGTTTACATTATCTTTACCTGTCTCGAGGGATACCCCTTTGGCACCTGTTTCTCGTGCGAAATTGATGGCTGAGTTCAATAACCCCTCGCCAAATCCTTTTTTGCGGGCAGACTCCTTCACGAATAAATCGTTCAGTACCCATGACCGCTTCATGCTCACAGATGAAAATGTCGGATATAATTGGGCAAAACCAACAGGATGCCCTTCATCAAATCCCATGAAAACCACAGACTCTCCATTTGTCAGCCTTTCCCTTAAAAACTCCTTTGCACGATCATAATCAGATATTTGCTCATAAAACACTCTGTATAAATCAAAAAGTTCTGTCAGAGATTCGAGCTCATGTAATGTAGCCTTCTGAATGCTCATATGTAACCCTCCTAATTGTTGGAATACTCTTAATTTACCATTTATTTATGCAGTGTGACATGTCAGATTTTTTTTTGCACGTCCCAATACTAAATAAAAAGCCAAAAAATTCAGGATGGAGCCAAGTATGGCACCATCCTCTAAAGGCGTTACGTTAGCATTACTCGAGAGTTTAGTGTACTCGTAAGTTTGGAGCAAATACTCGTGAGTTTGGAGCAAATACTCGTGAATTTGGAGCAAATACTCGTGAAATTGGTGCATTTACTCGTGAATTGAGCATTACTCGTGAAATTGGGCAAATACTCGTGAGTTTGGAGCAAAAACTCGTGAGTTTGGAGCAAAAACTCGTGAAATTGGAGCAAATACTCGTGAGTTTGGAGCAAATACTCGTGAAATTGGTGCATTTACTCGTGAATTGAGCATTACTCGTGAGTTTGGAGCAAAAACTCGTGAGTTTGGGCATTACTCGTGAGTTTGGAGCAAATGCTCGTGAGTTTGGGCATTTACTCGTGAGTTTGGAGCAAATACTCGTGAGTTTGGTGCAAATACTCGTGAGTTTGGGCATTTACTCGTAAGTTTGGGGCAAATACTCGTGAGTTTGGAGCAAATACTCGTGAATTTGGAGCAAATACTCGTGAGTTTGGAGCAAATACTCGTGAGTTTGGGCATTTACTCGTAAGTTTGGAGCAAAAACTCGTGAAATTGGGCATTTACTCGTGAGTTTGGAGCAAATACTCGTGAGTTTGGAGCAAATACTCGTGAAATTGGTGCATTTACTCGTGAGTTTGGAGCAAAAACTCGTGAGTTTGGAGCAAATACTCGTGAATTGAGCATTACTCGAGAGAGTGAGCATTAAACTCATGAATTTGAACAACTGCTCGAGAATTCAGATAAACTCTCTTCATTAACGTAGTGGTTTAGCTTCTAAACCGCCGGTGTTCAGGATGTGTACCTTTACGTTAATATGATTAATTGAATCCTTGTCCAGGAAATCGATCGGCTCTTTAATATGATTTTTTTGCCAGTATTTTGTCTCTTTAATATAGAGGATTTTGCCTAAGCTTAAAGGATCTGCGTTCTTTTCAATCCCAGTCTTAAAGGTTGTTTGGATTTCTCTTTTTATTTCACTTTCGAATTTTCGTTTGATTGTTTCGATGTCCATTTGTGTATCAAGTCCTAGAATTTTACCATTTACGACGACTTCAATATCAAACTTGTACTTGCCATTCTTGAAAACAGGTCTTACTTTATGATACGGATGCGAGAAAGAAGCATAGATGTCTTGCTTGTTCAAGCTAATGGTTACGGGAGTTATGTTGGTTCTTTTTGTGAGCCAGCGTACACCGCTCAATTCATTTTCCGAGAACCAGGGTTGGGACACTTTATAGTAAATGACAAAAGCACCATCCATATAAAGGCTTTTTCGGTTTTTATCTTTTTCTTTCCATACTTTATCGTTCCAAGTAATGGTAGGTAAGATGGTGGTTGATGATTTTTCCCGTTGATTTGAATAATACCTCTGGACCGTTATGGGGTGAATGAATGATCGGTTCCGATAGATATCTTCCGGTAAATATAATGTCGTGTATAAAGGTGACAAATTAAAATAACCATTTATGGAGAAAAGCTCATCCATGGAACTTTTTGTGCCAAAAATATTAGCTGAGTATCTAAGTAATTGGTTTCTATAAATATAATCGACTATTTCAGTGCTTTGTTGCTTCAACACATTTTCACTGATTACAAATGTGGAAACATGACCTATATAGAGAGCTTGTTGAGTATTTCGCATAAGTTGATTTACGGCGCTCGAGATGGAACGGCCTTTTTGTTTTCCTACATATACGGGGGGATTTTCAGTCGGCTTCGCTTCCGTTTTAGCTACAGCAGCGAAGTCGACTAGCTGCGCATAAACGATATATTCTCCATCTTTGTAGTCAATGCCTAGAGCAGTTATATAATGGAAGTCCTGTATCGTTTTTTCATCCCAGCAACCCGAAAGTAAAAGGAATAAAGGAATGATCAACAACATTTTATAGATGCGGAACATGATCTTACTGCCCCTTTCTTGTCTTATCATTGGCGGCCAAGGATCGCTTACTCATGGAATTCCATGGCCTCTTTATGAATGCATCCAGGATTTTTGTGAATCTAGGTGGTTTTGTTCCGCCAATATATGAAACCCCGAATGATTCAAGTCTGGATAATAAAGTGACAATCGAAAGTAAACCGATTATTAAGCCATAGATTCCGTATATGCAGCTGAGCAACAATACAAACATACGCAGGATGGTGACGGCGCCTGTTAGCGACTGGTTTACAAGCGTATAAGATGCGACAGAAGTTACTGCAGTAACCACAAGCATGGTTTGTGAGGTGAGCCCTGCCCTTATCGCGGCATCACCGACAATGAGACCGCCCACAACTGCAACTGTCTGCCCAACCGCTTTAGGTAACCTGACTCCGGATTCACGGAATAGTTCAAATAAAATGAGCATGAGAATGAATTCCATGGTGGCGGATAAGGGGAGACCGAGCCTTGAAAGGGTTATGGTGGCTAGTAACGGAAACGGTACCTGTTCAATGTTGAAAGCGGAAATGGATATCCAAAATCCTGGTAATAAAATGGTGATCCCAAGCCCCAAAAAACGAAGAAGTCGCTCAATGCTTACATATAAATAAGGAAGGTTCGAATCTTCTGCGGTTTTTATTTGAAGCAATAATGTAGAAGGAGCCACTATTATTGTTGGCATACCATCGACGATCAGGATAAATCTTCCTTGATTGAGCGCTTCCACTGCAAAATCAGGGCGACTCGTATAATGAGTGAGTGGAAATATACTGAATTTACTGTTTGAGATCAATTCCTCCAATTGTTGACTGCTAACCAATACATCAATATCGATGGAGTTAATTTTGGACCTTACATGTGTGACAAGTTCTTTATTAATGATGTCATCCATGTACATCAGTGCGACTTTCGTTTGACTGCGCCTGCCCACTATAAAGTCTTCATAGGCTAGCGATTTTGTTTTTAGACGCTTTCTGACTAAAGCTGTATTTATGGATAAGTCCTCGACAAACCCATCCCTTGGACCTCTTACGGAGACTTCGAAAGAAGATTCCTCAGGTTGCCTATTAGGAACATCTGACAAATTTATTGAAAATAGCTTTTGGGTGGACGGTATGAATAATAAGGCATTCCCCGAGAAAATCAGCTGCTGTACGCTAATGAATTCCCGATCGATCGTTACTTTCGTCAAATCTAACAGGGGGTTTAACTTGTTTATGGCTTTTTCCGCACCGATTTTCTCATCCAATTCCATCATTTTGTTTAACTTTTCCAAAATCCCTTCGTTCAATAAACTGATATCGGCCAAACCCGAGCAATAAAAGATAACGGCAGGAATGGGCCTTTCGGTTTCTCCGATATAGATTGTGTCAAATATGATATCTGAACTTGCACTAAATAACTCCCGAAATGTCTCCTCCCTCAATTCAGGCAGGGCTGGTTCATTTTTGGATCGTTTCATTCTCATGTTTTTTTTACCCTCCTTAGAACGAATGAAAGTGCCGATAAACAAGATGGTGGACAAAAGTAAAAGAAAATAAAAAGCACCAGGGTAATAAAAATTTTGACTTACATGCAAGAACTTGAAGTTACTGAATGGTACGATGGAAATGACTACCATAAGGAAACCAACTGAGAAAAGGATTCCGAGCTTCATATTGTTAGTTTTTCCTTTAAAGACTTCCGTGATTAAGAATAACGCTAGGGAAACACGGATATAGGCACCGGCAAGCCATTGATAAATGGAAAAGAAATCTGTATGCTCGATATATTTACCAATCGTAAGCAGCCGCCATTGTTCATAAGAGGGGTACCTCATGGCTTCGCCTAAGGTCGGCCCGAACTCAGCAATAGCACCCGTTAATGGGCCAAGAAGCAGAAACACTAAACCGAGACATAAGAAAACTAAAACTTTGCGACTGAGTGTATCCGATAGTTTTTCCTGAAAAAAGGCTAGTAAAATCAGTTCGGCTAATCCATATCCACAATACTGGAAGGCTTTTATGCCATGAAAATAACCATTTTCAAAAAGAGGCAGAAGGTGGCTATAGTCTTTAGTCGGAATATTTCCAGTCGCAACAAAAATGCCAAGAATAACGACAACGGGCAATAATATAGAAGAACTAATGGCGATGGAGCGCATGCCAGAATGGGCCAGGAATATGCATAGCAGGGTAAACGGAATGATAATGGCTAAACTTGGGGTCTCAAAAAGAAAACTTGTAGTGATCCAATCAATCGTTTCCTTGGTGGTGGCCAATACAAGGCTTATTAGATAGATCACAATACAAAATAAAACGATATTTTTAATAGGTTTTCCAAATCTATTTTCAAGCCAATGGTTCAGTGATTCATTATTCATATTCTTGATTATCCGAGATAATAGGCAGACCCAAATTGGTATCAGCAAAATAGAAAGGAGTGAGAAAAACCAAGAATCCCTTCCGCCGGTAGAAAGAAGGAAAGGGATCAAAATAACATGATTAAGAAGGCCAATGGATAAAAAGAAAATACTTAAGGTTTGTATCGAACTAATTTTTTTCAAGGTTCCTATCCCCATTTCCATTGTTGAATGCTTTGTTTAAAAGATACTGATGAACATACCATTCATTTGTTTATGGTTGCTAAATGAGGAAATAGTATACGTTATAATGAAATGGAATAATATTCCTGCTAATGAATTCTTGGTACTTTGATTTTAAGGAGCTTACGTTCTGGGGAAATCGCCATCGGCCGAACCGAAGGAAGTATCTGATTCGGGGTATAGGTTCAAGAAACGGGTCTTCAGGGATCGCACAGTTGAAGAAACATATCCAGAGGGGTGTGCTACATAAACGAAAGCATTTAAAAAGGAAAGTGCATATTACATTCGGGCTAGCCATTGTCAGAACTTCAATGTAAAATGCGATTTGATCAAATTTAGGATTGCGATAGCCAAGAATTGCGGGTCTAAAGGATTTATCAGCCACTATAAAGAATGTAATATAGGTGCTATTTTTATTGAACACAAGGGGGAATGAAGATGGATTTAAGATACCCAATTGGAAAGTTTCAGTTTGACGGTGAAATAACTAGTGGTGTAGCCGAGGGGTGGATCAACGAGATTGAAACTTTGCCTGGGATGCTGCGGGAAGCGGTAAGTAACATGGATGATGAACAGCATGATACAGCTTATCGTCCTGGAGGATGGACGGTCCGCCAAGTGGTGCATCATGTTGCCGATAGCCATATGAATGCGTATATTCGCTTCAAATTGGCCCTTACGGAGGAAAGCCCAGTCATTAAACCGTACGAGGAGGGGCAATGGGCAGAGCTGCCTGATTATGATTTGCCGATTGAAATTTCTCTATCCCTTCTTGAAAGTGTACATATCCGCTTGTGTAAACTTTTATCGGGCCTTCATGCAGACGACCTGAGCCGAACATTCATCCATCCTGATTCAGGAGAGGTGACTGTCGGTAAAAACATAGGCATTTATGCGTGGCATGGCCGCCATCATCTTGCGCATATTACTTCTTTAGCCAAGCGTCAGGGATGGTAAAAATGAGGGGAAAGCAGTGAATTTGATTCGACCGTTTTTTTATGATAAAAGTCATATCCATGTGAACGAATAGAATGAGGAGGAATTTAAATGCAAGCTGTAATCGAAAAAGAAGGTAATGGGATTATCGCAAGATTCGATCGCCTGCTTAATCATTCGGTGGAAAAAGTATGGGGTGTTTTGACGGAGAATGATAAGGTGGAAAAATGGATGTCCAACCTGGAAATGAAGGACCTCCGAAAAGAAGGGACCATCCTATTCAATATGAATGATGGGTCAGGGGAATCTTTTGAAATGAAAATCAGGGATTTCCGGGAATTTGCCGTTTTAGATTTTGAATGGGGGGACGGCTGGGTTCGTTTCGAGGTATCCCCTGAAAAGGACGGAAGCTCATTAGTATTGAAAGAATCCATCACGCCAGTTAATGATCATACAGCAAAAGATTTGGCAGGCTGGCATGTTTGCCTTGATATGTTGAGTGATTTACTTGATGGTCATCATCAGGACTTTCCAATGGATGAATGGGAAAAATGGCATAAGGAATATACGGCCGCCGTCAAACGAATTGATGCATGAAATGTGAGAATGCATACGTTTGAAAACAATTCCCGAGCCTTGTGACTTTAGATACGTGTGAAAAGTGGTATGAAACCCGATTTTAATGACCCAATAGTTTAACTAATCCATTTATTCTAAACACAGGCAAATAGCTTGTGTTTTTTTGCATTCAGAAAAAATAGTTAAATTGAATCGGGTGTTTGCTGGAAAGCCGATGCAGAAACCCAAGTGATGTTACAGTAAACGCCATGAGAAATTGAGCGGTTAACCCAATGACTTGTCCATTTCTTCATGAAGTGTCGGGTATAATGAGATTGGATAGGGCGGCTTCAGTTATCAGATTGTAAGGGGCGTATCAGGAACATCAAATGAAACCTGCATAAGACATCAATAGAATGCTTAAGGAGGATAACATGGATTTTTTGGGGAAAGTATTTAATTGGATGGTAATAATCGGATTGATTCTATTATTGGGACGAATCGTTACGGAGGTGTTTTTATTTATGGACATTCCGTTCCCCCCCTTTTTTAAAGACTACAGTGTCATTTCGATCATCGTATTAATAATAGGTGCAATTGGTCAGCATTACACCAAGCCAGATAAAAAATGAAATATCGTTTTTCAATAGAACTGGTCAGCTTCGAAATAAACAGACCGACATATCATCATTGTCGGTCCGTTTTTATACCTTATTTATTCAAATCATTTTCACTTGCATGCATTTCTTGTTTGATTTCATTCATTCTGGTTTTTCCCCACTCATACATCATTTCAACGATTGGGAGCAAGGTCATGCCAAGTTCGGTCATGGAATATTCGACTTTTGGAGGGACTTCAGGATAAACTTCCCGGTGAACGATGCCATCTTCCATAAGTTCCCGCAATTGATTCGTTAAGATTTTATGTGATATTTTTGGGAAAAGTCTTTGAAGGTCACTGAATCGGTGTGTACCTTCAACACCTAAATGCCATAAAATGACGATTTTCCATTTGCCGCTAAATATGGATAACGTAAGCTCTTTTTCGCAATTATAATGGCCGTTTAAGATCTTTTCTTTGATTTCATCTCTTAATGTTTCTGACATGGACTTTAACTCCTTTTTTATTTAACAGTAACCTCTAGGTAACCTCCGCACATTAAAGTGCGTTCTTCCCGGCGCTGAAAAGCAGCGATACAATATGAATAGTCATACAGACAATTGAATTTTAGGAGGCAATTTATATGAGTAAAAAAGCTTTACTAATTATACCACCAGAACGTTTTAATGAAGATGAATTATTTCAGCCTAAAGAAGTTTTGGAAAATGCAGGAGTGGAAGTAACGATAGCGAGTACGAAAACAGGAGAAATTACTGGTGACTATCAAGGAAAGGCAATGGCTGAAGTGATCTTTTCTGACGTTTCAGTCAGTGATTTTGATGCAGTGGCCGTAATTGGAGGATCCGGTACGAACGATCATCTATGGGGTAACCTGGAATTACAAAGCTATTTGAAACGAGCTCATGAGCAAAAAGTCCTTGTAACGGGTATATGTGCAGGATCTGTAACTGTAGCGAAAACAGGTTTGCTTTCTGGCCGAAAAGCTGCTTGTTACCCAGTTGATGTTCAAATTGACGAATTGAAAGCTAATTCCGTTGAATATGTTGAACAGCATGTCGTTGCACAAGATGATATAATCACTGGTGATGGACCGGATGGCGCCAAAGAATTCGGAGAAAGCTTAGCCGCAGCATTACGCTAATTCTTGCATTAAACCTATTATTACCCAAGTGAAACCCTTGATTCTAAAGAATCCAAGGGTTTTTTTTTGAATTCATCAATGCTATCCACTTTTCGGATTTTATAACCGTCGATTTTGAACAATAGAGTCATTTTTGGTTGAAGTCTGCAAAAATAATTGTAAAAGAATCATGAAAATATGGAAAATGATCAGAGGAATTTAACCCTATAGATAAAGGTATTTGGCTAGAAAATGCCTTAAATATAGGCGATTTAAACATCGTTTGGAATACGAACGGTGTTTTTTATGTGTGAGCACACCTTAGGGCCTATGCGTTTTATCTTTATTTGTAATTGACAATGGTAAAATAGGTATATAGTATGTTTATGTGGAAAAATAAAGTAAGTGACCTTAATTAAGGAAGGATCCATTTTGGCATAGATTAAATCTTTGTTATCAAACAGGGAAGCAGAAGCTTCCGCAGCAAATAAAGGGGGAAATTATTAATGGGAAGTTCAGTGGCTGACAAGAAAGAAAAAGTAAAAAGAAGGATATCGATCCGGGTAAAATGGCTATTGTTTATATGTACATCCGTTTTTCTCGCTATAGTCGTTTCCGTTTCGATAATGGGGGTGAAGGTAACTTCCATCTTTAAGGATGATAGTATATCCCTCAACAAAAGCTCGGCACAAAATGCAGCGGCACAAATCAATTTGAGCATGGCCACATATGAAAACTCGCTTGAGCAATTATCCCAGCTAATCTCCAATCAGATAAAGAATGGAGATTCAATCAAAGATATCCAACAAACGTTAAAGGCATTTCAAACGAACAATGAAAATTTAATTTCGGTTTATTATATGGATGGATCGGATGGTTCCTTATATGCTTCGCCCCATATGGATTTCAATCAGGATGCCCGGGAGACCAAAACTTATACACAGCTAACAGAAAAACCAGAAACGAAATGGATGGACGTGTATAAGGATAGTGTTTGGCAGGTGCCCTCGGTTATGATATTGACCTCTCGACAATTGGAAATATGAGGGCCAGTATCGAAAAAGATTCTACTAGTCATTTGGTAGTCTTGGATTCTCAAGGTTTTATCGTGAGTTCCTTCATGAAAGATATGGATGGAAAGAATATGAACCCTGAAACAAGCGGAAAGGAAGAGGGGGTGGAGGATTTCATTTCCGATACTGCCCGATTCAATTCTGAGTTCAAGTGGGTGGCCGACATTTATAATGGAGCTGCTGAGACAAGTCAATCCTTGAAGTTGGATAATGAAGAGTATACAGGTGAATGGGGGTTCCTGAAGTGAACTGGAAAGTGCTGGCGCTCACCCCAGACAAAATACTGCAATCCAAGCTGGATGATATTAATGGAATCGTATTGATATCAGGTATTTTAGGTCTCTTATTTGGTACGATTTGTGCCCTTTATCTTGCAGGAAAGTTAACGAAAATCATGGCCGACTTCAAAAAAATCATAGAAAAGACGGCGAGCGGGGATTTAGTAACCGAATTTGCCATTAAATCAAATGATGAAATTGGGGACTTAAGCAAAAGCTATAACTCGATGCTGGGGAAATTAAGGGGATTGGTTGCCAAGGTAAACACCAACGCGGAATCCGTAACACATGCCAATGCCGGACTAAGCCAAATAGCTGCTGAAAATAGTGCCGCCATTACGGATGTTTCACGCGCGATAGAAGAGATTGCGGCTGGCGCATCGAATCAATCTGAACAAGTGGAACATGGGGCAAGTACCATTCAGGTACTAAGTGAAGAAATCGATGGGTTATCACAACAATCCAGAGAGACCCAATCCGTTTTGGAGCAGGCTTCTGAAAAAATAGAATCAGGGAAACAGCAGGTCAGTGGCCTGGAAACATCGTATCAGAAATTGGAGTTGGCGTTTACGGAAGTCACTAGCATGAGCTTGAAACTTGTAGAAAAATCAAAAACCATTTCCGATGTCACGAATGCCATATCGAAAATATCAGAACAAACCAATTTGTTATCTTTGAATGCATCGATAGAAGCGGCAAGGGCAGGTGAGTCCGGCAAAGGGTTTGCTGTTGTAGCGAATGAAGTGCGGAGCTTGGCTGATGATTCAAAGGAAGCTACAAAAAATATTCAAGCAATCATCCAAAGCATTCTGCAAGATACAGAGGAACTGTTAAAAACGACCAAAGAAACGAATCAAATCAGCAAGGATCAGAAAAATGCCGTAATCACGGTTAGTGAAGCCATGAAAGAGCTGGAGGACTCCGTTGGGAGGATATCCAATTCGATAACTGAAGAAACACGATCCATTGAAAGCATCAATCAACAAAAAGAAACGGTAGTTAAAGTGATAGAAGAAATAACCGCCGTATCTCAGCAAACAACGGCTTCGTCAGAAGAAATTGCATCATCGATGGAGGAACAAGCTGCTTCATCCAATGAACTTGCGCAATATACGCTGCAGCTTACACAGTTAATAAATGATTTGGAAAATACGCTGGGGGAATTCCAGATAAAGAATTAGAGTAACGAATATACGCTTTTTTGCAAAAGGGGATGCCACTAAAGTGGTTTCCTCTTTTTTTGTATTGGGAGTTCATTGTACGGTGCAACGGACGCCATTTTATCATTTAATAGGCACTTAACCATGCTTATTGGCAATGCGCATCTCTCCTTAGGGGACATTTTCACTAGAAGGACAAAGGTACAATTTAGAAAGTCTGGGCAAGTATCCCGTGCTTTTTTTACAAAAGGGAATATATATATAGCAATCGGACAAGTAGGGTCCAATGTCTCAAGGCCCAAAAAGGGGAGAACAACATGAATTTCGAGATTGGAATGACTATTTTTGTGTTCGTGATGACAATGATAGTTATATTATGGAGGCCAGGAGGTTTAAATGAAGCATGGCCAGCTTCAATTGGTGCAGGAATCATTTTACTGACTGGTACAGTATCCCATAGTGATATTTGGGATATCATCAACAAAATCGGTGGAGCATCGATCACCATCATGGCAACGATAGTGATGGCAGTCATCTTGGAAAGCTTCGGTTTTTTTCACTGGGCGGCTGCAAGACTATCCATCCTGGCTAAAGGATCTGGATACCGCCTATATTGGTACATTCAATTATTATGCTTTTTAATGACCCTGTTATTCAATAACGACGGCAGCATCATGATTACTACACCCATCTTGATCTTGCTTCTGAAAAACCTCAGATTGAAGCCGCATCAAGCCATCCCGTATCTTTTGAGTGGAGCGTTGATTGCGACTGCTTCCAGCGCGCCAATTGGCGTGAGTAACATCGTTAATTTAATCGCATTGCAAATTGTGCATATGACGCTTTATATGCATACTGCCATGATGTTTGTCCCCGCAACTCTGGGGTTGATCTTTATGTCATGGTTGATGTTCGTTGTGGTCAAGAAAAAATTGCCCAAGAAATTACCGGAAATCTCTTATGACATAGAGGAAAGTTTCTTCACTAAGAATTTCCACCCCTTAAAGGGGAAAATGACGGTTGAAACAAAAAAGCAACGCACTGGATTCATGTTGAAAGTATTACTCTATGTGTTCGTGGTGCGCTGTTTACTCTTTGTCGCTTCTTATCTTTCCATTCCGATCGAATGGGTTGCAGTACTAGGATCTTTATCCTTGCTGGTCTGGAGATGGTATCATTTACGGACCAATCCTGTCGATATTTTAAAAAAGACCCCTTGGAAAATCCTGATATTCGCATTCTCCATGTATGTCATCATTTATGGTCTCCATAATGTGGGGCTTACAGCCGTGCTCGTAGAGATATGTGAACCGATTGTAAACCGAGGGTTACTGAGTGCAAGTTTTATCATGGGAGGATTAGTTTCGATTTTATCAAACATCTTCAACAATCATCCAGCGCTAATGATAGGTACCATTACCTTAACTGAGATGGGACTTGATCCCATCACCTTAAAAACCATTTACCTCGCTAATATAATCGGTAGTGACATGGGATCATTGTTATTGCCCATCGGTACTCTTGCCTCACTGATCTGGATGCATATCCTGAAACAAAATAAAATGAAAATAAAGTGGAAAGATTATTTAAGCGTTTCCCTGATAGTCATACCAATATCAACAGTGGTGACGCTGCTCTTATTGTTCTATTGGGTGCATATGATTTTTAACTGATTAACCCCTAGGAGGAGATAGTAATGAGTGATGCAGTTGCATTACTGGGTAAACAGATTGATGTTCAACTCTCTGGAAAAAAAACGTTCAAAGGAATTCTAACTGATCTGAGTACGGATATTCTGGTATTGTTCAATGGACAGCAGTTTTTATACTTTCCAATGCTGCATGTCCAAAGTTTCAATCTAAGTTCTGAGATCGATGACGATATCAGATATCCTATAGAGTCCCCCATGATGGAAGAGATGGCTTCCATTTCCTATCGAAAAGCGCTGATGAATGCAAAAGGATTTTTTTTAGAACTCCATGTTGCGGGACAGGCCCCTATACATGGTTATATCACCAATGTTTTAAATGATTACATTGCCTTCTACTCGCCAGTATATAAAACGATGTATATATCGCTGCATCACCTTAAATGGCTTACTCCATATAATCAAAATGCCACGCCCTATACCCTCAATAGTGAGAGTTTTCCCGTCAATCCTTCACAAGGGCCCATGGTTCGTTCCTTGGAAGAACAATTAAAGAGAAATGTAGGAAAGCTTGTCGTTTTTGATGGGGGAGAGGACCCCATGAAGATTGGAGTGCTTAAAGAGGTTGAAAACAATTTAGTGGAGTTAACGACAGCTGGCGGGGATCAAATGTTTTTGAAGCTTACACATATTAAAACCGTGTATATGCCATAGATTCATAGAAAAAGGGGAGAGCCATTTAAGCTTTCCCCCTTTTTTCGTCTATTAGATGATGGGGGATACCAACGGATTCGGGTTTCTGATTATAAATCCATCGCCTTCGAAATCAATCTCCGTCAGATCTGTAAAATGGGAGTCCGTTGGATCGATTAAAATTTTAATATCGTGTAAAACGAGCACTTCCTCTTGCTCCTTTTTAGTTCGTGACAGGGTTAATGAGTAGTTCATCTGGTTACAACATGGTCTGTTTACACCAAATCTCAAATACGTTTCCTCTTCTAAGTTTTGTTGCATGTCCTTAATTACCTGCTGGGCTTTACTAGTCATTTTTATCAAGATGATCACTCCATTATCGTTGGGCCCTGACAAAAAGAGCGAGCCGCATATGTACCACTTTATCATGACCGAGGTCAAAACCGTAAGGACATCCAGCATTTAGAGATGGGGATCATTGGTCGTGGGATCTCTCATGTAACTTATTGAGCTGATCCATATTCCTCTTCGCATTCTTCCATTTTCTACGCATATCCACTATCCTAATTATTCTTTTTCCGAGGGAAGGGGAACAGTTGAAAAGCTACCATTTTTTTAGTGGAAAACAAAAAGTGGGTACAATGGGGTATTTCGGGTCGTTTTATTGAGGGGGAATAATGATCTTTTATAGAAAAATAGGTTAAAAGTTTAAAATGATTCACCGATATTACTGGTGATGGTAAGTATTTAGACATGGTCATTTGTTGTTTTTTAGTATAAAGGAAGGGCATGAAAGCTTGTTGGGCTTTCGTATGATGGAGTGTTTTGACTGGGAAATGGTAGAAAAGAGTTTCAGTATAAAGGAAGGGTTAAAATGTTTAAAGGAAGATTATGCAGTATGGCACTTTTATTAGTATTCATGGTTAGTTTCACTTCATTACCTGGCTTAAAGGTCGAGGCGGCAGATCGTTTGCATACTGTAACTACTGGCGATACGGTAGAATCGATTGCCAAGACTTATAATATATCGTCCTGGCAATTGATGAAAACGAATGGTTTACCCGATGGAAAGTTATATGTAGGCCAGAAGTTAACGATCACTCAAAATGCCTATACTCCTTCCGTCTACCAGTGGTCGGAGAGAGGAAAACAAATTGCGAACTATGCCAAATCTTTTATAGGATTTAAAAAGACTGCTGGAGAAGAGACGCCAGCAACAGGGTTCGATTCCAGCGGATTGATCCATTGGGTGCTTTCCCAGCAAAATGTACCCATCGACCGTTTGACAGTGGATGGGTTTTATAAGCAAGGGATGGATACAGCCACTCCGAAAACCGGAGATATTATATTCTTCTTGGAAAGGGACAGTTCAAAAGTCGTGACTGCAGGTATCTATCTCGGCAATGACCAATTTGTCAATGCTGGATATGGTGCAGAAACGGTTCGGGTGAGGTCTAGCACAGAAAACTACTATGAAAAATACCAAATTGCCTATAAAACATACACTCCTAAAGGAGAGCATATTGTCCAAAACGGGGAAACGCTAAAAAGCATTGCGGAAAAATACAATATATCCATAAATACGATTAAAAGTCGTAATGCCCTGCCGACAGATGACTTGATGAAAGGACAGTATCTTCAGCTTTACAGCAACCCTTTGTATCCGTTCTATGTAAACCAAGAAGCTTCTTATGATAAAGCTTATGATGTCATTAAGTACGCCTATACACTAAGAGGGTTCACCTATGTTTTCGGGGAAGATGATCCGATGATTGGCATGGATTGCAGCGGATTCATCTATTGGGTCATGAAGGAGCAGGGACTTTCAGTAAAACGCGGTTCCGCAGCGAACTACTTCTCATTGCTCCCGACAATTGAAAATCCAAAGGCAGGGGATTTAGTGTTCTTTAGGGATACAGGTTCAAGAATAGGTGTGACCCACGTAGGCATATATCTAGGCGATGGCCGTTTTCTCCATACAACGGAAAAAGCTGGCGTTCATACCTCCAACCTTGGGTCGGAATATTTTGCCGAGAAGTTCGAAAGCTTCGGACAAGTCAAAAACCTTATGAACTAAAAAGAATGGGTATAAGTCAACTTGGCTGTTTCTGGCGTCCTTTTGTAAAAAAAAGATCGAAGAACGTAGGAAGTTCATTCATGCTGTTTATATTTCAAAGTCGCTTTTTCAAGGGCGCGAACGAAACGGTGAAAAAGATCCGATCGATTGACCCTGTTTTTACTGGTAAAGTCATCATCTTTGAACAGGCTTTTTCTAAGCTTAGTGGAAAGTTCCAATTGAACGCCTGCACTCATTTTACATTTGTTTGTGATATTGTTTTCATTCATGCCTGAAAGGTGCTGTGGCGCGTACTCAGCTTGAAATCCAGCTTCATTCAGGGAATGTAAAATCAAGTTCTTATAGGTTTCATTTCTCCCGCCGATGTAAACGAGCACGTTATGTACGTCGCAGTGTCCATGAATGGAGAGGTTTGTCCGTGAGTCCGCAGCCATTGAAACCCCTATGGGTTCATTGAACAAGTTGGATGTTATATGGAGGACTTTGTTACGGCTTGGTTTCAGACCTTCGAAAAGATAGGTGCTGGCACCAAGCCTTTCTCCAATGGCGGCAGCAATTTCACCAGTACCTGGTTCGATATTCCCGCCATGTATAGCCAGGACCGCAATATCCGGGTTCCTGTGGTAAACAGTGATGCGGTAATCGAAGGATTCCTGTTCTTTTTGCTGAAGCTCGGCATAATTGGTATAGCTATTTTCGTTCATCGTTTTCCCCCCGTATCTGTACCTTATTTACCCATACCCGTCGAGAGCAAAAATAAAAAAAGCGGGGGTTGCCCCTGCTTTTTTTATTCTTCGATAGTCGTATATTGTTCTATTTTCTTTTGCTCATCGGATGATAAAGTTTCGGTCCGCTTAAACATATTCATGGTCACAAGCATGGCTGCTATAAGAATAACAGGTAAAACCCAGCTTGTGATTTTTTTTACAATATCCATATTCTCATCCCCTTATGCATCGCTAAAAGTTCAAATGATATTTGAATGGCGAGGCAGGACTACATTTTTATTGCTGCGCTTTCCAGCTCCCATTTCTTCTCTTATCCCCAGCTCCGGATAACAATCCGGTTTTCTCGTTTTTAACGAGAACCTGAACCCCGCCATAATACATGGGGTTTATATTTTGAATGACTTCATATCCTGAATCTTCCAATTCTGATATTATTTCATTCGAAAACCTTGATTCTGTATGAATTTTCTTTCCATCATAGACGAACCGGTTACGGTCGATGATATCCTGAAATGAGCCATCATTCTCTGTATATGAATAAAGGACCTGCATCAATACTTGAGGAATTCTATCACCGCCGGGTGAACCGATCCCAATCGATTCCTCCCCTGGATTCTTGAGAATGGTTGGTGCGGTGAATGTTCTAGATCGTTTATATGCCTTTTGGGAATTCAAGTCAGACCCAAAATTTTTCAATTGATCATTAAGGAAAAATCCATTCGTATAGTCACCAGATCCGAAAAAATTACTGAGCGTATTTGTTGCAGAAACGACAGTGCCATACTTGTCCATAATCACAAAATGTGTGGTACTTTCATGTTCTTCGGAACCATTCGATTCTTTATTTTCCCAGTTATCACTTGTGATTTTACTTTTAAGATTATTTAAGTGAATGGGGGAGAGCAATTGTTCAGCCTTAGCTGCACTGGTTCCATCCCCTATATGGGAGACTCGATCTTGATAAGCCGTATTTGTGATGCCCCCCAACACTTTCATATAAGCTGATTTGCTTGAAGACTCACCTAGGTTCGTTTCCTCGGCAAGTTTCAACATTTCAAGAACTGTAATCCCGGAAAAGGGAGGAGGGGCGGTCAGAACGTCATAACCGGCAAATGTCCCTTGAACAGGCTTACGTTCTTTCACCTCATAACGCTTTAAATCCATCAAGTCAACGTCTGTCTCTCTTTTAATATCCCGTGCGATCTCCCCTTTATAGAAACCATCAGGACCTTCTTGTTGAATCTTCTTCAATGTTTCAGCAAGTTTTTTTTGAATAAGCGTCTTTCCTGGTTCAATGGCATCACCATCAGGATAAAATAGGGAAGTCTCATCGGAAGAAGCCCTTGTTTTGGCTCCAGCCAAGCGTGAGGATAACATTTCGTCCACTTTAAACCCGTCTTGAGCCAAATCGATGGCAGGCTGAATAAGATCTTCCATTGGTACGCTTCCATACTTATCATGGATAACCTGCATGCCGGCCACTAACCCAGGAATCCCCGTATGGTGTCTTGAACTTGGGTCTTCCGGAGAGGATTCACGATAATCGATGAAATTGGGTTTGCCGGACTCAGGGTCGATCAGCATACCGCCGCCACCACCTATCCCAGATCCATAGGGTTCGATTACACCTAATGCATAAGATACCGCAATAGCGGCATCCGCCGCAGTTCCGCCGTTATCCAAAATATCCATCCCCACATCTATTGCGATAGGGTTTGAAGAACTGACCCCATATGATTGAGCTGTCTTACTATCTATCGGTTCATTCGTGTCAGAAATAGGGGATGGCTTCGAACATCCAGCTATATATATGAGCATGCAAAGGGAAAGGAGCACTTTTCTCGTCATACGGTTAATCATCTGTTGTTCCCCCTTTTCGTTGAGCATCTAAGTAGTGTGTTCTCTTATTCACGTAGGATCCATTGTTCTCTTACTGGATGGGGTGCATGTTCTGCTGTTTGACTTTTTCTTCTTTTTTCTCTTGTGCAGCTTTCTTGTCTTTCGCAGCTTTTTCTTCTTGTTCACGTTGTGCCTTATGGTCGATTACCTTCTTGTGATTCAGGGTAATCTCGATATGATCCTCTTTTTTCGACCATTGGGCTTTTTCACTCGTTTCCTTCGTCAACTGACGGTAAACTCGTGATTGATCGATTGTTGAGGTGGCTGGCCTTGGAGTGGCTTCTTCGATTTGCAGAGGAACGACATCGATTGCAGCTTTTCCGTCTTCCGCCAAATGGTATTGAACCATGGCTGAATCCTTTGTACGTGTCCAGCCTTGATCGAAAATGAAGTTTCCTAAACTATAGAAAATGATTCCATCTTTATAAACATCAAAAGATTGTAGTACATGGGGATGATGGCCGATGATGATGTCTGCCCCCGCATCGATGACCGCTTTAGCCAAGTCAGTTTGACGGGAGGTTGCAGATGATGAATACTCTTGACCCCAATGCATATTCACTACAACCAAATCTGCGTTACCTTGCTCGGCATCCCTTGCTTTGCCAATCATTTCAAATAACAAATCAGGATTCGCGTTCAATAAGCCAGCTTGATCATTTTTTGGTACGGCATCCTTTTTATAAACATCTGTAAAGCCAAGTGTTGCGACACGTAAGCCATTAACGTCCGCATAGTCGATGCTAGCTTTAGCGTCGGCAGTGTTCGATCCAACACCGACATAGTCCATATCCGCATTTTTGAATTCATCAATCGTATCAAGAAGCCCTCGTTCTTCAAAGTCCATCATATGGTTATTGGCCAATGTCATCACAGAGAAGCCAGCATCTTTAACGGCCTTCACACCACTTTTATTGGAGTTTAACCGGATGGCCGTGTCTGCTTCCTTGTAGTTAGATACCCCGTCTTTTAAAGCAGGGTGTTCATAATTCCCGCTGACATAGTCTGAAGCGGCAAAATAGGGCTTCATATAACGGAACAGATAATCATACCCGTGCTTTTCCGTCACTTCTTCAACATTACGCCCCATCATCACATCACCGACCATTGTCATCGTCAATGGTTGATCAGATTTGGAAGCGGCTGTTTTCAAATCTTCAGCTTGTCCCATCCAAGTGGTAATGCCTAAAGCGATTAGTAATATAGGTAGTATGATTCCAGCGTATTTAAGATTCTTTTTCTTCGTGCGCTTAATAAAGATAAGTGTTTTTTCTTTTGAATTTAAAGTCCGTTTCATTTTATGCACCTCAGAATAGGGAGTACACGTTCATTAAACCGAAAGTTAAGCCGGATAATAAAAGCGTGCTGCCGAGTGTCAATGGCATTCCTTGTCTTTGAATGGTATTCGCTATCAAACCAGGTACGATTATACCGATTCCCCGAAACTCGAATATTTCAAACGGCATGACGGGGTAGACGAAGTCCAATAGGAGTTTCAAGCAAATCCCGGTCACCATCATGGCTGCGAATTTTCTTCTTCCATATAAAATCACCCATCTTGAAAGGCCGTGAGTGACGATTAAATAAGTTACGACACTAATGATCATGATGACAAGCATGATTTGCACTTGGTCAAATACTAATGCCAAATAACCTGGTACAATAAGTCCTGCGGGTACGACACCCGTTTTTTCTGAAAAGATAAGGCTTAGCGTTACTCCTAGTACTAGTGCTACATATAAATCCGTTCCAAACATTAAGGTTCCTCCTACTTAACTCGCTTTTTGCTTCGTTTTAGATTTCATGAATGCTTCGATTAATGGTTCCGCTGCACCATGAATATTACCCACACCGTAAACGATGCGGTTTTTCATTAATGGGCGGAGACGGGCCACAATTTCTTCAGTTGACCAGTTTTCTAAATCCCAATACTCTTTTGTATCTAAATTACCTTGCTCGAAAACCCTTGTGATCGGTGATGTAGTTTCACCAATGGCAATGACGATTTCGGACTTTATGTATGGCAAGACATCTCTTGCAAACTGCTCGGTACGATCAACACGATCGGGACGGCAGTTCATGATGACGATAGGAGGTTCTGTGCTGTATCCGAACGTATTGACACGTTCCCAGATATTCAGCGTCGATGACGCGTCATTTGCCGCAAAGCCATTTACAAAGAAAGTTGGCTGGATTGGATCCCCGAACTTGGTGATCCGCATGGCACCTGGATCGGGATGTGCATTTAACATGCCGCGAAAAGCCGTTTTTTCATCAATGCCCAAAGCTTCTGCAACGGCCAAAGCCAGTGAAGCGTTATCAGGAAATACCATATAGTCGAATTCGCGTAGGAAATCTTCCGATATTCTTGAATTATCTGCCACGATCACTTTTGTGTTGCGTTCTTTGGCAATTTGTTTGAAAAAGTCCAAGTATTCACTTTCGATTGTTATTAAATGACCATTATGGGGTATGGTAGCAGTGAAGGCCTCAGCTACTTCATCCAATGTTGGGCCCATGACATCCATATGGTCTTCTAATACATTCACGATGACCCCAATGTTGGCTTGGATCATTTTATTTTGGAAGATTAGTTGATAATCAGGCTGAACGGCCATACATTCACAAACAAGTGCCTCTGTTCCAAGATCGGCAACTTCTTTGACCACACGCCGTTGTTCACCAATGTTCGGTCCCTCTGGGCGGCGTACGATCGGTTTTTCTTTGTCCGTAAACCAATAGATCATTCTTGCCGATGTTCCGGTTGTTTTACCTACTGTTTTGTACTTAGCTTCTTGAATTACACCTGTAATTAAACGCGTTACAGTCGATTTCCCTCGAATCCCATTCACATTTACACGTACTGGAATGGAGTCGAGACGCTTTTGATGGCGTTTTTGTTCGACTATTCCATAGCCAAGCAAAAAGATCGCACAGATAAATATTGGTGCCATTTTTTTACCTCTCTTTTTTGAAGTATTTGATTTACTGAATACACACTACATGATTTTAAACTTAATAGGCAAGAGTCAATTATTCTATCGTAATATAGTTTTTATCATCTTTTTCAAAAAAATGTATATAAGAGTGTAATAGTATCTAAAGGGATTAAATGTGCTATGAGTACAAAGATGCGGATGAAAACTCAGTCAAACCTGGTTTATTTACACTAATTTATGGTAGTTGTAACAAAAACCCATGATAAATAGCACAAAAACAGTTTCGTGAGTATTTGAACCTAATGCTTAATGGCTATATTTATATAATGAAATGTTTTTTGGAGTGAGGTTTATTACAGTTTAATAATTGTTTATACCCAGAAGGTAATCTTTATGTAATATTGTTTATTCATTTGTCATTCAATGTAAAATATTGCATCTATCGACTCAAATAGTTGAACTCTTTTGAATTTGGACAAAGATGAGTAAAAGAACACATCTCTTTTTTAATATATTTTCCGGTTTTTTCCTCAGAGAATACCCATGGGACTATAATTGAACTTTTACCTGAAACATGAAATAAACTAAAGTTAATCCATTTTTTTTAAAAAATACCTAGTTTCTTCTATAGATATAGTGTTTATAGAAGAATGAAAAATAAAAAAAGCTCAGAAGTATATCTGAGCTTTCGGCTTATATATTGTAAATGAATGGAATGGTCACGAATCTCCGTTTATCATGGAGATTTAACGTTTGTGAGTCTTGAGCTACAGCATTGGTAGCTGATTATGGAAGGAATCCGGTTAACTGGATTTCTTTCTGTCAGTAATCTCAAGGTTGGAGTCCTTTTTACCGCCATCAATCACATAAAGTCTAGGAGCTAATCTCCTTCTTTTTCCTTGATTGTCAGGATTCATCTTCATATAATTTTCGTATTCTTTGCGAAAGAATTCTTCGTTTTCCCGTTCCAGTGCTTTTCTTTCGTTAAAATCTGCTATGAATTTGAAAAAACGTTTCATATGAATTCCTCCTTGTGGGGTTAAAAGGTCTTAGTTTAATAGTAACATATCATTAGTGGAATTTAACCTTTTTTACGAATTCGGAGTGAAAATTGTGTTTTTGTGTGAATAAAGTTGTGAATGATTTGATTCGAGAGAAAGCATGCAGTGGATCCTTACTGAGTATAAGTATCCGTGCATGGTGTTGAAAGGAAAGGTCAGGATTTTCAGGTATTGGAAGCAATGATTATATCAGTTAAAATATTCCTTTAGTTATATCTATTATACACTAAATATTCTGAAAACGAAGAAAAATATTCACTTCCAGCCTCTTTTAATAGATTTGCTTTTTAATGGTTATTATTGTGTATAGTTATTTATTCCCCGATATACGAAAATGAAACAACCCTTATAATGGAAGAAAAAAAGCAATTTCCCGCATTCATGTGACGGGAAATTGCTAGTGTCATAATTGGAACTTCTTAACCTGTTCAGTCAGCAGTTCTGCCGAAGATGCAAGTTCACTGGCGTGATTCGTGATTTCATCCATTGATGAGCTCGATTGTTGAGCGGAGGCGGAGACTTGTTCGATACCTGCCGCTGACTCCTCAGAAACGGCTGCAATGTCTTCGATGGCCTGATTGATCTTTTTACTATTTGTAGAGATGTAGTTTAATTCATTAGTAATATGCTGAATCTTCGTACCCATATTCCCGACAGAGTGATTGATTGTTTCGAAGGTTTGGCCGGTAAGGGTTATCTGTTTCGTGCCCTCATCCACCTGTATATAACCATCCTCCAGGGAATGGACGACGTTTTTTGAACCAGCTTGTATTGCGGTTACGATTTCGGTGATATCCCCAACCGAGTGTGTGACCCCTTCAGCGAGTTTTCGCACCTCATCCGCGACGACGGCAAAGCCTTTTCCATGTTCGCCAGCCCGTGCCGCTTCTATGGCCGCATTCAAGGCCAATAAATTGGTTTGATTGGATATATCCTTGATGACATGAACAAGCTGAGAGATTTCCTGTGAATGGGAATCGAGCCCTTTCACTTGCTCGACGGCATTTTTAACGACCTCATCAATCATTTTCATTTTTTGGACTGAACTTCGCATTAAAGTGGTTCCTTCCTTTGTCATGGAAAGGATCTCGGTTGAGCTTTGCGCTACCTCGACTCCTTCAAGATGGGCCTGTTCGATCTTGCCGCTGAATTCATCCATCATCCGCACCAATTCAGTTGCCCGGTTTGCTTGCGACTCCGAACCCTCCGAAAGTTCGTACATGGTGGTCGCTATCTGTCTGCTGCCCTGTTGGACTTCATCCGCTGATTGAGTCAAATTTTCACTTTGGTTCGAAACGGATTCGGATACAGCCAGCATTTTTTCAATCGTATCACGCAGGTTTTTCTGCATTTGGTTGGCGGATACCGTTAATTCCCCAATTTCGTCATTTGACTTTTGCTCAAGGGGCTCATGATTCAGCTCTCCGTCAGCCACCATTTTCATCCTGTCCCTGATTTTAAGGAGGGGGGCGGTAATGAGATTGGCTGTAACAAGCGCAAGCAGGAGGCCGATAAGGACTGCCGCAATGGATATGATGATACTTGTCGACTTAATCGATTTCCCGCTTGCGATGACGGTTTCACCCGAAGAGGCGATTAATTCCTCGCGTTCCGTAGCAAGCTCCTTGAAACCCTCCATTACTTCATTGCTGATTGGCGCCACTTCATTTTTGAGTATCTCTTTAGCGCGTTCTTCATTTCCTTTTTCATATTGGGTAAATACCCGGTCTACAATCATCGTTCTCCAATCGACGCTTTTCTCGATCAAATCCTTCGCTTTATCCGAATCGCTTAAGGACAAGAGTTTCTTCTGGATGACCTGACTTTCTTCGGTATATTGTAAGAACTTTTCTTTATAACTCTCGTCACCATATAGAATATAAGCTCGGGCGAATGCGGTTCTTTGTGCTAGATTATATAGTAGCTTTTCATTTTGGATAAGAAGCGGAAGTTCCTTTTCGATGATATCCTGGGAATATACCAGTGACTTGTTGCTGCTATAAATATTGAATGCTCCTAAGATGATACATAAAGATATAATGAGTGAAAATGCCACCAATACCTTTCCTTTAATGCTTTTCAAATGAATGGACCCCTTTATCGATATTTTGTTCATACTTGTTTATCGGATAGTTAATGGGATATTTAAGCAATGAAAAGATAACCAAATTTTCCATCAGATCTAATATTCACTAAATATAATCATCTTGATTTATTATCGTTTTCAAGTTACTATTGACTTGGAAAAATATAATATTCCGCGTTAAGGCGGAAGAGGTTCTAGCTACCCTCTCAAAAAAACTAAGGAGAAACAGTGCTCTATTCTTAGGGTGCTGTTTTTTTCCGTAAAAAGGAGTTTTATAGAAATGAAGAAAAAAGAAAAGGCAGTGGTTGTGTTTAGCGGAGGTCAGGACAGTACGACTTGCCTGTTCTGGGCATTGGAGAGATTTGAGGAAGTGGAAGCGGTGACGTTCGATTATAATCAGCGGCATAGCTTGGAAATCGAATGCGCTCAAAACATTGCCAAGGAATTGGGCGTGAACCATCATATCCTTGACATGTCGCTGCTGAACCAACTGGCACCGAATGCATTGACGAGAAGTGATATTGCAGTGGAGGACGGGGAAGACGGGGAATTGCCGTCAACGTTCGTACCAGGGAGGAATTTGCTGTTCCTTTCGTTTGCCGGGGTGTTGGCCAGTCAGATTGGCGCTAAACATATCGTCACAGGTGTATGTGAGACGGATTTCTCAGGATATCCAGACTGTCGCGATGTATTCATTAAATCGTTGAATGTGACCTTGAACTTGTCGATGGACCAGTCATTCGTGATTGATACGCCGCTAATGTGGCTTAATAAAGAGGAAACATGGGAGCTTGCGGATCAGCTTGGCGCATTCGAGTTTGTCCGCGAAAAGACCTTGACTTGCTATAACGGAATCATCTCCGACGGCTGTGGAGATTGTCCGGCATGTAATCTGCGAAAAAAAGGACTGGATGACTATGTAAGCAGACGGAAGGTGCTTTCATGATGTACGGTTTTTCTATAGTGGATAAACTCCAAAAAATTGATGAAGATATTCAGCGCAGCCAATTGAAGTATACAAACAAGAGGGTTCTCGTGAGTAAGGAATTCACCTTTGACGCGGCGCACCATTTGCATGACTATGAAGGGAAATGCAAGAACCTGCATGGCCACACATATAAGGTCATTTTCGGATTGAGCGGGTATACGGATTCACGCGGTTTGATGATAGATTTTGGGGACATCAAGGATATATGGAAAAATGAAATTGAAATCCACTTGGATCATCGTTATTTGAATGAAACCCTGCCGCTCATGAACACGACAGCTGAAAATATGGTTGTTTGGATTTATGAAAAAATGGCCGAAGCCCTTTCATTAAAAGATTATGAGGGTGCTAGGGTCGAATTTATTCGCCTTTACGAAACGCCAACAAGCTATGCTGAAGCCAGACGGGAGTGGATGGAAAGTGAGTAAACTCCCCGTTATGGAAATCTTTGGCCCGACCATCCAAGGTGAGGGAATGGTCATTGGTCAAAAAACCATGTTCGTTCGGACGGCCGGCTGCGATTATTCGTGTGCCTGGTGTGATTCCGCATTTACTTGGGATGGCACCGGTAAGGAAGATACCGTCCAAATGACTGCTGAAGAAATATGGGATGAGCTGAAGCGAATTGGGGGTTCCGGTTTTTCCTTCGTGACGATATCAGGCGGAAACCCGGCTCTGCTGAAAAACCTAAACGGCTTGATAGCGATCTTACATGAAAATAAAATGAAAATAGGTGTCGAAACACAGGGGAGCCGATGGCAGGATTGGTTTCTCGATATTGATGAACTGACTATTTCACCTAAGCCGCCGAGCTCTAGAATGAACACGGACTTTACGGTGCTAGATCAAATCATATCGAACCTGGCTGATCGAAATCCCGATAATAATGTCTCGTTGAAGGTAGTCGTCTTTGATGATGAAGATTATCAGTATGCAAAAAAAGTACATGGCCGGTACCCGGATGTTCCTTTTTATCTGCAGGTCGGGAATGATGACAGCAGGACGGCGGATGATCAGCACCTAATTAGCGGACTATTGAAGAAATACGAAGAGTTAATTGATAAAGTGATAGCTGATGATGAATTGAATGATGTGAAAGTGCTGCCACAGTTGCATACCTATATATGGGGTAACAAGCGAGGCGTGTAAAGAAAAGAGAGCAGGAGGCAGTGTGATGCGTAATCACGCTGCCTTTTACATGAGGAAAGCTTATTACAGCCTTTGAATGTGTGTAGCTTTGAAGGATGAAGTGTATTTAAGACCATACCCAAATAAGCGATCCATTCCAATATGAGCGGTCCAAATTAAACCAATCATCATCAATGCATCCGACTTTAGAAAAACGGCTAGTAAGATCGTGAATATGGAGAGGGTATAAGTATGAAATAAGTTATAAACTTTTGCTCCAATCCGCTCATTGATCAGATAGGCCAGCATGGAAGCATCAGGTGACAAAATCAATAAAAGAAACATCCACCAGCTGAATTCATATGACGAATAGATGGAAATCGTAGCTAAAAGGACCATGAGTCCTTCAATATGAAGGAATTTCTTTACCATTTAAAAACCTCCCAAATTTTAATTGACCATTGGTTAATAATGTTCAAAAAAATTATATGATGTTCTTCGTGATATTTTTAACATGAAAATAAGCTAAACCTTTTACATCTTGATAAGATAGTTCAGAATTAATATAAAACGTTATGAATCCGTGAAGAGAAAGAAAAATGGACCATATTGATGCAGGATTCAGTTTGTTGTCCGTTAGGTCCGTCAGGGACTGGATTAGCTTCTCGTATGTTTTATTAGAATCGAATTGAAGTAACTGCTGAATTTCTTTTTCCTTCGATAAAAACATGATGGAATAATGATTCTGTTGAGTTAAACCGAACTCTAAGAAACACAATAAAATCTTTTCCATTTTTTCAGAAGGGTCATTTTCCGACATGATGATATCATCGATTAAATGATTTAAAACGGAAAAATCCGTTTTCACCAAACTATAAAATATTTCTGCCTTATTTTTAAAATGATAATAAATGGCTCCATGGCTGCAATCCAATGATTTAGCCAATTGCCTCATTGAGACATTCGAATACCCTACCGCTGCAAAAAGGTTTCTGGCTTCATTCAAGACCATTTCCCTGGACAATTCTTTACCTGCTGATTTCCTTGGAGACATCTTGTCACCTCCTTATTTATTGACCACTGGTTAATCGGAATGATAACTCACTGATTTTTAATTGTCAATTATTAGATCGAATTGTAAATGGCTGTTTATAAAGTTAAAAATTCACCATTTAATGAAACGAAAATTCACGTAATCGTCAAACGGAGTTAACCTGAATCCTGATTTATCGTTGAACCAGTAATATCCTTTTGTGGTATTGTAAGGGTATGCAATGGGCGTTGGGGGGATTATATAAGTGAAAAATAAATTCGGGATATTATCTTCAATTGTCATAGTCTTGACCGGGTATTTTCTATACACTAAACCTTATAAAGATAAAACAAAACCTGTAGAAGACATTATTGAAGTGTATCCACCAGATCAAGTAATAACAAATGAAATGATAATCATAGAGGGTATTGATGAGGTCAATCCAGGTGATATCGACTTGAATGATGAAGAGGAGTAAATTAAATTTACAAGAAAACAATATGAGCAAAATGAAAGGGGGGAAATAATTTTTACAGAAAAAGATCAGTGAAATCACCTACCTGTAATGAGTAAACTAATGGAGGAGGCCGCAGTTATTGATCGTTTCGGATAGTATCTATGGGAAACACATTGTAGAGGGAGTCCTGGAAGAGCTGATAGGGAGCAAACCGGTCCAAAGGTTGAAGGGGATACATCAAGGAGGGGCAAGTTATTTAGTTAATGAGAAGTGGAATGTCACACGATTTGAACATTCTATTGGTGTGATGCTTTTAATAAAGTCGCTTGGTGGGTCATTAGAGGAACAAATCGCAGGATTGCTGCATGACGTATCCCACACTGCATTTTCACATGTCATTGATTTTGCTCTGGATTGTAAGGATGAAGATTATCATGAAAAAATTTTTGATCATGTCATTAAGGAATCCGAAATTCCACCTATACTGAAACTGTATGGATATAATTGTGAAGATATTTTTGAGTCAAAATGGGCATTGCTTGAACAGCCAGCACCTGAGTTATGTGCCGATCGGGTTGATTATACTCTCCGGGATATGTATCAATACGGACATATCACACTCGAATCCGTTCGTGACTTTCTAAGCCATTTAACCATCATAAACGGAAGGATGTATCTGGATAATATTGAATCGGCGGAATGGTTTGTGGAAACATATTACAGAGAAGTTATTGATTTTTTCATGGACCCACTTAATATATATGGCTATGGTATGTTGGCAAAGACCTTAAAACTGGCTTTGGATAAAAACCGAATCAGCCTTGATGACTTACTCGGTGAAGATGAAGAAGTCATGCTCTTGTTAAGCTCCACTGAAGACGATGAAGTGCAAAACCTGCTAAAACGGATTCATGGTAACGTATTGGTGAAGGAGGATCAATGGGACTACGATATACACCTGAAAAATAAAGTACGCCTCATTGATCCTTCCGTTATTCATGGAACCCAATCAGTAAGAGCATCCAGTTTATCGGAAAAAGTGAAGAACATGGGAATTGAAGCCAATAAAAAAGCTTCGAAGGGTGTGTATCTAAAAGTGATTTCCGGATGATTTTTCGCGACAACCCATACGGAAAGTGAAAAACTCAAGGGTGACATTTCATCCTTAAATAATAATGATGCCTCGATGAGGATTACGATGACTTCAAACACCTCATTAGTTGGCATGACTATTTCTTGAGTATCCCTAACTTAATTACCGATCAACAGATATTGGCGGCAAGGTCCGTCCAGTTTCAAGCAAGCTCTTCAGATTGCTTAGTATGGCTGGCCATCCATTATTTAAGCCTTTAAAGGTATTGTCATCATCTACGAAATCTGTCTCCAATAGCTCCTCATGCTTAAGTACTAACTTCACGGTTGAATCATCCATTGGCTTTAATTCAAAGGTGACCCGAGTGGGATGGTCGCGTGGTGTTTCGTCTCCTGCCATGTTCCATGTAAATGAGAGTAAGTTAAATGGTTCACACTTTAGTATTTTACCATGATCAGTAATCCGCCCATCTTCAAGCAAATATTTAACGGTGGAGCCCTCTTGCCAGTCAGACTGGACTTGACAGCCAAAGTGGTATTTCTTCGTGACTTCACCACTCGTTAGAGCTTCCCAAAGCATCTCTGGTGTGGTGGCGATATAAATTGCATAGACAAACGATGTTTTTTTCATTTTTCTATTCCTCCCCGCGTTTATATCAGGACCCTGCTTTGGCACTTTGAAACCGCTTGTTTGGATATCAAGATCGTAACATAACTCTATCACTGATTGTCTGCTTTTCATATACAGCCGGTCAAGCAGTTTTCTGCGACAAAAATCGGCAAAAGCCTGCATGCAGGAATATCAGAGTCATAGTAGAAGTTTTCAGGGATCATAGCTAAGTGCCAAGCTCTGGAAAGACGGGTAGTGTCTTAGCGAGTCTGCAAACGATCTCCGCAGATTCGTATCCTTCCCAGCGCCAGAAATCGGCGGTATGGAAACTTCTTGATTTCCCGTCATTTTCAAGCTACGATAAATTAGGAAAAAGAATAATCCGCTCGGGCGGAAGAGGTTCTAGCTACCCTCTCAAAAAAACTAAGGGGAACAGTGCTCTTTCTTAGGGTGCTGTTTTTTCTGTATAAGGAGAATTAAGAAATGTTAAGAATTTTATTGTATTTAGTATCCATCGTCACCGCGAATGTGGTTACAGCCGCTTTTGCACCACTACATCTTGGTGTGTTCATCATTCCGATGGGTACATTGCTCATTGGTGGAACCTTCATCTTTCGAGATCTAGTCCAAAATAAATTTGGCAGGACGAAGACCTATTTATGCATTGTTACGGCACTTATTTTATCTGCGTGTGTATCATTTTTATTAGGAGATACATTATTGATTGTCTTTGCTTCCGCATTATCGTTCGTGGTGGCAGAAACAGCGGATACTGAAATTTATACTCGATTAAAGCTCCCGATGAGTTGGAGGGTGTTTTACAGCGGGATTGTTGGAGGATTTTTCGATTCGGTGATATTTGTCGTGATTGGCCTTAGCCCACTTGGTGCCAATATATTGCCATGGGAAGCCGTACCCGCTGCGGTTATCGGCCAAATCATCGTTAAAACGGTCATTCAGTCAATCGGAGCCGTATTATTGGGACGAATCAACGTAGAGCTGGAGAAGCGTGTAGTCTCCGGTTGAAATGCTAGGAGGGATGCACTCGATGGATGGACCCAAAAAGGAAGAAGATAAATGCTATTGCCTCGAGGCCTTTCGTGAAAAATATGGTCCGCATGTCCAAGGAGAATGCATGAAGCTTTCCTGCGCCAATTATCGGAAGCATAAAGGAATAGACGACAAAAAAGGACCAAAATAGGTCCTTTTTTTTGTGAATGGAGGAATTTACGAGTAAAGAGCACAATTTCACGAGTAAAAGTGCCAAACTCACGAGTAAAGCGCACAATTTCACGAGTAAAGCGCACAATTTCACGAGTAAAGCGCACAATTTCACGAGTAAAAGTGCCAAACTCAAGAGTAAAGCGCACAAACTCAAGAGTAAAGCGCACAAACTCACGAGTAAAAGCGCCAAACTCACGAGTAAAAGTGCCAAACTCACGAGTAAAAGCGCCAAACTCACGAGTAAAGCGCACAATTTCACGAGTAAAAGTGCCAAACTCACGAGTAAAGAGCACAAACTCACGAGTAAAAGCGCCAAACTCACGAGTAAAGAGCACAAACTCAAGAGTAAAGCGCACAAACTCACGAGTAAAAGCGCCAAACTCATACCAGAAAGCTTTTTTATATTGCTGTTTATTCAGAATGCCTTTGCGCTTTTACGAACTAAATTTTCCAGGAAGTAAAAACAGCTTCGTTTCCGTTCTAGCTCGGTTTGTCCACTTTCCGTAACATGATAATATTTCCTTCGACCTGACTCGGACTCTTTCCAATGGCCTTCGATGAATTCCTTTTTTTCTAACCGTTTGAGGGCTGGGTAGAGTGTGCCTTCACTTATTTCATATTTGCCCATGCTCATTTCCCTCAAAATCTTTGTCATTTCATATCCATATAGCTTTTTTTGTGACAGAAGAGAAAGCAAAAGGAGGTCAATGCTTCCCTTCATTAATTCTTTATCCAAATAAAATCGCCTCCTTTTCATTTGTAAAGTGTAATACGAAGTACATCGTAACACAAGGTGCATTTTACTTTTCTTTAAAAAAATGGTTAAATGACGATTGCTAAATGAAATCAATCATAGTAAAATGTGCTTCGGAACGGATGAGTTGTAACGAGTGTGGTAAGGATACTTATATACATGATTTAGCTGTTTTAATGAAAAAACGGAATAGGATAGAAAAAATCCCACTCAAGGGGTATTAATTGATTTTTTTATGAAAATCATTTAGATTCTATTTATTAACAAGAGCAGAAAGAAGGTCCTAGATAGATGAAAGTGAAAGCACCCGAGTCATTCACATACAAAGGTGGAAATAGAGCAGTTCTTTTACTTCACGGGTTTACCGGAAGTACAGGAGATATGAAAAAATTAGGGAAATACCTGAATGATCGTGACTATACTAGCCACGGACCTCTTTATAGAGGACATGGATTGTCAGGTGAGGAACTCATTCAGACAGGCCCAAAGGAATGGTGGGAAGATGTAGTCAATGGCTATCAATTCCTAAAGGATGAAGGCTATGAGGAAATTGCTGTTGTAGGAATTTCTTTAGGAGGAGTTTTCTCATTAAAGGTAGGAATTGAGTTGCCTGTAACAGGAGTAGTTTCAATGTGTGCTCCGACGCAAGGAAAAAGTATCGATCGACAAAAAAATCGTTTGCTCAATTATGCACAGGCCTATAAGAAGTTTGAGGGCAAAGATGCGGACCAAATTGCTGGCGAAGTGAAGTTATTGGAAGAAGAGCCTATGCCTTTTCTAAAAGATATGTTGAATATAATAAATGACACGGGTGAAAATTTAGATTTGATCACATCACCAACTCTAGTGTTACAAGGACGCTTGGATGATCCCGACTATACGAACAGTGCTACTGCGATTTTCAATGAAGTCGATACGCAGCACAAACACTTGATATGGTATGAAAAATCTGGTCATATCATCACATTAGGTAAAGAACGTGAGCAGGTTTACGAGGATGTATATAAGTTCTTAAATACACTGAATTGGTCGGAGTAATAAGCGGATTTTCTTGAAGGTCATGAGAGAAGGCCTCCGGATATCATATTATCCCCTTTAAGTTGAAAGTGTAAAATGACTACATTTATATGTAGGCTTTACACTTTTCTTGAGGGGATTTTATTTTGGCTACAAAAGATAAAAACTCCGGGCAACCAATGCACTTAGTCTTTTTTAATGATCAATCAGATACACCGTTTATTCTGGTTCCTGGGTTGTTATTATTTTTTCGGAGTACCCTTATTCTTTACGTATTTATTTGTAGAAAAAGACCTTTAAGTTATCGTTATTATCAATTGTTGTTAATAAAATATCACTTACCTCCGCATTATAGGTCACTTTGATTTTGTTTTTCAGCCATACTTCGTCTTTACCGTCTCGATTTAATTCTTTAAAATCAATCTTTCCTTCTCTGATAATCGTTTTAGGAAAAGGGAAGGCATTTGTTGCTAGATGCATATCTGCTGGGGTTACTGCTTCATATTGCGGATTTAAAAACAATGAAATAGTACCATCTGGTTCCCATAGTGCGAGCGATACTTTTTGAATATCTTCAATTTTTTCTTTTCTTAATTCTGATAATAAAAAATCGATGGAGATTCGAGCCCTTGCTAAGCTTTTGTAAACAATTTGCCCATTTTCGATAAGAGGAAAAGGGAGGGGTTCAAAGAAACTTCGGAGTTTGCCCCACTTAAGGCTCGTAAACACACTGATAATATATAAAAGAATTAATACACCGGTCGTTATCATGGAGCCCTCCAAACCTAACTGTTCATCAGATAAAGGGTGGGCAAGAATGTTTCCAATAATTAATGCTATTATAAAATCAAGTAATCTTAACTGTGAGATGGCCCGTTGCCCCATCAATTTAACCGAAAAAAGTAAAAAGATGAAGGAGATAATGGCTCTCAAAGTCCACTGAATTGCAGTGAGAGTTTCCTGACTATTAAAAAAATCCACCAAAATTCACGTCCTTATTTCCCTTTTAAAGGGATGTGATAATTAGTATGATGCATTTTATCAAGGATTATCACAACGGGAAAATTTAATTTAAGTCGTTTCTATCCAAATGCAGAGACATGACTATATGGATTAATAAGCGAATTCACTTAAACAATAACCGATTGCTCAAAATAATAAAATTACAACACCGCTATAAAGCAGGTGTTTTTTATTGTTGATGGGTGGGGGCATCGTACTTCATAAGTATTGCCCTACTTTGGCCGCTTTGAGACTTTCTCTTTCATTATACTCATTATTTTTGTCTAAATATTTATATTAATATAACAATTACGAAACGTATTGTAATTGAAAATAAACTGTTTTAAAATGTATCTTTCCTAATCAATTCATTTTGAAAATATCCTTGTATAATATCAGTGACAATGGTCTGATAGTTTCTACCTGGCAGCCGAAAATAATGCCGGACTACAAGGAAGTATGAAAATAGAAGAGATGAACAGGTATATGTTGGTTTGCTTAATAAAAGCTTGATCCGCGATACCGTGTTTTAATGAAAGCTCTTATCTTTTCACACTTTCTTCCTGCGGCTGAAAGTGTAAAAAGATAAGGGCTTTTTTATATAAAGAAAATGAATGGGAAATGATAAATCAAAGGGGTTGAAAACATGTATTTTTTATTGAATATACTCGGTGTTATCGTTGTAATGGGCATCGTTTACCTTTGTTCGCCAAATAAAAGGAACGTTAAGTGGAAAGCCATTCTTACTTTGCTTGTTGTAGAATTGCTTATCACTTGGTTCATGTTATCGACTAAAATAGGTGGATGGGTCATTAATCTGATCGCTTCTTTCTTCACCTGGTTGATTGCATGTGCAAATGAAGGGATTTCTTTTGTCTTTCCATCTTTAATGGCAAATGAACAAGTGGATTTCTTTTTCAGCGCTTTGATGCCAATTATTTTCATTATCACGTTTTTTGATGTTTTATCGTATTTCGGTATCCTTACCTGGATTATTGATAAAGTGGGATGGCTCATCTCCAAAGTGTCCGGTTTGCCGAAACTTGAGAGTTTCTTTTCCATCCAGATGATGTTCCTTGGGAATACCGAGGCACTTGCCGTTCTCCGGATTCAACTCGCTGCGATTAAAGATCAGCGTTTATTGACATTTGGAATCATGAGCATGAGCAGCATCAGTGGTTCCATTATTGGGGCCTACCTTACCATGGTACCGGCAACCTATGTTTTTGTGGCGATACCCTTGAACTGCTTAAATGCCTTGCTGATTGCTAACATGTTAAACCCAGTAGATGTAAGTAAAGAGGAAGACGTCGTTTATGTTCCTGCTAAAGAGGAACGTAAAGATTTCTTTTCCACCATTTCTAACAGCATGCTGGTGGGAGCCAAGATGGTTTTCGTCATCATGGCAATGGTTATCGGTTATGTGGCGTTAACAGCAAGCTTGAATGGGATATTCGGTTTCTTTGTGGATGGCCTGACCATTCAAAAAATCTTCTCTGTGATTTTTAGTCCATTTGCATTCCTGCTTGGATTAACTGGACATGATGCCATGTATGTCGCTCAATTAATGGGAATCAAGCTTGCCACGAATGAGTTCGTTGCCTTGCTTGATTTAAAGGATAAAATCAGTACACTACCTCCGCATACAGTAGCTGTTGCTGTCACTTATCTGACGTCATTTGCCAACTTCAGTACAGTAGGCATGATTTATGGAACATTCAATTCCATCCTTAATGATGAGAAATCGAACATTATCGGTAGGAATGTTTGGAAGCTGTTGGTTAGCGGGATGGCTGTTTCCTTGTTAAGTGCCATGGTCGTTGGATTATTCGTTTGGTAATATACTTTAAAAACAAGGGCATCCATTTTTCTAGATGGATGCCCTTGTTTTTATCCATGTTGGAAAAAAGCTGTGCTGGGTTTCCCCATGCACAGCCCTTTTCGTTTACTTCCTCAAATAGTTCTCCGTATAATAAGGTTTTTCTTCATCATCGAAGGCAACACCGACCCCGAGCGATTCAAAATCTTTCTGTAACTTGTTTTCCCTGTGTCCGATGGAATTCATTAAACCTTCATGGGCAAAGATACTGCTGTTCTGCCCGGACGCCAGGTTTTCCCCAGCCATTCGAAATTTGATTTGGTCATCTTCCATCCGATCAAAGGGAGATTCTCCTTCAAGATTTGTATGGTTGAAGTATTGGTTCACAGCCATATCTTCACTGTGATCCTGTGCAGTGACCTTCACTTGTTTATCCCATGAAAGTACCGAGAGATCATGGTTGACCCTTGATGCATTGGTCAAATCGAATAATTGGTATTCAAAGCCCTTCTCTAACTCTGGGCTGGCCTCTGCAAAATAGCCAATTTTTTGCTTTTCAAGTTTTGTGTCGATGATTTGGATCGATGTGACTGTGTTTTTCTCGTGTTTGTCATAAAAAATGGTCACATAGCTGTTATCCATTTCAAACATATCGTATTCGCCATCACTTCGAATCTGGTAATAGACGTTTCCTTTAAGCAGCTTAGTTACAGGCTCCCCCATTTTTTCGGTTACGACTTCTATAGGTGTGCCGCGTTTAATGCCTTCCTTTGAGGAAATTAAATCTTGATTCGTATATAAACCAACGACTTTATCGTTAGTATCGTAGGCAACCATGAAGAAATTTTGATAATTTTCGTGATAGGCGAACCAGTCTACGCCATATTCATTCTGCGTATGCCGCTTTGCTTCACCAGCCAGTTTTTCCACGGCATCCTTCGTGTCACCGATTTCGATATTACGGACTGAAAAGGACGCCTCGGCAGGTGCTTCCAGTGTTGGTTTTTTCACTTTTTCTTGCCGTTCTTTTTCAGAAACCGAATCCAATTTTTCCGTTAGTGAACCGATTAGGTTGTTGACACCAGTATTCACCTTTTCCAGGGCAGTAGAAACCTCTGGCCCATTTATGAAAGAACGAACATCGGACACGAAGGAACCTACTCCTGCCTTGACCCCAGACTCCTGAATGTCTTTACCATATCCGTACCAAAACCCACTGAGTAGGAGTATGAGAACCACAATATTAAACAAATTCCGCAAATCGTTCACTCCTGCCCTATACTTGATATATAATCCCGATTATTGAAGAACCATCTGTAACACGCTTAAAAGGGGTGGGGCACATAACAATAAAAGTGAACACATGATGAGTATTTGTGGGGCCACTTTGGGGAGTCTTTCCTTCCCTTTTCCGGCATACCAGCCTCTAAACTGAAGTTTATTTCTATACCAGACAAATAATAAAATAAGCACCGCAACCGAACCCAGCCAGCCATACTGTTTCGTGTTAACTCCTATGTTGGTATATATGCCGTTTAAAATGGCAGAAATGATTGCTCCGGCTATCCCGAATATCAATATGATGCGTATCAATTCTAATAAGACCCTCATATGTCACCCCTTGGTTTCACCATTATACTCATTCATAAATAAAATATAAAATTTAAATGATCAATACTGTACTTGTTGGTCAAGTTAGTTGGATTCATAAGTATATTACATATTATACCAAAAACGAAGGGGTTAATAAAAGTTCTTATAAAACACGAAACTCATGGAAAAAAATATTTCCAAAGGTTAATATCCACAACTTTTGAATGAGTATTTTCTCTTTGTATACATTAGCTAAAATAGAAGATTTATAAACAAAAAAAGATTAGTCATTTTGAGCTAATCTTTTTTGTATTTGTGGCGGATTACTTCAATTGATCATTCAATACACTTTCTTCGAGAACGGAAAACTTATCACCATACACCCTTGTTATGTGATTTTCCCCCCACGTACATAGCGCGGATAGGATACTTTCAAGGCTTTGTCCATACTCACTTAGTTCATATTCTACTTTTGGAGGGACTTGGTTGTATACGATCCGATTGATGACTTCGTCTTTTTCCAATTCCCGCAATTGTTGGGTCAGCATTTTTTGAGTGATGTTTGGCATAAGACGCTTTAATTCACTTGTCCGCTTTTTTCCGTGGGTCAGATGGCAGAGGATTACACATTTCCACTTCCCGCCCAACACTTCCAGGGTCGCTTCAACTGATATATTG
This sequence comes from Peribacillus sp. Bi96, assembly GCF_918698115.1. Taxonomy (GTDB): domain Bacteria; phylum Bacillota; class Bacilli; order Bacillales; family DSM-1321; genus Peribacillus. The sequence continues at coordinate 81,596 of NZ_CAKKLV010000021.1, forward strand.
TACTTCTTTTTTTGCATGATTTGCATACTCTCCTTATTTTATAGGAACTAAAAGGTACCTATATCACTATAAAGTACGTACTATTATTTATTTCTATTATATCTCATAATAACATTTGCACACCAAATTCCACTGTACCATTTATTAAAAAGTTGCTTTAGGCAATTTCAATAATAGTACAAAAAGACGAAAAGGAGAAGTGAATATGACTTCAAATAAAAATAGAAGTACATGGGCATTGCTGGCTTTAGCAATCAGTGCCTTTGCGATTGGAACAACAGAGTTCATCAGCGTGGGATTATTACCACTCATTTCAAAGGATTTACACATTACAGTCACGACGGCCGGATTGACGGTATCCTTATATGCTTTAGGGGTCATGTTCGGGGCACCTATCCTGACATCCCTGACATCGAATATGTCGCGGAAGACTTTATTGCTTTGGATAATGGTCGTGTTCATTGCCGGTAATGCATTAGCGGCTTCTGCGACCACGATCAGTGTACTATTGATCGCCCGTGTCATTTCAGCGCTTGCCCACGGTATCTTCATGTCAATAGGTGCGACGATTGCAGCTGATCTGGTCCCTGAAAACCGCAGGGCGAGTGCCATCGCCATCATGTTTACAGGTCTTACGGTGGCAACGGTGACCGGAGTTCCTTTTGGAACCTTCATCGGTCAACAATTTGGCTGGAGATTCGCTTTTATCATCATTGTGGCAATCGGCCTGATTGCTTTCATCGGGAACAGCATAATGGTCCCATCCGATTTAAGAAAAGCTACACGGACCACGTTCCGTGATCAGGTTAAATTAGTGACAAATGGACGGTTGCTGCTAGTGTTCATCATTACAGCGTTAGGCTATGGCGGTACATTCGTCGTTTTCACATACTTGTCTCCTTTACTACAGGAAGTGACAGGGTTTAAAGAAGGAACTGTTGCCTTAATTTTGCTAGTATATGGAGTAGCCATAGCAATTGGAAATACCCTTGGAGGGAAATTGGCCAATCGCAATCCTATTCATTCCCTATTTTATATGTTCCTAATACAGGCTATTGTACTGGTGGTCTTGTCTTTCACGGCGCCGTTTAAGATTGCTGGTTTAATTACGATCATTTTAATGGGATTGTTCGCATTCATGAATGTTCCAGGGCTACAAGTCTACGTTGTCATGTTAGCGGAACGTTTCGTACCAAGTGCAGTGGACGTGGCTTCTGCCATCAATATTGCAGCCTTCAATGCAGGGATTGCCATTGGTGCATACTTAGGAGGGGTGATTACGGATTCAATCGGACTAATCCATACAGCTTGGATAGGTGGAGTCATGGTTTTTGTTGCAGTGATTTTAACAGGTTGGAGCCGGGTCTTGGAAAGTAAAGACAAAACCAAGCGAACGGAAAAACTAGCATAAGATTGAAAAAGTGATGCATGTTAGAATGGCATGTTTCATTCCTTGAAATGCGTGAAAGAGTATCATAAACCAAGTATCATTACATCCCTTCAGCGAATGGGGAAGATTCCTTGAAGGGATGTAATGATACTGATACTTAAGCGCATTACAGTCTATAAAAACAATGAAGAAAAAACAGGAGGTAGATGGATAATGGTAACAAATTTACAAGATACAACAACGTTGCATAATGGTGTTAAAATGCCTTGGTTCGGATTGGGCGTTTTTAAAGTGGAAGAAGGTCCTGAGTTGGTAAATGCGGTTAAAGTGGCGATTAAACATGGTTATCGCAGTATTGATACGGCAGCCATTTATGGAAATGAAGAAGGGGTTGGACAAGGGATCCGTGAGGGTTTAAAGGAAGCTGGAATCTCCAGGGAAGATTTATTCATAACATCAAAAGTCTGGAATGCCGATTTAGGGTATGAATCGACTATCGCGGCTTACGAAAAAAGCTTAAAGAAACTTGGCTTGGAGTACTTGGATCTATATCTTATCCATTGGCCAGTGGAAGGAAAATATAAAGAAGCTTGGAGAGCGCTGGAAACTCTTTATAAAGAAGGAAAAGTAAAAGCGATCGGAGTGAGCAATTTCCAAACTCATCATCTTAAAGATGTAATGGAAGATGCAAAAGTGAAGCCGATGGTCAATCAAGTGGAATATCATCCGCGTTTAACTCAAAAAGAAGTACAAGCATTTTGTAAGGAACAAGGCATACAACTTGAGGCTTGGTCTCCTTTGATGCAAGGACAATTACTGGATAATGAAACATTACAAGCGATTGGGGCTAAACATGGTAAATCCGTCGCACAGATCATTTTACGCTGGGATTTACAAAATGGGACTGTAACGATTCCTAAATCCACGAAAGAACATCGTATTGCAGAAAATTCATCTGTATTCGATTTCGAATTGACGAAAGAAGAAATGAACCAAATTGATGGATTGAATCAGGATCATCGAGTTGGACCAGACCCTGATAATTTTGACTTTTAATAGATAAATGAAGGAGAGAGACGAGAGCATTCGTCTTTCTCCTTTTTTGGGATGCCTGCCCAAATATCAATTTGAATAGAGAACAATTCCATATAAGCTATCGCAATCGCTTCAATCATTCTTCTGTGGTCCGCTTTTTTGCATGGACGAATAATTTCAATGCTGTGTCGATGTCATTAATATTTAAAGACTTTTCAAGTGTTTCATTAACGGTGGCAAGGATTTCTTGAAGTCTTATCTCACCAAGGTCCGTTATGGTCGCACACACACCGCGACGGTCGTCTTCATATCCAAGCCTTTGAATGACACCGCAGCTTTTATTTTCCATTCTAACAGAAAGTCTTGACATCGCACTTTGACTTAACCCGACTAATTGTTGCAATTCCAGCAGCCTCAGTTTTTTTTCTGGTGTTTCTGATAGAAATAATAAAACATAAAACTCATTCAAAGCCGTTTGGTGCCTTGTTTGCAGCATTCGATCAAGCTCATTGGCGAGCTCGGCATGAATACGTGTAAAGGATAGCCATGTATTTAAAAGGGTTTGTTCACTGGACATTTATATTCGCCTTCCTCTGCTTACTTCTTTTAAATATACCACATATTAAAGAATGTGTACCAACAGACGATAGCGTTTACAATGAAGGCAATCGTCTGTTAAGGAGAATCTGATTAGTTGACACAATATTATCGAGATGATATAAATGCATGTGCATGCATTATAAATTAAAGGAGACAAAAAACATGAAAGATTTATTTTCGCCTTATCACATAAAAGAACTTGAACTGAAAAATAGGATCGTCATGCCGCCGATGTGCCAATATTCCGTCGAAGCAGAAGATGGGATACCAACTAATTGGCATCAGCACCATTATGTGAGTAGAGCAATTGGCGGCACTGGGTTAATCATAGTGGAAATGACGGATGTAGAACCTGATGGCCGGATTACGAATGGCGATCTTGGATTATGGTCTGACGATCAAGTTGATGCCTTCTCCAAAATCGTTAAGGAAGTTCATCAATACGGAGCAAAAATCGGTATCCAAATTGCCCATGCAGGCCGTAAAGCGCAAGATGCCGAAACTCCAGTAGCCCCATCAGCCATAGCATTTGACGAAACGTTTAAAACTCCAAGGGCTTTAGAGACGGAAGAAGTGAAGGAAATGGTCGAAAAATTCCGTTCTTCAGTCAGAAGGGCAGTTCAAGCAGGTTTTGATGTAATTGAATTACATGGTGCACACGGATACTTAATCCACCAATTCACATCACCGCTTACGAATAAACGTGAAGATGAATATGGAAGGGACCTGACTAAATTTGGAGTGGAAGTGATTAAAGCTGTGAAAAGCGAAATGCCTGCTGACATGCCATTAATCATGCGCATTTCCGCCAAAGAATATGTTGAAGGCGGATATGGTCTGGAAGAAAGCGTTGCTTTTTCAAAAGTCTTTAAAGAAGCAGGGGTGGATATGTTCCATGTGAGTTCTGGCGGAGAAGGTCCTATTGGAGCAGACGGAAGACCGGGTACCCATGCTAGCTATCAAACCCCATTGGCTAGGGAAATTAAAAAAGCTTTGGACATACCAGTGATTGCTGTTGGTCGATTAGACGATCCGATTCTTGCAAATTCAATCATTGGAAATGAAGAAGCGGATTTGGTGGCAGTGGGCAGAGGGATGCTGCGCAATCCTTACTGGTCTCTGGAAGCATCAAAAACTTTAAATAAACAAGTGAAGGTCCCTAAACAGTATGAGCGAGGTTTCAGACATTAAGAAAGATTCATGAGTTCAAAATAAGACGCCAGCCATTTATACTAGCTGGCGTTTTAATGTTATAGGAGAAGGGGATCATTAGATACGGGTCACGAATTGGCTCCGGATTTCAGAACGGGATGCTTCATGATGAATGGATTCACGAGCTTGAAAAGCGATGGACCCATTATGTGATGTTTGACTGGGAATTTTGTTATAATGAATAAGATAAATCAAACGATAATTCGAGGTGCTAATTATGGAAGAGATCAAAATCATTACAACGGAAGAAGTGGAAGCCAAGCTTGAGGCAGGAGAAGCGATGGAACTTGTCGATGTTCGTGAAGATGAAGAAGTGCAAGAAGGAATGATCGAAGGCGCGAAACATATTCGCATGAATGATATCCCAGCAAATCTTGACTATTTTGATAAAGAAAAAGAATATATCTTTATCTGCCGTTCAGGACGCCGCAGTGAAAATGTATGCCATTATCTTCAGGAACAAGGATATAAAGTGGCAAATATGGTTGGCGGAATGCTTGAATGGGACGGCGAAGTCATCGTTAAGTGAAGATGTTATTCAAAAAAACCTGTTACTTTTGCAAGCGTAAATCCAAGAATGTAACGACTTATTTGAATGAAAATAGAAAAAAGATCACGGTTTGTTCACAATGCCGTGAGTATGCGGAAAGACGAGCATATTTAAAAGCATGAAAAAAGAGCCCTTTCTTATGTGAACTGCACCCCAATTGTTAGACAACATCTAACAATTGGAGGTGCAGTTTTTTTGACTAAATATACGATAGACGAAAAATTACATGCAGTTTTAGAGTACTTAGAAGGGAAAAAATCCTATAAATCCATTGCACAAGAAAGAAATGTAGGTTTATCCCCTCTGAAAAGATGGGTCGCTCGCTATCTAAAACATGGGATGGAAGGACTTGCTTCATCCTATACAAATTACACTCTGCCCTTTAAACTAGAGGTACTTAAATATATGAACGAATATGGGGCATCAATCAACGAGACCGCTGTACA
>NZ_CAKKLV010000022.1 GCF_918698115.1 Peribacillus sp. Bi96
CTTCTCTCATGCGAGAAAAGAACGTATCCGGTATTAGCTCCGGTTTCCCGAAGTTATCCCAGTCTTATAGGCAGGTTGCCCACGTGTTACTCACCCGTCCGCCGCTAATCTCAGGGAGCAAGCTCCCGTCGATTCGCTCGACTTGCATGTATTAGGCACGCCGCCAGCGTTCGTCCTGAGCCAGGATCAAACTCTCCGAAGAAATGTTTGACTTGCTCATTTGCTTTTTTAATAGTGTGTGCTCACTTAAAATTTAACGTTGGCGCTTTGTTTTGTTCAGTTTTCAAAGAGCAATTTCACAAATCGTTCTTTCGAACATTTGTTTATTCATCATAACACGCTATTGATTAGTTGTCAACTTCTGCGAAGTTTTAAACTTATTTTAAATCGCTGTGTTTTTCAGCGACCATTTCATCTTATCATTTTCATAGTAAGAAGTCAATAGTTATTATTTCTTTTAGTTAATCTACCAAAAGTGGATGAAGTTTTTTGTTTGTCGTACTTGGTGCTTATTTATATTAATCCTATTTCACTTTAAAGTCAATGCTTTTTCTATGTAATGATATATTTTATTTCCTGACCAGTTTATTAGCTTATTCTTGATCAACCATTCAAAGTCAGACAGTGCCTTTATAATAGAAAGAGTTGAAAATACACTAGGTTGTCTTGTTGTTGATTAAGTAGTATCCATCTGCCGTGGTATAAAGTAGAAATATAAAAATTCGCCTTGTCCCTCCTCTCAATCAAATCATCTTTTTCCCCTTATTACTATCGCGTCTGTCGGTTCCTTCTCCTCGGAAAAAGCATTCATCAAGGAAAATGAAGATTCCACTGCAGCGATCCACCCTATCCAGCACCATAGATAGGATATCAGGGGTTTTATGCAACATAAGCAGCTTCTTATTCTAATGAAGATAGAGATATATCCAAGTTGACTATCCAATTCCCATTATGCTAATATATAACCAAGTAATATAATCGGAATAGTTAATATTGTGCGTTTACACCTGACTTTTAAAAATTAAAGGAGATGGATATATGACAGCAGCAAAGGTAATACCAGGTGCGGAATCTTTTTTCTTACCCGGCAATTCTATCGGTATCCTCATTTGCCACGGTTTTAATGGAACACCACAAAGCGTAAGGTATTTAGGTGAAAACTTTGCTGCCAAAGGCTTTACTGTCTTCGCTCCTCGTTTGGCTGGTCACGGAACGGATGAATTTGAAATGGAAACGACCCTTTATAAGGAATGGATACATGATGTTGAAATGGCCTATGCAAAATTAAAGCGAACCTGCACCCATGTTTTTGCTATCGGACAATCGATGGGTGGCGCTCTTATCCTTGATTTAGCGACAAAGGTAGCTTGTGATGGGATTCTCACGATCAACGCCGCTCTCCAAGTTCCGGAATATGAAGTATATCGTAACCAATTGGATCCACGCTTCATTCCTGAAGGCAAAGCTGACATAAAGGACGATACCACTAAAGAAATCACCTATGACCAAGTTCCCTCTAAAGCGATTAAACAATTGCTTGATATAATGGAACATACAAGTCAACGACTCAAGAACATTACTTGTCCAATACTTATCTTCCATTCTCCAGAAGATCACGTTGTACCAGACTTATGTTCCTATCAGATATATGAAACTGTCACATCCGATGATAAGGAAATGGTATCCCTTGAAAATTCATATCATGTGGCATCAATGGATCATGATAAAGATCATATTATTGAAAAGTCTTATCAGTTCATTCAAAAGCACAGTAAAAAGGCATCAATTGCTTCGTAACCTCTTTCCTCTATACTAATTGGTTTACGTATACACTTCACGGGTATATATAGTATATAAAGAAAAGGGAGGTAACATAATGAGCGGATTATCAGACAAAGTTAAAAGTACTGTAAATAAGGTAAAAGGTGAAACGAAAGACCAAGTCGGAAACGCGAAAAATGATCCTCACTTACAAGCAGAAGGTAAAGTCGATAAATTAAAAGGCAATCTTCAAGATGACATTAGTAAATTAAAAAATAAACATTAACGAACATTCTAACAGGATCCCACACTATAGAGAAGAGGCGGCAGATAATCTGCCGCCTCTTCCTTTTCAATTAGCTTGAATAACCACAACACACATATCATCGGGTTGATCTTGCTGCATATCCGAAGGCATCACAAAATCAATAGGGGCGGTTTCTTTACAATCAAACCATCTCGTCGTGACCGCTTCTTGTATTTGGTCCAGCCCTTCCGTCCCTTCTCGATCTATAGCCTCCATGACTCCATCCGTGAATAACAGAAGCTGAATCCTTTCTTCATAATGAATGGTGGATTTCTCTATTTTCATCTCAGTGAAGAAACCAACGGGACATGTCCCTTTTGAAAGCGAGGCCACTTTTCCATCATCCATTAAAGCAAAGCCTGGGGGATGTCCAGCATTAACATATTCCACCGTTTTTTGCTCTGTATCTATGATCATATATATCGCGGTAAAATAATAATGCACTTGGTTGTCTTCCTTGTTAAGGATACTCATCCAATGATTCATTTCATTTATGACTGCAACTGGATCCGTATGCGTTCTAATGGCATCCCTCAAAACGGATGAAATGAACATACACACAAGGGAGGCGGAAATGCCATGCCCCATCATGTCCAACAGGATGATCCCATAACGATTTTCATCAATACGATGCCAATAGTACATATCCCCTGCTAATTTATTTGCGGGCAAGTAGGATGCTCTTATGGTTAAATGATCACCTACAATGGGCTCACTTAACAAGCTGCTTTGAACCTGCATGGACAGATCCAATTCGTTGCGAATTTTTTCATCCTGCGTTTTATGCCAATCTTTTTCATATTTAAGCCTTAACCCTACGCGTATTCTCGCGAGTAAATCTATTTTATTTATAGGCTTCATAATATAATCGATTCCGCCCACATCAAGTGCTTCGGCCACTTTGTTTGAATCTTCGAGAGCGGTCACAAAAATAACGGGTATATCTTTAAGGTGAGGAATGCTTTGAAGTCTTCTGCATGCCTCTATCCCATCGATCTCCGGCATCATGATATCAAGAAGAATGATGTCAACGGAAGTCTCTTTTGGTTGCGGACTATCCACCTGTAAATATTCAAACATCTCAACAGCTGAAGTTAATGATAGAAAATCCGTATAGCCAGCCCGTTTTAAAATTTTCTCTATAACGAAAAGGTTTACCTGGTTATCATCTACGATTAAAATCGTCATTCTTTCATTCCCCTTTTGGCTTATATCGAGCGGCAACATTATCTTTATATAGGATCAGTACATTAATAAAGCTCCCATAACGTGTTTATTTCTATTTTATTATAACGAAATGTAGGCTCTAATAATAATAATAGACCACGATGGCAGTTATGCTTGCAGACTAACTTCTTGTATATTCCCTTTCCTTTCGCACCATAAACATAAAAATATAAAAAAACTGAAAAATTCTCTAAATAAAAAAGAAAGAGTCCGCATATAAGCGAACTCTTTCCTTTTATAATTTCCGATAAATTCGTTCTTTTGAGTCAAAGTCCTCATATTCTTCCAAAAAGGTTGATGAATGAAGTGTTTCCTTGCTCCCAACTGCAAGGAATCCATCTTTACATAGACTGTCATAAAACAATTGTTTAACATAGGTCTGCAATTCACCGGTAAAGTAAATCATCACATTCCTGCACATGATGATATGAAACTCATTGAACGAACCATCAGTAACTAAATTATGCTGGAAAAACACAATGTTTTTAAGAAGACTCGAATCAAGATAAGCATTTTGATAATCGGTTGTGTAATACTCCGAAAATTCCTGGTTACCGCCAGCGTGCATATAGTTTTTCGTATAAGACTGCATTCTATTTAAAGGTAGTATTCCTTTTTCCGCGTGACGGAGGACATCTTCATTCATATCGGTCGCATAAATCCTTGCCTTATCATAAAGCCCTTCTTCCTTAAGGATGATGGCCATGGAGAAGGCTTCTTCACCAGTCGAACAACCCGCATGCCAAATTCTGATTTCGGGAAGGTTTTTCAAAAGCGGAACAATATTCAAACGAAAAGCTTTAAAGAATTCCGGGTCGCGAAACATCTCAGTGACGTTTATCGAAAAATCCTTCAAAAGCTTCTCAACATACCCTTTTTCATATAAAACCATTTCAATCATTCCGCTAATTCTGCGAATATGGTCCAGCCTCATTCGATTTTCGATTCTTCTTTTAATTGAAGTACGCATATATTTGCGAAAGTCAAAGCCGGAAACAGAATAAATCGCCTGTAACAATAATTCGATTTCTATATCTTCACGTTCTTCAACAGTTAAAGTATCCTTCATGCAAAACCTTCCTTACCCGTTCTATCAATCAATTAATCAGTCAGCCATACCCTCAGAACCGATAGTAACTGATCTAATTTTAATGGCTTGCTGACATAATCGGACGCGCCGGCCTTCAGGCATTTTTCCCTATCGCCCTTCATCGCTTTGGCAGTTAGCGCGATGATTGGAAGACTCTCGAACTTATTCTGCTCGCGAATTCTAGTCATCGTTTCGTAACCGTCCATGCCTGGCATCATGATGTCCATTAATATTGCATCTATATTATTTCCTTTTTCAAGGAGTTCCAAACATTCATAGCCGTTTTCAGCTGTAAGGATTTTCATTCCCTCGTGCTTCAGGGCATTTTTCAGCGCAAATATATTTCGGTGGTCATCATCGACGACAAGTACTGTTTTATTGCAGAAAGGTTTTGCCTCATTCGGACTTTCTTCATTTTTTATTCCTGCATCAGATTCTTTCTGATCGTCAAAAGGTGCAGCAGACTCATCATGGTTAGCTGCTGCCACTTCTGGAGAAGCAGCTATTGCTTCACCAACATTTTTGAAGCCATCTGGCATGCTTGGAATAAAGAAAGTAAAGGTACTGCCATGCCCCTCTTCACTATCTACAATGACCCAGCCTCCCAAGAGTTTAGCAAACTCCCGGCAAATGGATAGCCCAAGACCTGTTCCTCCATATTTTCTCATTGTAGCTCCGTCACCCTGTTGGAACGCCTCAAAGATAATTTTTTGCTTTTCTTTTGAAATTCCGATGCCGGTATCCGTCACCTTGATTTCAACCCAATTGCTTGCTCCTTTTGTCTGTATCCATTGAGCAACATTTTCTTCCTCAGCTTTTTTGATTCTGACAGTAACTGAACCTTTTTCTGTGAATTTAAACGCATTGGATAACAAGTTTTTCAAAATTTGCTGGAAGCGTTGTTCATCCGTAAAGAAAATATCCGGAACATTTTTATCTTTTTCTATTTTAAAGTCAATGTTCTTTTTCTTCGCTACATGGTCGAAGTTACGATGCAATAACTCAGGGAGTTCACTCATATTCATTTCGTCAAAGACCACTTCGAGCTTTCCAACTTCAACTTTGGATAAATCCAAAATATCATTGATCAACGTTAATAAATCTTGGCCCGATGAGTTAATAACACGGGCGAATTCCTGTTGCTCTTCATTTAATTTACTTTCATTTGTATCAGAAAGCATTTCTGATAAGATCAAAATACTATTGAGCGGTGTCCGCAATTCATGGGACATATTTGCCATGAACTCCGATTTATATTTTGAACTTAACTTTAATTCTTCCGCTTGTTTTTCAAGGTTTAGTTTTGTAACTTGAAGCTCTTTCGATTTATCTTCAGTTTCACGGTTTCTCTCTTCCAATTGTTCATTGATCATTCGTAACTCTTCAGCCTGTGTTTGCAGTTCCTCTGATTGGGCTTGCATTTCCTCTGACTGTGATTGCAATTCTTCTGATTGAGCCTGTAACTCTTCGGTCTGTGCCTGTGATTCTTTCAATAAACGCTCAATTTCCATCCGGCCCTCTACATTATTAATCGTGATGCCTAGAGTATCGAGAACCTGATATAGAAAATGTTTTTGCATCTGCGTAAAGTCTTCCAAACTTGCCAATTCGACCATCGCTGCAACTTCATCCTCAAAAACGACTGGCGCTATGACAATGCTTTTCGGGTTGACTTCACCTAGCCCTGTTGTAACCAACTGGAAGTTTTCAGGGATATCGTTAATGACTTTCGATTTCTTTTCAAGGGCACATTGTCCAATCAAACCCTCTCCCAATCTGAATTCACGTCTGCCTGAGTCCTTGCCATCTCCTGCAAAGCTGGCAAGCTTCACAAAACGCATATCGTCACCCTGACCTCGCTTGACGTAAAAAGCTGCGATTGAAGCTCCCATCATCGGTGCAAGTCTTGTAATGAACCGGTCAGCCAGAACTTCCACATCGACAATGCGCTGATACATGGTGGCCATATCCGCAACACGGGTCTGAATCCAGTTCTGCTCACTGATCTTTTCAGTGAAATCTTTCTCTTTTTGATTATAGACTTCGAGCGATTCCGCCATATCATTAAAGGACCGGGCGATATCACCAATCTCATCATTCGTTCGAACCGGTATTCTTGGTACTACCGATAAATTTTTAAAATCGATATTATTGATGACCTTCGTAATGGACAGCAGATCCTTTGAAGTACTACGAATCATCCAAACAACCGTAACAGAAATAACTAAAATGCTTAGAATAACAGCAAAAATTACAAAACCAATCATATCTTCATAGGTTTGTTTCGAATTACTTAAGGTATCATTCATGACACCTTCTTGGTAATCTTTAAAGTCATCCATTGTACTGATGACTTTCGTCCGTTTTTCCCTTTGATCATCCATCAAATTGGAAAGACTATCCGAAGCGTCTCCCGCTTGTATCTTTTGAATGATTTCAGCCTCTGTTATGGAGTAAGAAGCATATTGAGTTTCGAACTCTTTCAATAATTGCTTTGCTTTTACCTTATTTAATGAACCTGATAAACCAGCAATTTTTGATTCAATCAAACTATGATTCTCATTGATGATTTCAAGGCTTTTTGCTCTTTCTTCTTTGTTTGCATCATTTGCAGCGAACAAAATTTCACGGTCCGACCTTGAAAACAGCTGACGAATTTCCATCGAAGCTTGAACTTTTTCATAGCGATTTTCAACGATTTCAGTCATGCTGCTTTTTAAATTGTTAAGCGTAAACATCATGAAAGAAAGTAATATAGCCAAGAAAAGCAAGATTAAACCGAATCCTAACATTTGCTTCTTCTTAAAACCCATTTTCCCCCCACCTTCAATACTTATTTATAAACAGCCAGTAATAAACGGCAGTGCAAAATAAATCTTTATACTATCAATCAGTAATACTTCATTTCCTTATATGCTTTCATTTAACATGATATATAGATAGATTCATTGCTCAAACTCCATTTTAACATTTTCCAACATAGAATGGTTATCTACAGGGTTATTTAATATGAATTCATTTTCCAATTAAGTGGAAGTCTGCCTTTGCCATGGTCATAAAAAACCAAAGGTCATTCAATATGAACGCATAAAAAAAACCGAAAATTTCACTTTCGGTTTTTTATTGCGGTCCTGTTTATTGAGTTTTCTTTACTTCAACATATAAAACATGGTGGCCGTCCATTTCCTTTACGGTAAATTCATATCCGGCGTATTCAATTTTATCCCCGACCGCAATCTCAAATCTTCCTGTCAGGAACCATCCGCCCAATGTATCGATATCTTCCTCTGGCAAATCTATCGCAAGGGTATCATTGACATCTTCAACTAATGTTTTTGCGTTGAATACATAATGTCCCTCATCAATTTTTTGAATAAGCGGACGTTCATCTTGGTCAAATTCATCACGTATTTCCCCGACAATTTCTTCAAGAATGTCTTCCACCGTAACCAAACCTGCAGTTCCACCATATTCATCTGTCAAAACTGCCATATGAATCCGTTCCTTCTGCATTTTCAGCAGCAGATCATGAATGGCGATCGTTTCAAGAACACGAATGACAGGAGTAACAAATGAATCAACCGTCAATGCTGATACATTTTCTTCTGTAATCGTCGCGGTATAAAGACGCTTGATATTGACCATGCCCACGACATTATCTTTATCACCGTCAATGACCGGGTATCTTGTGTATTGCTCCTCTTGAATCAGTTCAACAACTTCCAATAAAGGCATGCCCTTTTCAATAACAGTCATTTCCGTACGCGGAACCATTATTTCATTGGCTATACGCTCATCAAATTCAAATATCTGATTTACATATTTGTATTCCGATTGATTGATCTCACCGCTTTTATAGCTTTCTGATAAAATGATGCGCAGTTCCTCTTCCGAGTGGGCCATTTCGGACTCAGAAGCCGGCTTTAAACCGAATATGCCTGTTAGGACACGGGCAGAACCATTCAGTAACCATATAAAAGGATACAAAATGCGGTAAAAGAGGATTAATGGCTTGGAAAAAAGTAAGGTTACTTCTTCCGCTTTTTGAATCGCAACAGTTTTTGGCGCCAGTTCCCCTACTACAACGTGCAGGAATGTTACAGAACCAAATGCGATTATGAATGAGATGATGTGACCTACGGATTCCTCTAATCCCCATTTAGTGAACAACGGTTTTAAAATTGCCTCAACGGTCGGTTCACCTAACACCCCTAAGCCTAATGCCGTTACAGTAATACCTAATTGACAGGCAGATAAGTACTCATCGATATGAGTCGTCACTTTCTTGGCTGCAAGTGCATTTCTATGCCCTTCTTCAATCAATTGGTTGATGCGGGAACTTCTGACCTTTACGATTGCAAATTCCGAGGCAACGAAAAATGCGGTTAATGCTATTAATACAGCTACTGCTAATAATTTTATAAAAATCTCCAATATGTGCGGGTTGACCATGAAAGACCTGCCCTTATTACATTTGGACTGGACATACACGGTTTAATCCCAAGCACCTCCTGTATAAATGGTTATTTTTGTTCCAAAAAGCGATTGCCTTATAACAAAACCATTTAGCCTATATCGTTAATATGCACCTTTATGCATTAAACTATAGGGAATAAATTTGAATCATACTAGCAAAACTAATAATGATTGGATCAAGGCCATGCTTTCATGGGAAATCTGTTTTTTTAGAAGAAGCTCATTTTTTTCGTCCTTTTTAATCAGGCTGATGACCTCTTGAATTTCCTCGTTCAGGCCATCCATTTTGTGTTTCAGTTGAAGCCCTGTTTCTTCAATTGCTAATGCAGCTTCCTTGTCTTGTTTCATTATTTTTTTTATGTCTTCTAATGAAAGGTTTTTTCTTTTATATCCCTCGATCAAGCGTAGCCTTTCAAGTTCACCGACTGAATAATAACGGTAATTGGAGGCGGAACGTTCTGCTTTAAGCAAACCTAAATTCGTATAATAATCAACGGTTCGTTTCGTAACATTAGCCATTTCCGCCAACTCGCCAATTTTTAATGTCTCGTTCCCAATATAACCCCTCCAAACCGTCGCGTGATGGTTTAGACAAATTGATTATGTCATTTCCACCGTGACGTTTTATTCTATCCTCTAATCGTACATTATTTTAACTGAAATGAAAAATATTTATTATTGGATAAACAGATATTATATTGCTTTATCTATCCCCTTCATGGGAAAACAAAAAACCGATTAATTGAATAATCGGTTTAATCTATGATTTGACCTATGGATTTTATTTTTTAATTGTTAAATGATTGCTCAATATTTTAGGACCGCACTGGCATAGGGAAGAATGCTTTAGTTTTTTTATTGGTGTCCCGCATGTTTCACAGACTTTTGCTACCATTTATACTGTCCTCCCAACTTTAATAATGCTTGTTAAATATTATTATACCACCTTTCAAGTGATAATCAATACTAAATTAAAATTATTATAAACAAGAGGTAAGACTTTTCATTTTCACCTTTTTAAAGCATCTCACTTCACAAGTGATTATAATAAAGATAAAATGTAACAAAACTCATCAGGAAGGTTGGTATTAGTATGACGAATGAGATCCGCCCAATCCCCCGTCCCTTGGTCCGAACGAATCAATGGGTCATTTTATTAAGCGTAACCACTGCCTTATTAACGGGGCAAATATGGATATTACTGATTCCTTTAGCAGCAGGACTTTCAGGTCTTCTCTTTCATTTCAATCTAGTTATGCGTCTTGCAAAGCTCTTTCTGAAAAAAAAGCCCTCCGATTATATTCCTGAAGATCATTCACAGCAACAGTTCAACCAGGTTATTGCCGTCGTTTGCTTAGGTCTCGGATTAATTTCTTTCTTGCTTGGTTGGACCTTAGTCGGTTATATCTTCACTTTGATGGTCGGATTAGCTTCCCTCATAGCCATTCTTGGATTCTGCATCGGCTGCTTTATCCTTTTTCAGTGGAAACGATATTCCCATCAACGATCTCTTCACTAAAACTAAAAAGATGGGACTGACATACGACAGTCCCATCTTTTTATTCGGATGCATGTAAAGAATTGCTCCTTTTAACCCAATAAGTTGCCAACACGATCAAAAGAATTAAAACAGCTTGCGGCACCAGCGTTTCCACTGTTGGATAAAGACCTATCCATTCTACGAACGGGAAGGAGCTGATTGTATTTGTCTGTATCACTTGCGAAACCTGGAGCGAATGGATAGAGACGCCAAGAATCTTGAAAGCTAAGGCATATATGAGTATCGTTGCCACTTTAAAGAATAGGGTCATCGGTAATTTCACACTGTAGCGCAGCATGATGAAACCAATGACCAATAAAATGAGGAAGGCCAAGAGTATTCCGCTCAGTAGCTGCTTTAATTCCATATAAGGCGCCATTCCAGCATAAAAAATAATGGTCTCCGCCCCTTCACGGAATATGGATAAAAAGCTAATAAGCGCGAAAGAAAGGATACTTCCCGTTGCAATGGCGTGGTTCATTTGCTTGCCGATATACCTGTTCCATGCATGGACATTCGATTTACTATGAAGCCAAAGACCAATTGTCAACATCATCAATACCGCTATTACCCCAGTGATTCCCTCAATATATTCCCGGCTTGACGCAGCCGTAATCTGAGAGAAAACAATATTGATAATGACCGCCAATACGGAGCTGGCAACCAAGCCTGCACCAACCCCTGTCCAAATCCATTTTTGTTTGTCCGCTTGTCCAATTTTCTTTAGGAAAGACAATAATGTAGCTACAATCAAAAGTGCTTCTAACCCTTCACGTAAAAGTATCAGTGCGGCATCCCATGTTGTATAACTCGTATCATCAATCAAGGGGAGTAACCTTGTATTTAAATCGGATACGATTCCCTTCGCTTCCTCAGCCTTTACTTTTTTCGATTGCAATAAGCTGATTGCGGTAGGGACTTTCGTTTCCATATCGCTGTAAAGCTTGCTGTCCCTTGTTGAGACCTCTCCTTCGACATTAGGCCAAATCGTTAAAATTTTGTTTAACTGATCAACCGCCGAATCGATGTCATCCTTATCAATATTCGTTACACTTCCTTGTAAGAGCTGCGTTACATCTCCAAGTGAATAGGTCTTCTGACTTCCTTCTGCAACCTTACCAGCAAGGAAATCCTCCAATAGACCTTTCAATTCAGCCAGGCTCTTTTTGGCTTTATCCGAATCAGGCGGATCTTGTGTAATGGCTATTCGCACAAAGGCCATATTTGTCTCAATTTCACCATATGTAGCAACACTTTTCTCCCTTATAACGACCTCTGCGTCGGTCCATTGATTCAGCAAGTTCGTATATTGAACTTTGGCTTGATCAAAGTCACCTTCCGTTATCAAAGCGTCCAACTCATCTATTAAAGGGATTATCGCTTGTAACCGATCATTATAGTCCGTCTTGTCAACAGGGTTTTCATTCGTATCATATGTAACAAGAGCACTAGATAATGCCGATAGTCGCTTTTTGATTTCATCTTTGTTGGCTTGATCTCTCACAGCACTTTTTACGGCGGATAGTTGCGTATCGACTTTCTTTGCATCTTCGCTGTCCGTTTTAATCGCTTTCCAATCTTTCTCGAATCGATCGATATTTTTCGATACTTCTTCAAGATCCCCGGCTTTTACCTTCATTAAACTATCGCCGATATAAACAAAAAGCTGATCATGGTTTTCACCCGCTGAAACAATCCTTACAGGAGATGAAATTAATAAAAGACCGACTATTAAAATCAATATCCCACTCTTCCATTTAGAAACAGTCATACTGATCCCTCCTATCATGAACTAAAATCGCCAACCCGGATAAGCATCCATGCTGGCGATTTCACGTCCTCGTTTTATATTCCATTTATCTAAAAAGGGAATCTCCAATATACCCGCCCTTTTGCGCACCTGGTAGACAAGCGAACATGGCGCTCCCCCGGTGAACGATATATTCATTAAGCTTATCATTTTTCGCTAGTCGCTCCTGTATAGGAATGAATTGTTTACTAGGTCTGCGCTGAAAACAAATGAATAGCAGGCCCGCATTGAAACTTCCCGTCTTAGGATCCATTCCGTCTGCATATGAATAAGGACGCCGCAGTATCTTTGCTTTTCCGTCACCCTTGGATAGACTCATATGCGAATCTTCTGGAATGATCCGATTTCCATTTGGATCTTTGGCTTCTAAATCCACGCTATCAAACTCTTTTTTCATCCCTAGTGGAGCTCCGCTGTCGCGATGTCGCCCAAACGTATTTTCTTGCTCCCTCAATACGGTACGATCCCAAACCTCAATGTACATCTGAATTCGGCGCACTACCATATAACTGCCGCCAACAAGCCAGTCAGGCCCGTCCCCTGCCTTTACCCATACATGCTCATTCATTTCACTGCTATTATTCGTATCTGGATTGACAGTCCCATCCTTAAACCCGAATAAGTTACGCGGTGTCGTTTTTTGTGAATCGGCTTGCTTAGTTCGTTGAAAACCTGTCTGTGCCCAATGAATGATCACTTTCCCTCTTCCGATTCTCACTAAGTTTCGGACGGCATGAAAAGCGACTTGAAGGTCATCTGCACAGGCCTGAATACAAATATCCCCACCGTTCCATGAATCTTCTAAGGCATCTAAAGGGAATTTGGGCAAGTCCTTTAATTCAGCAGGGCTTTTAGATTTCAAACCAAATCGATCTTTGCCATCTTTCGAAAACAGTGTCGGACCCACTCCAAAAGTTATCGTTAAATTGGAAGGTGATAATTCCTTTGCTTCCCCCGTATCTTTTGGAGGCATATTAGCATTAAGGGATGCTTCACCAATCAAATTTCCCGCCGTCATCTGAGCAGCAGCCTCTGTCCAGTCCTTAAATAATTGGATTAAGTCGGACCTTTTATCTGTCGTAACTTCCAATGATGCAAAATAAAGGTTATCCTGCGTTTCAGTGGTGATGCCAGCTTGATGAGCACCATAAAAGGGGACGACATCTTTAGTTTGCCCCTTTGCCTTTGAATCTGAAAGAGTTAACAACCCACCTAATCCAGATGCTCCTACCATGACTCCGATTCCACCGACTCCTGCTGTCTTTAACATATTTCGACGACTTACTTTTTTAGTAAAAAGCTCGATTTCGTCATTCGGCGTTTTATCTTTCAATTATGATTCCTCCGTTACAATCCCTATTTGCGAAAGTGGTTCAGCTAATGCATCAATGGCTTGGCTTAACTCTTTCACTTCGGACTCTTTTAAATCCGTATAAGAGATATAGCCATCACCATCTTTATGCTTTTCAAGTAAGCCGTATACATCGTCAAAACGTTGTTGGATTTCCGAAGCAAGCTTCTCATCCTTTTCTTTAAGTGCGGGTGTCAACAGTTCGTAAATTTTTTCTGCACCTTCAACATTTGCCACGAAATCATATAAATCCGTATGAGAGTATCGGTCTTCTTCTCCCGTAACTTTACTGGTAGAAACTTCATTCAATAAATCGACCGCACCTGTGATTAACAAATCCGGTGTTACCTCAACCGTTTCAACTTTGGCACGAAGCAGATTGACATCACTCATTAATTGCTTGGCATATTTCTCGTACCCTTTGGTTGTGTTTTCTTCCCATAATCCCATTTCGATTCGGTGGTAACCGCCCCACTCTTCATCTTTGACGTCCCCTTTGCGAGCATCAATTTTGGGATCAAGGTCACCAAATACTTCGGCAATCGGTTCCGCTCTTTCATAATGCATACGGGCTGGAGCATATACTTCCTTCGCCTTTTCAATATCACCAGTTGAAACAGCCGTCGTAAATTCTTCCGTTGCTTTTACAAACTCTTCTATTTCACCAATCGCATATTCACGGTACTCACTAGATACATCATCGAGCTTGCTTGCACTCGTTTCTTTGGCGTTATCATCTGCCGGCTTAGTATCTTCCTTTTCCTGCGAACAGCCAAATAATAGGCTGGTTGATAGTAAGACTGCTAATGACGCTTTTGCTTTCTTCATATTGTATTCTCCCTTTGAATTGTTTTGTAGATTCATATTAGCAGATAATGAAAATCATTATCAATATATATTTTATTGGAAATGTAACATTTTTCATTTCCTTCGAAAATCTTCACCCATGTGACCTTTTCCTTCCCTACAAAAAGCGCCCCTACTTTCAAGGTAGCCTTCATATCAGCTACCTTCACGCTCACTCATTAACTTGTCATTTTCTTTGTCCATGATTTTTGTGATATCCTCAACAAATTGAATGATAAATTTTAACTCTTGCTCACTATAAACGGAACATAAATTTTTGGTGGCACTGGAGAGCGATTGATAGTGTGATTTAATCTGATCCTGTCTTTCGGAAATCGGTGCAATCATAACCCGTCTTCCATCATTTTGATCTCGTTCTCTTTTAACATACCCGGATATCTCAAGGCGATTGATCAATGCGGTAACAGAACCCGTACTCAATCCTGTAATTTTGGATAGTTCACCAGCGGTTATCGGTCCTGTTTCATTCAATATTTCAGCAGTCTTTAAGTCTGTATGGGTCACCCCTATTTTCTGCGCCATGTTTTGTTGAAATAAAACAGATCTCATCCCATACCGTTGCAAGCTATGTGTTAAACTCTCTAACAGAACTGAATTGACCCCATTATCGCTTGACATAAAATGCCACCCCTTTTACACTTGAATTTATCTTGATTTTCAAGATAAATGTTTGGATTTATCTTAACGTTAGCCTTTCAACCATGTAAAGGAAAATCATGAAGTGGTTGATACGAAGGAGGAAAATAAATGAACGAACAAAAAAACCAAAAATTCATTGTTACCGGTTTATTATTGGGTATCTTAATGTCAGCAATGGATAATACGATTGTTGCGACTGCAATGGGAACGATTGTTTCTGAATTAGGCGGGTTTGATAAGTTTGTATGGGTGACGTCTGCCTATATGGTCGCCACGATGGCAAGCATGCCTATTTTCGGTAAGCTTTCCGACATGTATGGACGAAAAAGGTTTTTTATTTTTGGTCTCATAGTCTTTTTAATCGGTTCCGCTTTATGTGGCATGGCGCAAAGCATAGTGCAGTTAAGTATCTTCCGTGCAATCCAAGGGATAGGCGGAGGCGCTTTGATGCCAATTGCCTTTACCATCATTTTTGATATTTTCCCGCCTGAGAAACGCGGAAAATTAACAGGCCTTTTCGGCGCTGTTTTTGGGGCCTCTAGCGTATTGGGCCCGCTATTAGGTGCTTATATTACCGAATATTCGAGCTGGAATTGGATTTTCTACGTCAATGTTCCGATTGGAATCATTTCTTTATTTTTCATTTGGAGATATTACATGGAGTCAGCCAACACACGAGAGCAGAAAATCGATTGGGGTGGCGCAGCAACTCTCGTCATTGCGGTTATTAGCTTAATGTTTGCGCTCGAACTGGGCGGAGAGTATGGTTGGGGTTCTTATCCTATCATCGGTCTGTTTGCTAGCTTTGTGGTTTTCTTCGTTTCTTTCTTCTTTTTCGAAAAAAGAGCAAAGGATCCAATCATTTCATTATGGCTGTTTAAAAGGCGATTGTTTGCCACTTCTCAAATTTTGGCCATTCTTTATGGCGGTACATTCATTATTTTAACCGTCTATATCCCAATTTTCGTACAGGCAGTTTACGGGGGGTCCGCCACAAATGCCGGATTGATCCTCACCCCCATGATGCTTGGTTCTGTATTCGGAAGTGCAATTGGCGGGATCTTCAATACAAAGACAAGCTTTCGCAACTTAATGACGATTTCCGTCATCTGTTATTTTGCAGGGATGCTCCTATTAGGGACCATTACCCCTGATACAAGCAGGACTTTATTAACCTTGTACATGATTCTGACTGGTTTTGGCATGGGCTTTTCCTTCTCCCTTTTACCTATTGCCTCCATTCATAATTTGGAACCGAGATTCCGGGGATCGGCCAACTCAACAAACTCATTCCTCCGGTCCTTTGGGATGACACTCGGTGTCACGATATATGGAGCGATTCAGAACAATGTATTCACAAGCAAAATGACGGATGCATTTAAAGGGATGCAAGGAGGCCCAGATACAAACGGATTGATGGAGGACCCACGTCAGCTCTTCGAGTCGAATGCACGTGCCGAGATTCCGGACTTTGTCTTGGATAAAATTGTTCATGCAATGTCCGATTCGATTTCATTAATATTCACCCTGGCCCTCATTCCGATCGGACTTGCAGCGATCACCGTGTTCTTTATGGGAAAAACAAGAGTAGAAACACCTCCAAAAGAGGAATCAGTACAATAAACAAAAAAGCGCTGGACCTCCAGCGCTTTTTTTGTTGGTTTTCATCGCTTCTATATAAATAGGGGTAAAGATTGCCGAAAAATCATTCTCCCACTAAAATGATAAGTAACACATTCACATACTGAGGTGAGAAATTTGAAGATCGTATGTTTTGGAGACAGTTTAACCAGAGGCATTTCTTATGTTAAAGGCCGGCTACGCATTATCAAAGAAAATTATCCGAACTCTTTAGCCAAGCTTACGGAATCATTGCCATTTGTGGAAGTTTTGAATAAAGGGGTGTTCAATGACAACTCCGACTTATTGGTTAGCAGGGTCGAGAAAGATGTCATGTCTGAAAATCCCGATATCGTATTAATAGAGGTCGGGGGAAACGACTGTAACTTCCATTGGGACGAAGTGGCCAAAAATCCAGAAGGTGATCATCTGCCGATCGTTCCAATCGAACGCTATCTGGAAAATATCACCCAACTTGTCAGACAGGTTCAGGACAAGCATGTTACACCTTTCCTTTTAACACTTCCACCACTGGATCCTGCCAGGTATTACAGATCCATCGCTGATAAGTTCGGGCATTCGATCGGACATTTCGTTTCCCATGTCGGGGGTATCGAACATTGGCATGGGATGTATAACCGCCAATTGAAAAGCCTCGCTGAAGAACTAAAGGTGCCTTTGATTGATGTCCGTTCCTACATTAAATCCTCTGGCGAATTGGATCGCTTGATTAGCGATGATGGCATCCACCTCACTTCCGAAGGATACAAGCAAATGAGCATGGCCATATTCAGTTATTTGCAGAAGTATATGGCTGAGAGAAAAAGCAAATAAAAAAGGCAAAGCATGGCGCTTTGCCTTTTTTCGTTTTACAGACTTTTCGCTTCCACATTTTCCGGAAGCTTGAAAGGGTTCTCGGTATTGATCCGGTCATAAAACATCATCCCATTTAAATGATCTAACTCATGTTGGAACACGATTGAAGCAAAGCCCTTCAGGCGCATCTCTATTTCCTTACCATTACTATCCACCGCTTTAATTTTAACCCGTTCATAACGCGGTACATAGCCTTTAATATCACGGTCGACTGAGAGGCAGCCTTCACTTTGCGGTAAATAAATCATCGTAGCGGAATGACTAATAATTTTCGGATTCACAAGGGCATATTCATACAGCTTCCCTTTTTCATCTGGAAAATATAAGACGAACATGCGTTTATTCAAGCCTATCTGATTTGCAGACAACCCGACACCTTCACGTAAGTTGTATTTCTTTTGGAGTTTTGGGTCCTGGCTGTTTTTCAGATATTGCATCATGCATTCCAACGTTTCACGATCTTCATCTGAAATCGGCAGGCTGACTTCATCCGTTACCTGACGCAGAATTGGATCTCCTTCTCTAACAATATCCTTCATCGTAATTATATAGTCTTTTATAAATTTACTCATAAAAATTCACACTCTTCTACCATTTTATTTTTCATGACTTAGACCTTTTCACTTTAGCATTTCGTATTTAAAAAGTCTAATACGCAGGTTGGATTAAATATTTCAAAATTCCGGACACCATTCTTAACTTTTTCATAATAGAAATGATATTTTCTTGACTTTAACATTATTTACCTTCATTTTAGAGCATAAAGACCTATAGATTACATGTTTAAAAATTCTATACTGAATATATATTCCTTAAAGGAGATGAAAAGTTGAACTCGAACTCTAAATTAGTTTCGAAGTTGCTGCCGTTCTTAACGGCTTTCATTGTGATAATTGGCGGAATCAGTTGGTATGTTGTAACTCAGTCAAAGGATACGGTCATCCCATTTTCTTCGGTAGAAAAGACGATTAAAGCCCAAAATGGAGCCCTTGTCTCTATTGAAGAAAAAAGAAATGGCACTCTTCACATCACCACACCAGATGGAGAATATGTTTCTAATATTCCTCCCAACAGTCAAATGATCAATAAGCTTGTCGAAACTTATAACGTTCAATATTCTTTTTCATCAACTAATAAATCTGCGTTATGGATTTTAGGCGGATTATTGGCGGCTCTCGTTACAACAGCTGTCATTATACAGAAAAAATCAAAGGGCGGTTTGCGGATCGGCAGTAAAAAACAAAGCCTTTCCACCCCAAAGCCCTTGCCAGAGATAACATTGGATGATGTAGGCGGTTTGCAAACCGAAATCAAACAAGAAATCCTACAGACTCTTACTACATTAAAGGAACCTGAGCGTTCAGAAAAGATTGGAATTAAACCGCCTCAAGGCATTTTATTATATGGCCCCCCTGGAACGGGGAAAACCCTGCTAGCACAGGCAATCGCAAAAGAGCTTGGTGCAAACTTCTTCTCAACGAGCGGTTCAGCCTTCAACGAAATGTTTGTTGGAGTCGGTGCAGCCCGGGTGCGCAGCCTTTTCCAAAATGCACGTAAGCAATCGCCAGCTGTCATTTTCATCGATGAAGTGGACGCGTTGGCTGGTAAAAGGAAAGCTCATGGCGGGGAAGAAGGCGAAAAAACGTTAACTGAACTGCTTGTGCAATTGGATGGAGGCCATCCAAATGAAGGCATTTTATTCATTGCAGCGACCAACCGGAAAGATATGCTCGATGAGGCATTTCTACGTCCGGGCAGGATCGATTTCTCTTTCCAAGTTCCACTTCCAGATACACAAGGAAGAAAGGAAATCATCGATATCCATACGAAAGGAAAGCATCTAGCTACAGATGTCCTTGCTTCTCTGGATGAGTTGGCGGAAAGTACATCCGGTTTCTCTGGTGCTGACTTAAGCTCCCTGTTCGATACTGCCTCACGACATGCCCTTAGGAATGAACAGGATATGATTCGTAAACAGGATCTTGATTACGCCATTGACCGTACGATACTTGGAGCGACATCACGTACCTTGAATGATGTGGATACGAAGCGGCGCGTGGCTATTCATGAAAGTGGACATGCCCTGATTGCAGCTTTGACAAAGCCTGGTTCCGTTCGAAAGGCGACCATCATTCCGCGTGGGGAAGCCCTTGGATATGTAGCGCCGATACCAAAAGAACTCCATCTGGCAACAGCCAGTGAATTGCTTGATCAAGTCAAAATGATTTTAGCAGGTGGCGTGGCGGAAAGAATGTATTTAGGAGAACATAGCATCGGTGTAGGCGGAGATGTACAGCAGGCGAAACACCTGCTTGAACAAATGGTCGATACCGGAATGCTTCAAGATGGATTTACCCTCACCTTTAATAAAGGTGAGAAGGAGCAAAAGATGCAGGAATTATTCACGAAGGCGATTTCTGAAACGGAAATGTTGATTGGCTCGAATCGTCCACAGTATGAAGTGCTCGTTGAGGAGCTATTGAAAAAAGAGACACTCGAAGGATCAGAAGTTCAGCGTATCGTTGATGCTTCAGAAATAACCAGTGTATGCTAAAATGCGTAATACTCTTTTTCATTAGGTCTTAAGACCTAATGAAATATGTAGAGCCTGTTTCCAATCGAACAGGCTCTTTTTTTTTTGATCATATATGGAAGCAAGCCGCAAAGCAGAAATGAATGCGGGTAAATTAACCAGATGGAAATAACTCATCCTCAGTCAAAACGAGATGTTCCTTTGCACGTTTCAAAGCAAAACGTAAGGCCCTGTTAATCAAAGGTGGCAAAACTGAAAGATGCCCTTCCCCTTCAAACTCCTTGAATTGAACATTCACTCCACTATCCTTCAAGGATAATCGTTTTGATAATTCTAAAGCATTTTCGTTCATGCCGCTTTTATGGGGACCCTCCAGCTCTCCCACTCCTAGCAATAAGGAAATATCACCTTCTCCTTGATTTAATCGAGAAATAAACCTATCCTCCTTCTCACGGAACCACTTTTTATTCCAATGAGAGATGGGCTTCCAGCTATATAAGTTTGAAAAGCATACGGATTTTCAAAAAGAACATATATAGCGAAAAGGCCACCTAGGGAATGCCCGAAGAGCGTTTGGCTATTCTGATCGACCTTAAATCTTTTATCAATTTCCGGATTTAAATCCTCTTCTATGAATTTCAGAAAGTTTTCCGCTCCTTCATGTGAAGGCCATGGACTTCCATTGAATGGGGCCATGGATATCACAGAAACCCTTTCATTTCGAAACCGGCAGATCGCAAATTTATCCGGTGGCCAACGACAAAAGGTTTGGCTAGCAATGGCTTTAGCACAGCAAACGGAGATTTTATTACTAGATGAACCTACCACCTACCTTGATATGGCTCATCAACTGGAGGTCTTGCAAATTGTTGAAAGACTTAACAGAGAACAAAAAAAAAACATTGTGATGGTACTGCATGATATCAACCATGCGTCTCGGTTTTCACATGAAATCATAACGATGAAGGAAGGAGAAATTATTAAAATCGGTACACCGGGCGAAATCATTACACCTGCCGTTTTAGAAGAAGTCTTTCGTATTCATGCAAGGGTCATGATAGATCCTGCCAATTGGGCTCCCGTTTGTTTTGGTTATGACAATTTATCACAACAAGAAGAATATAAAGAAGCCGTTTTATCCAATTAAAAGGTGCAGCATGTAAAAGGGATGTCGACATTGTCGACATCCCTTTTTTTACACGTTTTATAGTTTTTCCAACTGGATGATACCTGCTGTATTTTGTTTCTGTAACCCTGTCTTCTGCAATTTCACTGCCGTTCCTTCAGGTAAGTTAGTGAATATGATAGGAGTGACCGTTGATGGAGCATTCCGTTTTATGAAATCTAAATCAATATCCAGAAGAGGCGTACCTTTTGTTATCTTTTGGCCTTCATGCACATGAGGTGTAAAGCCTTCTCCATTTAATTTAACTGTATCTAATCCAACATGGATCAGAATTTCCAGACCATTATTCATTTTCAAACCCAATGCATGGTTTGTCGGGAAGATACTAAGTACCTCGCCATCGATTGGTGATACTAGTTTCCCGTTGACTGGCTCGATAGCAAAGCCGTCGCCCATCATTTTCATCGCAAACACTTGATCAGGTACTTGTTCGATCGGTAAAACGGCTCCTTCAATTGGAAGGACAAAATCATTGGCGTCGATAGCTTGGTTTTCTTCCACCCCATCCTCAACTACTTGTGCAGTTGGATCCATTTTCACTTGGATTGGATTGACGTCATTTTTGACAAGTTGTTTCATTGCATTTGCAACGAATTCTACATTCGTTCCAACAATGACTTGCACACTCGATTTATTTAATTTCATGACTCCCCGCGCACCATGCCTTTTTAAGGCTGCTTCATTCACATTTCCTGAATCGGCCACTTCTAAACGTAAGCGTGTTGCACAGTTATCAATTATCTTTATATTCTCTTTACCGCCAAGATCTTGAAGGAAAAGCGATCCCATATCGGTATATTTATCCCCGGTTTTCACAATCGTTTCTTCTTCCACATTTTCCTCATCGTCTTCACGGCCTGGTGTTTTTAAATCCATGATTTTGATGACAAAATAGAAAATCACGAAGTAAACGACCCCGTATACCAATCCAATCGGTATTAACCATAGCGGTTTTTGCGCAATGCCGAAGTTCAAGAAATAATCAATGGCCCCTGCGGAGAATCCAAAACCATGATGGATATCCAACATAACAGCGAGTGCCATAGACACCCCGGTTAAAAGGGCATGTATTACATATAATACTGGGGCGATGAACATGAATAGAAATTCAATCGGTTCTGTGATTCCTGTTAAGAAAGAAGTGAAAGCTAACCCAACAAGCATCCCCGTTACCAATTTACGTTTCTCCTTCTTAGCAGCTGCAATCATCGCTAATGCTGCAGCTGGAAGGCCGAACATCATGATTGGGAAAAAGCCAGTCATGAAGGGCCCAGCTGTCGGGTCTCCTGCGAAGAAACGATTTATATCACCTGTCGCACCATTAAATTCACCAAAAACGAACCAAACCATACTATTCAGGACATGATGCAATCCTACTGGAAGCAATAAGCGATTCAATACGCCGAATACGCCGGCACCCAATGCCCCTGCACCTGTAATCCAGTCTCCAACACTATTGATTACATCCTGAATCGGCGGCCAGACAAAGCCGAATATTCCCGCAAGTATAATCATCGCAAGCGAAGTGATAATCGGGACGAATCTTTTGCCTGAAAAGAATCCAAGCCATTCAGGGAGTCTTATGTCGGAGTATCTATTATATAAAAGAGCTGCAACTATACCTGATATAATACCGCCTAAAACAGCCATATCGATATCTTTATTAATTGCTTGTGTTCCATTCGTTAAAACAAAGTAACCAACAAGACCAGCTAATGCCGCTGCACCGCTACCGTCTTTAGATAATCCTATTGCAATACCTAAAGCGAATAGTAAGGCAAGATTATCAAAAATCGCTTTTCCCGCGGCCGCCATAAATGCTATATCAAGTAAATCTGGCTGACCTAAGCGAAGCAATATAGCCGCTGCTGGCAAAACAGCAATTGGTAGCATAAGAGCTTTACCAATTTTTTGTAAAAAATTCAACATCGAACTCATCTCCCTTGTTCCTAACTTCTTCTATTGATTCTGTTGAATGAGAAGTATAAAGCGTTTTCATTTTATTAATATAATAACTTTTCTTTGGATTATACTAGCATAGAAAACATATAGATGTCTATACCAATTCAGTAGAAAAATTTACTATATCCATTAAATACAGCGGAAATAAGACATTTATGAACCTTATTAACAGCAACTGGTCTAGACAACCACTAATAAAAACGTTAAAATGAGGACAAAAATATATGAGACCAATTCATGACTCATTCATTAAGGTTTACTTCATAAAGGAGATTATGTATGAAAACATTCATTATTAACGATCTAATAGTTTATAGCGAAACGGAAACATACAAAAATGGGTACATTAAAGTTGTGGATGGAAAAATTGCCGAAGTAGGCCCTGTTAACCAGTATAAACATGAAGATGGTATTGAAGTAATCAATCTATCGCCTGATCATCAGGTCATTCCTGGTGCCATCGATGTTCATATTCACGGGGCATCCAATGCTGATGCAATGGATGCCACATACGAAGCATTATCCACTATGGCA
This sequence comes from Peribacillus sp. Bi96, assembly GCF_918698115.1. GTDB lineage: Bacteria > Bacillota > Bacilli > Bacillales > DSM-1321 > Peribacillus. Next base: position 23,780 of record NZ_CAKKLV010000022.1, read on the forward strand.
GAAACTCTTCCCAAAGAAGGAACAACCAGCTTTCTGGCCACTACAATGACTCAATCTACCGAAGCCATTGAATCAGCTCTTCTTAATGCAGGTAAATATATCGAAAATCAGACTCAAGAACATGCTGAAATAGTTGGGATCCATTTAGAAGGTCCTTTCATTTCACCGGTCCGTAAAGGAGCACAGCCTGAAGATCATATCGTTGATCCTGATGTCACGCTATTTAAGAGGTGGCAGGAAACGGCCCAAAACCAAATCAAGCTTGTAACGCTTGCTCCTGAACAACCAAACGGATTAGACCTTGCCGCTCACTTAAGGGGAACTGGCGTAGTCGCCTCCATTGGACATTCGGATGCAACTTATGACCAAATAGATGAAGCAATCCAGGCTGGAACTACACACGTCACACATCTTTATAATGGGATGCGGGGACTTCATCACCGCGAGCCTGGTGTATTGGGCGCAGCTTATCTCAGAGACGAATTGTTTGTTGAACTTATTGCTGATGGCATTCACTGCCGACCTGAAATGGTGAAGTTAGCTTATAACCAAATTACCAGTGACCGCATGATTTTGATTACGGACTCGCTTCGAGCCAAATGGCTTGAAAAGGGAACCTATGATTTAGGCGGCCAGCCTGTGTATGTTAACGAAACGACAGCTATGCTTTCAAATGGAACACTAGCCGGCAGTATTCTGAAAATGAACGATGCCATTAAGAACACCATGCAATATACCGATTGTTCCATGATTGACATTATAAAAATGACGGCTGAAAATCCAGCCAAACAACTTCGTATTTTTGATAGAAAAGGCAGCATCCAAGTTGGTAAAGACGCCGACCTTGTTATCTTAAATGAACGATTGGACGTTGAAATGACGTTCTGCAGAGGAAATTTAGCTTTTAAAAAGGAGAATGCATAATGAATATCATTAAAGTACAGGACTACGCGGAAATGAGTCGGACAGCCGCAGAAATAGTACTCGGAAAAGTCAAAGGAAATCCGGATATCAAGCTGGGCTTGGCAACTGGCGGTACGCCTAAAGGTATGTACGATACGTTGATTGAAGACCACGTGCGTAATCATACTTCTTATGAACATGTAACATCTTTTAATCTCGATGAGTATATCGGCTTAAAACCAAATGATCCAAACAGTTACCATTATTATATGGATGACTCCTTATTCACTCACATCAATATAAATAAAGAGCGCACTCACCTACCAAATGGCACAGCTGATGACACTAATGGAGAATGCAAACGTTATGACGAAATGATTGATTCAGCAGGGGGAATCGACCTTCAGATACTTGGTATTGGACAAAATGGGCATATTGGGTTTAACGAGCCTGGAACTTCTTTCGCCTCAGGTACACATGTCGTGACACTTGAGGACTCAACACGCCAAGCGAATGCACGTTATTTCGACTCCATAGACGAAGTTCCGACACATGCTGTTACAATGGGCATATCCACCATTATGAAAAGTAAAGAGATACTTCTGTTGATATCCGGAGAAGAAAAAGCCGAAACCTTGAACAAATTGATGGACGGTGATATTACAGAGGATTTCCCTGCATCTATCCTAAAAAAACATAATAATGTTACAATAATCGCAGACCAAAAAGCGTTATCCGGAGTGATCATACCGTAAAAGGAGCGAAAGTCGATGATTGATAAAAGCTCACCTCTTCCGATTTATGCTCAAATCGAAGAACAAATAAAAAGACAAATAGAAAACGGTGAGTTCCAGGCGCACCATGCCCTTCCATCTGAACGTGAATATGCAGAGCAATTCGAAATTAGCCGGATGACCGTCCGGCAAGCCATAAATAATTTGGTTAATGACGGCTACTTATACCGTCAAAAAGGAAGGGGAACCTTTGTTGCCGATAAAAAGCTGGAGCAGCAGCTCAATGGACTGACCAGCTTTACAGAGGATATGAAAGCCAGGGGTCTAAATCCGAGCAGTAAGCTACTGAGCTTTGAAATCATTCCGGCTAATAAGAAAATTGCCAGTGAATTGCACATTTCCCTTTATGCTCCCGTTTATGAAATAAAACGTATTCGGTTGGCCGATGATGTTCCAATGGCGCTCGAGACTGTGTATATGTCTGCGAATTTAATTAAAGGATTAACGGAAGAAATCATTAACCTTTCCCTTTACCAATATATAGAGAATTACGTTAAACTTAAAATGGACTATGCTACACAAACTTTGGAATCATCGATTGCTTCTGAATTGGAAGTCACCCATTTAGCGATTCCAAAGCACTCGCCCATATTATTCATTCAACGGAATACGTTCCTAATAGATGGAACCCCCCTTGAATATGTTAAATCAGCTTATCGTGCGGACAGGTATAAGTTTACTATCACCATAACCAGATAACTTGAATATTTTTGCCATCACTATAATCTTTTCTTGCTAAAGGTAATCGGAGGGTGTCATATATGAACTCATATTTTGAAGAAGTGCAAGCTTTACTATCAACTGTGGTTGAACAGGAAAAGCATTCTATTAAGGAAGCTGTGAAACACATCTCAAAAGCAATATTGTCGGATGGAGTCATCCATCTATTCGGGAGCGGGCACTCTCATATTTTGACGGAAGAGGTATTCTACCGGTCAGGTGGGTTAGCGGCCATTCATCCTATTTTCGTAGAAGACTTGATGCTTTTTAAGGGAGCATCAAGGTCATCGCAACTTGAAAGGCAAAATGACCTATCTGAGAAATTCATGCTTGATGAGGATATCCGTCCTGGCGATGTCTGTATTGTCATTTCATCGTCTGGTGTGAATCCCGTTCCCATCGATGTCGCTATAATCGCAAAAGAAAAGGGCGCCTTTGTCATAGGACTAACATCACCGGAGTATGCAAACAGTTGTCCTTCACGGCATAAAAAGAAGCTTTATCTCCACGATGTCGTTGATTTGGTCATAGACAATCATATTTCTAAAGGTGATACATTGCTGAAATCAAACAATATATCATTTGGATCTGGATCGACCGTAACTGGAGCCGTCCTCCTTAATATGATTTTCACACAAGTCATTGAAGCGATTATTGAAACAGGGGTGACCCCTCCCGTATTCCTAAGCAGTAATATCGAAGGGGCAGATGAGCATAATCAACAGCTTATCGCGAAATATAAAACAAGAATTCCCGAATTGTGAATCATTTCTGCCATTAAGGAATACATAAAGTTTTTTATTCCCCATAAGGAAATCATTATGCAAAAGTAAAGAAGGCATCCACTCGGATGCCTTCTTTACTTTTAGAGGTACTCCCTTTTATTCCTTGTTTTTCAAAAATGGCCACCAATTCGCGTTTCCAAACGTTGCAACCATCACTGGAATGAACAACGGCAATATGACAAACGCATATAAAGCAAGCCCCACCAATATTAAAGTGGCAATCTCCAAGAGCGAAAGAACTCCTGCTGGCATCATGGCAGCAAAGGTACCGCCCAGAATGACCGCAGCCGAGATGATCACCGTTCCCATTTTTCTCATGGATAGTAACATCGCTTCCTTGACAGGTTTATCTTTCATCTCGTTAAAGCGATCCATCAAGAAAATGCTATAGTCGATGCCCAGCGCAATCAAGATGACGAAAGCAAAGAAAGGAACGGCCCAGCCGATGCCTGCATAACCGAGAATATTTACAAAAATCAACTCTGTAATGGCTGCCGCTGTATAATATGTCAAAACAAGCGACACAATCAGGTAAATCGGCATGACCAGGGATCGCAGCATGAAAAAGAGAATGATTGCGATACCCGACAACATCAATACGACAGTACGTGAGAAATCCTCCTCAGACATCATGCTCAAATCATGATGTGTACTTGTGATTCCACCTATCGCCACCTGCGCATTTTCAAGCTTTGTATCTTTCGTTACTCTTTCTACCGTTTCCTCAATCGAATCGATTTGCTCGATTGCTTCATTAGAATATGGATTAGCCTTAAAGACAACATCCATTGTCATGACTTTACCGTCTTCGGATAAATACGCGTTCAATGCTTCTCCAAATTCTTCACTTTCCACTACTTCTTTGGGAATGTACATACCAGTTACTGTCTTATCCGTTTTTGCAAGTCCTGATAAATAGCCCTGTGCATCCGAGAGGCCATCATGGACTTCATTCAGTCCATCCGCACTTTGATTCAAGCCATCCGTCAAATCAGTCAATTGCCCGCCAAGACTTGAAAAACCATTTAGGAGTTCTTGCTGCCCATTATTTAAGCTCGTAAGTCCTCCTTTGAATTCTGACAGATTATTAATGACTTCACCCTGACCATTCGCCATCGTGCTTAGACCTTTTTGTAAAGTATCTACACCTGAAATCAATTGGTTCAGCCCTCCTGCTAAAGAGGTTTGACCATTTACGATGTCAGCCATATTTTTGTTCGCTGTATCCAAACCGCCGGATACTACCCCAAGATTTCTGTTGAGCTCGGAAAGACCTGCTGACATGGGCTCCAAACCACTCTGCGCCCCTTGTACCGTTTGCTTGATCGTTTGATAGGAAGCATCTGCTTGCAATTCTGGATAATTGCTTTCCATTTGCTCAAAGGATGGATTCAAACCAGCAAGGCTTTGCGATACGGTCGTCAGGTTAGTTTGTATCTCCTTGTATCCACCTGTAAGTTCATTTAGTCCATTAGCCGATTGTCGATAGCCTTCGAGGAGCTGTCCGCTTCCAGCTGCGAGCTTCTCCAAGTTGGCCTTGACTTCATTCAGCCCGGATTTTATATCACCTGTCCCTGAAGAGCCGTCACGAATTCCTGCTTCTATGCTCGTTAACGCCCTCTCCACCTGACCTACTCCGCTCTTTAATTCATCGGTACCGGAGATGAGTCCCCCTATCCCGTCCGTTGCTTGCTTCAAGCGTGGTCCAGAATCGGAAAGCTCACTGCCTGCGGTTTTTAAACCGTCACTGATTTGCTTAATTCCTTCATTTCCTTCCCCGATTCCCTTTTCCAACGTTTCGGCTTGTTTGGAGACAAATAAGTCCTTGATGGGCTCACCTGCCGGGCGGGTCATGGATCGAACTACATCGACTTCATCCACCTTGATGACTTCCTGGCTGATTTTTTCCGCAAGTGCGACGTATTCTTCCGAATCCATACGTTCGTCATTTTTTATGACAATCTGTGTTGGCATCGATTGTCCCGGGCCGAATTCATCGGAAATGATATTGAATGCCATGATGGAAGGAACATCATCCCCCGCTTCCTCAAGGGAGTTATAAGAAATTTCCCCATCATACATAAACAAAAAAGGAACACAGATGATGGCAACGATTATTAGTGCCAACAATGGACGGTTCAAGGAGAAATTACCAAGATTCCCCCATAATTTACTTTCACTATGCGCAAGCTTCCCTTTTGCCGGCCAAAATAGCTTTTTGCCAAGAACCATCATGAAAAATGGTACGATCGTATATAGGGCAATCATTAAGATGAAAACCCCTATGGCAACGGCTGCAGCAGATTGATAGAGTTTAAAAGTAGAAAAACCAATTGCCGCAAAACCAATCATTACCGTGAGCCCGCTAAAAAAGACCGTTTTACCAGCAGTTCGGTATGTCTCCACGATCGCTTCAAGTAAAGATTCCTGTGACGATAGTTCCTCTTTGAATCGACTAAGCAGTAGAATGCAATAATCGGTACCGATTCCAAATAAAATACCAACCAGGAATATTTGGGTGTAAGACGAAATCGGAAAGTCCCATCTATCCACTAGGAATGAGACGATGGATTGTGAACATAAATAAGTGAAACCGACCGTGATTAACGGAATGATCGGTGTCACCACTGAACGGAAAACTATCAGCAATACCGCCAAAATGAAGACAACCGTAATGCCTTCCGTTTTTTTCAAGCCTTCTTGGGAATTGGTATTAAGATCTTCATCGATCATCCAGCTGCTTGTGTAATAATGCTCGACATCCACTTGTTCCAATTCTTTATAAAGGGCATCGATCACTTCCTTAGCTTCTCGGTCACCCTTTACCATTTTGATGGATGCCAAGACCGTGGATTCATCTCCCGAGACCAACTGATCCTTAAGTGAGGGATCTTTAAAGTGGGTCATGACCTCAGTTATGCCAAGCTCTGTTTTATTCTTCTCAAGCTTTTGGATGGCAAGGTCTATTTCCTTCAATTCCGAGGAAGATAATTTCTTATTACCATGAAATACGAGAGCTACCCGTGACTCGTCCTCATCCTGTATCTCCTTCATAAGTTCATTGGCCATTCCAGATGAATATTCTGCCGGTACATCCAACTGTCCCTTATCCCGGACTAGCTCCGCCATATTCGGGGCCGCAAACAATAAACCCGTTGTAATGGCCACCCAAAGGATAATGACGAACCATCTTCCCTTTATGATCCCCCTCATTTATATTTCCTCCTGTTCCCCATTCTTCATTTGAATGAAAATTTGTGAAAGCTTCTCATATGTATCAAGGAATTTAACAATCTCTTCATATTCAAATTTCGTCATGATTCTCTCCACCAAATTATGAATCTTATTTTCCGTTTCCTGTAACAATCCTTCACCCTCCTTGGAAAGCTTCAAGTGAAAGACCCTCCGGTCATCCAGGTCCTGTTCCCGTTCGATCAATCCTTTGCCTTCAAGCCTGTTGATGTTGGAAGTGACGGCACTCTTATTTATATAAAAGGCATCACTGATTTCCGTCGAGGTACATAATCGTTGTTGTTCGATAAACCGTAAAGTGTAGTATTGTTCGTTCGTCAGCACATCACAAATTTGATCTTTTATTAAAAGTTCACCCATTTTATTAACATAGAAGGAAACTTTCATATATCGATCAATCAATCCAGAAACTTTTTCATTAGTCATGGTTACACCTCTTAAATATTAGTTCAGTCATTTAACTATATGTAGCTTACTACTGTTTTATTTATTGTGTCAATCCCATTACAGTTTATTATTTCCAGTTTAACCTATGGTAAATAAGGGAAAAACATATTAAGCAAACAATCTACTATTCTTAAGGAGGAAATATTAATGACTCAATCGACTATCGAAACTCAAAGGAATAGCAAACTATTAAAAGGAATTCTCATCGGAGGACTCGTTGGCGGTGCTTTGACATTACTTGACTCCAACACAAGGAATAAAGTAAAGCGGTCAGCCGTCCTTTTAAAAGACAACTCCATGAATATGATTGAACAAGTTAAGGAAAACCCCGGAGAAATGAAGGAACAGATGGTGTCTGGAGTCAAAGGGGCAACCGAGACGATTAAAGAGGCAATCAATGACGTGGGAACCTTATATGAAACCGTCAATGAAGACGTTGTGGGAAAAGTATCCGAAGTAAAAGATATCTCCACTAATGCTCTTGGTACAGCTAAGGAAGCAACAAATGAAATAAAGGACATCAGCTCAAAAGTGGTCGTTGCCGGTAAACAACTGAAAGAAACGCCAGCACAATCGATGAATTCCGATCATCGAAAAGATGAAAAAGAGAGTGATGAAATCGTTACACAATCAGGATTATCCAATGAAAAATCCATTTCATCCAACTTTTAATATATAAAAAAGCTGAGGCATTACGCCTCAGCTTTAGTTTGTAGACAAAGGGGTCCGGAAAATGCACCCTTCATCAAATGAAGTTCCCGAACCCATTGACCCAAAGTAACACCTTCAACTCCATAGGTATGATTTCTATCTAAATGTTATAACAAACTTGATCGGAGCGGATGGTGCGAGACTCCTGCGGGAAAAGCGCGTCTAGGGGAGACCCCGCAGGCGCATGCCGAGGAGGCTCCCCGGCCGCCCGCGGAAAGCGAGTGCCTGGAGCGGAAATCAACTTCCATTGTATAAACCATAAAAAAACAAAAGCTGAGGCATTATGTCCCAGCTTTTGTTTTTCCATATATCATTTCACTTGATGATCTTAGTTAGAACCCTCTAATTTATTCGTTATCTCATGGTCTTTTTTTACTTCTGCTAACCAAACGGGATATTCCTCTTGTAATCTTTCAGAAAGAAGCGTTTCTTTAATGACTTCTTTACTGTCTTCTAAATTAGCTTTTTTTGCTTCCTTCTTACCTGTTACTTTTATGATATGGTACCCGTAATCGGATTTGACTGGATCACTGACTTTATCTATACCAAGATCAAAGGCAACATCTTCAAACTCGTCCACCATTTCACCTTTTCCGAAATACCCTAAGCTTCCACCGTTATCGGCCGTTTTTGTATCTGTGGAATACTCAGCTGCCAATTTAGCGAAGTCACCGCCGTCTGCAATTTCTTTCGCAACTTTTTTAGCTGTCTGTTCGTCTTTGACTAAAATATGACTAGCCTCCACTTGTTCCGCTTGATCAAATGTATCTTTATTATCTTCAAAATACGTACTGATTTCATCATCTGTCACGGTAATTCTCGGCTCGATCATCTTTTTCGTTTGCAAATAAACGACGATGTCTTTTTTCAAGGCATCCATGGAAGAGCCGCTTGCTTCCAATTGCTCTTTGAATGTTTTTTCATCACCATAGGATTCAACCATCGTATCGATTTCTTTCTGGATTTCTTCATCCTTTATTTTAATTCCTTCTTTTTCCGCTTCCAATTCAACCAATTTATTCGTAATTAAAAGTTCTAACGTATCAGTTCCATACCCCGCAACAAGCGCGTCGTATAGTTCATCCTTATTGATTTTCTCGCCATCGATACTCGCCATTGTCTTATCCTTGGACGAAACCATAGCAAATACCATGATACCAGCAATGATTAAAATGCTCCCTGCCCAAATATATGCCTTCGTGCTTCTTAATAGTTTCATGAATGCTCTCCCTTAATTTTTCTATTATGATAGCTTTGAAATATTAATTAATCCTTAAGATTTTAGTTCCACCTTCAATATGTACTAACTCAATCATTATACTAACATACTTATATCCCTACAGATATTTTAGAGTATTTTATTCTGCTACAATTTACATTGAGATTTTGGTTGATCATTACAAAAAACGAAATTATACCGTTATTTGGACTTTTGATATACAGGTAACAAAGTGCCAAAAACACAGAAACGAAAAAGCATGGTGTAAGGAGGTAATTCCTACACCATGCTTTTTTTGTTGTGTTATTTACGATGCATCTTAAATTCAAGGAAGAGTTCGTTGTAACGGGCCAAGTTTTTCTTCCCTAGGTTTTCGTACACTTCCAGCTTCTCGGTCAGCTCTGGTGATGGATAGAAACGTTCGTCCTTCACCACTTCTTCCGGCATATATTTCAGTGCTTCCTTATTGGGTGTCGAGTAGCTTACATAATCAGCATTCTGTGCCGCCACTTCCGGGTCCAGCATGAAGTTAATGAACTGATGAGCCGCCTCGACATTTTTGGTCGTTTTCGGGATGACCATATTATCAAACCATAAATTGGACCCCTCTTTTGGAACCACGTATTCAAGATCCTCATTTTCAGCCATGATTTCTGAAGCCACTCCAGACCACACAAGACCAATCGCCGCCTCCTGGGCTTCCAATAGCATACGGCTTTCATCTCCAACGATCGCTTTAATGTTCGGAGTGAGTGCATCAAGCTTGGACTTCGCCTCTTGGAGATGTTCATCATCCGTATCATTCAAGGAATAATTCAAAGAGTTCAGCCCCATCCCCATCACTTCTCGGGCCCCATCCGTCAAAAGGATTTCATTTTTTAAATCTTTATCCCATAAATCCGCCCAGGCTGTTATCACTTTGCCGCCGAGCATCTTGGAATTGTAAACAATCCCAACCGTCCCCCAGAAATATGGCACGGAATATTTATTCTCCGGATCGAATGGCAGATCGATGAATCGCTCGTCGATATTTTTCAGGTTGGGAAGCTTGGAATGATCCAATGGGACCAGTAAGTCTTCTTGTCGCATTTTATCGATCATATATTCAGATGGGATGGCAATATCATAAGTCGTACCGCCCTGTTCGATTTTAGTCATCATCGCCTCATTGGAATCGAACGTCTCATATATGACCTTTATGCCCGTTTCTTCCTCAAAGCGGTCGATTAATTCCGTATCGATGTAATCGCCCCAATTATAGATGGTAAGCGTATTGCTGCTCGTAAACCCCTGCGATGAATTCAATCTTGAAATCGCATATAACAGCAACGCGGATACAAGGGAAATGACTAAAAACATTTGGACAAGCTTCTTCATCGTTTTCCCCCCATTCCCGTCTGCCTGACACGTTGAGTGATAAAGTAATAAACGACAACCAGCAGTAATGTCACAACGAACAGCAGTGTTGATAACGCATTAATATTCAAGGAAATCCCACGTCGGGCCAATGAATAGATTTCCACGGAAAGAGTGGAAAATCCATTACCAGTCACAAAGAACGTCACCGCAAAATCATCAAGTGAATAAGTCAATGCCATAAAAAAGCCTGCAAAGATACCTGGTAAGATATAAGGAAGGATGACCTTCGTCAATACATCCCATCGGCTTGCCCCTAAATCTCGAGCCGCATCAATTAAGGTAGGGCTCATTTCCTGAAGCTTTGGAAGGACCAGCAGCACAACAATCGGAATGCTGAAGGCAATATGCGACAACAATACTGAGTAGAAACCAAGCTTGATTCCAGCCATTGTGAATAGAATCAGGAAAGAAGCACCTATGATCACATCTGGGCTGACAATCAATACGTTATTCAAGGACAATACTGTATTCTTGGCTTTACTGCTCGTAAAGGATCTAATTCCAATGGCTCCAATCACCCCAATGATCGTGGCGATCAATGCAGATAATAAAGCAATCACAAGCGTATTCAATACAATGATCAACAATCTTGTATCTTGGAACAACTCCTTGTACCACTCCATGGTAAACCCTTTAAAGTCATACATCGTTCCGCCGCTGTTAAACGAGTAAAAGACTAAAAAGAAAATCGGTGCATAGAGGATGAGAAATATCAAAACGAGAAACGCTTTTGATAGTGGTGATAATTTATTACTCAATTTACACACCCTGCTTTCGGTTACCCGTTACAAACATAATCAGGAACATTATAATGATCAAAAATACAGCAATCGTGGAACCCATTCCCCAATCCTGTGTCACGAGAAAATGCTGCTCGATGGCCGTACCAAGGGTAATGACACGGTTACCGGCAATCAACCTCGTAAGCATGAACAATGAAAGTGCCGGGATAAAGACGACCTGGCATCCCGTTTTTACACCATCTATCGTCAATGGAAAAATGACGCGGCGGAATGTCATCCATCGGGACGCTCCCAAGTCATTGGCCGCATCCAAAAGGGTTGGATTCATTTCATCCAGCGCATTGAATATCGGTAAGATCATAAACGGGATGAATATATAAACCGAAACGAATATGAAGCTGAAATCCGTGAAAAGAATTTGCTGCTTGCCGATTCCCATCGCTTCCAGAAAACCATTCGCCACACCATATGTGCCAAAAATGCCAATGAAGGCATAAGCTTTTAAGAGTAAATTAATCCAGGAAGGTACGATAATCAGTAAAAGCCACAACTGCTTATGCTTTGTTTTCGTTAACAAAAAAGCAGTAGGGTAAGCCACTAAAAGGGATATGCCCGTAATCAGAAAAGCATACCAAAATGAGCTTATCGTCATTTTTAAATATACAGGTGTAAAGAACTTTTGATAGTTAATCAAAGATGGATTTCCTTCAATATCGAAGAACGAATAGTAAAGGATTAGCAAAATGGGTGCAATTACGAATAGAGCAATCCATAAGACATAGGGTATGAAGTAAATATTCCTGGATAATTTATTCTTCATGACTTTCCCCATCATGATACGCTTCAAGGCGCTTATCGAATTCTTCTTCCGTTTCACCCAATCGCATGACATGAATCGATTCAGGATCGAAATAAAGTCCTATTTCATCGCCGACTGTCACCCTTTTAGTTGATTGGACAAGCCATTCATTTCCATCATGGTCATAGCAGCTTATTTCATAATGAACACCGCGAAATAGCTGAGAGTCCACCCGAACTTGCAGCTTACCGCGATTCGTGGAAGTAATCTGTAAATCTTCCGGACGGATGACGATATCAACAGCTTCATTACTGTTCAAACCTTGGTCGACACATTCGAACTGCCTTCCGACGAATTCCACTAGGTAATCCTCAATCATTTTTCCTTTAACGATATTCGACTCACCAATGAAATCGGCAACGAACCGATTAAGCGGTTCATCATATATATCCGTTGGAGTTCCGCTCTGCTGAATTTTCCCTTTGTTAAGAACAAAAATCTCATCAGACATCGCTAATGCTTCCTCTTGGTCATGAGTGACGAAGATAAAGGTAATGCCCAGCCTTTGTTGCAGTTCCCGCAATTCATATTGCATTTCCGTACGCAATTTCAAATCAAGGGCAGATAGTGGTTCATCTAGAAGGATGACCTCCGGTTCATTAACGATTGCCCTGGCAATCGCTACCCTTTGTCGTTGTCCGCCAGACATTTCCCTGATCTCCCGTTTTTCATAGCCATCCAAATTAACAAAGCTTAGAGCTTCCTTCACCTTTTTTTCCACTTCCGGATTTTTCATTTTCTTGATCCGAAGACCGAATGCTACATTTTCAAACACATTTAAATGCGGAAAAAGGGCATAATCTTGAAAAACCGTATTAACTTGCCTTTTATTGGCTGGTACATCATTGATCTTTTTTCCTTCAAAATAAATATCCCCTTTGGATGCTTCCGTAAATCCGGCAATCAAACGAAGGATCGTTGTCTTCCCACAGCCGGAAGGACCCAAGAGCGTATAGAACTTACCTTTCTCGATTTCAAAACTAACGTTATCGAGAACGACCGTATCATCATCAAAGTGCTTCGTCACTTGTTCGAAGCGTATTATATTCTCGTTTGCCATAATAGCTACTTCCCTCTTTCCTTACTTCATCTATCTTTACCATAAACAAACGGTTGCCGTTGTTTTGAATTCTATAGGTATGATTCCGTCACAACGAGCAATAACTCGGATGGACCTTCAAAATCATTGATGATTTGATGTTCATCGGAAGCATGAAAATAAATGGATTCCCCTGCATTGACGAAATAAGTATGTATACCAAGTTTCACAATGACCCTACCTTTTAATACATAACCGAATGTTTCCGACAAGGATGGTTCGAATTGTTTGAACTCCCCTTTTTCCTGAAGAGTCAGGCGAATTGGTTCCATTTCCTTCTCATTCGATTCAGGTACAAGCCATTGAATTTGATAGCCTCGTTCCTCATCGATGAAAAAGGTTTGTTCTTCTTCTTCATAGACCACTTTTTGGACCTGATCCTCTTCATCGAAAAACTGCTTCGGCTTGCAGCCGAGTACCTCTAGAATATTGAAAAGCGTTTCAATTGATGGGGAGCTTAAGTCTCTTTCCATTTGTGAGATATATCCTTTGCTTAAATCCGTTCTTTCTCCCAACTCTTCCTGGGTCAATCCTTTTTTCAAGCGAAGATTCTTTATTTTCTTTCCTATTTGCATCGTATTACCCTCAATTTTGTTTACTTATAGTAAACATGCAGTAAAAAAAGTTTTGTATAAGTAAACTTTTAGTTTAATTTATCGAATATTATTATACAGGAAATATAGGAAACTTCAAACGAATTCCCAGGATATCCAACACAAAAAAAGAGGGCTGCCAACTGGCAGTCCCCCTTTTACAACTTCGCACAAATCTCTTGCGCTTTCTTTTCTCCATCTGCAATACAGTCCGGTATTCCGACACCATTGTATGAACAGCCCGCAAGTAAAACATTCGGATAGTTCTCGGAGATTTTAGCCTCCAGGGATTGAACGATTTTGGGATGCTTTATATGGTAGTTCGGCATATTTTCATGCCATCTCGTCACTTCACTCGTCATCGGAGTTCCAGTAATGCTCAAACTATTTTTAATGTCGCCTAAAGCGACATTCATTAATTCCTGTTTTGTAAGGGACCGTAACCGTTCATATTCCGGGCTTGAGCTTTTATAAAAAAGCCTTACTAAAAGCTGACTGTTTTCAGAAGTATGCTCCCATTTCCGGCTCGTCCAAGTACAGGCATTGCAGATCAAATCACTATTATCACCTGCAATGAAACCTGTCCCGTCATTAGGAAGCATGCTGTCCGGTATATCGAACCCAATGTAAACGCTAATCATGGAACTATCGATCAAGCCGTCAAAGTCCTCATCCAACTCACGATCACCCAATAGTTTCTGGGCGCTGGTATGCGGCGTACTTAATACGATATAGTCCGTTTCCAGCTTTTCACCGTTTGCCAATGAAAGGATATACCCCTTATCATTCTTTGTGATTTTTTCCGCCTGGACACCCTTTAAAATCTCCACCATATCAAGGCTTTCCACAATACGATCAATCAATGCTGATAAGCCATTTTTAAACGAAAGGAACTTCTTATTTCCCTTGCTTTGGTATTTCTGCTTATTTTCCGATAGACCGCGTATGATACTGCCATATTCATTTTTATAATCCAGCATTTCCGGCAGTGTTTTAGCAATCGTCAATTCATTTAATTTCCCTGAATAAACACCCGAAAGGACAGGCGAAATCTGTTTTTGCACCAATTCCTTACCTAAGAAACTTTCAAGAAATAAGCCGATTGAGTCATTCTTCGTAAACGTCTCGTTTTTCGTATAGAAATCCTTTAAGGCGTCTACCTTTCCTTGTGCAGATACCAGATCGCTGTTCGCCAAAGACTCAATGCTCATTGGAATTCCAAACAAGGCGTCTTCAGGGATTTTCTTCAGCATGCCATCCGTATGGATAAATGATTTTCCCGTCGCATTATAGACCACTTGATCCTCTAGATTCAATTCTTCAAGAAATGGTTTTATATTTTGTTTTCTGGCGACGATCGAATCGGCACCCGCTTCTATTTTAAATGGACCGTCATGAACCGTCCTGATTTTACCGCCTAATTTCTCATTACCTTCTATTAATATTAATCGCACGGAAAGATTCTGTGCTTTAGCCGCTTTTTGTAAATAATACATGGTTGATAAGCCGGTAATGCCTCCGCCAACGACTACGACCGTTTTCATTAGGACTACACCTCGATTAACGTAATTTTCATAAGTAAAGTGTACCATAAGGCAGCAGTATTATTAAAAGCTTCCCTCTAAATCAGCCAGTTTCCTAAAGCGACATGTAACAAATTGGACAAAGAAAAAGACCTTCCCCCTATCGAAAAGTCTACATGCCCTCATATATGATACTCCGTATTTCATTATTCCAAGGTAAAGCGTTAAGGCGATGGTCTCGATCTCCTGGTCCCATTCCACCCAAGCACACTCCTTATTTATTCGATGCCTCCCCTAAGAATTCCTCCACTAACCTTAATAAGCGCCGCCGAATATATCGGCAGCGCTCTTTCATTATGTTCAATAGGTGTTTTCATTGATCGTTAGTGCTTCCCGCAAATTGATTTGCTGGCGAAGTATGTTGGCAACCTCACGGGGGATTTGTCGTTTTTCAAACATATCCTGTACTTCGTCCCTTTCCGCCTGGATCGCTTTATAGAACAGCTCTCTTTCATATTCGGCCATTTTACTAGGGATACGGCCTCTATTTTCTCGTTTGCATTTTAAAATCAGCACTTTATACTCTTCAATGATCATCGATGAAGTTGCATGATTTTCAGATATAATGCCTGCTTGTATCTCTTGGATGGCAGCTTTATACATCCGGATTTTAAGATCCCTGACTTTTTCCAATCTCTCAAGATTGATTTTTCTTATTTCACTTTTATTAGGGAAAAATAATTTAAAAACCCTCAGCATGCTTCTTCTGAAAAGCGTGACGGACCTGAAAAAACGGAACTTCAATCGATTTGTTACAGCACCTTCCATACGCTGGATGTATTCCTTGCATATATACGCCGTCTCCCGGTCCACTCTTTCATCCTTAATAAGTTTATCCAGGAATCTTTGCTCTGCTTCAAGGGCCTTAAAGCGAAGGACCTTCTCTTCTTCCCTTAATGCAGCTGGGTCTTTCTCTTGTTCTACATAGGACAATTCATTGATCTTGGTATAGTACCTCGAAATGATCGATAAGGCAGCTTCCCGGTTTTCATCTGTCATTTGGGACTCAACTACCCGAATAGCCGCTTGATGTGTGTGAATAGTCGCAGCTTTTGTTTTGTCAGCCTGCTTATCGATTACTTCCTCTTCTTCTGACCGTGCTATGATTGGCAGAAATACACTCGCAACAATCAAGGTCAGCAATATGACTCCTGCGGCAATGAAGATGATTAACGAACGCTCAGGAAAAGGACTTCCATCTGCCAACACATACGGAATCGAGAACGAACCCGCTAACGTTACAGCTCCGCGAACCCCGGAAATGGTTATGATTCCGGCTGCTTTGAAGTCTGGTTTTTGGGCGCCTACTTTTTTCGTGATCCAGCCAATCGACCAGGCAGCCGTAAGCCAAATGAATCGTAAAGCGAAGAGGAAAAGTGTAATGATCACGATATAAAGGATCACTTGTCCATTATTGAAGGCCGGATCTTGAAAGATCGTTTTCGCAACGCTTGGGATTTGCAAGCCAAGCAAAACGAAGACTAGTCCATTCAATACATATAAAATGACGGACCATGTACTCTTTGAGACGACCTGAAGTTCTATTGTTGGTGATATTTCCCGATCTCGTTCAATGGCATGGACAATTCCCCCAGCCACAACCGCTAAAATCCCAGAAAGGTGGAAATGTTCCACAGCGAGGAAAATAATAAAAGGAGTTAGGATTTGGATCAGCATATGCATCGTGACGTCTTCCATCCCTAAGCGGCGAAGAAATACACGAAGCCTGATAATGATGAAAGCTATTATTGCTCCACCTACAAACCCGCCAATTGCAATCCATATGAAACTGAACGTAGCATCCACTAAGGAGAAAACACCAGTGACTGTAGCTGCAACCGCAAACTTAAAGGCAACTAGACCTGAGGCATCATTCATTAGCCCTTCGCCTTCAAGAAGGTGCATGATGCTCTTAGGTAACTTAACTCGACTCGCCAAAGCGCTAACTGCCACTACATCCGTAGGTGACAAAATGGCCGCTAAAGCGAATGCAGCCGGCAATGGAATCGAAGGAATCATCCAATTGATTAAGTACCCGCCTGACCAAACCGTAATGAATACCAGGCCTAATGCAAGCATGAGAATAGGTGCCCTCAACTTCCATAGTGCTGTGCGGGGTACATTTTTCCCATCATTGAATAAAAGGGGTGCGATGAACAACAGCAAAAACAGCTCTGTCTCCATCTCTACATGGATACCAAAAGGTAAAAGCGCCAATGTAACACCCAGTGCTATTTGTATTAATGGTACAGGTATAAAGGGTATAAAATGGTTAATTACATTAGACATTCCAATTAATATTAGAAGGGCTAATATAACAAGAAAAAACTCCATACTAACATCTAACATCCTCTCTCATCTATTTACATAACTATAAGCGTAACATATTTATACCCAACCATTCATGTATTAACTATTCTTGCCTAGAATCCTCCTGATAATGATATCTTTTATAAACGCTTATAACTTTATGATAGCGTGTGAAGGAATGTCATAAGGATGGGGGATTTGATCACGCCAGTCATGAGTGGAATCCTGCCCTCTTCCATGATGTTAACCTCCACAAAAAAAACTGATGAGGCGACATTGCCCTAATCAGCTTTTCCCACTTGTTTCAATGAGGATGGTCTTTTAGACTAACCACAAACAAGTTGGCTTATGTTCATTGCACACACTATGCTTGCTATCTTTCTGCAACACTCATTTTGACCCCGGGACAAATAGACGAAGGTGTTTGTGCAGTACATTTGCCTGTAGAGGAAGAAGGAACCCTTCATCACCATCGATATTGACTGCAAGTTCCTCTGATGTGGATAAATGGAGCTTGGAAGTTTGAATATATTCAACTTCATCATGTCCCTTAATCTCCCCCCTCATTAAACTCGGAATGATCTTGACGACAAGTGGAAGGGATAAATCTTTAATAATGAATGTATGCAGCTTTCCATCATTCACTTTTGCCTCTGGTGCAAGCTGCTCGAAACCGCCGACAGAGTTCGTCATTGTGGCAATCAGTAAATGAGCCTCACCCAGCCACCTTCCCTGATCATGTTCAACCGTTAAAGGAAACGGATTCTTTTTAATAATTGCTTTTGCTCCTTCGATGATATATGCCATTGAGCCAAGACGGGTCTTTTGTTCAACGGAAACATTATAGGTAGCCTCGGCAATGCCACCGACTGCCAACACATTCATGAAGTAATGATCATTGATCTTCCCTATGTCGGATTCCTTAATCTGCCTATCCTTTATTATCTCTATAGCTTCAATAGGATTCAGGGGTATACCCAAAGATCTAGCAAAGTCATTAACGGTCCCTAGTGGAACGATTCCGAAAATTGGCCGATGTTCCTGTTCTCCCAACCCATTCACAACCTCATTCACCGTTCCATCCCCACCCATGGAAATGACAGCATCGAACCTTTCTGTACAAGCTTCATTAGCAAATTTCGTAGCATCTCCCTCTCCTTCAGTTTCACGAACGATCACTTGATCAAACATACCACCAAGCGCTTTTTTTGCATTCGGCAAAATCTTCGCTGCCTTTTCCTTACCTGAAGATGGATTAATGATAATCATCACTTTGGACATACTCTACCTCCCATTAATGTACTTCTACTAGCAAGTTACCTCTTTCCTGAAGTACTAAAACCATACGGACACTTTTTTTGGTCGTTCGTATCGGCCAAGAGCTCTCATATAATAGCTGCCGATTGCCGATTTTCTCAGACTTTTGAGCAACATGGAATGTGAAACAGGTAATCATGAACTTCAAAATCACCTGTTCCATATCTGTTACATTAATTTCTTTTTTAATCGATTAAAAATTGCCTATCCATCTCATTCACTCTTTGTTTTTTTCCTTTACAACATGTATTTTTCTTTAATTATCTAATAATTGAGAAGAAAAAAAAGTTGACAATCCCCATCGCTATAGGGTTTTCAGACTTGTCATGAAATAAATTTTAAATTTTCTGTAAAATACCTATACAATTTCCAAATTCGGGTATATACTGTATTATAACAACAGACAAACAATTTTATCTGTACTATAAAGAGGAGGAGCGAGACATGCAAATAAATCAATCTGATTCATTAATAATCAATTCATTTAAACATTGCCCAGAATGTGGTGAAACACATGTGGACCACTCAGATTCCTATCTGCTGGAATGCGATCGCTGCCTTTCTAAACGTGATGAATAAATAGAAAACAAGAATTAATTAACGATTTAAAAGGAGGAAATGACTATGCAAATGAAAAAATCCATTGAATTTTTCAACAATATCCCTGCTAAACATTGCCCCGAGTGCGGTGACCATATTATTGAACACGCTGAATCTTACTTAATGGAATGTGACCGCTGCCTTTCCAAACGCGAAGACTAATTAACCAAATCTTAAGGAGGAACTTACCATGCAAACGAAAAACCCGTTGGAATTCTTCAGGAACCTGCCACCTAAACAATGTACGGAGTGCGGCACTCCTATCACTGAACAAGCTGAATCCTACCTTTTGGAATGTGATCACTGCCTTTCCAAACGCCAAGACTAATTACACCTAATCTTAAGGAGGAAACATTATGCAAACGAAAAACCCATTGGAATTTTTCAGGAACCTGCCACCTAAACAATGTACGGAGTGTAGCACTCCTATCACTGAACAAGCTGAATCTTACCTTTTGGAATGTGATCACTGCCTTTCCAAACGCCAAGACTAATTACACCTAATCTTAAGGAGGAAACACTATGCAAACGAAAAACCCGTTGGAATTCTTCAGGAACCTGCCACCTAAACAATGTACGGAGTGCGGCACTCATATCACTGAACAAGCTGAATCTTACCTTTTGGAATGTGATCACTGCCTTTCGAAAAAAGATGAATATTAAAAAAAGATGCTGACATCAAAAAAGCTATAAAGGCCATTTTGATGTCAGCATTATCCCTGTATTCACCAGTTTATTAAATTCCCTCTTCTTCCGTTCAAAAAAGGATGTCCTTGGGACGCCCTTGATTCACACTTATTTTTTACTTACCAATATATTTATCCACATACTTTCCACTGACCTTCCTGCTGCTATACTGTAAGAAGTCCAATGCAAAAATCATGAATTCGAGGCCCAGACGCTTATCCGAACGCATAAAATCGGAACCTAACAGTTTCTCTAACTTTTCGAGCCTATGATAAAGTGTTTGCCGAACAATGAATAGTTGTTTTGAAGTTTCCTGTTTAGATCCGTTACAAGCTAGATAGGTCTTTAAGGTAGGCATTAATTCCCCATTGTTTTGCCTGTCATATTCAATGACAGGACCTAAATATTCGTGCACCGTTTCCTCCAGATTACCATGTTTATTTATGAGGGAAATCATGCGGTGCATATGTAAGTCCTGATAAAAAAAGCTTCTGCTCTCCTTTGGTAAGGTATCCTGAAGCAATAGAGTCTCTCGTGCCGTTTCATAACTTTTATAAATCTCACTTAACCTTTGAACATGCTTTCCAAAACCAATAGAAAGCTGACTCATGCGATTACGACCGCTTACATCCATTTTCATAATACGATCAACTGCGCCTGTCACCCTCGATTTCCAATCTTCAGATGAACGATTATCGCCTAAAATAAAAACAAGATGCTGGTGTACTTCCATAGAAAATATCTGAAAGCCGTATTGTTCAAAGACTGTCCTAAACATTATCTTGAAATAAGTTCCGTCCAATTTTGCAGAACTTTTATTAAACCTTGGATGCTGCTTGCAAATGCAGACGATTCCGCCATCTAACTGCATTTTCGGATCAACATAAGAAAGCCTCTCTCGGATAGCTTCATCACTATACTCACCTTCAATCCAATTTGTCAGCCATTTACTCTCTTCCGACATTTTCTTTTCTTCTATATATAAATCCCTTAATAGATGTTGTGCCAAAGCGGTAGCCGTCCGATCCAAAATAAGTGAATCAAAGTCCGTCAACGCTCTGTCGTTGCTGCAAATGAGCAGTTCCGCATAATTCTCACCAAGCACTTGAATCGGCTGTCTAAGAACGGTTTTATCCACATTCCGCTTTTCTTCATATACGTCCGCTACCATTTGATAGGTTACCTTTTTATTTATTTTTGGAATGCTGGCTATATCATTTTCATTAAAAATAAGAATAACCTGTACATTTAAGTAGCTATGGAGAAATTTTAGAATTGGTTCATAATGGTCAATTTCGAGGAGATATTTATTTAACTGCTGGGAGTAGTTTTCTAAGTTGGAGATCATTTGATATTGTTTATTAATGATTAGGGAATGAATATCCTGAGTGATTTCCACGAAAGGGACTTCTTCATGAAAAAGGATGATAGGGAATTGTTGTTCATTCGCAAGATCAATGGCACACTGCGGCACTGCCATCGTGTTGGAGCCAATCTCAATACAGAGCCCAGCCGCATTGCATTCAATTAACTGTTTTAAATAGGAGAGAAGCGTTTCATCACAATCTTTCCAACCTAAACCGGTGGACAGAATAAGTTCATTTCCATTTAACAAATGGCTGATTTGGGTGACTTCCATGCAGTGGACCCACTTCACTCGACGCTTTATCCCACTGCTACCTGCGATTATATCCGTCAGATTGAAATGCTTGCGCGTTAGAATTTCCTCGATTGTAATCGACGTATTCATCCATCCACATCCTTTTATAAACTGCTTTAAAATCTATTATAAACGGACAATCCTTAAACCTCCAGACACTTGTCAGAAAATCTAACGTCAAAATTCTACATAAAATTCGGCGTTTTTCCATCCACATTGCTGCCAGGCAAACCAAATCCCTCTGTTCATTCACGTTTTATCCGTATCATTTCCCTATTAAAGCAAACGTCTAAACACGTACAAAAAAGGACCCATTCATTGAGGAATAGGCCCACTTCAAACCTTTTTCATTTTAATTCAACTTCTTGAAAAGCAGCGTAGAGAAGTATTTTCTTCCTTCCGGGGTTTTGATGTTCAACTGTTTCCATTCCTGCTTCGTCCCTTCAATCAGTTCAAAATCGAGAAAAGCCCCGCTTAAATTTTCTGAAACCCGGGTGATTCGATATCCTCTTTCAAGTAAAAAATCGATTTGTTCCCTTTCTAAGCGATAATCTTGATATTCGGACATTTCCATTCCCCCTTTCTTCACACGTTCTCCCGGCCTGTTTCAGCCGTGATAACCATCTCTTCTTCGCGTTCTACATCTTTTTTGATTTTCCAATCCCTTCCGACTGTAATACCCAAATATTTCTCATCACTGGGATCCATGATTTCAGCTTGCTCATATTTCTTGAACCACCAAAACTTAGCTAATGTATAATAACTTGCACTGCCCAGAACAAAACCAACAATAAACGAATAATTTGAAAAAATCGTTGCACCGATTCCTCCAATCGCCCAAGAAATGATTCCTGCCCAATTCACTCCATTCAAATATTTATACTGACCTTCACTTTCATAGAGTGCTAGTACATTGACTCGTCGTTTGCGGAGGAAGTAATAATCTGCTACCAGGATGCCGACAATGGATGCCAGGATTCCACCTATTATTAATAAAACCTTTATTATAATACCGAACAAGCTCCATGGCTGAACGACTATCCCTATGACCCCCGCTACAACGACCCCCGCCCAAAACGGTATTTTAGGACCCATGATATTGGAGAAAATGGTAGCTGCGGGTATGACATTGGCCGTAGTATTCGTCGACCATTGAGCAAATACAATCATGATTAATAGGACGCCGAGAGCAATTCCACTTGCGGATCCCTGAATAGCAACTACGGGGTCGTAATTGGAAACGGCCATATAAGAAACCGCTCCGATAATGACCATGAACGTCTGAGTGATGGGATAGGTGATAATATTCCCAATTATCTGGCCCTTATTGCGCTTGAACCAATTTTTTTCATTTTTTGGTGCCTTTATATAGCGGGAGAGTGTCGGCATATCTGCCGTCAATGTGCCCCAGAATCCCATATTTGCCATAATGACGACCATGAAAGCCGTAGCGGCAGCCCCGCCTGTGACCGGACTTTCAATCCAGGACCATACATCTCTTCCTTGGGCCACAGCTTGATCGGAAAGGGTAAAATACATCCAGCCAGAAATCAAAATGATAACGGGTGCTGCCAAGTCCGCAAAACGTTCTATCGACTTGATTCCCATTGCCGTGTTCACTAATTGTAAAACGGCAAAAATGAGGAAGCAGATAAACCAATTATCAAAATCAAAGAGGGTTGCAAAGATTGCATTCATTGCCGTTGCTCCAAAGTAGGTGTTAAGACCAAACCAGCATGAAGCTACAAACCCCCGTACAACCGATGGGATATGGGTGCCAATCGTACCGAACGGCGCCCTCATATAGACAGGGAAAGATATGCCATGCTCAACTCCTATATCGCCTGTCATCGTCATCAAAAAGCCAAGAGCCACACAGGCAATGACCGTTGCTAGAACAACCCAGCCTAAGGATAAACTTTGAACACCGTTCCCACCAATTGCGAAGGCGGCCAATACTACGGCCATGCCCACCCAAATAAAACCAAATCCGGCTGCACTTATGTTTTTCTCACTATGAGGTATAGGCAGCAAATCGGGAGACTTTAAATAATCATTCTTCCCACTCATATCAAATCCCCCTATATTCATTTGCATGATTCCTTACCAAAGTTTCAGACTGGTAGCTTTTTCCCAGCAATCAGTTTTTGAGCTGTATTGTATTTTGCCCTTTTCAAGAATTGCCCTTTTCCAGCATCACCTACAAATTGTTTATCTTTAATGACGAATTGCCCTCTAGATAAGACAGAAACCGGTTCTCCTGTAATCTCCATCCCTTCAAAGGCATTATAATCAACTGCCATATGATGAGTATCTGCAGAAATGATCCTTTCCACCTTCGGGTCAAAAATGACAATATCAGCATCCGACCCAACTGCAATCGTCCCTTTCTTAGGGAATAATCCAAAAAGTTTGGCTGCACGTGTAGAAGTTAGATCGACGAACTGATTCAAGGTAATACGCTCTTTCAAGACACCTTCAGAAAAAAGGATACTCATGCGATCTTCAATCGTGGGACCGCCGTTCGGTATTTTCGTGAAATCTTCACGTCCCAGGTCCTTTTGCCCTTTAAAATCAAAAGAGCATTGATCCGATCCTATCGTTTGCAGCTGTCCCATTTTTAAAGCATTCCATAGTACTTCCTGATTCTTCTTCTCCCTTAATGGAGGGGACCATACATATTTAGATCCCTCGAAATGAGGCTTTTCCAGGTAGGACTGATCAAGGACCAAATATTGCGGACAAGTCTCCCCCCAAATATCAACGCCTTTATTCCTTGCCTCAATTATCTTTTCTACTGCCTCTTCACATGTGACATGTACGACATACAGCTGACCGTTTGCCATTTCCGTCAGTTTAGCTGCCCGTCCAGTTGCTTCTCCTTCAAGCTCCGGCGGCCTTGTTAATGCATGGTATATTGGATCGGTGTTACCTTCAGCAAGCGCCTGCTTTGTAAGATAATCGATGACATCACCATTTTCAGCGTGAACCATGACAAGCGCGCCAAGTTCCTTCGCTTGCAGCAAAGTGCGATATAGCGTGGCATCATCGGCTTGAAAAACATTCTTGTAAGCCATGAACACCTTAAAGGAAGAAATCCCTTCATTATCGATGATACTTGGCAACTCAGCCAATACATCATCATTAATCTCACTGATCATTAAATGAAAACCATAATCTATGGCGGCTTTTTCATTGGCCTTTTCATGCCATGTTTCAATCGCTTTCTTTAACGGCACCCCTTTTTCGGTCAAACAAAAGTCGATGACCGTTGTCGTGCCTCCATATGCAGCAGCAATCGTACCCGTTTCATAATCATCCTTTGTCGTTGTCCCGCCAAACGGCATATCGAGATGTGTATGTGGGTCAATGCCACCCGGAAAAATATAAGCACCTTTTGCATCGATGACTTCAGCCCCCTCTGCCGGCAGGTCCTTGCCAATCATTGCAATCTTCTCATTTTCTATTAATATATCGGCTTGATACGTATCTGCAGCAGTTGCGATCGTTCCGTTTTTAATGATTTTCTTCATATTAGACCCCTCCATCATTTTACGAAATCAACACTTTCATTACCTATGCCTCCAAGGAATTCTTGGCGTTCATTCCACGTCATAGGTGGTAATTCATTCGTTAATTCGATCATATCGATCGCCCCATCGACCGGGCATACGATCGAGCAAAGATTACAGCCTACGCAATCTTCTTCACGTACTCTCAAGAAGGAGCTGCCTGATGTGCCCTTTAACATATCTATACATTGATGCGAAGTATCTTCACATGCAATATGACATTTGTTGCAATTGATGCACACCTCATTATTAATGCGCGCCACGACCTTATAATTAAGATCTAAATTCCCCCAATCGGAATAGCGCGGTACAGACTTACCGACAATATCCATCACAGAGGATATCCCTTTTTCATCCAGGTAATTGGACAGGCCATCAACCAAATCTTCCACTATCCTAAAGCCGTGATGCATGGCAGCCGTACAAATTTGCACTCCCGTTGAGCCCATCAGCAAAAACTCCACTGTATCCTGCCAATTTGATATTCCTCCAATTCCGGAAATGGGAACATTAATCGCTGGGTTCCTTGCACACTCTGCCACCATGTTTAAAGCGATGGGCTTCACCGCAGGACCACAGTACCCTCCGTGAGCCCCCTTGCCGCCTACATGGGGAATCGTGTTCCATGAATGGATATCCACTCCCGCCAAGCTGTTAATCGTATTGATCATACTAATTGCATCCGCACCACCGCGTACCGCCGCTTCCGCCGTAACCGTAATGTCTGTTATATTGGGGGTAAGCTTGACAATGACAGGTTTTGTTGCAGCTTCCTTTGCCCAATATGTTTGCTTTTCCACTAGTTCTGGAACCTGTCCTGAAGCGGCCCCCATCCCACGCTCAGCCATTCCGTGCGGGCAGCCAAA
Source organism: Peribacillus sp. Bi96 (assembly GCF_918698115.1). Taxonomy (GTDB): domain Bacteria; phylum Bacillota; class Bacilli; order Bacillales; family DSM-1321; genus Peribacillus. The sequence goes on from NZ_CAKKLV010000022.1 coordinate 49,919, forward strand.
GTTCAATTCGTAACCATCAACCCCCACGTCCTCTATCCGCTTGATGATCTCATGCCACTTTTCCTGTCGTGGCTCTACCATTACGGATGCAATGATTGCATGATCGGGGAACCTTTTTTTCGTTTCATATATTTCTTTCAAATTCACTTCAAGCGGCCGATCCGTAATTAATTCTATATTGTTGAACCCGGCGACTCTCTGCCCATTAAAACCAACAGCCGCAAAACGTGATGAGACATTCAGGATGGGATCGCCCAATGTCTTCCAAACAGCGCCTCCCCAGCCAGCTTCAAACGCCCGTTGTACTTGATACCCCGAATTCGTAGGTGGTGCTGAAGCAAGCCAAAAAGGATTGGGAGATTTAATACCTGCAAGATCAATTGATAAATCAGCCATGATTAGCCTCCTAATTTTCATTATTATTAAGCAATATCCACCGTTTCGCCCCTTAAAGTCAGGTCGATTTCATAGGCTGTCTTCTTTCCTTGCTGGGCAGCTGAAACAACCATTGCCTCACCTTGGCCTTTTCCAAAAATCACATCCCCGCAGGCAAAAACCTTTTCATTCGATGTTTTATAGGAATCCCCTTCCAATATAACGACGCCATCATCATGTTGTATGCCAAACTGCTCAATCAATCCTACATATCTGGATTGACCTATGGCACGGATGACTCCATCTACTGGTATGACGAACTCTGATCCAGAAATCGGGACTGGACGGCGCCTCCCATCTTCCCCAGCCTCGCTAAGCACCATTTTCACACACTCGATGCCCGTTACCTGACCGCTATCATTCGATAAGATCCTCGAGGGATTAGTCAGCCAATGAAACCCGACACCTTCTTGCTTGGCGAACTCATATTCAAAATCATAAGCTGTCATTTCCTTTTGGGTACGACGATAGATAATCCCCACTTGTTCGGCACCAAGACGTACAGAACAAGTCGCGGCATCAATCGCTGTATTCCCAGCCCCAATTACCGCCATCTTCTTCCCGATGAATTTATCAGTAAGGGCCTTTGTTTTCGTTGCCTTGACGAATTCGATTGCATCATAAACCTCAGCTAAGTCTTCTCCTTCAATTCCAAGCTTGGGAACATCGGACATGCCGATTGCTAAAATGACAGCATCATAGTCGGCAGTTAGCTGATTTGCAGAAACATCAACCCCGACACGTGTATTGGTTTTAATTTCAACATCAAGACTCTTTACTTGTTCGACTTCCCAATAAGAAATGCTCTGAGGCAAACGAAAGGATACAATTCCGTAAGTATTTAAACCGCCTGGATTTTTTTCAGCTTCGAAAATGGTTACACTGTAACCAAGCAAGGCTAATTCCCTTGCTGCAGATAAGCCCGCTGGACCGCTTCCTACAATGGCAACCTTTTTGCCATTCTTTTTCCCGGCCTTGAATAGAGCTTGTTTATTTTGGATGGCCCAATCTGTGGAATAACGCTGGAGATTGCCAATCATGATTGGCTTTGTAGAATGATTTAGGACACATGCCCCCTCACATAACTCTTCAGTCGGACATACCCGCGCACAGCTGGCACCGACAGGATTGGCCGTCATGATCGTCTTGGCCGACCCTTTAATATTGTCTGAAGCTATTTTCTTAATAAAACTTGGAATATCTATCCCAGTTGGACAGGCTTGGATACATGGGGCATCATAGCAGTATAAACATCGATTCGACTCTTCCAAAGCTTCCCTTGGGGACAAACCCCTCTCCGCTTCATGAAAGTTCATTTCAAGGCTACCTTTTATCGGGCTCGACATACTCATCTACTATTCTCCTTCCAAACATTCATTTGTAAAAAATAAAAAAGGAGGAATTGTGCATAAATACATTTCCCATCCTTATATTCAAAGGATTCAAACAGTGCCTACATGGTTTTTCAACATTTATTCATCAGACAATCATGGCGATAGATTTAAAAATCCTCTCATTCCTTTTTTGTTTTCTATCATTCTCTCACTGGCCATGCCTCGGTCCTTGCTTCCTCCAGTCATTAATGCCCCCCTATTACTCTTAAAAACTCAAATTCCGGCATTTAACCTGATAAATGAGTATTCTTTATTTTATACTGATAAAAAGTAAGATACATTATACAAAGTGTAAAGTATTACCAGTTGCTACATATGCAATATGTAATATTCATGTTATATTTCCTAACAATAAATGATAAGCATCGTCATTTTTCTACAACCACTCTTACTATTCATCAAACTTAAAGGATGTTCATTCCTGATTTGCCCTGAAAACCAACTTATCAACACTTTGTCCACATAAGTAAAAGCCCAGAAACTTTATTCGAGTTTTTCTGGGCTTTTTATCTTTATCCACAGTTTATACACAAAAAACATGACTTGAATCTCTGTGATTGTGCAGGACAGAAGCATTCACTTAAAAGTTATCCACATTCACAAACTTATTTTCCCACTTATCAACAATTCGTCACCAACTTATCAACAGGCATTTCATTCTGGGTGAATAACGTATGAATGATATTTCTCATAATCTGTTTTCTTGCACTCAAGCCTTATTCGGTATCCATTTTCCTCATATTCCGTTTCCGTTATATGGCCATTTTCATTGAAGTAAGAAACCAACTGTCCTTGATCAAATGGAATCAGCATTTCACAGCGAATATAGTCCACAAAAATATGTACGCGAATTTGATCGATCAATTCCTCGATGCCCACTTTGTTTTTTGCTGACATATATACAGACTCACGATTCACCCGCGGAATTTCCAAACTAGTAAGATCCGCTTTATTATAAGCGAAAATCGTTGGAATCCCTTTAATCCCTATATCATCTAAGGTCTGTTCAGTTATCTCTATTTGCTGCTCATGATTGGGATTGGAAAAATCGACAACATGGATCAATAGGTCCGCTTCTACCACTTCTTCCAGTGTAGATCGAAATGCTTTCACAAGATGATGCGGCAATTTAGAGACAAATCCCACCGTATCCGTCAATAAGAATTCCTTCTTATCCGGGAGCGGAATGTTTCGTACGGATGTCTCAAGAGTAGCAAACAGCATATCCTTTTCCAAAACCCGCTTCTCGGCTGTTGGATGAAACATCTCAATTAAAGCATTCATGATTGAAGATTTCCCTGCATTCGTATAACCGACTAAGGATACGACAGGGATGGCATTCTTCTTCCGCTGCTTCCTCTGCGTTTGCCTGTGTGCAACAAGGTCCTCCAGTTCTTTATTCAATACTCTTATATTTTCTTCGATTCTCCTGCGGTCAAGCTCTAGCTGCTTTTCACCGGCTCCTTTGTTTGTACCGACTCCGCCACTCTGACGGCCTAATGATTCCCTTAAACCGACGAGACGTGGGAGCATATACTGAAGCTTTGCCACTTCCACCTGAAGCTGCGCTTCCTTCGTTTTCGCCCGATGCGCAAAGATGTCCAGAATCAAGATTGTCCGATCGATCACCTTGCAATCCATGTCCCTCTCCAGATTCCGTAGTTGCGAAGGGGAAAGCTGATCATTAAAAATGACAACGTTTGCTTCTTTGTAGTCAACGAGACTTTTTACTTCCTCAACCTTTCCAGTACCGATAAAATGTGATGAGGTCACCCGTTGCAAATTTTGTGTGATGGTCCCTACAACCTCTACCTCACATGCCTCCGTTAAATTTGCCAATTCCTCCATCGAATACTCAAAATCCTTTTGGCCATTGAGATTAACTCCAACCAAGATTGCCCTTTGTTGTAATTCCATCCTTTCAAATCCCTTCTTTACATGCCTTACTCCTTATAACCGCATGCTGCTCTAAAAGTCAGCCACATTGTAGCATACTACCCACCACATGCATAACGATTGCTTGTCCGAGCGAAATGTTCTTATTAGAATTCCTTTAATTAAAAAGATAATTCAACAAAAAATGACAGGACTCATTAAACTGAAGGTTCGGATTCTCATAAATCGCCTTGGACCTTTCTTATGATTTTTCTTAGAAAAAAAAGCAGAGAGTTTTCTCCCTGCCTTTTCGCTATAATTCACTGCTTAATATTATATCCCCTTTTGGAGCTTTGCTTTTTTCCGTGGGCTCAAGCGTAATTGCAACGGTATCCCACTTATGCTCCTCCGTTTCATCCAGTCGATATGACACGGCGCCCAGACCATCGCTGTTCGGTACGAATGTTCCAGCCCTGTATGGCTTTCCCTCCTCTAGAAGCCAAACTTGATACACCTGTGAGCCTTCCACGGGTTCAAGGTTTTCGGCTTGAATGATCATTTCCGTTTCATCATTTTTCTCCACCAGCGTTGCCCTGCCATTCATCGGAACTCCTTCACCCGGTTTCAGGGCTACACTAGTTTGGAGCCTATCAATGGTTTCTCGTTTTTCCTCTTTGCTATTATCCGTTTTATCTTGGGATAGCAAGGTATAGGCATTTCCGATCAAAGATGCGAATAAGACGGCCGCCAATAATGGCTTTATCCATTTATTTTCCCTTCTTTTTTCCTTAATCTGCTGCTTTGGCTGCTCGGCTTCCTTCTCCGATTGAAACACATTACCAAGAACCCGCTTTTTCATCTCACTTGGCGGTTCCACTGGTGTAACCGTATATGGCAAATCTTCCGTTAGCATGGCTAATTCATCTAATTCAGCACGGCATTCACGGCAGTCTGATAAGTGGTTTTCAAACTTCCTCCTAGGGACTTCATCCAATTGTCCGTTGAAGTAATCAAGAAGCCATTCACATGGATTATTATTCATCACTCTCTCCCCCTTTACGTAACTTTTGCGGGATAATCTTTCTTAAATGCTTGAGCGCCAATCGCACTCTCCCTTTTACGGTACCCAAAGGAATTTCAAACTCTGAGGCGATGCTCTGTTGTGACAGGCCCTTAAAATAAAATAGGTGAATCATTTTTTGTTGCTCCTCGCTTAATTCCGATACGGCCTGCCTCAGCATAGTTCCTTCTTCCTTCCACTCAATGAGATTTTCGACACTTGGGCTCTCACTCGGAATCTGTTCATATTCAAAATCGGAGGGTATATCTCTTCTTTTTCTTAGCTGATCAATACTTGCATTCCTTGTCATCGTCATGATCCAGCTAGAAAACTTTCCTTTGGATGAATCATACGTCCCCTTTTTCGTCCAAATTTTTATGAATACTTCCTGTACTGCTTCCTCAGCCAATTCCTTCTGTCCAGTAATTTTATAAGACAAGGAATATAAGAGCTTTTCATAACGATCATATATTTTTTCAAGGGCCTGCTTATCCCCCAGATGAACTTTTTCATAAAGCTCTACATCTATATCGTTCATTTAAGTCCCCTTCCTACCATGATTACTTATTATAGCAATGTCTGAATCACCCTTAACATTTTCTGTGTTCTAATCTATTTACGTTTTCAAAAGAAAAATGGATGCATTTTTTCAAAGTTTCACATGAAACAATTGGAAAGTTGCGTAAACAAGCTCCCCAGCACATAAAAGCACGGGGGAGCTACTATACTTTTATTCTTTTATTCTCAGTAATCGAAGACTGTTCAATGTAACTAATAAAGTCGCACCCATGTCGGCAAAAATCGCCATCCACAGTGTTAACCAGCCCGGCGCGATCAATAATAAGGCCAGGATCTTAATCACCAAGGAAAACGTGATGTTTTGCTTAATGATCGTTAATGTTTTGCGACTTAAGCGGATTGTATAAGGCAACTTAGATAAGTCATCACCCATTAGGGCAATATCGGCTGTTTCAAGGGCCGTATCAGTACCCGCCCCTCCCATCGCAATTCCTACCGTGGAAGCTGCCAAGGCCGGGGCATCATTGACACCATCGCCTACCATGGCCACTCGATTGTATTTTTGCTTCCATTGTTTGATGATGGTCAGTTTATCTTGGGGCAATAACTCCGCCTCAATCTCATGAACACCAGCGGCTGCTCCAATCGCATTTGCCGTGCCGATATTATCCCCGGTCAGCATGATCGTTTTTTCAATGCCCAATGCATGCAGTTTCCGAATTGCTTCCTTACTGCTTTCCCTTATTTCATCAGCCACCGCGATAATTGCCAGGGGCTTTATTTGATCACCAAGCACCATCACCGTTTTTCCTTCTTTTTGAAAGCCGCTGATTTGTTTGAGGATGTCATCAGAAAACTCTAAACCCGCCACTTCTTCAAAGAGATGTGGTTTGCCAATGTAATAGATTTCGTGATTGATTTTCCCTTTTATGCCTTTCCCAGTGATGGCAGTAAAATCATCTACCAATATAGAAGGATAGTCCACGTCATGCTTTTCAGCCCTTTTGAGAATGGCTGTGGCAAGGGGATGTTGTGATCTGCTTTCTAAAGCCGCAGCAATTCCCAGCACGTCCTGTTCATTTAACCCATCAGCCAACACTGTGAAATCAGTCACTTCAGGTACGCCCTTTGTTAAGGTACCCGTCTTATCAAACGCAATCGCATTTATTGCTCCTGCTTCCTCCAGATGGACCCCGCCTTTAATCAAAACCCCATTTTTCGCGGCATTCCCGATGGCTGTCACAATGGCGATTGGCGTAGAAATGACCAAAGCACAAGGGCAGCCGACAACGAGTACAGCCAATCCACGGTAAATCCATTCACTCCAATCCCCGTTCATTACAAGCGGAGGTATTATAGCAATGGCCAAGGCAATAAGCATGATCGCGGGCGTATAGAATTTTGCAAATTTATCCACGAAGGCTTGGGAAGGCGCTTTTTCAGCCTGTGCTTCTTCAACAAGGTGAATGATTTTTGCTATCGTCGTATCCTCGACTCGCTTCGTGACTTCTACCTCCAGCAACCCTTCACCATTTAATGTTCCGGCAAATACTTCACCATCAACCGCTTTAAAAATCGGCTCGGATTCGCCGGTAATGGCTGCTTGATTAAGTGTCGAAGCCCCTTTTAGGATTCTTCCATCCATAGCAAGCTTCTGACCCGGTTTAACAATCATGATGTCGCCCACTTCAATCTCATCGACACCAATCATGATTTCGTGATGCCCTCTGCGGATCAAGGCTTCTTTTGGCGCGATATTCATTAATGATTCTATAGAATTCCGAGCTTTATCCATCGAGTATTTTTCCAGTGCTTCACTGATTGCGAATAAAATGACGACAGTTGCCCCCTCGCCCCATTCACCGAGCACGGCTGCTCCAATGATGGCAACCGTCATCAGTGTGTGCATATCAAAGCGAAGAGTGACAAGATTTTTCAATCCATTGAGGAATAACGAATATCCTCCAACTATGATGGCAGCAGCATAACCGAATATCGGCATGATGCTTTCATCACCATATTGTTTATCCAATAACCAACTGATTAACAGAAGGATAGTCGAGAAAACCACTTTAATATTTTCTTTTTGCTTCCAAAATGGTTCCTTTTGTGTCACCTGTTCCTGTTCATCCCGGATTCTCAGGTTATCAAACGCCCCTGCCTTTTCAATCTCCTCAATTGTCGCACTTCCCTGTACCGAAATCTTCGAAGCCCCAAAGTTGATTTTGGCATCCTTCACACCGTCTAGATCACGGACATTGTTCTCAAACTTAGCCGCACAATTCGTGCAGGAAAGACCCTGAATACGATACGTTTTTAATGGGGACTCAGCCATCGACCCTTACCTCCTGCTGATGTTCTAATGCAATGAGAATTAATTGCTTTATGTGGTGATCATCCAATGAATAAAAAGCTAACTTTCCTTCTTTTCGATATTTTACGATTGCATGTTTATAAAGGGTACGAAGATGATGTGACGTTGTCGCCATGGAAGCACCAATGATATTGGCCAAATCGCATACACACAATTCCTCGTCCGTACAAAGCGCATAAGCTATTTTCGCCCGATTTTCATCGCCTATCACCTTGAACAGCTTCGATATGCTGGATATATTCACCTGGCTCATTTCCGTTTGAATGCGATTAACCTTTACTTCATCATGCAGATGGACATCACACATATCTTTCAGTTCCGTCATCTTCTCACGCCCCTCATTCAAATATTCGTTTGATTATAATATAACACAATTCCCAAAATATTCAAACCCGTATTTGAATGTATAGAATCTTTCTCCTTCCTCCAAATCACCTTGGTGAAAGCGCCCTATATGTCTTTATATGTGAGCCATCGTTTTTTTGTTTCACCTCTACCTTGCGTCCCATTTTCCTTGAAAAAGGACAGGCAACTTGTCTGCCGGTCCTCTTTCAAGGAAACCAACCATTCTTCTCGCATGTCGTTAAAAAAGTTGAAGGGACATAAATTGCTTCATGTCCCTCCACTCCAGTGATTTCAGTAATTTCCTATACTCACCTTGATAAGTATAATATTTTTAATTTAGTATTTTTTTGAAAAACTATGATATACTTAGTCAAACCTTTTAAGCGTTTTACTTTACTTGTACCGTTTACCCTGCTCATCGTTGAGCAGGGTTTTTTGTTATGTATTTTCACAAAACAAAAAAGACAGACCCTAAAAGGGTCTGTCCTTATTTGTTTTTGAAATTATGCTTTTTGAACGTTAGAAGCTTGAGGTCCACGTTGACCTTGCTCTACTTCAAAAGTAACTTCTTGGCCTTCGTCTAAAGATTTGAAACCTTCGCTTTGGATAGCTGAGAAATGTACGAATACGTCGTCTCCGTTTTCGCGTTCGATGAATCCAAAACCTTTTTCTGCGTTAAACCATTTTACTTTACCTTGTTCCATTGTTGTTGCCTCCTAGTGCACTTAGCACATTGTATTACTATCCTTGCTCTAAGTCATCATCGAAAACGAAAAGTAGTACTTTTAGTATCCTTAGTACCGAACAAAAATAATTAAGACTAAGCATAACATTAAATGGTAGCGATTGCAAATCATTTGGGTAAACTTTTTTCAAGCAATTTTTAATACTCTATAAATTCATTTACCTATTATTCTAGAACCAATGTGGACTCTAGCTGTTACAACTTGTTGAAATACATGACATCTCACTTCCATTTCAACAAACAGAAACCTTTCGAAAACAACGGTAGCGAGATGGTTTCTATACATGTTTACATCTGAGATTTTATTTTTCCGTAATGAACTTTTCTACCATTTCCTCTAATATGACCGATTCTTTTGCCAACTCTTCGTTTTGTTCCTTCAATCCAGTCATTATGGAACTTTGTTGAATGGCGGCAGCAGAGATTTGTTCAGTTGTTGCGACACCCTCTTCTGAGATTGCTGCAATTTCCTGAATGGATGCTAGACTTTCATCAGATGATTCATTGATTTTTTTCGAATGGATAGCTAATTGTTCTGTGCCTTTCAACAATTTCTCGACGGATCCGAATATCTTATTGAAAATCTCGCCATTGTTTTCCACTAAAGAAACGCCATTTAAAATATCCTGGAAACTTTCATCATTGGTTTGGATGACTTTGGCGGTTTGTTCATTAATCCGTGTAATTGATTCCGATATGATATCTATCGATTCATCCGTTTGTACAGCCAATTTTTGCACTTCTTGAGCAACTACCGCAAAGCCTCTGCCGGCATCCCCCACCCGTGCCGCTTCAATGGAAGCATTCAAGGACAGCAAGTTCGTTTGAGAAGCAATGACCCTTATTAAACCAATCACTTCATTTATCTTCTCTACATCCTCTTCCAGACTCTCCAAATTGGCTTTATTCGCATGGCCGTTTTCCATGATTTTATCCATCTGGCTCGTTACATCTTTCACTTGTTTACTTCCTTGTTCAGCAAGTACATTCGTATGTATAGTAAACTCATTCATTTTATTCGTTTGCTCGTTCATTAAACGAATTGTATCCGTTAAATCACTGATCATATTGGAAATCCGGTCAATGTGATGGGCACGCTCCTCTGAGGCTTTTGCTTCTTCCGTTGTCCCTGTTACGATTTGACCATAGGATTCCACCATCTCTTCAAAGGATTGTTGAATGGACACGGTGCTTTGATTCATCGTTCGAGCGTGTTCACGGACATTCTGAATGATATGGGACAAACTTAATCTCATATCCTCAAATCCATTTGACAGATCACCAATCTCATCTTGCCTACTAACTGGAATCGATTTACTTAAGTCCCCTTCTGCCATTTCACTCGTGTAACCAACAAGTTCATTAACGGGTCCCCAGATCCTTTTCCCGATGATAACGGCACATAGCACACCTAATATTATGGCACTTGCGAGAAATAAAATATTATAGAATATCATTTTGCTTTTCAATTCACTGATGAATTTCGCATCCATATCGATTCCTACGATGGCGTCCGTCCCTTTAATTGGCGTAAAGTATGACTTGTGTGTACCCCACTTATCATTATATATTTTACTTAATACATCTTCTTTTCCATTTATCGATTTGGCCTGCTCTGGCGTGAACGGGGATTCCACCATGTAGTCCTCGCTGCCATTCAAGGCTACAATCATGTCGGTATCATTCTCCCGCTTCAATACATCCACATATTCAATGCCCTTTTTATTTTCAACAAAGGCATCTAATTTCCGCTTAATCTCTTCTCCCCGTACCGAAGCATTGTTTATCAAAGTAGGATTGAGGCTTGATGCTAAACTGCGGGCATTTTCAGAAAGACGCTCATCGAATTGCGGAAGGACATTCTCGTTGATCATTTTATTGGTAATATAGGAAAAGCAAAGTCCCATGGCACCTGCAAAAAGCACGAATGGGATAATATAAAACAAGAATAATTTTGCCAGTAAAGATTTTTTAGGATTCAGCTTTGAAAATCTCATTCTCATGACCTCCTTAGGTAAAAGTCAGATGCTTTACAGTTAAATATGGAATTAAATCCAAATGAAGCAATTGAAGATTCTTATTCAAATCCTCACTTCTATAAAAGATGATTGCCATGCTCCGGTCATTTTGAAAAGGAAGCTGTCTATATTCCAAAACATGTTCAAATTCTTGTTGAAGTCCATCATGATCAATCCTAGCAACCTCTTCCGGATTGATTTCCAGTGGAACCTCTGCAAAGAAAAAGCTATATACGTGATCATCCATCTCTTCCAATATCCGATTCCAATCGGGCTTGGTACCCAAAAAGTAGTGTTCATACATATTCATCCCATAGGCATGGTACCCTAGGTCCGTTGTTCCCGCTCCAGCAAAACGGAGGGGATTGATTTCAATAGGAAGCACCCGGTTTCCTTTTTTGCGAATTTCAAAATGGACAGGGTAGTTCCTAAGAGGAAGAAGCGTTTGAATATTCTTCATGAACTTTAGTGCATCATCATAGATCTCTTTAATGGCTATCTTCGACGTATAATAAATTCGATCGGAGGTATCGTAATCATCCTTGAATAAGCGTTTGAAGACATTCAAAATGATCGGATCACCATCTTGATTGTAGTAGCCATCAATGGCATATTCCTCTCCCTGAATCCACTCTTCTATTAAAACGGTCTGGGAACCAACCACATCCGAGTCATACAATCCATCCGACAGAAGTAAATCCTGCTTTAAATGACTTACGGCTATATCCCACTCTTGTTCATTCTTGACTTTGTGCACCCCTACACTTGAATAGCCAATATTCGGCTTGATAACTACCGGAAACGGTATATGTTCTTTTTCCAATTCACTTATTATCGATAGATCAATATCTTGGAAATGGAAATCAGGATATAAGGATCTCGTTAAATTACGCACCTGACTCTTGTCTTTCAATAACTTGGACCATATGTATTCATTGCTATTCGGTTGAAAATGACCTAATAAGGTTATGCCATTCTCAGAGTTTGTAAGAATTCTTTGGTCCATTTCCATGGACTTGAAAAATTCTGTATCTTTTTGAATGTTCAGCTTTTCAGATGTTATTGTTTCTCCCCATTGCCCTTGTCCCAGTACTGGAATTTGCTGTTCCTCTAACACCTTTAGAAGAATTGGTGACACAATGGTCTCATTCAAAATAATCATGTTTTCCACCTAACTTATACTGTTTTATGTATCCTCATATTTAATCGGTTAAAAGTAGTAAGTATTTAGCATTTATAGGTATTTATTATCAACATCCTTATAAAAACTAAATTACAGATAAACCTTTAGACTCATTTTCTTGATCCCTTTCATTTCGTTACATGAATATTTTCACTTTTTTTGTATTTTATTCTTTCAAAAACAGGTTATCTGGCATAATAAAGACGATCCAGTCATTATAGGGAAATTTCCTCAAACTAAATTTAAGTGATACTTAGAAGTTCATATTCAATTCATAACTTCTTTGTATACTTCCTCTTGTAATAAAGATCATGAAAGGATGTATGAACATATGTCAGAAGAAAAAAAGCAAATAGGATGGCGCCAATTCATCCGCTTGGTTAAACATACGAAGCCTTCTAAACTAATGATAGGGATTGCATTAGCATTAAGCTTAAGTACAACAGGTGTAGGTTTATTGGTCCCGCTGTTCACAAAAAATCTAATTAATGATTTTTCCCTTAGTTCACTAAGCACGGAACGGATCACACTTCTCGTCCTTGCCATAATCATTCAAGCATTGGCAAGTGGATTTTCCATCTATTTATTAAATCGGATTGGTCAATTTGTAGTAGCGGGTATTCGGGATCAACTATGGAGAAAATTACTCGTATTACCCGTGAATTATTTTGATGAACATCCATCAGGTGAAACTGTCAGTCGAATGACCAATGATACAACTGTAGTGAAAAGTTTAATCTCGGAGCACCTCTCTAATTTCGTTAACGGAATCATTTCCATTGTAGGCTCCATGATTGTGTTATTTGTACTGGATTGGAAAATGACATTGTTGATGTTCATTGCGATCCCTCTCTCTGTTTTGATATTAATGCCACTAGGTAAAAAAATGCATCAAATATCAAAAGGGATGCAGGATGAGACAGCAAGTTTCACCTCCGTACTCCAACAGGTGCTGACGGAAATCCGTCTTGTTAAAGCATCAAATGCAGAAACAATAGAATATGAAAATGGTAAAAAAGGGATCAATAAATTATTTCATTTTGGACTAAAAGAAGCAAAAATCCAAGCCTTGATTGCACCGCTAATGAGTTTTGTCATGATGGCATTACTCGTACTGATCTTAGGTTATGGAGGAATGCGAGTTTCTTCAGGAGCTCTGACTGCTGGAGCTTTGGTTGCATTCATTATGTATCTTTTTCAAATTATCATGCCCATGGCTCAATTAGCCAGCTTCTTTACGCAATTCCAAAAAGCTACGGGTGCTACAGAACGTATCATTGCGATTTTGGATTCAGTAGAGGAAGAAGATGCGTTGGAGCAAGTTCAAAATATAAGCCAAACTATCACCGTGGATCACCTGAACTATAGTTATAATAATGGAGAACAAATACTTAAAGATATAAGCTTCAACGTTGAAGCTGGTAAGGTCACTGCAATTGTCGGACCAAGTGGCAGCGGAAAAACGACGCTTTTCTCATTATTTGAGCGGTTCTATAAACCACAGCAAGGCTCCATTTCCATAGGCGGGAAATCCATAAATGATTTCACGCTCCTTTCATGGAGAAGCCAGATTGGTTATGTTTCACAAGAAAGTCCTATTGTATCAGGCACAATTCGAGATAATATATGTTATGGAATCGATCATGATATAACGGATGAGGAATTAAATCAAGTCGCTAAAATGGCATATGCGGATCAGTTTATTTCCGAGCTTCCCAATGGATATGATACAGAGGTTGGTGAAAGGGGCATGAAATTATCGGGCGGCCAAAGACAAAGAATTGCGATCGCACGTGCATTTCTACGAAACCCCAAAATATTAATGCTTGATGAAGCTACCTCAAGCCTAGACAGCAAATCGGAAAATGTCGTTCAACAGGCGTTAAATGAGTTAATGAAAGGGAGAACAACAATAGTAATTGCCCACCGCCTATCGACAGTTATTGGATCGGACCAAATCATTTTCCTTGAAAAAGGGAAAATAACAGGCAGCGGAACCCATAAAGAGCTTTATGAAACACACTCATTATATCGCGAATTTGCAAAACAGCAGTTGCACAAACTTGAACTAGCTTAATTCACCGAAAGGAAAGAAAAGATGACCAAAATATTAATTGTCGATGATGATGCCCATATTCGTGAACTTATACAACTTTTGTTAAGAAAAGAAGGATTTGATCTATATGTTGCCTCAGAAGGATTGCAAGCATTGAAATTAATGGAAAAAGCGAAAATCGATTTAGCAGTTATTGATATTATGATGCCTAACATGGATGGCTGGGAATTATGCAAAGAGTTACGGGAATTTAGTGATATCCCCATTTTAATGCTTACTGCAAAAGGAGAAACAAAACAGAAAGTAAAGGGGTTCGGCCTCGGCGCAGATGATTATCTTGTAAAACCATTCGAACCAATCGAATTGGTTCTTAGAATAAAAGCATTATTAAAACGATATAAAATCACTATTTCACAAACATTAAATATTGGCGAATTAAAGATGAATCGCAACAATCATGAAATGTCATTTAAAGAACAGGAATATACAATTCCACTAAAGGAATTTGAAGTGTTGTTTAAATTAGCAAGCTATCCTGGTAAAACTTTTTCCAGGGAAGATCTTATTGAAGACATTTGGGGCTACGACTATGAAGGGGATGAACGAACGGTGGATGTTCATATTAAAAGAGTGAGAGAACGTTTTCCAGAATCAGAATTCCCCTTTCGGATTAGAACAATTTGGGGATTGGGCTACCGTTTGGAGCTAACGAAATGAATGCCCCCCTTTTTAAACGAATACTTGGCTTTTTGACATACATTTCAGTTTGTTTTTCAGCTGGGTACTATATCATTCAGCTATTGCCTATAAGGCTATCCGATTATGTCCAGTATCTGACTACAATCATGACCAGCATCGCGATTATGATGCTCACAGGTTACCTGATCCATGCTTTCAACCACAATAAACGCGTCAACATCTACTTGGAAATCATTGATGCATTAAGGAAGATTGCCAATGGCGATTATAATGTCCAATTGGATTTTAAAATGGATAAAAGAAACGAAATGACGGATATCATTAACCACTTCAATCACATGGCTAATCAATTGAAACAAATGGAAGAAATGCGGCAGGAATTCATCTCCAATGTCTCACATGAAATACAGTCGCCCCTTACCTCCATTGTTGGATTTGCCCAAGCGCTTCAATTGAATAAGCTGACAATAGAAGAACGAAATCATTATCTCCATATAATTGAGACAGAGAGCAGGAGATTATCTAAATTAAGTGATAACCTTCTAAAGCTCACATCTCTTGAATCCGAGCATCATCCTTTTGAAAGGACAAGCTTCCGGCTCGACCAGCAAATACGAACTATTATTTTGGCTTGTGAACCGACTTGGTTGGAAAAGGAACTCGAAATGGATATATCTTTGGAAAAGATCTCAATTTTTGCAGACAAAGATTTAATGAGCCAAGTATGGACCAATATAATACACAATAGCATCAAATTCACCCATCATCATGGAAATATCACGATTCGGTTACAACAGATCGGTGATCAAGCATCGATAACGATAACCGATAATGGAATTGGCATTTCAGAGAAAGACCAATTTCACATCTTCGAACGATTCTATAAAGCAGACCTCTCCAGGGAACGCTCAAAAAGTGGGAGTGGCTTAGGGCTATCCATCGTGAAAAAGATTATCGATATGCATGATGGGACGATCTCCGTGAAAGGTGAACCCGAAAAGGGAACGACCTTCACCATCCTGCTTCCTATTACATGAAGGAATTTTTCTCCGTTTGTATATAGTGTAATGTTTGATTATGATTAGAAAAAACCTGTTGGACATCCAACAGGTTTTTAACAATCTATTTTATAAAAAAGGTTGCTCAATAATGCTGCTTTTATGAACAACAACACTACCCTTTGGTTAATCGCCACTGAAAAGCCAATCATGATAATGCTGTAAAAACTTATGTTTTTACTACTCTCCATAAGTGTACCAACAATTTTTTCAGCAGTAAGCCATTCGCCAGTTAGTAGATAATATTGAATCCTATCAAAAAACATAGTTATCATGTGAACTATAATACCCATTAAAATACTAAGAAGAATACTTATAAAGGTATTTACGAACAGTTGGACATAAAATATCTTGCTTATCACATGGAGCTTTAAAAAATTTGAATCGGTAGCTTTTCTCGTAAACAGCTGGTTCCTCATTACCAATTTCACTAACGCTGAAATTTGGTGTTTTCGCATAAAGCTTCACAAATTCAGCATCGTCAAATGATTGTCCAAATGGTCTTTTTCATATGAATCCCCCTTTAATAAATATCTTAAAGTAGTTGGGTTGTAATATTTTTATATCTCCATTTTACCAATAACCAAAAACACAATCTTAGAAAGACCAAGGGGTTTTGACCCCTGCTACGACAGTGTAGCCCATGTGGATGTTTTTGAATGTATCACTTACCTTTTCTCTGAAGACATGAAGCGGTTTCTTTGAGATATACTTCTATTTTCTCATCATTGGAATTTCAAGACTTTTTTGTATCAGGTGCAATAATATCTTATTTGTAAGTCCAATCGTGATAAAATCAAACAAATAGAGCTATTTAAACTTAGCTTATAACAGACTTCGTGAAAAAAGTCATTAGAATAAAGGGGAAAGATATGAATGGCAGAATTAATGGATTGGAAGAATGGTGCTCGCGGGCATAAATTTATAGCTTCTTTTAGCGGAGGAAAGGATAGTGTCTTAGCTCTTTATAAAGCAGTGAAGGTTGGGGAAGCGGTGGGACTGATTGTCATGCTGGAGGAAGAAGGGAAACGATCCAGATCTCATGGAATGCCTCCGGAACTCATACATGCCCAAGCTAAAGCCATAGGCTTGCCCGTATATACAGCAGCTGCCAGTTGGACAGATTATGAAAAAGCATTCATGCGCCTTTTAGAAGATGCTAAACATCAAGGAGCCGAAGTGTTAGTGACTGGAGACCTGGATATGCCTGAACATGGCTGTTGGAATGATAAGGTTACAAAGAATGCTGGATTAAAGCTTGGGATGCCTTTATGGGAAATGGATCATCGTGAAGCTGTAGAAGAGTTCATAAATCTAGGATTTAAAACGATGATTGTAACGGTGAATCTTTCACTTGGAATGCGTGAGGACGATTTAGGTCGAACGCTAACCCATGTATACGTGCAGGAGCTTGTAGCGCGGGGTATCGATCCTTGCGGAGAAGGCGGAGAATTCCATACTACAGTAATTGATGGGCCGCTCTTCAATACACCGATCCCTGTTCGTAAAGGTGAGATCATGAGGGATGGAGAATATGCCTTTTTACCTTTGGAGCTAGATGAGACGGCGGATAGGGAGATTGTATAAAGGATAAAATCACAAATAAAGAGACAACAGTTTTCACCCTGCGCATTATCCAAATACAATCTTTCATAAGCTCCACGGGCAGTACTTACATACAAGCAACCTCACCAAAAAACTTATGCAACATGGATAAAGCCCAAAAGCGTTATGTTTTGGGCTTTATCATTTCCACTTGAGCATACACTTAATTTTTCATTGGTTCATCTTTTTCAAACATATTTAGAAATAGAAACCTAAACAAAAGTAAACCGAATAATAATGAGTATAATACGTGGAATGCTACATAAATGAAGTTTTCAGTTAAGAAGCCATCATAAAAGTAGTATTTAATTGAAAGTATATCAGTACTGACTGAGAGCATAAAGGCACCTAATAATTCAATTCTAGTTTTTGATTCTTTTAAAGAGAATTCGACTTTATGAATATTAAATATCTTTTTAAAATCAGAACCGGTTTTTGTACCTTTATAAAGCCCTACTAATCCGGCAACAAGTATATAGGGGATAATTGACTCTATTTTAAAAATACACACAAAAACATTAAATATGACAAGTCCAAAAATTATAATATATTTCATTTTGCTCCCTAGATATTTAAAGATTTTCTACAAGTTCTGCCAGATAACGGATTTAAATTTGCCCAAACCGCATTTTCTTGAGCGCTATTAATAATCACTGCTTCTGTTCATTCATTTTAATACCTGAATGAAATATATTATTAGGAAAATAACATACATCAAAAATAACAAAATAATGTATCTATCAAAGAACTTAACTTTTTCACTTTGAAAATGATTATTTTTTCTTACTTTTATAAATAAGTAAGTTGATATAGATAGAAAAAGTATTAAACCAGTTATGGTGGTAATTGGAGACACCATTACTTTAAAATAAGTTTCAGTAACCTTTTCCGGGAAATGCATGATGATCCTCATTATTTCATTCACTACAAAATGATAAAAGATAGCCGGTACGATACTTCCAGTATAGATGGTTAATAGTGCAAAAGAGATACCCATTACAAATGCAAAAACCAAGTTTCCCACCGTCATATGATAAATGCTAAAAATAAGTGCACTTAAAATTATGGCCGACTTTATGTTCATTCTCTGATATTGTTTTAATAATATACCCCTAAAAAGAATCTCTTCACTAATCGCCACTGAAAAGCCAATCATCATAATGCTGTAAAAACTTATGTTTTCATTACTCTCCATAAGTGTACTAACAATTTTTTCAGCAGTAAGCCATTCCCCAGTTAGTAGATAATATTGAATCCTACCAAAAAACATAGTTATCATGTGAACGGTAATACCCATTAAAATACCAAGAAGAATATATTTTATATGTACCTTTTTTAGCCTAATGCTAGATAAGGTTACTTTTTTCTTTTTTAAGAAAAGAATAAGCACATAGATAATAACCAGTTTACTTAAAAAGAAAAATAATTGTTTGCTTATTTGCAAAGAAAGTTCTTGTAATATAAGTTGTGTAAAAGGAAAAATAATCATAATTAGTATCGTTATATATAATATAAAGCGATGAGTTTGCTTAATATCAGTATCCATTTTTACCCCTTTGTAAAAGAAAGTTCTAAAAAAACCCTTAGAATAAGGGTTTCATTTGTACTATTGTCAACTTATTTTGTTGCTACTTTTTTATATTTAATGTAGGTTGTATTTCTTTGTTCTGTTTTTATCAAATTGCCAGTTGGACTATATGTCTTTAGTGTTCCAGTCAATTTCCATGTTTCTTTATATTGGTCCCATTTTTTCGTTGCCGAATGTACCTTTTCTCCACCACCAGACAGAACTACTATACCACCTATTTCTACCCTAAAGGTAAGGTTAAGACTCCATGTTGTAGTATCAGTCACTTTTTTGTGAAAGATTCTTGATTGTCGTTTATCTGTTGCTGTTTTCCAAGTATATCGATTACAAGTAGCACACACTGGAGATATACCAATTCTATTATTAGTTATTTCTCCTGTTTTTTCATCTATACGTATAGGTATTTCTTGACCTAAAAGTACATCAGTGCCTGAAAGATTTGTATATTCTGTAGGAAACTCACCTGATTGGCCTTCCTCTTTTAAATCAACTTCTTTAGTTGGAGAACTTGCAAAGGTTAATGTCGGATTAAATCCAAACAAAAATACAGGAATTATTAATATAAAAAGATATAGTAACTTCTTCATTTCTTCACCTCATCTAATATTTCTCGTTAAATACCCACTGTTAATTTTTATGAAGAAGTGTATAATTCAGTAATTATTTTGGCATAATATTAATTTTTTAAATAATTTTCAATTAATTAATCTCACGTCATATCTTTTTTTACTAGATCAAAATCCTTTAATAGTTTCGAACAGTTACTCTTTAGTATTCTTTTAAATGTTTTTCTACCACATTTTTTTGTTTGAGCTTATATATCGCATAAAGCTTCATAAATTCAGCATCGTCAAAACTTATTTCTTCGCCAACTGCATAGTAATCAGATATTTCTGATATTTTTTTTGAAAATTTTCCTTTTTTTTAAATCCTTTTAATGACTTTCAGCTGAAGAATATCCTCGTGAAATACATACTAATATAACTAATAAGGCAATGATTGCCCAAATGGCCTTTTCATAAGAAACCCCCTTTAATATCTTAAAGTAGTTTGGTTGTAATATTTTTATATCTCCATTTTAACAAAACAAAAAAAACAAGGAGTTCCAAATTTGGAACTCCTTGTTTTTTTTTTGAACTTTAAACTATTTATGTATCGCATAAGGGAGAGTTTCACCCCCTTATTTTATAGAGCTAGATCAGACTGCAGATATGGAGATCTTATAACCTCAGAACCACATCGTTTCACTTCTTATATGAACAGAACCTTGAATAATGGACACTTTAATAGAGGTTCAGCTCACCCTTAATAAACCCGATTTTTTTATTTCCGCCAAAAAGTTGAACAGTCTGCCTTATCAAAAATATTAAACTCGATCATTCTCTCAAGTAATGAGTAATCAACCGGACGATCCCACTTGATACGCACCAACTGCTTGGTGTGATCATAGCCAGCCTGCACAATTTCATCAGAAAAATGGTTAATCCCTGCTATTTCAGGGGCAACAGCCAAATGATGTTTGGCTACGCTAAAGCCAATAATATATGTGCCATGATCGGTAAACATAGGCTGATTCCAAGCAATTTTTGGCATTAAGCTTGGAAATTTCTTAGTTACCCAAGCCAAAACTTCTTCCGTTCGGTCCCGATGTTGCGGGTTATCAATCTTCGCTAAAAATTCTGCAAAAACTTCCATGTCATTCTCTCCTTAAATTAAAAATTATTTTTGAATTCCCTCATCCGTATCGTCAATATGTATTAAACCGCCATTTTCCACATCATCTAAATTTAATGCCTTATGGATTTCTTTCATCAATCCACCATAAGAAATCAATCGTTTGTAAGTCAGCGCCCTTTGTTCAGCCATAGTTTTATTACTTCTTCAATTTCGACAAAGTCCGCAGACTCTTTTTTAGGTTTAACTTTTCTATATGCACAATCGGTTAGATGCTCTCGTTCTTTTGACATAAAAAAACACCCCGCTAGATAATCATATCTAACGGGGTGATACGGTGCAACTTTTTTAAAACAGTTAATCTTTTTTCAAAACGGTCAAACTTTACTTCAAATCTACAAAACATACGTTGCATTCATTCCAGCTTACTCAACCGTTACGCTTTTCGCAAGGTTACGTGGTTTATCCACGTCACATTCGCGGTGTAAGGCAGCGTAATATGCAATGAGCTGCATCGGGATAACAGAGATAAGGGGTGTTAATAGTTCATTCACTTCCGGGATGATAAAACGATCATCTTCTTCTTCAAGCCCCTTCATGGAAATGATGCAAGGGTTGGCTCCGCGGGCAACGACTTCTTTGACATTACCACGGATGCTTAGGTTGACGCCTG
Organism: Peribacillus sp. Bi96; assembly: GCF_918698115.1. Taxonomy (GTDB): domain Bacteria; phylum Bacillota; class Bacilli; order Bacillales; family DSM-1321; genus Peribacillus. The sequence goes on from NZ_CAKKLV010000022.1 coordinate 71,220, forward strand.
CCTGTGTAGCAAGGGCTATGACAGGTGTACCATCTTCGATCAAGGCAATCGTTCCGTGTTTAAGCTCACCGCCAGCAAAGCCTTCTGCCTGGATATATGAAATTTCCTTCAGCTTAAGCGCCCCTTCTAGAACAACATAGTAATCTAGGGACCTTCCGATGAAGAAACAGTTTCTTGTCACAGACAAATATTCTTGGGCAATGGCTTCCATCTCTTCTTTCGAATCACATAGGGCTTCCATTGCAGTCGCGACGATTCCAAGCTCTTTTACAAGGTCGAAATCAAACTCCAGTTTACGGAATTGGCCAGTTACATTTGCCAATATGGCCAACACTGCCACTTGCGCGGTGTAAGCTTTTGTTGAGGCAACAGCAATTTCAGGTCCTGCATGCAGCAAGAGTGTATAATCCGCTTCACGTGAAAGTGTAGAGCCAGGTACGTTAGTGATGGTCAACGCTTTATGACCAAGAGCCTTGATCGACACTAATACGGCTCGGCTATCTGCCGTTTCCCCACTTTGTGAAATGAAGATGAATAGCGGTTTTTTCGATAATATCGGCATATTGTAAGTGAATTCCGATGCCACATGGACTTCAACCGGAATTTCCGTCATTTTTTCGATGAATTGCTTACCGATCAACCCTGCATGATAGCTGGTTCCGCAAGCGATGATATAAATACGGTCAGCCTCACTTACGGCTTCTGTAATGCTATAATCGATTGCAAGGTTACCTTCTTCATTCTGGTAAGCTTGAATGATTTTACGAATGACAGCTGGCTGCTCGTCAACTTCTTTCAGCATATAGTGAGGATACGTACCTTTTTCAATATCACTTGCATCCAGTTCAGCAGTGAATGGAGCACGGAAAACTTCTTCGTTGGAAAGATTCTTGATCGTTACCTTTTCATTTGTCACAATGACCATTTCTTTATCCATCAGTTCAAGGAACTGATCTGTGACTTGCAACATGGCCATTGCGTCTGAAGCGACAACGTTAAAGTCATTTCCCACACCGATTAACAGCGGGCTTTTATTTTTTGCGACAAAAATGGTTTCATCATTTTCAGCATCCAAAAGGGCAATGGCATATGAGCCTTCTAAAAGAGTGAGAGTTTGACGGAATGCCTCTTCCACTTCCATACCACCGTTTACGAACTTCTCAATGAGTTGAACGATGACTTCTGTATCCGTTTCACTTTTAAAGGCAACATCCTTCAAATATTCACGTTTTAGAATCGCATAGTTTTCAATGACCCCATTATGAACTAAAGTCAAGCGACCTGAATTACTTTGGTGAGGATGGGCATTATCACGGCTTGGCACACCATGAGTGGCCCAGCGTGTATGTCCTATTCCAGTATGTGCAATAGTATTTTCATCCACGGCCCCACGCAAGTCCGCAATTCGTCCCTTTTCCTTAAAGATTGTCACGCCTGCATCATTTTTTACGGCAATCCCTGAAGAGTCGTAACCGCGATATTCAAGTTTTTCAAGACCTTTTAATAAAATTTCCTTCGCGTCATTAAGTCCAATATATCCAACAATTCCACACATAATTTCTGCTCCTCCAACCGATTCGAGGGAACAGGAATGCACGGGGGCATCCCTGCCCCCTCATCTCTGATATATATTTTTATAAAGGAAATGCCCTAAAGCACTTTTTCCCATTGTGCATTTCCAATCCTTTGTGCAGTAAGTTGCCCTACTGTTTTAAAATTGGAATTACTGCGGCTGTGCACTTCAGCCGGGAGGTATCCGCCGAACATTCGATAAACCTCCTCCTCGTCAACTAAGCCTTTCTCGACCAGACTTAGTTCAGGCGCTTTTGTAAAACATTTCTTCTTGCCTACCCTCCTTTTCAAACAACCATTTTATAGAAAATGAGATGTAAATCAGGATAATCATACCTTAAATAAGGGACATAGGTCAATTCTTTATTACCGTGACCAAGGAAAAAGAACTTCTTTATAAAAATATGCATAAAAGGAATATTGGTTCCTTTTATGCATATGATTGGTTATTCGCTTATTCCCATTTCCGCTCTTACCACAGAGACGATGCGATCAACATAATTTGTGCATTCTTCAGTAGTCGGTGCTTCAGCCATAACACGGACTAGCGGTTCAGTACCGGATGGTCTCACCAAGATACGACCGTTTCCGGCCATTTCCCCTTCTACTTCCCTAATGACTTCCTGTACCTTTTCATTATCAGTTACAGCATGTTTATCGGTTACTCTGACATTGATAAGTGTTTGTGGATATTTCTTCATCTCACCAGCGAGCTCCGATAAGGTCTTTTGTGTATCACTCATGATGTTTACAAGCTGTAAACCCGTCAATAAGCCATCTCCTGTCGTGTTATAGTCCAGGAAGATAATATGTCCGGATTGCTCGCCGCCAAGGTTATAGCCGCCTTTTCGCATCTCTTCTACCACATAGCGATCCCCCACTGCCGTTTGGGCGCTTTGTATGCCATGCTCTTCAAGACCTTTATAAAAACCTAGGTTACTCATGATTGTGGAAACCACTGTTCCCTGTTTCAGACGATTATTTTCTTTCAAGTATTTCGCACAGATATACATGATTTGGTCGCCGTCCACAATATTTCCCTTTTCATCTATGGCAATGACGCGGTCCCCGTCGCCATCGAAAGCAAGTCCGACATCCGCACCTTTTTCTTTTAAGAATTCAGCCAGTGCCTCAGGATGAGTGGAACCTACCTTATCATTAATGTTCAATCCATTTGGCGATGCCCCCATTGTAGAGATGTCTGCATCCAGATCAGCAAATAAATGCATGGCTAAAGATGATGTTGCTCCATGTGCACAATCAAGCGCAACATGGATGCCTGTAAATTCTTCATCCACTGATTGCTTCAAGTACTGGAGGTACTTTTGACCACCTTCGAAATAGTCGTTCAAATGACCTAAATCTCCGCCAACGGGACGTGGAAGTTCATCCTTTTCCAAATCTAACAGTGTTTCAATTTCCGCTTCTTGATCATCGGAGAGCTTAAATCCATCTGGGCCGAAGAATTTAATGCCATTATCCGCTACCGGATTATGCGAAGCGGAAATCATGACACCCGCTTCAGCACTAAGGGCCTTTGTTAAATAGGCAACTCCTGGTGTCGAAATGACACCAAGGCGCATAACTTCAGCCCCAATGGATAATAGACCAGCTACAAGTGCACCTTCCAGCATTTCACCTGAAATACGTGTATCGCGCCCTATCAGCACTTTGGGTTTTTCTGTATCTTTAGTAAGAACGTAACCACCAAAACGGCCTAGTTTAAATGCCAACTCCGGTGTTAATTCGCTATTCGCAATACCCCTTACTCCGTCTGTTCCAAAATATTTGCCCATCTTTATCGCTCCTTCTTCTAATCGTTACTGAATTAAATGATGTTAAAGGAAGGTCATGTCGCTTCGTCTTTTTGAGTAATGGAGACCTTAATCGTTTTAGAATCCAGTTCCCAATTCACTCCCGCAGGCGCTTTTACCACCAGTTCTACATCATGTGTACCTTCATCTAAATTACTCACATCTACTGTAAGATTAATGTCGTCTTTAGTTATTTTCTTCAAATCATCCGCCTCACCAAGCAAAGTAATGCTTGTTACATCGGTTTCCAATTCGGCATCTTGGTCTGCTTGTATGCCCACAGGCTCTATATTCATATTATTGAATGTCTTAGACTCAATGGCAGCGGGTTCATCTTTTTCGACTACTTTTTCTTGTTCTTCTTGTTCATCTTGTTCTTTTACTTGTTCTTTCTCTTCTTCGACTGGTTCTGCATTCTCTTCATCTACGTCCACTTTTTCCGTACGAATTTTGACCTTTGCCTTACCCAAGGACATTTTTTGTACACTATCCGGTTTAGTAAGATCGAGTTCCAATTCCGTATCACCATCAATTTTGGAGATATTTACAGGTAAATCTATTTCACTTATATTTTCCAGGCTCGTTTCTGACCCAAATAAGGTGACCTCTTTAGGATCGACACTTAAACTCTTGATCCTAATGCCATCCTTTGCCTTCCCGGTTTGCTTTGGTGCTATGGAAACCGTCTTTGAAGGTATGCTCACTTTTAAAGAAACGGCTACCGAAGCAGGCTCGATCGTCACATCCAACTTATTCAAGTCCCGGTCAAGAGCTTTAACGGTTGCCTTCCCATTCACCGTTTCATCAAGTCCCTTACTTATTTCAAGGTTTGCCTTTACATAGGAAATTTGTTCAATCGCGTCTTTGGCGCCTGTTATTTTAACAGTTTGAGGGCTCACGGTTGGCTGTCCAGCGGTATATCCCTCTTCAAGTAATGAGTGATTATACTCTGCTTCAACGGAGAACTCCTTCGTCACTCGTTCCTGAACATTGACTTCTGCATATTCCGGATCGATTGTCGCCACTAACTTTTCATTCAACTGACTTATTTTAAATGTGACAGTTCTATCCCCCATTGAGATTTCAGGATCCGATAGGTCTACATAAACTTTGAAATCCCTTTGGTTTTTTGCATTTATCAATAGACTTTTTGCTCCCTTTAGAGTAACATCCACCGTTTCCGGCACACCGCTCACCACCAGATTTTCACGGTCATAGTACACTTCAACAGGTACATTTTCTATGGTCTCCGTACTGATTTCAGGGGCTGTCGATAAACCAAGGGATTTTTTATCCGACTCCATCTCAAAGTTAATGGAAATGAACAAAAGTGCTGCCAAGGCAAAGGCTACGATTCTCATAAACCAAGCACTATTAGTGAATTTATCCATTCTTTTTCCCCCTCCAATTCCAGATGCCTGAGGAAGTTGATTTGATGTTTTCCACTACCAGCTCACTTGTAAGCATGGCCCTGAAAGATTCTTGGTTCAAATCCCGGTAGAGTTCCCCGTTTTTAGTAACGGATATCCCTCCCGTTTCTTCTGAAACAACAATCGTAAGACTATCCGTCACTTCACTCATGCCAATGGCAGCCCTATGCCGGGTACCAAGTTCTTTTGATATGAATGGACTTTCCGATAATGGTAAGTAGCAAGCTGCAGCTGCCACCTGGTTATTCTGCAAAATAACCGCGCCATCATGGAGTGGCGTATTAGGTATAAAGATATTGATGAGCAGTTCTGAAGAAATATAGGACTTTAGAGGAATCCCCGTTTCCACATAATCCCCCAGCTCTGTTCCTTTTTCTATCGTAATCAAGGCTCCGATCCGCCTTTTCGCCATATACGTGGACGCCTTCAGGATTTCTTCAACTAAGCGTTCTTGCTGATTCTCTTCTGGAACGGTGCCCCTTGCAAAGAGCTTCCCGCGTCCTAATTGTTCTAGTGCCCTTCTCAGTTCAGGTTGAAAAATTACAAGAATTGCCAGTACTCCCCAATTCATGACTTGTGCCATTAACCATCCAAGTGTATTGAAACCAAACAGGTTGCTTAAGCTTTTTACAATTACAATTACAAAAATTCCTTTTAGCAGCTGAATAGCCTTCGTGCCTCGAATAATAGTTAACAATTTATATATCACAAACCAAACAAGGAGAATATCAATGAAATTTATTACATAGTCCCAAACATTCAAATTGGATAAAGACATGTTGTTTCCTCCAGTCAGTATTACTCCAAATAACAATTACAATCGTTATGTAATAACTTTAATAGTATACCATTTTTTAAATGATACATCTAAAACTAGTGTGAGAAATTTGCATGTTAAGAACGAATAATGGAAAATGAATCCCTTTTCATTAAAAAATAAAGCTGAGCGAAGTCACCGTATATGAAAAACGATGTCCTCTTCTCAGCTTCTACACTCCTATTCCTTTTCTTCCTCTTTAGAAGGAACCAACGACGTTGCAGTATCCTTTACTTTATACCACACCCACTCAAAAGCTTGGTCAATGACACGGATGCTTCCTGTCACATTCCCTGCCTTGGACATATATTTATGTCCATTTATGACTGTCACATCTCCCTCTACTTCACCATCTATTTGAATGTTACCATTTTGAACTACCACATTTCCCTCGATTTTCTCACCTGCAGGCACAATAACCGTTTCACCTTCTACTACTAAATTGGGCTGTTTGGAAACTGAAAAATGTTCGTCCTGATTATAAGTGGAAAAAACAGAACCTGTCATCAATATAATGAACATGGCTGCCGCTGTCATGAAGGGATGGCTTTTAAACCAACGTTTGGCGCCCGTTGTTTTCGTTTCCTTTGGCAATTGAGCCATTACCTTTGCTGTAAAGTCATCCGGCGCCTTAATATGGGAAGTACTCTGTACAAGAGCGACCGCCTTTTTCATTTCATGAAAGTAATTCCGGCATTCAGCACACGTATGCAAGTGCTCCCGTAAAACTTCTTTATGCTCCGGTTTGATGTCCTCATCTAAATAATCATGCATATATTCAATGATTTCCTCATGGCAGTTCATTTTTCTCACCTTCTTTTTATAAATGGCGTAGTTGTTTACGCAAGGCTTCCCGACCACGATGTATTCTCGTCTTAACCGTACCGACTGGCAAATCGAGTATTTCGCTGATTTCCTTTAAAGATAACTCTTCAATATACTTCAATACGATTACCGATCGGTATTTCTCGGGCAATTTCATTATCTCCGCCTGAATGGTTTCCTGTAATTCTAAAGATTCAACCTCTTCCTCGGGCTTCGCCATATCCGATGCAATTTGGGAATACATATTCAATCCGTCTGTTCCAGCAACATCTGCATCTAGGTAGTAATCTGGTTTTTTCTTGCGAAGACGGTCAATACAAAGGTTAGTGGCAATCCGATATAACCATGTGGAAAATTTCATTTGTATATTGAAACTGCGGATATTCACGAAGGCTCTTACAAAGGCCTCCTGTGCCAAATCTTCTGCTTCTTGCCTGTTTCCGAGCATCCTGAAACATATCTGGAAAACTTTGTCCTTGTAAATTTCGACAATTTCCCCAAATGCATTATGGTCTCCCTTTAATACTTGATTAATTCTCTCTTTAATGAGTGCATCCATTTTCCGGTATTACCCCCGCTCATGCGGCTATACGATTATTACGAATCGCAAGCTGAAAGGTTTCAAAAATTTAATACATTAATTTTAACAAAGTTTTACATTTTATGTTTAAGAAAAAAAAAACAGGGTTATATAGTAAGAAATTGTAAATATGAGGGAGTGAATCTCTATATGAAAGCAGAACAAATTTTAGACCATATTGAGCAATACAGACAGAAAATGATGATATTGGCCTCCCGTTCTTCGATGGTTGATACTGAAGTTGTTGAAGTAAGCAGCAAGCTGGATATCTTAATCAATCAATACCTACATTTGACAAGAAGTGAAAGTCTCACGGACCGACGTGCTCTTAAGTGAATATGGTTATGCAATTGCAACCATCTATATACAGTTATGCTTATGATACTTACACCCTGGACAATAAACCTACGTCTTCTAGCATATAAAAAACAGTAACCCATTACAAGCCGGTTACTGTTTCTTTTATTTTAACAGTTATAATAACTTTTCTCCAAATAGCGATCCCATGAGTGCCACGGCAACGATCGCCGTTTTATTTCGCTCATCTAAAATGGGATTCACTTCAACGAATTCAGCTGACGTAATCAAGTTGGATTCCGCAAGCATTTCCATGGCCAAATGGCTTTCCCGATAACTTATACCACCATTCACCGGTGTTCCTACTCCAGGTGCATCTGACGGATCTACCCCATCCAGATCCAATGAAAGGTGGACACCGTCCGTTCTTTCTCTTAAATAACCTATACATTCTTCCATGACCCTTGTCATACCCATGCGGTCGATTTCATGCATCGTAAATACTTTAATCCCTTTATCACGTATAAGTTCTTTTTCCCCTTCATCCAATGACCTTGCACCAATTATTACGATATTTTCCGGTTTCACTTTTGGAGCGGAACCATGGATATTAATTAGGTCCGGATGTCCCAGCCCAATACTGACAGCAAGCGGCATTCCATGTATATTTCCTGATGGAGAAGTTTCTTCCGTATTTAAATCACCGTGTGCGTCGTACCAAATCACACCTATATTATCATAGTGTTTTGCGACGCCGGCTAATGTTCCTATAGCTATTGAATGGTCTCCCCCTAGTACAAGAGGAAAAGAACCGCCTTCTATTATTTCATCTACTCTTGCAGCTAACTGAGTGTTACCCTTTGCAACAAGAGATAAGTTTTTTAAATTTGTTCCAGGTTTATTTGCATTTCCAGGACGTCCTACAACAATATCGCCTAGATCTTCTACTTCTATATTTAATTGCTGAAGACGCTCGATAACCCCTGCGTAACGAATGGCACTAGGCCCCATATCCACCCCACGCCTTGCTTGACCAAGGTCCATAGGCAACCCTATGACAGAAATTTTCTGAATAGACATACAACTCCCCCTTTCCACTATTTTATATCGTATATCAAGGTGGTTCAACTGGACATTTCCATGAATAAAGATGCAGTCACTTTTCTCATATCTTAATGTTTTATCGGATTTTTTTAAAAGGCTTATTATCTATCGTGAATGGTCACTCCTGAAATTAAATAAAAAAAAAGTCTTAAACCATTTTGGCTTAAGACGTAAGTTTTGGTGTATGTAGTTGATGGTGGAGCCTAGCGGGATCGAACCGCTGACCTCCTGCGTGCAAGGCAGGCGCTCTCCCAGCTGAGCTAAGGCCCCTAAGGAATGTAAACTATAATAAGCGGAAGACGGGATTCGAACCCGCGACCCCAACCTTGGCAAGGTTGTATTCTACCACTGAACTACTTCCGCAAATGGCTGGGCTAGAAGGGATCGAACCTTCGCATGACGGAATCAAAATCCGTTGCCTTACCGCTTGGCTATAGCCCAATAATATGATATGTATCATTAATATTCAACAAAATAAAAAGTGGTAATCATATATTTCCCTAATATAGAGAATATATAACTGATCCACAGGATTTTCATTAAAATGGTGGAGGGGGGCAGATTCGAACTGCCGAACCCAAAGGAGCGGATTTACAGTCCGCCGCGTTTAGCCACTTCGCTACCCCTCCGCAATATATGGTTGTAAATGGTGCCGGCAAGAGGACTTGAACCCCCAACCTACTGATTACAAGTCAGTTGCTCTACCAGTTGAGCTACACCGGCAAATAATGAATATAATGGTGGAGGATGACGGGATCGAACCGCCGACCCTCTGCTTGTAAGGCAGATGCTCTCCCAGCTGAGCTAATCCTCCATATTAATGAGTTGAAAATGGTGACCCGTACGGGATTCGAACCCGTGTTACCGCCGTGAAAGGGCGGTGTCTTAACCGCTTGACCAACGGGCCGGACTTTTGTGTTCATAGATAGATTGGGAAGCTCCCAAGCGGATTCGAACCGCTGACCTCTTCCTTACCATGGAAGTGCTCTACCTACTGAGCTATGGAAGCATATGGCTCCGCAGGTAGGACTCGAACCTACGACCGTTCGGTTAACAGCCGAATGCTCTACCACTGAGCTACTGCGGAATAATATTATGTTTCCTTAAACCCATTTAAAGATTTAAATGAATAGCCTGGCAACGTCCTACTCTCACAGGGGGAAACCCCCAACTACCATCGGCGCTGAAGAACTTAACTTCCGTGTTCGGAATGGGAACGGGTGTGACCTCTTCGCCATCATTGCCAGACTATATTCATTTTTGAAGAATTTTCATTCCTTCAAAACTAGATAATAAGAAGGTATTTCATTTTTCAAAAAGCGTTGGTTAAGTCCTCGATCTATTAGTATCAGTCAGCTCCACATGTCGCCACGCTTCCACCTCTGACCTATCAACCTGATCATCTTTCAGGGATCTTACTAGCTTGCGCCATGGGAAATCTCATCTTGA